>NZ_JAJPWT010000002.1:0-1131580 GCF_046548975.1 Amycolatopsis sp. lyj-346
AACGCTCCACCGGCGGGCACCGCCGCTACTCCCGCCACCAACTGCGCCTCGCCGCCCGCGCACGGGAACTGGTCGACCAGGGCACCCCCGTCGACGCCGCCTGCCGCATCATCACCCTCGAAGACCAGCTCCACGAAGCCCGCCGTCACAACACCCAACTAACCACCGGCGACTGACACCCCCACTCGGCACGCGGCCCCGCGCCGCGTGCCGACCGCAGCCAGAGCCAGGACGCTGCACAGCGCGCTTGATCACCAGCGCGGGCTCTGCCCAATCCTTGCTCTGTGCCTTTATCGCTAGCACGGCTTGTCCAACTTCGGTGTGCGGCTACCCAGTCACGGGTTTACGCGAGGCGCGAGCGCCTTTCAGGGGGCAACCGCCGTCTCCGGAACTGGCCGTCTGGACTTATTCAGGGGCTCTGGAGACGTCCGCGACGAACCGCTCGGCGCCGCTCCAACGCACTCGTGACCTCATCCACCCGCCGGGCCACAACCTGCTCATCGAGCTGATCCCGCGCCACGCTCATCGCCTGGTCCTCCGGTCGCCTCTACCCAGCAAAGCATTCCCCAGACCACGCATCACCTCCACCCGGGCGTCCGGTCACACCCACGGCGGCGCCGCGAACGCGCTCCCGGAGATCATCACCCCGATCGAGATGATCGGCCCCGCGACCGTCACCAATGTGTCGCTGCTGGGGCAGGGGTTGTTCCGGATTGCCGAGGTCGGCCCGACCGACAACCTCACCTTCACCCCGAGTCGCGTTCACCTGCGGCAACGTACTCGGCAACGAGTGCGGGCATCCTCAACCGCGGTCTCCGCGACCAACGACCACGCCCTGCTGCTCCTGGGCTCGGCCGGCGGGGTGCAGGAGCACACGCCTGGGCACGGGGGCGGCGACGGCGGCCGCGCGCGAGGTGTGGATGACCAGGGTTTCGTGCAGCCGGGCGATCAGCAACGGCCGCCACGTCGACCGCGTCGTCGCCACGATGCGCAGCTCGGTGCGCGGGGCGGCACGCCGGTGGCAGGCGAGCAGCACCTCGAGCCCCGCCGAATTCAGGAAACAGACCTGCGAAAGGTCCACCACGAGCCGCCGCGGGCACCGGCGCAGGACCACATCGATGGCCCGGTCGACCTCGGGCGCGGTGTCCAGATCGAACTCGCCGGCCAGAGCCAGGACTGCCGTGCGGCCGATCAGCTCCTCCGACAGCTTCAGGCCCGGCGTGGACGACGGTGTCCCGTGCGGGCCGAACATGACCAGCACCGATGGTTCCGGTGCAACGTCATGGCTACGGCGTATGGTCAGCGCGCTGAGTTTCATGAGTTCACTCCCGGCATCGCCGGCCGGCTCGTACCACATCGGACACTGCGCGGGCCCGGCGCGGACTTCCGGTCTTCGGCTGGCGGTCGTCGCAAGAGCGGGGACTGGGCACTTCGGCGCTGTCCTCCGGAGCATACCGCCTTCCGGTACCGGTGAGCCTGATCGTTCAGCCCAACTTCGTTTCCCGGCACGCGATCCAGGGGGATGCGTGTATCTTCGGGAGTGTCCGGGAGCATTTCGCACGCGGGTGCTCAAGCCTACGTCGTCCTCGGACCCAGACCGGCCCGGTTCGCATGGCCGGGGACGGGAGCACCGACATGAAGTCGGTCCCGCACATGACTGTCGCCGCACGGTTCGCCCTGGCGGCCGACGAACACGCATCGCACTCACCACGGCTGCGGCTGAAGCCGAAAGCACCGACGACAGGCTACGTCGACGGCGCCTGGTGGCCCACATCCCGGGACCTGACCGCCGAACTGCCGCCGATCCTGGCCGTGCTGGCCGTCCGGCTGGGGGGGGAATCGAACGGGTCACGTTCAACCTCGCGGCGTGGCCGTCCACCGGACGTCGCTTGGCGTTCGACGGCGGCGACGTCCGCCTCGAGGGCTTCCGTTCCCAGCACAGCGGCACCGTGACCGTCATCGGTGCCTGGGGCCGGCACCAGGTGACTTTGCTCGTCATCCCGCCCGGCACCGACCCGGATCTCGCCCAGCGCATGCTGATGACCGCGGCGCACCGGGGCAACGAGGACAGCGTGGAGACCCTGCTTTCCGGCCCTCGTCCGGCCCTCGCGACGTCAGTCGTCGCATAGCCGTCAACCCGGACAGTCCATTGAGGACAATATAGAACAGCTCAGCCCGGCTTCCCATGGTGCCCCGGTACCGGCAGAAGATCCGGCGGGTGCCGTTCGACCTCAGCGCGCCGATGTAGGTCGAAGACGAGAACTTCACACTTCTTCCGGGTCGGGCTGCCCGCCCCGGGCGACGACGGATCACCCACCGCGGAACCGGGCACCGCGCAGCTCCTGCGCACCGCGCTCGCCGAGCTGGCGAGCAGCCCATTCTCCCGGCTCGGTTCTCTCGGGAAGCAGCTGCTCAGCCCGGACCGGCGGTGGCTTCCGGTGGCCGACAGCGTCCGCGCGCTCGTGCCGGTCTCCGTCCGGGCGGCCGGGGACCACGATGTCGTCGACAACCAGATCTCGCTGATGCTCCCGCCGCTACCGGTCGACGTTGTCGGCCGACAGTTCTCCCGCGTTCTGCCCGAAGAGGTTCAACGCCCCGATCGCCTGGGCCGTGCGCGCGGCCGCGAAGACCCCCCAGCGCAACATCGTCACGTGGCCACCAACATCCCGGGCCGCGGCGGCCGCTGTCGCTGCCGAGTTGTCCCCCTACGTCCCGATCGCGCTGCAGCTACGCGTCGGCGTGGCCGTGCTCACCTACTGCGACCGGATGACCTTCGGCATCACGTCGAACATCGCGACCATGACCATCGCCGCACGCGCCTCGAACGTGACAGTGCACCGGGAGCCACCCGTTCGCCGACGCCCCGGGCTGCGACAGTGCTACGCCGATCGGGTGAACCGAGAGAATCTCGGTAAACCGTATCCCCGGGCCGGCAGTGAGGGAGGTGAACGACTGGCGTGCAACTGATCAACGGAGCAGGAGACGTCCGGTGAGAAGATTCGGCAGACCGAAAACGCGCTTCTTGTCCGCCGTCGAACTCGTCGGGGTTCTGGCGGCCGCCATCCTCGGTGGAGCGGGTACCGCATCGGCGGCTCGCCCGGCTTCGCGGGTCCATTCACGGCCGCGTGTCGCCGCGTCAGGGGTTGGCGGTGATGTCAGGAAGGATGCCGGCCGCGACCGCCTTCTTGATCGCGTCGACCCGGGACGTGGCGTTCAGCTTCGCGTAGATGTTGGTGAGGTGGCGCTTCACCGTGCCCTCGCTGATGTACAACCGGGTCGCGACTTGGGCGTTGCTCATGGCCATGGCGACCAGCGAAAGTACCTGCACCTCGCGTTTCGACAGCAGGTCCTGCTGGTTCCGGGCATGTTCGAGGGACCTCATGGTCGCTCGCGGGACCGAAAGGACCACGTTGTGCCGGCTGCGGCTCACCGAGTGCACCGTAGCCACCAGTTCCTCGCACCCGATGCTCTTCACCAGGTACGCGGCGGCACCGCTGTCCAGCAGGTCGCCCACGACCGCCGGGGAATCATGCATCGTCAGGATGACGACCGCTGTCGAAGGGCAGTGCTGTTTCAGCTGCGTGATCACGGATTTGGCGCCGGGGCCCGGCATCTGGACATCGAGCAGGAGGACGTCCGGCCGAGTGTCCTGAACCAGGGCGATGGCCTGGTCACCGGTGGACGCCTCACCGAGGACACGCAAGCGTGGATCCGTCATCAGCAGTTCCTGGATGCCTTGACGGAACAGGGTGTGGTCGTCGGCGACGACCACGGTGACCCGCCGGTCCGGCCCGGTCACGACGCGCCCGGAACCGGGATCGTGATCGACACCGTGGTCCCGGAGCCTTCGGCACTCGTGATCATGAAGTGCCCGTCGAGCAGTTCGACGCGTTCGCTCATCGACCGCAAGCCGATACCGGAGCCGGTCATGGTGACGTCGAATCCGCAACCGTCGTCCTCGACCTTGGCCAACGCCTTGCTTTCCCGCACTTCGACGGTCACGCGGATGGTGCGCGGGCCCGCGTGCTGCACGGCGTTCCGGATCGCCTCACGCAGGATGATGTACAGTTCCTCGGACACCGCGAGCGGCATCGTGGCCAAATCGCCACTGAGGGCGGTAATCATTTCGATGCCGGCCGGGACGTGCGCCGCGGCATAGTCCGAGAGCGCTTTTCGCAGACCACCGTGGTCGCTGGCCGAATCGTGCAGCTCCTGAGCGGTCTCGCGCACGGCGGCGAGTGCTTCCTCCATCAGTGCACGGGCCGCAGAAATCTTCTGCCTCGCTCGATCCGAATCCCGCTTCACGTAGATTTCGTGCAGCTCCAATTCCTGCATGGCAACGCCGATCGAGTGCGCGACGCGATCGTGGAGCTCCCGGGCGATCCGGTTCCGTTCGTCGCGGTGCGAGTTGTTCACCTTTTTCAGCAAGTAACTGGCATACGACACGGCGCCGAGGCCAACCCGGCGCATGATCGACGCCTCCAGCGTGCCGGCTGCCTCGCACAGCGCGTCGTCATCGCCACCGCTCGCCCGCACTTCCCGGACCACCAAGGGCAACAACACCGCGAACATCTCGATCGCCACGCGTACCGATTCGACCGGATGCACACCCAGCATCGCCCGAGTGGCGCCGATCTCGTCCGCGAGGTGCGCCGTGCGCAAATCTGTCGCGATGGTGGGATCACCCGGGTGTTCCGCATCGTCGAGCACGGACCCGAGCTGATAGCGAAGCTGCGCGGATGCGCGTTCGGTCGCGACCAATGGACTGCGCAAAACCCGCAGACGCTCGGACAGTCTTTCCATCGCTCTTTGCCGGACTGCCGACGTGAACTCAAGGCCCACCACATCGCCCCCATCAGCAGGATTAACCCAGATAACGAATTACACCATGCGAGTGCCCTCATTTCAATACCCGGGAAAGAATCTGCCGCGTCATGGCATGTTCGACAACAGCAGCGTTACGTGAGCTGCGTACTGCGTAGTCATGAAGGCGCGATACGGACGCCGCCGGACAGAACGGCCGGGCCGGCGGACGGGCGCGAGCAGGAGCACCGCGACGACCACCGACCCGCAGCAGACCACGGCGGCGGCGGGCTGCAGATGCCCGCCCGCAACCGCGGCCGCGGCGAAGAACCCCCAGCCCACCACGGTCACCGCGATCGCCATCACCGTCCGGGCTCGACGCTCGCCGAGCAGCACCGGCAGGGTCCGCCGCCCGGCCGCCCGGTCACCCTTGAGATCGGAAAGGTCCTTGGTCCAGCCGACCAGACCCATCCACAACGACATGACCAGCCCGAACGGGAGCAACGGGGTATCCCAATCGCCGCCGGCCGCGCAGCCACCCGCCGAGTAGGTCAGCAGTCCGAGTGCCGTGACCGAGACCAAGAAGCCGGGCACGGTCATCTTCAACGGGCACGGCCCCAGGGAGTACGCCCAGCCGACGGCGAGCATGAGCAGCACCAGCACCACCATGCGGAACGACACCAGCGCACAGCACCCGAGCGCGCCCACGGCCAGCAGGAAGCAGGCCGCTGTCGCCGAGGTCACCGGGAGGCTGCCCCGAGCGATCGGTCGCGTCGAACCGTTGACGCGATCCTCGACCACGTCGGCGATGCCGTTCATCAAGTAAATTGCCCACGTCGCGGCGAGCCATCCCGCTGCGCCCGCAAACGCCGACAACCCCAGGGTGAATTCTCCGCGCGCAACACCGGCGAGAACGAAACCGCTGGCGAATCTCAATTGGAAGACGAACTGTACCACCGGTCGCGCCTCCAGCCACGCCATCCGGACAGTTCGAGAAATATTCAGCGGATTGATAAGAGTATGATTTGCCATATTTTATTGTGCTATGAATAGCCTTGACGTCGTCAACGGCACGGATCGGCGACTATCGACTACGACTTTGGTCACATACCGGCTACGACCTTCGCTGCGACCGCGTTCCCCGAGGGGGTCAGCGACCTTGAAACGGCTCTCGCCCGTCCATTACCGTCGTGATCGTGGGAGCACAAAGGCTTAGCTGGTGATAGCAGTGTCATCGCATTACTACCGGGTCATCGTCAACGACAGCGGTTGCTACTGCATCTGGCCACACGACATCGCGGTGCCTCCCGGCTGGACGTCGACCGGGTTCTCGAGCACCGGCGAGACCGCGTTGCGCCAGATCGCCGAACTTTGGGGCGCGAAAGCCGCTCGGTACCGCAGCGGTCCGGGCGTGACGGACACATAAGGGGAAGCGATGACTGTTGCCGACTGCCCGCCGGTTCAGGACGACGGCTCGATCGAAATCCTACTCTGCGATTCACAGCCGCTCAGCCGGATCGGCCTGAAGACCACCCTCTCGGAATATCCGGGGCTGCGGGTGGTGGGCGAAACCGCGTCCGGCGGGCAGGCCGTGCGGGCCGCGCGCGCCCTCAAACCCAACGTTGTTCTCTGCGACATCGGGCTTACCGGGCTGAACGTGATCTCGTTCACCGAACGGATCACCTGCGTCGACGCCCGGGTTCCGGCCGGCGGAAAAACGGCGATAGCCTTGATCGTCGACCATGTCGACTACGACATACTGACCGCACTGCGCCTGGGAGCTTCGGGCATCCTGCTCAAGACCTGCGACGTCGACGAGCTGATCTGGGCGATCAAGGCCATCCACGACGGGAACCGGTATCTCGCTCCGGAAGTGGTCAGCGACGTCCTCGACTACACCTTCGGCCACGCCCCGACGCCGGTCGGCAATATCGCGCTCGAGAACCTGACGCCACGCGAACTGGAGGTCCTGGAATTGCTCGCCACCGGGATGAGCAACCAGGAGATCAGCGACGAACTGAACATCGGCGAGCCGACCGTCAAGTACCACATGTCGCAAACGCTGCGCAAACTGGATCTGCGTGACCGGCTCCAGGCGGTGGCGTTCGCGTACCGGAACGGTCTCGTGTCCCGCGGTTCGGCCGGATAGGCCGGGCCTGTCCCATGGTCGAGGAACGGCTGGTCGAACGGGTGAAGCGGCCCGGCGCGCATCGCGCATATCGTCGGGGTGAACACGCTTCGCCGGGAGAATCCATGCACATCGACCCCGATATCGGCGCAGTCGCTGCACAGCTCACCGACCTGGCGACCGCGCTACGCAAGGGAGACCGCGCCGACGCGCGGCACGAAACACTGCTCTGCCTCGTGGAGAGCGCGTCTCGGGCTGCACTGGCCTTCACCTCGGCCGGCCGGGCCGGGTTGCTCGACGAAGCGCTTTCCGCCGCGCGAGCGGCAGTGACAGCCGCCTCGTTCGCACTCGTCGAGCAGGGCCCACCGCGCCGACCGGACGACTCGACAGCACGCCGCTGAGGAGGACCGCCGATGACCACCCCCACCCGATCCACCGAGGACCCTCCGGCAGCCACCGATGTCGAACGGACACTCACCCAGCTGTGGGCCTCGACGCTCGGGGTTGCGGAGATCGGTCTCGACGAAGACTTCTTCGCCCTCGGCGGCAGTTCCGTGCAGGCGTTCGCGGTCGCCGCGGTGCTGAGCGACCGGCTGGGCGTCGAACTGCCGGTCGATGTCCTGTTCTCCGTGCCGACCATCCGCCAGGCCGCTCAAGCCGTCATCGGGGCCGGCGACTCCGGCGCCGTGCGGCGGCCCGCGCTGGATCCCGGCGCCGATCTGCGGGCCTCGGCCAGCCAGGAACGCATCTGGTTCGCCGAACAATGGCGTCCCGGCACCGCGACCTACCACATGCCGTGGGCGCTGGACATTCGCGGCGCGCTGGACCGCGGCGCGCTGTTGCGCGCGCTCGACCTGCTGATGTCACGGCACGAAATCCTCCGCACCGCGTTCCCCGCCCGGGACGGCCGGCCCAACCCGGTCGTCCGGCCGGACCCGTGGCTTCCGGTGGCCGAGCACGATCTCGGTCGCGTCGCACCCGGATCACGCGCGCAGCTGGCCGAAGCGACCCTCGCCGACCACGCGCGCCGGCCGTTCGACCTCGAGCACGGCCCGCTCGCGCGTGCGGATCTGCTCAGGCTTTCCGCACGGGAACACATCCTGCTGCTCACGATGCACCATCTCGTCGGCGACGCCTGGTCGACCCGGGCTCTCATGACGGAGGTGGTCGAGGCGTACACCGCGTTCGCCGGTGGCGGCGAACCGGCGCTGCCGGAGCCGCCCACGCCGTTCGGCGCGTTCGCCGCCCAGCAGCAATCGGCGGTCGAAGACGGAACGTTCGCCGGTTCCGTCGCCTACTGGGCCGACGCACTGGCCGGGGTACCGCCGGATCCCGTCACCGTGGCGCCGAGCGGGCACAGCGGTTCCGGTGGGCGCCTCGTGCGCTTCGAATTGACGGACAAGCTTTCGTCGGGGGTCCGCGAACTCGGCAGGGAGCTGGCGGCGACTCCGTTCACCGTGCTCGCGACCGCCATGGCCGCGCTGCTCAACGCCCGCACCGGCCGGGAGGACGTCGTGCTCGGCACGACCGCCGCGAACCGGGAACGGGCGGACGTCGCCCCGATCATCGGCCCGGTGTTCAACCTCCTTCCGCTGCGGTTCCCGGTCCCCGCCGACGCGACGTTCGCCGCGCTGGTCGCCAAGGCGAAACCCGCCGTCCTTGGTGCTTTCGCCCACCAGGAAGTGCCCTTCGACGTGCTGGTCCGCCGGCTGGCACCGGACCGCGAACTGAACGCGCTGCCGTTCTTCCGGGTTCTCTTCGAACTTTCGCCGGAGCCGGAGCCGGTGACCGCCGGAGGTCTGTCCTGGACACCTCGGCTGGTGGACACCGGGACCGCGAAGTACGACCTCGCCGTCACGATCACCGAGTGCGGCGCCCGGTTCCGCGGCACGCTCACCTACGACTGCGGGCGCTATGACACCGCCGACGCGGAACGCTTCGCGGGTGATCTGCTCGACACGTTGGAGCACGCGTGCGCAGACCCGCACCGCGAGCGGCCGGCCGCCCGACGACCGGAGCCGGCAGCGGAAGTCCCGGACGAGCCGGCCGGCGACGTCGACGCGGAGCCGGATCACCTCGAACGCCTGCTGATCCGGCTGTGGGCGGACCTGCTCCGGCGGGAGCCGGCGGGGATCGCCACCGGGGACAGCTTCTTCGCGCTCGGCGGCACCTCGCTCGAAATCGCCCGGCTGGTGGCCTGGCTGCGCTCGGAAATGCGCATCCCGGTCAATCCGCTCCAGATCTACCAGCGGCCGACGGTGGCGGCCCTGGCCGCAGCCGTGCTCGCGGCCGAGCCGGAACCGGGATACGCCCGCGACCTGGCCAGGGTGTTGCTCCGGCTCCAGGAGGCCGGCTCGGACCGCTGGCACCCCCTCCACCCGAGGACCTCGGCGTGAAGCGGTTCGAGTTGAACTACGCGCAGCGGCGCAGCCTGTACCGGACTCCCGCTCGAGAGGTCTACACGATCACGGTCGCGGTCGAGCCGCCGGCCGGGACGACCGAGCAAACCGCTCGGGCGGCACTGGACGAACTGGTGGCGGCGCATGAGGCGCTGCGCTCCCGCCTGGTGTTCACCCGGGACGGCCGCCCGCTGCAAGAGGTCGCCGAAGCGCAGGACGGGATCGAGGTCGTCCTGCGGCCGATCCGGCACTTCGGCGAGATCCCGGACACCGCCGTCGCCGAACCAGCGCCGGTGGACCCCCGGATCCACGCCGGCAGGTGCCTGCTGTACACCATGGACGGGTCGGTGCGGTGCGTCATCCTTACCGTGACGCACCTGTTCGCCGACGGCGTGAGCCAGGGCGTGCTGTACCAGGACCTCACCGCCCTGCTGCACGGAGAACGGCTGTCCGGCACCGCGAACCGCAGGCAGGCGAGCGACTACGCCGACTCGCTGCTGGTCGCGACCACCCGCGAAAACACCGAGTTCTGGAAGAGGCGGCTCGCGGACGCCCCCCGGGCGTGCACCTTCGGCGGCTACACCCGTGCCGGCGAGGAGGAGCTGCGGATCGCGCGCCGGGCGGATGACCGGGTGCAGGACGCAGTCATGGCCGCCGCGCGCGAGGTCGGCGTCTCCGCGTTCACGGTGTGGGCGACGGCGCTCAGCGCGCTGGTGAGCGTCTACACCGGACAGGACCGGCAGGTGTTCCGGTCCGTGTCGGCCAATCGGCTCGAGCCTGCCGACGAGGAAGCGGTGGCCAACCTGGCGCAGCCCGTCTACATCCGGCTCGACGGCGAACAACGGGACACCCTCCGGCACCGTGCCGAGCTGGTGCTCGAAGCGAGCATCGACGCCCACACCCGGGGGGTTTTCGACGCCGCGGAGCTGTTGGCGTGGCTGGACTCTCCCGGCGTCCGGCGTGGCGTCGCGTTCCGGCCGGCGTTCGATCTCAACTTCCTCGTCCACGACGACGGCATGCGCGCGCCGACGGGTGACTACGTCCAGCGGCGGCGCGTGGTGCCCGCCAGGGCCACTGCCGACCTCGCCGTCCAGGTCCAGCAGGGACCGACGACACACGTGCGGGTGACCGCAGGTGAACCGATCTGGACCGCCCGGGCCGCCGGCGACATCGCGACCGATCTGTCCGGGGTACTGCGGCTGCTCCGTGATCACCCGGACCTGCCGGTCCACGATCTCCCCCTCGCGCGGCTGAGGAGCGCTTCCCGGCTGAGGCACGGGCATCCGAGTGGGATCGGCATCGACGACGACGCCCAGCGCGCCCTGCTGACCGGAGTCGCCGGGGTACGGTCCGCGAGCTGGACAGCGCTGCCCGCCGCGGAGGGGATGCGTGTGCTGGCCGTGGTCGAGACCGAAGTCCCGGTCGCCGCCGGCGCACTCGCCCGGTCCTACACCGGCCGGCAGCCGTGGATCTGCGGCGCCGTCGTGCCCGACCGGATCGAAATCAAGTGCCCGGAAACCGCTGGTGCGAAGGGAACGACGCGATGAGCCGCAGACCCGCCGTGCTCGGTGGCCCGCCATTGCTGGCCGATCCGCTGCCGATGACGCGCCCGACCATCGTCGCCGACGACGAGCTGTTCGGCCACTTCGGCGCGATCTTCGACAGCGGTATGCTCACCAACGGCCCGGCGGTGGCCGAATTCGAGCGGCAAGTAGCCGCGTACCTGCGCGTCGACGACGTCATCGCGGTCAGCAGCTGCACCACCGGGCTGATGCTCGTGCTGCGTTGTCTTTCCGCGTCCGGCTCGGTCATCCTGCCCAGCTTCACATTCATGGCCAGTGGGCACGCCGTGCGCTGGAACGACCTCCGGCCGCGGTTCGCCGACTGCGAACCGGACACGTTCACCCTCGACCCGCAAGCGGTGCGCAACTGCTCCGGCGACGACGTCTCCGTCGTGCTCGGCGTCCACACCTTCGGCGTGCCCAGCGATGCAGACGAGCTGGCCCAGGCGGCCGCGGCGCGTGGCGCCGAGCTGATATTCGACGCCGCGCACGGGCTCGGCGGACGCTACCGGGACGGCACGCGGATCGGCTCGAAGGGTCTCGCCGAAGTGTTCAGCCTGAGCCCGACGAAAGCGCTGTCCACCGGGGAGGGTGGGCTGATCGCGACGAACGATCCGGGCTTGGCCGCGGAACTGCGGCTGGCCCGCAACTACGGCAACCCCGGCGACTACGACAGCCGGATGATCGGGCTCAACGCCAGGATGACCGAGCTCGCGGCCGCGATCGGGTTGCGCAACCTGCCGTTGCTGGACGCCACGTTGGACCGCCGGCGCCGGCTGGCGGGCCGTTACGCCGAAACGCTCGCCACGCTGCCGGTCCGGCTGCAGCGAGTGCCCGACGGCACCACACCGGTCTACAAGGACTTCACCGTGCTCGTCACGGACGAGGAATTCGGGCTTTCCCGGGACCAGCTGGCCGCCGCCCTGGCCGCGGAGGGCGTCAGCACCCGGACGTACTTCGATCCACCGCTGCACCGGCAGCGGGCCTACACCGAATCCGCTGCACAGCTGCCTGTGACCGAAATGATCACCCGGAAGTGTCTCACTCTGCCGCTGTATTCACACATGCCATTCGACCTCGTCGACCGCGTCTGCGAAGCGATGGCGCTAGCATACGCGCACCGGCACGAGATCGCGGCGACCATGGGAGACGAGCGGTGAACTACATCCAGCAGCTGCGGTCGGTGGTCGGCACCCGGCCCCTGATCCTGCCCGGCACTTCCGTTCTCGTGCTCGACGACGACGGCCGGGTGCTGCTGGTCGAGCGGATCGGCATCGCCGGCTGGGGGCTGCCCGGCGGTTTCATGGAGCCGGGCGAAAGCTTCGAGGAGGTCGGCCGCCGGGAGGTGCTCGAGGAAACCGGGCTGGAGCTCGGGGCTCTCACGCTGCTCGGGGTCTTCTCCGGACCCGAGTACTACTTCCGTTACCCGCACGGCGACGAGGTGTTCAACGTGACCGCCGCCTACACCGCCAAGCCGCTCGGCGGGGAGCTCCGGGTCGACGGCGTCGAGCTGAGCCGGGGCCGGTACTTCGCGGTGGACGAGCTGCCCGCGGACGTCATCGGGCCGGAGAAGCCGATCGTGGACGCCTACGCCAAGCTTGTCGCCGACCAGCCCGGCCGCTGACCGGCTTCCCGGCGCCGCGCCAGAGCGCGACGGCGCAGCCGAGGGTCACCGCAGCCGTGGCGGCCAGCAGCACGCGGTAGTCGACGGCGGTGATCAGAACCGCGCCCAGTGCGATCGAGGCCGTGTTCGGGATGAGGATGACCATGTTGCTCGCGGCGTTGACCCGTCCTTGCACCCGCACCGGGGTGTGCGCCTGCATCGCGGTGCTGAAGCCGACGACGAACCACACCATCGCGGCCCCGTTGAGCACCGAGGCGACCACCACCACCGGCATCACCGGGAACGCGAGCGCGAGGTTGCCGACGCCGAACGAGACCAAGGCGAACGCCACCAGCCCGTCCTCGCCGAGACGTGCGCACAGCCGTCCGGCCACCAGGCCGCCCAGGATCGCCCCACCGCCCTGGATGCTGGTGATGACGCCGAAGAACGACGGCGGCCGGTGCAGGCCGGCGTCGATCACCGCGAAGATGACCGTCTCGAAGAACCCCAGCACCGCCCACGCGCCCGCGCCCGCCGCCGTCACCCGCGCCAGCAGCGGGACCGCGCGAATGTGCTTGAACCCGGCCAGGAACTCCCGGCGGAACGACTCCCGCTCGTCCGGTGGCGTCTCCGTCACGCGAATGCCGCCGAGGATCACCGCCGCCAAGGCGAACAGGATCGCGACGAACGCAGCCAGCGCCTTGCCGCCGACCGCGGCGTAGATCCCGGCGCCCGCCAGTGGCGACAGGACGCGGACACCTTGGCTCGCCGCCTGCAGGGCGGCGTTCGCGGCGGCCAGTTTCTCGTCGGGCACCAGCTCCTTCACCAACGCCGAACGCGCGGCTCCGACGAACAACGCCGACGCGCCGTAGCAAAAGGTGACGGCGTAGAGGATCCACAGCTGCCGCACGGAGTCGACGGCCAGCAGGCCCAGTACCACGCCACCGGTCAGCACGTTCGTCACCACCAGCAGCCGGCGGCGGCGCACGCGGTCCACGACGCTGCCGGCCGCGGGGGCGAACAGGACGGGCAAGGTCAACGTCAGGAAGATCGCGCCGGCCGCGCTGTTGCTTCCGGTGAGGTCCTTGGCCCAGATGCCCAGCGACAGGTAGAGCGCGGTGTCGCCGAGATTGGACACCGTTTGGCCGATCAGGAGCCGCCGGAATCCGGCCTCGGCGAGCACCGTCACGCGCACCTGACTTCCGCCGGGATCGCCGGCGGCCAGCCGGCCGGGTCGACGCCGTGCTGGCAGAGGAACGCGTAGGCGAACCGCTCCAGCCCGAAGGCCACGCACCCGGTCGACAGCTCGGTTCCGTCGGCCGCACCGATGTCGAACCGCGACGTGAAGAAGCTGTCGTGGTAGTTGAACGACCCGCAGGCGATCGTGCGATCGGCCGCGACGCCGAGGCGCAGCTCGTACTTGGACTCCGAAAGGCTCTGCAGTGTCATCTTCGCCGCGAAGTCGGCGCCGACGAAGAACGGGTCGTTGGCCACTTCGCAATGGCCACTCAGCTCGTGCCGCTCCAGGAACGCACGGACGTTTCCCAGCATGGCCTGCCGACGCTCGCGGACGTGATCGCGGTCGCCGATGAACACGATCTCGCGCATCGTGAAGTCCCACAGGCGCTCCAGCCCGTCCTCGTACTTCGACTCGTGGCGGAACACCTTGGCCGCGGCGGTCACCGCGGCGCGTCCCGCCGGCAGCCGCATCCCTTCGTGCTGGTGGTACACGTGGAAGCACGTCGCCGGCGGCAGGCAGTAGTCGGCCGGACCGGAGTGCTCCAGCACGTAGGAGGCGACGTCACCGCCCGGCGCGTGCCGGTCGGCGAACGCACGGTAGTTGTCGATGTCACCGCGAAGCCGCGTGGCGAACATCATCAGCTGCGGGAACGACGCGATGTACCCACAGCGGTCGATCACTTCGGTCGGGATCAGGGTCGGGTAGCGCACCTCGGTCGCGCCGCATTCGGCGGCCATCGCCCGGAACCGGCCGTCGAAGTACTCCAGGAGCGCCAAGGGCGCCCCGCTGATCGCGGTCAGCCCGGGTGCCGTGGTGGTGGCCGCCTGCGTCGCGCGCAGCCGTCCGGCGGTGTCGGCTGCGTACTCCCCGTGCTCCGGCAACCGCCACACGACTTTGTTCGGCACCTCCCGGCGCCGGAGGATGTCGTCGACGACCAGGCGGCGGACCTTCTCGGCCACCTCCTCGGCCCGGCCGGCGTCGGCCAGGGAGATCTCCACGCCCGCGACCCCGCCGTTTCCGCGGATGAGGCGGAATTCCCTGATGTCTTCGCTGACGTAGTAGACGTGCCGCCGCAGGTCGTCCGCGTGGTACTCGGTCAGCGGCTCGGCGAACGTGACGGCGAACGGTGTGCTCATCGGTTTGCTCCAATGCGGTCGGCCAGGGCACGCACGGTCCGGGCCCGGAAGAAGGTGACGAGAGGAAGCTCCACCGCATAGCGGGCGTTGATCCGGTCCCGCAGCTGCGCCGCCTTGAGCGACTGCCCGCCGATTTCGAAGAAGTCCGCCGTCACATCCGTGACCGGTACGCGCAGCAGGTCGCTCCAGATGCCGGCGATTTCGAGCTCCAGCTCGCCCACCGGCGCCGAACCGCCTCCCGCACGCGGGGTCCGCCGCTCGACCGCCGCCGTGAGCGCGACGCGATCCACCAGCCCGCTGGAGGTCGTGGGGATCTCGGAGATCCGGTGCAGCGCGGCGAGTTCGACGCCGGCCGGTACCTCCGCGGCGAGCGCGGCCACGGCATCCGGCAGCGGAACTTCCTGCCCGGCGACGTAGTACGCGATCAGGCCGCCCCGTTCGACGGTCACGACCGCGTCGCGAACTCCGGGCTGCCGGCACAACGCCGCGGCCAGTGCGGTCACGTCGACGGGAACGCCGCTGACGGCGGCCTCGTCGAGCACGTCCAGCTGCCCGTCCGGCAGCCAGCGGGCCTGCTTGCCGGTGGTGCGCAGCCGCTCGCCGTCGATCGGACCGGCGACGGACGGCTCGCCCACGACCTCGATCCCGCCGAAGCACAGCTCCCCCGCGACGCCGGGCGGTACGAGCTCGCGGTCCTCACCGAGGACATAGGCCGAAACACCGGGAATCGGCCGCCCGGCCGGAACGCGCGCCGACCAGCCGCTCGCGCCGGCGCGGAAGACGCACACCCCGCCGAGCAAATGGGTCTCGTGGTACACGGGGACATCGGGCGCGAGCGCGCGCCAAGCCTCGAGGACCCGGGCCGGGAAAGCGTCACCGTGCACGACGATCGTCCCCGCGAGCCCGGTGGCGGCTTCGCGGCCCACCGTGGACGAGACGTCCGCGAGCCGGGCCGGAGTCAGGCTGAGCAGTCCGTAGGGGGCCTGCCGGACCAGCCCGGCGACACCGTCGCGGACGACGCGCACGCCGGCGCCCGTCACCAGGCCCAGCAAGATCGCCGAGAGCTCCGCCGCGGACGTCGGCAGGCCGAGCATCGGCACGCCGCCGGCCAGCCGCTCACCGTACTCGCGCCGCGCCCACACCAGATATCCGGTGAGCGCCCGGTGTGCGATCGCCTGGCCGCCGACCACGCACGCCGGGTCCATCGGATCCACGTCGCACAGTGCGGTCGCCGACGGCCCGGTGCCGGCCCCAGCCGCGCGCACGGCGGGGTGTCCGTCCGGGGCGACCGTCACGAGCGCACTCACCCGCTGCTGGCCGGCGCCCTTTCCGGCCGGCGCGAGGAGGAACGCGGCGCCGGTGCGGCAGACGGCCAGCACGGCCACCACCAGGTCCGCGCCGGGCGGCAGTTCCACGGCCACGGCCGAGCCCTTCCCGGCGCCGGCCTCGCGCAGCCGGGCGGCGAGCCGATCGGCCCGCTCGGACAAGTCCCGGTAGCTGAGCCGGACGTTCCCGTCCGTCACCGCGACGGCCTCCGGCGCCGACCTGACCTGCTCGCCGACGAGCTCGTGCAGGCACCGGTCCGGACCGAGCCCGGCCCGGGATCCGTTCCACTCCGACACCAGCCGGTCCAGCTCGGCGGGCGCCAGCGGCGAGAAGCCCTTCTGCGGCTCCTCCGGCCTGGCCATCGCCCGCAGCACTGCGATGTAGTAGCGATGCACGGCTTCGGCGAGCTCGTCGGACACCTTGCCGGTGTAGTAGTCGACTCGCCAGAGCATCTGGTTCGACCGCGGGTTGCGCAGTACGCCCGCGTTGACGCTGAAGCTGTTCGGCTCCACCCGGTATTCGGCCTGGTGCGCCACCCTGCCGTCACGGATCTCGACACCGGCGTCGAGTACGTCGCTCATCACGTGGAAGTGGTTGTACAGGAACGAGGTGTCGAACAGCCTTGAGCGCGACCCGGCATCCCACTGCATGTGTGCGTAGGGGTAGCGGCGGTGGGGCAGCATCTCCTGCTCGGCGGCGAACGTGCGGCGGATCAGGTCCAGCCAGGTCCCGCCCGGAACCGTGACCAGCACCGGCGGGATGTTCAGGAACATCCCGCGCACCTCGGTGCTGTCGACGTCCTCCGAGCGCCCGTGGGTGCTCACCCCGGCCATCACGTCCGCACGGCCGCTGAGCAGGCTCAGCACCTTGAGGTACGCGGCCAGCAGCACCGTCTTCACCGGGACCTCGGCGATCGCGGCGACGGTGAGCACGGCCTCGCACAGATCCTGCGGGATCAGCGTGTCCGTGGAACGGTGGGCGGCGTCGCGGGTGGAGGTGAACCTCCAGCGGCGCACCCCGTCGACGACCTCGCCTTCGGTCGGCGTGTCGTACGTGGCGCCCGGTGCCGGCCCGTCCGGGCCGGTTCCCCAGTGCGGCAGCTGGAACGGGAGGCGATCCGCGAGCTTGCCTGCCCAGAAGTCGCGCTGCTCAGGTGAAGCGATGGCTTCCCGCTCCAGCTCGATGAAGTCGCGGAAGTGCGCGGCAGGTCGTGGGAGCGCAGGCGCGTCCGGATCCCGCAGCAGCGCCACGTACCGGCGCAACGTCTCGGCCTGGGTGGAGAACAGGCTCCAACCGTCGAACACCGCGTGGTGCTCGGTGATCGTCCACTGGAATTCCTCGTCCGAACGCCGGTGCAGCTGGTAGCGCAACAGTGGCGCCTCGTCCACTTTGAACGGATTGTGCCGCTCCCGGTCGAGCACGCCGAGCAGCCGGCGCTCTTGCTCCGCTTCGGACAGGTGACGCAGGTCCGACACCTCGATCGGCAACTCGGCAGCGGGGTACACCAGCTGCATCGGCTCGCTGAACCGGCTCAGGTCGAACGCCGTGCGCAGGATGCTGTGCCGGGCGACCACATCCCTGGTGGCCTGGCGGAACGCGGCCTCGTCGAAGGGAGCGCGGACGCGGAAGACGTTGACGTTGTGGTATGGCAGATTCGACGGGTCCAGTGTCATGTGGTAGACCATTCCGGCCTGCAGGACCGACATCGGGTACGCGTCCTCCAGCCCGTCCGGCAGCTTCTCCCGGTCTTCCGCCGACATCAGCGAGAACGGCTCCCGCACCCGTTCTTCCTCGGCGACCGGCTCGGCGCGCGCCGCGAGCCGCGCGATCGTCGGGGTGGTGAACAAGTCCTGCAGGCTGATCGCCAGCCCGCGTTCCTTGGCGCGGCCGATCGCCTGCAAGGTGCGGATGGAGTCGCCACCGAGGTCGAAGAAGCTGTCGTGGATGCCGACCCGGTCGACCTCGAGCACTTCGGCCCAGACCTCGGCCAGCGTCCGCTCGGTGTCGTCGCGTGGCGCCGTGTACCGCTGCCCGAGCTCGGGCCGGACGGCTTGCGGCGCAGGCAGCCGACGATAGTCGATCTTGCCGTTCGCGGTGGTCGGCAACTCGTCGAGGATCACGAACACCGCCGGAACCATGTAGTCCGGCAAGGAATGCGCGACCTGCTCGCGAAGCTCGCCGGTGGTCGAGCCGGCGCCGACCACGTACGCCACCAGACGCGGCTGCGCACCGTTGTCGGCGCGGGCCGTGACCGTCGCGGCGCGCACGCCGGCCACGTTTCGGAGCACTGCTTCGATCTCGCCGGTTTCGATGCGGAACCCGCGGATCTTGACCTGGCGATCGTTGCGTCCCAGGTACTCCAGCTCCCCGGCGAAACTCCAGCGACCGACGTCACCGCTGCGGTACAGCCGGGCTCCCGGCACGCCGCTCCAGCGGTCCGCGATGAACCGTTCGGCGGTGAGGCCGGGCCGGCCGAGGTAGCCCGCGGCCACTCCGGCGCCGCCCACGTGGAGCTCACCGGGTACCCCGGGAGGCAGCAGATTGCCGTGGCGATCGAGGACGTAGATGGCCAGATCCGGGATCGGCACGCCGATCGGGCTTTCCGGGCGGGTCACGTCGGCGCGGGTGAGCGGCCGGTAGGTCGCGTGCACCGTGATTTCGGTGATGCCGTACATGTTCACCAGGCGAGGCCGGTCGTCGCCATGCCGGTCGAACCACCGCCCGACGCTGCCGAGATCCAGCGCCTCGCCGGCGAAGATCACCAGTCGCAGCGCGAGCTCGGCGCCCGCGTCGGCGTCGAAGGCCTCCAGCTGGCGGAACGCCGACGGGGTCTGGTTGAGCACGGTCACGCGTTCCCGGCACAGCAGCTCGTGGAAGTCCTGCGGGGAGCGCGTCACCAGATGAGGCACGATGACGAGCCGGCCGCCGTAGAGGAGGGCGCCCCACAGTTCCCACACGGACACATCGAAGGCGTAGGAATGGAACATCGTCCACACGTCGGTGTCGTCGAATCCGAACCAGTCGTGGGTACGGGCGAGCAAACGGCTCACGTTGGCGTGGGTGACCTCGACCGCTTTCGGCCGGCCGGTCGTGCCCGAGGTGTAGAGCACGTAAGCCGGATCCGCCGCCCGCACCCGGACCTCGAGCGCGTCCGCGGCGGCTGCGGCGATGTGCCCGGCGTCGGCGTCCAGGTCGAGGACCGCCCAATCGCCGGACGGCAGCACGTCCCGGGACGCCGGGTCGGTGACGACCACCGCGGCGCGGGCGTCACCGAGCATGTACGCCAGCCGCTCGCGCGGGTAGCGGGGGTCCAGAGGCAGGTACGCCGCACCGGACTTCAGCACGGCGAGCAGCGCCACGACGAGGCCGGCCCCGCGGTCGAGGCACAGACCCACGACGGAGCCCGGACCGGCGCCGCGGTCCCGCAGCAATCGCGCCAACCGGTTGGATCGAGCATCCAGGTCCTGGTAGGACAGTGCGTCCCGCACGTCGGACACCGCGGTCGCGGCCGGGTTCCGCCGCGCCCGGACAGCGAAGAGCTCGTGCAGCGGCCGGGGGTCGGGTGCAGCTCCGAAGGCGTCACCCTTCGACTGGGCGACGACCGCCGCGAGCTCGTCCTCGGTGAGCATCTCCAGCTCGCCGACCGGGGAGTCCGGCTCACCGGCGGCCTGCAGCAGCCGCAGGTAGCAGGAGACCAGCTGCGCCACCGCTGCCGCGTCGAACAGGTCGGTGTTGTATTCGACCTCGAACTCGGTGCGCTCCCCCAGGAAGATCGACCAGGTGAGGTCGAACTTCGCGGTGCCGCGTTCCAGACCGACGGGCTCGAGCCGCGCGGCGCCGAGACGGGCGCCGGATTCCGGCCGGTCCTGCGCGCCGAACACCACCTGCACGATGGGGCTGTGGGTGAGGGCCCGCTGCGGGCTGAGCTCGGACACCATCCGTTCGAACGGCAGGTCCTTGTGCCCGAAGGCTTCCATCACGACGTCGTGCGTGCGGCGCAGCGCGTCGGTCAGCCGCGGACGCCCGGAGAGATCCATGCGGACCGGTACGGTGTTGACCATCGGGCCGATCACCTCGGCCAGCTCGGCCCGATCCCGCAGCGACACGGGAGTACCGACCACAAGGTCCTCCTGCCCGGTGTAGCGGGAGAGCAGGACGCCGAACACCGTGAGGTACGCGGCGAAGGGCGTGACCCCCACGGTCGCGGCGACCGCACGCACCCTCGCGGCCACTGCCTCGGGCACCTCGAAGGTGACCGTCCGCCCGGTGAACGTCTGGGCCGCCGGGCGCGCCCGGCTGGACGGTACCTCGAGTACCGGTGGCGCCCCTTCGAGCCGGTCACGCCAGAACTCGACTTCCCCGGCGAAATCGCCCGCGACCAGCCGGTCGGATTCGGCGCCGGCGAAGTCGAGGTAGCGCGCGGGCACCGCGGGCAGTTCGGCGGCGCGGTCCCGGTAGAGCACGTCGAGGTCACGCAGCAGCACTCCGAGTGCCACACCGTCGACGACCATGTGGTGCGCGGTGAACACCAGCAGATGCCGTTCGGCGCTCACGCGCACCAGCAGCAGCCGTGCCGGTGGGCCCCCGCGCAGATCGAAGGGGCGGCAGGTGTCCTGGGTGGCCACGGCCAGCGCTCCGGCATCCGGGTCGTCCTCCGTGGACACGTCGCGGTAGCTCCACTCGGCCGGCGCCTCGGCTTCGACGACCTGCTCGGGCCCCGAGCCGTCGTGCCCCGGCAGGAACCGGGTGCGCAGCGCGCCATGCCTGGCGACCAACGCGGTGTACGCCCGGCGAAGCGCCTCGGCGTCCAGCGGTCCGTCGACCCAGCAGGCCGCCGGCGTGTGGTAGGTCGCGGTGCCCGGGCTCCACTGCTCGAAGAACCACATCTGGCGCTGCCCGGACGACATCGGGCCCCGGTCCGCGGCCAGGCTCGGCAGGTCGTCGGCCTGCCTCCGGGCCAGCAACCTGGTCAGCTCGGCTTCGGCGTCGAGGGAAAAGTCGTCGATGCTCACGTTCACGTTCCTTCCGTCAGCGCGCGGTGAACCCGCCGTCCACGGTGATCACCGCGCCGGT
The DNA here is from genome assembly GCF_046548975.1 of Amycolatopsis sp. lyj-346. NCBI lineage: Bacteria > Bacillati > Actinomycetota > Actinomycetes > Pseudonocardiales > Pseudonocardiaceae > Amycolatopsis > Amycolatopsis sp. lyj-346. The sequence continues at coordinate 21,271 of NZ_JAJPWT010000002.1, forward strand.
CACGTCGGTCGATTCGTCGGTGCCGAGCCAGACACAGGTCCGCGCCACGTCGTGCGCGTCGACCAGCCGGTTGGTGGGCTGGTCCGTCACGAAGACGCCCTCGTGTTCGGCGGGCGGCAGCCCGAGGCTCCGCGCGATCTCGCCGAGCATGCGGCCGTCGAGGTCCGGGGCGTCGCGAACCGATCCCGGGCACACGGCGTTGACCCGCACGCCCAGCGGGGCCAGATCCAGCGCGGCGGCTTTGGTGAGGCCGACGAGCGCGTGCTTGGCGGCCACGTAAGCCGCGAAGTAGCGGTAGCCGACCAGCCCGGCGGTCGACGCGATCGAGACGATGCTCCCCCGGCCGGCGTCGACCATCGCCGGGGCGACGGCCCGCAGCATCCGCCACGAACCGTCCAGATCGACGTCCAGGACGAGACGCCAGCCGGCCTCGGTCACCTCGTGCACCGGAACTCCCGCCGGCGTGGCGAGTCCGGCGTTGTTCACCAGCACGTCGATACGGCCGAAGCGATCCAGTGTCTCGTCCACCGTTGCGGTCACGGCCACGGCATCCCGGACATCGACCTGCCGGGTGAGCACCGTCACCGCGTGGTCACGGCACAGTTTCGCGGTCGCACCCAGCTGATCGGCGGTGCCCAGCGGGTACGGGCAGCCGTCGATGTCACCGGCCACGTCCAGCAGCACGAGGTCCGCACCCTGCTCCGCGAACGCCAAAGCGATGGCACGGCCGATACCGCGGGCTGCCCCCGTGACGACAGCGACCTTGTCACGCAGCCGCATGATCAGTCCTTCCCGGTCATGATCGTCGCGAGGTCGCGGGCCGTGCGGAGGCGGTAGACGTCCTTCACGCTGAGCTCGCCGAAACCGGCCGCCCGGGCTTCGATCGCGGTCCGGAACGCCAGCAGCGAAGTGCCGCCGAGGAGGAACAAGTTGTCCTCCCGCGAGACCGGCTTCCCCAGCAACCGCCGCCACAGCGCCATCAGCCATTCCTCGGCGCCGCGCCCATCGCCGTCGCCGGGGTCTGCGTCCGGCGCCGTGTCGCCGGGGTCCGGCAGCCGTCCGGCGTCCAGCTTGCCGTTCGGCGTCGTGGGCAGCGCGTCGATCCGCACGATCGAGCGGGGCAGGCAGTGCTCCGGGAGTTCGGCGGCGAGCCGGTCGCGCAGGGCAGCCGGATTCGCGCGGTTTCCGACGACGTAAGCGGCGAGGTAGGCGTCCTCGCGCTCCCGGACCACCACCGCGACCGCGACGACGGACGGATCCCGCAGCAACGCCGCTCGCACCTCGCCCAGCTCGATGCGGTGACCCCGGATCTTGACCTGACTGTCGAGCCGGCCGAGGTGCTCCAGCTCGCCGGAGGGCAACAGCCGGCCCTGGTCCCCGCTGCGGTACCGCCGTGTGCCGCCGGGGCCCGCCGTGAATCGTTGTGCGGTCAGCGCAGCACGGCCGAGGTACCCACGGGTCACGCCGGCGCCCTCGACATGGATCTCTCCGGGCACGCCGACCGGCAGCCGCCGGCCACGCCGGTCCCGGACGCTCACCGTCCACCCGGGCAGGGCCGCGCCGATCGACCGCGACCCCGTCTCGACGGCCTCCGCGTCGACGACCTTCCAGGTGCAGTGCACGGTCGTCTCGGTGATCCCGTACATGTTGACCACGCGCTGCTGCGGATAGCGGCCGATCCAGTCCCGGAGCACCTTGGGGTCGAGCGGCTCGCCGCCGAAGATCAGCAGCCGCACCAGGAGCGGCTCGGCCCCGGGGTCCACCACGGCCAGCTGGGCGAACGCCGACGGCGTCTGGTTGAGGACCGTGACGTGTTCGCGGCGCAGCAGCCGGTGGAATGCGTGCGGGTCGCGCGCGGTGTCGCGGGGCACCACGACCAGCCGGCCACCGGTGGTGAGGCAGGCCCAGATTTCCCACACGGAGAAGTCGAAGGCGCAGGAGTGGAACAAGGTCCACACGTCTCGCGGGCCGAAGCCGTACTCTCCGGTCGCGGCCAGCAGGCTCAGCACGTTCCGGTGGGTGACGAGGACACCCTTGGGCGTTCCGGTCGAACCGGACGTGTAGATGACGTAGGCGTCGTCGTCCGCGGTGGTCCTCGGCATCCTCACCGGCTTCGCCGACGACACGCTCTCCGCCGAGAGGACCGGCGCGTCGGTGTCGATCGGCACAGAGTCCTGCGCGATCACCACGGCGAGCCCGGCGTCGCTCGCCGTGAACGACAGCCGCTGACGCGGGTAGGCAGGATCGAGCGGCACGTAGGCCGCGCCGGCTCGCAGCACACCCAGCAGCACCGCGATCAGGCGGGCCGACGGCGCCATCGCCACACCGACGCGGTCACCTCGGTGAACGCCCGCCGAGGCGAGCCCGGAGGCGATCCCGTCCGCCTGCCGGACGAGCTCGCGGTAGGTCAGCTGGGCGTCAGCGGCACAGACCGCGATGGAGTCGGGGGCCTCGGCGGCCCGCTCGATGACCGCCGAGGCGATCGTGGTGGCCGGGTCGACGGCGATGTCCGACCGGCCGGCAGCCGCGGGGACCAGCTCGACCGCCCCGACCGCATCCCGCTCGTCGACGTCGAGCACCGCGGCGATCGAGACGAGCAAGGCCTCGGCCGCCGCCGGGTGAACCAGATCCGTCCGGTAGTGGCAGTCCAGCTCGGTGCCGCCGAGCCGGAGCTCGACGGCACCGGACTGACCAGAGCGCCACTCGTCCACCGTGGGCACGTCGGCCGGGTCCACGGTCACCGCCGGGGTACCGGCACCTTCCGGCAGTGCCGCGCCCGGCAGCCGGACCGAGTCCCGTAACTCGGCCCGGCTCGCCCGCTCGTCGAGTTCGACGGCCAGCACGCCGCGGCCCCCGGTCCACGCCACACCGATCGGCACGACCGCGGCGCCGGTGTACCGGCCGAGGACCACCGCGGCCGCCGCGCAGACGTCCGCGACGTCCACGCCGGCCCGGATCGTGGCCGTCCGCACCGCCACACCGGCCGGGCCCGGGGCGCCGATCCGCGCCCAGTCCAGCGGAAGCTCGTCCACAGCGTGGGCCGCCTCGGCCGGCCGGGTGCAGGCGCGGAGCGGACTCGAAGTGAGCCGGGCCCCGAGGCGACGCACACCGCGCAGGTCCATCGCCGAGGCGTGGGCCGAGACGATCAGGTGCTGAACACCGTCGGCATAGCGCAGCAGGACGAGCCGGGTTCCCGGTCCGCGCCGGTGGTCCAGCGGCCGCCGCATGATCCGCCTGCGCAGCCGCGCGGCCCGTTCGTCGGTGCTCGCGAGCCCGGTGTCCTCCGTGTACAGGCGGATGCCGGGTTCAGCCGGTGTCCCAGTGCACACGAAGGCGGCCGCGGACAGGGCGCTCGAGTTCATCTCAGGTCCTCAGGGTCGTCCGGATGGCCCGCAGCAGCGGGAGCGCGTCGTCGACCAGGTACATGTGCCCGCCGGGCAGCTCGACGACCGAACACCCGGCGGTGGTCACCTTTCCCCAGCGTTCGCAGTCCTCGGCGCCGACGATGTGGTCGGCCGTCCCGCGGATCGCGGTGATGGGCACCGGCAACGGGGACTCTCCGGTGTCGCGGTAGGTCTCGTGCATCTGCACGTCCTCGCGGAGCACGGGCAGCACGAGGTCGCGCAGGTCCGGGATGTCCAGAGCGGGATGCCGGTAGCCGGCGAGGTGCTCGACCCTGGCCACGAACTCGTCGTCGGTCAGCGGCGCGGGGTCGCGGCCGAGCGGCGTGGTCGGGTCCAGCGACCCGCTGGCGAACAGGTGCACCGGCCGGTAGCCGTGACCGAGCAGGCACCGGGCCACCTCGTAGGCCATCAGTGCCCCGAAGCTGTGCCCGAACAACGCGATCCGATCGTCCGGGGTGCACCTTCCGGTCACCTGTTCCGCGGCGAACGCCACCGTGTCCGGCAGGCTGAGCGGCCACGGCTCGTCGAAGCACTCCTCCCGGCCCGGCAGCTGGACACCGTGCACGGTGAAGCCGGGCTGAACCGGCCATGAACGGTAGAAGGAGGCTCCTCCGCCCGCGTAGGGAAAGCCGAACAGCATCGTGTGCATCTCGGGTTTGCTCCTCACCTCAGCGGTCGGCGTGGTGGCGCACCAGGAAGTCCTGCAGGACCAGCCGGTCCAGACGCGACCGCCGGAAGGTGGCGGTGGCGGTCCACGGGTCGCGGATGATGGGCTGGCCGCGCAGGTTGAGCGACGTGTTGAGCAGCACCGGCAGGCCGGTCAGCTCGCCGACCCGGCCCAGCAGCTGCCACAGGCGCGGGTGGTCGGCCCGCGACAGCACCTGCACGCGGGCGGTGCCGTCGACGTGCGTGACAGCGGCGAGCGCATCGCGGAACTCCGGCCGGGTACGGGTGATCACGAGCATGTGCCGGTACGACTCCGCCGTGCCCGGCCGGATGTCGAAGAACCGGTCCGCGTCCTCTTCGCGCACCACCGGCGCGAACGGCCGGAAGTCCTCACGCTGTTTCACCACGGCGTTGAGCCTGTCGCGCACCCCGGCATCACGCGGATCGGCCAGGATGCTGCGATTGCCCAGTGCGCGGGGGCCGAACTCCATGCGCCCGGTGAACCATCCGACGAACTTCCCGTCGGCCAGCAGGTTCGCCACGTCGTCGAGCAGCTTGTCCTCGTCGTCGTATGCCTGACCGGCGATCCCGTCGGTGCCCGCGATCGCGGCGGCACATTCGGCCTCCGAGTACGCGGGCCCCCAGTACGGCATCCTCATCCGGGGAAAACGGCGCCGATCATGGACGACCAGCGCGGCGCCGAGCGCAGACCCGTCGTCACCGGCGGCCGGCTGGATGAACACCCGCTCGAAGATGCCGCTGCGTTCGAGCATCCCGTTGAACGTGCAGTTGAGCGCGACACCGCCGGCGAAACACAGGTTCCGCTCGCCCGTCTCGGCGGCGAAGCACCGCATGCTGTGCAGGAGCGCGACTTCGACGATCTTCTGCACGGTGGCCGCGACGTCCATGTGGTCCTGGGTGATCGGAGCGCCCGGCTCCCTCGCGGGGCCGAACAACCCGGCAAGCACGCGGCGGGTCCCCCGCAGCGTTTCGAATTCCTGCCAGCCACGGTTCCGCGCCAGGACGGGTACCGCGTACGTGCCGTCCGGCCGCAGGCGCACCAGCTGGTTCGCCGCCTCCGGGAAGCGGTCCGGATCGCCGTACGGAGCGAGCCCCATCACCTTGTACTCGTCCGAATTGAACTCGAAACCCAGATGCAGCGTCACCGCGCCGTAGAGCGTGCCGAGTGAGTGCAGCGCCGGAATCAGCCGAAGTGGCCGGATGCCGGCACGGTCGGCCACCGAGACGGTCATGCTCTCGGTCTCGCCCATGCCGTCGGCGACCACGACCAGCGCCCGTTCGAACCCGCTGAGGGCGTAAGCGCTCGCACCGTGCGCCAGGTGGTGCCGCACCGGGCGGAACAGACGGTCCCAGTCGGCACCCGGGAACGCCCGCGCCAACCGGGCCTTCATCGACTCGGGGGCGTAGACATCGTCGTAACGCCGGCGGAAGTACTCGTCGAGCGAGTCCGACGATGCCGGTTCGTAGTGGAACCCGTGCGCCACGGCGTCCAGATCGGCAAGGCCCAGGCCGGCTTCGCGAAGGCAGAACTCGATCGCGTTGACCGGCAGCGCGCCGGTGGTCTTCTCACCGGTGAACCGTTCCTCCGCGGCGGCGGCGACGACTCCGTCGTCGGTCACCAACGCGGCGGCCGCGTCCAATCCCTGCACGATCCGGTATTCGCGCTCTTCCAGGTGCGGCAGTTGCCTGCGCTTGAAGGCCATTCCGTCCGGCAAGCCGCTGATACCCAATACCCGCATGATGATCCGGCCTCCGTGGATTGCCGACTGGCCGCTGACGTCCTTGACCTGCTCGACGATAGGGCGCAAGCGGGCCGCCGTCCCCCCACCCGAGTAGCAACCCGGCCCCGCCCTAGGTCAGGGACGCGTGCGCCGTGTGGCCGGGGACAGCACCACGGGCCCGTCCCTACGCTCGCCGTATGAAGCGTCAAGCCGTCTTGGTGACCGGAGGAGCCGGATATCTGGGCTCCGTGCTGTCCCGCCGGCTCGCTGCGGCGGGTCATCCCGTGGTCGTGGTGGACAGCCACCTGACCTCCACACCGCGCGCGTCCACCACGGACGTGCGGCACATCGAGGGCGACGTCCGATCCGTGGCCGATTGGGGAGCTGCGCTGCGCGGAGTGGACGCGGTCGTGCATCTCGCGGCGATCGTGGGTGATCCGGCCTGCGACCTCGATCACGACCTGACGTGGGAGACGAACTACCTCGCGACCGTCCACCTGGTGGAGGCCTGCCGCGCGGCAGGCGTACGCCGGTTCGTCCTCGCGTCCACGTGCAGCAACTACGGTCTTTCTCCGGACGACCGCGCGCGCATCCATTCGCCGATGCAGCCACGATCGCTCTACGCGCAGACCAAGATCTTCGCCGAGCACCACGTGCTTTCGGCCCGTTGCCCAGCCTTCAGCACGTCGATCCTGCGGTTCGCGACCCTCTACGGGATCTCGCCACGGATGCGGTTCGACCTCGCTGTCAACACCATGACCGCGATGGCCGTCCAGCAGCACAAGGTCGTCGTGCACGGCGGCTCGCAGTGGCGGCCGCTCCTGCACGTCGAGGACGCCGCGCAAGCGCTGCTGCTGGCGGTCGGCGCACCTGCGGCCGGCGGGACAGGTGACACCTACAACGGCATCTACAACTGCGGCTCGGACGGTGAGAACTACCAGCTGCGCCAGGTCGGCCAGATCATCGTCGACGCCGTGCCGAGCGCCCGGCTGGTCGTCGAGCACACCAGTCTCGATCCGCGGGACTACCAGGTGGACTTCACCTCCGCGCGGCTGGGTCTCGGCCTGCGCCCGCGCAGAACGGTCCACGACGGGGTCGGCGAACTCGCCGTCGCGGTGGCGAACGGCCGGTTCGGGCTCGCGACGGATCCCCGCTACAGCAACGTCGAGACGGTCGCGGCCGCCGTACGCGACCGCCCGCTCGCGGCGGTCAGCGCCTGAGGAGGCGAATACCCATGCAGGTCGCCTACGCCACCTGGGCCGGGCCGGGCCGGGCCAACGAAGACCTCGTCGTGGCGACGAACGACTCGGTGGTCCTGCTCGACGGCGCCACCACGATGGTGCCGGACACCGGGTGCGTCCACGATGTCGTCTGGTTCGTCGGGCAGCTCGGCACGGTGCTGACCACCCGGCTGACCACCGATCCGGGGACTGCCGCGGCCCCCGCGCTCGCCGACGCGATCGCCGCGGTGCGGCGATCGCACGAGGACACCTGCGATCTGGCTCACGTCGACTCGCCGACCGCGGCCGTGGCGGTTCTGCTCGCCCGCGGGGAGCGGCTCGACTACCTGGTCCTGTGCGACACCACGGTCGCCTTCCGCCTGCGGGACGGAAGGATCCTCGTCGTCACCGACGAACGAATACGGCAACTGCCGGACGACTACCAGTTGACCAAACGACTGCTGCGCAACAGGTCCGGCGGGTTCTGGGTGGCCGGCGCCGACCCGGCCGCCGCCGGCCACGCGCTCCAGGGCGGTGTTTCCACATCCGATGTGGACAGTGTGCTGGTCCTCACCGACGGCGTCACCCGGCTGGTCGAGCGATACGAGACCACCTGGCCGGAGCTGTTCCGGCTCGCCGAGTCCGGCGGTCCGGAAACGGTGCTCGCCCGGCTGCGACGCGCGGAGTCGGCCGAACCCGGCCGGTTCCCCGGCAAGCTCCACGACGACGCGACGATCGTGTTCTGCGCGGTCACGACCCAGGGAGGAACGCCATGAGCGAAACCGGTGACCATCAGGGCGACTGGCTGGTTCTGGTCAACGAGGAGGAACAGCATTCGCTGTGGCCCGGCTTCGTGGCCGTGCCGGGGGGATGGCGGATCGCGCACGGACCGGACGCCCGGGATTCCTGCTTGACCTACGTGGAGCGGGCATGGCCGGACATCAGGCCACGCTCGGTCCGCATGGCGCTCACGAACGCTGCGACGGCCGCAGATGCGACCCACCGGGCATGACCCCGCGGTCGTCCGGCCCGCGCGGCGCCGGAACGCCCGGCGCACGCTGGTCTGTCTCGGCTTCGCCGGCGGCGGCACCGGGGCCTATCGGGCGTGGGCCGACGTGCTCGACGACGAGACCGACCTGGCCCTGATCTGCTACCCGGGCCGGGAGGGCCGGTTCACCGAGCCCGCGGCCGGTACCTGGCACGAGCTGGTCCGGGACACCGCGGACGCCGTGCGCCGGACGGCATCGACCCCGTTCGTCCTCTTCGGGCACAGCATGGGCGGCTGGGTCGCGTTCGACGTCACGCTTCTGCTGCAACGCCACGGCGCCGCCGTCCCCGAAGCGCTCGTGGTGTCCTCGTGCAACTCGCCCGTCCGCGGGCTGACCGAGCGGGACCGCTTTCCGCGGGCCGGCGACGACGACGAGAGCCTGGTGCGCTGGATGCGCACCTCCGGCTCATTGCCCGACCACGTCCTGGACGACGCCGACATGCTGGCGATGGCCCTTCGGCTCATGCGCGCCGACCTGCGCGTCCGGGACACCTACCGGCCCGACCGGCAGGCCGCGGTGCAGGTGCCGCTACAGGTCTGCCACGGCGTGGACGACGACGTGATCGAGCAGTCGGTCGCCGAGCAGTGGCAGGCCGCGGCCACCGGGCCGTTCGAGATCACCCGCCTCCCCGGCGGCCACTTCTACCAACCGCGGATCTGGCGGGACCTGCCGAAGCACTTCGCAAGCCTTGCGGCGGCGCCCGGGTTCGCCGGGAAGGAGAGCTGAACGACCATGCGAACGACGATGAGCACACAGGTGGACCTCCGGATGACGCCCGGAGCTCCGGCGCTGGTCGAGGTGTCCGGAGTAGACAGCATGGAACAGGCGACGACCTGGCTTCGGCACCGCCGCCCGGGGCTGCGTGCGGCGCTTGACGAGCACGGTGTGGTCTTCCTCCGCGGCCTGCCGATCCGCGGGACAGAGGACTTCGCCGTGGTGCGAGACTGCGTGGTCTCGTCGCGCGCGCCCTACCGGGAGAAGGCGACCCCGCGCAGCGCCTTCGGCGACGACGTCTACTCCTCGACGGACCTGCCGGCCGCACAGCGGATCCGGATGCACAACGAGAACAGCTACACGATGACCTTTCCCGGCATCCTGCTCTTCTGCTGCCTCGAGGCACCCCGCGAGGGTGGCGCGACGCCGACCGCCGACTGCCGCCGCGTCCTGGCCGAGCTCCCCGGCGAGCTCGCGCACCGGTTCCGCGAACACGGCTGGGCGTTGCGGCGCAACTACAGCGAGCACCTCTCGCTGCCGTGGCGGACCGCGTTCGGCACCGAGTCGCGAGCGGATGTCGAGCAGTACTGCCGGCAGAACGTGATCGGCCCGCAGTGGGGCACGGACGGTTCACTCCACACCACTCAGGTGCGCTCGGCGATCATCCACCACCCGCGGACCGGCGCCGCCGTGTGGTTCAACCACGTCGCGTTCTGGAACCGGTTCTCGCTCGACGACAGCATCCGGGACGTGCTCGAGTCCGAGTTCGGCGCGGACGGGTTGCCGTTCGCGACGTCGTTGGGCGACGGCGCCGAACTGACCGAGGCCGAGGTGGCCACGCTGAACGCCGCGTACGACGCGGCCACGGTGCGCGAGCCGTGGCAGCCGGGGGACGTGATGATCGTCGACAACATCCTGGCCGCGCACGGACGAGATCCGTTCCGCGGCGACCGCAGGATCGCGGTGGCGATGGGCGATCCCGTCGCGCTGGTGGACTGCGCGCCGACCGTACCCGCCGCAGCGGGCCTGAGCTGAGGGAGGAAGGGGCATGCCGACGACCGCGGATACCGACCTGATGGCACGCCTGCGCGAGGTAGTGGCGCTCCGCCCCGGGGATCTCGCCGTAGTGGCAGCGGGCGGCACGCTCACCTACGCCGAACTGGCCGACCGGATCGACGGGCTGGCCCGGACCCTGCACCACCACGGCGTCGGCCGGGGCGACCTGATCGGCATCTGCCTGCCACGCCGCGGTGAGCTGCTGGTGGCGTTGCTGGCGGTGTGGCGGCTGGGCGCCGCGTTCGTCCCGATGGACCCGGTGTACCCGCCGGAACGCCTGCACCACATGGCTTCCACCACGGGAATGTGCGCCGTGCTGACCGACGGCACCGCAGCTCCGTCGTTGTTCGGAGTGCCGGCGATCCGGGTGGACGAGTCAGCGGCGGAGGCTCCGGAACCCTCGCCGGCGCCACGTTCCGAAAGCGGCCACTCCGACGAGCTCGCCTACGTGATCTTCACTTCCGGATCCACCGGCACCCCCCTGGGGGTCCAGGTCGGCCGGAAGTCGTTGACCCATCTGATGGCGAGCCTCGAACGGTCTGGGGTCTACCCGGCGGCCGGAGCACGGGTGGCCTGGAACGCCAGCGTTTCGTTCGACGCCTCGGTCCAGCAGTGGACACGGGTCTGCCGGGGCGACACGATCGTGCTTCTCGACGAGGAGGTGCGCAGGGATCCGCAGCGCCTGGCGGAGTTCCTCGCCGACCACGGTGTGACGGACTTGGACGTGACGCCCTCGCACTGGCAGGTGCTGCGCGACCACGTCCGGCAGCCGCTTCGGCTGTTCGTCGGCGGTGAGCCCATCCCGCCCCGCATGTGGACGGATCTGGCAACCGGCGATGCGGTGCGCGCGGTCAACCTCTACGGTCCGACGGAATGCACCGTGGACTCGACGGCGGCCTGGATCACCGGCACCCGGCCGACGATCGGACGGGCTCTGCCCGGCGTGCGGACCTACGTGCTCGGCAACGCACTCGAACCGGTCCGCACCGGTGAGCTCTACCTCGCCGGCCCAGGTGTCGCGCACGGCTATCGCGGGCGCCCCTCCCGCACCGCGGAGCGGTTCCTCGCCGACCCGTTCGCCGGCGACGGCTCCCGCATGTACCGCACCGGGGACCGGGTCCGCCGGTCGGACGACGGCGAACTCGAGTTCCTCGGGCGTGCCGACCGGCAGGTCAAGATCCACGGCTTCCGGATCGAGCCGGCGGAGATCGAGGCCGTGCTCGCCACGCATCCCGGTGTCGCGTCCGCCGTCGTGGTCGTCCACGACGATCCCCACCGCGGCCGGGTGCTCGTGGCGTACTGCCTCGGAGCCGTCCCGGCGGCCCGGCTGCGCGAGCACGCCGCCGCCCGGCTGCCCGCGTTCATGGTGCCGGCCGCCTTCGTGCCGATGCGCGAGCTGCCGCGCACCGCGAGCGGCAAGGTGGACACGGCCACCCTGCCCACCCCCACGTTCGAGGAGTCCAGCGAGGCACCGGGCGTCGAAGATCAGCTGCCGGCCGGGCCGGTGGAAACGCTCATCGCGCAGATCTGGGCGGAGCTCCTCGGTCGCGAGCACGTGCACGCGACCGACGACTTCTTCGCTCTCGGCGGCCATTCCCTGCTCGCCCTGCACGTCGTGGCGGCGATCAAGCGGGAATGGGGAGTGCAGCTTCCGTCGACGACGGTCTACCAGCTCCCCCGCCTGCGCGATCTGGCCCGGCACGTCGCGAAGATCACCGCCTGCCGGGCATCCGCTCCTCCCCTGCTGTGTTCACAGGGCCGACCAGCCGTCAACCCAAGTTGACTCTCCCGCCCGTGAGCGGTTGAGACTTCCCGCAGGTCACCGTGCTCGCCGTACTCCGCCGCGACGACGGCACCACAGGGCGATCGGTCGGGGTGCGTCTCACGCACCGAAGGACGACTTCGGCAGCGCTCGTACGAACGCGAACACCAGCACCGCGCTCGCCGCGAGGAGTGCCGCGCTGACCGCGAACGCCTGGTGGTACCCGTGCATCGTCGCCGCTGTCGGGTCCGGTGTGGTGCCCGGTGTGGCGAGGTACGCGGCGACCGACGTGGTGAAGATCGTGTTGAGCAGGGCGACGCCGAGGGAACCGCCGATCTGCTGGGAGGTGTTCACCAGCGCGCTCGCCACCCCCGCGTCCGCGAGGTCGATGCCACTCAGCGCGACGTTGTTCATCGGTGTGTACACCAGGCCCATCCCCACGCTCATCACGACCAGCACCGGCAGGATCAGCCCGAAGTACGACGAATCCGGTTCCAGCAGGGTCAGAGCCAGCACGGCCACCGCGGCCAGCGCCGCGCCCGTCGTCATGAGGGCCCGCGCGCCGAAGCGGGGCAGCAGCTTCGCGGTGTACGTCGCGGTCAGCACCACGCAGACCGGGAACGGCAGGAAGATGATCCCCGCCTGCAGCGCGGTGTACCCCAGCGTCTGCTGGACGTAGTACATCATGAACAGGAACATGCCCATGCTCCCGATGCCGAGCAGGACCGACGTCAGGTAGGCGACTCCTCGGTCGCGGTCGAGCACCACCCGCAGCGGCAGCAGCGGGGTGCGCACGCGCCGCTCGACGACGACGAACGCGATCAGCAGCACCAGGGCGGCCGCGATCAGGCCCAGTGTCCGGCTCGACCCCCAGCCCTCGTCCGCCGCGGTGGTGAACCCGTAGACCAGCGTGATCAGGGCGGCGGTGCCCAGCAGGGCCCCGGCGACGTCGTAGTGCGCGCGGCCCTCGATCCGGCTCTCCCGCAGGTTCGGCACCGCGACGGCGAACGCGACCAGGACGACCGGGACGTTGAAGAACAGGCACCAGCGCCAGCTGGCGTACTCGGTGAGCACGCCGCCGACGAGCGCGCCGGCCGCGGCGCCCGCTCCGCTGACCGCGCCGAAGATGCCGAACGCCTTGGCGCGCTCGTGCGCTTCGGTGAAGGTGACCGTGATCAGCGACAGCGCGGCGGGCGCGAGCAGCGCGCCGAACACGCCCTGCAGCCCGCGGCCGGCGAACAGCATCCACGCGCTGGTGGCCGCTCCGCTCAGCGCGGAGGCGACGGCGAAGCCGGCCAGGCCGATCAGGAACACCCGTTTGCGGCCCGCGTAGTCGGCGACGCGCCCGCCGAGCAGCAGCAGCCCGCCGAACGTCAGCGTGTACGCGGTGATGCCCCACTGCCGGTCCGCGTCGGCGATGTGCAGCGCCTGCTGCGCCGACGGCAGCGCGATGTTGATCACGGTGGCGTCCAGCACCACCAGCAGCTGCGCGGTGACCACCACGGCCAGCAGCACCCAGCGCCGGGGGTCCGGCGCGAGCGGGCCGGGCGCCTGCGCCGTCCCGGCGACGGCGCGATCCTCGGACATGTGCCTTCCTTTCTGTGCTCGACGTCGCCCGGCTGGAGGCCGGCTCCGGCCTCCAGCCGGGCGACCCAGGGTCCCTAGGCCGGCTTGCGCAGGACGACGAGGAGCACGCCGACCGAGGGCGCGCCCTCGCTCATCGCCCGCAGCTCTTCGGGGCTGGGGGCGATCGCCAGGACCTGTTCGACCTCCGGCGGCACCTCGTTGTGCTCGGCGTACTCGCGCAGCGGCCCGTAGAACCGCTCCTCGGTGTACCTCGTGTTGAGGGTGATGTCGGTGACCTCGACGACCTCCAGGCCGGCCGCGGCGGCGAAGACCGGGTAGTCCCCTTCGGTGACCAGCGGCGCGGTGTGCCACGATTCGCCCACCTCCGCCAGCGCTTCCTTCTTCTTCGCGTTGGCCTCGGGGTCCCGGTCGCTGAAGTCGGTGAGCGCGACCGTGCCGCCCGGCCGCACCACCCGGGCGATCTCCTGGAGCGCCCGGACGCGGTCCGGCACGCACACGATCGACTCCAGCGCGAAGGCGTGGTCGAACGAGCTGTCCTCGAAGGGCAGGTCCATGGCGTCGGCGCGCTGGAACCGCACCCGGTCGGCGACGCCTTCCCGCTCGGCGCGGGCGTTCGAAACCTCGACGTCGCGGGCGCTGATCGAGATCCCGGTCAGGTCGGCCCCGGTCCGGACCGCCGTCCGCACGCCCGGGCGTCCCTGGCCGCAGCCGACGTCGAGCACCTGGTCGCCCGGCTTCGCCCCCAGCTTGCCGGCCAGGATGTCGGTGAGCCGGTCCGCCGCCTGCTCGAACGTGCTCTCGTCGTCCGGCCCGGTCCAGTAGCCGTAGTGCGTGCTGCCGCCGAGGAACCGGGTCATCAGGTCGTTGGTCGCGTCGTAGAACGTGCCGACTTCTTCGGGCTTGGGCAGGGTGACGTCAGTGGTCATGGCTTCTCCTAGGCAAGAATTGTGGAGGGGTAAGGGAAACGGCCGCGGATTGTCTGTTCCGGTTTCTCGGGGTTCTGCACTCCTCCCTCGGGTCGTTCAGGCGGAGACGGCGAGTGGCACGGTGTGGGCGTTGAACATCTGGTCGGTCCGGATGAACCGGGGCGGGTCGCCGGGCACGGTGGCCAGTTCGGGGAAGCGGTCGAACAGGACGTCGAGGGCCACGCGCCCTTCCAGCCGGCCCAGCCCGGCGCCGATGCAGAAGTGGATGCCCCGCGAGAACGTCAGGTGCGGGTTGGGGTGGCGCTCCGGGCGGAACTCCGCCGGGGCCTCGAACACCCGGGAGTCGCGGTTGGCCGGGGCCAGCCACACCATCACCAGCTGGTCGGGCGGGATCGTGACGCCGCCCAGCTCCGTCTCGGCCACGGTCACCCGGGAGGTCACCGAGAACGGCGGCAGGTAGCGCAGGGATTCCTCGATCACGCCGGGCAGGCGGGAGCGGTCACGGCGGGTGCGCCGGAACTCCTCCGGGTGCGCGTCGAGGCACAGGACCGTGTTGCTCAGCATCATCGTCGTGTTGAGGTGCCCGGCGAGCAGCAGCGTGTCGACGAGGCCCGCGACCTCCTTGTCGCTCAGGCGCTGCCCCTCGACCTCGGCGTGCACGAGCCCGCTGAGCAGGTCCTCCCGCGGCTGTTTCCGCCGGTCGTCGATGAACTGCTGCAGGTACCCGGCGAACTCCCGGTGCCGCTCGATGACCGTCTTGGTGACCTCTTCCTGGCCTTCGAAGCGGCCGACCAGCTGCACGTCGTCCGCGGTGGCCGGCATCAGCGACTCGGCCTGCTTGCGGAACAGCTCGCGGTCTTCGGCGGGGATGCCGAGCAGCTCGCAGATCACGATGACCGGCAGCGGGTAGGCCAGCGCGCTGACCAGCTCCAGCCGGCCCGAGGCCCCGGCCTCGTCGAGCAGTTCGTGCGTCAGCGCCGCGATCTTGGGCTCCAGGTCGGCCACGACCTTGGCCGTGAACGCGTGGCTGACCAGCTTGCGCAGCCGGGTGTGCGCCGGCGGATCCAGGTAGAGGAGCTCGTCGTAGGCCTCCTCGGGGTTGTCGACCCCGATTTCGGGCGCCATCAGCCGCTGCAGGTTCGAGGAGAACACCTGCGGCTTGCTGAGCAGCCGCACGATCTCCGGGTGGCCGTAGACGTGCCACATCCGGGTGTCCGGGTCGTAGTCGACGACTTTTCCGGGCTCGATGCCGCGCAGCCAGAACTGGCGCTCGTCGACCCCCCACTCGTCGAACTTGGGGATCATGTCAGGCTTCCTTTCCGTAGAGCGCGTCGCACAGCCGCAGCACCTTGTCCAGCGACTGGGGCGCCGTCATCACGTCGGTGTGGCTCGCGGTGTCGACGTCGGTGACGAAGAAGTCGTCGATCCGCTCCTCCCACTCGCGCCAGTACTCGACGCCGTCCAGCCCCGGCAGGCCGGGGTTCGGGAAGAGCACCATGTAGTCCTCGTAGCCGCCGAAGAACCGGCCGCTGCCGTTGCGGACGTAGTAGCAGCGCACCGCGTCCGGCCGCGGCAGCGGCTCGGCGACGTGGTCGTCGGTGTGCTGCCGTTCGAGGAAGCGCGCCAGCTGTTTGACCTGCGTGCGCAGCTGGGTCTCGGTCTTGGTGATCCCGGCGGCCAGCGCGGCCGTGATCAGCGAGTCGAAGAACTCCGGGTAGGGCAGGCCGGGGTCCACCTCGCCGCGGTGCAGGATGGGGGTGCCGTCCTTGGCGTCCAGGCGGTTGTTCCCCAGCACGAGGTTGACCGCGCGGAACGCGCTGACCTTGGCCACCGCGTCCGGCTCGGTCCGGCCGCCCCGGATGATGGCGTTGACGCGGTTGGTCGCCGCCGCGTCGAGGGTGTCGAGCATGACCAGCGTGTCCACTTCGGCGCCCTGCAGCTGCAGCTGCCGGACGACCTCGTAGGCCAGGAGGCCGCCCACGGAGAACCCGCCGATGTCGTAGGGCCCCTCGGGCTGCACCGCGCGGATGAGCGACGCGTAGTGCTTCGCCATCGCCACCTGGCCGCCGAGGATTTCCCCGGACTCCGTCCAGCCCTTCGGCCGGATCCCGTAGAAGGGCCGTCGGCAGCGCTGCGCCAGCGGCTGGTAGGACTCGACCCCGCCGTTGCCGTGGTGGATCCAGAACACCGGGCGGCCGGCGCCGCCCCGGTTCATCCGGACCAGCTCGGGGAAGTCCGCCTCCACCAACGGTTGCGGGGCGGGCACCGGCGCCGGAGCCACCGGCGCCGACTGCTCCTCCGCGGCCCCCGGCACGCCGAGCCGGGCGACGATGTCGCGCAGCGTTTCGCACTCGGCGATGACGTCCAGCGACGCCGTCTCGTCGAGGTGCCGCTTCACCTGGGACAGGAACTGGGCCATGAAGATCGAGTCGAAGCCGTAGCGGCGCAGGGGCACGTCCGGGTCCAGCCGGGCGGGGTCCATCTCCAGCACGCCGGCCAGCAGCTCCGCCACGCGGTCGGCGAACGCGGCGGACGCCGGAGCGGAAGCGGCAGCCGGGGCCGCCGGCGCCGCCGCGACCACCGGTCGCGGCCGGCGGATCACGCCGTCGCTTTCGGCGACGAGCACCTGCTGGCCGAGGCCCTCGGCGCCGTCGGCGGCGGGGAACGCGCCGCGGAAGCCCGCTTCGGTCAGCAGCCGCTGCCACGTGGCCGGAGTCAGCAACGGCGTGCCGGGAACGCGCGGCGCCGGGTCGTCGTGGCGCCACCAGCCGTCCAGGAGGCCGAAGGTGAAGTGGCTGAACAGGCTGCCGCCGCTGAGCTCGTTGAGCAGCAGGATCCCGTTGGCGCGCAAGGTGGCCTTGGTGTGCCGCAGGGTGGCGCGGATGTCGCGGGTGGCGTGCAGCACGTTCGTGGCGATGGCGACGTCGAAGCCGCCGACCGGGATCTCCTGCCCGGCGGGCGGGTGCTCGACGTCGAACAGGCGGGTGTCGAGGTACGGCGTCGTCTCGCCGAACTCGCGCCGGGCGTGCTGCAGGAACGCCTGGGAAATGTCGGTGTAGCAATAGGTTTCGACGTGGTCGCGCCACGGCCGCAGGTGGCGGAACACGGTTTCGCTGGTGCCGCCGGTGCCCGCGCCGATCTCCAGGATGCGCAGCCGCGCATCGGGGTCCTCGGCGACGCGGCGCCGGACGTAGCCGACGAGCGTTTCGGCCAGCACGCCGTTGAAGTGGTCGGCGACCGGGTTGGCCTTGTAGACGCCTTCGACGAGCTCGACCGACGAATCCGGGAACAGCACGTCGGTGGCCGGGCGGCGGCCGGTCAGGACGTCCGCTAGGGCGCGCAGCGCGGTGTCGGCGAGCGTGGCCTGCGCCCGGGTGCTCGCCTCGGCCAGCCAGCCGTCGCGGTCGCGTTCCCAGGCGGCCCAAGCGTCTTCGGTGGCCACGGCAGGCTCACTCGCGGCGCTGTACCGGCCTTCGTCGTCGCGGCGCAGGTGGCCGGCCTCGGTCAGCACGTCGAGGGTGTGCCGCAACCAGCGTTCGTACTGCGCCGTGATTCCGCCGCGGGCCCGCCATTCCGCCGCGGTGGCCGCGTCGCCGGGCTCGAACAGGCCGAGCGAGCGCAGCACGGCCCAGCCGGCGCGCAGCAGAGCGGCGTCCAGTGCCGCGCCGTGCCCGCCGACCTTCCGCCGGAGCCGGGCGGTCTCCTCCGCGCGGTCGGGCCGGTCCTCGCGCAGGGCGGTGACCAGCGCCGGGGACCGGGCGTCGAGCTGCTCCAGCACCTCGTCCGCCCGCAGCTCGCCGATCGCGTGCGTGTCCGTCACCTTCACCAGCGCCAGCCGCGGGTGACGCGAGCCCATCAGCGTCTCGTAGGTGGCCATCCCTTCGGCGGGCTCGATCGAACCCACCCCGGCCCGGGTCATCCGCGCCCGGTGGGCCTCGTCGGCGACGACGCCGACCCCGCCCCAGTAACCCCAGTTGACGACCTTGACGGGACAGCCGAGCCGGGTGCCCAGGTGCTCGGCCCAGGCGTCGGCGAAGGTGCAGCCGGCGGCGTAGTTGGCCTGCCCGGGTGAGACGAGGAACGACTGCAGCGACGAGAAGACCACGACGAAGTCCAGCGGCTCGCCCGCGAAGGCGTCGGCGATGTTCACCGCCACGTCCGCCTTGGCCGCGTAGGCGGCGGAGAACTGCGCTTCGTCCATCCGGGCCAGGCTCCGGTCCCCGAGCACGACGGCGGAGTGCAGCACGCCGCGCACCGGGCCGTGGCGGCGCACGATCTCGTCACGGGCCCGCCGCAGCGCCGCTGGGTCGGTGGCGTCGGCCTGGACGTAGTCCGGCTGGGGGCCGTGGACGGCGAGCCGTCGGCGGCGGGCTTCGATGCCCGCGTCCAGGGGCCGCCGTCCGATCCACACCACCCGCACCTTGTGCCGGCGCATCATGTGCTCGGTCCACACGGTGCCGATGCCGCCGGCGCCGCCGATGGCCACGACGACGTCGTCGGGCTGCAGGCTCGCCGGCTCCGGCTCGACCGGGACGGGCCCGGTCACCTCCAGCAGGCGCTGCCGGTACCACTCCCCGGTGCGGCGCGCCCGCAGCGCGCCGTCCGGCTCGGGCGGCAGCGCGAGCACGTCGTCCCAGGGCACCGGGGCGTCGCCGGGGACGTCCACCACCCGCACCGGCCAGTGCGGGTATTCCTTGGCCAGCGCGCCGAACAGCCCGTGCAGCCCGGCGGAGACGGGCTCGGCCGCGGTGTCGCCCGGCAGCAGCCGGGCCTGCTTGGTGACCACCGTCCAGCCGAGCTCCCGGGCCTCGGCGCCGGTCGCCAGAGCCGCCTTGACGAGCCGGAAGGCGGTCGGCGCCGCCACCGGGGCGAGCACCACGACGTGCTCGGTCCCGGCGGGGACCGGGTCGTCGGCGCCGAGCACCGTGGTGTCCGGGCAGCGACGCCGGAACCCGGCCTGGTCTTCCGGGGTGCCGCCGAACAGGGCCACCCGGGCACGCCCGGCGGGCCACTGCGGAGCCGGGTCCACGGCGGTCGCGTCCCACACCGGCGTCAGCAGGCTGGTCCGGGCGGCTTCGGGCGCCTCCGCCGTCGGCAGGGTCCGGGTGCGGAAGCCGGTCATGCGGACGCAGACGAGCCCGTCGGCGTCGCACACGTCGACGTCCAGCCGGCGCACCTCGCCGCCGCGGTCGCCGTCGGTGCCGCGGACGACGACCCAGCCGTCGGCGGGGGTCGCGGCCCGCACTTCGACCTCCCGCACCGCGAACGGCAGCGCGAGCCGGCCCGCCGTGCCGTCGTCCTCGCCCAGCCAGACGCCCAGGACGGCCTGCAGCGCGCCGTCGAGCAGGCTGGGGTTGAGCACGAGCGGCGACTCGGCCTCGCGCGGCAGGCTCAGCCGGGCCACGGCGATGCCGTCGTCGTAGTGCAGCGAGCGGACGGCCCGCAGCGCCGGGCCGTAGTCCATGCCGATGCGCTCGTACGTGCGGTAGAACCCGGACGCGTCCAGGCTGTGGGCGCATTCGTCCCGGAGCCGTTCGACAGCCACGGTTTCCCGGGCCGGCCCGGCGAGGGCTTCGCCGGTCCCCTGGGCGTAGACCGTCTCGTCCCCGTCGACGCGGACCTCGAACGCGCGGCGTCCGGTCCCGTCGGCCGGTTCGAGGCGCACCTCGACGCGCCGCGGCCCGGTCACCTCGATCGGCCGCAGCCAGCGGACGTCGTGGAGCCGGACGCCCGTCCCGGGCCCGGCGAGCGCTTCGCGCGCCAGTTCCAGGTACGCCACGGCGGGCAACGTCGGGACGCCGCGCAGGCGGTGGTCGCGCAGGTAGAACTCGCTGCCGTCGAGCACCCCCGGCCGCGCGGCCTGCTGACGCGCGGCCTCGGCGGTGGGCTCTGGAACAGCCCGGGTGCCGTGGTCGGCGATCCAGAAGCGACGCAGGTTGAACGGATAGGCCGGCAGCGGCACCCGGCGCGGCGGCGTGCCGCCGTGCAGACGCCGCCAGTCGAAGTCGAACCCGGCGGCCCACAGCTCGAGCAGCCGCGGCAATTTGCCCTTGGCGACCCAGGTGTCCATCGCGGCGGCGATGTCCTCGTCGCCGGCGAGCACCCGCCACACCGCGTCCGGCCGGGGCCGGCCGCGGTGGAGGCCGGCCGGCTCGTCGCCGTCGGCGAACGCCCGGAGGGTGCGGCGCAGGTCCTCGATCGTCTCGGCGGTGAAGGCCAGCCGTTCCGGCATCGCGACCCGGCCGACCTGGAGGGTGTAGGCCAGGCTCGCCAGGTCGTCGTCGCCGAGGCCGCGGTCGTCGATCCAGGCGAGCAGCTGCCGCGCGCGGGCCACCAGGGTGGCGGGTTCGCGGGCCGACAGGACGATGGCGAACGGGCCCGCTCCCCCGCGCACCTCGTGTACCTCGGCGGGCGCGCGGTACTCCTCGAGCACGACGTGCGCGTTCGCGCCGCCGAAGCCGAACGAGCTGATCCCGGCCCGGCGGGGCAGCTCGGCGCCGTCGGCGCCGACCGGCGCGGCCCACGGCCGCTTCTCGCGCACCAGGAAGAACGGGCTGCCGTCCAGCTCGACGTACGGGTTCACGGTCTCGCAGTGCAGGCTTTCGACGAGCGTGCGGTGCTTCAGCTGCAGCAGCACCTTCAGCACGCCGGCCACGCCGGCCGCCAGCTCCAGGTGCCCGATGTTGGTCTTGACCGAGCCGATCCCGCAGTGGGCGGCCGCGACATCGGCCCCAAAATCGGCCCCGAAGTCGGCGTACAGCTCGCGGAACGCCTCCTTGAGGCCGTCGACCTCCACCGGGTCGCCGAGTTTCGTGCCGGTGCCGTGCGCCTCGATGTAGCCGACCGTGCGCGGGTCGATCCCCGCGCGGCGGTAGGCGTCGCGGACCACCGCCGCCTGCGCCCGCGGGTTCGGCGCGGTCAGCGAGTTCGCCCGGCCGCCGTGGTTCACCGCGGTCGCGCGGATCACCCCGTGGATGTGGTCGCCGTCGCGCTCGGCCGCCGACAGCCGCTTCAGCACCAGCATCCCGACACCCTCGCCCCGCGCGTAGCCGTCCGCGTCGGCGGAGAAGGTCTTGCTGCGACCGTCCTCGCTCAGCATCCCGGCCCGGCCGAAGCTGATGTGGCCGTCGGGCACCGGAACCGTGTTGACCCCGCCGGCCACGGCGAGCGAGCACTCCCCGCGCTCCAGCGCCGAAACCGCCCGGTGCAGCGCGACCAGCGAGCTGGAGCAGGCCGTTTCGACCGGCTCGCTCGGGCCGTGCACGTCCAGGAAGAAGCTCATCCGGTGGGGACCGATGGACGGCACCGTGGCCGTGGCCGCCACGCCGTCCGCGCCACGGGCGTGCGCGTCGATCAGGCGGTGGTACCCGGTGACCGCGGTGCCCACGATGATGCCCAGGTCCGAGCCGGCCAGCGCGTCCGCCGCGTACCCCGCGTCCTCCAGCGCCTTCCAGACGTAGAGCATCAGCAGCCGGTGCTGCGGGTCCATCAGCTGCGCTTCCCGGGGCGCGATGCCGAAGAACTCCGGGTCGAAGTCGGCGACGCCGTCCATGAACCCGCCCCACTTCACGGTGGTGCGGCCGGCCTCGTCGAAGGCGTCGCCGTACAGCTCGCGCCAGTCCCACCGGTCGGCGGGGACCTCGCCGACGCAGTCGCGCCCTTCGGCCAGGTTGCGCCAGAACGCGTCGAGGTCGTCGGCCTGCGGGAAGCGGCCGCTCACGCCGATGATCGCGATCGGCTCCGCCGTCGCGGGCCGGTCGGCCGGGGCCTGCCGGGAGACCGCGTCGCGCTCGGGAGCCTGGCGGACGGGCTCGCGCACCGGCGGGGCCGGTGCCGGGCGCAGGCCGAGGCGGTCGGCCAGACCCGCGCCGTGCTCGGCGGCGAGGTGCGCGGCCAGGGCCCGCAGGGTGGGGTGCTCGAACAGCGCGGTGGGCTTGAGGTCCGAGCCCAGCGCGTCGTTGACCATGCTCACCAGGTGGCTGATGACGACCGAGTCGAGCCCGTACTCGCTCAGCTCGACGTCGGCGTCGAGGTCCTCGGGGCTCACCTTGAGCAGCCGCCGGACCTGGTCGGCGAGCACGTCGCAGACGCGGTCCCGCAGCACGTCCGGATCGACCCCGGCGCCCTTCGGCGGCTTGTCCCCCTTCAGCTGCTTGGCCAGGCGCACGGCCTCGGCCTTGTCGATCCGGCCCCGGCTGACCAGCTCGTACAGCTGGGTCACCGAACTGACGCGGTGGCTCATGTCAGGCTCCGTTCGCGGTCGTCGCGCTGATGGCTGCTCGAGGGCCGGAAATCAGGGTGACGCAACCGGTTCCCGGTTCGATCCCGCTCGTTCCCGGGCCCGCACCCCCGGCCGGTATTTCCGGCAAATCGGACATGACCGCTCACGCCGAGACGGCCAGCGGCACGGTGTGCGCGTTGAGCATCTGCGAGCTGCGGACGAACTGCGGCGGTTCGTCCGGAAGGGTGGCGATCTCGGCGAAGCGGTCGAACAGGATGTCCAGCGCGATCCGGCCCTCCAGCCGGGCGAGACCGGCCCCGATGCAGTAGTGGATGCCCCGCGAGAACGTCAGGTGCGGGTTGGGGTCGCGCCCAGGCCGGAACTCCACCGGGTCGTCGAACACCCGCGGGTCCCGGTTGGCGGCGCCGAGCCAGACCATCACCAGCTGATCGGGCGGAATCGTGACGCCGCCGACCTCGGCCTCGGCCGTGGTCACCCGCGACGTCACCGCGAACGGCGGGAGGTAGCGCAGCGACTCCTCGATCACGTCCGGCAGCCGCGAGCGGTCGGCGCGGACGCGGGCGAACTCGTCGCGGTGGGCGTCGAGGCACAGGATGGTGTTGCCCAGCAACATCGTGGTGGTCACGTGCCCGGCCAGCAGCAGCACGTCGGCCAGCGTCGCGATTTCCTTGTCGCTGAGCCGTTCCCCTTCGACCTCGGCGTGCACGAGCCCGCTCAGCAGGTCTTCGCGCGGGGTGCGGCGCCGGTCCTCGATGTAGTCGGCCAGGTATTCGCCGAACTCCTTGCGCTGCTGGATGGTCGTCTCGGTGACCTGCTCCTGGCCTTCGAACCGGCCGACCAGCGAAACGTCCGAGCCGGACGCCGTCGGGATCAGGGACTCGGCCCACTTCCGGAACAGGTCGCGGTCGCTCGCGGGCACGCCGAGCAGCTCGGCGATCACGATCACCGGCAGCGGGTAGGCCAGCGCGCTCACCAGCTCCAGCCGGTCGGTCACGGCGGCCTCGTCGAGCAGCTCGTGGGTCAGGCGCGCGATCTTCGGCTCGAGGTCGGCGAGCACCTTCGGGGTGAAGGCGTGGTTGACCAGCCGGCGCAGCCGGGTGTGCCGCGGCGGGTCGAGGTAGAGCAGCTCGCCCGCCTGCGCCTCCTCGACGTCCGCGCCGATCTCCGCGGCCATCAGCCGCATCATGTTGGAGGAGAACAGCTTCGGGTTGCTCAGCACCCGCGCCGCCTCGGGGTGGCCGTAGACGTTCCACATGCGGCTGCCGGCGTCGAAGTCGACGACCGTCTCCGGGACGGAGCCGCGCAGCCAGAACTGCCGTTCGTGCACGCCCCAGGTGTCGAATTCGGTGATCATGGTGTCCGTCCTTTCGGTACTCGGGAGGTCAGGGGCGCGAGAACGCGGCGAGGTGCTCGGCCGCGCCGTCCAGCAGCAGCAGGCCGATCTCGTCGACGTGCCGGTGCCGCCACGACTCGTGCGGGGTGCCCCGCACCCACTGGTTGAAGGACCCCAGCGCGGGTCCGGTGTGCACCTGGTAGTTGACCTTGTCGCCGGGGGTGCCTTCCAGCGCGATCCGGGCGCTGTAGCCGAAGTAGCGCCGGAAGACCAGCGCCATCTTCTGCTTCGGCTGCCGCTCGGCCCGCGCCAGCAGCTCGGTCCGGCCGGTCGCCCGCAGGTGCCGGGCGACGTCGGCCCAGACTTCGTCCAGCGGCTTGCGGAAGTAGGCGCGCTCCAGCTGCGCGCGGGTCTTGGCGGGCAGGTCGTCGAGGCTGTCGTGGTGGGTGTAGAGCGCGTGCAGCTTGGTGCCCCGCGACGGGAAGAACACGCCCTTGCGCAGGACCTGCACCTTGCTGCCGAGCTCGAACATGTCCCCGGCCGGGGCGTAGTCGGTGTCCTGCACGTCGATCTCGGCCAGCATGTCCTTGACCGTGTCGCTGGTCGCCGCCTCGACCGTGCACTGGTTGACCGAGCCGGTGAGCACGTAGTCCGCGCCCAGCACGAACGCGGCCGCCACCGCCGCGGGGGTGCCGATCCCGCCGGCCAGGCCCATGCAGATCGGCTCGGCGTAGCGGTGCTCGGCTTCCACGCGGCGGCGCAGTTCGAGCAGCGCGGGCAGCAGGACGGTCGGGATGCCGCCGTCGGTGTGCCCGCCGGAGTCGGCCTCGACGGTGATGTCGTGGCTCATCGGCACCCGCCGGGCCAGCTCGGCCTGCTCGGCGGTGAGCGTGCCGTCCGCGCGGAGCCGCTCCAGCACCGCCTCCGGCGGGGGCGCCATGAACGCGGCCGCGACCTCCGGCCGCGACACCTTCGCCATGATGCGGTGCCCGCACACCGGCTCGCCGCCGGGCCCGCGGCGCAGGCCGGTGGCCCGGTAGCGCACGAGCGCGGGGGTCATCCGGATGAACGCCGAGGCCTCGACCAGCCGGACGCCGTGCCGCAGCAGCACGTCCACCACGGCCTCCTCGGTGGCGGGGTCGTCGTGGCCGGCGATGAAGTTGACGCCGTAGGGATCGCCCGGCCCGAGCGCGGACTGGACCTCCTTGATCCCGCGCTCGATCTCCACCGGGTCGAGGCCGCCGGTGCCGAGGAACCCGAGCATGCCCGCGCGGCCCAGCCGGGCGACCAGCTCCGGCGAGGCGATCCCGCGGTACATCCCGCCGGCGACGTAGGCGTAGCGCAGGCCGTGCCGCTCGCGGAAGACCGCACTGCCCAGGTTCTGCGCCCGGAGCCCGGGCGACGGCGCGCGGGAGGCGGCGCGGGTCTGCTCGACCAGCTTCGTCAGCACCGTGCCGCCCAGCTCGACGAACTCCGTGACGCCGACGTCGAGCAGGTACCGCACGGTTTCGGTCCAGCGCACCGACTGGACGATCTGGTCGGCGAGCGTCCCCGCCGTCGCCCCGGCGGGGTACGGGCGCGCCGTGCTGTTCGCGATCACCGGCACCCGGGGCGCGCCGAGGTCGAACCGGCCGAGGCACCGGCGGAACTCCTGCTGGGCCGGGCGCATCAGCGCGGAGTGGAACCCGCCGGACACGCGCAGCCGCACCCAGCGGAGCCCGCGGGCCCCCAGGTACGTGCCGAGCTCGTCGATCGCCTCGGCGTCGCCCGAGACGACGCACTGCTCCGGCGAATTGTCGTTGGCCACGGCGAGGGTGGTGAACCCGCCTTCGCGCAGCAGCTGGGTGACCTGGTCGCGGCCGAGGCCGGTCACCGCGATCATCCCGCCGCCGCCGGCCCGGGCCATCAGCTCGCCCCGGCGCCGGACCAGGCGCAGTCCCGTCTCGAAGTCGAACGCGCCCGCCGCGTGCAGCGCGCAGTACTCGCCGAGGCTGTGCCCGGCGTAGAACGCCGCTTCCCCGCCGTTTTCCTCGCGCCACCGGCGGTGGGCCAGCGCACCGACCACGAACAGCGCCGGCTGGGTGAACTCCGTGCGGTTCAGCTCGCGCCGCGGGTCTTCCAGGCACAGTTCGCGGATCGAGTAGCCGAGCAGGTCCGAAGCCTGCTCGGTCTGTTCGGGGTAGGCGTCGAACAGCTCGCGGCCCATGCCCTTCACCTGGGCACCCTGGCCGGGGAAGATCACCGCTTTCACCGGTCCTCCTCTTCGGCGCGGCGGACGCGGGCGCTCACGCCAGGCTCCGTTCGAATTCGTCGAGGCTGATCGCGCCTTCGCCGGCGGCTTCGATCAGCCGGGTCAAGAACTCCTCGTCGGGATCGGCCGCCTCGGCGGGCCGCGGCCCGTCGAGCGCCCGGACGCGGAACCCGTGCAGCCGCAAGCAGATCTCGCCTTCGTCGTCGCACACGTCGATGTCGAGCGCGTACTCGCCGGGAACCGCTCCGTCCGCGGCGAACCGGACGACCGCCCACGCCGTGTCCGGCAGCGGGCGCAGCACGCGGACCTCGTCGACCGAGTGCGGGAGCGCGGCGGGCACCGCTTCGTCGCCGTCGGCGGCGAAAAGCCCCAGTGCGCTTTGGAACGCCGCGTCGAGCAGGCTCGGGTGCAGCACGAACGCCGGGTCGGCCGCGGCCTCGGCCGGGCGCCGCAGCCGCGCCACCGCGAGTTCGGCTCCGCTGTGCAGCCGCTCGATGGTCCGCAAGGCGGGCCCGTAGCCGAGGTCGAGCCCGCCGAAGCGCGCGTAGCACTCCCCCGCCTCGAGGACGCGTCCGTGGCACTGCTGCTCGACCAGGGCCGGGATGTCGTGGCGCGGCAACGGTTCCGGGTCCGCCCCGGCGGCCAGCACGCCGTGGCCGTGCACGACGGCCTCGCCGTCCGGGCCGGTGGTGCTCACCCGGTAGGCCAGCGTGCCGTCCCGGTCGGCCGAGAGTCCGATGTGGACATCGGTGGCCGACTCGACCGGCAGCGGCCGGTCCCAGGTGGCGCCGGTGAGCGACCAGGCGCGGTCGCCACCCGCCAGCCGGGCCGCGGCCAGTGCCATCTCCAGGTAGGCCGCTCCGGGCAGCACCGGCACCCCGCGGACCCGGTGGCCGTCGAGGAAGAACTCCCGGCCGGTGAACCGCGTGGTGTAACGCGGCCCGGTCAGATCCGAGGTGTTCGCGTGCACGAGCGGGTGCAGCTTCGCCCCCGCAGTCCCGGTGGTCCCGGCCGCCGGGACGCTGGTGTCGAGCCAGTAGCGCTTGAGCCGGAACGGGTAGGTCGGCAGCGGGATCCGCCGCTGCGGGCCGGTGTGCCACCGGCTCCAGTCGACCTCGGCGCCCCGCACCCAGGCCCGCAGGGCGGCGGCCGGGTCCGCGCCCGCCGGGGCCGCCGGAACGCCGTCGCGGGCGACGCGGCCGGTGACGACCGAGCCGTCCGGTTCGCCGCGCAGCCACGATTCCAGGCCGGCCGCGAGTGCGGCGACGCTGCCGGCGACGCAGCCCAGCCGCTCGGTCATGGCGGTGCGCCCGAGCTGGGACGTGGAGGCGATCGAGGCCAGGTCGGCGTCGTCGTAGCGGCCGTCGCGCAGCGCGGCGACCCAGTTCTCCACCAGGGTGCGCAGCACTTCGGGGTGGCTCGCGGACAGCACGACGGGCAGCGGTCCCGCGGGCGGCGCGGCGGGCGCCGGCTTCGGCACGTACTCCTCCAGCACGACGTGCGCGTTCGCGCCGCCGAAGGCGAAGGAGCTCACCCCGGCGCGGCGCGGCAGCTCGGCACCGGCGGCGTCGACCGGCGCCGGCCACGGCTGCTTCTCACGCACCAGGAAGAACGGCGTGCCGTCGAGCTTGACGTACGGGTTGACCGTGTCGCAGTGCAGGCTCTCGACGAGCGTGCGGTGCTTCATCTGCAGCAGCACCTTGATCACGCCGGCCACGCCGGCCGCGACCTCCAGGTGCCCGATGTTGGTCTTCACCGACCCGACGCCGCAGTGCGCGCCGGTCACCGCCGCCCCGGCGTCGGCGTAGAGGTCGCGGAAGGCCTCCTTGAGCCCGTTGACCTCCACCGGGTCGCCGAGTTTCGTGCCGGTGCCGTGCGCTTCGATGTAGCCGACCGTGCGCGGGTCGATCCCGGCCCTCCGGTAGGCCGCGCGGATCACCGCGGCCTGCGCCTTCGGATTGGGCGCGGTCAGCGAATTCGCGCGGCCACCGTGGTTTTCGGCGGTGCCGCGGATCAGCCCGTAGATGTGGTCGCCGTCGCGCTCGGCCGCCGACAGCCGCTTCAGCACCAGCATCCCGACACCCTCGCCCCGCGCGTAGCCGTCCGCGTCGGCGGAGAAGGTCTTGCTGCGGCCGTCCTCGGCGAGCATCCCGGCCTTGCTCATGCTGATGTGCAGGTCCTTGCTGAGCACGGTGTTGACGCCGCCGACGATGGCCATGTCGGACGTGCCGTCCTGCAGGGCGCAGACCGCGCGGTGAGTGGCGATCAGCGCGCTGGAGCAGGCGGTGTCGACGGGCTCGCTCGGGCCGTGCACGTCCAGGAAGTAGCTCATCCGGTTCGGCCCGAGGCACGGCGCGGCCCCGGTGGCGTCGTAGGGCTCCACGACCGGCGAGTACTTCGCGACCATCGTGGGGTACCCGGTGCTCGCGGTGCCCACCACGATCGCCAGGTCGCTGCCCGCCACGGACTCCGCCGCGTAACCGGCGTCTTCCAGTGCCTTCCACGCGTAGAGGAGCATGAGCCGCTGCTGCGGGTCCATCAGCTCGGCTTCGCGCGGGGAGATGTCGAAGAACAGCGGGTCGAAGTCGCCGACGCCGTCGATGAACCCGCCCCACTTGACGTTGCTGGTGTTGGGCTCGGTGACCGGGTCGCCGTAGCACTCGCGCCAGTCCCAGCGGTCGGCCGGGATCTCGCTGATGCAGTCGCGCCCCTCGGCCAGGTTGCGCCAGAACTCGGCGATGTCCCCGGCCATCGGGAACCGGCCGCTCATCCCGATCACGGCGATCGGCTCCGGTCCCTCCGGCTCTTCCGGCTCTTCGGCGGCCGCTTCCGCCGCGGCGGCCTCCGGTTCCGGCGGGACGGCGGGGCCGCCGAGCCGGTCCGCGTGGTGGGTCAGCAGGTAGTCCGCGAGCCCGTCGAGCGTCGGGTACTCGAACAGCAACGTCGGGTCCAGCGTCAGCCCGAACCGCGCGTTGACCTCCGAGACGAGCTCGGTCAGGGACAGCGAGTCCACCCCGTACCGGCTCAGCTCACGGCCGCCCTCGATCCGCTCCGCCGGGAGCCGCAGCACGGCCGACGTCAGCTCCGTGAGCTCGGCCAGCACCGCCGTCCGCGGCGCCGGGGCCGCGACCGGTTCGGGAGCCGGTTCGGGGCCGAAGACGGCGCCGTGGTGCTCCGCCAGGTAGGCGGCCAGGCCGTCGAGGGTGGGGTACTCGATCAGCAGGGTCGGCACCAGGCTCAGGCCGAACTCGTCGTTGAGCAGGCCGACGAAGTCCACCAGCGAGATCGAGTCGAACCCGTACTCGGCGAGGTCGACCGCGCCTTCGATTTCCTCGGCCGGCACGTCGAGCAGGCGTGACACCCGCTCGGCCAGCAGCAGTTCCACCAAGCCGCCGGACTCGGGCACGGCGGGCACCTCCGTTTCGGTGACGGGTTCGGGGACGGGAGCGGGCTCCGGGGCGGCGAGCAGGGTCCGCTCGATCCGCTCCCGGTCGCCGTACATGACCAGGACGTGCGGTGCGCCGCTGCCGTAGGCGTGGCGGAGCGCCGCCACCCCGGCCGCCGACGGCATCGGCACGATGCCCACGGTGTCCAGCATGGATCGTTCGGTCGCGGCGTCGACGCGCATGCCACCGCCGGCCCACAGCGGCCAGCCGACGCTGAGCGTGTGCCCGTGCCGCTCCCCCGCGGCGACCTGGGCCGCCCGCCGGGCCGCGAAGGCGTCGAGGAACGCGTTGGCCGCGGCGTAGTCGGCCTGGCCCGGGTTCCCGGACGCCGACAGCGAGGAGAAGCCGATGAAGAACTCCAGCCGCGTGCCCGCGGTCGCCTCGTCGAGGTGGACCAGGCCCGCGACCTTCGCGGCGAAGACCGCCCGCAGGTCGGCCGCGGTCTTCTTGGCCAGGTAGCCGTCGCGCAGGACCCCGGCGCAGTGCAGGACCCCGTGGAGGGCGCCGTGTCCGGCCACGACGCCGTCGACGCAGCGCTCGACCGCGGCCCGGTCCGCGACGTCCAGCTGCCGGTAGCTCGCGTCCGCCCCGGCCGCGCGCAGCTCGTCGAGCAGCGGGGCCGGCTCTTCGGGCGAACGGCCGCACAGCACCAGCACCGGCGCGGCGACGCTGGTGGCGATCTCCCGGGCGAACACCCGGCCGAGGCCGCCCGCGCCCCCGGTGATCAGGTAGACGCCGCCGGCCCGCCACGGCCGCACCGCCGGCGCGTCGGGCAGCGGGGTCCACCGCGCGACCTCGCGGCGGCCGTCCGTTTCCCGCGTCACCACGTCGTCGGGGGCGGCGGCTTCCCGGCGCAGGCGGGCGGCCACTTCGGCCGCGTCGGCGGTGGACGCCACCTCGACGAGCTGGGTGAGCAGCTTCGGGTGCTCACGGCGCGCGGTGCGCAACAGCCCGGCCAGCCCGGCGTACGGCTGGTTCTCCGCACCGGCGGGCACGACGACCTGCAGCAGCACCCGGCCGTCCCGGCTCGCCCCGACGACGGCCCGCAGCCGGGCGAGCAGCGCTTCGGCCTGCGCGGTGAAGGCGGCGGCCAGGTCTTCACCGCCTGGCAGGGCGGTGCACGGCACGTCGAGGTGAGCCCCGACCGCGGCAGCATCGAGGGCCCCAATGCCAGCGAGCAGCACCTCGTGGCGAGCCGGCGGCTGCGTCGGTAACGGCGCGGCGGCCGGGTGCCAGCCGGACCGGGCCAGCACGAGGGAACCGCGCTCCCGGCCGCCGCCGGGCTCGATCCCATCGACACCAGCGGAGCCGACAGGCAGCGCCTCGAGGCGAGCCGATCCCCGCGCGACGCCCGACCCGGCCAAGTCCCCGCCACCAGGCACAGCGGCGCGAACCTCGGCCCCGCCGACACCAGCTGAGCCGACAGGCAGCGCCTCACGGCGAACCGATCCCCGCGCGACGCCCGACCCCGCCAGATCCCCGCCACCCGGCACAGCGGCGCGAACCTCGGCCGCGTCCGCACTGGCGGAGCCGACCGGCACTGCCTCGCGGCGAACCGGCCCAGCCGGATTTCCGCCGCCCCGCGGGGCAGCGGCCGCATCCGCCGCCTCCACGGCGGCGCCACCGGGCTGGTTCGCGCCGCCCGGCCGCACGGCGACCGCCTCCGAGTCGCCCGCACCTGCCGGGCCGCCGCCCGGGAGGGCGCGGAACGTGAACCCGAGCAGGCGCACGCACACCTCGCCGTCGTCGTCGCACAGGTCGATGTCCAGCCGCCGGACCGTGCCCGGGCGGTCGTTGGCCGACGGGCGGATCACCGCCCAGCCGGTGGCCGGCGTGGGGGCGTGCACGCGGACTTCGGTGAGGGCGAACGGCAGCGCGGCCGTGACCTCCTCCGCGCCTTCGGCCAGGGCCAAGCCGAGGGTGGCCTGCAGCGCGGAGTCGAGCATCGCGGGGTGCACCGTGCTGCCGGTCGCGGCGCCGGGACGGCGCAGGCGCGCGACGATCAGTCCGTCACCGATGTGGAGCCGCTCGATGCCCCGCATGGCGGGCCCGAGCCCCATTTCCGTGCCTTCGTACTCGGCGTAGCAGGCGTCGCGGTCGAGCGTGCGGCGCGTGCACCGGTCCCGCAGCGCGGCGATGTCCAGCCGGGGCGGCGCGGTGGGCGCGGACGGCTCGATCCGGCCTTGGCCGTGGGTGACCGGCTCGCCCGCGCCGGTCGTGGCGATGCGGTAGCCGAACGCGCCGCCGTCCTGCGGATCCAGGGTGATTTCGGCGGTCGTCGGCGCCGTGATCCGCGCCGGCCGCGTCCAGACGACGTTGCGCAGCACCACCCCGGTCCGCGGGAAACCCTCGGCTTCGGCGGCGGCCCTGGCCAGTTCCAGGTACACGACGCCGGGCAGCACCGGCACGCCGGAAACCCGGTGGTGGTCGAGGAAGAACTCGCGGCCCGTCAGCTCGACGGCATGGGCGCGGCCACCGCCGGGTCGCTTGTGGACGGTCAGCGGAGCCGGCTCGGCGACGGGCGGGACGGCCGGCGGCGTGGTGATCCAGTACCGCTCACCGCCGAACGGGTAGCCCGGCAGCGGCACCACGCGGAAGCCGCCGCCGAACAGACCGCCGAACGACGCGAGCTCGCCGCGCACGTACCGCTGCACCGCCTCCGACGGCGTCAGCTCCCGCGGATCGACCGGCTCGGGGTGTTCGCCGGGCACCGTCCCGGTGACGACCGGGCCGGCGTGGCCGTCGCGCAGCCAGGCCCGCATGGCCTCGGCCCACTCCGCCGCGTCCCGCGCGACGCAGGCCCACCGCCACGTCTCGTGCCGCCGTCCGGTCGCCAGGGTGAACGCGACGTCGCCGAGGTCGAGGCCGGGGTGGGCCTCGACGTGGGCGAGCATCCGCTCGACGTGGGCGCGCAGCGTGCCCTCGTCCTGCGCGGACAGCACGACCGGCCACTCGTCCCGCGCGGGGTGCGCCGGGCCGTCGGGCTCGGGCGCCTCCTCGAAGACGGCGTGCGCGTTGGTGCCGCTGGCGCCGAAGGAGCTGACCCCGGCCCGGCGCGGCCCGGACGCCGGCTGCGGCCAGTCACGCAGCTCCGCGGGGACGTGGAACGGGCTGCCCGCCAGCGGGATGGCCGGGTTGGGCCGGGTGAAGTGCAGGGACGGCGGCACCTGCCGGTGGTGCAGCGCCAGCAGGACCTTCAGCGCGCCGGCGACGCCCGCGGTGAACTGGGTGTGCCCGAGGTTGGTCTTGATCGACCCGAGCGCGCAGCCGCCGGACGGCGCGCCGTCGAACGCCTCGGCGAGCGCGCCGAACTCGATCGGGTCGCCGAGCGGGGTGCCGGTGCCGTGGGCCTCGAGCAGCTGGACCCCGTCCGGGCGCACCCCCGCGGCGCGGTGGACCTGGCGTACCAGGTCCACCTGAGCCTGGGCGCTCGGCGCGGTGATGCCGTGGGTGGTGCCGTCCTGGTTGACGCCGGACCCGCGGATCACGCCGTAGACGTGGTCGCCGTCGCGCCGGGCGTCGCTCAGCCGCTTCAGCACCAGGACACCGGCGCCTTCGCCCGGCACCATCCCGTCCGCGGCCGCGTCGAACGTGCGGCACCGGCCGGTCGGCGAGAGCATCTTCGCGGTGGCCGAGTACTCGTAGAGCCGCGGGGTTGCCTGGACGAACACGCCGCCGGCCAGCGCCATCGACACCGTGCCGAGCCGGAGGCTGTCGCAGGCCAGGTGGATGGCGACCAGCGAGCTGGAGCACGCCGAGTCGACCGCGACCGCGGGCCCGGACAGGTCGAGCAGGTAGGAGATCCGGGACGCGATGACCGAGGCCATGTTGCCCCACATGGTCTGCGGCGGCCGCTCGGCGCCGATCAGCTCGTGGTAGTCGCCCGGGTAGGCGCCGACGTAGACCCCGCACGCACGGTCGGTGAGCCGCTCGCCCGCGTAACCGGCGTCTTCCAGCGCGTGCCAGCACTCCTCGAGGAACACCCGCTGCTGCGGATCGGTGTGCACGGCCTCGGTGCCGGACACGCCGAAGAACAACGCGTCGAAGCGGGCCGGGTCCTCCAGGAAGCTGCCGTGCTGACGGCCCGCCTTCGGGCCCAGCCGCCCGGTCAGGTCCCAGCGGGTCACTTCGCCGACGAGGTCGTCCCCGGCGGCCAGGTGCGCCCACAGGCTCTCGGCGTCCGGGCTGCCGGCGAACCGCGCGGCCAGGCCGACGACCGCGATCGGCTCGGCGGTGGCCGTCGACGCGCTCGGCAGTGGGGTCGCCGGGGTCGCCGGGGTCGCCGGGGTCGCTCCGCCCGGCCAGGCGCGGCGGCGCTGGAACGGGTACGTCGGCAGCGGGGTGCGCCGCACGTCGCGCCCGGCGAACAACGCCTCGGTGGCCAGCTCCCCGCCGTCGCGCCAAGCCGCCCGGATCCGCTCCAGCCCGGCGTCCGCCGCCGGGTGCTCGGTCCCGTCCGCCAGCCAGGACTCCAGCCGGCTCAGCAGGGTTTCGCGGTCGGCGGCGGCGAAGGCGACGCGCTGTCCGAAGTGGACACGGCCGTTCGCCAGGGTGTGGCTGACGTCCCGGAGCACGGCCTCCGGCGTCGCGGTCAGGTGCCCGGCCAGCGCGGCGACGAGCTGCCGCAGCGGTTCGGGCCGGGGCGCGGACACCACGAACAACAGTTCCCGGCCGTCGTCCTCACGCGGCCCGGGGGTGGGCGGTTCCTCGACGACGACGTGGGCGTTGGTGCCGCTGAACCCGAACGAGCTCGTCGCGGCGACCAGCCGGCCGCGGTGGTTCGGCTCCCACGGCCGCAGCCGCGTGACGACGTGGAACGGGCTGCCGTCGAGCCGGATCGCCGGGTTGGTCTCCTCGTGGTGCAGCGACGGCGGCAGCGTGCGGTGGCGCAGGGCCAGCACGATCTTCAGCAGCCCGGCCACGCCGGCGGCCGACATGGTGTGGCCGATGTTCGTCTTCACCGAGCCGAGCGCACAGCCGCGGGAGCCCTCGGCGGCGCCGAACGCGCGGACCAGCGCCTCGGTCTCGATCGGGTCGCCGAGCCGGGTGCCGGTGCCGTGCGCTTCGACGTACCCGATCTCCGCCGGGTCGACGCCGAAGCGCTCGTGCACCTCCCGGATCAGCCGCTCCTGTGACGCCGCGCTCGGGGCGGTGATCCCGTTGGTGGCGCCGTCCTGGTTGACCCCCGACCCGCGGAGCACGGCGTGGACGTGGTCGCCGTCGGCGAGCGCGTCGGCGAGCCGCTTGAGCACCACCACCCCGGCGCCTTCGCCGGGGACGAAGCCGTCGGCCGCCGCGTCGAAGGTGTGGCAGCGGCCGGTCGGCGAAAGCATCCCCGCGCGCCCGGCCGTCAGGTGGGTGCGCGGCGTGGTCAGCACGGCGACGCCGCCGGCGATCGCCAGGTCGACTTCCCCGCTCCACAGCGCCTGGCAGGCGAGGTGGACGGCGACCAGCGAGCTGGAGCACGCCGTGTCGACGGCGATCGCGGGCCCGCGCAGGTTCAGGTGGTAGGCCACCCGGGCGGGCACGATCGACGGGGCGTTGCCCCAGGCCGCCTGCGCCGGCGGCCGCTCGTCGAACCAGGCGCTGTAGTCGCCGCCGGTGCAGCCGGCGTAGACGCCCGCGCGGGTGCCTTCCAGCGCGGCGCCGACGTACCCGGCGTCCTCCAGCGCCGTCCACGCCTGCTCGAGGAACAGCCGCTGCTGCGGATCGGTGTAGGCCGCTTCGCGCCCGGACATCCGGAAGAAGCGGGCGTCGAACTCGTCGATGCCGTCGAGGAAGCTGCCGGACCGGCACGGCACGTCCGCCCATTCCGGGCCGGAGGTGTCCCAGCGCTCGATCGGGCCGACCAGGTCGTCGCCGGCGGCGAGGTGCGCCCACAGCGCGTCCAGGTCGGGCGACTGGGCGAACCGGCCGCTGATCCCGATGACGGCGATCGGCTCCCCCACCACCCCGGCGGCGGGCGCGGGCAGGGCGGCGGGCGCCGTCATCGGCTCGTCGCCGGCCGCCGGGGCCGCGCCGGGCAGGGCGGGCCGGTGCTCGCCCGCGATGTGCGCGGCGAGCTGCTCGACGCTGTGGTGGTCGAAGATCACCGTGGTCAGCAGGTCGAGCCCGAGCGATTCGTTGAGCTGCCGGACGAAGCCCGCGCCGACGATCGAGTCGAGGCCGTAGTCGGCGAACGCGCGGGCCGGGTCGATGGCGTCCCCGGGCATCCGCAGCGCCTCGGCGAGGGCGCCGAGCACGACGGCGGCGACCGCGGCCACGGGCACCGGGGCCGGCTTGGCGGACACCGGGGCAGGCAGGGCGGGTGCCACGGCCGGCTCCGGCAGGGCGCGCGGCCGGCGGGCCACCCCGTCGCTGTGGGCGAGCACCACCTGCTGGCCGAGCGGCTCGGCGTCGGCCGCGGGGTGGGTGACGGCGGTGAATCCCTCCTGCGCCAGGAGAGTCCGCCAGCCGGCCGGGGACAGCGCCGGGCCGTCCGGCACGCGCAGCTCGGGGTCGGTGGGGGCCCACCAGCCGTCCAGCAGCCCGAAGGTCAGGTGGTTCACGAGGTAGAACCCGCTGATCTCGTTGAGCGCCAGCAGCCCGTTGCCGCGCAGCAGGGCCTTGACGCCGCGCAGCGTCGCGCGCACGTCCGCCGTCGTGTGCAGGACGTTGGCCGCGATGACGACGTCGAACGTCCCGGGCTCCGGACCCTGGCCGTGCGGCGGCTCGGCGACGTCGAGCACCCGGTAGGTGAGGAAGCCGTGCCGGGCGCCGAAGGTGTCCTCGGCGCGGTGCAGGAACGCCCGTGACACGTCGGTGAAGCAGTACTCGGCGAGCGGCAGCCCGGCCTCGGCGAGCCGGTCGAGCACCACGCGCGTGGTGCCCCCGGTGCCCGCGCCGGCCTCCAGCACGCGCAGCCGCGCGCCGGGCTCGGCGGCGAGCCGCGCCCGCAGGAAGCCGACGACGTTCTCGGCCAGCACGGCGTTGAAGTGGTCGGCGACCCGGTTGTCCCGGTACACGCCCTCGACCAGGTCGAAGGAGCCGCCCGGGAACAGCACGTCGGTGGCCGGGACCTCGCCGCGCAGCACGGCGGGCAGGGCGGGCACGGTCCGGCCGAGCAGGGCCAGCGGCGTGCGCAGGTCGGGATTGGCCGCGGTCCAGCGCTCCGCCGAGCGCGGCCAGTCCACCCGGCACGCCTCGGCGTCCGGGACCGCCGCGGTCCAGCGGCCCGCGTCGTCGAGCAGGCCGTGCTCGGTGAGCACCCGCAGCGTCGGCGGCAGCCAGCGGGCGAACCGGCCGCTGGCCGGGAGGTCCGCCGCCGCGGCGAACCCGGCCGCGCGCAGTTCCGCGGCGACCCAGCGGGCCAGGGCCGCGTCGACCTCGGCGGGCACCGGGCCCGCCTGGTAGGCGGCGAGCGCCGCGGGCAGCGGCACCTCGGCCGGGGCGGTGGGCGCGGCCGGCGCGCCGGGGTGCACCTCGGCGGTCTGCCCGGTCAGCACGCCCTCCACCGGCAGCGGCCGGCCGAGCCGCAGGAACCCGATCTGGTCGAGCGGCCCGGCGAGCAGGGCTTCCAGCGCGGC
Organism: Amycolatopsis sp. lyj-346; assembly: GCF_046548975.1. NCBI lineage: Bacteria > Bacillati > Actinomycetota > Actinomycetes > Pseudonocardiales > Pseudonocardiaceae > Amycolatopsis > Amycolatopsis sp. lyj-346. The sequence goes on from NZ_JAJPWT010000002.1 coordinate 58,234, forward strand.
CATCGCGGGGCCGGGCTCGATCGGCGCGAGGCCGGCCGCGGCCATGTCCTCGAGCAGGTCCTCGGTGACGTTGCCCCAGTAGCCCCAGTTCACCGTCTTCACCGGGCAGCCCAGTGCCGCGCGCATGCCCGCCGCCGCCGCGTCCACGGAGGCGCAAGCCGCCGCGTAGTGCGCCTGGCCGGCGTTGCGGATGAAGGTGACCAGCGACGACACCAGCAGCACGAAGTCGAGGTCGAGCCCCGCGAAGACGTCCGCGAAGTGCGCGCAGGGGTCTACTTTGGACGCCAGCGTCGCGGCCAGGTCCGGCTCGGCCAGCTCGGCGAGCGGGGTGTGGCTGAACGTCATCGCCAGGTGCACCACGCCGTCGATCCGGCCGTGCCGCCGCAGCACCTCGTCGCGGACGGCGCGCAGCGCGGCCGGGTCGGCGGCGTCGGCGCGCAGGTAAGCCGGCTCGGGGCCGGCGATCCCGGCCCGGCGCGCGCGGATGCCGTCGTCCTCGGCGCGGCGGCCGACCCAGACAACGCGGGCGCCGTAGGTGCGGGCGAGGTGCTCGGTGAGCACGACGCCGAGGTCGCCGGCGCCGCCGACGAGCAGGTACACGCCGTCCCGGCGGAACACCGGCGCGGCGGGCGCGGGCAGGTCGACCGGCAGCAGCCGGCGGCGCAGCCACTGCCCACCGGCACGCACGACCGGGTGCGCGCGGCGGTCGGCGGGCAGGCCGAACACCTCGGCCGGCCGCAGTGGCTCGTCGCCGGGCAGGTCGACGGCCCGGACCCGCCACCGCGGCTGCTCCTTCGCCAGGCCGCCGAGCAGGCCGTGCAGGGCGGCCTGGGCGGGGTCGCCGGGACCGCCCGCCGGGTCGAAGGCACCGCGGGTGAGCAAGGTCAGCTCGAAGTCGCGGTCGCCGTGCCGGGCCTGCAGCCGGTTGAGGACCTGGTGCATCCGCCGGACCGCGGCGCGGTGCCCGGAAAGCCGGGTGGCCGCGGAGCCCTCGACCCGGGTCGGGAACGCCAGGACGGCGGCGCTTTCGGCCGCACCCTCCCCGGTGACCACCTCGGCACCCCAGTCCCGCAGCGCGGCGACATCACCGGCGGACAACCCGACGGCGAGCAACCGCCCTCCGGGGGCGGCTGTCGTGGGCCGCTCGGCTTCCCAGACGGGGCAGACGGTGAGGTGCCCGGCGGGCAGGGTGGCGGGCTGGGTGGCGGGCACCGAGCCGGAGTTCACCCCGAACCCGGCCACGGTCGCCGGAGCGGGCACGGGCGCGGGCGATGCGGCAGCCGCCGAACCGGCACGCGCCCCGACCCCGGCGGCGACCACCACCGGAGCGGGCACCGAGGCAGGCGCCGGACCGGAGTCCACACCGGACTCCACGATGGACCCGTCGACGACCGCCGGTGCGGGCGTGGTCTCCGGAGCAGGCACGCCAGGCGACGCGAGCCGCTCCGGCTTCGGGAGGACATCCGTGTACCAGTAGCGGTCACGGGCGAACGGGTACGTCGGCAGGCCGACGCGGCGCGGGCGGGGGCCGTCGGCGTGCAGGCGGGGCCACTCCACCGTGACGCCGCCCGCCCAGGCCTCCGCCACCGAGGCCGGCTTGCCGCGGGCCGCCCAGCGGGTCAGGGTTTCCTGGAATTCGCCGTCCTCCGCGAGGGCGGCCCAGGGGCCCGTGGGCTCGCCGCTGCCGGTGAACGTGTCCGGGGGCAGTGGTGCCCCGGCGGCGTAGGCGTCCAGTGCCGCGCCGAGGGTCGCCAGGTCGGCCGCGACCGTCGCGAACCGGGCGGGCATCGGCTCCCGGCCGACCTGGAGGGTGTAGGCGATGTCGGCGAGGTCCGCGTCGCGCCACGAGCCGTCGCGCAGCTCGTCGCGCAGCCGCTGCGCCGACTCGCGCAGCCGCGTCTCGTCCAGGGCGGACAGCACCACGATCTGGGCCGTCGCCGGCCGCGGCGGGGGTTCGGGCACGACGTGCTCCTCCACGAGCAGGTGGGCGTTGGACCCGCCGGCGCCGAACGCCGAGACCACGCCGACGCGCGGCTCGCCGCCGGTCCGCGGCCACGGGGCGGCCTCGCGCTGCAGCACGAACGGCGTGCCGGCGAAGTCGATCTCCGGGTTGACGCTCTCGGCGTGCAGCGACGGCGCGAACGTCCCGTGCCGCATCTGCAGCAAGACCTTGCTGAGACCCGCGATCCCCGCCGCCGCCTCGAGGTGGCCGACGGCGGACTTGACCGAGCCGATCGCGCAGAAGCCGCGGTCTTCGGTGAACTCGGTGAACGCGGCGGTCAGCCCGGCCACCTCGATCGGGTCGCCCAGCGGGGTGCCGGTGCCGTGCGCCTCGACGTAGCCGATGCGCCGCGGGTCGATCCCGGCGGTCCGGTGGGCGCGGCGGATCACCGCCGCCTGCGCCCGCGGGTTCGGCACGGTGAAGCCGTGGGTGTGCCCGCCGTGGTTGACCGCGCTGCCCCGGATGACGCCCAGGATGCGGTCGCCGTCGGCTTCGGCGTCGGCCAGCGGGCGCAGCAGCACCGTGCCGACGCCCTCGCCGGGCACGTAGCCGTCGCCACCGGCGCCGAAGCTGCGGCAGCGGCCGTCGCTGGAGGCGAACTGCGTCTGCCCGATCATCAGGTACTTGCCCGGGTGCAGCGACAGGTTGACGCCGCCGGCGATGGCCGCACCGCACTCCCCGCGCCGCAGCGCCGCGCACGCGAGGTGGATGGCGGTCAGCGCCGAGGCGCACATGGTGTCCACCGCGACGCTCGGGCCGTCGGCGTCGAAGAAGTACGACACGCGGTTCGCGATCGACGCGAGGCTGCCCGGCACGACGACCGGCTCGCCCCGCACGGCCTGTTCCGCGCCGTAGAGCTGGTACTCGGTGTACATCGCCCCGGCGAACACCCCGATGTCGCCCGCGTCCGCGCCCGCCCGGGCCCGCGCCGCGGCACGCAGCGAGTCCCGCGTGTGGCCGGCGTCCTGCAGCGTCTCGTACGCCGACTGCAGGAACAGCCGCTCCTGGGGGTCCATCGTGGCCGCCGCGGCCGGGGAGATGCCGAAGAACAACGGGTCGAACTCGTCGACGCCGTCGAGAAAGCCGCCCCACTTGGCGTAGGTCTTGCCCGGGACGCCGCGGCGCGCGTCGTAGTAGCGCTCGTGGTCCCAGCGGTCGCCGGGGATCTCGGTCACGCAGTCCACCCCGGCCAGCAGGTTGGCCCAGAACTCGTCGAGGTTCCGCGCGCCGGGGTAACGCCCCGACATGCCGATGACGGCGATCGGCACGTCCTCGCCGGACCGGCCGGGCGACGGCGCGGGCGCCGGTTCCGCCGCGACCGCCGCCGGGGCGGCCGCGGGTGCCGGCTCGGTCAGGCCGGCCAGTGCGGCGAGCGCGTCCGGCTGGGTGCGGGCGAAGTGGCGGGCGAGCCCGTCGATCGTGCGCACCTCGAAGAACAGTGTGCTGCCGACGTTGCCGAACACCTTCCGCACCGCTTCGGTCAGCTGCACCACCAGGATCGAGTCGATGCCGTAGCGGTCGAACGTCACGTCGGCGCGCACCGACGACACCGGCAGCTGGAGCACGTCCGCGACGAGACCGCGGAAGTGCTCACGCGCCCGCTCCAGCAACTCGGCCTCGCGGTCGGTCCCCGCCGCCACGGACGCGGGCGCAGGCGCGGCTGCCGGTGCGGCGACGGGAGCCGGCGCCGAGCCGGGTTCCCCGGGGACCGGCGCGAAAGCCGGGCTCCCGGCCGGAACGGGCTGCCGGACGACGCCGTCGCTTTCCGCGACGAACACCTGCTGCCCGAGGTCGTCGGCGCCCTCGGCGGCGACGAACGCCGGCCGGAAGCCGGTCTCCTCGAGGGCGCGCAGCCAGTCGCGCGGGCTGAGGCCGGGCGAGCCGGGAATCCGCAGCGCCGGGTCGTCGTAGCGCCACCAGCCGTCGAGCAGGCCGAAGGTGAGGTGGCTGAAGAACACGTTGTCACTGAGCTCGTTGAGCAGCAGCACGCCGTTCGCGCGCAGGGCCGCCTTGGTGTTGGTCAGCGTCGCGCGGATGTTGCGGGTCGCGTGCAGCACGTTCGTGGCGACGGCGACGTCGAAGCTCCCGAGCTCGACACCTTGCTCCGCCAAGGGCTTCTCGATGTCGAGGATGCGGGGATCGAGGTAGGGCGCGGCCTCGCCGTAGGTCCGGCGGGCGTGCCGCAGGAAAGCCTGGGAAAGGTCGGTGTAGCAATAGGTTTCGAGGTGCTCGCGCCACGGGGCCAGCCGGCGGAACAGCACCGCACTGGTGCCGCCGGTGCCCGCGCCGATCTCCAGGATCCGCAGCCGCACCCCCGGGTCCTCGGCCACCCGGGCGCGCACGTGCTCGACGAGCGTGTCGGCCAGCACGTCGTTGAAGTAGTCGGCGACCGGGTTGTCGCGGTAGACGGCTTCGACGAGTTCCAGGGACGACTTCGGGAACATGACGTCGGTCGCCGGGCGGCGGCCGGTGAGCACGTCGGTGAGCGCGCGCAGGGTCGTGTCGACGAGCACCGCCTGCGGGCGCTTGCCGTCGCTGTCCAGCCACGGCGCCCGGTCGAGGTCCCAGCGGCGCCAGGCAGCGTCGAGGTCGGCCGGCCCGGTGTCGACGGCTTCGTAGCGGCCGTCGCCGGTTTCGCGCAGCAGGCCCCGGCGGGCGAACACGGCCAGGGTGTGGCCGAGCCACCGCTCGTAGCGGGCCTCGATGCCCCCGGCGGCGAGCCAGTCGGCGACGGTGCCGCGGCGGCCCGCGCCGAACAGGCCGAGGTGGCGCAGCAGGGCCCAGGTGATCCGGACCAGCGCGTCCTCCATGGACCGGCCGTGCCCGTCGGCGGCGGCGCGCACGCGCTCGATCGCGGCGCCGCGGTCGGGCCGGGCCGCGAGCAGCGCCGCGACCGGGGAGGACCCGGTGCCGGGCAGGGTGGTGAGGACGCTGTCCTCGTAGGCGACGGCGATGCTGCGGGCGTCGGCCGCCTTCAGCAGGGCCAGCCGGTCGTGCGGGGACGTCAGCAGCCGGTCGAACGCGGCCATGCCCTCGGCCGGTTCGATGGAGCCCAGGCCCAGGCGCGCCATCCGCTGCCGGTAGCCGGCTTCGGCCACCACGCCGACGCCGCCCCAGTAACCCCAGTTCATCACCTTCACCGGGCAGCCGAGCCGTCCGGCCAGCTCGTCGGCGTAGGCGTCGGCGAACGCGCAGCCCGCCGCGTAGTTGGCCTGTCCCGGCGCGGTGAAGAACGCCTGCATCGAGGAGAAGAACGCGACGAACTCCAGCGGCTGGCCGTCGAAGACCTCGGCGAGGTTGACCGCCACGGCCGCCTTGGCCGCGTAGGTGGCGCGGAAGCGCTCCTCGTCCATCCGGGCCACGCTGCGGTCGCCGAGCACGATCGCGGTGTGCAGCACGCCGTGCACCGGCCCGTGGCGCCGCACGATCTCGGCGCAGGCTCGGCGCAGGTCAGCCGGATCGGTGGCGTCGGCGCGCACGTAGTCCGGCTTCGGCCCGTGGGCGGCGATCCGCTCCTGGTTCGCCGCGATCTCTTCGTCCAGCGGACGGCGGCCGATCCAGACCACCTGGGTACCGTGGCGGCGCACCAGGTGCTCGGTCCACACGGTGCCGATGCCGCCGGCCCCGCCGATGGCGACGACGACGCCGCCGGGCGCCCCGGGCACGGCGGGCGGGCGCGCGTCGGCGACCTCCAGCAGCCGCTGCCGGAACCACTCGCCGCGGCGCCGGGCGGCGACCGCGCCGCGCAGCGCGGCCGGCGGATTCAGCACCGCGTCCCACGGCACCGGCTCGGCCGCGGCGACGTCGACCACCCGCACCCGCCAGTGCGGGTACTCCTTGGCGACCGAGCCGAGGAGGCCGTGCACCCCCGCGTGCTTCGCGTCGACGAACTCGTCACCCGGCACGCGGCACGCCTGCCGGGTGACCGCGGTGAACCCGATCTCCCGCTCGTCCGCCCCGCCGGCCAGCAGGGCCTTGATCCACCGGAAGACGGTGTACGCGCCGTCGGCTCCCTCACCTTCCGGAGCGAGCCAGACGACGTGGTCGGCGTCGGCGGGCAGGTTCCCGGCATCCTCGGCGCCGAGGACGGTGGCGCCGGGGAAGCGGGCCAGGAACGCGTCGCGGTCGGCCGCGCCGCCCCCGGCGAGGACCGGCCGGGTGCCGGCCGCCGGTGCGCGTTCGACGTCGCCCGGCAACGCGTCCCAGACCGGGGCGAGCAGGGCCGTGCGGACGCCCGCCTCCGCCGCCACGCGCCGGAAGGCGAGCCCGCGCAGGCGCACCGCGACGCGGCCTTCGTCGTCGCACACGTCGATGTCCACTGTGTCCAGTGGCTCCAGTGGTTCCGCACTGTCCACAGTGGTCGTTCGCCCGCCGGCGCGCCGCACGTGCGCCCACATCGCCGCCGTGGTGGGCGCGAGGATGTCGACCGCGTCGACGGCGAACGGCAGGGCTGGCCGGCCCGCGGGCCCGGCCAGCGCGCCGGTCTCGTCGCCGAACAGCCCGACGACCGCCTGCACCGCGCTGTCCAGCAGCGCCGGGTGCACGGCCAGGCCGGGGTCGTCGGCACCGCCGGGCAGGACGAGTTTCGCCAGCACTTCACCGTCGCCGACGGCCAGCCCGTCGAGCGCGCGCAGCCGGCTGCCGTGGCCGATGCCGACCGCGTCGAGGGCCGCCCGGCACTGCCCGGCGGTCAGCGACCGGACGCGGCAGCGCTCGCGCACCTCGCGCAGCGGCACGGTCGCGGCGGGGCCGGGTTCGGCGTACCGGCCGTGGGCGTGCGCTTCGGCGCCGTCGCGCCGCACGCGGAAGACGTCCCCGTCGCGCTCCACCGACAGCTCGGCCCCCTCGGCGCCGACCGGGAACGGCGCCGCCCACACGAGGTCGCGCAGCCCGGCCGGGGTGAACGCCCCGGGGGTCGCCGCGCGCCGGGCGAACTCCAGCGACAGCACGGCCGGCAGCACCGCCCGGCCGTTGACGTGGTGGTCGGCGAGGAAGAACTCCTCGCCGGTGAGCCGGACGCGGTAGGCGGTGGCCGTCTCCCCCGGCCAGTAGCGCTGCCGCTCGTACGGGTAGGTCGGCAGCGGCACGATCCGCCGGGCCGCGGCGGGGAAGGCTTCGGCGTACCGGACGGCGTCGCCGCGCACGAACGCCGCCGCCAGCTCCCGGGCGGTGGCGGGCGGCGCGGTCACGGCAGCCGGCGGGTCGGCGGGCGCCTCACCGGTCAGCACGTCCGCCTCCGCGCCGGACAGCCAGGCCCGCAGGCGCCGCACGAGCGTGGCCGGGTCCCCGGCCACGACGGCGAGCCGGTACGGCAGGGGCGCCCGGCCGGCCGCGAGGCTGAAGGCGATCTCCGCGGCGGACAGCTCCGGCTGCCGCTCCAGGTGCGCGGCGAGCCGCCCGGCCGCGGACCGCAGCGCCGCCGGGGTCCGCGCCGACAACAGGAACGCCTGCTCCCCCGGCACCTCGGCGGCCGGGTCGCGCCGGTACTCCTCCAGCACCACGTGCGCGTTGGTGCCGCTGGCTCCGAACGAGCTGACCGCGGCGCGGCGCGGGCCCTGCGCGGGCGCGGCCCATTCGGTGGTTTCCGACGGCACCGTGAACGGGCTGCCGGCCAGCGGGATCCGCGGGTTCGCCGCGGCGAAGTGCAGCGACGCCGGGATCCGGCGGTGGCGCAGGGCGAGCACCGCCTTGAGCACCCCGGCCACCCCGGCGGCGAACTGGGTGTGCCCGAGGTTGGTCTTGATCGAGCCGAGCGCGACGCTGCCCGGCGGGGCGCCGTCGAACACCCGGGACAGGGCGCGGAACTCGATCGGGTCACCCAGCGGGGTGCCGGTGCCGTGCGCCTCCACGAGCTGGACGCCGCCGGGCCCGATCCCGGCGTGCACCTCGCGCAGCAGCCGTTCCTGGGACGCCGCGCTGGGCGCGGTGAGCCCGTTCGTGGTGCCGTCCTGGTTGACGCCCGAGGCGCGCACGACGGCGTGGATGTGGTCGCCGTCGCGCTCGGCGTCGGCGAGCCGCTTGAGCACGAGCGCGCCCGCGCCCTCGCCCGGCACGAACCCGTCGGCGCCGGCGTCGAAGCTGCGGCACCGGCCCGACGGCGAGAGCATCCCGGCCCGGGCGGCCGAGGCGTAGAGCCGCGGCGTCGTCTGCACGAACACGCCGCCGGCGATGGCCAGGTCGGTGGTGCCCGCCCGCAGGTCGCGGCAGGCCAGGTCGATCGCGACCAGCGAGCTGGAGCAGGAGGTGTCCACGGTGAGCGCCGGGCCGGTCAGGTCGAGCAGGTAGGCGATCCGGGACGCGACGACCGAGCCCATGGTGCCCCACAGCGCCTGCGCGGGCGCCGTGCCGTCCAGGTGCTCCCCGTAGTCGCCGGCGTAGCAGCCGACGTAGACGCCGGTCCGGTCGCCGGGGCGGCGTTCGCCGGTGCGGCCGGCGTCCTCCAGGGCGTTCCAGCACTGTTCGAGGAAGATCCGCTGCTGCGGGTCCATCGCGGTCGCCTCGACGCCGGAGATGCCGAAGAAGGCGGGGTCGAACCGGTCGATGCCGCGCACGAAGCTGCCGGTGCGGCAGCCGATCTCCGGCGCCAGCGGCCACCGGGTGACCGGCTCGACGAGGTCGGCGCCGGCCAGGAGGTGGTCCCACAGCTCGTCCGGGCTTTCCGCGTCGCCGTAGCGCGCGGCCATCCCGACGATCGCGACGGCGTCGTCGTCCGGCGCGCGGTGGCCGGCGGGGGCGGCCGCGGCCGGGCGCACCCCGGCCAGGAACGCGCCGAGGCGGGCCAGGGTGCCGTGGTCGAACAGGTCGGTCGTGTCGATCGCGGTGCCCAGCGCCTCGTTGAGCCGGTGCACCAGGCTCACGCCGAGGATCGAGTCGAGCCCGTAGTCGGCGAACGGCCGGTGCCGCTCGATCTCGCCGGGCGGCAGCTGGAGGATGTCCGCCAGCTCGGTCAGCAGGACGTGTTCGGCGTCCGCCTCTCCGGCGGGAGCCGCCGGCCGCGCGGGTGCGGGGGACGTCTCGTGCGTCGACGGCCCGAACCAGAACTCGGGGCCGGCGAAGGGGTACCCGGGCAGGTGCACCCGGCGCGCGGCCGGCCCTCCACTGTCCAAAAGGGACCAGTCGAGCGGGGCGCCCTTGGCCCAGAAGGCCGCCGCTTCACCCCAAAGGCCGTCGGCGGCCCACCGTTCGACCAGCGCGCGCAGCTCGGCCTTGCCGGCCAGCGCGGCCAGGGTCTCCTGGCTGGCCCGGACCCGCCCGCGCCACCAGGGCCCTTCGGCGGCGGGGTCGGCGAGGAAGGCCCGCAGCTGCTCGCGCCACTCCCGCACGTCCCGCGCCACGAAGCACAGCCGTTCGGTCATGGCCTCGCGGCCGGTCTGCAGCGTCGCCGCGACGGCCGCGAGGTCGGGGTCGTCCTGGCGGTCGAGCCAGCCGGCCAGCGCGGCGGCGCGGCCGCGCAGGTCCTCCTCGGTCCGCGCGGACAGCGGCAGCAGCACGGGACGGCGCAGCGGGGCGGACAGCGTAGGAGCGGACGGGGTGGGGGTGGGCCGGTGCTCCGCCACGATCACGTGCGCGTTCGCGCCGCCCGCGCCGAAGGAGGAGATCCCGGCGATCCGCCGCCCGCCGTCCGGCCGCGGCCACGCACCGCCGTCGCGGCCGAGGGCGAACGGCGTCGCGGCGAAGTCGATGTCGGGGTTGGGTTCCTCGGCGTGCAGGCTCGGCGCCAGCTCGCCGTGGCGCAGCTGCAGCACCACCTTGGTCAGCCCGGCGATGCCCGCGGCCGCCTCCAGGTGGCCGATGTTGCTCTTGACCGAGCCGAGCGCGCAGGAGCCCGTGGCGGGCTCGTCCGGGGCGAACGCCTGGGTGAGGCCGTCGATCTCGATCGGGTCGCCGAGCCGGGTGCCGGTGCCGTGCGCCTCGACGTAGCCGATGTCGGCCGCGCTGAGCCCGGCCCGGTCGAGCGCTTCCCGCACCACCGCGGCCTGGGCGCGCGGGTTGGGCACGGTGTAGCCGTTGGTGCGGCCGCCGTGGTTGACCGCGGACCCGAGGATGACCGCGTGGACGGGGTCGCCGTCGGCCTCGGCCGCGGCCAGGGGCTTGAGCAGCACCGCGCCGACGCCCTCGCCGGGGACGAACCCGTCGCCGCCCGCGCCGAAGCTGCGGCAGCGGCCGTCGGCGGCGAGCATCCGGGCCCGGCACAGCTCGACGTAGGTCGAGGGGTGCAGGTACAGGTTCACCCCGCCGGCGATGGCCAGTTCGCACGCGCCGGAGCGCAGGTGCTCGCACGCTTCGTGGATCGCGGTCAGCGAGGCCGAGCACATCGTGTCCACCGGCAGGCTCGGTCCCCGCAGGTCCAGCAGGTAGGAGACGCGGTTGGCCAGTGACGCGAAGGAGGTCCGCGGCGCGGGCCGGAGCCCGCCGGAGGCCGGCGGGCGGTGGCGGTCGAAGCCGGTCTTGGTCACCCCGGCGAAGACCCCGACCCGGCCCTGGTGCCGCTCGGCCAGCCGGGCCCGGGTGTACCCGGCGTCTTCCAGAGCGCACCACACCGTTTCCAGGAACAGCCGCTCCTGCGGGTCGATGTCGGCGGCCTCCCGCGGCGCGATGCCGAAGAACGCGGCGTCGAACCGGGCGAAGCCGTCGAGGAACGCGCCCCACTTGCTGTAGCTGGCCCCCTCCTCGACGGCCCGCTGCCGGTCGGGCTCGTAGAAGCCGTCCAGCGACCACCGCGTGGCCGGGATTTCCCGGACGCTGTCGCGGCCGGCCCGCAGGTTGGCCCAGAAGTCCTCCAGGGTGGGGGCGTCCGGGTAACGGCCGCCGATCCCGATGACGGCGATCGGTTCGCCGGCCGCGACGGGCCGCGGGGACGCCGGTGCGGGAGCAGCGGCCCGAGCCGCCGCGGAACCGGACTCGGGTGCGGGCTCCGGCTCCGGGGCGGGAGCAGCGGCCCGAGCCGCCGCGGAACCGGACTCGGGTGCGGGCTCCGGCTCCGGGGCGGGAGCAGCGGTCGAAGAGGCCTCGGCGAGCCAGCGGGCGCAGCCGTCCGGGAAGTGCTCGGCGAGGTGGGCGGCCAGGTCCCCCAGCGTCGGGTACTGGTAGAGCAGCGTCTTGGGCAGCGCCCCGAACCACCGCGCGAACCGCCGGTTCAGCCGGGTGACGGTGAGCGAGTCGATCCCGTAGCCGTCCAGCGGGGCCGCCGCGTCGAGCCGGGCGGGGTCGAGCCGCATCGTCTCGGCCAGCAGGTCCTTCAACCGGACCAGCACGCGGGCGGTCAGGTCGGCCGGCTTCCCGTGCATGTCGTTCCCTTCCCCTTCCCCGGAAATCACGACGTGGGCGGCACCGAGCGCGATCGCTCCGTGCAGGGCCGCCAGTGCGGCGGCGGTCTCCAGCGGCGGGCCGAACCGCTCCGCGAGGGCGGGCAGCTCCTCCTCGGGCGGGTGCATGCCGCCGTCGCGCCACAGCGGCCAGCCCAGCGAGACGCTCACGCCGTGGCGCTCGCCGCGGGCGGCCCGCCCGGCCCGGACCCCGAGGTAGGCGTCGAGGAACCCGTTGGCGGCGGCGTAGCCGGCTTGGCCCGGGTTGCCGAGTGCCCCGGCGGCCGCGGAGAACGCGGCGAAGAAGTCGAGCGGCAGGTCGCGGGTCGCCTCGTCGAGGTGCACCACGCCGCTCACCTTCGGCGCGAGCACGCGCCGGAAGTCCTGGTAGGACGCGTGGATCAGGTAGCCGTCGCGCAGCACGCCGGCCGCGTGCACGACGCCGTCGAGCCGTCCGTGCGTGCCGACGACGTCCTCGACGAGCCGGCGCACCGCGGCCGCGTCCGTGACGTCCACGCTGCGGTACTCGCCGGGTCCGCCGGAGTCGGGGGCCCGGCCGCACCGGACCACGACCGCGCCCGGGGCGCGGCGCGTCACGTCTTCGGCGAGGAGCCGGCCGATCCCGCCCGCTCCGCCGCTGATCAGGTAGACGCCGCCGGGGCGCCACGCGGCCGGGGCGGCGGTGGCCGGCGTGGTGTCCCAGTGCGGGACCTCCCGGCCGGCCGGGGTGTAGCGCACGTGGTCGCGTTCCCCGCCCGCTTCGGCGGCCAGCGCCGCGGCCAGCTCGTCGGCCGACGGCTCGTGCGCGAACTCGACGAGCTGCCCGTGCAGCGCCGGATCTTCCTGGGCGGCGGTGCGCAGCAGCCCGAGCAGGCCCGGGAACGCGGTGCCCGCCCGGCAGGCGACCTGCACCAGGCACGGGCGGCCCGCCGGTGCCGAGAGCAACCGCTTGAGCTCGCCGAAGAGCCGGATCGCGGCCCGTTCGTAGGCGGTGGCCGGGTCGTCGCCTTCGCCGGGTACCAGCGCGAGCGAGGTGCCGGGGAACCGGTCGCGGACGGCGGCTCCGGGCAGGTCGCACACCAGGACCAGCCGCCGGGCGCCGGCCGGCGGAGCGGCCGGGCCTGCCGGTTCGGCGCGCCACGCGGGCACGCGCAGGATGCTGCGGGTCACGGCGGGAACTTCCTTCCAGCGGGGGCGGGCAGCGGTTTCAGACGCCGAGGACATCGGGGCTCTCCCGGTCGGCCAGGACTTCTTCGAGCAGGGCCGCGCGGGCGGCCACGTCGAACGACGGGGGTTCGGGCTGCGGGACCCAGTGGCGTTGCCGCGCGAACGGGTACGACGGCAGGGCCACGACGCGGCGGGTCCCGGCGGGGTGCAGGTCCGCCCAGCCGACCACGCGGCCTTCGCACCACAGGGCGGTGAGCCGGGCGAGGTCGCCCGCGTCCGCCGCTGCCGCGGCGGCCGGATCCGGCGTGCGGTCCCGGGCCACCGCGGCCCCGCGGGCCCGCCGCAGGGTGCCGGTGTGCAGGCCCGGGTGGGGGGTGCCGTCGAGGAACGCGCCGAGCGCGGCGACGACGTCTTCGACGCGGCCGGCGGCGAACCCGAGGCGGTGCTCCATCTCCTCGCGGCCCACCTGCAGCGTGAACGCCAGGTCCGCGAGCGACGGCGCGCGGTCCTCGGCGAGGGCGCGCACGAGGAACCCGCGCAGGTCCTCGGCGCGCGCCCGCAACCGGCCGGCGTCACGGGCGGAGAGCACGATCGCCTGCGGCCCCGCGGCCGGCGCCGGTGCCGGCCGGTCCGGCGGCGCTTCCACGACGACGTGCGCGTTGACGCCGCCGAAGCCGAAGCTGCTGATCCCGGCGCGCAGCGGCAGTTCGCGCCCGGCCGCGTCCGTCACCGGCGCCCAGCGGCGCCGCTCGCGCACCACCTCGAAGCCGCTGCCCTCGAGCTTCAGGTGCGGGTTCAGCCGGTCGCAGTGCAGCACGGGCAGCAGCTCGCGGTGCCGCATCTGCTGCAGCACCTTCAGCAGGCCCGCCAGGCCGGCCGCCGCTTCGGCGTGGCCGATGTTCGCCTTGACCGAGCCGAGGGCCCGGACGCGGCCGGCCGAGGCGCCGAGGTCCCGGTAGGCCGCGGCGAGCGCGTCGACCTCCACCGGGTCCCCCAGCGCGGTGCCGGTGCCGTGCGCTTCGACGTAGCCGATGGTGTCCGGGTCGACCCCGGCCATCGCCGCCCGCACCACTTCGGCCTGCGCGGCGGCGTTGGGCGCGGTCAGCGACGCGGCCCGGCCGCCGTGGTTCTCGGCGCTGCCGAGGAGCACGCCCCGGATGGCGTCGCCGTCGCGCAGCGCGGCCGCCAGCGGCTTGAGCAGCACGGCCGCGGCGCCTTCGGCCCGGACGTACCCGTCGGCGGCTGCCGAGAAGGTCTTGCACCGGCCGTCCGGGCTGAGCATCCCGGCCTGCTGCGTCGCGGCGAAGGTGTCGACGCTCAGCAGCAGGTTCACCCCACCGGCGATCGCCATGCCGCAGCGCCCGGACCGGACGCTCTCCACCGCGCGGTGCACGGCGACGAGCGAGCTGGAGCACGCGGTGTCGATCGGCTCGCTCGGCCCGTGCACGTCGAGCAGGAACGAGAGGCGGTTGGCGAGCACGGCGTGCGAATTGCCGGTCGCGGTGTAGGCCTCGGGCGCGACCCCGCTGGCGTTGAGCAGGTGGTGGTAGTCGGTGCCGGACACGCCGAAGAAGACGCCGGTGTCCGCGGGCAGCCGGACCGGCGGGTACCCGCCGTCCTCCAGCGCCGTCCACACGGTTTCCAGCGCCAGCCGGTGCTGCGGGTCCATCAGCTCGGCTTCCAGCCGGGACACGGCGAAGAAGTCCGCGTCGAACCGGTCGACGTCCCGCAGCAGCCCGGCGAACTTCGGGAAGTCCGTGCCCGCCACGACTTCGGCGTAGCGGTCGTCGAACCGGTCGCCGGGGTAGGGCGTCACCAGGTCCTCGCCCGCCCGCAGCCGGGCCCAGAAGGCGTCCGGGTCGTCCGCGCCGGGGAAGCGCCCGGCGACGCCGACGATCGCCACCGCGTCGCCGGCGGGCCCGGTGGAAGCGGGTTCGAGGGAAGCGGGTTCGATCGCCACGGCGGGCGTGGCGGCCGGCCGGGCCGCCGGTTCCCGGTCCCCGAGCCGGCCGGCCAGCTCGCCGGCGAGGCCGCGGATGTTGGGGAACTCGAAGAACACCGACGGGCGCAGGTCGGTCCCCAGCCGGGCGCCGAGTTCGGCCGCCAGCGAAGCGAGCGTGATCGACTCGAAGCCGAAAGCCGGGAAGTGGGTGTCCTCGTCGATCTCGGCCGGGTCCAGCTTGAGCAGCTCGGCGACCGTCTCCCGGACGACGCCGGCCAGCCGGTCGCGGACGTCGCCGGCGGGGGAACCGGCCGGCCCGTCCGACGGCGGAACCGCGCCGAACCGGGCTCCGGCGAGCAGGCCCAGCACCCGGCCGGTCTCGTCGAGCAGACGGACGTCGAAGCCGGCGTCGCCGGTGCCCTCGATCAGCAGGGCGCGGGTGCGACCGAAGTCCCCGCCGGTCGCCGACGCGAGGTGCCCGATCGCGGCGTCGGCGTCCCCGGTCAGGTACTGCACGCCCTGCACCAGCCCGGCGAACACCCAGGCCGGGATGCGCACGCGCCGCGGGTGCGGGTCCTGGCGCCGCGCGGGCTCGGCGACCCGCACGAGGAGCCGGCCGCCGAGTTCGGCGACGCCTTCGACGACGCGGGCGTAGGGCCGCGGATCCACGCCGAGCTCGGCCAGCTTCGCGTAGAAGGCGTCCTGGTCCAGCGACAGCGGCGCGCTCACCGCCGGCTCGGTCCCGGTTTCCGCCGCCGCGGCGGGCCGGACGTCCGCGCCGAACAGCAGGGTGCCGTCCTCGTCGCGCAGTTCGGCGCGGTGGGCGCCGTCCCGCGTGCCCAGCCGCCACTCCAGCTGCCGCTCCCCCGCCGCGGGCGCGGGCAGCGCGCCCCAGCGGGCGTCGCGGACGGTCCACCGGTCCCCGTCGAGGCCCGCGAGACCGGCGAAGGCGAGCACGCCGTCCAGCAGGGCGACCGTGGCGTACCGGCGTTCGCGGCGGACGGAGTAGACGTAGTCGAGCAGGTCGTCGCCGCGCAGCGGGAGCCGGTACCGGATGCCGCTCAGGTCCGACCGGTTCACCCCGACCCACGGGTGCTCGCGCCGGGTGAAGGCGAGCGGGCGCAGCACGTCCGGCGCGTCGGCGAAGCCGGGGTACCAGCACCGGACCTGCTCGAACGGGTAGGCGGGCAGCGACAGCTTGGCCGGGCGGGTGCCCGGCGGCCAGAGCACGTCCCAGTCCACGGCCGCGCCCGCGGTCCAGCAGGCGGCCAGGGCCGCGAGGTCGGCTCCGGCGAGGGCCCGCGTCACCTCTTCCTCGGCCGGGGGCCGGGACACGCCCATCGTGCTGGCGGTGAACCGGACGCCGGCGGGCACCCGCACGGTGGCGTCCCAGTCCAGTTCGGACAGTTCGGCGAGCCGGGCCTCGGCGGCGGCGATGTCTTCGGCGGCGAACGCCAGCCGGCACGGCAGCTCGTTCTTGCCGGTCTGCAGGGTGTGGGCCAGCGCGTCCAGGCCCGGCCGTTCGGCGCGCACGTACGCGTGCAGGTCGCGCAGCACCCGGCCGAGCGCCCGCGGGGTCGTCGCCGAACAGACCAGCAGCCGCGGCACGCCCGTGTCCGGGGCCGGTGCCGGGTTGTCGTGCTCTTCGACGATCAGGTGCACGTTGGCGCCGCCGGCGCCGATCGAGGTCACCCCGGCCCGCCGGGGCACCTCCTGCCCGTCGATCACCGGACGGCGCCATTCGGCGCGCTCGCGCTGCACGACGAACGGCGTGCCGGCGAAGTCGATCGCCGGGCTGACCGGCTCCGCGTGCAGGGAGGCCGCGAGCGTGCGGTGCTTGAGCTGCAGCAGCACCTTCGTCAGGCCGGCGATGCCCGAACCGGACAGCAGGTGCGCCACGTTCGACTTGACCGAGCCCAGTGCGCAGAAGCCGCGGTCGGCGGTGTGGCGGCGGAACGCCGTCGTCGCGCCCTTGATCTCGATCGGGTCGCCCAGCGACGTCGCCGAGCCGTGGCCTTCGAGGTAGCTGATCGTGCGCGCGTCCACGCCGGCGTCGTCGAGCGCCTTTTCGATGGCCCGGGCCTGCTGGGCCGGGCTCGGCACGGTGAAGCCGTTGCGCACGCCCGCGTTGGTCATGCCGGTGCCGCGGATGACGCCGTGGACGTGGTCGCCGTCGGCGATCGCTTCGGCCAGCGGCTTGAGCACCACCATCCCCACGCCCTCGCCGAGCACGGTGCCGTCGGTGCCGATCCCGTAGCTGCGCAGCACTTCGGCGGTCTTGCTGGTGAAGTGCGCCTGGGACGTCGCGATCAGGTCGTAGGGGTGCAGCATGAGGTTGATCCCGCCGACGACGGCCATCCGGCACTCGCCGGTCCGGAGCATCCGCACCGCCTGGTGCACGCACGTCGAGGACGAGGCGCACATCGTGTCCAGGAACATCGACGGCCCGGTGAAGCCGTAGAAGTAGGACAGCATGTTGGCGAACACGCCGAGCTCGCTGCCGCTGGTGGCCGTGCCGCGCGTCAGCATGTTCTGGAAGCCGTAGAGGGAATAGCTGTTGTTCATCGAACCGACGAGCACGGCGACGTCGCCCTGGTAACGGCGCTGGATCGTCTCCCGGGAGTAGCCGGCGTCCTCCAGCGCCGTCACGCCCGCCTGCAGCAGCAGCCGGACCTCGGGCGACATCAGTTCCGCCTGCCGCTGGGAGATCGCGAAGTACCGCGGGTCGAACGCATCGATGTCGCGCAGGAAGGTCCCGGTTTTCACGACGGTCTTGCCGGGCACGTCGCGCTCGTCGAAGTACAGGTCGTCGTGGCGCCACCGCTCGCGCGGCACCGGCTCGAAGCTGTGCCGCCCTTCGCTGAGCAGCTCCCAGAACTCCGCCAGCGTGTCCGCGCCCGGGTAGCGGCCGGCCATGCCGATCACGGCGATGTCGTGGACATCCCGCTCGGCCTTCTCGGCGCGCGCGGGCCGCGGCCGCTCGCTCACCACGGGCGGGGCGGGCGGCGGTTCCGGTGCGGGCGCGGGCGGCGATTCCGGTGCGGGGACGGGTTCCGGCTCGGGTGCGGCCGGCGGCTCGGGGGCCGTGCCGAACAGCTCCCGCAGCCGGTCGCGGTGCTCGGCCAGCAGGTGGCCCGCCACGCCGCGCAGGTCGACGTGCTCGAAGAACAACGTCTTGGGCAGCGAGCCGAAGTCGTCCTCCAGCCGGCTCGTCAGGTCCACCACGACGAGCGAGTCGATGCCGTAGCGCTCCAGCTTCTCGTCGGGCCGGATGCGCTCCGGGTCCTGCCCGGTCAGCTCCGCGAACAGCCGGCGCAGGTGGTCCTCGGCCCGCGCGGCGAGCGTCCGATCGTCCACTGTGGACTCGCGTGCCGCGGGCGCCGGGGTGACCGGGCGGACGGCGGGTTCGTCCGGGACCAGGCCCGCGTACCGGCGCAGCTTCGCCGCCTCCCCGAACAGGACGGCCCGCTGAACGGGCGCGTCGGCGCGCAGCGCGCGTTCCAGCGCGGCGAGCGCGGCCGGCGTCGGCAGCGCGACGGTGCCCGTCGTCTTGCGCAGGTAGGCCTCGGTCGCCGGATCGACCCGCATGCCGCCCTCGGCCCACAGCGGCCAGTCGACGACGCGGACCGTGAGGCCCGACGCCTGCGCCGCGTGGGCGTCGAGGAACGCGTTGGCCGCCGCGTACGCCGTTTGCGCCGCGCTGCCGAACGCGCCCGCGACCGAACCGAACAGCAGCAGGAAGCCCGCGCCCTGCTCCCGGCAGGCGGCGTCGACGTGCGCGGTGCCGGCCAGCTTGGGCGCGAGCACCGCGGCGGTGGCCTCCGGCGGCGTGGCCACGAGGTGGCCGTCGGCGAGCACCCCGGCGGCGTGGAACACCCCGTCGAGGCGCCCGAACCGCGCCCGGATCGCCGCGGCCGCGGCGCGCACGCCGTCCGCGTCGGTCACGTCGACCGGCTGGTGGCAGACCCGGTCGCCGTACCGGTCCCGCAGCGCTTCGACTTCGGTGCCGGGGGCCCCGCGGCCGCCGAGCACCACGGTGGCGCCGTACCGGTCGCACAGGTGCGCGGCGACCAGCCGGCCCACGCCGCCCGCGCCACCGGTGATCCAGTACACCCCGCCGGGGCGCAGCAGCGACTCGCCGCCGTCGGTCACCGGCAGTTCCACGCTCTCCCGGCGCAGGCGCCGCCCGTCCCGGTCGTAGGCGACCTCCACCTCGGCCGCCGTCGCCTCGGTCCGCACGATCGCCTCGAACCGGGCGGCGTCGTCCGCGCCGAGTCCCTCGACGAGCACGAGCTTGCCCCGGACCGCCGGGTTCTCCTTGCGCAGCGACTTCAGGACCGCGGCGAGCGGGGCGTGCACCGGGTCGTCCGGAGCGCCCGGGGCGAGGACGAGCACGGTCCGGGCCGCCGTTCCCGGCCGGCCGAGCAGGGTGCGCAGGTGCCGGTAGCAGGCGTCGAACGCGGCCGCGGCCGCGTCGGCCGGCGCCGCCGGCGCCGCCGGCGCCGCGGCGGGCAGCGGCAGGATCTCCGCGTCCAGCCGGGCCGCGACGGCCGCGGCGGGCGCGTCGGCCAAAACGGCGTTCAGCACCACCAGCGGACCCGCGGCGCCGGGGCCGGCCGCGGGCGGGGGCGCGGGCCGCCACACCTGCCGCACTTCGAGGAGGTCACCCTCGGCCGGCTTCGCCGCGAGCGGGCGGGCGGTGTAGCCGCGCAGCCGGGCGCACAGCACCCCGTCGTCGCCGTGCACGTCGACGTCCACTTTGGACTGGTCACCGCCCGCGCCGCGCACCACCGCCCAGGCGCCGGCGCCGACCGGGGCGTACAGGGTCAGCTCGTCCAGGGCGAACGGGACCGCGGCCGCGGCGGGCCGCCGCCAGCCGGGACCGTCCGCGCCGAGGGCGAGGACGGCTTGCAGCGCGCTGTCGAGCACCACCGGAGGCAGCAGCCAGCCCCCGCCGGCCTCCGCCGGCACCCGGATCCGGGCGAGCACCCCGTCCGCACCCCGGGACACCGCTTCGAGGCCGCGCAAGGCGGGCCCGTGCTCGATCCCGCTGGCCCGCAGCGCCGCGTAGCCGTCGGCGACGTCGAGGGACTCGGGGTACCGCGCCCGCAGCCCGGCCGGGTCCACGGGCTCGCCAGGGCCCGGCCCGGTCACCAGCCGCCCGACCGCGTACCGGTCGCCCGACTCGCCGAGGACGGCGACGTCGTAGCCGTCGCCGTCGGGCACCAGCCGCAGCCGCACGGCGAGCCGGTCGCCGGGCACGGCCAGCGGCCGGACCCACCCGAAGTGGCGCACGCTCGGGATCCCGGACCCGCCGATGCGGGCCGCGGCGGCGAGGACGAGGCCGAGCACGGCGACGCCCGGCACCACCGGGGTCCCGTTGACGACGTGGTCGCGGAGGAAGTCCTGGCCGGCGGTGAAGGTCAGCGGGAACGTCCAGCCGCCGTCGGACTCCCGTCCGTCGCCGAGCGACGGGTGGCCGGGCCCGGCCGGATCGAGCGGCCGGAACCAGAACGGCGTGCGGGCGAAGGCGTACCCGGGCAGGTGCACGCGCCGCCCGGTGCCGGGCCAGGCCGACCAGTCCACGGGCAGGCCGTGCACCCAGGCGCGGGCGAACTTCTCCGCGCGGCCCTGCTCCGCCCACCGGGCCGCCAGCTCGGCTACGTCGGCTTCCTCCAGGCCGGCGTCGAGGGCGCCGATCGGGCCGGCATGCCCGCGCAGGCACCCTTCCGGCTCGGTTCCGCCACGGGCGACGCACTCCAGCTGCCCGGCCCACCCGGCCAGGTCCGCGGCGTGGAACACCACCCGGGCGGGCATCGGGACGCGGCCGTGGCGCAGCGTGTGGGCGACGTCGGCCAGGGCCGGGGGCTCGCCCTCGGCGAGGCGCGCCCTGGCCCACGCGGCCAGCCCGGCGCAGGTCTCGCGCAGCCGCTCGTCGTCCATCGCCGACACCGGCAGCCATTCGTCCGTGTCTGCCCCGCCGGTGGCCGCCGCGGGCGCCGGGGGTGCCTCCTCCAGAACGGCGTGCGCGTTCGTCCCGCCGAAGCCGAACGAGCTGACCGCGGCCCGCAGCGGCCCGTCACCGGCCGGTGTCCAGCCGGCCGGCCGCTCGACGACGTGGAACGGCGTGCCGGTCAGCGTGATCAGCGGGTTCAGCCGCTCGAACCCGACGGTGGCCGGCAGCCGGCGGTGCCGCATCGCGGCGATCACCTTGAGCAGGCCCGCGATCCCCGCGGCGCCTTCGAGGTGCCCGATGTTCGGCTTGACCGAGCCGATCCCGCACCGCTGGTCGGTGCGGGTGTCCCCGAGCGCGGCGAACGCCTTCTTCAGCCCGCGCACCTCGATCGGGTCGCCGACGGGGGTGCCGGTGCCGTGCGCCTCGACGTAGCTCACCGACGCGGGGTCGATCCCGGCCTGCCGGTAGGTGTCCACGATCAGCTGGGCCTGGGCGTCGGGGTTGGTCACGGTGAGCGAGCTGGTGCGGCCGCCGTGGTTGGTCCCGACCGCCTTGACGATCGCGTGCACCGGGTCGCCGTCGCGGCGCGCGTCCGCCGCGCGCTTGAGCAGCAGGACGCCGCCGCCTTCACCGCGCACGTAACCGTCGGCCGCCGCGTCGAACGCGCGGGCCCGCCCCGTCGGGGACAGCATTCCCGCCTTGCTGAACGCGATGAAGTGCCGCGGCGACCAGACGAGGTTCACCCCGCCGGCCAGTGCCAGCTCGCAGTCGCCGGCCAGCAGCGCCTGCACCGCCTGCTGCACCGCCACCAGCGAGCTCGCGCAGGCGGTGTCGTTGACGACGCTCGGCCCGCGGAAGTCGAAGTGGTGCGACACGCGGTTGGCGATGATCGCGTACGCCGCGCCGGTCGGGTAGTAGGCGTCGATCCCGTCGTGCTCCTGCTCGACGAGCTCGGCGTAGTCCCAGTGGCACACGCCCATGAACACGCCGGTGCGCGAGCCGGCGAGCCGGTCGCCGCGGTAGCCGGCGTCTTCGATGGCGTGCCAGCTCAGTTCCAGCGCCATGCGCTGCTGCGGGTCCATCAGCCGCGCCTCGCGCGGGGAGACGTGGAAGAAGTCCGCGTCGAAGCACTCCACGTCGTCGACGAACCCGCCCCAGACGCTGCTCGTCTTGTCGCCGTCGCGGCGCGGGTCGCCCGCGTGGTCGGCGGCGCGCCAGCGCCGCGGGGGCACCTCGCGGATCAGCGAGCGGCCTTCGGCCAGGTTCGCCCAGAACTCGTCGATGGTGCGGGCGCCCGGCAGCCGCAGCGCCGCGCCCACGATGGCGACGTCGGCGCCGGCCGGGTCACCGGAGGGGTGGCTCATGAGAAGTCCTCGTCTTCCGTGCCCGGCTAGGCCGGCAGCATGCTGGTACGGCGGTCGATCACGCGCAGCCCGGAACGCAGCGGCGCGGTGTCGCGGGCCTGCCCGCGGACGAACCAGTGGTGCAGCCAGAACAGCGAAGCCAGCAAGGTGAACGCCTGGTTCTCCTTGGTGCCGACGCGTTCGGCGGGGCCGTCGAAGACCCGGTCCACGAGCGCGCGGGTGAACCCCGGGTCGAGGACCCCGATCTCGTCCATAGTGGACCGATCGGTCAGGGTGTCGCGGTAGTCCGGGCACGCGCGCACGAACGCCGCGCTGTCGGTGGCCCGGTAGGGGAACTTGCCCTTGGCGAGCACCCGTTCCGGCAGCACGTCCGCGTAGGCGCGCTTGAGCAGGTACTTCTCGTCGAACGGGTCGCCGAAGCGGTGGTTGACCGAAGCGGCCAGCCGCACCACGGCGGGATCGAGGAACGGGCAGCGGTTCTCGACGCCGTGCCCGAGCGCCATCCGGTCGCCCTGGGTGGACAGCAGGTAGCCGGCCAGCAGGGTGCGGAACTCCAGCCACTGCGCCCGCTGCACGGTGCCGAGCCCGGCGTACCCCGGCTCGCCGGCCACCAGCCGCTGCGCCGGGCCGAACGGGTCGGCCGCGTCGCGCAGCAGCCGGGCCGCGAACCGGCCGTTCTGGAACCGCATCTGGTGGGTGAACAGCCCGGGCAGGTGCTCTTCGGTGAACCGCCGGTACAGGCCCAGCAGCCGCTTCGGCGCGCCTTCGTCGCTGAAGTGCGGCAGGTACGGGTGGCTGCGCGCGATCCGGTCGAGCCGCGCCTGCTCGTCGAGCTCGTCCCAGGCGTCCAGCAGCAGCGCGTCCTTGAAGATGCCGTAGCCGAGGAAGGCCTCGTCCGCGCCCTCGCCGCTGAGCACCACCTTGATCCCGGCCTCGCGCACCCGCTCGGCGAGCAGGTACATCGGGACGAACGCGGTGCGGAACGCCGGGACCTCGGCGTGCCGGACCGCGGCCGGGAACGCGCCCACGATGTCCTCGTCCCGCACCCGCACAGCGTGGTGCCGGGTGCCGAGCCGCGCGGTGAGCGCCTCCTGCTCGGCGGACTCGTCGAACCGGGCGTCCTCGAACTCCAGGGAGAACGTCCGCAGGCCGGCGGGCTGCCGCCGCGCGGCCAGGTGGGCGATGATCGAGGAGTCCAGGCCGCCGGAGACGTAGACACCGACCTCGACGTCGCTGCGCAGCCGCACGTCCACGGCGGCGGCCAGTTCCGCGCGGACCCGCTCGATCGCGGCCGCCTCGGACTCCGGGGCCGGGCCGGGCGTCAGGTCGAGCTCGGCCCAGCGGCCGCGGTCCACCCGGTCACCGCGCAGGCGCAGGTATTCGCCCATCGGCACCTGCTCCACCCCGCGGTAGCCGCTGTGGGCGGGCAGCGGCGTCCAGGTGGCGAAGATCGACGCGAGCTGGCCGGGGTCGAAGGAGAACCGGAACCCCGGGTAGGCGAGGAAAGCCTTCATCTCCGAGGCGAACAGCCAGGCGTTCCCGTGCCGCGCCACGAACAGCGGGCGCTTGCCGAACCGGTCGCGCACCAGGGTGAGCTCGCCGGCCACGGCGTCGTAGACCGCGAAGGCGAAGGCGCCGTTGAACCGGGGCAGGCAGTCCCGGCCCCAGGTCAGCCACGCCTGCAGCACGACCTCGGTGTCGGAGTCCGTGCGGAACCGGACCCCGCGCGCCCGCAGTTCGCGGCGCAGCTCCCGGTAGTTGTAGAGCTCGCCGTTGTAGCACAGCCACCACCGCCCGTCGGCGCTGCCGACCGGCTGCGAGCCGCTCTCGAGGTCGATGATGCCCAGCCGGACCGTGCCCATGGCGAGCCGGTCGTCCAGGTAGCAGCCCGCCTCGTCCGGGCCGCGGTGCTCGATCTGGCGGAGCATCCCTGCGATCAGCTCCCGGTGGCCCTCGGGCGACCGGTCGCCGCCGTACACACCGGCGATTCCGCACATCCCCGCGTCACCGGCCGTCCGCGCTCGGCACCGCGCTCGGCACCGCGGCCGATTCGACGAACTCGACGATGGCGCGCAGCGACACCAGCACGCTGTCGAGCAGGTCCTCCCCCAGCTCGACGCCGTAGCGCTCGTGCACGTGGTTCATCAGGGCCAGGTAGCCGAACGAGTCGAGCACGCCGGCCTTGAACAGGTCGGTGTCCTCGGTGATCTCGTCGCCGAACCGGAAGAGCGCTTCGCTCTCCAGGTGGCTCTTCAGCTCGGCGGTCAACGTGGGGTCGGGCATCGGAGTTCCTCCCTCGGTCGGGCGGGTGCGGTTCACGGGCGGGACAGCGGTTCGGCTCCGCCGATCAGCTCCGCCAGCGCGGGCCAGTGCGCGCGGATGAAGAAGTGGTCGCCGGGCAGCCGGTGCCGCAGCAGCGGCTCGGTGGTTTCGCGCTGCCAGGCCGCGATCTCCGCGTCGGTGAACGGTTCGCGGTCCCCGGTGACGACGGTGATCGGCACGTCCAGCGGCGGCTCCGCGCGGTGGGTGTACCGGCCGAGCACGGTGAAGTCGGCCCGCAGCACGCGTTCGTAGTGCGCCATCAGGTCTTCGAACTGCCGCAGCTGCGCGGGCACCCCGCCGAGCCGCTCGAGGTGGGCCCAGAACGCGTCCCCGCTCAGGCGCCAGGTGTCGCGTTCCCGGCTCGGCACCGACGGGCCGCACTCCCCGGAGACCACGAGCCGCCGCGGCGCGGGCAGGCCCTCGGCCCGGAGGCGCCGGCAGAGCAGGAACGCCAGGCGCGCCCCGAGGCTGTGGCCGTAGATCGCGTACGGCTCGTCGAGCCGGTGCCGCAGCTGGTCCAGCAGGTCGGCCACGACCACGTCGACGTCCGCCGACAGCGGCTCGGCCACCCGGCGGCCGCGGCCCGGCCGTTCGAGCGGCACCACCTCCAGCTCCCCGAGGTGCGCGGTGAGGGGCCGGTAGGCGTTTTCGTCGCCGCCGGCGAACGCCACGGTGAACACCCGGCGCGGTGCCGTGGCGGCGGGCGCCGGCGTGGCGTCGATCTGCCGCACCATCCTGGTCAGCACTCCTTCCCCGCCGACTTCCCGGAAACTCGCCGCGGGCAGCCGGCGCAGCACCGCGCGGACGCTGTCGGCCCAGCGCACCGTGCCCGCGATCTGGTCGCTCAGCGTCCGCGCCACTTCGCCGTCGCGGTACGGGCGCGCGGTCACGTTGGCGATCACGGTCCGGCGCAGCGGGGCGAAGGTGAACCCGCGCAGGAAGGCCGCGAACTCGTCCCCGGCCGCCCGCAGGTACCGGGAGTGGAAGGCGGCCGACACGCGCAGCGCGGTCACCCGCACGCCCCGGTCGGTCAGTGCCTGCTTGGCGCGGTCGATGTCGGCCGCCGAGCCGGACAACACGTTCTGCGTGGGGGTGTTCCGGTTCGCGATGTCCACTGTGGTCAGTCCGTCGGCCGCGAGCAGCCCGGCCAGCTCGTCGGCCGGGACGCCCAGCACGGCCAGCATGGCCCCGCCGTTCTCTTCGGCCATGAAGGCCGCGCGCTGCGCGACGAGCTTCAGCCCCGTCTCGAAGTCGAAGGCCCCCGCGGCCAGCAGCGCGTTGTACTCGCCGAGGCTGTGCCCGAGCAGCACGTCGGCTTCGGGCTCGCCCCGCCGGATCCGGTCCAGGTAGGACAGCGCGTTGACGACGTAGAGCGCGGGCTGGGTGTAGCGGGTGTCGTCGAGGCGGCCGTCGGGGTCCGCCAGGCAAAGCCGGGCGATGTCGTAGCCGAGGACCTCCCCGGCGAGGGCGACGTGGTCGGGAAACCGGTCGAACAGCTCCGCGCCCATTCCCTTGGCCTGGGTGCCCTGGCCGGGGAAGAGCACGACACTGCCGCCGCTGGCGTCGGGCATGGCTGCTCCGCTCTCCAGAAACTGGCTGGTCAGGTCAGGGGCCTGCCCCACGTGTCGAGGAAGGCGACGGTGCCGAGGGGACGGCGGGGCGGTGGCCGGAAGGCGGTGGTGGTCGTGTGGGCGACCGGCAGCAGGCCGACCTGCGTCACGTCCTCGGGCAGGCCGAGGATTTCCGCGGCCTCCCGCTCCCGCCGCAGGTGCAGCGTCGTCAGGACGGTGCCGAGGCCCCGGGAGCGCAGCGCGAGCTGGAAGCTCCACACGGCGGGGTAGATCCCGCCGTAGAACGAAGCCGCCTCGGGGTGGCCCGGCGGCGGGGTGCCCTGCACGCACGGGACGACCAGCACCGGGACGCGGTCGATCACGTCGATCAGGTGCTGCACGGAATCGACCATCCGGCGGACCGGCGGGTGCGCCACCGCGGCGCCCAGCTCGGCCCGCACGCCGGCGAGGTAGGTGCGGCCGACCTCCCGGAACAGCGCGCCGAGCTGCTTGCGCGGCCACGGGTCCCGCACGACGACCCAGCGCCAGTTCTGCTGGTTGCCCGGCGAGGGCGCGTAGGTGCTCAGCCGCAGGCAGGTTTCCAGGACCTCCGGCGAGACCGGGCGGTCGAGGTCGAGCTTGCGGCGGACCGCGCGGGTGGTGCTCAGCACGTGGTCGACGCCGGCGGTGTCGATGTCCATGGTTCCTCCTGCCGGCGTGGACGGCTCGCCGGTCACGCCGGGATCGGGTGCTCGAGGGCGGACGTGCGCCGGGGCGCCCCGGCCGACGCGCCGGTCAGCACGAGGTGGTGCAGCCGGCGCAGCTCGTCGGAGGGGTCGAGGCCGAGTTCCTCGTTGAGCACGCGGCAGGTGTGCTGGTAGGCGACGAGGGCGTCGGCGCGCCGTCCCGCCCGGTTGAGCGCGGTGACCAGCTGGTGGTGGAAGCGCTCGCGCAGCGGGTAGCGCCGGATCAGCGCCTGCAGCTCCGGGATCACCTCGGGCAGGTGCTCCTGCTCCAGGTCGGCCTGGACCCGCAGTTCGAGCGCGGCCTCGCGCAGGCCCTCCAGGCGCACGGCTTCGGCGTCCAGCGCCGGTCCCTGCCGCACGTCGGCGAGCGCGGCCCCGCGCCACATGGCCAGCGCCCGGTCCATCCGGGCGGAGGCGTCGGCGGCGCGGCCGGCGTCCAGCGCCGCCCGGCCCTCCCGCACGGCCCGCTCGAACCGGCGGACGTCGAGGCACGCCGGGTCGATGTCCAGCAGGTAGCCGTTGCGCACGGTGGCGAGGAGCTTGCTGCCGGAGCCGACGTGCGCGGCCAGCTGCTTGCGCACGTGGTAGACGTAGGTCTGCACGGTGCCCAGCGCGGTCCTCGGCGGCCGCTGCGGCCACAGCTCCTCGGTGATGCGGTCGACGCCGACGGCGCTGGGGCTTTCCAGCGCCAGCAGGGCGAGGACCTGCCTGATCTTGGTGGACGTCGTCCCGAACTCCCCGCGGGGGCCTGCCACGCGCAGGGGTCCGAGCAGGCTGATTTCCAGCACGGCCTCTCCTCGGTTCGGCGCGCCGGGCTTCCGGCGCGGCAGCGGTCCGGCGGGCACGCTCCCGCCGGGGACGGATCTCACCCCGAAGTCCACATGCCGGGCGGCCGGTAGACCGGGCCGCCGGGCCGCCACGGGGCCCCGGCGCGGCGGTCCCGTCCCGGTGGCGGTGCGGGCCGGCGACGCAGCAGGACGAGCGCCGCGAGCAGCGCGGCCAGTTCCGCGTCGTCCGGCGCGCCCCGCCTGATCACGACGGCCGGGCTCATGTCGGCGGGTTCCCGTGCTTGCGCAGGGGCAGCTGCGCGTGCTTGGCCCGCAAGGCGCCCAGCGCGTCGATCAGCACCCGTCGCGTGTCGGCGGGGTCGATCACGTCGTCGACGAGGCCGCGTTCCGCGGCGTGGTAGCCGTGCATCAGGCTCGTCCGGTACTCCTCGATCAGCTTGGCGCGGACGGCTTCCGGGTCCAGTGCGGTGCTGATCTCCCGGCGGAACACCACGTTGGCCGCGCCTTCGGCGCCCATCACCGCGATTTCGTTGGTGGGCCAGGCGAAGGACAGGTCGGCCCCGATCGAGCGGGAGTCCATGACGATGTAGGCGCCGCCGTACGCCTTGCGCAGGACGACCTGCACGCGGGGCACCGAGGCGTTGCAGTAGGCGTAGAGCAGCTTCGCGCCGTGGCGGATGATGCCGCCGTGCTCCTGGTCGCGGCCGGGCAGGAAACCCGGCACGTCGACCAGCGTGACCAGCGGAATGCTGAAGGCGTCGCACATCTGCACGAACCGCGCGGCCTTCTCGGCGGCGTGGATGTCGAGGACCCCGGCCAGCACGGCGGGCTGGTTGGCGACGATCCCGGTCACGTGCCCGTCCAGCCGGGCGAGCGCGCAGATCACGTTCTCCGCCCAGGACGCGTGCACCTCGAAGAATTCGCCGTCGTCGACGATCTCCTCGACGACCGCGCGCATGTCGTAGGCGCGCGCCCCGTCGGCGGGCACGATGTCCAGCAGCCGCTCGCAGCGGCGGTCGGGGGCGTCGAGCGGCACCACCGGAGGTGCCGGCTCGCGGTTGTTGGACGGCAGCAGGGAAATCAGGTACCTGACGTCTTCGAGGCACTCCTCCTCGGTGTCGTGGACGAACCCGCTCGCGCCGGACACCGTGGCGTGCACCTCG
The DNA here is from genome assembly GCF_046548975.1 of Amycolatopsis sp. lyj-346. Lineage (NCBI taxonomy): Bacteria > Bacillati > Actinomycetota > Actinomycetes > Pseudonocardiales > Pseudonocardiaceae > Amycolatopsis > Amycolatopsis sp. lyj-346. Next base: position 86,539 of record NZ_JAJPWT010000002.1, read on the forward strand.
GCCCCGCCGAGCTGCTCGTGGGTGATCTCCTCGCCGGTCACCGAGCGCACGACGTCCGGGCCGGTGATGTACATCTGCGCCACGTCACGCACCATGAACACGAAGTCGGTCAGCGCCGGCGAGTAGGTCGCGCCACCGGCGCACGGGCCGAGCATCACGCTGATCTGCGGGATCACCCCGGAGTAGCGGACGTTGCGCTCGAAGATCCCGCCGTACCCGGCGAGCGCGGTCACCCCTTCCTGGATGCGCGCGCCCGCGCCGTCGGACAGCGCCACCAGCGGGGCGCCCGCGGCCGCGGCCAGGTCCATCAGCTTCTGGATCTTCTGCGCGTGGGCCTCTCCCAGCGAGCCGCCGAAGATGCGGAAGTCGTGCGCGTAGGCGAACACCTTGCGCCCGGCCACCGTGCCCCAGCCGGTGACCACCCCGTCGGTCGCGGGCCGCCGGTGCTCCAGCCCGAACCCGGACGAGCGGTGGTGGCGGAACCTCTCGATCTCCCGGAAGCTCCCGGGGTCGAACAGCAGGTCGAGCCGCTCGCGCACGGTCAGTTTGCCCTTGGCGCGCTGGGCGCGGGTGGCCTCCGGGGAGGGCCCGTCCTCCGCGCGCCGCCGGGCCGTCGCCAGCTCGCGAACCAGGGCGCGCATGTCCGGCGCCACCGACGGCGGTGCCGTGGGTTCCTCGATCGTCGTCACCGCCGGGCCTCCCGCCGGACCGGCAACGCGCTCTTCTCGTCGCTCACTGTCGTTCTCCCCAAAAACGGCGCAACAACGCGTTGCGGATGGAATTCCTTCGCAGCACCGGGAAAGGGCCGGCCCGGCTCAGTTCGGCCCCTCGCCGCTTTCCCGGCCGGCCGGGAAAGCGGCCGTGAGGGCGGCACGCGCGCCGGGGGTCAGCGACGGCCCCGCGGGTTGCGCCACCCCGAGACCCCCCACGGCACCGCGCTTCCCGCCGATCGCCGAACCGCTTCGCATGTCACCACTCCTTTTCTCGCCGTCGACGAGAACCATGGTCACAAGCGCTGTTCCCAATCCGTTCCGTCCTCGATACCGCTCACTTCCACCCGAGGGGTATCTCCGGTCGATCGGACGCAGCGGCCGGCTTTTCCCGCGTGCGGCACGCGGTCGCGCGCGGCGTCGAGCCGCGCTTCGACGGCCTCCGGCGTCGCCCCTTCGGCCAGCACCCGCCAGCCCGGCAGGCCGGCACCGTGCCGCGCGGGAGCCGGCCGGGGAAACTCGACCGCGGCGAACCAGCGGGGCGCCGGCGGGCGCACCGGCACGCCGGCCAGCGCGCGGAACAGCTCGGTCTGCACGTCGAAGCCGGTGGCGGTCTTGATCAGCCGGGGAATCCCGCGGGTCCCGAAGCACGGCCGCGAACCGACGATCCGCGGCCCGCACTCCGACAGCACCACCGTGGTCTCCGCGGGGCCGAACTCGTAGCCCACCAGGTCCAGCATGGCGGTGACGGTGGCCCGCACGGCCGTCGCCGCCGACTCGCACAGCGGCGCCGGGTGCAGGTAGCGGACCCCGCGGTCACCCGGCCGCCGGGCGGTGAGCCCCACGACCCGGTGCATCCCGTCGTGGGTCAGCGTCGTGGTCACCACCTCCGGCCCGGCCACGAACTCCGCCACCGCGAAGGGAGCTCGCCTGCCGGGCGCGGCCAGCCACCGCCGCAGCGCCGGTGGCGACCCCACCACCGACTGCTCGCACCCCGAGCGGACGACCACCGGCCAGCCGAGCTCCGCCGCCGCCGCGGGCACGTCCCCGGCGGCGGCCACCACGCGGGTGCGCACCACGGGATGGCGGCTGCGGGCGAGCACCCGGCTCAGTTCGCCGATGTCGGCCAGCACGTGCGGCGCCCGCGCGGACTCGGGGCCCGGGACCCCGGCGACCGGGTACCCCGCGGCGTCGAGCACGTGGGTGATCGCCCGCTCCCGGACGACCCGGGCCACCGCCGCCGCCACGTCGGCCTCGTCACCGGGGTCCACCAGGGCCAGCCGGCCCTCGGCGAGCGGGGCGAACACCCGCTGCTGCGCCCGGTCGACGAGCAGCCACGGATCGAGGCCGCTGCGCACCGCTTTCCGCGCGAGCGAAAGCGCGGGGAAGCACAGCAGCAGCCGCGTGGCCGGCGGGCGGATCCGGTCCGGCGCCATCAAGGCACCCCGTCCGCGGTGTCCCGTCGTGCCCCGGACACGTCACCCGGACACCGCCGTGTCATGTCGACTCCCCACAGTGCGGTGGACCGCGATCCACCGGAGGAGCACCGCAGCCACGAAAATCTGGCGCCAGCTTTCGACGGTATTGTGACCGGCCCGGTTCCCGTTCCGTTCCCGTGACCGGAACACGCCGGCCGGACGGCCGCGGCTCAGTGGCGCGCCCCCGGCAGCACGCCGGCGACCCCGAAGATCTCCTCGGCCCGGCGGCGGCACTCCCGGCCTTCCTCGGGGGAGCCGAGCGCTATCCGGGCCTCCGCCATCCCGGTCAGCGCCCGGGCTTCTTCGATCCGGTAACCGATTTCGGCGGCGAGGGCGTGGGCCTGCTCGTGCAGGACGAGGGCTTCGGAGTGGGCGCCCTCGGCGCGGCGCAGGCGGCCGATGAGGTTGTTGATCACCACCCGCCGGATCGGCGTCCAGTGGGCGCGGTGGTGCTCCAGGCCCAGCGCGACGAACCGCCGGGCCTGCTCGGCCCGCCCGAGCCGGTGACCCACCAGCGCCGACACGGCGTAGGCCAGGGCGACGTCGCCGGGAGCGCCGAAGTCCTCGCCCAGTTCCCGGGCGAGGGCCAGCTGGGCGTCGGCTTCTTCGAGCGCGCCCGCTCCGAGGAGGGCGAGGGCCAGGTCGACGAGCGCCACGACCTCGTTCTCCCGGGCCCCGACCTCGCGGTTCAGCGCCAAGGCCCGGCGCGCCGAGTCCACCGCTTCGGCGTAGCTGCCCTGCTGCTCGTGCAGCGAGCTGAGGTTGACCAGCGACTCCGCCTCGGCCCGCCGGGCGCCGAGCTCGCGCTTGATGCGGATGGACTCCTGCAGCAACGGCAGCGCCTCGGCGAGGCGGCCGGTGGTGCACATCAGCAGGCCGAGCATGCCGGTGTCCTTGGCCATCCCCCGGCGGTCGCCCACTTCGGTGGCCAGCTCGAGTCCCTCGGCCGCTGCCTCGATCGCCTCGCCGAACTTGCCGTGCTTCCAGTGCGCCACGGCCGAGTTCGACAGGCTCAGGCGCAGCAGCGGGGCGTCGCCGAGCCGGCGGGCCGACGCCACGGCCAGCTCGGCGACTTCGGCGAACGCCGCGTACAACCCGGCCGCGTCGAGGTGGAAGACCAGGTTGCGGGCGAGCCGGACCACGTGGCGGTCGAACCCCCGGCCGTACGCGAGCGTCACCGCTTCCCGCAGGGTGGCCTGCTCGCGCTCGAGCCAGGCGCGGGCGGTTTCCCGGGTCGGCAGGTGCGGCAGCGCGGGCGCGGCTTCCGCGTTCACCGGCGGCAGCTCGGCCCGGCCGGGGAACAGCAGGTCGCAGACGTGGTCGGTGACGTGGACGAAGTAGTCGAGCAGCCGCTCGAACGCGCCGTGGGCGCCCTCGGCGTCGTCTTCCGCCTCCTCGCCGGCGTTGACCTGGGCGACGAAGCTGCGCACCAGGTCGTGGAAGGTGTAGTAGCCGATTTGGTGCTGCTGCACCATGTGCGCGTCGAGCAGGACCTCCAGCACGGTCTCGGCGAGGTCCGGGGGCAGGCCGAGCAGGGCGGCGGCCGAGTAGACATCGATGTCGCGCCCCGGATGCCGGCCCAGCACGCGGAAGGCCGCCCGGTGGCGCGGAGCCAGTCCCTCGTAGGAGATCCGCAGTGTGAGGTCGACCCCGCGGCCGCCGGATTTGAGCTCCTCCAGCCGCCGGGACTCGTCGCTCATCCGGTCGGCGAGGTAGCCGATCGGCCACCGCGGGCGGTTGGCGAGCCGGCTCATCGCGATGCGCATCGCCAGCGGGAGGTGGCCGCACAGCTCGACGAGCTCGGTCACCGCCTGCGGCTCCGCCTCGGCGCGCCGGCCGCCGAGCAACCGGGCGGCCATCGCGACCCCGTCTTCGGTGCTCATCGTGCCGAGCGACATCCAGTCGGCCCCGTCGAGGTCGATCAGCCGGGTCCGGCTCGTGATCAGGACCAGCGACCCGGGGCTCAGCGGCAGCAGCGGCCACACCTGGTCGACGTCGTGGGCGTTGTCCAGGAGCAGGAGCAGCCGGCTGCCCGCCGTCGTGGTCCGCCACAGCATCCCGCGCGCTTCGCCGTCGTCCGGCAGCTGGTCGGCGGGCACGCCGAGCATGCCGAGCAGCACTTCGATGGCGCGCTGGGGCGCCAGCGGCTCCCCGCCGGAGGTGTAGCCACGGAGGTTGACGTAGAGCTGGCCGTCCGGGTACCGGTCGGCGACCAGGTGGGCCGCGTGCACGGCCAGGGACGTCTTCCCCACCCCGCCCATGCCGTCGATCGTCACGATCTTCGGCCCCGGGCCCGCCGGCGCCTCGATCCGGCTCAGCAGGTCTTCCAGCTCGGCCTTGCGGCCGATGAAGTCCGCGAGGTCGTACGGCAGGGTGCGGGCGGGCCGGGCGGGCGGTGACTCCGGCGGGGGCGGCGGCTCCGGCGTGAGCGAGGGCGGCGGCTCCGGTGCCCCGAGCCCGGGATCGTTGCGCAGGACGCGCTCGTACAGCTCCGCGAGCGCGGTGCCCGGGTCGATCCCCAGCTCGTCGGCCAGCAGGGCGCTGACCTTCCGGTACTCAGCCAGCGCGTCCGCCTGCCTGCCGGAGCGGAACAGGGCGACCATCAGCTGCCCGCGCAGCTTCTCCCGCAGCGGGTGGGCGGCGATGTGCTCGCGCAGCTCACCGACCAGCTGCCGGGCCTCGCCGCGCGACAGGCGCAGGTCGATCAGCTGCTCGACCGCGTCGAGGTAGCGCTCCTGCAAGGCGGCGTCCGCCGCCCGGATCGCCGGGCCGCCACCGCCGGCGAGCACCGAACCGCGCCGCAGCTCCAGCGCTCCCTGCAGGTGCGTCGCCACCTCGTCCCACCGCCGGTCCGACGACGCCTTCCTGGCCTTTTCGAGCAGGCTCAGGAAAACGTTGACGTCCACCTGTTCGGTGGGCAGGACGGCGCGGTAGCCGGGCCCCTCGGTCAGGATGATCTCGTCACCGGCGGGGATCAGCCGGCGCAGCCGGGCCACCGCCTTGCGCACCTGGTGGGTCGCCGTGGCGGGCGGCTCCTCGTCCCAGACCGAGTCGACCAGCTGCGAAACGCTCAGCACCTGGCCGGATTCCAGCAGCAGCGCCACCATGACCCGTTCCTGCACGGCCCCGCCGAGGTGGATCCGGCGACCACCGGACCAGCACTCCAGCGACCCCAGGACGTTGATGCGGAGGTCCGCGTCCGGACGCGGCGGTGCACCGCTCATCGGTCCTCGCCGTCCTCAGGCACGCCGACCGCCCCCGCCCAGTGCAACGTCCACCCTTCCTGGCGGAAACCCGATCCCGCCGGCCCGTACGGCTGCTCACCCCCGGCCATGTTATGCGCAGAATCCAAGAAATTTCTCCGATCCTGGCCGCCGGAGTTGAGTCATGGGCAAGCAGGCAGCCACGGCGAGCTGAACGGGCAACATCCCGGCGCGGCAGGGCGAAAACTGTTGACGGAACCGGACCGCACCCGCAGAATTCGCTCCCCCCGCGGGTGATCTTCCTCCATTCGGCCGAATCCCCTGCCGCCGGAGCTCGTCGACATCGTCACCACCATGGCTGGCAACCACCGGGATTCCCCCGTGCGCGTCGGGATGGCCGAGCGCTTCACGGCGGCGGCCCACACCATGGAGACTTGGGCCCTGACGGCCCCCGGATCCGGGGGCCGACGTCACCGTCTGACGGACGCCATCCACCGGCGGCGCGGACGCGGTCACGCCGAGGGTGGCCTCCCGGCCCGTTCCCGATCGGTGAGCCACCGGTGCACCGCGCGGGCCACCTCCGCCGCGTTCTCCTGTTCCATCACGTTCATGTGGTGCCCGGGCACCTCGACCGTGTCGTCGGCGAAGGCGATCTCGTGCTGCCAGATCGGGTGGTCCGGGCCGACGCCGTCGGCCTCCGTCGGGAGCGGGTCCTTCGCGCGCACGAACAGCATCGGCGCCTTCGTGGCCCGGGGGGTGAACGTGCCGAGCACCGTGAGGTAGCCGCCCATCGCCGTGAGCCGGGCGTGGCCGATGCGGCCGAAGAACCGCTCGCGCGCGAACATCTCGTCCGCCAGGGTCGGTTCGATCAGGGGCAGGTCCTCGTCGAAGAAGTACGTGTCGACCAGGACCACGCCCGCCGGGGTGCGGCCGCGTTCCTCCAGCCGCAGCGCCGCCGCCGTGGCCAGCCAGCCGCCGGCCGAATAGCCGACCAGCGCGAACGGCTCCCCGCCGGCGGCGCGCTCCACCGACTCCGCCAGGAGGCCGGCCATCGCGTCGAACGACGCCGGCAGCCTCTCCCCCGCGTCGGCGTATCCCGGCAGGTGCACGACCGAGACGTCCCGGACGCCCTGCAGTTCGGCCGCGAACCGCGCGTAGTGCAAGGGACTCGACGACGCCGCCAGGGTCGGGACGCAGATCAGCCGCGGCCGCGCCGGGCCGTTCGCCAGGCGGACCGGCGGTGGCAGCTCCGCCAGGTACGACGCGTCGTCGTACTTCGGCCGCAGCCGCGCCGCCGCGCGCAGGAAGTCGTTGCCCGCCGCGATTTCCCGCCGCTCCCACGCCTGGCGGTACAGCGCGTTGACCGTGTCGCCCACGTCCGCCGCGGGCGCGGAGCCGGCGGTCGCCAGCTCCCCGGCGACGCGGCCGGCCAGCGCGGCGGGCGTGGCCAGGTCGAACACGACCGACGCGGGCAGCCGCACCCCGGTCGCCGCGGTGAGGCGGTTGCGCAGTTCGACGGCCGTGAGCGAATCGAACCCGGCTTCCAGGAACGGACGGCCGGCGGCGATCGCGTCCGCCCTCGCGTGGCCGAGGACGACGGCGGCCTCGTGGCGGACCAGCTCCAGCACGCGGGCGCGACGGTCCTCTTCGGACAGTCCGGCGAGCCGATCGCCGAACGGCGCGGCCGGGTCCGGCTCGCTCGCCGCGGCGCGCCGGACCGGGGTCCGGACCAGCCCGCGCAGCAGCGGGGGCAGCCGGTCGCCGGACCGCCGCAGCACGGCCCGGTCGAGGCCGATCGGGACCAGGACGGCGTCTTCGCCCGCCAACGCCGCGTCGAACAGCCGCACACCGTCCTCTTCGGACAGCGCGACGACACCCGCGCGCGCCATCCGGTTCAGCTCGGCGCCGCCGAGACCGCCCGCCATGCCGCCGTCCTGCGCCCACAGGCCCCAGGCGAGCGCCGTCGCGGGCAGGCCTTCGGCCCGGCGCCGCTGGGCCAGCGCGTCGGCGAACGCGTTCGCCGACGCGTAACCGGCCTGGCCCGGCGCGCCGAACTGCCCCGCAGCCGAGGAGAACAGGACGAACGCCGCCAGGTCGAGGTCCCGGGTCAGCTCGTGCAGGACGAGCCCGGCGTCCACCTTCGGGCGCAGCACCGCGTCGAGCTGCTCGCGCCGCAGCGCGGTCAGCACGCCGTCGTCGAGCACGCCCGCGGTGTGGATCACGGCGGTGAGCGGGTGCGCGGCGGGCACGCCCGCCAGCAGCGAGCGGACGGCCTCCCGGTCGGCGACGTCGCACGCCACGACCGCCACGTCGGCGCCCAGCCCCCTCAGCTCGGCGGCCAGCCCGGCCGCCCGGTCCGGCCGCCGGGCGGCCAGCAGCAGGTGGCGGACCCCGTGGGCGCGGACGAGGTGGCGGGCGAGCACGCCGGCGAGGTCCCCGGAACCGCCCGTGACGAGGACGGTCCCGTCCGAGCCGAAGGTGATCGGCCCGGCCGCGGCGGCCGCGGCCAGCCGGGGTACGTGCGCCTGCCCGTCGCGCAGCACGAGCTGCGGCTCGCCGGCGCCCAGCGCGTCCGCCAGTACCCGGGCCGACGCCTCGGTGGCGTCGGTGTCGACGAGCACGAACCGGTCCGGGTGCTCCGCCTGCGCGGATCTCAACAGGCCCCACAGCGGCGCCTGGGCCAGGTCGGGGGACGCGGCCGCCACCGCGCCGTGGGTGACGAGCACCAGCCGCGAGCCGGCGAACCGCTCGTCTTCGACCCAGGACCGGGCGAGCGCGAGGATCCGGGCGACCGTGTCGTGGACGGTGGCGGCGAGGTCGCCGGAGCCCGCGGCGACGGACGTCAGCACCACCGGCGGCACCGCCGTCCCCGCGTCGATCGCCCGGCCCAGCTCGGCCAGGTCGTGGTACTTGGCCGAGACGTCCACGTGCGCGAGGGCCGGGCCGAGCTCGCCGGCGACGGGCCGGCCGCCCGGTTCGACCGGCCGCAGCGGCAGCCGCGGCCAGTCGAGCCGGAGCAGTTCCCCGGTCCGCGGCCGGTCGCCCAGCTGGGCCGCCACGACCGGTCGCAGGACGAGGGAGCCGACCGTCAGCACCGGTCGCCCGGCCCCGTCCGTGGCGGCCAGGGACACCGCGTCCGCTCCCCCGGCCGGGGCGAGCCGCACCCGGAGGGCCGTCGCTCCGGCGGCGTGCAGGCGCACCCCGCTCCACGAGAACGGCATCCGCGGCACCCCGGGCTCCGCCAGCGACCCGAGGCGGGCGGCCGCGTGCAGGGCGGCGTCGAGCAGGGCCGGGTGCACGCCGAAGCGGTCGGCGTCGGTGGGCAGCGCCACCTCGGCGAAGACCTCGTCCCCGGCGCGCCAGACGGCGCGCAGACCCTGGAACGCCGGGCCGTAGCCGAGGCCGGCGGCCGCCAGGTCGTCGTAGAGGTCCGCCACGGGCAGCTCCGTGGCTCCCGCCGGTGGCCACCCGGGTACCTCCTCGGGTGCCGGACCGGCGGCCACGACGACGGAACCGGTGGCGTGCCGCGTCCACGGCCCTTCTCCGGCTTGGGCGTGGAAGTCGACCGCGCGGCGCCCGGCCGGCCCGGGGGCGCCGAGCACGACCTGGATCCGGGTCGCCTCGCCGTCCGGCAGGACCAGCGGGGCTTCGAGGGTCAGTTCTTCGATCTGCCCGCACCCGGCTTCGTCGGCGGCCCGCAGGACCAGCTCCACCACGGCGGCTCCCGGCAGCAGCCGCTTGCCCAGCACTTCGTGGTCGGCCAGCCACGGCTGGCCCGTGGCCGGCAGCCGCCCGGTCAGCACGAGCTCACCGCCGGCCGCCACGGGCACGCCCGCGGTGAGCAGCGGGTGGTCGAGCGCGGTGAGCCCGGCGGCGGCGACGTCCGCGGCGCGCGGCGGCTCCCGGAGCCAGAAGTGCTCGCGCTGGAACGCGTACGTCGGCAGGTCGACCCGGCGGCTGCCCGGGAACAGCGCCGCCCAGTCGGGCGACAGGGTGGCGAGCGCGCCGAACAGCGTCCGCGGCTCCGAGCGGCCGGCGCGCAGCGCGGGCCGGAAGCGGATGTCCCCGGTGCAGGCGGCACCCATCCCGGAGAGCACGCCGTCGGGTCCCAGTTCCAGACCGGTCGTCACGCCCTCGGCCCGCAGGGTCTCGACGGCGTCGGCGAAGCGCACCGTCGCGCGGACGTGCGTCACCCAGTAGTCCGCGGTGGACAGGTCGGCGCCGGGGAACACCGTCGAGCGGATCGGGATCCGCGGCGGAGCGTAGGCGAGTCCTTCGGCGACGCGGCGGAACTCCGCCAGCATCGGCTCCACCAGCGGCGAGTGGAACGCGTGCGACACGGCCAGCGCCTTCGTCCGGCGGCCCTGCCCGGCGAAGGTCTCCGCGATCCGATCGACGTCCGCCCGTGCCCCGGAGAGCACCACCGCCCGCGGTCCGTTGACGGCGGCGATCCCGGTCGTGGCGCCCAGGTACGGGCGGACTTCGGCCTCGGTGGCTTCGACCGCGGTCATCGCGCCGCCCGCGGGCAGGGCCTGCATCAGCGCGCCGCGGGCGGCAACCAGCGCGGCGGCGTCGGCGAGCGAGAGGATCCCGGCCACGTGCGCGGCCGCGAGCTCGCCGACCGAGTGTCCGGCCAGGACGTCCGGCCGCAGGCCCCACGACTCCAGGAGGCGGAACAGCGCGACCTCGACGGCGAACAACGCCGGCTGGGCGTACTCCGTGCGGGCCAAGGCTTCGGCGTCCCCGAAGACGACGTCCCGCACGGGCCGCGGGAACCGCGCGCACACGGCGTCGAAAGCCGTCGCGTAGACCGGGAACCGGTCGTACAGCTGCCGGCCCATGCCGGCGTGCTGGGCACCCTGGCCGGAGAACAGGAACGCCACCTTGCCCCCGGCGGCCGGCTCCGGCTCGGCCCGCGCGAGCGCGGCGAGCAGCTCGGCCCGGTCGGCTCCGGCGACGACGGCCCGGTACTCGAACAGCGGCCGCGTGGTGACCAGCGACCGCCCGATGTCCACCGGGGACAGCTCCGGCCGTTCCCCGGCGAAGGCCGCCAGCCGGGCGGCCTGGTCCCGCACCGCCTGCCCGGTCCGGCCGGACAGGACCCAGGGCACCATGCCGGCGGGCGGCGCGGGGTCCGGCCGCTCGTCTTCGGGCGGGGCCTGTTCGACGACCACGTGCGCGTTCGTCCCGGAGAGCCCGAACGCCGACACCCCGGCCCGGCGCGGGCGGCCGGTCTCCGGCCACGGCACCTGGGCGGTCAGCAGGGAAACGGCGCCCTCCGCCCAGTCCACGCGGGGGTTCGGCTCGTCGACGTGCAGCGTCCGGGGCAGGACGCCGTGACGCATCGCCTCGACCACCTTGATCACCCCGGCCACCCCGGCGGCGGCCTGGGTGTGCCCGATGTTCGACTTCACCGAACCCAGCCACAACGGCCGGTCCACCGGCCGGTCCTGGCCGTAGGTCGCCAGCACGGCCTGCGCCTCGATCGGATCACCCAGCGTCGTGCCGGTGCCGTGCGCCTCGACGACGTCGACGTCCGCCGCGGCCAGTCCGGCGTTCGCCAGCGCCGCCCGGATCACGCGCTGCTGGGCCGGGCCGTTGGGCGCGGTCAGGCCGCTGCTCGCGCCGTCGGAGTTGACCGCCGAGCCGCGCACGACGGCGAGCACGGGGTGGCCGAGGCGGCGGGCCTCGGAAAGCCGTTCCAGCAGCAGGATCCCGGCCCCCTCGGCCCAGCCGGTCCCGTCGGCCGCGGCGGCGAACGGCTTGCACCGGCCGTCCGGGGCGAGGCCGCGCTGCCGGGAGAACTCGAGGAACGCCGCCGGCGTGGCCAGGACGGTGACGCCGCCGGCGAGCGCCAGCGTGCATTCACCGCGCCGCAGCGATTCGCTCGCCAGGTGCAGCGCGACCAGCGCCGACGAGCACGCCGTGTCCACCGTGATCGCCGGTCCTTCGAGGCCGAGCGTGTAGGCGATCCGGCCGGAGGCGACCCCGCCGGCGCTGCCGGTACCGAGGAAGCCTTCGAGACCCTCGGGCGCGTTGCCGTTCCAGACGCGGGCGCCGTACTCGGTGTAGATCACGCCGGCGAACACGCCCGTGCGGGTGCCCCGCAGCGACACCGGGTCGATCCGCGCGCGTTCCACCGCTTCCCAGGCGGTTTCCAGCAGCAGCCGGTGCTGGGGGTCGGTCGCCACCGCCTCGCGCGGGCTGATCCCGAAGAACCCGGCGTCGAACTCGGCGGCGTCGTGGAGGAACGCGCCCGCCGCCGTGGTGGACGTGCCGGGGTGGTCGGGATCGGCGTCGAACAGCCCGCCGAGGTCCCAGCCGCGGTCCTCGGGGAAGCCGCCGACGGCGTCCGTGCCGTCGACGACCAGCCGCCACAGCTGCTCGGGAGTGCGGACCCCGCCGGGGAACCGGCAGGCCGTCCCGATGATCGCGATCGGCTCCCGCGCCCGGTCTTCGAGTTCGCGCTGCCGCTGCCGGGCGTCGCGCGCCTCGGTGACCGCGCGCTTCAAGTACGTCCGGAGCTGGTCCTCGTCGGCCACGTCACGCCATCCCGAAGTCGTTGTCGATGAGTTCGAAGAGCTCCTCGTCGGTCGCCCCGGCCAGGTCCTCGCGGCCGGTGTCGTCGTCCGGCGCGGCGCCGGGGCCGGCGACGAGGGCCTGCAGGCGCGTGAGGATCCGGGCCCGCACCTCGGGTCCGGCGGACCGGAGCACGGCGGCGACGTCGTCGAGGCCGGCGAGCGCCGCGGCCGCGGTGTCCTCCCCGGCACCGGCGAGGCGCGCCCCGGTGAACGCCGCGACCGCGGCGGGCGACGGGTGGTCGAAGACCAGCGTGCTCGGCAGTTTGACCCCGGTGGCGGCACTGAGCCGGTTGCGGAACTCCACGGCGATCAGCGAGTCGAACCCGATCTCCAGGAACCCGCGGTCGTCGCGCACGGCCGCGGCGGTCGTGAGCCCCAGCGCGTCCGCGGTCAGCTCCCGCACCAGGCCGAGCACCGCCTCGGTGCGCTCCGCCGGACCCAACGCGCGCACCCGCCGGGCGAAACCGGCCGGGTCGGCGCCGCGGCCGGGATCGGCCGCCCGGCGCCGGTGGGGCCCGGCCAGGCCGCGCAGCACGGGCGGCACCGCGGCCGGGTCCCCGGCCGAGCGCAGGGCCGCGGTGTCGACGCGCACCGGGACGACGACCGCTTCGGCCACGCTCAGTGCCGCGTCGAACAGTTCGAGGCCCTGGTCCGAGGACAGCGGCAGCAGGCCGATGCGGGCGCCGCGGGCGAGGTAGACGTCGCCGAGGCCGCCGCTCATCCCGCTCGGTTCGGCCCACAGACCCCAGGCCAGTGCCTTCGCCGGGACACCTTCGGCGCGGAGCCGGTGGGTGAACGCGTCGAGGAAGGCGTTCGACGCGGCGTAGCCGGCTTGCCCGGCCGTCCCGAGCAGCCCGGACGCCGACGAGAACAGGAGGAATGCCGCCAGGTCCCGCTCCTTCGTCACCTCGCGCAGCGCCAGTGCCGCGTCGAGCTTGGGCCGCAGCACCGTCTCGAGCCGCGCGGGGGTCAGGGCCGTGACGACGCCGTCGTCCAGCGCACCCGCCGAATGCACGACGGCGGTCAGGTCCGGCAGCGCGGCCACGACCTCGGCCAGCGCGGCGCGGTCCGCGGCGTCGCAGGCGTGCCAGGTGACCTCGGCCCCCAGCTCGCGCAGCTCGGCCAGCAGCGCGGCGGCTTCCGGCGTGCCGGCACCGCGCCGCCCGAGCAGCGCGAGCCGGGTGACGGCGTGGTGGGTGACGAGCCGCCGTGCGACCAGGCCGCCGATCAGCCCGGCCGCGCCGGTGACCAGCACCGTCCCGCCGCCCCACGCCGGGGTGCCGGTGCCCGGGGCCAGGCGGGCGAGGCGGGGAACCCGGAACTCGCCGTCCCGGACCGCGACCTGCGGCTCGTCGAGGGCGAGGGCCGCCCCGAGGCGGTCCCCGGCCGGGTCGTCCACGAGCACGAACCGGCCGGGGTGCTCGGACTGCGCGGAGCGCACCAGGCCCCAGACCGCCGCCTGGGCCGGGTCCGGCAGCTCCCCCGCACCGGCCGCGACGGCACCGCGGGTGTGCAGCACGAGCCGGTCCGTTTCGGCGCGGTGCTCGCCGCCGAGGAAGGCCTGCACGAGCTCCAGCGCCCGCGACGTCGTCCGGCGGACGGTGGTGGCCGGATCGCCGTCCTCGACGGCGAACCCGGCCACCAGGACGCCGCTCCCGGCCGCGAGATCGTCCACTGTGGACACGGAGGTCCAGGCCGCGGGGACGTCGGTGGCCGGGGCGGTGACGGGCACCCAGTCGAGCCGGTGGAGCCCGTCGGCGGCCGCCGACGGACGGGCGAGCTCGGGGACCGGCCGGGTCACCAAAGCGTCGATCCGGGCGACCGGCGCGCCGGTCTCGTCGGCGACGGTCACCGCGAGGCCGTCGCCACCGGCCGGGGACAGCCGGACGCGCACCCCGGTGGCCTCGGCCGCGAACCGCGTGTACCCGGTCCACGAGAACGGCAGGCCGTCCGGGGCGCTCAGCAGCCCGGCGGCGTGCAACGCGGCGTCCAGCAGGGCGGGGTGCAGGCCGAAGGACTCCGCGGGACAGCCGTCCGGGAGGCGGACTTCGGCGTAGACGTCGTCGCCGGCTCGCCAGGCCGCCCGCAGGCCGCGGAAGGCCGGGCCGTAGCCGTAACCCCGTTCGGCGAGGTCGTCGTAGAAGCCGGTCAGGTCGACGGGGACCGCGCCGGCCGGCGGCCACTCGGGCAGCCCGGGCGCCGCCGGTTCGGCCACCGACAGCACCCCGGTGGCGTGGCGCGTCCACGCCCCGCCGTCCGGCCGGGCGTGGACGGCGACGCCGCGGCGGCCCGCCTCGTCCGGCTCGCCGACCAGCACCTGCGTCTCGACGGTCCCGGTCGCGGTCAGCACCAGGGGCGCCTCGAGCGTCAGCTCCTCGACGGTCGGGCACCCCGTGTGGTCGCCCGCGGCGCTCGCCAGCTCCAGGAACCCGGTGCCGGGGAACAGGACCACCCCGTGCACGGCGTGGTCGGCGAGCCACGGCCGGCCCGCGGTGCCCAGCCGTCCGGCGAACCGGACCTCCGCCCGGTCGGCGACCGCGACGACCGCCCCCAGCAACGGGTGCCCGGACTCCGGCGGCCCCGCGGCCGCTCCCCCGGCCGTCGCGCCCCGGTCCAGCCAGAACCGCTCGCGCTCGAACGGGTAGGTGGGCAGCGGGACGCGCCGGGCGTCGGGGAAGAACGGCCCCCAGTCGACGGCGACGCCCCGGACGTGGAGGGCGGCCACCGATCCGGCGAACCGGTCCAGGCCACCGTCGCCGCGCCGCAGGGTGTCGGTCACCACGGCGTCGGCGCCACTCGCCTCGACGGTCTCCAGCACGGCCGCCAGCAGCACGGGGTGCGGTCCGACCTCGACGAACGCCGGGTGGCCCTGCCCGGCGAGCCGCTCGACGACCGGTTCGAGCAGCACCGTCCGCCGCAGGTTCCGGTACCAGTAGCCGGCGTCCGTCGCGGGGCCGTCGAGCCGCTCGCCGGTGACCGTCGACCAGAACGCGATCTCCGGCACCCGCGGCCGGATCGGCGCGAGCTCGCTCAGCAACCGGTCGCGGATCCGCTCGACGTGCGGTGAGTGCGACGCGTAGTCCACCGGCACGACCCGGGCCCGCACGCCTTCGCCGGCGCAGTGCGCGACGAGTTCGCGCAGGGCTCCGGGGTCGCCCGAGACCACCGCCGAGGAGGGCCCGTTGACCGCGGCGAGCGCGAGCCGCCCGTCCCAGCGGGCCAGCAGGTCCGCCGCCGCGGGTCCGGGCAGAGCGACCGAGACCATCCCGCCCTGACCGGCCAGCTCGCCCAAGGCCTTGCTGCGCAGGGCCACCACGCGGGCGGCGTCCGGAAGGGACAGCGCGCCGGCGACGCAGGCGGCGGCGATCTCACCCTGGGAGTGCCCGACGACCGCGGCCGGCTCGACGCCGGCCGACTGCCACAGCCGGGCCAGCGACACCATCATCGCGAACAGCGCCGGCTGCACGACGTCGACGGCGTCCAGGCCGGGCGCCCCCGGTTCGCCGAGCAGCACGTCGGTCACCGACCAGTCGACGAACTCGCCCAGCGCGGCGTCGCATTCGGCCACGTGCTTGGCGAACACGCCGGACTCGCGCAGCAGCCGCGCACCCATTCCGGCCCACTGACCACCCTGGCCGGGGAACACGAACACGGGCCGGCCCGGTGTGCCCGCGACACCCGAGAGCACCGAGGGCGACGGCTGACCGGTCGCGAGCGCGTGCAGCGCCGGGCGCGGGTCCCCCGCCGGCCGCACCACGGCACGGTGGCCGAACAGCGGGCGCGCGGCCAGTGAGGCCCCGAGATCCGCCCACGGGACGGCCGTCCGACCATCCACATGGGACAGCAGTCGGGCGGCCTGCGCGGCCAGCGCGGTTTCGGTCTTCGCCGAGAGGACCAGGGGCACGGCCGCGGGGGCCGCGACCGGCCGGGGACGCACCCGGGCCGGTGCCTGTTCGAGGACGACGTGCGCGTTGGTCCCGCTCATGCCGAACGACGAGACGCCCGCCCGCCGCGGCCGGTCCCCGGCCGGCCAGTCCACCGCGTCGGTGAGCAGCCGCACCGCACCCGATGGCCAGTCCACGTGGGGGGTCGGCTCGTCGACGTGCAGCGTCCGGGGCAGGACGCCGTGACGCATCGCCGCCACCATCTTGATCACCCCGGCGATGCCCGCCGCCGCCTGGGTGTGCCCGATGTTCGACTTCACCGAACCCAGCCACAACGGCCGATCCGACGGCCGGTCCTGGCCGTACGTCGCCAGCACCGCCTGCGCCTCGATCGGATCACCCAGCGTCGTGCCGGTGCCGTGCGCCTCGACGGCGTCCACTTCGGACGGCCGGAGCCCGGCCCTGGCGAGCGCGTCCCGGATGACGCGCTGCTGGGCCGGGCCGTTGGGCGCGGTCAGGCCGTTGCTCGCGCCGTCGGAGTTGACGGCGGAACCGCGGATCACCGCCAGCACCTCGTGCCCGTGGCGTTCGGCGTCGGACAGCCGTTCCAGCAGCAGCACGCCGGCGCCTTCGCCCCAGGCCGTGCCGTCGGCGGCGGCCGCGAACGGCTTGCACCGCCCGTCGGGCGCGAGTCCCCGCTGCCGCCCGAATTCGACGAACGCGCCGGGGGTGCTCATCACGGTCGCCCCGCCGGCCAGGGCGAGCGTGGACTCGCCGCGTCGCAGCGACTCGGCCGCCAGGTGCAGCGCGACCAGGGACGACGAGCAGGACGTGTCCACGGACAGGGCCGGGCCCTCCAGGCCGAACGTGTAGGCCACCCGGCCGGCGGCGACGCTGGAGGCGATCCCGGTGAGCAGGTGACCGGCCGCGGCGCCGGCGGCGGAGTCCCACGGCGGGCCGTAGCCCTGGTGGGTCACCCCGGTGAACACGCCGGTCCGGCTGCCGCGCAGGAGGTGCGGGTCGATGCCGGCGCTTTCGACGGCCTCCCACGACGTCTCCAGCAGCACCCGCTGCTGCGGGTCCATCGCCCGGGCCTCGCGCGGGCTGATCCCGAAGAACGCGGCGTCGAAGCCGGTGGCGTCCTCGAGGAACCCACCGGACCGGGTGTAGGTCTTGCCGGGCACCCCGGGCTCGGGGTCGTACAGCGCGGAGAGGTCCCAGCCGCGGTCTTCGGGGAAGCCCGAGACGGCGTCGCGGCCCGAACGGACGAGCTCCCAGAACCGGCCGGGGGTGTCGGCGCCACCGGGGAACCGGCAGGCGATGCCGATGACGGCGATCGGTTCGTCGGCCGCTGCCGGCGCTGTCGTCGCTTCGTCCCGCACCGCGCCGAGCGCCGCGCGGTGCAGTTCCCCGGCGAGCGCGGTGACGTCCGGGTGGTCGAACACGACGGTCGCCGGCAGCCTCAGCCCGGTGTCGCCGTTGAGCCGGTCACGCAGGTCGACGGCGGTGAGCGAGTCGAACCCGAGCTCGCGGAAGGCGCGGCCGGGGTCGACGGTGCCGGGCGCCTGGTGGCCGAGCACCGCGGCGACGTGCCCGCGGACCAGGTCGGTGACGAACGGCAGCCGGTCGGCCTCGGGCAGCTCCGCCAGCCGGGCCGCGAGCGTCGTGGTCCCGGCCTGCACCGCCTTCGCCGCGACCTGCCGCGCTTCGGGCAGTTCGTCCAGCAGGCCGCCGCGGCGGCCCGAGGTGAAGGCGGGCACGAAACCGGCCCAGTCGATGTCCGCGACGACCAGTGCGGTCTCGCCGTGGTCGAGGGCGTGCCGCATCGCGGCCACCGCGCGCCGGGGTGGCATCGCGACGAGACCCCGGCGGCGCAGATGCTCCTCGACGCCTTGGCGGGTGGACATGCCGGCTTCGCCCCACGCGCCCCAGGCGATGGCCGTGGCCGGCAGGCCCCGGGCGCGGCGTCGCTGCGCGAGCGCGTCGAGGTGGGCGTTCGCGGCGGCGTAGGCCGCTTGGCCGTCGGCACCCCAGACCCCCGAGATCGAGGAGAACAGCACGAAGGCGTCCAGGTCGGTCCCGGCCAGCAGTTCGTCCAGGTGGGCCGCGCCGCCGGCCTTGGCCGCACCGACCCGGGCCAGCTCGGCGGCGCTCGTGTCGTCGACGGGGGTGAACTGCGCGACGCCGGCGGTGTGGAAGACGGCGTTCGGCGGGTGCTCGGCCAGCAGCGCGGCGAGCGCCGACCGGTCGGCGACGTCGCACGCGGCGACGGTCACCCGCGAGCCGAGCGCGGTCAGTTCGTCCCGCAGGGCCGAGGCGCCCGGTGCCTCCGGCCCGCGGCGGCCGGCGAGGACCAGGTGTTCCGCACCGGTTTCGGCGAGCCACCGGGCGACGTGGGCGCCGAGCGCGCCCGTGCCGCCGGTCACCAGCACCGTGCCGCGGGGCTGCCACGGCCGTTCGGGCGCGGTGGCCGGCGCGGCCGCGCGAACCAGCCGGCGGCCGTGGACACCGTCGTGGCGCACCGCGACCCGGTCCTCGCCGGCCGCGCCGAGCAGACCGGCGAACCGCGCCACCGCGTCGCCGGCGACGTCGGCGAGCCGGAGGTCGCGATCCGGCGCTTCGAGCGCCGCGACCTGGCCGAGTCCCCAGATCCGCGCCTGGTCCGGGTCCGGGACCTCGGCCGGGCCCACCGCGACCGCGGACCGCGTGACCAGCCAGCAGGGCACGCCGGTCCCGATGTCGGCGAGGGCTTGGAGCGCCGTCGTGGTGAGGGCGAGCCCGGACGGCACCTCCGGGTGCTGCGGGTGCGGCGCGGTGGCCGCGGCGAGGAGCGAGACGACCCCGGCGAGCGCCTCTGTGCCGCCCAGAGCGGCGCGGAGGCGCTCGCCGGTGGTGCGGCGGTCGAGGCCGGGGTCGAGCGTGACGGCGACGACGGCGGCACCGAGGGCCCGGTGGACGTCGCCCGCCCAGGGGGCACCGTCGGCCGGGAGCAGGACCAGCCACCTGCCCGGTGGCGGGGAGGCAGGCCGTTCCGGCAGTACCGGCCAGGTGATCCGGTAGCGCCACGGGTCGTCGTGCGGCCGCTCGTGGGCCAGCCAGAACCGCTCCCGCTGGAAGGCGTAGGCAGGCAGGTCGACGGTCCGGGCGCCGGTGAGGAACGCCGGCCAGGCGGCGTCGCGAACGTGGCCGAGGGCGGCCACGACCGTGGTCGTCTCCGGTTCCGCCGCCCGCAGGGCCGGGACGAAGGTGAGGTCTTCGGCGCATTCCGCGCCCATCGCCGAGAGCACGGCGTCCGGCCCGAGTTCGATGCAGGTCGTCACGCCCGCTTCGGCCAGCGCCGTGACCGCGTCGGCGAAGCGGACGGTCGCGCGCACGTGCTCGACCCAGTAGCCGGGGGTGGCGGGGTCCCCGGACGGCGACACGGTCGAGACGATCGGGATCCGGGGCCGTGCGTACGACAGGCCCGCGACCACGGTCCGGAACTCTTCGAGCACCGGCTCCACCAGCGGTGAGTGGAACGCGTGCGACACGCTCAGCCGCTTGGTCCGGCGACCGGCCGCGGCGAAGTGCGCCGCGAGCGCGGCGACGGCCTCTTCGGCACCCGAGACGACGACGGCTTCGGGGCCGTTGACGGCGGCGATGCCGGCGGCTCCGGCCGGCCGGGCCCGGACTTCGGCCTCGGTCGCCTGGACGGCGACCATCGCCCCGGTTTCCGGCAGGGCCTGCAGCAGCCGGGCGCGGGCGGCGACGAGCGTCCCGGCGTCGGCCAGCGAGAGCACCCCGGCGACGTGGGCCGCGGCGATCTCCCCGATCGAATGGCCCACGAGCTTCTCCGGCCGGACGCCCCACGCCTCGAACAGCCGGTAGAGCGCCACCTCCAGGGCGAAGATCGCCGGCTGGGCCAGCTCTGTGCGGCTCAGGTCCGCGCCGCCGAGCACGACCTCGCGGTCGAGCCCGGCGGCCGCGCAGGCCTCGTCGAAGGCCCGCGCGTACACCGGGTACCGCTCGTGCAGCTCACGGCCCATCCCGGGGCGCTGGCTGCCCTGGCCGGTGAACAGGAACGCCGGCCTCCCGCCGGCCACCCGGCGCGGCCGCGCGGTGCCGAGCCCGGCGAGCAGCGCGTCACGATCGGCGCCGGCGACGACGATCCGGTGCTCCCAGGCGGGCCGGGTGGTCAGCAGCGAGCAGGCGATGTCCGATGTGGACAGTTCGGGCCGGTCCGCCGCGAAGGCCCGCAACCGCGCGGCCTGCGCCCGGGCCGCGGCCGCGGTCGCGCCGGTCACCACCCAGGGCACCACGCCCTCGTGCGTCCCCGGCTCGTCGTCGGCCGGAGCCTGTTCGAGGACGACGTGCGCGTTGGTCCCGGAGATCCCGAACGACGACACCCCGGCCCGGCGCGGGCGGCCCGGCTCCGGCCAGGGCACCGGCTCGGCCAGCAGCGACACCGCCCCGGCGGCCCAGTCGACCTGCGGGGTCGGCTCGTCGAGGTGCAGGGTCTTCGGGAGCACGCCGTGCCGCATCGCTTCGACGAGCTTGACGATGCTCGCGATGCCCGCCGCGGCCTGCGTGTGGCCGAGGTTGGACTTCACGGAGCCCAGCCACAGCGGCCGGTCCGCCGTCCGGTCCTGGCCGTAGGTCGCCAGGAGGGCCTGTGCCTCGATCGGGTCGCCCAGCCGCGTACCGGTGCCGTGGGCTTCGACCGCGTCGACGTCCGCGGCGGACAGCCCGGCGTTCGCCAGCGCGGCCCGGATGACCTGCTGCTGCGCCGGCCCGTTCGGGGCGGTCAGGCCGCTGCTCGCGCCGTCGGAGTTGACCGCCGAGCCGCGCACGACCGCGAGCACGGGGTGGCCCTGCCTGCGGGCGTCGGACAGCCGTTCGACCAACAGCATGCCGACGCCCTCGCTCAGCGCCGTCCCGTCGGCGCCGGCGGCGAACGACCGGCACCGCCCGTCGGCCGACAGTGCGCCTTGGCGGGCGAACTCGACGAACATCATCGGTGTCGCCAGCACCGCGACGCCGCCGGCCAGCGCGAGCGTGCACTCGCCGCGGCGCAGGGATTCGCAGGCCAGGTGCAGGGCCACCAGCGACGACGAGCACGCCGTGTCGACCGTGACCGCGGGACCGGCCAGGCCGAGGGTGTAGGAGATCCGGCCCGAGGCGACGCTGCCGGAGATCCCGGTGCTGAGGTAGCCCTCGAGGTCCGCCGGTGCCCGGCTCAGCCAGGAGCCGTAATCGTGGTAGACGAGCCCGGCGAACACCCCGGTCCGGCTGCCGCGCAGGGAAACCGGATCGATCCGGGCGTGCTCGACCGCCTCCCACGACGCTTCCAGCAGGAGCCGCTGCTGCGGGTCCATGGCCAGCGCCTCGCGCGGGCTGATCCCGAAGAACGCCGGATCGAAATCGGCGACGCCGTCGAGGAAGCCGCCCGAGCGGGTGTATGTGGTGCCGGGCCGGTCGCGGTCGGCGCTGTAGAGGGCGTCGAGGTCCCACCCCCGGTCGGCGGGGAAGCCGGAGATGACGTCGGTGCCGGCGGTGACCACCCGCCACAGGTCCGCCGGACCCCGGACCCCGCCGGGGAACCGGCAGCTCATCCCGACGATGGCGATCGGCTCGGCCTCGCCGGACGTGAGCTCCCGGTTGCGGCGCCTGAGCCGCTCGTTTTCCTTCAACGCGGCGCGGAGGGCTTCGACGATCTGCTCGGCGGAGGTGGTCATCGTCGGCTCACGTTTCGTCGTGGGGTTCGCGGGATTCGTCGTCGCCGCCCAGGGCCAGCCGGACCAGGTCGGCCACGTCCATCGCGTCGATCGAGCCCGCGGTGGCCGGTTCCCGCGCCAGGTCGAGGACGGTCCGCACGAGCCCGGCCTCCTTCAGCCGGGCGTAGCCGAGGGTGGTCAGGGCGGCGCGGAAGTCCTGCTCTTCGGAGTCCACCGGGGGTTCTCCGCCGTGGTCCGGGACGAGCAGGCTGCTGAGGTGACCGGCGATGTCCGCCGCGGCCGGGTAGTCGAAGACCAGGGTCGCGGGCAGCCGGAGCCCGGTCAGCTCCCCGAGCCTGGTCCGCAGCTCGACCGCGGTCAGGGAGTCGAAGCCGAGCTGGAGCAGGCCGCGGTCGTCGCGCACCAGCGCGGGGTTCGGCAGCCCGAGCACGGCGGCGACCTGCTCTCGCACCAGGCCGAGGACGGCCGCCGGGCGGTCCGCCGGGGGCAGCGCGGCCAGCCGCTGAGCCCACGTCCGGTCGGCGGGCGCGGCGCGCCGGGTGGCGCGCACGAGGTTCCGCAGGAGCGGCGGCACCGGCCCGGACGGCGAAGGAGGCAGCACCCCGGCCACGAGCCCGGTGCCGGCGCTCCGCCGGACGGCTTCGACGAGCTCCGCGACCGGTACGTCCGGCGGCGGCGCGTGCGGAAGCCCCCAAGTGAGGGCCCGCGCGGAGTGCCCGCCGGCCCGCCACCGCGCGGCCAGCGCCTCGGCGACCGGCCCTTCGACCGGCCCGGCGACCACCACCACCTCGCCGCGAATCCGCGGCGGAAGAGCGAAGCCGGTCAAGGAGGGCAGCCGG
This sequence comes from Amycolatopsis sp. lyj-346, assembly GCF_046548975.1. Lineage (NCBI taxonomy): Bacteria > Bacillati > Actinomycetota > Actinomycetes > Pseudonocardiales > Pseudonocardiaceae > Amycolatopsis > Amycolatopsis sp. lyj-346. Next base: position 108,948 of record NZ_JAJPWT010000002.1, read on the forward strand.
AGCACCGCAGGGAGACCGGCCGGGGCCGGCGGCTCCCCGGACTCGGAGTCCGGTGGCGCAGCGGGCAAACCAGGCATCGCCGCCGGAGGGACCGGAGAGTCCGGTGCGCCGGGCCGGACACCGGACTCGGCGTCCGGCACTTCAGCCGGCAAACCAGGCATCGCCGCCGGAAGGACCGGAGAGTCCGGTGCGCCGGGCCGGACACCGGCCCCGCCGTCCGGCACTTCAGCCGGCAAACCAGGCACCGCCGCCGGAGCGACCGATGCTCCCGATGCGACACCGGATTCACCCTCAACCGGCGAACCAGGCACCTCGGTCGCCTCCCCGACGACCACGATCGTGCCGGTGAAGGCTTCCGGTTCCTCCGGCGAAAGCAGTGCGCGTTCCAGCCGGGGGACGTGCACCGCACCTTCGCGCACCGCCAGTTCCGGCTCACCCAGGGTCGCGGCCGCCTTCGCCAGGTGCTCCGCGTCCGGGGAGCCGTCCAGGTCGGCGAGCACGATCCGGCCCGGGTGGTTCGCCCGCAGGTCCCGGATCGCGCCCCACACCGCGGCACGGGCGGGGTCGGGCAGCTCGGTGTCGGTCACCGCGACCGCTCCGCGCGTCGCCACCACCACCGTGCGGTCGCCCGCCGCGCGGGCCCACGCGATCGCCTCCGCCGGGTCGTCGCAGAACCGCAGCTCACCGTCCGGCACGGACTGCCCGCCAAGGGCGGGCAGCGGGGGCCAGCCGATCCGGAAGAGCACGTCGGGGCCGGCCGGGCGGAGCCGTCCGGCCGGCCGCAGGACCAGGGACTCCGCCGAGAACACCGGGAGCCCGCTCTCGTCGCTCAGCTCGACCGCGAGCGCGTCTTCGCCCGCCGGGGAAAGGCGGACCCGCGCCGCGGTCGCGCCGCCGGCGTGCAGGGCGGCCCCGGACCAGGCGAACGGCATGCGGCCCGGGCCGTCCGGCCAGGTCAGGCCGCCCGGCTGCAGGGCCGCGTCCAGCAGCGCGGGGTGGATGCCGTACCGGCCGGCGTCGGCCGCCTCGCGGTCGGGCAGCCGGACTTCGGCGAGCACGGCGTCGCCGTGCCGCCACGCCCGGGCGACGCCGTGGAACGCCGGTCCGTAGTGGACACCGGCCTCGCCGAGCAGGTCGGCCAGGGCATCGAGGTCCAGCGGCTCGGCCCCGTCGGGCGGCCACGGCCCGGTTCGCGGCGGTGGAGCGGCCTCGGTCACCGCCAGGACGCCCTCGGCGTGCCGCGTCCACGGGGCGTCCGCGGCCGCGTCCTCCGGGCGCGTGTGCACCCGGAAGGCGTGGCGGCCGGTGGCGTCCGGTGCGTCGGCGACCAGCCGCAGCTGCAGGCCGCCCCGCTCGGGCAGGACGACCGGGGTGGCCAGGACGAGGTCCTCGACGCGGTCGCGGCCGAGGTGTTCACCCGCGCGGAACGCGAGTTCCAGGACCGCGGTGCCCGGCAGCAGCGTGGTGCCCCGCAAGGCGTGCTCGCCGAGCCACGGCGGGGCCGACGCCGTGACCCGGCCGGTGAACACCACCGCCCCCGAGCCCGGTACCGCGACGGCCGCACCGAGCAGCGGGTGCCCGAGCGGGCTCACCCCGGCCGACGCCACGTCCGCGGCGCCGGTCCCCGACCGCAGCCAGAACCGCTGCCGCTGGAACGGGTAGGCGGGCAGCGGCACCCGTCGCCCGCCCGGCCGGATCGCGTCCCAGCCGACCGGAACGCCCCGGACGTGCAGTTCGGCCGCCGAGGTGAGGAAGCGGGTGAGACCGCCCTCGCCACGGCGGAGCGTGCCGGTCACGACGGGCGCCGGCGTGCCCGGCTCGTCGAGGATCTCCCGGATCGCCGCCGGCAGCACCGGGTGCGGGCCGACCTCGACGAACGTCGTGTGCTTCTGCTCGGCCAGCGCCCGGACGGCCCGGTCGAAGCGCACCGGGTGGCGCAGGTTGCGGTACCAGTAGCCGGCGTCCAGTTCGCGGCCGTCCAGCACGTCCCCGGTGACCGTCGAGCAGAAGGCCACCTCGCCCGTGCGGGGGCGGACGGGCGCGAACGCCGCGAGCAGCTCGTCGCGGATCGGCTCCACGGCCCGGGAGTGCGAGGCGAACGCGGCCGGGATCAACCGGGCCCGCACCCCGTCGGCCTCGCACCGGGCGACGAGCTCCTGCAGCGCGTCGAGGTCCCCGGCGACGGCGACCGAGCTCGGCCCGTTGACCGCCGCGATCGACAGCCGCGAGCCCCAGTCCGCGATGAGGGCGGTCGCGGCGGCCTCGCCGAGGGCGACCGGCGCCATGCTGCCGCGGCCGATGAGCACCCGCGAAATGGCGCTGCGCGAGACGATCACCCGCGCGGCGTCCGAAAGGGACAGCGCGCCCGCGACGCAGGCCGCGGCGATCTCGCCCTGGCTGTGGCCGACCACCGTGTCCGGCCGCACGCCCGCGGCCGCCCACAGCTCGGCCAGGGAGACCATGACGGCGAACAGCGCGGGCTGCACGACCTCGACGTCGTCGAGCGACGGCGCGCCCGGCTCGCCGCGCAGAACGGCGAGCACCGACCAGCCGGTGAACTCCGCCAGCGCGGCGTCGCACTCCCGCATCCGCCGCGCGAAGACGGCCGACCGGTCGAGCAGTTCGGCGCCCATGCCGGCCCATTGCCCGCCTTGGCCGGGGAACACGAAGACGGTGCGGCCCGGGGTGCCGGCGACGCCGCGCACCACCGCCGGGCCGGGACGCCCGTCGGCCAGGGCCGCCAGTGCCTCGCCCGGGTCGTCGCCGGCCAGGACGACCGCCCGGTGCTCGAACCGCGGCAGCCGGGCCAGGGTGTGCGCCACGTCCGCGGGGTCCGCGGTCTCCAGCGCGGTCGCGACCTGACGCGCCCGGGCCCGCAGGCCGTCCTCGGTCCGGGCCGAAAGCACCAGCGGCGCCGGCCCCGCGGGTGCCGCCGTCCGGGGCGGTCCGGCGGGCGGGGCGGCCTGTTCCAGGATCAGGTGCGCGTTCGTGCCGCTGATGCCGAACGAGGAGACCGCGGCCCGGGCCGGGCGTCCGGTGTCCGGCCACGGGGTGTGTTCGGTGAGCAGCCGCACGGTCCCGGGCGACCAGTCGACGTGCGGGGTGGGCTCGTCGAGGTTGATCGTGCGCGGCAGTTCCCCGCGACGCAGCGCCAGGACCATCTTGATCACCGCGGCCACCCCGGCCGCCGACTGGGCGTGGCCGATGTTGGACTTGAGCGAGCCGAGCCACAGCGGGCGGTCGGCGGACCGGTCCCGGCCGTAGGTCGCGAGCAGCGCCTGCGCCTCGATCGGGTCGCCGAGGCGGGTGCCGGTGCCGTGCGCCTCGACCGCATCGACGTCCGATGTGGACAGTCCGGCGCCGGCCAGCGCCGCCCGGATCACGCGTTGCTGCGACGGCCCGTTGGGCGCGGTCAAGCCGTTGCTCGCCCCGTCGGAGTTCACCGCGGAACCGCGGATCACCGCCAGCACCTCGTGCCCGTGGCGTTCGGCGTCGGACAGCCGTTCCAGCAGCAGCATCCCGACCCCTTCACCCCAGGCGGTCCCGTCGGCGGCCGCCGCGAACGGCTTGCACCGCCCGTCGGGCGCGAGTCCCCGCTGCCGGCTCAGTTCGACGAACAGGTCGGTGTTCGCCATGATCGCCGCCCCGCCGGACAGGGCGAGCGAACACTCGCCGCGGCGAATCGCCTGCGTCGCCAGGTGCAGCGCCACGAGCGACGACGAACAGGCCGTGTCGACGGTGAGGGCCGGGCCCTCGAGCCCGAAGGTGTAGGCGATCCGGCCCGAGAGGACGCTGGTCGTGCTGCCGGTCAGCCGGTAGCCCTCCAGCTCGCCGGGGAACTCCCGCGAGTCGGTGCCGTAGCCGAGCGACGCGCCGCCGACGAAGACGCCGAGCCGCTGCCCCCGTACCGAATCCGGGTCGATGCCCGCCGCTTCGAAGACCTCCCATGCCGTCTCGAGCAGGAGCCGCTGCTGCGGGTCCATGGCCAGCGCCTCGCGCGGGCTGATCCCGAAGAACTCCGGGTCGAATTCGTCCGCGTCGTGCAGGAAGCCACCCGCCCGCGCGTAGGTCGTGCCGGGCCGGTCGGGATCCGGGTCGTAGAGGGCGTCGAGGTCCCAGCCGCGGTTGACCGGGGGACCGGTGACCGCGTCGACGCCGTCGCGCACCAGCCGCCACAGGTCTTCGGGTGACCGGACGCCGCCGGGCAGCCGGCAGCTCATCGCGACGATCGCGACCGGGTCGTCGGCGGTCTCGCGAACCTCGAGGGCCGCGGGCGCGACGGGGGTGGCCGCCGCGGACAGCTCGGCGTGGAGGTGGGCCGCCAGCGCCACCGGGGTCGGCTGGTCGAACACGACGGTGGCGGACAGCCGCAGCCCGGTGGCCGCCGACAGCACGTTGCGCAGTTCGACCGAGCTCAGCGAGTCGAACCCGAGGTCCTTGAACGCCTTGTCCGGCGCCACCTCCGCGGCTCCGGTGTGCCCGAGGACCGCGGCGACCTGCGCGCGGACCAGCTCCAGCAGCCCCTCCGGCCCGGCCGGCCGGGTGTGCGGAGACGGCGGTCCGGTCGTCCGCGGTGGGGTGGTCCCGGCCAGGCCCCGCAGCGGCGGCGGGATCTCCTCGCCGCCCCGCCGCAGGGCCGCGACGTCCAGGTCCGCGGCCACGACGAACGGCCGGTCGAGCCGGCGCGCCGCGTCGAACAGGGCGAGCCCCCGCTCGTCGGACAGCGCCGCCAGGCCGGCCCGGGCCAGCCGGGCGTGGTCGGCCGCGCCGAGCCGCCCGGTCATGCTGCCGTCGTGGGCCCACGCGCCCCAGGCGATCGACACGGCGGGCAGCCCGGCGGCGCGGCGGCGCGCCGCGAGCGCGTCGAGGGCCGCGTTGGCGGCGGTGTAGTTGCCCTGCCCGGCGCCGCCGAAGAACGCCGACGCCGACGAGAACAGCACGAACTCGGCCAGGTCGGTGCCGCGGGTCAGCTCGTCGAGGTGGTGCGCCGCGGTGAGCTTCGGCCGCAGCACCCGGTCCAGCCGGTCGGGGGTCATCGTCGCCACGAGGCCGTCGTCGAGCACGCCCGCCGCGTGGATCACCGACGTCAGCGGGTGTTCGGCCGGGATGCCGGTCAGCAGCGCGGCGAGGTCGCGGCGGTCGGCGACGTCGCACGCGGCGACGGTCACGGACGCGCCCAGCCCGGTCAGCTCCGCGACCAGCTCGGGCACGCCCGCCGCCGCCGCGCCGCGCCGCCCGGTCAGCAGCAGGTGCCGCGCTCCGTGCTCGGCGACCAGGTGCCGGGCGAGGAGGCCGCCGAGGGCGCCGGTGCCGCCGGTGATCAGGACCGTGCCGTCCGGCGCCGGAGCCGACGGCACGGTGAGCACCACCTTGCCGACGTGCTTGGCCTGGCTGACGAACCGGAACGCCTCGACCGCGCCGCGGACGTCCCAAGTGGACAGGGGCAGCGGACGGAGTGCGCCGTCGGCGAACAGGCCGAGCAGTTCGAGGAGCATCTCCCGGATCCGGTCGGCGCCGGGTTCGGTCAGGTCGAACGTCCGGTACGTCACGCCGGGCCGGGTGGCCGCGAGCTCTTCGGGTGGCCGGACGTCGGTCTTGCCCAGCTCGACGAACCGCCCGCCGTCGCGCAGCAGCCGCAGGGACGCGTCGACGAACTCGCCGGACAGCGAGTTCAGCACGACGTCGAACCCGGCACCGGCGAACTCGGTTTCGAAGTCGAGGGTCCGCGACGAGGCGATGTTCCCTTCCGGCACGCCCAGCGCCCGCAGCACGTCGTGCTTGCCCGGGCTCGCGGTCGCGTGGACCTCGGCGCCGAGGTGGCGCGCCAGCTGGATCGCCGCCATCCCGACGCCGCCCGCCCCGGCGTGCACGAGCACCTTCTCCCCCGCCCGCAGCCCGGCCAGGTCGTGCAGCCCGTACCAGGCGGTGAGGAAGACGACCGGGATCGCCGCCGCCTCGGCGAACGTCCACTCCGCCGGCATCCGCACCAGCTTCCGGTGATCGGTGACGGCGACCGGGGCGAAGGCGTGGTCCAGCAGGCCCAGCACCCGGTCGCCCACGGCGAACCCGGTGACGCCGGGGCCGGTTCCGGTGACGACGCCCGCGCCTTCGATGCCCAGCGGCGGGGCCTCGCCGGGGTAGAGCCCCAGTGCGTTGAGCACGTCGCGGAAGTTGAGCCCCGCCGCGCGGACGGCCACCCGGACCTGCCCGGGGGCCAGTGGTGCGGCCGCGGCCGGGTGCGCGACCGGGGCGAGCCCGTCGAGCCGGCCCTGGTGGACGACGTCGAGCCGCCAGGGACCGGCCGGCGGCGGTGCCGGGTCGCTGTCGGTGCGCACCCGCCTCAGGCGGGGCACCAGGATTTCCCCGGCCCGCACCGCCAGCTGGGGTTCGCCGGTGGCGATCGCCTCGGCCAGGAGCCCGGCCGCGCCGTCGGGTTCGGTGTCGAGCAGCACGAACCGGCCGGGGTGCTCGGCCTGGGCGGCGCGCACGAGCCCCCAGACGGCGGCCTGGGCCGGGTCGGTGGTCGCGTTCCGGGTGTGCAGGACCAGCCGCGCGGCGCCGAACCGGTCGTCCGCCGCCCACGCCTGGCACACCGCGAGGACGCGGGCGGGCTCCCCCGCCGGGACCACCACGACGTCGGGCACCGGTGCGCCGGCCAGCTCGGCCAGGTCGCCGGCCGTCACGAACCGCGGGCCGGCGGCTTTCGGCGGGGTGACCCGGACCCAGTCCAGCTCCAGCAGGCCGTCCCCGGGCGCGGCGGTGCGCGGCCGCAGGACCAGGGAGTCCACTGTGGCCACCGGACGGCCTTCGGGGTCCGTGAGGTGGATCGACACGGCGTCCCCGGCGACGGGGCGGAGCCGCGCGCGGACGGCCGCGGGGCCCGGTCCGGTGACGGAGACCCCGCGCCAGGCGAACGGCACCGGGGTCCCGCCGTCGAGCCGGCCGGTGAGGCCGAGGGCGTGCAGCGCGGCGTCGAGCAACGCGGGGTGCAGGGCGAAGTTCCGGGCGTCGTCCCGCAGTTCTTCCGGCAGGGTCGCCTCGGCGTAGACGTCGTCGCCCTGGCGCCACGCCGCGGTGAGGCCGCGGAAGGCGGGACCGTAGCCGTACCCCGAGGCGGCCAGCCGTTCGTAAAGCCCGTCGAGGACAAGGGGTTCCGCACCGGCGGGCGGACGCCCGTCGAAGCCGCCGGGCTCCCCGCCCGTGGGGCGGACGGACCCGGTGGCGTGCCGGGTCCACGCGTCCGGCCGTCCGGAATGGACGGTCAGCGGGCGGTGGCCGGCCTCGTCCGCCGCGCCGACCCGGACCTGGACGGTCACGTCGCCGTCGCCCGGCAGGACGAGCGGGGCCTCGAGGGTGAGCTCCTCGACGGCCGCGCACCCGGCGGCGCCGGCGGCCCGCAGGGCCAGCTCCAGGACGGCGGTGCCGGGCACCAGCGTCGTCCCGCCGATCGTGTGGTCGCCGAGCCAGCCGGGCGCGGTCGCCGACAGCGTGGCGCTGAGCACGGCGCCGTCCCCGTCGGCCAGCCGGACGATCGTGCCCGCCAAGGGGTGCCCGGCGCGGTCCGGTCCCCGGCCGGGGGCCAGCCAGAAGCTCCGGTGCCGGAACGGGTACGCGGGCAGGTCGGCCCACCGGCCGCCGGCGCACAGCCGCGCCCAGCCGACGTCGTGGCCGAGGCCGTGCAGGCGGCCGGCGGCCGCGACCGCCGTCCGCGCGCCGGGCCGGTCGGCCCGCTGCGCCGGCACGAACTCGAGGTCGGGGTCGATCGCCGGGCCGAGGGCCGAGAGCACCCGGTCGGGGCCGATCTCCAGGCAGGTGGTGACGCCGTCGGCGCCGAGCCGCCCGAGCGCGTCGGCGAACCGCACGGTGCCGAGCACGTGGTCCACCCAGTAGTCCGCCGTGGCCGGGTTTCCGGCCGCGGCCGGAAGCAGCGGGATGACGGGTTCGGCGAACTCCAGCCTCGCGACGACGGCGCGGAACCGCTCGGCCATCGGTGCCATCAGCGGCGAATGGAACGCGTGCGCGCCGGGCAGGCGTTTCGTCCGGCGGCCCCGCGCGGCGAACCCCGCGGCGATCGCCTCGACGACGTCCGCGGCACCCGAGACGACGACGGCGTCCGGGCCGTTCACCGCCGCGACGGCGGCCTCGCCGGTCAACGCGGCCCGGACCTCGTCCTCGGTCCCTTCGACGGCGACCATCGCGCCGCTTTCGGGCAGCTCCTGCATCAACCGCCCGCGGGCCGCGACCAGCGTGGCCGCGTCCGTCAGCGACAGCACGCCGGCGACGTGCGCCGCCGCGATCTCCCCGACGGAGTGGCCGACGACGACGTCGGGGCGCGGTCCCCACGATTCGAAGAGCCGGTACAGCGCCACTTCCAGCGCGAACAGGGCCGGCTGGGCGAACTCCGTCCGGCCGAGCCGGTCGCCGTCGGCCACCACCGCGGGGTCGAGGCCCGCCGCGGCACACGCTTCGTCGAAGGCCTTCGCGTACACCGGGAACTGCTCGTGGAGTTCGCGGCCCATTCCGGGGTACTGGCTGCCCTGACCGGTGAACAGGAACGCCAGCTTCCCTCCGGCCGCCCGTTCGGGCCGGACGTCGGCCAGTGCGGCCAGCAGTTCTTCGCGGCCTTCGCCGACGACGACGGCCCGGTGCGCGTGGGCGGACCGCGCGGCCAGCGTCCGGCCCACGTCCCGCGCCGTCAGCTCCGGGTGCCCCGCGACGAACGACCGCACCCGGCCGGCCAGGTCGTGGACGGCCTCCGGGGTCGCCCCGCTCAGCACCCACGGCACCACTCCCGCCGGCGCCGGCCCGGGCGGCTCCGGGTCGGCCGGCGCCTGTTCGAGGATCACGTGGGCGTTGGTGCCGGAGATGCCGAACGACGAGACCCCGGCCCGCCGTGGCCGTCCGGCCGACGGCCACGGCGCCGGTTCGGCCAGCAGCGCCAGCGCGCCGCGGGTCCAGTCCACGTGGGACGACGGCCGTTCGACGTGCAGGGTGCGGGGCAGTTCGCCGTGCCGCAGCGCGAGCACGGTCTTGATCACGCCCGCGAGGCCGGAAACCGCCTGCGTGTGCCCGATGTTCGACTTGAGCGACCCCACCAGGACCGGCCGGTCACCCGGGCGGTCACGACCGTAGGTCTCCTGCAGCGCCAGCGCTTCCACGGGATCGCCCAGCCGGGTGCCGGTGCCGTGCGCCTCGACGGCGTCGACGTCCGCAGGGGACAGTCCCGCGTCGGCGAGCGCCGCCCGGATGACGCGTTGCTGGGCCAGGCCGTTCGGTGCGGTCAGCCCGTTGCTGGCGCCGTCGGAGTTGACCGCCGAACCGCGCAGCACGGCCAGCACGCGGTGGCCGTGCCGCCGCGCGTCCGAGAGCCGCTCCACGACCAGGGCCGCGACCCCTTCGGCGGCGCCGAACCCGTCGGCGTCGTCCGAGAACGCCTTGCACCGGCCGTCCGGCGAAAGCGCCCGCTGCCGGCTGAGGCTGCGCAGCGCCGCCGGGGTGGTCATCACGGTCGCGCCGCCGGCGATCGCCAGGGAGCACTCCCCCGCGCGCAGCGAACGCGCCGCCAGGTGCAGTGCGACCAGTGACGACGAGCACGCGGTGTCCACCGTCATCGCCGGGCCTTCGAGGCCGAAGGTGTAGGCGATCCGGCCCGCCGCCACGCTCGGGGCCCCCGCCGTCACCTGGTAGGCCTCGAGGCTGCCGGGGATCCGGTCCGGTGTCCAGTAGTCGGGCACCTGGATGCCCGCGAACACCGCGGTACTGCTGCCGGCCAGGGAGTCCGGCGCGATGCCGGCGTGCTCGAGCGCCGTCCACGTGGCTTCGAGCAGCTGCCGTTGCTGCGGGTCCATCGCCAGGGCCTCCCGCGGCGCGATGCCGAACAGGTCGGCGTCGAACCGGTCGATCCCGGTCAGGTACCCGCCGCCGCGGACGTAGCTGGTGCCCGGCCGGTCCGGGTCGGGGTCGTACAGCGCGTCGAGGTCCCAGCCGCGGTCGGCCGGGAGCTCGCCGACGGCGTCCCCTCCCCCGGCCAGCAACCGCCACAGGTCTTCGGGTCCCTCGACGCCACCGGGCAGCCGGCAGCTCATGCCCACGATCGCGAGCGGCTCGTCCGCGGCCGCCGGAGCCCCGGCGGCCGCTTCCGCGGCACGCGTGCCGAGCGCGGCGTTCCGCAGGTGGGCGGCCAGCGCCGTCGCGGTCGGGTGGTCGAAGACGATCGTGACCGGCAGCGCGAGCTCCGTCGCGGCCGCCAGCCGGTCGCGCAGCTCGACCGCCGTGAGCGAGTCCAGCCCGAGCTCGGAGAACGGCCGGTCCGCGGCCACCGACGCCGGCCCGTCGTGCCCGAGGACGGCGGCGAGCTGGGTGCGGACCACCGTCCGCAGCAGGTCGTGCTGCCCTGCTTCCGGCAGCCCGCGCAGGCGGTGCCCGAGTGCGGAAGCGGTCGGTCCCGGTTCGGTGTTCCGGCGGGCTTCGGCGATCTCGCCGAGCAGCGGGCTCGGCCGCGCCATCGTGTAGAGCGCGGCGAACGTGGTCCAGTCGACGTCGGCCACGACGGTGGCCGGCTCGCCGCCGCCGACGGCCGCCGCGAGGGCGTCGAGCGCGACGCCGGGGTCGAGCGGGGTGAACCCGCGGGCGCGTAGGGCCGTCTCGAACGCCGCGGTGACCATGCCGCCGCCGGGCCAGGGGCCCCACGCCACCGCCGTCGCCGCCCGCCCCCGGGCGTGACGCTGGTGGGCGAGCGCGTCGAGGCAGGCGTTCGCGGCGGAGTACGCGCCCTGGTCCGCACCGCCCCAGACCCCGGCGGCCGAGGAGAACAGCACGAAGGCGTCCAGCGGCCGGTCGCCGAGGACGCGGTCGAGGACTTCGGCGCCCAGCACCTTCGCCCGGAACACCTCCGCCAGGTCCGCCGGGCCGATCCCGGCCAGCCGCCCGAACCCGCCGGTTCCGGCGGCGTGGACGACGGCGGTCAGCTCCGCGCCCGGGACCGACGCGACCAGGCCGGCCACCGCGCGGTCGTCGGTGACGTCGCAGGCGACGACGGTGACCCGGTCCGCCCCCAGTTCTTCGGTGATCGTCGCGGCGTCCGGGGCCGCCGGTCCGCGGCGGCCGGCCAGCACGACGTGCGCGGCGCCGTTTTCCACGAGCCAGCGCGCGACCCGGCGGCCGAGCGCGCCGGTGCCGCCGGTGACCAGGACGGTACCCCGCGGCCGCCACGCGGTCCGCGTCGCCGGGACCGGGCGCACCAGGCGCCGCGCGAAGACGCCGGAGGCCCGGACGGCGACCTGGTCTTCGGTTCCGGTGAGCACCGCGGCCAGCAGCCGCGCGGCCTGCGCGACCGGCTGCTCGGGCAGGTCGGCGAGCCCGCCCCACCGGCGGGGCTGTTCCAGCGCGGCCACCTGGCCGAGGCCCCAGACGGCGGCCTGGCGGGGCGCGCGGACCGGGTCGTCGGCGCCGGTGCCGACGGCACCCGACGTGACGCTCCACATCGGACAGCCGAAGGCCCGCACCGCGGCGAGTGTCCTGGCGAGACCCGCCGGGACCGCGGGGTGGTCCGGGTCCGGGCGGTCGTCGAGGGCGAGCAGGGAGACGACCCCGGCCGGTTCGTCCTCGGGCGAAAGGTCCCCCTCGCGGACGTCGGCGCCTGCGGCCGACAGGGCCGCGACGAGCAGCGGACGCCACGGCGAGTCCTCGCCGCCGACGACGAACCACGTCCCGGAAAGCGGTGCGGCGCCGTCGGTCGTCGTGGGCCACCACGCGATCTCGTAGCGCAGGCCCGCCGCGGGATCGGTGGCGCGCCCCGCCCCCGCCGGCGGGCGCCACCAGAACCGCCGGCGCCGGAACGGGTAGGTCGGCAGGTCGGTGCGGCGGGCGCCGGTCCCGGCGAAGACCGCGTCCCAGCGCACGGCGGCACCGTGCGCGTGGGCCTGCGACAGCGACCGGAGGAACCGGTCCTGGCCGCCGTCCCCGCGCCGCAGCGTCCCGACCGCCGCCGCGGCCACTCCCGCGTCGTCGAACGTCTCCCGCATCCCGAGCGCGAGCACGGGGTGCGGGCCGACCTCGACGAACACGCGGTGCCCGGCCGCCAGCAACCGGCGCACCCCGGCTTCGAAGCGCACCGGTTCGCGCAGGTTGCGGTACCAGTAGGCGGCGTCGAGGCCGTCGGGGCCGACCGGTTCGCCGGTGACCGTCGAGAAGAACGGGATCTCCGCCGGGCGGGGCGTCACCGGCGCGAGCGCGGCGACGAGCCGGTCGTGGAGGCGCTCGACGTGCCGCGAGTGCGACGCGTAGTCGATCGGGATCTCGCGGGCCCGCACGTCGCGCAGCGCGCACGCGGCGACGAGCTCCCGCAGCGCGTCCGGGTCGCCGGACACCGCGACCGAGTTCGGGCCGTTGACCGCCGCGACCGACAGCCGGTCGCCCCAGCGGGCCAGCAGGGCGGTGACGTCCGCCTCCGGCAGCGGGACCGAGACCATCCCGGACAGCCCGGCCAGTTCGGTCAGGAGCCGGCCGCGCAGGGCGACGACCCGGGCGGCGTCCGGCAGGACAGCGCGCCCGCGACGCACGCCGCGGCGATCTCGCCCTGGGAATGGCCGATCACGGCGGCCGGCTCGACACCGTGGGCGCGCCAGAGCGCGGCCAGGGACACCATCACCGCGAACAGCACCGGCTGCACCACGTCGTCCCGGTCCAGCGCCGGGGCCGTGGCCCGCTCGCGCAGGACGTCGGCGGGCGAGAAGCCCAGGTGCTCCGCCAGCGCGTGTTCGCACTCGGCGAACCGGGCCGCGAACACCGGCGAGCTGTCGAGCAGTCCGGCCGCCATCCCGGCCCACTGCGAGCCCTGGCCGGGGAAGACGAACACCGTCCCGCCGTCGACGGCGGTGGCCCGCACGACGTCGACGGCACCGTCGCCGCTCGCGACGGCGTCGAGCGCGGCCAGGAGCCCGGAGCGGCCGGTGGCGACGAAGGCGGCGCGCTCGGCGAACCGCGCGCGGGTGGTGGCCAGCGAGTACGCGACGTCCGCCGGGGCCCGGTCCGGTTCCTGCGCCAGGTGGTCGCGCAGCCGCCGGGCCTGTGCTCGCAACCCGGCCTCGTCGCGGGCGGAAAGCACGTAGGGCAACGGCCGGTCGGCCGGTGCCGCCACCGCCGGTTCGGCCGGGGGCTGCTCCAGCACCACGTGGGCGTTCGTGCCGCTGATCCCGAACGAGGACACCCCGGCCCGGCGCGGGCGGTCGAGGGCGGGCCACGCGGTCGCCTCGGTGAGCAGCCGGACCCGCCCGGCCGACCAGTCGACGTGCGGGGACGGCGCGTCGACGTGCAGGGTCGCGGGCAGGACGCCGTGGCGCATCGCCTGCACCACCTTGAGCACGCCGCCGATCCCGGCGGCGGCCTGCGCGTGCCCGATGTTGGACTTCACCGAACCCAGCCACAGCGGCGTTTCCCGGTCCTGGCCGTAGGTCGCGAGCAGGGCACCGGCCTCGATCGGGTCGCCGAGGGTGGTCCCGGTGCCGTGCGCCTCCACCAGGTCGACGTCCGAAGCGGACAGTCCGGCGTCGGCGAGGGCGGCGCGGACGACGCGTTCCTGGGCGGGCCCGCTCGGGGCGGTCAGCCCGTTGCTGGCGCCGTCGGAGCCGATCGCCGACCCGGCCACGAGCGCGAGCACGGGGTGGCCGTGGCGGCGCGCGTCCGAAAGCCGTTCCAGCAGCACCAGACCGGCGCCCTCGGCCCAGGCGGTGCCGTCGGCCGCGGCGGCGAACGCCTTGCACCGCCCGTCCGCGGCCAGCCCGCCCTGCCGGCCGAACTCGAGGAAGATCCCCGGCGTGGCCATGACCGTGACGCCGCCGGCCAGTGCGACCGTGCACTCCCCCTGTCGCAGGGCCCGCGCGGCCAGGTGCAGCGCGACCAGCGACGACGAGCACGCCGTGTCCACGGTCACCGACGGGCCTTCGAAGCCGAGCGTGTAGGCCACCCGGCCCGACAGCACGCTCGCCGCGCTGCCGGTGAGCACGTGCCCCTCCGCGCCGTGGCCCGGCTCGTGCAGCCGGGGGCCGTAGTCGCTCGACGACGCGCCGACGAACACCCCGGCCGGGGTGCCGCGCAGGGCCGCGGGGTCGATGCCGGCCCGTTCCAGCGCCTCCCAGGCCGTCTCCAGGACGAGCCGCTGCTGCGGGTCCATCGTCAAGGCTTCGCGCGGGCTGATGCCGAAGAACTCCGCGTCGAACAAGGCCGCGTCGGGCAGGAAACCGCCGCGACGCGGGATCGTCGCCGCGCCGAGGTCCCAGCCGCGGTCGCCGGGGAAGCCCGTGATCGCGTCGACGCCGTCCGCGACCAGCCGCCACAGGTCCTCCGGTGACCGGACCCCGCCGGGGTACCGGCAGCTCATGCCGATGATCGCGATCGGCTCGCCGGGCTCGGCGGCGGTCGCCGGGGCGGCGGTCACGCGCTGTTCGCCGCGCAGGTGCGCGGCGAGGGCCAGCGGGGTGGGGTGGTCGAACGTCAGCGTGGGCACCAGGGGCAGGCCGGTCGCCGCGGCGAGGCGGTCCCGCAGCTCCACCGCGGCCAGGGAGTCGAAGCCCAGGTCGCGGAAGGTCCGGCGCGGGTCGACGTCGGCGGCGTCGGCGTACCCGAGCACGATCGCGGCGGCGGACCGGACGAGGTCGAGCGGATCCCCGCCGGGGACCGGCCGCGGCGGCTCGGGGACCGCTTCGACGTCCACAGTGGCCGGACTGTCCACACTGTCCACACTGGACGGGGCGGCGGCGAGCCAGTACGGCGTGCGCTGGAAGGGGTAGGTCGGCAGCCCGATCGGCCGGACCGGTGCCGGGGCGCCGAACACCGCGGGCCAGTCGACCGGCACGCCGTCGGCGAAGGCCTGGGCCAGCGCGGAAACCAGGGTGCGCGGCTCGGGGTGCCCCGCGCGCAGCACCGCCGCGACCGACACCGCCGCGTCCGGCGGCAGGTTGTCGCGGACCAGCGCGGCCAGCACCCGGTCCGGGCTCACCTCGACGAACCGGGTGACGCCCTGTTCGTGCAGGGTCCGGACGGTGTCGCCGAACCGGACGGGTTCGCGGAGCTGGCGCACCCAGTAGCCGGGCCAGCGCAGGTCGCCGCCGGCGGCGAGCCGGCCGGTGATGTTGGCGACCACGGGAACGGTGGGCTCGGCGTAGGTCAGCCGGTCCGCGGTGCGGCCGAACTCGCCGAGGATCGGGTCGAGCAGCGCGGAGTGCCCGGCGAGCCCGATCGCGAGCCGTTTCGTGCGGCGGCCGCGGTCGCCCCACCGCCCGGCCACCGCCAGGACGGCCGCCTCCGTCCCGGAGACGACCGTGGCCCGGGGGCCGTTGACGGCGGCGATGGTGACTTCGCCTTCGACGTCGGCCAGGGAGCCGAGGACTTCCGCTTCGGCGGCTTCGATCGCGACCATCGCGCCACCGCGGGCGACCGTCTGCATGAGCCGCCCGCGGGCCGTCACGAGCGCGGCCGCGTCCGGCAGGGACAGCACCCCCGCCACGTGCGCGGCGGCGAGCTCGCCCGCCGAGTGCCCGGCGAGCAGATCCGGGGCGAGGCCCCAGTGCCCGAGCAACCGCACCAGGGCGACCTGAACGGCGAACAGCGCGGGCTGGGTGAACCGCGTCTCGTCCACGAGGGCGCCACCGCCGAAGACGACCTCCTCGAGCGAGGTGCCCAGCAGGGGGTCGAACGCGGCGCACACCTCGTCGAACGCGGCGGCGTAGACCGGGAACGCCCGGTACAGCTCGCGTCCCATCCCCGGGCGCTGGCTGCCCTGCCCGGCGAAGAGGAACGCGGTCGCCCCGCCCGAGGCCGTGCCGCGGACGACGTTCCCCGCGTCGGTGCCGGACGCGAGCGCGGCCAGGCCGGCCCGGAGCTCGCCTTCGCCGGTGCCCACGACGACGGCGCGTTCGGGAAACGCGGTCCGCCCGGCGGCGAGCGCCCCCGCGATCTCGGCGGGCGGGCGGCCGGGCTCGGCCGCGGCGAACTCCGCCAGCCGGCCGGCCTGCTCCCGCACGGCTTGGCGGGTCCGGGCGGACACGGTCCAGGCCAGCACCGGCGGCGCGGCCGGGGCGGGTGTGGCCGCGGCGGGCGGGGCCGGGGCCGCGTACCGGGACAGGACCAGGTGGCAGTTGGTCCCGCCCATGCCGAACGAGCTCACCCCGGCGTAGCGGCCGTCCGCCGGCCACGGCGTACGGCCGCCGGCGACCGCGAGGTTGAGCGCGGCCAGCGGGATTTCCGGCGGCGGCGCCACGTGGTGGAGGCTGGCGGGAACTTCTTCGTGGTGCAGCGAAAGCACCGTCTTGAGCAGCCCGGCGACTCCGGCGGCCGCATCGAGGTGACCGATGTTCGTCTTGACCGAGCCGACGAGCAGCGGCCGTCCGGCGGGCCGGGCGGCGCCGAGCACCGAGCCGAGCGCGGCCGCCTCGACCGGATCACCCCGCCGGGTGCCGGTGCCGTGCAGTTCGACGTAGCCGACGTCCTCGGGGCGGACGCCGGCGCGGGCGTAGGCGGCCCGCAGGACCGCTTGTTGCGCGGCCTCGTCCGGCACCGTCAGTGCCTCGCTCGCGCCGCCGTGGTTGATCGCGCCGCCGTGCACGACCGCGTAGACCGGGTCGCCGGCCGCCTCCGCGTCGGCGAGCCGTTTGAGGACGACGAGGGCGCCGCCCTCGCCCCGCACCGTGCCGTTGGCGCGGGCGTCGAAGACGTGGCACCGGCCGTCCGGGGACAGCCCGCCGAACTTGGTGAACGCGACGGCGCCGTCCGGGACGAGGGTGAGGT
Source organism: Amycolatopsis sp. lyj-346 (assembly GCF_046548975.1). NCBI lineage: Bacteria > Bacillati > Actinomycetota > Actinomycetes > Pseudonocardiales > Pseudonocardiaceae > Amycolatopsis > Amycolatopsis sp. lyj-346. The sequence goes on from NZ_JAJPWT010000002.1 coordinate 125,730, forward strand.
GGACGCCGCCGGCGAGCGCCACGTCCGTTTCGCCGCGCCGCAGGCTTTCGCACGCGAAGTGCACCGCGACCAGCGACGACGACTGGGCGGTGTCGACGGTCAGGCTGGGCCCGTGCAGGCCGAGGAAGTGGGAGACGCGGTTGGCGGCGAGCCCGCGGTGCAGCCCGGCGAACGTGTGCGGGGTGATCGCGGAGAGCCCGGCCCGGTGGGTGAGCAGGGCGTAGTCGTCCCCGCCGGTCGCGAGGAACACCCCGGCGTCGCAGCCGGCCAGCCGCGCCGGGACGATGCCGGCGTCTTCCAGCGCCTCCCAGCCGAGTTCGAGGGCGAGGCGCTGCTGCGGATCCAGTGCGGCGGCGGCCCGCGGCGAGATCCCGAAGAAGCCGGGGTCGAACCCGCGCACGTCGTCGAGGAAGCCACCCCGCGTGGTGGTCGCCGTGCCGGGCGCGGCGGGATCCGGGTCGACCAGGCTGTGCGCGTCCCAGCGGCCGGCGGGCACGTCGGTGATCGCGTCGGTGCCCGCGCGCAGCAGCCGCCAGAACGCGGCGGGATCCGCGGCCCCCGGCACCCGGCAGGACAGCCCGACGATCGCGATCCGGTGATCACCGCCGTTGCCGTCCGGTTTCGGCCCCGTGCTCGCGGACATCCGGCCTCCCCCGTTCACCACTCGGCCGACCCTCGCACCCGCGTCCGGCCCCCGGCGTCTCCGGGCTTGCGCCGAGCACCTGGCGGGGATCCCCGATGACCCACGTCGGACCGGTGGTGGCTCTCCGTCAGCGGTCGCCGAAGACCCTTGCCGCGATGGCCGGCGCGGCCTCTTCGCCGATCACCGAGAGGTGGTCACCCGGCACGGGAGGCTTCGCGCGGATCGATTCGTCCTGCTGACCGGGCTGCGGCGGGCACTGACCTACCCCGCCACCGAGATCACCGACACCGCTGCATCATCTTGACCGGACACCTCTACCGGTATTCGACCGGCTTCCGGCGGTGCCAGCCGCCCGGTGACGGGAAGACGACCGCGGGCCCGGCATTCGAGTACGTGCCACCCGAAAGGCGAAACTGAAGCACCCGTGCTCGCCGGTATACCAGGTCCCAGCCGGGAGGGGTCCCCGGCTGGGGAGGGGAATATGGGACGGATGTGGCTGGGATCCGGCCGGGAGAGCCGGCTGCGATAGCCACCTCGATGAACGGCGTACGCATCTGTTCGGCTCAACGGGGAGGGAGTGCCCGGTCATGACGCTGACTCAGTCGGCTTCCGACACGCCAGGCCAGTCCAGGAATGAGTTCACCCTTCGCCAACTCCCGCCGAGCAACTCGCCCGCTCCATGAGAACGGGATACCGGCGCCGGCTCAAGCGGGACCCCTTCGAATACCTCGAGGACCTTCGCCGTCGCACCGCGACCGGCGTCATCCGGCTCCCCTGGGGCGGCTGGTGCGTGAGTGATCCGGATCTGGCGAACGAACTGCTGCGCAGCCCCGAATTCAACACCGGCACGTCCGGGTTCTTCGGGGACCTGCTGCCGACGCGGACCGCGCAGGTCGCCATCGGCCAGGCGGCGCGGAACCTCTTGCGGACACGGGTGTCCGAGTATCGGGACGCACTCGTCGGGGCCCTCGCGGACCTGCCCCCGGCCAGTGGCTGGCCGGCAGCCGGGGCCGAACTCGTGTACCGCGGCCTGGCAAACGTGCTCCTGCACCCGCGGACTTCCGCCGGAACGCGGCGATTGATGGACCAAGCCCTGCACGGCGGCGTCATGTTCCGCTCGCCACACGTGTGGCGGCGGGCGCGCGCGGAAATACTGCGCGGAAAGCTGATCGCAGCTGTCGCCGAGGAAGTGGGCTGGCGCAGGGCGGGGCCGGCCGGCCAGTCGCGTGATGTTCTGGACGCCGTGCTCGGTGCGTGCCCGGACGTCCTGGCGGACCGAACTGTCGCCGAGGTCTTCCTGGTGCTGTTCCGGTCGATCGTCGCGCCCGTCGGTTCCACGCTGGCCTGGTCGGTGTTGCTGGCCTGCCTGCACCACACGTCGGATTCCCCGTGGCCGTGGCCCCCTGCGTGGATCGTGCGGGAGGCGATGCGGCACCGCCCGATGGTCTGGATGGTCGGCCGCACCGTCATCCGGCCTGCCGAATTCGGCGGCCTCCCCTTCGAGCCTGGCGACGTCCTCTCGGTCAGCCCGTTCTTGGTGCACCACGACCAGCGCCGCTGGGCCGACGCCGATGTCTTTCGGCCCGAGCGGTGGGCGGAACCAGGTGAGCGTGGCCCCTACGTGCCGTTCGGCGCGGGGCCGTACAGCTGTGTCGGCGCGTCGGTGGCGCTGACCTTGATGACCGAAACGCTGGCGGCTCTCACGCGGGACGCCCGGCTGACCGTCACCGGAGCCGACGCCCGCCCGGCAATGGCCGAGGGTGCCGTTCCTCGGCCCTTCACCGTCCTCCGCACCCTCACCTGAGACGGAGGACATCGACACCGAAAGGAGGTGAACGACCATGATCGCCAAGCTGCGCCGCATCCTCGGCACCAAGCCGCCCGGACGGTGGCATTGGTAGGACCCGACAGCCGACACGGAACTCGGGGGCTCGATGACACAGCGAAGCTTTTATCGGGCCCCCGAGCGCCGGCGTTTACCGCACTGAGGCGATGACGAAAAGCAGGAGAGCAGGCAGGCATGGCGACATCTGAGACTCCGGCCACGGTACAGAGCACAAGCATGCGGGAATCGGACCGAAACCTGCGAGAGCTGTCCGATCTGATCACCCCGATGTCGATCAGGGTGGCCGTCACCCTGCGCATCCCGCAGAAGATTTCGGGAGGCGGGCTGACCGCGGAAGCGCTGGCGGCGGAGACGAACACCGATCCCGGTGTGCTGGAACGCATCCTTCTCCACCTGGTGAGTGCCGGGGTGTTGACCCGGGATGACGGTGGCCTGTTCGGGTTGACGCGCGTCGGTGATCAGATGCTCGTCGAAAACGACGGGTCGGTGAATCCGGACTTCCTGGATCTGGGCACGGTATCAGGACGTGCCGAGTTGTCTTTCTTCCGCCTTCCGGAAGTCGCCCGGAATGGCGACATCGTCGCTTATTCGGCGCAGTACGGCACGAGTTTCTGGGATGATCTCGGCAAAGAACCGTCATCGGCTGTCCACTTCGACCAGGTGATGGCCGCCGGAATGAAAAAGAGAGTCCAGGAGATCGCCGAGTCCTACGACTGGGGGGCACTCGGCAGCGTCGTCGACGTCGGTGGTGGAAACGGAACACTTCTTGTCGGCTTGCTGCAAGCCCATGCGGGTCTTCGGGGTACGGTGGTAGACCGCGATGCCGGCCCCGCCGTCCGGGCTTTCCGCGATGCCGGGTTGAGCGGCAGAGCAGGGGCGTTCAGTGGGAGTTTCCTGGAGCCACTGCCGCCGGGAGCCGGCGGATACGTGGTGTCGCGTATCCAAAGCGACTGGAACGACGCCGACGTCCGAACCATCTTGGGCCACTGCGCCGACGCCGCCGGAGCGCAGGGCAGGGTCATCGTGGTCGACGAGTTCGCGGCCGAGGAAGGCGTTCGAACCGACTCTGAAACCGACCTCCGGATGCTGATGTACTACGGGGGAAAGGAACGGACGATGGAACAGGTGCGCGAACTTGCCGCGGACGTGGGCCTGTCGGTGAGATCGCTCCGTCGCGCCGCCGACTGGACGATCATGGAGCTGTCCTCGAACGCCGGCGCTGTCCGCGGCGGCTCTTCCGTCGAGGAAGCGCTTTACTGACGAGGCTTGCGGGAATTACCCTGTAGCCGCGGGGCGGCCGGTGAACGACTTCGCCGGTGCGTCGCCATGTTTTCGGAATTCGTATCGAAACGAGGGGGAACAGGTGAAATCCACACCCGCTGACGCGCTCACGGTGACGAACCTCGCGGAATCCGATGACCGTCACGGCGCTGATCGCGCCGTCGAGTTCCACGTCGCGCAGGGTCACGCCCTCAGCGTGACGCCACTGGCCGAGCGTGACGAACACGGCGATGCCGACCGCGGCGTCACCATGTACAACGAAGCCGGCAGGGCCGACGCCGCCTCGACCGCTGCGAAACCGCGCTGACCGGCGGAACCCGCGTTTCGATGCCCCGCGGGCACGTTCCCCGCACCTGCCTGGTGTCGATGCCGTGGCACTCGCTGCACCGCCCCTCCCTCGCCCTCGGGGTACTGCGCGCGGCGTGCGCACGGGAGGGCCTTCCGGTCCCGGTTTCCTACCACGGCAGTCTCGCCTTCGCCGACATGATGTTGTCGGCCGGCCTGACCGTGGGCGACTACGCGCAACTGGCGGACACCGGATTCCACCATTCGCTCGGCGAATGGGTTTTCGCGGGCGCGCTCAACGGACCCGATTTCGGTTGTGCGGGCATGCGGGATCTGGCCCGCGGCGCCGGCCTGCCCTTCCGCATCGCCGCGGCGGTTCGTGAGCTCGCGGACGAATTCGTGGATCAGGCCGCCGACACGATTCTCGCCCACGAGCCGGAACTGGTCGGCTTCAGCGCGACCTTCAGCCAGACCATCGCCAGCCTCGCGGTGGCCCGGCGGATCAAGGACCGGCGACCCGGCGCGCAGATCCTGCTCGGCGGCTATTCGACCGACGGCCCGATGGGCGTGGCGCTGCACCGGGAGTACCCGTTCGTCGACTACGTCCTGCGCGGCGAGGCCGACGTGTCATTTCCGAAACTGCTTCTGGCCCTCGCCGAATGCCACGCGACCGGCACCCGCGACGGCCTCGACGACGTGCCCCAGCTCTGCTGGCGTGACGACGACGGCGCCACCCGGGTCAGCCCGTGCCCGTCCCGGCCGGTCTCGCCGACGTCGATCACGACACCGGACTACGACGACTGGTTCGCCGCCGTGCCCGCTTCCGTCGCGGCCCGCGTCGAACCGGAGCTGGTCGTGGAGTCCTCCCGCGGCTGCTGGTGGGGCGCGAAACACCACTGCGTCTTCTGCGGCCTCAACGGCACCGCGATGGCCTACCGGGCCAAGCCCGCCGAGTCCTTTGTGGACGAAGTGCTCGGGCTGGTGCGCCGGCACCGGATCCTCGACGTCACCACGATCGACAACATCCTGCCGAACGAGTACTACCGGTCGGCGCTGCCGGAGCTGGCCGGCGCCGGCCACGACCTGCGCATCCACTACGAGATCAAGGCCAACGCCCAGATCGAGGACGTGGCCGCGCTGCGGGCGGCCGGGGTGTGGGACGTCCAGCCCGGCGTCGAGAGCCTGGTCGACGACGTCCTGCACCGGATGCGCAAGGGTGTCCGCGGGGCACACAACGTGCGGATGCTGCGCGACGGTGCCTCGGCCGGGCTCAACATCACCTGGAACTGGTTGTACGGGTTTCCGGGCGAACGCGTGGCGGACTACGCCGCGGTCGTGGCCCAGTTGCCCGCCCTGGTGCACCTGCAACCGCCCAGCGGTGCGGCACGGATCGCCCTGCAACGGTTCTCGCCGAACTTCGACGACCCGCGGCAGGGCTTCACCGAGCGCCGCCCGGCGGCGGGGTCGCGCCTCGTCCACGACATCGACGACCCGGAGCGGCTCGCCGAGCTCGTCTACTCCTTCGACACCCCGGACCAGGGACTGACGGCCGAGGAGGTCACGCCGCTGGTCGACGCGCTGGTCGCGTGGACGGCGGGCTATCCGGGGAGTGCGCTGATCGCCCGCACCATCGGCGACGTCGTGGTGATCCGGGACCGGCGCCACGGCTGGGCACCGGCCGACCACGTGCTCGAACACCCGCGGGAAATCGCGGCCTGGCGAGCACTGGAAACCGGCCGCGCCCCGCTCCGGGTGCTCGCCGAACAGAACCACGAATGGGACCCGGACGACTTCGGCCACTGGCTTCGCCGGCTCGAGGAGGCCGGCCTGGTCTTCACCGACGGCACCTTGTGGATCACGCTCGCCACCTCGCCCGCCGTGGCGCGGAAGACCCACTTGCCGTTGCCGGTTCTCACGCCGTCCGCCTGAGAAGGAGCCCCATGCGTACCCTGGCCGCCCCGCACCCAGCGTGGCCCGAAACGGTCGAACTCGACTTCGGCCGGATCGACGCCGATCCCGGCGCCGCACTGCGTGTCGTGGCCGAACTGGCCGGACGTGCGCAGCAGCTGCGGCTGCCGGAGCCGTTCGCCTTCGGCGAATCCGCGCACCGCGACGCGACGATGGTGCGCTTGCTCGCCGCTGCCGCCGCGGCGTTCGTTCCGGTGGACTGGACCTTGCGGGAGCCGTTGCCGGGCGCCATTCCGGAACGCGCTCTGTGCCATCTGCCGCCGCCGCGGAACGAACTCGGCCGCCGCTGGCGTGAAGCCCACGGCGTGGGCATCTGCACCTACCGGTACGGCCCCGGGTTCGTCCTCATCCACGACACCCGCCCGGGCGGGCCGCTCAACCGCGTCCACGTCGAAGCCGGCTGGGTCGACACGTTCCGGACCCTCGCCGGCACGGACCGGCCGCCGGCCGGCGGGGCCGCGGCGGATCTCGCCGACCAGCTGGCGGCTCACCAGCTCGCCCTGCGGTTGGACGACCGGTACGCCGTCGTGCTGCCCTACCACGCGGATCGGCGTCCGCCACCCGGCCGGGCGGTCCCGGCGGTGAAGCCGAGCCCATGACCGACGCCTCGCCGAAGGCGCCGGCGCCCGGGCTGCGCGGGCATCGCGCGTTCCGGCTCCTGTGGACCGCGGACGCCGCCTCCCAGCTGGGTACCGCCGCCGCGACCGCGCTGGTGCCCCTGCTCGCCGCGACCACCCTCGGCGCCACTCCGCTGCAGATGGGACTGCTCACCGCGGCGCAGACCGTGGCGTTCCTGGTCATCGGCCTGCCCGCCGGTGCCTGGATCGACCGGACCCGCCGCCGCCGCGCGGTACTCGTCGGCGCCGACCTCGTCCGGGCCCTGCTGTTCTTCGGGCTTCCGATCGCGGGCTGGACCGGGGTGCTGGACTTCGGGCAGCTGCTCGTCACGGCTGTTCTCGTCGGCGTCGCGACCGTGTTCTTCGACGCCGCCTACCAGGCGTACCTGCCGGTGGTGATCGGGCTGGAGAACCTGGAAACCGGCTACGCGCGCCTGCAGATCACCCTGTCGGTCGCCGCGGCCGCCGGGCCCGGCATCGGCGGCCTGCTCACTCGCGCGATCGGCGCCGCCTCCGGGCTGGTGCTCACCGGGGCGGGCTACCTGGCTTCGGCCGCGCTCCTGTCGCGCGTCCGGGCCGACGTGCCGCCGCTACCACCGCGGCCGCGGAAGGTGCGGCTACGCACCGAGATCGCCGAGGGGCTCCACTACATCGCCGGTCACCGCCAGCTCCGCCCGCTGGCCGTCGCGAGTGCCGTCGCCGCGTTCTTCACCGCGGGCATCATGTCCATGGAAGTCCTGTTCTTCACGCACGACCTGCACCTGGACGCGGCGGGCGCGGGCGTGCTGCTGGCCCTGTCGGGCGTGGGCAGCGTCATCGGCGCCGCGACGACCGGCCGCTGGACCCGCCGCATCGGGGCGGCTCGCGCCAACTGGCTGGTGCCGGTGCTGACGTGGCCACCCCACCTGCTGCTCCCGCTCGCCCAGCCGGGCCTGCCCGGCCTGGTACTGGCCGCAACGGGAATCGTCATCCACGCCGCCGGCGGCACGACCTACAACGTGATCGTGATGACCCGCCGCCAGCACCTGACGCCGGACGCACTGCGCGGCCGCGTCCACACGAGCATGCGCGTGCTCATCTGGGGAACCATGCCGCTCGGCGCACTGGCCGCGGGCGTCTTCGCCGAGTCGGTGGGTACGCGCGCGACCCTGACCGTCGCCGTCGCCGGGATTCTCCTCGCGATCGTGCCCGCGGCCTGGTCCGCCCGCGACCCGGCCCAGTGACGTCCTGCGGGAGGCCGACACAGCAACCGCCGCCCGCGCACGCGAGAAGGCCGGGCATCCCCCACCACCTTCCTTCGAGCAGTGTTCGAAGGCGCGGGTGCGGGATGCCCGGCCGCCATGCCGAGATCAGGCCCAGGACGACCGCAGCGCGATCAGGTCGGCCGTCGACTGGTCGCCGAACGACGCCGCCCCCTGCGCGGGCAGGTTGTCGACGTTGTCGTAACCGCCGAAGCCGTGCGCGCGCATCAGCGCCTCGGCCGCGGCGTTGGCGGCGCGGTGGTTCGTCGCGCGCTCGGCGGCCTGGAGCGCCGCCCAGCCGACCCGGAACACGTCGACGCAGCAGCCCACGGGCACGACGTCGCCGGAAACCTTGAGCGGCCGCACCGCGGCACCTTCGGCGAACAGCTTGGTCGCGACAGTCTCAACAGAATTCATGGTGCGTTCCTTTTCGGGTGTCGGGAGTTCGACGATCGAGAGGCTATCGACCGGTGCCCCGCCGCGAATCCATCATGATAAGGGCGCAGTTCACGAAACCGCCCCGCGAAGATTGCCGGACGACGCATCTGTTGCGTCCATCGCCCGCCGTATAGGTCATTATACAGTTGAGGGGCTCGTTGCCGAGGGTGGCGCGGCGTTTCGAGCCGGGTGCCCGCCGGACGGAAGTCTGGGCATCCGACCAGACTTCGCGCGCGGTGCTGGGCCTGGCCCGCCCGCCCGCGATTCACTGGCCTCTCCCGCGCGGGCGTGCGGAGAACGGGAGAACCGGGCGCAATGCGGATGGCTGAACTCAGCGCGGAATCGGGTGTTCCGGTCGCGACGGTCAAGTACTACCTGCGCGAGGGCCTGCTGCCCGCGGGCCGCCGGGTCGGCCCCAACCAAGCGCAGTACACCCCCGAGCACGTCAAGCGGCTCCGGCTCGTCTGCGCACTGCGCGAGATCGGGGGGCTGTCGCTGGCGGAAGTGGCCGACGTGCTCGCGGCACTCGACGCCGGCCGCGCGGCCCGGGTCGTGCTCGGCGTGGCGCAGGACGGCCGGGTCTCCGTCCGCCCGGTTCCCGCGCCGGCCCGGGCCTGGGCCCTCGGCCGTGTCAGCGAGCTGCTCGGCGAACCGGCCGACGACACCGACCCGGCCGTGACCAACCTGGTCACCGTGCTGGCCGTGTGCCAGAGCCTGGGCCACGAGGAGGTTTCCGGCCGGCTCGCCGCGTACGCCGCCCTCGCCCGCGAAGTCGCCGCGGTCGACGCCGCCCTGATCGACGACTTCGGCCCGGCCCGGCGCCCCGCGGAGACCGCGCTCATCACCACCTTGCTCGGCGAACCGCTGTTCGCCGCGCTACGCCACTTCGCCCTCGTCGACGCGCTGAACGCGACACCGGCCGAAGCCTGACGCCGGGGCCTGCCCTCCCCCGGCGCCGGACCTCGTCAGCGCTTCCGGTGCAGTGGCGCACGGCCCGCGTATTCCGCCGCCGTCCCCAGCTCCTCCTCGATCCGCAACAGCTGGTTGTACTTCGCCGTGCGGTCGGCCCGCGACAGCGAACCGGTCTTGATCTGGCCGCATTCCACGGCGACCGACAGGTCGGCGATCGTCGTGTCCTCGGTCTCCCCTGACCGGTGCGACAGCACTACGCCGTACCTCGCGCGCGAAGCCGTCTCGACCGCGTCCAGCGTCTCGGTGAGCGTGCCGATCTGGTTGACCTTGACCAAGAGCGCGTTGGCCACGCCCTGTTCGATGCCCTCCGACAGCAGCGCCACGTTCGTGCAGAAGACGTCGTCGCCGACGAGCTGCACCTCCTCGCCCAGCGCCCGCGTCACCAGCTGCCAGCCGCCGATGTCGTCCTGGGCCATGGCGTCCTCGATCGACGCGATCGGGTACCGGGCGACCAGGTCGCGCAGGTACCCGGCGTGCTCGGACGCCGACCGCTTCACGCCTTCGCCGCGGTAGTGGTAACTCCCGTCCTCGTAGAACTCCGAGGCCGCCAGGTCCAGCATCAGCACCACGTCGTCCCCGGGCACGTACCCGGCCCGCTCGATCGCCCGCACCACGAAGTCCAGCGCCTGCTCGGCCGTGTCGAGCTGGGGTGCGAACCCACCCTCGTCGCCGACGTTCGTGTTGTGCCCGGCGTCACGCAGGATTCCGCGCAGCGTGTGGAACACCTCGGCGCCGATCCGGACCGCGTCCGCGAAGCTCGACGCGCCGACCGGCGCGATCATGAACTCCTGGAAGTCGATGCCGTTGTCGGCGTGCGCGCCCCCGTTGACGATGTTCATCATCGGCGTCGGCAGCAGGTGTGCGCCGTCTCCGCCGAGGTGGCGGTACAGCGGCAGCACGTGCGCCCGCGCGGCCGCCTTCGCCACCGCCAGCGACACCCCGAGGATGGCGTTCGCGCCCAGGCGCGCCTTGTTCGGCGTGCCGTCCAGCTCGATCATCGCCCGGTCCACAGTGGCCTGCGAGCGCGAGTCGAGGCCCACGACCGCGCCGGCGAGCTCGCCGTTGACCGCGGCGACCGCTTTCGCGACTCCCTTGCCCAGGAACCGGCGCGGGTCGCCGTCGCGCAGCTCGACGGCTTCGCGCGTGCCCGTCGACGCTCCCGACGGCACTGCCGCCCGCCCGGACGACCCGTCGGCCAGCTCGACGTCGACTTCGACGGTCGGGTTGCCGCGGCTGTCCAGGATCTCCCGGCCGGTGACTTGGACGATGGCAGTCATTTCTCTCCTCAGCGCACGACGGGGTCGCACTTCGGGTTCGGGGAAGGGCCGGCGGGACGAACACGGCACGGGCGGGACGACGTCGTCACCTGCCACCGGCCGGACCGGTACCACCGTTCTACCGAGCCGGAACTGGGGAAAACCCCAGGATCGGCCCGCGCGGGAGAACGTCGCGGTGCAGGAGGTGCCGACCGGGTACGGAGCACGTGGCACGAGCCCGATGCCGCGCGCGTCCGGCGGATGGGCCAGGCTGGTCGCACCGGCCAAAGCTCCGGCCGGCGATCGCGCGCAGACGGGAGAGACGTGGCTGTTCGGAGTGGGGTGCGGGGATCTCCCCGGTCGGAACTGGCGGGCCGGGACTGGGAACTGCGGGTGCTCACCGATCGCGCCCGCGTCGCCGCCCTCGGCGAAGGGCAGGCGGTGCTGCTGCGCGGGCCCGCCGGGATCGGGAAGACCCGGCTGCTGTCCGTCGCGCTCGGCGAGCCGGCCGGGACCGCCGCCACCGTGCTCACCGCGACCTGCGCCGACACCGGTGCCACGGCCTACGAAACGGTCCGCGCGCTGTTCGGTCCGCTGTGGCCGCGCGGGGCCGATCTGTTCACCGGCAGCGCCCGGCTCGCGCTGCCCGCCCTCGCCCCCGAACGCGGCGACGGCGCCGCCGACACCTACTCGGTCATGCACGGCCTCTCCTGGCTGGTGGCCGACCTCGCCGCCCGGGGCCCCGTCGTCCTGGCGGTCGACGACGCCCAGTGGGGCGACGAAACCTCCCTGCGCTGGCTGGGCTTCCTGCTGCGCCGGGCCGAAAACCTGCCGGTGCTGGTGCTGATGACCCAGCGCACGGGCCCGGCCGAGCCCGGCCCGGAGGCGCTCGCCGAGATCGGCACGGCGGTGAACTGCCTGGCGGTCGACCTCGCGCCGCTGGCCGCCGACGCGGTCGCCGACGTCCTGGCCGCCGGGTTCGGCGCGGCCCCGGATCCGGAGTTCGTCCGCCGCGCCGTCGACGTCACCGGCGGCAACCCCTTCCTCCTCGACCGCGTGGTCGGCGCGCTGCGCGACCGCGTGCCCCCGGACGCCGGGCACGCCGACGTGCTCGACGAGCTCGGCCGGGAAGCGGTCGTCGGCCCGCTGCTGGACCGGCTGTCCCCGGACGCGCTGGCCGTCGCGCGCGCGATCGCGGTGCTGGGCGGTGAGGAGCTGGAGACGATCGCCGCGCTCGCCGGCACCCGGCCCGGCCCGGCGGGCCATGCCGTGCAGGCGCTGCGCGAGGGCGAGCTGCTCGAACCGGGCCGGCTGGACTACGCCCACGACCTGATCCGCACGGCCGTGCTGAACACCGCGGACCCGGCCGAGCTGACCCGGCTGCGCGAACGCGCGGCCATGCTGCTCAACGACAGCGGCCGCTCCAGCGAAGAGGTTGCGGCGCACCTGCCGGTGCTCGACGGGCCACCGCAACCGTGGATGGTCACGGTGCTGCGCGAAGCAGCTGCCGCCGCCGAAAGCCGGGGTGCGCCCGCGGCGGCCGCGCGGTACCTCGCGCAGGTGCTGCGGGCCCGCGAGGACGACGTCCCCGTGCTCGTGCACCTGGCCAGGGTGCTGGGGCAAATCGACCCGGCGGCGTCGCTGCGGCACCTCGAACGCGCGCTCCAGCTGGTGGACGACCCGCGCCGGCGGGTGCCGATCGCCATGCAGTACGTCATGGTGTCGCTGAGCGCGCAGAACGCCCAGCGGTCCTACGCACTGGCAACGGAAGTCGCCGACGCCCTCGAAGCGGTGATCGGGTCCGCTCCCACTTCCGCCGACCGGGCGCTGCGCATGGTCAGCCAGTCGGCGCTGCTGCTGTCCGGGCTGGACGAGAAGGCCACCGTCGTGCAGGTCGGTGCCCGGTTCCGCGACGTCGTCGCGCCGCCGGGCGACACCGCCGAGGAGCGCGAGCTGCTCGGCATGCTCTCGTCGCTGGGCACCTTGCAGGGCCGCCCCGCCGCCGAAGTCGTCGCCCAGGCCGCCCAGGTGCTGCGCATCGGCGACGTCGCCCCGGGCGGCTGGGCCGTGCTCGGCGCCGTGCTCACCCTCTACCTCGCCGACCGGCCCGAGCCCGCGCTCGCCGCGATCGGCGGCGTGCTGGACCACGCGCAGCGCCGCGGCGAAGCGTGGACCTACGTCCTCGGGGCGACCACCCGCGCGCTGATCCACCAGTTCTGCGGCAACCTCACCGACGCGCTGGCGGACGCGCAGCACTCCTTCGACATCATCACGCAGGAGCGCTGGGCGCCCGGCACCGTCATGCCGCAGGCCGTGCTGGCCTCGCTGCTGGTACGCCAGGACGATCCGGCCGGGGCGGAGCGGACGCTGGCCACGATCGTCCGGCCCCGGCTGGAAGACTTCACGCTCGAGTACCACTGGTACCTGCTCGCGAAGGCCCGCGCCCGGGCCGCCCTCGGCGATCCGGAGGGCGCGCTCGCCGAGCTGCGCAGGTGCGGAGAAAGCCTGCTGGACAGCGGGATCGGCAACCCGGTGCTGGCGCCGTGGTGGTACGAGGCGGCCGAGCTGCTCGCCGGCCTGGGCCGGACCGCCGAGGGCGAGGCGGTGCTCGACAGTGCCGAACCCGCGATCCGCCGCTGGGGCACCACCCGGGCACTGGGCATGCTCGAGACCTCGCGCGGAGTGCTCGCCACCGGGGACGCGGCGATCGAGCGGCTGCGGAACGCGGCCGAGCTCCTGGCCGATTCCCCCGCGAAGCTGGAGCAGGCGAAGGCCGAGTACCTGCTCGGCAAGCGGTTGCTGGTGCGCGGGGACGCCGAAGGCGCGCGGGAACGGTTACGCCGGTCGATCGACCTGTCCGTGCTCAGCCGGGACCGGCAGCAGCTCGGGCTTTCGCTGCCCGCGTTGGCGGAGGCGGGCGGGCGGATGCGCCACGGCACCGGTTCGCCGTCGGACGCGCTGAGCGGCAGCGAACGACGGGTGGCCCAGCGAGCCGCGGAGGGGGCGACCAACCGGGAGATCGCCGAGTCGCTGTTCGTCACCCAGCGCACCGTCGAGGTGCACCTGACGAGCGTCTACCGCAAGCTCGGCATCGGGGGGCGCGCCGACCTGGCGGAAGCGCTGCGCAACCACTGAGCCACCGTTGGTCGCGGAATGCCCGGCTGTGCCCGGAAAACCTGGCCGCGCGGGCAGAGCTCCCGGCCCCGGCGGGCGACTCGGCACCAGGACCCCGACGGCGGCTTAGGCTGCCCTCGGCCGGGTCGATGCCGACCGGCCGAGGGAGGAGGTCGGCCGGTGCGCGAATCGCGGCTCGTCGGCCGGGAGCACGCGGTGAACGTGCTCGACGACCTGGTCGCGGGCTTGGCGCGGGGACGCGGGGCCACGGCGGGGATCTCGGGTCCCGCGGGCACCGGCCGGACGGCGCTGCTGGACCGGGTGCTCGCGGCCGCGCCGGGTGCGCCGGCTTCGTGCGTCCCGGACGGGATCCCGTTCGGCGCGGCGACGCAGCTGGCCGCCGCGCTGCTGCCTCCGGCTGCGTACGCCGACCTGGTGACCGCCTGCCTCGAGGACCGTGAGCGCGCGGCCGGCCGGCTGTGCGATGCGTTCGTGAGCCTCGCCGCCGCACGACCGCTGGTGCTGGCCGTCGACGACCTGCAGTGGGCCGACGAATGGTCGCTGCGGTGGTTCCGGGAGATGGCCACGCGCACCGGCGACGCCCCCGTGCTGCTGCTCGCGACGGCGCCCGAGCCGCTCGCCCTCGGCCACCGGATTTCGTTGTCCCCGTTGACGACCGCCGAGACGACGTCGCTGGCGCGCCGGGCGCTGGGCGAGCAGCCCCCGGAGGTGCTGGCGGCCGTGCTGGACGTCGTCCGCGGGCGGCCCGCGGTGCTGCACGAGCTGGCCGAGCGGTGGACTGCGGATCGGGCGGCGCCCGGGCACGGGGACCCGGCCCGGGTGGCGGCGGCCGGACGAGCGGTGACGTCGGCGCGGGCGGCACGGGTCCGCCGCGGCCTGCCGCCGGACGCGCTGGCCCTGCTGCGGGCGATGGCGGTCTCGGAGCACCTCGACGTCGTGGCGGCGATCGATCTCGCCGGGCTGCCGCCGTCGGCCGTGCCCGGGGCGCTGAGCGTGCTGGAGACCGGCGGCCTCGTGACGGACGGGCGCCCGGCGGAGCCGCACCTGGCGGCGGACGCGCTGGCCGAGCTGGCCGAACCGGAGCGGGCCGAGCTGTACCGCCGGGGCGCGGAGCTGGCCCTCCGGACGGGGGCGGGTGCCCTGGTCGCGGCGGAGCTGGTGCGCGCGGCGCCCCCGGTCGGCGAGCCGTGGGCGCGGGCGGTGCTCGTGGAGGCGGCCGAGCAGTGGTCGGCCCAGGGCAACCCGGTGGCGGCGGCCGAAGCCCTGCGGCGCGCGCTGGCCGAGCCCGCCCGCCCGGCCGAACGGGCAGCCCTGCTGATCCGGCTGGCCGCGGCGGTGGTCCACCGCGACCCCGGCCACGCGGACCGGCGGCTGGTCCAGGTGCTGAGGGAGCCGGATCCGGCCGGACACCGGGCAGCCGCGACGGCCGCGGACCTCCTCCTGGCCCGCGGCGACGCGGAGACGGTGCACCGGCTGGTGGCGGAGCTGGGTTCCCCGGCACCGGGCCGTTCGTCCACTGTGGACCCGGCACTGGTGGCGCTGGGTTTGCTGGCGCGGGAGGACGCGCCGGTCGATCCGGAGATACCGGTGCCGGCGCTGCCCGAGGTGGCCGTCCCGGGCGCGGAGGCACCGGCAGGCGAGGCGGGCCCGGACGCGCCCGGCGGCGAAGAACCCGGCCGCGACGGGGAAACCCGCGGTTTCGCGACGGGGGCCGCGCCCCGCTCCCCCCACCACAGCCACACCACACCGGAACCACCTACCCGCAAACTCCCCGACCGCGAGTCCGCGACACCGCCCGGCCCCGGCCCCCACCGCCACGCGATGCCGGGCCGACCGCACCAGCCGCTCCCCGCCATCCCCCGCGATCCCGCCGCAGCCGGTGCCGCCGCCTTCCACCTCGCCGTTCGCGGGGAACAGCGCACGGCCGTTCTCGATTTCGCCGACCGCGCGCTCGTCGTGCGGGAAGAGGCGCCGCTCATGCCGCGCATCGCCGCCTGCCGGGCGCTGCTCTGCGCCGGGGTGCCCGGCGAGGCCGTCGACGCGCTGACCGCCGTCATCGCGGCAGCCCGGCGACGGAACGCGCGGGCCCCCGCCGCCCGGGCGCTCGTCCAGCGGGCCGCCGCCGCGCTGGGCGACGACCGGCCGGACGACGCCCTGCACGATCTCGCCGCCGCCGACCGGGAACTGCCCGCGCGCTGCTGGCATCCCGCCGCCCTCCCGGCCCGGTCCGCCGTCGAGATCACCGTCCAGCTGCGCCTCGGGCGATTCGAGCACGCCCGCGACCTCGCCGCCGAACCGCTGCCCCGGGAGGCCGGTCACGGAGCAGCCGCCGCGTTCCTGCTGCACGCCGAAGCGGAGCTCGCCCTCGCCGGCGACGACCCGGAAACGGCGCTCACCTCAGCGCTCGAGTGCGGCCGCGTCCTGCGCTCGCGCGGCTGGGTCAACCCGATGCTCATCCCGTGGCGCACGACGGCGAGCCTCGCGCTGCGCCGCCTCGGCGACCGCGAAGCCGCCACCACCCTGGCGGCCGAGGAGCTGGCTCTCGCCGAACACTGGGGCACCGCCGCGGCCCTCGAGGCACTGCGCGACCGGGCCGTCGCCGGGCACCGCGCCGTGCCCGCCCCGCGGTGGCCCGCCGATCCCCTGCCCGCGCCGGTACCGCGGTTCCCGCCCGTGCGCCCCGGCGCCCTCTCCCCCGCCGAACGCGACGTCGCCGAGCTCGCCGCGCGCGGGCTCGCCAACCGGGAGATCGCCCGGGAACTGTCGATCGCGCTGCGGACCGTGGAACTGCGGCTGACCAAGGTGTACCGCAAGCTCGGCCTCAAGGGCCGGGGAGCGCTCGGGGACCACTGGCCCACCCGGACCACGGACGGCTGAGGCGTGCTGTTCGGGCGCGAAACCCAAGACGCCGTCCTGACCGAAGCGGTGCAGGAGTCCGGCGGGGTCGTCGTGGTGCGCGGGGAAGCCGGGACCGGCCGTTCGGCGCTGCTGCGGCGGCTCGGCCGCCTCGCCGCCGGACGGGGCGCGCGGGTCCTGCGGGCGGGCGGGTCCCCCGCCGAACGGGACTTCCGCTTCGGTGTCGTGCGGCAGCTCGTCCTGCCGCTGCTCGACGATCCCTGCGAAGCCGCGCTGCCCCCGCTCGCCGGGAAGCTGATCCGGTCGCTGGCCGGACCCGTGCCGGCGGGCGACGACGACGTCCGGCTGCGCTACGGCCTGCACGTCCTGCTGGTCTCCCTCGCCGAGACCGGTCCGGTCGTGGCGCTGGTCGACGACCTGCGCTGGGCCGACGCCCCTTCGCTGCGCGCCTTGGCTTTCCTCGCCGTCCGGCTCCGCGGGACGCGGGTCTCCCTCGGCGTCGTGCTGCCCGGCACCCCGCGCGCACCGGTGCTGCAGGAGATCGCCCGGACGGCGGGGCACGAGGTCGTGGCGCGGCCGCTGTCCCCCGCCGGCACGCACGCGATGGTCGCCTCCCGGATCGGGACCAGGCCCGACCCCGCCTTCGCGACGACCTGCCACGACCTCACCGGCGGCCGGCCGAAGGACCTCGACGAGCTGCTGTCCCGCGCGTTCGCCCGCCGGCTGGGCAGAACCGCCGGCGACTGCGAAGCGCTGCGCGAACTCGGCGCCGCCGTGCGCCGGGAACGGCTGCGATCGCTGGTCCGGCGGGAGCCGGAGGTCGAAGCGTTCGCGCGGGCGGTCGTGACGCTCGGGCGGCACGCGGAACCCGAGCTGGTCGCCCGCTTGGCCGGGCTGGACGAAGCGGCGTGCGCCGAGGCCCGCACCCTGCTCGGCGACGCCTGGCTGAGCACCGCCGTCGACGGACGGCTGGTCCCCGAGCCCGCGCTGGTGCGGGTGGTCGAGCAGACGCGGACCGCGGCCGGCACCGCCGCCGCGCACCGGGCCGCGGCGGCTTTGCTGACCGCGCACGGGTTTCCGCCCGAGCAGGTCGCCGCGCAGCTGCTGAGCGTCGACACCCTCCGCGGGCGGGAAGAGGTCGCGACGTTGCGGGCGGCGGCCGTCGCGGCGCAGCGCCGGGGCGCCCGGGACCTGGCCGCGCGCTACCTGCGGCGAGCCCTGCTGGACGTCCCGCCCGGGCAGCCGGGCCGGGCCCGGCTGCTCACCGAACTGGCCGCCGCCGAAGCCGATCCACAGGCGGTCGTGCGGTACCTCGTGCAAGCCGCGCCGCTGCTGCCCGCGGGCCGCGAACGGGCCGAAGCGGTCGCGCGGATCCCGCTCGTCGCCGCCGCGCGCGGACCACTGGTCACGGAGCTCGTCCGGACGGTCGCCCGCCCGGACGAGCCCGATCTCGCCCGGCGCCTGGAGGCCCGCGACTGGTTCGCCGCGCTCGAGGAGCCGGACCGGCCGGCCGCGGCCGGCGCCCGGCTGCGGCAGCTCCCCGACCGGCCACGGGGACCCGGCGAACGGGAACTGCGCGCGGTCCTGCTGCTGGCCGCCACGCTCGGCGGACGCGTCAGCGCCGAAGAAGCGGCCCGGCACGCCATGCTCCTGCTGGACCACGAACCGGCGCGGACCGTCCGGGCCGGGACCGCGCTGCGGATCGTGCCGCTCGTGCTGACCGCCGCGGGCCGCCCGGACGCCGTCACGTCGTGGCTGGCGTCGGCGGGCGGGCCGCGGGCCACGACCACGACGCGGGTGCTCGTCGACGTCCACCGAGCGCTGGCGCTGCTTTCGCGCGGCCGGTTCGCCGAGGCCGCAGAGCCGGCGGAGCGGGCGTTCCGCGCGGCCGAGCCGGGGAGCTACGACGTGCTGGCGCTGCCGGCCACGACCCTCGCCCTGGTCGCGGACGCCGCGCGCCGCCGCGACCTGGCCCGGCAGGTGCTCGACGGTCTCCCCCGCTCCGAGGACCTCGCGGTGTTCGCGGTCCGCCGCGGCCTGCGGGGAATGCTGGCCGCCCGCGAAGACCCGGACGCGGCACTGGCGCAGTTCCTCGACCGCGGCCGTCTGCTGGACCGGGCGGGCTGGCGCAATCCCGCGATCCACCCGTGGCGCGGATCGGCGGCGCTGCTGGCGCTGCGGCTCGGCCGGACCGGGCAGGCCCGGCAGCTGGCCGAGGAACACCACCGGCTCTCCGTCGCGTGGGGCGCGCCCGCGACCGTCGGGCGGTCGCTGCGGGTGCTCGCCGCACTGGCCGACCGGCGGCGCGCGGTCGAGCTGCTGCGGGAAGCCGTCGAACTGCTGGACGGCGCGCCGGACGAGCTCGAAGCCGCCAAGGCCTGCGCCGACCTGGGCACGCGCCTGCGCCAGGCGGAACCGGAGACGGCACGGCGGTTGCTGGCCCGCGCGCGGCAGCTGGCCGAAAGCTGCGGCGCGGGCCGGCTCGAAGGGCAGGAAGACGGCGCCTTCGGCCACGTGGAGCCGTCCCGGTCCATGCCGGAGCTGACCGCGGGCGAGGCCACGGTTGCCCGGCTGGCCGCGGGCGGGCGGACCAACGCCGAGATCGCCGAGGAGCTGCGCATCAGCCGCCGGGCCGTCGAGAAGCACTTGACCGGCCTGTACCGGAAGCTGAAGATCGACGGCCGCGCGCAGCTGGCTTCGGCACTCGGTGAGCGCTCCACAGTGGACTAGACCTAGTCACCGGCGCCCAGCTTTTCGTCCAGCAGCGCGAACATTTCGTCGTCGCTGGCCTCGGCGAAGTCGAAGCCGGCGTCGGCCACGTCGTCCCGGGCGGTCCACGTGCCGCGCACCCGCTCCAGGCGCGCCGTGATCTCTTCGAGCGCGCCGGGGTCGATCGCCGTGTCCCGCAACGCTTGTTCCAGCCGGGCCAGGTCGGCCAGGATCGCCTGCTCCGGCTTCTCGTCCGGGGCGAGCAGCTCCGCGAGGTGCCGGGCGAGCTCGCGCGGGGTCGGCTGGTCGAACGCCAGCGTCGCGGGCAGCGCCAGGCCCGTCACCGCCGTCAGGCGCCGGCGCAGCTCGACCGCCGTCAGCGAGTCGAAGCCCAGCTCCGTGAACGCCTGGTCCGGGCCGACGCGGTCCTGGTCGCCGTGCTCCAGCACCACCGCGACGGCGTCGGCCACGACCTCCAGCAGCAGTTCCGTCCGCTCCGCCGCGTCGAGCCCGGTCAGCCGGGGCGCGAGGTCCGGCACCGCTCGTCCCACCCCGGCGGCCGCCCGCCGGGGTGGGACGAGCGTGCGCAGCGCCGGCGGGACGTCGTCGAGGGCGCGCAGCGCGGGCAGATCGAGGTGCACCGGCACCACGAGGGGGTCGGCACCCGCTCGGACGGCGTCGAACGCGGCCAGGCCGTCCGCCGGGGCGAGGAGCCCGACGCCCGCGCGGGCCAGCCGCCGGAGCTCCGCCTCGGGCAAGGCCGCCGTCATCCCGGTCCCGGCCGTCCACGGGCCCCACGCCAGCGCCACCGCGGGCAGGCCGCGGCGCTGGCGCTGGACGGCGAGCGCGTCGAGGACCGCGTTCGCGGCCGCGTAGTTCGCCTGGCCCGCGCCGCCGAACGTGCCCGCCAGCGAGGAGAACAGCACGAACCCGGCGAGGTCGTGCCCGGCGGTCAGCTCGTGCAGGTGCCGGGCACCGTCGGCCTTGGGGCGCAGCACGGTGTCGAAGCGCTCCGGCGAAAGCGAGCCGACGACACCGTCGTCCAGCACGCCCGCCGCGTGCACGACGGCGGTGAGGTCGAGACCGTCGAGCACCGCCGCGACTTCGGCGCGGTCGCCGACGTCGCAGGCCCGCACGTCGGCTCGGGCACCCAGCTCGGCGAGGTCGTCGAGGAGCCCGGGCTCGGCGGTGCCGGACCGGCTGACCAGGACCAGGTGCCGGTACCCGCCGGCGGCGAGGTGCCGGGCGACCAGTGCGCCGAGGCCGTTCGTGCCGCCGGTGACGAGCACCGCGCGGTCGCGGTCCCACTCGGTGACGGCGTCCCCGGGCGTGGCCCGTTCGACCCGTGCGGCCGAGGCCACACCGTCCCGGATGGACAGTTCCGGTTCCCCGGACCCGAGGAAGCCGCGCACGGCCAGGGAGCCGTCGGAATCGGCCAGGACGAACCGGCCCGGGTTCTCCTGCTGCGCGGACCGCACCAGGCCCCAGACGGCGGCCGCCGCGAAGTCCTCGCCGTCGAGCGCGCCGGTGGTCCGCACGACCAGCTTCGCGGTTTCGAAGCGCGGGTCGGCCAGCCACGCCTGGACCAGGGCCAGCACCTCGGCGGTGCCGACGCGGAGGTCGGCGCCCGCCGGAACCGCCACCTCGAAGAACTCGGGCACCGCGGCCAGTTCGGCCAGGGCCCGCGCCGGATCGGTGAGGGTGTGCCCGGGGGCGGTGACGACGTCGGCGGGGGCGGCGGCGATCGGCGTCCAGCCGAGCCGGTAGAGGTGCGCGGGGCGCGGCTGACCGGCCTCGCGGACGGTGAGCCCGTCGACCGACGCGACCGGCGTACCGGCGGCGTCGGCGATCGCGAGGCTGATCGCGTCCGGGCCCGCCGGGGCCAGCCGGACCCGCAGGTCCGCCGCGCCGGGCCGGTGCACCGACACCCCGCGCCAGCTGAACGGCAGCGCGGGCGGGCCGTCGGGCTCGGCCACGAGCGCGGCGTGCAGGACGGCGTCGAGCAGCGCCGGGTGCAGGCCGAAGCCGGCGGCGTCGTCGACGCGGACTTCGGCGAACAGCTCGTCCCCGCGCCGCCACAGCGCCTTCAGGCCCTGGAACGCCGGCCCGTAGGCGAAACCGCGGTCGGCCAGGGCCTCGTAGGCGCCGGTCAGCTCGACCGGAACCGCTTCGGCCGGCGGCCAGTCCGCGGCGTCGAAGCCCGCCGGCGCCACGTCCGGGGCGACGACGCCGGTCGCGTGCCGGGTCCAGCCGCCGTCGTCGCCCGCGGAGTGGATCTCCACCGGGCGCTGCCCGGCGGCGTCCGGTGCACCGACGGAGACCTGGACGGTCACGGCCCCGGTCAGGACCAGTGGCGCCAGCAGGGTCAGGTCACCGACGCGGGCGCAGCCGGCCTGGGCGCCGGCGTGGCGCGCCAGCTCCAGGAACGCCGTGCCCGGCACGAGGGCTGCGCCGAAGACGACGTGGTCGGCCAGCCACGGCTGCGTGGACGGCGACAGGCGGCCGGTGGCGACGAGCGTGCCGGTGCCCGCCACCTCGACGACCGCGCCGAGCACCGGGTGCCCGCCACCGCGCGGGGCGTCCGCCGGGCGGGCCGGCGGCCAGAACCGCCGGTGCTCGAACGGGTAGGCGGGCAGGTCCGCCCGCGGCCCGTCGGCGGCCCAGGCCACGTCGAGCCCGGACACGTGCAGCCGGGCCAGCGCGGTCAGGAACGTCCGGTCCTCGGCGCGGTCGCGGCGGGCGGCCGGGACGACGACCGCGTCCGGCACGTCGACCAGGCCGGACAACACCGCGTCCGG
The DNA here is from genome assembly GCF_046548975.1 of Amycolatopsis sp. lyj-346. NCBI lineage: Bacteria > Bacillati > Actinomycetota > Actinomycetes > Pseudonocardiales > Pseudonocardiaceae > Amycolatopsis > Amycolatopsis sp. lyj-346. The sequence goes on from NZ_JAJPWT010000002.1 coordinate 147,775, forward strand.
GCCGACCTCGACGAACCGGGTCACCCCGGCGAGCCGGTCGAGCGCCTCGGCGAACCGGACGGTGTCGCGCACGTGCCGGACCCAGTACGCCGGGTCGGTGACGTCGCCCGAAGCGATCATCGGGATCTTGGGCTCGGCGAAGGCGAGTCCGGCGACGACCTCACCGAAAGCGTCCAGCATCGGGTCCATCAGCGGCGAGTGGAACGCGTGCGAGACGGGCAGCCGCCGCTGCTTGCCGAACTTCCCGGCCACGGCGGTGACCGCGGCTTCGAGCCCGGACAGCACCACCGACCGGGGTCCGTTGACCGCGGCGATGCCGACCCCCTCGCCCAGCAGCGGCCGGACGTCCGCTTCGGACGCCTGGACGGCGATCATCGCGCCGCCTTCGGGGAGTGCGCCCATCAGCCGGGCGCGGGCCGACACCAGCGTGCAGGCGTCGTCGAGGGTGAGCACACCGGCGATGTGCGCGGCCGCGATCTCCCCCACCGAGTGCCCGGCGACGAAGTCCGGGCGCACGCCCCGGGATTCCAGCAGCCGCGCCGTGGCGACCTCGAACGCGAACAGTGCGGGCTGGGTGTGCTCGGTGCGGTGCACCCGGTCGTCGGCCAGCGCGGACCGGACGGCCGGGCCGAGCCGGTCGAGGACGTCGTCGAACGCGGTGGCGAACACCGGGAACCGCGCGGCCAGCTCGCGGCCCATGCCCGGCCGCTGCGCACCCTGGCCGGAGAACAGGAACGCGGTCGAGCCGGTGGTGGCCGCGCCTTCGACGACGTCGGGAGACGGCTCGCCGGCGGCGAACGCGGCCAGCGCCTCGGCGGGCCGGTCGGAGACGACGACGGCCCGGTGCGCGAACTTCGGACGCCGGGCCAGCGCGCGGCCCACGTCCGCCGCGGGCCACTCGTCCACCGTGGCCGAAAGGCGGATCGCGTGGGTCCGCAAGGCCGCGGCCGAGCGCGCGGAAAGCGGCCAGACCGACGGCTCTTCCGGCCCTTCTGCCGCAGTGGGCAGCGCGGGACCCTGCTCGATGATCACGTGGGCGTTGGTGCCGCTGATGCCGAACGACGAGATCCCGGCCCGCCGCGGCCGGGACACCGACGGCCAGTCGCGGGCTTCGCCGACGACCTCCACCGCGCCCGCGGTCCAGTCCACCTGGGATGACGGGGTGCCGGTGTGCAGACTGGCCGGGACGACGCCGTGGCGCATCGCCTGGATCATCTTGATGATGCCCGCGACGCCGGCCGCGGCCTGGGTGTGGCCGATGTTCGACTTCACCGAACCGAGCAGCAGCGGGGTGTCCCGGTCCTGGCCGTAGGTCGCCAGCAGCGCCTGGGCTTCGATCGGGTCGCCCAGCATGGTGCCGGTGCCGTGCGCCTCGACGACGTCGACGTCCGATGTGGACAGTCCGGCGCCGTCGAGCGCGGCGCGGATCACGCGTTGCTGCGACGGGCCGTTCGGCGCGGTCAGGCCGTTGGAAGCACCGTCGGAGTTCACCGCGGAACCCCGCACCACCGCGAGGATCCGGTGGCCGTTGCGGACAGCGTCGGACCGCCGCTCCAAAACCAGCAGGCCGACGCCTTCGGCCCAGCCGGTGCCGTCGGCGGCGTCGGAGAACGCCTTGCAGCGGCCGTCCGGGGACAGCCCGCGCTGGCGGGCGAACTCGACGAACGTCGCCGGGGTCGCCATCACGGTGACCCCGCCGGCCAGCGCCAGGGAGCACTCCCCCGACCGCAGCGCCTGGCTCGCCCAGTGCAGCGCCACCAGCGACGACGAACACGCCGTGTCGACCGTGACCGCCGGGCCTTCCAGCCCGAGCGTGTAGGCGACGCGGCCGGAGGCGACGCTCGGCGCGCTGCCGTTGCCCTGCTGGCCTTCGTAGTCGCTGCCGGCGAGCAGGCTGCCGTAGTCGCTGTACATCACGCCGGCGAACACGCCGGTCGCGCTGCCGCGCAGGGTCGCCGGGTCGATGCCCGCGTGTTCCAAAGCCTCCCAGGACGTTTCGAGCAGCAGGCGCTGCTGGACGTCGGTCGCGACGGCTTCGCGCGGGCTCATGCCGAAGAACCCGGCGTCGAAGCCGGCGGCGCCGTGCAGGAACCCGCCCGCCCGCGCGTAGGTCGTGCCCGCGTGGTCGGGGTCCGGGTCGTAGAGCGCGGCCAGGTCCCAGCCGCGGTCGGCCGGGAACGGGCCGATGGCGTCGCGGCCGGTGGCGACCAGGTCCCAGAACTCGTCCGGCGAGCCCACGCCACCCGGGTAGCGGCAGCCCATGCCGACCACGACGATCGGATCGTCGTCGCGGGCGCGGGCCGGGCGGACCTCCGCGATCGGGGCGTCCGCGCCGGTCAGCTCGGCCAGCAGGAACGCCGTCAGCGCCGCGCTGTTCGGGTGGTCGAACACCAGCGTCGACGGGAGCCGCAGCCCGGTCGCGGTGGCGAGCCGGTTGCGCAGCTCGACACCGGTGAGCGAGTCGAAGCCCAGCGCGGAGAAGGCGCGGGACGGCTCGACGGCGGCCGGGTCGGCGTGCCCGAGCACCGCCGCGACCTGCGTGGTGACCAGGTCGGCGACGACGTCGTGGCGCTCGGCTTCCCCCAGGCCGGTCAGCCGCGAAGCGAGCTCGCCCGCGGCGGCGGCCCGGCGCGTGGTCGCGCGGACCAGCCCGCGCAACGGCGCGGCGACCTCGCCGGACGCCGTCGCGGCCAGCCGGACCGGCACCAGCGCCGGTGTCCCGGCGCCGATGGCGGCGTCGAACAGCGCGAGGCCGTCTTCGGCGGTCAGTGCGGCGATCCCGGCCCGAGCCATCCGCGCGAGCTCGGCGCCGCCGAGCTCCGCGGTCATGCCGCCGACCCCGGCCCACGGCCCCCAGGCGAGCGAGACGGCCGGCAGGCCGAGCGCGGCGCGGTGCTGGGCGAGCGCGTCGAGGTAGGCGTTGGCGGCGGCGTAGCCGGCCTGTCCCGCGCCGCCGATCGTGCCCGCGACCGACGAGAACAGCACGAACCCGTCGACGTCGCCGGCCAGCTCGTGCAGCAGCCACGCGGCCTCGGCTTTCGGCCGCCGGACGCGGTCGAGCTGTTCCTCGGTCGTCGTTTCGACGGTGCCGTCCTCCAGGACGCCGGCCGCGTGCACGACGGCGGTCAGGCGGTGGCCGTCGAGAACCGCGGCGAGCGCGGCGCGGTCGGCGACGTCGCAGGCGGCGACCGTCACCTCGGCGCCGGCGTCGGTCAGCTCGGTGACGTCGGCCCGGCCGCTGCGGCTGACCAGCAGGAGGCGGCGCATGCCGTGCGCGGTGACCAGGTGCTTGGCCAGCAGGCGGCCGAGGCCGCCGGTGCCACCGGTGATCAAGACGGTGCCGTCGGGATCCCAGCCGAGCGGGCCGGGCTCGGCGGGCACCTTGACGAGCCGCGGAACCTCCACGACGCCGTCGCGCACGCGGGCTTGTGGTTCACCGGTGACCAGTCCGACGCCGGCCGGATCGGCGCTGTCGACGAGCACGAACCGGCCCGGGTGCTCGGACTGCGCCGCCCGGACCAGTCCCCACACGGCGGCCGCGTCGAGGTCGGCGCCGTCGGTGGCACCCGTGGTGTGGAAGACGAGTTCCGCGTCGCGAGGCTCGGCGAGCCAGTCGCGGACCAGCGCCAGGGCCCGCGCGGGGCCGTCGGCCGTGACGACGACCCGGTCCGGCGTCTCCTGCCGGGTCGAGGTGGCCGGCACCCAGTCCAGCCGGAACAGGGCGTCCTCGGCGCGGGTGCGGGCGGCGGTCGCGGGCCGGAACGTCACCGCTTCGACGTCCGCGACCGGCTCCCCTTCGGCGTCCACGAAGGACAGGGAGACCGCGTGGTCCCCGGCCGGGCGGATCCGGACGCGCAGGAACGACGCGCCGGTGGCGTGGAGCCGGACGCCGCGCCAGCCGAACGGCACGTGCGGCCGGTCGTGCCCGGCGGTGAGCGCGACGGCGTGCAGGGCGGCGTCGAGCAGCGCCGGATGCACCCCGAACGCCGTGGCCGGCTCGTCGCCGAGGCTCAGTTCGGCGAAGACGTCGTCGCCGTGGCGCCAGGCGCGGCGCAGGCACTGGAACGCGGGCCCGTAGCCGAGGCCGAGCGCGGCCAGCCGGTCGTAGGCGTCGCCGAGTTCGAGGGGCTCGGCATCGTCCGGGACGCGCACCTTCCGGTACGCCGCCGGGGTTTCCGGTTCGAGGACGCCGGTCGCGTGGCGGGTCCAGCTGCCGTCGTCGCCCTCGATGCGGGCGAAGACGTCGAGCTCGCGCTGTCCGTCCTCGGCCGGGGCGGTCACGCGGACCTGCAGGTGGACGGCACCGTCCGCCGGGACGACGAGCGGCTCGACGACGGCCAGTTCGCGCACGACGGCGCCGAAGCTCAGTGCCAGTTCGGCGAAGGCCGCACCGGGCAGCACGACCGTGCCCAGGACCGTGTGGTCGGCCAGCCACGGCTGCGCGGTCAGGGAGAGCCGGCCGGTGTGCAGCCGGCCGCCGCCGCCGGCGAGGTCGACCGTGCCGCCGAGCAGCGGGTGCGTGGCCGCGGCGAGCCCGAGCCCAGCGGGGTCGCCGGTGGCTCGGCGAGCCGGGGGCCAGAACCGTTCGTGCTGGAAGGCGTAGCCGGGCAGCGGAACCGGGCGGCCGTCGGCGAAGCCGTCCCAGTCCACCGGCAGACCGGCCGCGAAGAGGCGGGCGAGCGCGGTGCGGAAGGTGCGCGGCTCGGCACGGTCGCGGCGCAGCACCGGCACGACGACGGCGTCTTCGCTCGCCGCGAGTCCGGCGAGAACCGCGTCCGGGCCGACTTCGACGAACTTGTCGACGTGCCACGCCCGCAGCGCACGCAGGGCGTCGGCGAAGCGGACGGTGTCCCGGACCTGCCGCACCCAGTACGCCGGATCGGTGACGCTTCCGTTCGCCACCACGGGAATGACGGGCTCGTGGTAGGTCAGGGTGGCCGCGACTTCGCCGAACTCGGCGAGCATCGGGTCCATCAGCGACGAGTGGAAGGCGTGCGAGACCGCCAGCCGTTTGGCGTCACCGAAGTGCGCGGCAACAGCGGCGACAGCGTCTTCGGGGCCGGTGATGACGACCGAGCGCGGGCCGTTGACGGCCGCGATGTCGACGCTCTCGGCCAGCAGCGGCCGGACGTCGTCCTCGGCGGCCCGCAGGGCGACCATCGCCCCGCCCGGCGGGAGGGCCTGCATGAGCCGGCCGCGGGCGGTGACCAGCCGGGCCGCGTCGGCCAGGGAGAACACCCCGGCGACGTGCGCGGCGGCGAGCTCGCCGATCGAGTGGCCGGCGACGTAGTCCGGGTGGGCTCCGCGGGCGGTCAGCGTGTGGAACAGCGCGACTTCGACGGCGAACAACGCCGCCTGGGCGTACTCGGTCCGTTCGAGGGCGGCGGCGTCGTCGCCCCACATGACGTCCCGGACCGCCGGATCGAGCGCGGCGAGCACGGTGTCGAGGGCCGCGGCGAAGACGGCGTCGGCGGCCAGTTCGCGGCCCATGCCGAGGCGCTGGGAACCCTGGCCGGAGAACAGGAACGCGGTCCGGCCGGGCGCGGGTCCGCCGGTCACGACGTCCGGGTGCTCGGTGCCGTCGGCGAGCGCGGACAACGCGCTCTCGCCGAACACGACGGCTCGCTCGTCGAAGCGGGCGCGGCCGTTCACCAGCGTCCACGCGACGTCACGAGGATCGCGTTGCCCGACGTGGGCCCGCAAGTGCCGCGCTTGTTGCCGCAGGGCGGCGGGTGTCTTGGCGCTGAGCAGCCACGGCACCTCGGGCGGCGTGGGCCGTTCGGGGACGGGAAGCGGCTCCGGCTGCTCCAGGATGACGTGGGCGTTGGTACCGCTGATGCCGAAGGACGACACGCCGGCCCGGCGGGGACGGCCGGCGGCGGGCCAGGAGGTTGCGCCGGTGGCCAGCTCGACCGCGCCCGCGGTCCAGTCGACGTGCCCGGACGGTGCGGTGACGTGCAGGGTCCGCGGCACGACGCCGTGGCGCATCGCCTGCACCATCTTGATGATCCCGGCCACTCCGGAAGCGGCCTGGGTGTGTCCGAGGTTCGACTTCACCGACCCGAGCAGCAGCGGCGTCTCGCGTCCCTGCCCGTAGGTCGCGAGCAGGGCCTGCGCCTCGATCGGGTCGCCGAGGGTGGTGCCCGTGCCGTGCGCTTCGACGACGTCGACGTCCTGGGCGGACAGGCCGGCGTTGGCCAGCGCCGCGCGGATGACCCGCTGCTGGGACGGGCCGTTCGGCGCGGTGAGGCCGTTGGACGCGCCGTCGGAGTTGACCGCGGAGCCCTTGACCACGGCGAGGATCTCGTGGCCGTGGCGTTCGGCGTCGGACCGCCGTTCCAGGACCAGCACGCCGACCCCCTCGGACCAGCCGACGCCGTCGGCGCTGCCGGAGAAGGGCTTGCAGCGGCCGTCGGGGGCGAGACCGCGCTGGCGGGAGAACTCGACGAACGCCGCCGGGGTCGCCATCACCGTGACGCCGCCGGCGAGGGCGAGGTCGCAGTCGCCGGCGCGCAGGGCTTGCGCGGCCCAGTGCAACGCCACCAGCGACGACGAGCACGCCGTGTCCACGGTGACCGCGGGTCCCTCGAGGCCGAGGACGTAGGACACCCGGCCGGAGGCGACGCTGCCCGCGCTGCCGCTGGTCTGGTAGCCCTCGGCGTCTTCGCCGCCGTCGAGCAGCCTGCTGTAGTCGCCGTACATCACGCCGGCGAACACTCCGGTGGCGCTGCCGCGCAGTGACGAGGGATCGACGCCCGCGCTTTCGACCGCGGCCCAGGACGTCTCGAGCAGGAGGCGCTGCTGGACGTCGGTCGCGACGGCTTCGCGCGGGCTCATGCCGAAGAACCCGGCGTCGAAGCCGGCGGCGTCGTGCAGGAACCCGCCGTGGCGCGTGTAGGACGTGCCGGGGTGGGCCGGGTCGGGGTCGTACAGCGCGGCGAGGTCCCAGCCGCGGTTCGCCGGGAACCCGGTGATGGCGTCGCCGCCGGTTTCGACCAGCTGCCAGAGGTCTTCGGGCGAGCCGACCCCGCCGGGGTAGCGGCAGGCCATGCCGACGATGACGATCGGGTCGCCGTCGACCGCCTTCGCCGTGGGCGCGGTTTCGGCCGGTGCCTCACCGGCGATGTGGTCGGCCAGTGCGCCGACGGTCGGGTAGTCGAAGACGAGCGTCGCCGTCAGCTTCAGCCCGGTGGCGGCGGCGAGCCGGTTGCGCAGTTCGACGGCGGTGAGCGAGTCGAAGCCGAGCTCGGCGAACGACTTGGCGGCGGTGATCCGCTCGGTGCCGCGGTGGCCGAGGACGTGCGCGACCTCGTTCGTGACGACGACCGCGGCCTCGGCCCGCCCGCGCGGCCGCCCGGCCACCGCGGCGGCCCGCCGGGCGGGGGCACGGACCAGGCCGCGCAGGGGGTACGGGAGGTCATCGCGGCGGCGCAGGACGGCCCGGTCCAGCCGGACGGGCAGCACCACGGGCGCGCCGGCGGCGAGGGCGGCGTCGAAGAGCGCGGTGCCCTGCTCGACGGCGAGGGGCGGGAACCCGGCACGGGCGAGCCGTTCGAGGCCGGTGGCCCCGAGGTCGGCGGTCATCCCGGCGGTCGGGACCCACGGGCCCCACGCGAGGCTGACGGTGGGGAGGCCGCGGGTGTGACGGTGGGCGGCGAGGGCGTCGAGGAACGCGTTGGCGGCGCCGTAGCCGGCCTGGCCGGGGAGGCCGAGGGTGCCGGAGACGGAGGAGAAGAGGATCAGGTCGGTGTCGTCCGCGGTCAGCTCGTGCAGCAGCCACGCGGCCTCGGCCTTGGGTCGCTGAACGGCCGCGAGGCGCTCGGGGGTCAGGTCGGCGAGGAGGGCGTCGTCGAGGACTCCGGCGGCGTGGACGACGGTGGTGATTTCACGGTCGTGGAGCAGCTGTTGCAGGGCGTCCCGCCGGGTGACGTCACAGGGGGCGATGGTGACTTCGGCGCCGGCTTCGGTGAGTTCGGCGATCAGGTCGGCGGCACCGGGGCTGTCGGGGCCGCGACGGCTGACGAGCAGCAGGCGGCGGGTGCCGGTAGTGGTGACGAGGTGCCGGGCGATGATCGCGCCGAGGCCGCCGGTGCCGCCGGTGATGAGGACGGTGCCGTCGGGGTCCCAGGTACGGGTGGTGGTCGGCGGGGCGGGGATGAAGCGGGCGGCGAGGAGGGTGTTGTCGCGGAGGGCGAGCTGGGGTTCCTCGCTCGCGAGGGCGGCGAGGTGGAGCTCGGGGGTGACCGGTTGCGGCTCAGCGGCCTGCGCCGGCAGATCCACCAGGCCGAACCGGCCCGGGTGTTCCGCCTGCGCCGCCCGCACCAAACCCCACACCGCCGCAGCCGCAACATCCGCGCCCTCGGTCGCGCCGCGGGTCACGAACACCAGCTTGCCCGTCGCAACCTCGGCGATCCAGCGCTGGGTCAGCTCCAGTGCCCGGCACGTCAGCTCATGCGCCGAAGCCGGAACATCCGGACCGGCTCCGGCCAGGCATGTCACCACCAGAGGCGCACCGGTGAGGTCGTCGACCCTCGGCAGGGCGAGGCCGAACGGATCCTCACCCCACAGCACGGCACCGGAAGCCGGGGCGGGCGTCAGCACCGGAGTCCACCCGAGGGTGAACAGCGCGTCGTTGCGCTGGACCACCGGGCGGTGTTCGCGCAGGTCGAGGGCATCGACCGTCGCCACCGGGCTGCCGTCGGGGGCGAACAGCTCCAACCCGTCCCCGCGGACGTGGACCCGCAGCGCCACCGCGCCCGCCGCGTGCAGCGCCACCCCGCGCCACGAGAACGGCAGCACCCGCGCCGGGGTGTCCGGGCGCAGCGTCAACGCGTGCAGGGCCGCGTCCAGCAGCGCCGGGTGCAGGCCGAACTCCGCCGCCTCCGCGTGGTGCTCCTCGTCGAGGGCCACCTCGGCGAACACCTCGCCGCCGCGGCGCCAAGCCGCGCGCAAACCGCGGAAACGGGGGCCGTACTCGAAGCCGTCCGCCTCGAAGTCCGCGTAGAAGTCCGCCAGGGTGATCGGCGAGGCGTCCGCGGGCGGCCACACCTCGGCGTCGCCGGCGGGAGACGGCAGAGCCGAGCTCAGGGTGCCGGTGGCGTGTTCGGTCCAGGTGTCCTCTTCGGACTGTCGTGAGTGGATGGAGATCGGCCGGGTGCCGTGCTCCCCCGGCTCGCCCACCCGCACCTGCACCGACGCGGGCACCACCAGCGGCACGGCCATGGTCAGCTCGTCGATCCGCGGGCTACCGCACTCGTCGCCCGCGCGGATCGCCAGTTCGGCCAGCGCCGTGCCCGGCAGGAGCGCCGCCCCCGCCACGACGTGCTCCGCCAGCCACGGCTGCGCGGCCACCGACAGCCGCCCCGTCAGCACGACCTCGTCCGAGCCGGCCAGTGCCACCACGTCGTCGAGCAGCGGGTGCGCCGGCGACCCCGCCGCGCGGACCGGTCGCGGCGCGGGCCAGAAGCGTTCGCGCTGGAACGGGTACGTGGGCAGGTCGACCCGCCGTCCGCCGGTCAGCGCGGGCCGCCAGTCGACGTCCACCCCGGCCACGAACAACCGCGCCGCGGCCTCGACGAACGCGGCTTCTTCACCACGGTCACGCCGCATCAGCGGCACCGCGAGCGCCTCCGGCACCAGCGCCGACAGCACACCGTCCGGCCCGGCCTCGACGAACCGCGTCACCCCGGCCCCGATCAGCGTCGTGACGGCGTCGGCGAACCGGACCGCCTCCCGCGCGTGCCGGGCCCAGTAGTCCGCGGTGGCCGGATCGCCCCCGGCGACCACAGTGGACACGAAGGGCATGCTCGGCGCGGCGAACGTCAGCCCGCTCAGGACGTCGGCGAACTCCGCGAGCATCGGCTCCACCAACGGCGAGTGGAACGCGTGCGACACCGTGAGCCGCCGCGTCTTCCCGAACCGCGCGGCCACCTCGGCGACGGCCTCCGCCGTTCCGGAGAGGACGATCGAGCGGGGCCCGTTCACCGCGGCGATCGCGACGTCCGGGCGCAGCAGCGGCCGGACCTCGTCTTCGGCCGCCACGACCGCGACCATCGCGCCGCCGTCGGGCAGCGCCTGCATCAGCGCACCGCGGGCGACGACCAAGCGGCAGGCATCGGCCAGCGAGAACACGCCGGCGACGTGCGCGGCCGCGATCTCGCCGATCGAGTGACCGGCAACGAAATCGGGCGTGACACCCCACGATTCGGCCAGCCGCAGCTGCGCCACCTGCAAGGCGAACAACGCCGGCTGCGCGAATTCCGTGCGGTCCAAGCGCGCCTGGTCATCGCCGCGGAGGACAGCCGCGATCCCGGGACCGAACTCCTCGAGGACGGCGTCGTGGGCCTCGGCGAACACGGGGAACCGCCGCGCCAGCTCGTGCCCCATGCCCGCGCGCTGGCCGCCCTGGCCGCTGAACAGGAACGCGGTCCGGCCGGGCACGGCGGGGCCGGTCACGGCGGCCGGGTGGTCGAGCGCAGACAGGGCGGACCGGGTGGTCTCCGGGTCGGTGGCGAGCACGACGGCGCGGTGCGCGAACCGCGACCGGCCGGCGAGGGTGTGCCCGACGTCGAGCGAGTCGGCGGCGAACGCGGCCAGGCTCGCCGCCTGCTCGTGCAGTGCGGCCTCGGACTTGGCCGACAGCGGCCACGGCACGACCGCGGGCACGGGCGCGGCGGGTGCCTCCGGGGTGGCCGGGGGTTGCTCGAGGATCGCGTGGGCGTTCGTGCCGCTGATCCCGAACGACGAGACCGCCGCCCGGCGCGGACGGCCGTGCTCGGGCCACCCGGCCGGCTCGGCGAGCAGCGCGACACCGCCGTCCTCCCAGTCGATGCGCGACGACGGCGTGTCCGCGTGCAGGGTGCGCGGCAGCACGCCGTGGCGCATCGCGAGGACCATCTTGATCACGCTCGCCACGCCCGCGGCGGCCTGCGTGTGCCCGAGGTTCGACTTGACGGAACCCAGCAGCAGCGGGGTTTCGCGGTCCCGGCCGTAGGTCGCGATGAGCGCCTGCGCCTCGATCGGGTCGCCCAGCGGGGTACCGGTGCCGTGGCCGTCCACCGCGTCGACGTCCGAAGCGGACAGGCCGGCGCTCGCGAGCGCGGCGCGGATGACGCGTTGCTGCGACGGGCCGTTCGGCGCGGTGAGACCGTTGGACGCGCCGTCGGAGTTGACCGCGCTCCCCCGGACCACGGCCAGGATCGGGTGACCGTTCCGGCGAGCGTCGGAAAGCCGTTCCAGCAGCAGCATCCCGGCGCCTTCGGCCCAGCCGGTGCCGTCCGCGCCGTCGCCGAAGGAGCGGCAGCGGCCGTCCGCGGACAGGCCGCGTTGCCGGGAGAACTCGACGAACGTCGACGGCGTCGCCATCACCGTGACGCCGCCGGCGAGGGCGAAGTCGCACTCCCCCGACCGCAGGGCCTGCGCGGCCAGGTGCAGCGAGACGAGCGACGACGAGCACGCCGTGTCCACGGTGACCGCCGGGCCCTCCAGCCCGAGCACGTAGGACACCCGGCCGGACGCGACGCTGCCCGCGCTGCCGCTGGTCAGGTAGCCCTCGGCGTCTTCGCGGCCGTCGAGCAGGCGGCTGTAGTCGTGGTACATCACGCCGGCGAACACGCCGGTCGCGGTGCCGCGCAGCGCCACCGGGTCGATGCCCGCGCGCTCGACGGCCTCCCACGACGTTTCGAGCAGCAGCCGTTGCTGGGCGTCGGTGGCGAGGGCTTCGCGCGGGCTCATGCCGAAGAACCCGGCGTCGAATTCCGCCGCGTCGTGCAGAAATCCGCCGTGGCGGGTGTAGGACGTGCCGGGGTGATCGGGGTCGGGGTCGTAGAGCGCGTCGAGGTCCCAGCCGCGGTCGGCGGGGAACTCCGAGATGGCGTCGCGGCCGTCGCGGACCAGCTCCCAGAGCTGCTCGGGCGTGCGGACGCCACCCGGGTAGCGGCAGGCCATGCCGACGATGACGACCGGATCGTCGGTCGTCGCGGCCGTGCGGCGGACGTCGGCGACCGGGGTGCCGGCGTCGAACAGCTCGGCCAGCAGGTGCGCGGCCAGCGCGCTGACGGTCGGGTGGTCGAACACCAGTGTGCCGGGCAGCCGCAGGCCGGTGGCGGCGGCGAGCCGGTTGCGCAGGTCGACGCCGCTGAGCGAATCGAAGCCGAGGTCGGAGAACGTGCGGGCGGGATCGACCGCGGTGGCGTCGGCGTGGCCGAGTGCGAGCGCCACGTGCGTGGCGACCAGCCCGGCGAGGGCTTCCGCGCGTTCGGCGGCGGGCAGTGGCGTGAGGGTGCGGACCAGGTCGCCGGCCTGCGCGGCCCCGGTGGCGGCGCGGCGGCGGCCGGGCCGGACCAGGCCGCGCAGGACGTGCGGGACTTCCGGCTGCCGTCGCACCGCGGCGAGGTCGAGCGGCAGCGGGAGGAGCGCGGGTTCGCCGGCGCCGCGGGCGGCGTCGAACAGGGCGAGGCCGGCTTCGACGGTGACCGGGGGCATCCCGGCTTCGGCGAGCCGGCGCAGGTCCGCTTCGGACAGCGTGGACGTCATGCCACGGCCCGATTCCCACGGACCCCAGCCGAGGGAAACCGTGTGCGGGCGACAACGGGCGAGTGCGTCCAGGAAGGCGTTCGCCGCGGCGTAGTTCGCCTGCCCGGCACCGCCGAACGTGCCGACGACCGAAGAGAAGAAGACGAGCTCGGTGCCGTCCGCGGTCAGCTCGTGGAGGTGCCAGGCCGCGTCGGCCTTGGCGCGCAGGACGTACTCGAAACGCTCCGGGGTGAGCGCGGCGAGGGTGCCGTCGTCGAGGACGCCGGCGGCGTGGACGACGGTGGTGATGTCGCGGCCGTCGAGGAGGCGGGCGAGGGCGTCGCGGTCGCCGACGTCGCAGGCGGCCACCTCGACGCGGGCGCCGAGCGCGGCAAGATCGTCGAGAAGGGCGGGGTCGGCGGTGCCGGAGCGGCTGACGAGCAGCAGGTCGCGGCGGCCGCGAGCGGCGAGGTGGCGGGCGACGGCGCTGCCGAGTCCGCCGGTGCCGCCGGTGATGAGGACGATGCCGTCACGTTCGGGGGCGTCGGCCGGTGGCTCGGTGATGCGGGTGAGCCGGGCGGCGAAGACGCGGCCGCCGTCGATCTTCAGGACGGGTTCGCCGGTGGCGACCGCCTCGGCGGGCTCGAGGGAACCATCGGTGTCGACGAGCACGAACCGGCCGGGGTGTTCGGCCTGTGCGGCGCGGACCAGTCCCCCGGCCGCGGCCGCCACCGGGTCGCCTTCCCGGGTCACGACGACCAGGGTGCGGTCGCCGGTGAGGCTCTCTTGCAGCTTGGCCAGGACGTGGGTGGTCACTTCGCGCAGGGACCGCGGGACGTCGGTCAGGTCGCCGGTGACGGTCAGGAGGTCGAAGGCGGGCGCGGTTTCGCGAGTGGTGACGGGCGTCCAGCCGAGGCGCAGGAGTGGTTGCGAGGCCTTGGTCGCGCCGGGGCGGCGCAGGACGAGGCGCTCGACCGAGACGACCGGGGTGCCTGCCGGGTCGGTGGCGGTGACGCGGACGCCGCCGTCAGCCGGGGCGAGCCGGACGCGCAGGGCGGTGGCGCCGGTGGCGTGCAGGGTGACGCCGTGCCAGGAGAACGGGACGCTGCCGCTGAGGTCGGGGTCGAGGAAGGAGACGAGCCGGAGGGTCGCGTCGAAGAGGGCGGGGTGGAGACCGTAGGCGGGGGCGTCGGGACGCTGCGGTCCGGCCAGGGCGACTTCGGCGAAGATGTCCGGGCCTCGGCGCCATGCGGCGGTCGGACCGGGGAAGGCGGAGCCGTAGCCCAGGCCGTCGGCGGCGAGGCGGTCGGCGAGGCCGGTGAGGTCGACGGGCTCGGCATCGCCGGTGGGCCAGGTGTCCGGGCCGAAATCTTCGCCTGCCGCCGTTTCCGGGACCAGGCGGCCGGTTGCGTGGCGCACCCACGTCTCGTCCGTGCCGTCCACCCGCGACGACACCGCGAACTCGCGCCCGCCCTCGTCGTCCGCGGCGCCCACCCGCACCTGCAGGCGGCGGTCCACGGTCAGGGCGAGCGGCGCCTCGATCGTCAGCTCGTCGACCGCCAGGTCCTCGCCCGCCGCCAGCGCGAGCTCGACGAACGCCGTGCCCGGGAGGACCGGGGTTCCGTGGACCGTGTGGTCGGCCAGCCACGGCTGGATCGCCGTCGTGAGGAGGCCCGTCAGGACCACGCTGCCGTCGGTCAGGTCCAGGGTCGTGCCCAGCAGCGGGTGCCCCGGGGCCGACGGCCAGAAGCGCCGGTGCTGGAACGCGTACGTCGGCAGGTCCACCACTCGCGCGCCCGAACCGGCGAACCACGCGGGCCAGTCCACCGCCGAGCCGGCGACGTGCAGGCGCCCCAGGGCTTCGAGGATCGCGACCGGCTCCGGGCGGTCGCGGCGCAGGACCGGCGTCACCACCGCGGACGGCTCGTCGACCAGCCCCGCCAGCACCGCGTCCGGGCCGACCTCGACGAACGTCGTCACGCCCGCTTCCCTCAACGAGCCGAGCGCGTCGGCGAAGCGGACCGTCGCGCGCACGTGCCGGACCCAGTACTCCGGGGACGTCACGTCGCCGGCCGCGACCACCGGGATTTCCGGCGGCGCGAACGACAGCTCCGCCACGACCGCGCGGAACTCCGCCAGCATCGGCTCCATCAGGGACGAGTGGAACGCGTGCGAAACCGCGAGCCGCTTCGACTTCCCGAAGCGGGACGCCACCGCCAGCACCGCCTCCTCGACGCCGGAGATCACCACGGACCGCGGGCCGTTCACCGCCGCCAGATCGACGCCGTCGGCCAACGCCGGGCGGACATCCTCTTCGGACGCCTCGATCGCGACCATCGCGCCGCCGCGCGGCAGCGCCTGCATCAAGCGGCCGCGCGCCGACACGAGAGTGCACGCGTCGGCCAGCGTCAGCACGCCGGCCACGTGCGCGGCCGCGATCTCCCCCACCGAGTGGCCGGCGACGAAGTCCGGGCGGACGCCCCACGACGCCAGCAGCCGCGACAAGGCCACCTCGATCGCGAACAACGCCGGCTGTGCGAAACCGGTTTCGGCCAGGGCGCCGGCGTCGGAACCCCACACCACCGAGCGCAGTGCGGGCTCGAACGACGCCAGGACCTCGTCGAAGGCTGCCGCGAACACCGGGTACTCCTGGGCCAGTTCCCGGCCCATGCCGATCCGCTGGGCGCCCTGCCCGGTGAACAGGAACGCCAGCGGCCCCGGCGATGCGACGCCCCGGGCGACCTCGCGGACGCCGCCGGCCTCGGCGAGCAGCACCGCGCGGTGGGCGAACCGGGCCCGGGCAGTCGCCAAGGTGTATCCGGCGTCGAGCGGCGCCGGAGACGCGTCGGTCAGCCGCGTGACCTGCTCCGCCAAGGCCTCCTCGGACCGCGCCGAAACGATCCAGGGCACCACGGGCCGCTCGGCCGCCGGAGCCGGCGCCACCACCGGAGCTTCGAGGACGACGTGGGCGTTGGTCCCGCTGATCCCGAACGACGAGACGCCGGCTCGCCGCGGCCGGTCCGCGGCCGGCCACTCGCGCGGTTCGGCGAGCAGCTCGACGGCCCCCGCCGCCCAGTCCACATGGGACGAGGGGGTCCCGGCCCACAACGACTTCGGGACCACGCCGTGGCGCATCGCCAGGATCATCTTGATGATGCCGGCGACGCCGGCCGCGGCCTGCGTGTGGCCGATGTTCGACTTCACCGAGCCGAGCAGCAGCGGCGTTTCGCGATCCTGGCCGTAGGTCGCGAGCAACGCCTGCGCCTCGATCGGGTCGCCCAGCGTCGTCCCGGTGCCGTGCGCCTCGACGACGTCGACGTCGGCGGTGGACAGACCGGCGGCGCCCAGCGCGGTCCGGATGACCCGTTGCTGCGACGGGCCGTTCGGTGCCGTGAGGCCGTTCGAAGCGCCGTCGGAGTTGACCGCGGAACCCCGCACCACCGCGAGGATCCGGTGACCGTTGCGGACGGCATCGGATTGCCGCTCCAGCACCAGCAGACCGACGCCTTCGGACCACCCGGTGCCGTCGGCCTCGTCCGAAAAGGACTTGCAACGGCCGTCTCTCGCCAGGCCACCCTGGCGCGCGAAGTCGAGGAACGTCGCCGGCGTGGACATGACCGTGACCCCGCCGGCCAGCGCCAGCGAGCATTCCCCCGACCGCAGCGCCTGGGCCGCCCAGTGCACCGCGACCAGCGACGACGAACACGCCGTGTCCACCGTGACCGCCGGGCCCTCCAGCCCGAGTGCGTACGCGACCCGCCCCGACGCGATGCTGCCCGCGGTCCCGTTGACGTCGAAGCCGCGCGTCCCGGGATCCTGCGCGATCGCCGCGTAGTCGTGGTACATCACCCCGGCGAACACGCCGGTGCCGGAGCCCTTGAGCGACGTCGGATCGATGCCCGCCCGCTCGAACGCCTCCCACGAGACTTCCAGGAGCAGCCGCTGCTGCGGGTCGGCGCTGAGCGCGTCGCGGGGTGAGATGCCGAAGAAGTCGGCGTCGAACCCGGCGGCTTCGTGCAGGAAGCCACCCTCGAAGCCGGCGCCGGGCAGGTGCCAGCCGCGGTCGGCGGGGAACGGCGTGATGCCGTCGCGGCCTTCGGTCAGCAGTTCCCAGAAGTCCTCCGGCGACGCCACCCCGCCCGGGTACCGGCAGGCCATGCCGACGATCACCACGGGGTCGTCGTCGCGCGCCGCCACCCGCGCCGGGCGGGAGGACGAGTCGTCCCCGGACGCCAGGAACTCCGTGACGGCGTCGGGTGTCGGGTGGTCGAACACCAGCGTCGCGGGCAGCCGCCGCCCGCTCGCCTCGGCGAGGCGGTTGCGGAGCTCGACCGACGTCAGCGAGTCCAAACCCAGTTCGCGGAACGTCAGCGACGAGTCGACCGACGCCGCGGACGCGTGGCCGAGGACGTTCGCCACCGTCGACACGACCAGTGCGCCGAAGTCGGTCGCCGCCGCGGCCGCCCGGCGCGGGCGCGGCGGGGCCAGGCGGTGGAACACCGGCGGCACGACGTCCAGGGCGCGCAGGGCGGCCCGGTCGACGTGCGCGGCGACCACCGCGGGCTCGGTCCCGGCGAGCGCCGCGTCGAACCAGGCCAGGCCCTCCTCGACCGAGTGGGCCGGCAGCCCGGCACGGGCCATCCGGCGGCGGGCGGCCTCGGACAGCGTGCCGGTCATGCCGCTTTCGCGCGCCCACGGGCCCCACGCGATCGCGCGGGCCGGCAACCCGGCGGCGGCGCGGATCCGGACGAGGTCGTCGAGGGCCGCGTTGGCCGCGGTGTAGGCGCCTTGGCCGCCGTTGCCGAGCACGCCGAACACCGACGTGAACACGACGAAGGCGGCCAGGTCGGGTGCCAGCTCGTGCAGGTGCCAGGCCGCGTCCACCTTCGGGGCGAGGACGCGGCCGAGGCGATCCGGGGTCAGGGTGCCGAGCACGCCGTCGTCGAGGACCCCGGCGGCGTGCACCACGCCGGTGACGGGGTGGGCGGCGAGCAACCCGGCGACGGCCTCGCGGTCGGAGACGTCGCAGGCGACCAGGGCCACCTCGGCGCCGAGGGCGGTCAGCTCGCCGGCCAGGTCACGGGCACCGGGTGCGTCGGCGCCCCGGCGGCCGGCCAGCACCAGCCGCGCCACGCCGTGGGTGGTCACCAGGTGCCGCGCGACGTGCGCACCGAGCCCGCCGGTGCCGCCGGTGATCAGGACGGCGCCGTCACCCCAGCCGGCCGTCCCGGGTTCGGCGGTGGGCACGGGCGCGAGGCGCGGTACCTCGACCCGGCCGTCGCGGACGCGGGCTTCGGTCTCCCCGGACGTCGGCAGCGCGGCCAGCTCGGCCGCCGAGGGCACGCCGGAGAGCAGGAAGAACCGGCCCGGCCGTTCCGACTGGGCCGAGCGCACGAGACCTTCCGCCGCGGCGGCGACCGGGCCACCGCCGGTGACGAACACCAGCCGCGTGTCGTCCTCGAGGTGCCCGCGCAGGTGGCTCAGCACGGTCGAGGTCACCAGGCGGACACCGGCCGGGATGGGCAGCCCCACGGGGTCCGGGATCGGCACGAGCAGGACGTCGGCCGATGCCGGGACCGCGTGCCGGCCGGTCAGCAGCGCCCCGAAACCGTGGTCGTCCGCACCGACGACGGCCCAGGTCAGGTCGGCCGGAGCACCGAGGTCCTTGGGTGTCCACTCGACCCGCAGCAGCGGCGGCGCCACCGGGCCCGCGTCGGCCGGGGGCCGCAGCACCAGTGACCCGACGGTGGCGACCGGCGTGCCCTCGGGGTCGGTCACCGACAGGGTCACGGTGTCCGGACCCAGGCGGCGGATCCGCAGCCGCAGCGTGGACGCGCCGACCGCGTGCAGGCCGACGTCCGACCAGACGAACGGCAGCCGCGCGCGCGGGCGCGGGTCGAGCCCGAGGAACGGCACCAGGTGCAGGGCGGCGTCGAACAGGGCCGGGTGCAGCAGGTAACCCGCGGGGTCGCCGGCCTCCGGGGGCAGGACGAGGTCCGCGCACAGGTCGTCGCCCTCGTGCCAGGCCGCGCGGACGCCGCGGAACGCGGGCCCGTAGTCCAGGCCGGCCGCGGCCAGGGTCGGGTACAGCTCGGCGACGTCGAGGGCTGCCCCCCGATCCGCCGCCGGCTGGACCGGGGCCGGGACGGCCGGCACGAGCCGGCCGGTGGCGTGCTCGGTCCAGGTGCCGTCCGAGGTGCGGGAGTGGACGGTGACCGGGCGGCCACCGTCGTCGGCGCCGACGCGGACCTGCACGGTCACGCCGTCGCTCGCCAGCGGCAGGGGCGCGGTGAGGGTCAGCTCGGCGAGCGCGCCGCACCCCGCCTCCGCGCCGGCGCGCAACGCGAGTTCGACGAAACCCGTGCCGGGGAACAGGATGCGGTCCTCGACGACGTGGTCGGCGGGCCACGGCAGCGCGTCCGGCGAGACGCGCCCGGTGAGCACGAAGCCGTCTTCGCCGGGCAGCTCGACGGCCGGGCCGAGCAGCGGGTGGTCCGAGCGGTCGACGGGGCGGGCCGCGGGGCGGGCGGTGGCCCAGAAGCGTTCGTGCTGGAAGGCGTACGTCGGCAGGGCGACCCGGCGGGCGCCGCTGCCGGCGTAGAACGCCGTCCAGTCGAGTTCGGCGCCGAGGACGTGCAGGCGGCCGAGCGCGGTCGCGAACGCGGTCTCTTCGGCGCGGTCCGCGCGCAGCAGCGGCACCGGGGACGCTGCGGGCAACGTGCGCGCGACCAGGCCGGACAGGGTGCTGTCCGGGCCGATCTCGACGAACGTCCCGATCCCGTCGTCCCGCAACGACTCCAGGGCATCGGCGAAGCGCACGGTCGAGACGACCTGGTTCACCCAGTAGCCCGGGTCGGTCAGCTCACCGGGCTCGGCGGGACGGCCCGTGACCGTCGACACGACCGGCAACGAGGGTTCGTGGAACGTCAGTTCCCCGGCCACGCGGCGGAAGTCGTCGAGCATCGGTGCCATCAGCGGCGAGTGGAAGGCGTGCGACACCGAGAGCCGCCGAGCCTCCTCGAACGACGCCGCCAGCCGCAGCAGCGCGTCCTCCTCGCCGGAGACGACGAGCGACCCGGGGGCGTTCACGGCGGCGATCGCGACGCCGTCGGACAGCAGCGGCCGGACCTCGTCCTCGGTGGCCCGCAGCGCGATCATCGCGCCGCCTTCGGGCAGTGCCTCCATCAGGCGGCCGCGCGCGACGACGAGCGCGCACGCGTCCGGCAGGTCGAGCACCCCGGCGACGTGCGCCGCGGCCAGCTCGCCGACCGAGTGCCCGGCCACCCGGTCCGCGCGCACGCCGAGCGACCCGGCGAGCCGGAACAGCGCGACCTCGAGGGCGAACAGCGCGGGCTGGGCGACGCCGGTGCGGTCCAGCACGGCCGGGTCTTCGGTGTGGATCGCTTCGGTCACCTCGGCCGGGAAGTGCGCGCAGACGTCGGCGTACGCGGCCGCGAAGACCGGGAACCGCGCGGCCAGCTCGCGGCCCATGCCGGGGCGCTGGGTGCCCTGCCCGGCGAACACCGCGGCGACCGCGGGCTCGACCGGGGGCGCGATGCCGGTCGCGATTTCGGCGCCGCCCAGCAGCACGGCCCGGCGGTCGAACGAAGAACGGGTGGTGAGCAGGGAATGGCCGACGTCGACCGGATCGGCGTCCACCGTCCGGAGCCGGTCGACGGCCGCGCGGAGGGCCGCTTCGGACTGGGCCGAGACGATCCACGGGACGGCGGTCACGGCGACCTCGCGCGCGGGTTCGGCGACCGTCTCCGCCGGAGCCTGCTCCAGGATCAGGTGCGCGTTCGTGCCGCTGATGCCGAACGACGAGACGGCCGCCCGGCGTGGGCGGCCGGCGGCCGGCCAGTCGCGGGCCGCGGTGACCAGGTCGATCGCCCCCGCCGTCCAGTCCACGTGGGACGAGGGCACGTCGGCGTGCAGCGTGCGGGGCACCACTCCGTGCCGCATCGCTTCGATCATCTTGATGACGCCCGCGATGCCGGCCGCGGCCTGCGTGTGCCCGATGTTCGACTTGATCGACCCGAGCAGCAGCGGGGCCGGCCGGTCCTGCCCGTAGACGGCGAGCGCGGCGCGGGCTTCGATCGGGTCGCCGAGCCGGGTGCCGGTGCCGTGTGCTTCGAGGACGTCGACGTCGGCGGGCACGAGGCCCGCGTCGCCGAGGGCTTCGCGGATCACGCGCTGCTGCGCGGGTCCGCTGGGTGCGGTGAGGCCGTTGGACGCGCCGTCGGAGTTGACCGCCGAGCCGCGCACGATCGCCAGGACGTCGTGGCCGAGTTCGCGGGCGCGCGAAAGCCGTTCGACGACGACCATGCCGACGCCTTCGGCCCAGCCGGTGCCGTCCGCGCCGTCGCCGAACGCCTTGCAGCGCCCGTCTTCGGACAGGCCGCCCTGCTTCGCGAACTCGACGAAGATGCCGGGCTCGGCCATCACCGTGACGCCACCGGCGATGGCCAGCGACGTCTCGCCCGAGCGCACCGACCGCACGGCCAGGTGCAGCGCGACCAGCGACGACGAGCACGCCGTGTCCACGGTGACCGCCGGGCCGCCGGTACCGAGCACGTAGGCGACCCGGCCGGAGACCAGGCTCGGCGAGGTGCCGGTGAGCACGTACCCCTCGGCGTCGCCGGTGCCTTCGGCCGGCCGCGGGCCGTAGTCCTGGGCGGTGGCGCCGACGAACACGCCGGTCCGGGTGCCGCGCAGCGACGACGGCGCGATCCCCGCGCGTTCCAGGGTTTCCCACACGACTTCGAGCACCAGCCGCTGCTGGGGTTCCATCGCCTGCGCTTCCCGCGGCGAGATGCCGAACAGGCCGGCGTCGAACCCGGCGACGTCGGCGAGGAACCCGCCGGGCCGCCCGGTGCCGAGCACCGACGCGGGCCAGCCGCGGTCGGCGGGCATCGCGGTGATCGCGTCCACTTCGGACTCGACGAGCCGCCAGAGTTCCCCGGGCGAGCCGGCGCCGCCCGGGTAGCGGCAGCCGAGACCGACGATGACCACCGGATCGGCGTCGCCGGCCGCGGCGATCGCGGGTGCCGTCTTCGGCGTGGCGCCGTCGAGGTGCCCGGCGAGCGCGCGGACGGTGGGGTGGTCGAACAGCTCCGTCGTGGCCAGCGTGCGGCCGGTGGCGGCGCCGAGCCGGACGGCCAGGTCGACGTTCATCGCCGAGTCGAAACCCAGCTCGCGGAAGGACGTGTTCGGGTCGACCTCGGCGATCCCGGCGCCGAGGACCGCGGCCGCCTCCGCGCGCACGAGCTTCAGCAGGTCACGGTCGACGGGGGCCGCGGCGGGCGCCGGCTCGGGCGCGTCGAACCAGTGGCGTGCGCGGTCGAAGGCGTAGGTCGGCAGGTCGAGCGGCCTGCCGCCGGCGGTGAGCGCCGTCCAGTCGACGTCGATGCCCCGCACGTGCAGCTCGGCCAGCGCGGCGAGGACCCCGGCGTCTTCCGGGCGCCGGGGCCGCGAAGCCCGCACGGTCACCGGGTCGCCGTCCAGGGTGGCACGCACCAGCGAGGTGAGCGTGCCGTCCGGGCCCAGCTCGAGAAACGCGGTGCTGCCCAGCTGGGACAGCGTGGTGACGGCGTCGGCGAACCGGACGGTGTCGCGTGCTTGGCGGACCCAGTACCCGGGTGAGCACAGCTGGGCTTGGCGGATGACGCGGCCGGTCACCGTCGACACCATCGGCAGCCGCGGCGGGCGCAGGTCGAGCTGCTCGACGACCCGGCGGTACTCGGCGAGCATCGGGTCCATCAGCGGCGAGTGGAACGCGTGCGAGACGGCCAGGCGGGCGGTCTTGCGGCCGTCGGCCTCGAACCGGGCGGCCAGTGCCAGCACCGGCTCTTCGGGACCGGCGAGCACGACCGAAGCCGGGCCGTTGACCGCGGCGAGCACGACATCGCCGCCCAGCAGGGGTTCGACCTCGGCAGCGGAGGCGCGGACGGAGACCATCGCGCCACCCGGCGGCAGCGAACCCATCAGCCGGCCGCGGGCGGTGACCAGCACGCAGGCGTCGTCGAGGGACAGCACGCCGGCGACGTGGGCGGCGGCGATCTCGCCGACCGAGTGCCCGGCGACGTGCTCCGGCTCGATCCCCCACGAGGCGAACAGCCGGTACAGCGCGACTTCGTAGGCGAACAGCGCGGGCTGGGTGTGCCCGGTCTCGGCGAGCACTGCGGCGTCGGCCGAGCCCGGCTCGGCGAACAGGACGTCGCGCAGCGGGCGTTCGGTGTCGCAGCGCGCGCAGATCTCGTCGAGTGCCTCGGCGAACACGGGGAACCGCTCGTACAGCTCTCGGCCCATGCCGGGCCGCTGGGCGCCTTGGCCGGGGAAGAGGACGGCGAGGCGGTGCTCACCGGCCGTGCCGGTGACGACGTCGGCCGACGGCTCCCCGGCCGCGAGGGCGGGCAGGGCGGCGGGATCGAGCACGACGGCCCGGTGCGGGAACGCGCCGCGGGTGGTGACCAGGGAGTGCGCGACGTCGAGCGGGTCGGCGTCGAGGGTGGTCAAGGCCCTGGCCTGGCCGCGCAAGCCGCCCGCGGTGCGGGCCGAGAGCACCCACGGCGCGGTTTCGGACGGGGTGCGCCGGGGTTCCTCCGGGACCCGGGGCGCGGCGGAGAGGACGAGGTGGCAGTTCGTGCCGCCCATGCCGAAGGACGAAACCCCGGCGTAGGCGTGGGGCCCGGGCCACGGGACCGGGTCGAGGGCGACGCGCAGGCGCCAGTCGTCGAACCGGATGGCCGGGTTCGGGTGCTCGTGGTTGCGGCTGGGCGGCACTTCGCCGTGGGACAGCGACAGCGCGACCTTCAGCAGGCCCGCGATGCCGGCGGCGCCTTCGAGGTGCCCGATGTTCGTCTTGACCGAGCCGACCCACAGTGGATCTTCCCCGCGGCCGGGCGCGAAGACGGCGCCGAGCGCGGCGGCTTCGAGGGGGTCGCCGACGCGGGTGCCGGTGCCGTGCAGCTCGACGTACTTGACGGCGTCGGCGGGGACGTCCGCGCGGCGCAGCGCGGCCCGGATGACGGCTTCCTGGGCGTCGGCGCTCGGCGTCGTGAGGGTCTCGCTGAAGCCGTCGTTGTTGACCGCGCCGCCTTCGATGACGCAGTGGATGCGGTCGCCGTCCCGCAGGGCGGCGGTCAGGGGCTTGAGGACGACGAAGCCGCCACCCTCGCCGCGGACGTACCCGTTGGCGCGGGCGTCGAAGGTGTAGCAGCGGCCGTCGGGCGAGAGGCCGCCGAACCGGTCGGCGGCGATGGTGCTTTCCGGGGCGAGGTTCAGCTGGACGCCACCGGCCAGCGCCAGCTCGGCCTCGCCGCCGCGCAGCGCCTCGCAGGCGAGGTGCACGGCGACCAGCGACGAGGACTGCCCGGTGTCCACCGACAGGCTCGGCCCGCGCAGCCCGAAGGTGTAGGAGATGCGGTTGGCGACGACCGCGCGGCTCTGCCCGGTGAGCGTGTGGTGCCCGATCGCGTTCGCGCCGCCCTGCTTGAGCAGCGTCGCGTAGTCGTCCGCGCTCGCGCCGACGAAGACGCCGGTCGAGGTGCCTTCGAGGCGCGACGGCACGATCCGCGCGTCTTCGAGGGCCTCCCAGCCCAGCTCGAGGGCGAGGCGCTGCTGCGGGTCCATCGTCGCGGCCTCGCGGGCCGGGATGCCGAAGAACGCGGCGTCGAAGGTGTCCACTTCGGACAGGAACCCGCCGCGGCGGGTCTCCGGCGGGACCGAGGACCGGCGGTGTTCCGGGACCTCCGTCGTGCCGTCGGCGCCGTCGCGCACCAGGGTCCAGAAGGCACCGGGTGCGGGCGCCGCGGGCAGGCGGCAGGCCAGGCCCACGATCGCGACAGCACCTTCGCGGGCAACGTGCTCGGCTCGATCCACCGCGGCGCTCCCAGTGATCCGGTTCGGGCGGACGCCCGGGTCGCCTCACGACGCCGGAGCCACCGCCGGGGTTCAGGTCGAAAGCGACTATGCCGTCGCCGGGGCCGGTTTTTCCCCAGAGATCGGCCCGGGCTGCCCGGCCCCCGGCGCGAAGTCTGGGGTTTTCCGTGGTTTCGCGGCGGCATGCTCTTCGCGCCGGATGTCCCGTGAGGAAGGCGAACCATGTCACGCATCGGAACGGCGTTGAGACGCCCCTGGATCGTCCCGTTCTACTTCCTGGTGTTCGCGTTCCTCGCGTTCCGGCTGCCCAGTTACCTGGGCTTCGACCCGAGCAAGTCGACCGCGGCGACCCGCCTCGACCTGCCGTTCTACTACCCGCTGCTGGTGGCGCACATCCTCTTCGGCTCGGTGGCGTTCGTGACGGCGGCGATCCAGGTCTGGCCGTGGCTGCGCAACCGCAACCCGAAGCTGCACCGCATCTCCGGCCGTGTCTACGTCCTCGGCGGCGCCCTGCCGGCGGGCCTGGCGATCCTGACGATCACGCCGTTCCTCACGCACGGCCCGGGCCAGAAGGCGGGCAACGCGCTGCTGGGCCTGCTGTGGCTGATCACGACGATCGTCGGCTTCCGCCGGGCGCGGCAGGGCCGGATCGTCGAGCACCGCGAGTGGATGCTGCGCAGTTTCGCGCTGTGCTTCTCGATCCTGGCGTCCCGCTTCTGGCTGGGTCCGGTGATCCTCTGGCTGGAGCCGGAGGTCTTCACGATGGGCGTCGACGGCCCGCCGGCGGTGCAGGACCAGGTGTCGACGCTGACGTCGTGGATCCCGTGGGTGGTCAACCTGCTGATCGCGGAGTGGTTCAACCACCGGGCCCGTTACAAGGCGCTGGGCCGCCAGGCGGCCAAGCGCGCGGCGGCGAAGGTCTCGGTCCCCGCCGCCCCGGCCGAGCCCGTGCTGGCGCCGAACACGAAGACGCCGGTGCTGGAGCGGACCGCCCCCGACCCCGTCCCCTGAGTCTCGCGGACTGCCTTCCCGCGGCGGAAAACCCCGGCACAACCCCAGGTGCCGGGGTTTTCCGCGCGCCCGGTCCGTGGATCGGTCGGTGCGCTCCAGGGCGGCCCTGGTCGCGCTGGATCAACACCGCGGCGCGTCTCCGTCGAGGGTCGAGGGTGGCGGCGGGGGAAGCGAAGTGCGCCCCAAGGCCACCTCGGGTGCGTCCATGCACCGGAGGTGGCCTTGGGGCGCACTCCTGCCGCGACCTAGCCGACCCGGGGCAGCCAGGCCTGGACCGCCGCGACCGCGTCCGCGATGTGCTCCTCGACGATCGTGAAGTGGTTGCCCGGCACATCCGTCACCGTGTCCGCGTGGGGCCAGGCCGAGCGCCAGTCCACGGCCTCCTGGGCCGCGACGATCGGTTCCGACGCGCGGACCAGCAGCGTCGGGCACGGCAGCGGCCCCAGCTCCCAGCCCTCCATCAGGTCGAAGCACCACGCCATCGCCGACAGCCCCGCGCTCGTCACCTCGGTGTACTGCTGGTTGCGCTTGTACAGCCCCTGCATCAGCCCGCCCCCCGCGCTCGCGACGAACTCGCTGTCCACCGCGTACGGGTCCAGCAGCGCGACGCCGGCCGGAGGCGTGCCGCGGCGGCACAGCTCGGTCGCGATCGCGTGCACCAGCAGGCCGCCGGTGGACACGCCGAGCACGATCGACGGCTCGCCGCCCGTGTACGCCGAGATCGCGTCGGCCTCCGCCGCCACCAGGGCCTGACGGTCGGCCGGGAGGGCTTCGCCGTCGGTGAAGCCCGGGATCGGCACCGCCGAGACGTCGTGGCGACCGCGGCAGGACGCCGCGAACAGCGAGTACTGCTGCACCCCCGCCATCGCCACCAGCGCCGGGACGCAGATCAGGTGCGGGCCGGGCGCCGCGTCCGGGGACCGGCGGGCCAGCCGCAGCGGGCGGATCGGGCGGGTCAGCTCCGCCGACGTGCGGAACTTCGGGCGCAACGTCGCCGCCGCGCGCAGGAACGCGATCGCGTCCGCCTGCTGCCCGGCTTTCAGCGCTTCGGTGAACAGGCCCGCGATCGTCTCCGGGGCCTGCACCGACACCGTCGTGGTCACCTCGCCGGACGCCGGTTCGACGGCGAGTTCGGCGGCCAGGTGGGCGGCCAGCTCCGCCGGGGTCGGGTGGTCGAACACCACGCCGACCTGCAGGATCAGGCCGGTGGCCGCCTGCAGGCGGTTGCGCAGGTCCATCGCGGTCAGCGAGTCGAAACCCAGCTCCGGGAAGCTGCCGTCGACCGGCACGGCGGCCGCACCCGGGTGCCCGAGCACCGCGGCGGCCAGGCCGCGGACCAGGTCGAGCACCGCGGCCGGCCGGGCACCGTCGGGCAGCTGCGCGTACGCGCGGGCGAACGAGCCCGCGTCCTGCTCCGTCGTGGCCGCCGAGCGGCGGGACGGCGGCGGCAGCAGGGCGTACATCATCCGCGGGACCTCGCCGGCCGCGCGCATCGCGGCCAGGTCGAGCCGGATGGCGGCGAGCACCGGCTCGGCCGGGCGGGCCAGCGCGGCGTCGAACAGCGCCAGGCCCTGCTCGGGCGACAGCGCCAGTGCTCCCCCGCGTTCCTGGCGGCGGCGGCCGGTCTCGTCCAGCCGGGCGGCCATCACACTGCGGTCGCCGGCCCAGGTGCCCCACGCGATCGACGTCCCCGGCAGGCCGAGGGCACGGCGGTGGCGGGCGAGCGCGTCGAGGAAGGCATTTGCGGCGGCGTAGTTGGCCTGTCCGGCGTTGCCCGCCAACCCGGCGAACGACGAGAACAGCACGAACGCCGTCAGTTCGCGGTCGCGGGTCAGTTCGTGCAGGTGCCAGGCCGCGTCGAGCTTCGGCGCGAACACCGTGTCGAGCTTCTTCGGGGTCAGCGAGCCGAGGACGCCGTCCTCCAGCGCACCGGCGGTGTGCACGATCGCCCGCACCGACGGCTCGGCGGCCAGCAGCCGGGCCAGCGCGTCCCGATCGGACACGTCGCACGCCCGGATGTCCACCGTGGCGTCGAGCTCGGCCGCGAACTCCGCCGCGCCGGGTGCCGCCGGGCCGCTGCGGCTGACCAGCAGCAATTCGCGGGCACCGTGCTCGGTGACCAGGTGCCGGGCGACCGACCGGGCCAGCGCCCCGGTGCCACCGGTGACGAGCACCTTGCCCCCCGTCCAGTCCACAGTGGATTCCTCGCCGCGCACCCGCGTGAGGCGGCCGACGTGCGGCACGCCGTCGCGCAGCACGACCTGCGGCTCGCCCGAGGCGAGCAGGCCGGGCAGCAGCGGCAGCAGGTCCCGGATGGACTGGTCGCCTTCGCGTTCGAGGTCGGCCAGCACGATCCGGCCGGGGTTCTCGGTCTGCGCCGAGCGCAGCAGACCCCACGCGGTCGCGCCCGCCAGGCCGTCCTCGGTGGCGCCGCGGGTGACGAACACCAGCCGCGTGGTGCGCAGCCGGTCCTCCCCGAGGAACGCCTGGACCTCGCCCAGCACCCACTTCGTCAGGTCGCGGGCCGCTTCGCGGTCGTTCTCCGGCCGCACCGGCACCAGCGGCATCAGGATCACCTGCGGCGCGGGCAGACCGTCGTCCAGGGCCCGGGACAGGGCGCCGATGCCGAGGAACGTCTCGACCGCGCGGCCGAGGGTGTAGACGGCGCCGGTCAGCCCGAACTCGTCGGCACCGGCGACGACCCACGTGCCGTCGGCGAGCCGGCCGGGCTCCGGGGACGGCACCGGCTGCCACTCCCAGCGGAAGAGGCTGTCGCCGTGCGCCGGAGCGGCCTCGACGGGGCCGGCGGCCCGCAGCAGCAGCGAGCCGACGGACACGATCGGCGTGCCGGCGGTGTCGGCGAGCTCGACGCGGACGCTGTCGGGGCCGGTCGGGCTGATCCGCACGTGGGCCCGGGACGCGCCGACCGCGTACAGCTCGACGTCGGTCCACGAGAACGGCAGCCTGCTGCGTCCTTCGCCGGTGAACGACGCCGCGTGCAGAGCGGCGTCGAGCAGCGCCGGGTGCAGCGCGCACGCGGCCGCTTCGGGGCGGTTGGCTTCCGGCAGCGCGACTTCGGCGTAGACGTCGTCGCCGTGCCGCCACGCCTTGGCGAGCCCGCGGAACAGCGGGCCGTACCCGAAGCCGTTTTCGGCGGCCGTCTCGTAGAACCCGGTCAGGTCGATCGGCTCGGCGCCCGCCGGCGGCCACTCGGCGGAGAACTTCCCCGCTTCGGGCACGTCGCCGGCGCGCAGGACGCCGGTGGCGTGGCAGGTCCACGGCTCTTCCCCGGCGTCGGGCCGGGCGTAGACGGACAGGGTGCGCCGCCCGGCCGGGGTCAGCGGGCCGAGCACCACCTGCGTCCGCACGGCCTGTCCGGGCGGGACCACCAGCGGCACGGCCAGGGTCAGCTCGTCGACGACCGGGCAGCCGGCCTCGTCTCCGGCGCGGATGGCCAGCTCGAGGAACGCGGTGCCGGGCAGCAGGACCGCGCCGCCGAACGTGTGCTCGGCCAGCCACGGGTGCGTGGGAACCGCCAGCCGTGAGGTGAACAGGAAACCTTCCGTGTCGGGCAACGCCGTCACGGCGCCGAGCAGCGGATGGCCGGCGGACGCGAGGCCGAGCGCGGTGATGTCGCCGGTCGCCTGCAGCGCGGCGCGCGGCCAGAAGTCCGTGCGCTGGAAGGGGTACGTCGGCAGTGCGACGCGTTCCCCCTCGGCGGGGACCACGAGGTGCCAGCCGACGTCGGCGCCGCGGGCGAAGGCGGCGCCGAGCGCGGCCAGGAACCGGTCGGGGCCGCCGTGGCCGAGCAGCAAGGTCGCCGACGCCGTCGCACCCGTACCCGACTGCTCCAGCAGTGCCTGCAGGCCGAGGCTGAGCACCGGCTGTGGGCTGATCTCGACGAAGTGCCGGGCACCGCGGTCGAGCGCGGCGAGGACGCCGGCGTCGAACCGCACCGTGCGTTCCAGGTTGCGGTACCAGTATTCGCCGTCCATTTCCGGGCCGTCGAGCCACCGCTGGTCGGCGGTGGAGAAGAAGGGGATCTCCGACTCGCCGGGGTGCAGTTCGCCGAGGACCTCGAGGAGTTCGTCGTGCAGCACGCGCACCTGGGGGCTGTGCGCGGCGAAGTCGACGCCCTCGACGCGCCAGCGCATGAGCCCGGCCGCCGACAGGCGTTTTTCCAGCGTGGTCAGCGCTTCCGGCGCACCGGCGACGGTGACCGTGCGCGGCCCGTTGACCGCGGCGATCGAGAGGGTGCCTTCGAAGTCGCCGAGCAGCTCGCCGACTTCGGCCTCCGACGCCATCACCGACAGCAGGCCGCCGTGCCCGGCCAGCCGGTCGCCGATCAGGCGGCTGCGCAGGGTCACGATCCGCGCGGCTTCGGGCAGCGACAGCACCCCGGCGAAGCACGCGGCGGCGATCTCGCCCTGCGAGTGCCCGA
Organism: Amycolatopsis sp. lyj-346; assembly: GCF_046548975.1. Classification (NCBI taxonomy): domain Bacteria; kingdom Bacillati; phylum Actinomycetota; class Actinomycetes; order Pseudonocardiales; family Pseudonocardiaceae; genus Amycolatopsis; species Amycolatopsis sp. lyj-346. The sequence continues at coordinate 177,620 of NZ_JAJPWT010000002.1, forward strand.
GCACCGCGGCGGGCCGGACGCCGTAGGAGCGCCACAGGTGCGCCAGCGACACCATCACCGAAAACAGCACCGGCTGCACGACGTCGACCCGGTCGGCCGAGGGGGCGCCCTCGGCGCCGGTCAGGACGTCCAGCAGTGACCAGCCGACGTACGGCCGCAAGGCTTCGGCGCACTCTTCGATGCGGGCGCGGAAGACCGGCTGGGTTTCCAGCAGGGCCACCGCCATCTCGGGCCACTGCGAGCCCTGGCCGGGGAACACGAACACCGGGCCGGGCGCGGCGGTCACCGTGCCGGTGGCCACGGTCGGGGCCGGGACGCCCGCCGCGAGCGCGGACAAGCCTTCCCGCAGGGTGGCGTGCCCGGTCCCGGCGACGACGGCGCGGTGGTCGAACCGGCTGCGGGCCAGCAGGGTGCGGGCGATCCCCGCCAAGGACTGCGCCGGGTGCTCGTCGAGGTGGGCCAGCAGCCGGGCGGCCTGCGCGGCGAGGGCTTCCGGCGACTTCGCCGACAGCACCCACGGGATCGCGGCCGGTTCCGCCACGGGCTCGGCGGGCTCGGCGGGCGGGGCCTGTTCGAGGACGACGTGCGCGTTGGTCCCGCTGACGCCGAACGACGACACGGCGGCCCGGCGCGGCGCCCCGGTCCGCGGCCACGGGCGGGGTTCGGTGAGCAGCTCGACGTCACCGGCGGTCCAGTCGATCTTCGTCGACGGCCGGTCGACGTGCAGGGTGCGCGGCAGGACACCGTTGCGCATGGCGAGGATCATCTTCAGCACGCCGCCGACCCCGGCCGCGGCCTGGGTGTGCCCGAGGTTGGACTTCAGCGAGCCGAGCCACAACGGGCGGCCTTCGGGGCGGTCTTGGCCGTACACCGAGATCAGCGCCTGCGCCTCGATCGGGTCGCCGAGGCTGGTGCCGGTGCCGTGCGCCTCGACGACGTCCACTTCGGACGGTGAGAGCTTCGCGTCGGCCAGCGCGGCGCGGATCACCCGCTGCTGCGACGGGCCGTTGGGCGCGGTGAGGCCGTTGGAGGCGCCGTCGGAGTTGACCGCGGACCCGCGCAGCACGGCGAGGACCTCGTGGCCGTTGCGGCGGGCGTCGGACAGCTTTTCCAGCGCGAGCATGCCGACGCCTTCGGACCAGCCCGTGCCGTCGGCGCCCTCGGCGAACGCGCGGGAGCGGCCGGTCGGCGACAGCGCGCCCTGGCGGCTGTACTCGATGAACACCATCGGCGTCGACATGATCGCGACCCCGCCGGCGAGCGCGAGGGAACATTCCCCGCGGCGCAGGGCCTGGGCGGCGAGGTGCAGGGTGACCAGCGACGACGAGCACGCGGTGTCGACGCTGACGGTCGGGCCTTCGAAGCCGAAGGTGTAGGAGATGCGCCCGGAGGCGACGCTGCCGGCGCTGCCGTTGCTCTGGTAGCCCTCCAGGTCTTCGGTGACGCCCTGCAACGCGATCGCGTAGTCGTTGTACATCACGCCGACGAACACGCCGGTGTCGCTGCCGCGCAGGGAAAGAGGGTCGATGCCCGCGCTTTCACACGCTTCCCACGCGGTTTCCAGCAGCAGCCGCTGCTGCGGGTCGGTGGCCAGCGCCTCGCGCGGGCTCATCCCGAAGAACGCCGCGTCGAAGCCGCCGGCGCCGTGCAGGAAGCCGCCCTCGGCGGTCGCCGACGTGCCGGGGCCGCCGACGTCGCCGAGCAGATCGGCCAGCGGCCAGCCGCGGTCGTCCGGGAAGCCGGAGATCGCGTCGGTGCCGTCGTCGACCAGCCGCCACAGCGCTTCGGGGGTGTCGACGTCGCCGGGGTAGCGGCAGCTCATGCCGACCACGGCGATCGGCTCGTCGCCCGCGGACTCCGCGGCCACCAGGCGCTCGCGGGTGCGTTGCAGGTCGGCGGTCACCCGGCGGAGGTAGTCGAGCAGCTCGGCTTCGGTCGCCACGGGTCACTTCACCCCCAGATCGTTGTCGATGAACGCGAGGAGCTCGTCGGCGCCCAGTCCGCCGGCGGACGGCGTTCCGGCCGCGTCGCCGGGTCCGGTCCACTTGACGAGCAGGGCTTGCAGCCGCACGGTGATCGCGGCGCGGGCGTCGTCGTCGGAGGCGACGGCCGACAGCAGGTGTTCCAGCTTTTCGATTTCGGCCAGTGCCGGGCGGGCGGCCGCGCCGTCCCCGAGCGCGGACGCGACGAGGAATTCGGCGACCCGGGTGATCGTCGGGTGGTCGAACACCAGCGTCGCGGGCAGCCGCAGCCCGGTCCGCGCCTCCAGGCGGTTGCGCAGTTCCACCGACGTCAGCGAGTCGAAGCCGAGATCGGTGAAGCCGACCTCGGCGCCGACCGTCCCGTCGTGCCCGAGTACGGCTTGCACCTGCTTGCCGACCAGGCCGACGGTGACCGGGAGCCGTTCCTCGACCGGCAGCGGCGCCAGCCGGGCGGCCAGGTCGCCGCCGGGCTCGACGGTCGTGGTGCGCCGCGGCGCCGTGGTGACCAGACCGCGCAGGGCAGGCAGGAGCGGGTCCTGGCCGCGCAGCACGGCGAGGTCGAGCCGCAGGGCCGCGACCGCGGGGAGGCCGGTGCCCAGCGCGGCGTCGAACAGCGCAGTTCCGTCCTCTGTGGACAGCGGCGGCAGGCCGGAGCGGTGCATCCGGCCCAGTTCGGCGTCGGTGAGCGTGCCGGTCATGCCAGTGCCGGAGTTCCAGGCGCCCCAGGCGATCGAGACCGCGGCCTTGTCCTCGGCGGCCCGCTGGTGGGCGAGCGCGTCGAGGAACGCGTTGGCGGCGGCGTAGTTGCCCTGGCCGGCCGCGCCGAGCGTGCCCGCGATCGAAGAGAAGAAGACCAGCCGGGTCTCGGGTGCGGTGAGTTCGTGCAGGTGCCAGGCCGCGTCGACCTTGGGCGCGAAGACGGTGTCGAGGCGTTCCGGGGTCAGGGCGCCGAGGACGCCGTCGTCGAGAACACCCGCCGCGTGCACGACGGCGGTCGGCTCGACCTCTTCCAGGACCTTCGCGAGTGCGTCACGGTCGCTGACGTCGCAGGCGACGACCCGGGCTTGGGCACCCAGCTTCGCCAGCTCCGCGACGAGGTCCGCGACCTCCGGCGCCGCGTTTCCCCGCCGACCGAGCAGCAGCAGGTTCCGCACCCCGTGCTCGGCGGCCAGGTGCCGGGCGAAGGTTGCCCCCAGCCCTCCGGTGCCCCCGGTGATGAGCACCGTCCCGTCCGGATCCCAGGACGGGGCACTTTCACGGGAAAGTGCCGGGGTCAGGCGGGCGGTGTGGAGGCGGCCCGCGCGCAGGGCCACCTGGGGTTCGACGGCGGCGAGGGCGCCCGCGACGGCCGTGTCCGGGACCTCGTCGGCGTCCGAATCCAGGAGGACGATCCGGCCCGGGTTCTCCAGCTGGGCCGCCCGGAGCAAGCCCCAGACGGCGGCGTGCGCGAGGTCGACGTGCTCGGCCGGCTCGACGGCGACGCCGTGGCGGGTGACGACGACCAGTGCGGGCTCCGCGGTGAGCCCGTGCTGGACGTCCGCCAGCACCCGGGCGGTCACTTCGCGGACGGCAGCGGGAACCGGTCCGGCCGCGGTGGGCACCCGCAGGAGCGTGAACGGCGGTGAGGAGGGGATGGCGGAGGCTTCGGGGAGCAACGGCCAGGTCAGCTGGTAGCCGGTCGGTGCCGGGGCGGCCACGGTGGGCACGGCCCGCAGGTCCAGGGAGCGGACCGCGACGACCGGCGTGCCGTCCGGGGTGGTCGCGGTGACCTCGATCGAGCCCTCGACCGGGGTGAGCCGGACCCGGAGCGCCGTGGCACCGGAGGCCAGGAAGGCGGTACCGGACCAGCTGAACGGCAGGCCGCCGCTCACGTCCAGCAGCGAAGCCGCGTGCAGCGCGGAATCCAGCAGAGCCGGGTGGACGACGAACTCCGCGGCGGCGTCGTGGTCGTCTTCGGCCAGCGCGACCTCGGCGTAGACGTCGTCGCCGTGCCGCCAGGCCCGGGTCAGGCCCTGGAACATCGGGCCGTAGCCGAGGCCGCGGTCGGCCATCGTGTCGTAGAAGCCGGTCAGGTCGACGGCCTCCGCACCGGGGGGTGGCCACTCGGCGAGGCCGGCGACGGGCTCGTCGATCGCGGGCACCAGGGTGCCGCTCGCGTGCCGGGTCCAGTCCGCGCCCGGCTCACCGTCGTCACGGGAATAGACGCGCAGGGTGCGGGCGCCGTCCTCGCCGGCGCCGCTGACCGCGACCTGGACGAAGACCCGGCCGCCGTCCGGGACGACCAGCGGGGCCTCCAGGGTCAGCTCGTCGACGCGCGGGCAGCCGGCCTGGTCACCGGCGCGCACGGCCAGCTCCAGCAGCGCCGTGCCGGGGACCACCACGGTCCCGCCGACGGTGTGCCCGGCCAGCCACGGCTGCGCGGCGAGCGACAGGCGCCCGGTGAACAGCAGGCCGCCGGAATCCGGCAGCTCGACCGCGGCGCCGACCAGGGGGTGCCCGGCGGCCCAGAGCCCGGCCGCCGCGACGTCGCCGGCCTGGGCCGGTCCGCCGCCCGGCCAGATCCACTGGTGCTGGAACGCGTAGGTGGGCAGCGGCACGACCCGCGCGTCCGGGCCGAACACCGCCGGCCAGTCGAGGGCGACGCCGGACACGTGCAACCGTCCGAAGGCTTCGGTCACCGCGTCGGCTTCGGCCCGGTCGCGGCGCAGGAACGGAACGGCGACCCGGCCGTCGGCCAAGGATTCCGCGGCCATGGCCGAGACCGTGGCGTCGGGTCCGATCTCGGCGAAGGCGGTGACACCCAGCTCGGTCAGCCGCCGCACGGCGGGCCCGAACAGCACCGGCCGCCACACCTGCTCCACCCAGTGCTCGGGCGATGCCAGCGTCGACGCGGTGACCAGATCGCCGGTGACCGTCGAGACGATCGGCAGCTCCGGCGCCGAGCAGGTGAGCCCGGCGACGACCTTGCGGAAGTCGTCGAGCATCGGCGTCATCAGCGGCGAGTGGAAAGCGTGGCTGACGCGCAGCCGGCGGGTCTTGCGGCCGTCGGCTGCGAAGTGCGCGGCGATCTCTTCGACGCGCCCTGCGGCACCGGAGACGACGACCGACGACGGCCCGTTGACCGCGGCCGGCGCGACCTCGTCCTCGTGGCCGGCCAGCAACGGCCGGACCTCGTCCGCGGTGGCCTGCACGGCGATCATCGCGCCGCCTTCCGGCAGCTGCTGCATGAGCCGGCCGCGGGCCGCGACCAGCGTGCAGGCGTCGTCGAGGGTGAACACCCCGGCGACGTGCGCGGCGGCGATCTCGCCGATCGAGTGCCCGGCCAGGTACTCCGGCGTGATCCCCCACGATCGGACCAGGTGGTACAGCGCGACTTCGAAGGCGAACAGCGCGGGCTGCGCGTACTGCGTCTCGTCGAGCGCGGTGGCGTCTTCGGCGAACAGCAGCTCCCGCAGCGGGCGGTCGAGCTCCCGGTCGAGCCGCGCGAGCACGGTGTCGAGTGCCTCGGCGAACGCCGGGAAGCGCGCGTAGAGGTCGCGGCCCATCCCGGCGCGCTGGCTGCCTTGGCCGGCGAAGAGGAACGCGGGCACCTGCTCCCCCGCCGTCCCGGTGACCAGCCCGGCAACACTGCCGCCGCGGGCCAGCACCTCCAGGCGGGTCTCGAGGTCGGTCCGGGTTTCGCCGGCGACGACCGCGCGTTCGGCGAACTGCGTCCGGGTGGTGGCCAGTGCGAACCCGATGTCGGACGCGCTCGCGTCGCGGTGCCCGGCGAGGTGCGTGAGCAGCCGGGAAGCCTGCTCCCGCACCGCTTCGGAGGTCCGGCCGGACAGCGGCCAGGCCACCACCGACGACGATGGCCCGGCCCGCGGCGGCACCGGCACGGCCGGCGGGGCTTCGAGCACGGTGTGGGCGTTGGTGCCGCTGATGCCGAACGACGACACGGCGGCGCGGCGCGGGCGGCCGCGGTCCGGCCAGGCCCGCGGCTCGGTGAGCAGCTCGATCGCGCCGCTCGCCCAGTCGACGTGCGAGGACGGCTCGGTGACGTGCAGGGTGCGCGGCAGCGAGCCGGTCCGCATGGCCTGCACCATCTTGATGATCCCGGCGACGCCGGACGCGGCCTGGGTGTGGCCGAGGTTCGACTTGATCGACCCGAGCAGCAGCGGCTCGCCCTCGGCGCGGTCCCGGCCGTAGGTGGCCAGCAGCGCCTGGGCTTCGATCGGATCGCCGAGGGTGGTGCCGGTGCCGTGCGCCTCGACGACGTCGATGTCCGCGCCGGAAAGTCCCGAGGCGGCCAGTGCCTGGCTGATCACGCGTTGCTGGGCCGGGCCGTTCGGGGCGGTGAGGCCGTTGGACGCGCCGTCGGAGTTGACCGCGCTGCCGCGGACGACGGCGAGGATCTCGTGGCCGTTGCGCTTGGCGTCGGACATCCGCTCCAGGACGAGGATCCCGGCGCCTTCGGACCAGCCCACGCCGTCGGCACTGTCCGAAAAGGACTTGCAGCGGCCGTCGGCGGACAGCCCGCGCTGGCGGCTGAAGCCGATGAACGTGCTCGGCGTCGACATCACCGTGACGCCGCCGGCGAGGGCCAGTGAGCACTCCCCGTTCTGCAGGGCACGGGCCGCGAGGTGCAGGGCGACGAGCGACGACGAACACGCCGTGTCGACCGTCAGGGTGGGGCCTTCCAAGCCGAACGCGTAGGCGACGCGGCCGGAGGCGACGCTCGGCGCACTGCCGTTGCCCTGGTAGCCCTCGGTGTCCGGGCTGCTCTGCAGCAGCATCCCGTAGTCGGAGTACATGACGCCGACGAACACGCCGGTGCGGGACCCGCGCAGCGAACGCGGGTCGACGCCGGTCCGCTCGACGGCTTCCCAGGAGACCTCGAGCAGCAGCCGCTGCTGCGAGTCGGTCGCGAGGGCTTCCCGCGGGCTCATCCCGAAGAACGCCGGGTCGAACTCCCCCGCGTCGTGCAGGAAGCCACCGCTGCGGGTGTAGGACGTGCCGGCGTGGTCGGGGTCGGGGTGGTAGAGGCCGTCGACGTCCCAGCCGCGGTTGGCCGGGAAGTCGGTGACGGCGTCGACGCCCTGCTCGACGAGGGCCCAGAGGTCCTCGGGCGAGCCGACGCCACCCGGGTAGCGGCAGCCCATGCCGACGATGACGATCGGGTCGCCGCTCACCGCGGCGGCCGTGGTGACCGGCTCGGGAACGTCGGCCTCGCCGTCGATTTCGCCGAGCAGGAACGCGGTCAGCTCGGCCGGGGTCGGGTAGTCGAAGGTGAGCGTGGCGGGCAGCCGCAGGCCGGTGGCCGCGTCGAGGCGGTTGCGCAGCTCGACCGCGGTGAGCGAGTCGAAGCCCAGCTCGCGGAACGGCCGGTCGGCCGCGACCCCGGCGGTGCCGGAGTGCCCGAGCACGGCGGCGACCTGGGCGCGGACGAGGTCGAGCACGGCTCGGGACCGCTCGGCTTCGGTGCGGCCGAGCAGCGGACCGTCGAGGCGCGCCACGGTGGCCGCGGCCTTCCGGGCAGGGGGGCGGACGAGGCCCCACAGCAGGTGCGTCACCTCGGGCTGGGCAGCGAGTGCGGCGAAGTCCAGGCGGACCGGCAGCACGGTGTCGAGACCGGTGGCGCAGGCCGCGTCGAACAGGGCGAGCGCGTGGTCCGGTTCGAGCGCGGGCAGGCCGGTGGCGGCCATCCGCCGCAGGTCGGCGCCGGTGAGGGTGGCGGTCATGCCGCCGGCTCGCGACCAGGCGCCCCAGCCGAGCGACAGCGCCTTCTGGCCGCGGGCCCGGCGACGGCGGACGAGGGCGTCGACGGCCGCGTTCGCGGCGGTGTAGTTCGCCTGCCCGGCCGCGCCGAAGGTGCCGGCGACCGAGGAGTAGACGACGAACGCGGTCAGGTCGAGGTCGCGGGTCAGCTCGTCGAGGTGCCAGGCGGCGTCGAACTTCGGTGCCAGCACGGTGCCGAGCCGCTCGGGGGTGAGCGAGCCGAGGACGCCGTCGTCGAGGACACCGGCGGTGTGCACGACGGCGGACAGCGTGACGCCGTCCAGCACGCGGGCCAGCTCGCCGCGGTCGGCGACGTCCGCCGCGGCGACGTCGACCGCGGCGCCGGCCGCGGTCAGCTCGGCGACCAGGTCGGCCGCGCCGGGGGCGTCCGGGCCCCGGCGGCTGACCAGCAGCAGCCGCCGGGCCCCGTGCGCGGTGACCAGGTGGCGGGCCAGCGTGGCGCCGAGCCCGCCGGTGCCGCCGGTGATGAGCACGGTCCCTTCGTCCCACCTCGGCGGAACGTCGTCGGCGGGCGAGACGCGGGCGATCCGGGCGACGCTGATCTCGCCGCCGCGCACCGTCGTCTGCGGTTCGCCCGACGCCACCACGGCGGGCAGCGCCGCGATGGACTGCGGTGCGCCGTCCACATCGGACAGGTAGAACCGGCCGGGGTGCTCGCGCTGCGCGGAACGCACCAGGCCCCAGACGGCCGCGGTGGCGAGGTCGTCCAGGCCGCGGGTGACGAAGACCAGCCGCGAGTCGTTCAGCGCCGGGGTCGAGGTCCAGGATTGCAGCAGTGCAAGGGCTTCGGCGGTCGCGGCGCGCACCCCGCCGGGTCCCGGCTCGCGGGCCGGGACGTGGTGGACGACGACCTCGGGGGCGGCCTCGGCGATTGCCGCGAAGTCGTCGAGCACGGCCCAGCCGGGTCCGGCTTCCTCTGCCGGGCGGGGCGCGGGAACCCAGTCCAGGTGGTACAGCGAGTCGACGGGCCGGGTCCGGGCCGGGGCCGCGGGGCGCAGCACGAGCGACCCGACCGTGGCGACCGGGTCACCGGCCGCGTCGCGCAGTTCGATGGCGACGGAGTCTTCGCCGCGCCGGGTCAGCTTGGCCCGCACGACCGCCGCGCCGCCCGCGTGCAGGGTGACGTCGCTCCACGCGAACGGGAGGCGCCCCCCGTCCACTTCGGTCAGCCCGGCGTGTTCGGCGGCGTGCAGGACCGCGTCCAGCAGGGCCGGGTGCAGCCCGAAGGCCGCCGCGTCCCGCTCGGCCTCCTCGGGCAGCACGACGTCGGCGAACACCGCTTCCGGCGTGCGCCAGACGGCCTTGAGCCCGCGGAACAGCGGCCCGTAGGCGAACCCACCCGAGGCCAGCCGCTCGTAGAACCCGTCCAGGGCAATCGGTTCGGCGTCCGGCGGCGGCCAGGCGGCCGAGTCGTCCGGCGTGGTGGTGCCGGTGCCGAGGCGGCCACTGGCGTGCCGCGTCCACGGCTGCTCGCCACCACCGTCGGGGCTGGAGTAGACGGCGAGGGCACGATCGCCCGCGGGACCGGCCGGGCCGACGACGACCTGCAGCCGCACCGCGCCTTCGGCCGGCAACACCAGGGGGACTTCGAGGGTCAGCTCGTCGACGCGGTCGCAGCCCGCGCGGTCGGCGGCGCGGATCGCGAGGTCGAGGTAGGCGGTGCCGGGCAGCAGGGCCGCGCCGAGCACGAAGTGGCCGGCCAGCCACGGCTGCGTGCGCAGCGAAAGCCGGGCGGTGAAGAGGAACCCGCCGGAGTCCGGCAGTTCGACGCCCGCGCCGAGCAGGGGGTGCCGGGCACCGTCGAGTCCCACGGAGCCGAGGTCGCCCGGTACCGCGCCGGACGTGCGTGGCCAGTGGCGCTCCCGCTGGAACGGGTAGGTCGGCAGGTCCGGGCCGGGGCCGTCGGCGGGACCGAAGAACGCGGGCCAGCCGACCCGCACCCCGGCCACGTGCAGGCGGCCCAGCGCCGTCACGAACGCGGTCTCCTCGGCTTGGTCACGACGCAGCAGCGGAACGCAGGCGACGTCGGAGCCGAGGGTTTCGCTCGCGGCGGCGGACAGCGAGCCGTCCGGGCCCAGTTCGACGACGGCGGCGGCACCCCGCTCGCCGAGCACGCGCACGGCGTCGGCGAACCGGACGGGCTCGCGAACGTGTTCGAGCCAGTACCCGGGCGTGCGCGGTTCGGCGAGTTCGCCGGTCACCGTGGACACGATGGGCAGCCGCGCCTCGCCGAACGCCAAGCCCGCCAGCACTTCGGCGAAGTCGTCGAGGATCGGGTCCATCAGCGGCGAGTGGAAGGCGTGGCTGACCGCGAGCCGCCGGACGTGGTGCCCGGCTTCGGTGAGCGCGTCGGTGGTCCGCGTGACGGCGGCTTCGGGGCCCGCGACCACGACCGCGGCGGGGCCGTTGACCGCGGCGATCGTCACGCCGTCCACCAGGAACTCGCGGACGCTCGCTTCGGGCGCGCGGACCGCGGCCATCGCGCCGCCGGCCGGGAGCGCGGCCATCAGGCGGCCGCGGGCGGCGACCAGCGTGCAGGCGTCCTCCAGCGACAACACCCCGGCGACGTGCGCGGCGGCGATCTCGCCGACCGAGTGCCCGGCGAGCCAGGACGGCGTGACCCCGAACGACTCCAGCAGCCGGAACTGCGCGACGCCGAGGGCGAAGGTCGCCGGTTGCGTCCAGTCGGTCCGGTTCAGCAGCGTGCCGTCCCCGGCGAAGACGACCTCCCGCAGCGGCCGGTCCAGCAGCGGGTCCAGCAGCGCGCACACGGCATCGAAGGCTTCGGCGAAGACCGGGAAGCGCCGGTACAGCCCGGCGCCCATGCCCGGCCGCTGCGCACCCTGGCCGGCGAAGACGAACGCGCTCTTGGCGCGGGCCCGCGCCGGGGTCGCGGTGGGCGTCTCGGCGAGCGCGGCCAGCTGGTCGAGAGGGTCGCCGACGATGGCCGCGCGGTACGGGAACGCGGTGCGGGTCGTGGCGAGCGCCCGGGCGAGCCCGGCGGGAGCGCGGTCGCCGAGCAGCGCGTGGAGTTGCTCAGCCTGCGCGGCCAGCGCCTGTGGCGTGCGCGCGGACAGCAGCAGCGGCGCGGTCGGCGGCTCTTCGGCGACCGCAGGCTCGAAGGCCGGGGCCTGTTCGAGGATCGCGTGCGCGTTGGTGCCGCTCAGCCCGAACGACGAGACACCGGCGCGGCGCGGTCGCCCGGAGTCCGGCCAGGAGCGGTGCTCGGTAAGGACCCGGACCTCCCCCGCGGTCCAGTCGACGCGGCTCGACGGCTCGTCGACGTGCAGGGTCTTCGGCAGCTCGCCGTGCCGCAGCGCGAGCACCATCTTGATGAGCCCGGCGACGCCGGCGGCGGCTTGGGTGTGGCCGAGGTTGGACTTGACCGCGCCGAGCCACAGCGGTTCTTCCCGGTCGCGGCCGTAGGTGGCCAGCAGCGCCTGGGCTTCGATCGGGTCGCCGAGGACCGTGCCGGTGCCGTGCGCCTCCACCGCGTCGACGTCCGAAGCGGACAGCCCGGCGTCGGCGAGCGCCTGGCGGATCACGCGTTGCTGGGCGGGTCCGTTGGGTGCGGTGAGGCCGTTGGACGCGCCGTCGGAGTTGACGGCGGTGCCGCGGACCACGGCGAGCACCGGGTGGCCCTGCTCCCGCGCGGTCGACAGGCGTTCGACGACGAGGATCCCGGCGCCTTCGGACCAGCCGGTGCCGTCCGCGCCGTCCGCGAAGGGTTTGCAGCGGCCGTCGGCGGCGAGGCCGCCCTGGCGGGCGAACTCGGCGAAGGAGCCGGGGGTGGCCATGACGGTGACGCCACCGGCGAGCGCGGTCGTGCATTCGCCGCGGCGCAGCGCCTGCGCGGCCCAGTGCAGCGCGACCATCGACGACGAGCAGGCGGTGTCGACGGTGACCGACGGGCCTTCCAGCCCGAGTGTGTAGGACAGCCGCCCGGACAGGACGCTCGCGGTGGTGCCGGTGGCCAGGTGGCCTTGGACGTCCTCGCCGGACGTGGCGAGCAGGTTCGCGTAGTCCTGGCCGTTGGTGCCGACGAACACGCCGGTGTCGCCGCCGTGCAGCGTCGCCGGGTCGATCCCGGCGCGTTCGAGGGCCTCCCAGGACACTTCGAGCAGCAGCCGCTGCTGCGGGTCCATCGCCATCGCTTCGCGCGGCGAGATGCCGAAGAAGTCGGCGTCGAAGTCGGTGACGCCGTCGAGGAATCCGCCGGTGAGCGCGAACTCGTAGCCCGAAGCGAGGGTGGCGAGGTCCCAGCCGCGGTCTTCGGGGAAGCCGGTGATGCCGTCGCCACCGGCGGCGAGGAGCCGCCAGAAGTCCTCGGGCCCGCGGACGCCGCCCGGGAAGCGGCAGCCGATGCCGACGATGACGATCGGGTCGTCGTCGGCGTTCGCGCGCACCGGCGCGGCGGCTTCGACGAGGGTTCCGGCCAGCTCGCCCAGCAGGTGGCGGGTGAGGATCTCCGGGGTCGGGTGGTCGAACACCAGCGACGGCGGCAGGTCGAGCCCGGTCGCCAGTGCGACGACGTTGCGCAGCTCGACGGCGGTGAGCGAGTCGAAGCCGAGGTCGCGGAAGGCGCGGTCGGGGGCCACTCCCCCGGTGCCGCTGTGGCCGAGGACGAGCGCGACCTGCTCCAGCAGCAGCCCGAGCAGGAAGTCGGACCGGTCGTGCTCGGGGACGGCGGCCAGGCGCGTGCGCAGCTCTTCGTCGCCGCGCGGCGCCTCGGTGCGCGCGGCCGCGGCGATGCCGCTGAGCAGCGGGCCGCGGCGCAGCACGTGCGCGTACCGGGTCCAGTCGATGTCGGCGACGACGACGGTGGTGTCCGCCAGGACACGGTCCAGTGCGGCGGTCGCGCGCTCCGGGTCGAGGGGGGTGAGCCCACCACGGCGAACGCGTTCGGCCACGGCGGGGTCGGCGGCGAGCATGCCGCCGCCCGCCCACGGGCCCCACGCGATCGAAGTCGCGGGCAGGCCGAGGCCGCGGCGGTGTTCGGCCAGGGCGTCGAGGGTCGCGTTCGCCGCCGCGTAGACGGCCTGGCCGGCCGAGCCGAACGTGCCCGCGACCGAGGAGAACAGCACGAAGCTGCGCAGGTCGGCGGTCAATTCGTGCAGGTTCCACGCGGCCTCGGCCTTGGCGCGGTACCCGGCCTCGAAGCGGTCCGGGGTGAGGTCCTCGAGGACGCCGTCGTCGAGGACCCCGGCGGTGTGCACGACGTCGGTCAGGTCCGGTATCCCGGCGAGCACGGCGGCCAGGGCGTCGCGGTCGGTGACGTCGCACGCGGTGATGGTCACCTCGGCGCCGAGCGCGGTCAGCTCCTCGTGGAGTTCTCGCGCACCCGGGGCGTCGGAACCACGGCGGCTGAGCAGCACCAAGGGGGTGCGCCCGGCCTTCGCCAGGCGGCGGGCGGTCTCGGCGCCGAGCGCGCCGGTGCCGCCGGTGACGAGCGTGGTTCCCGCGCCGGGCTCGGGGACGCGGCCGGGTGCCGCCGGCGCGGCGACGATGCGGCGGCCGAACAGCCCGGCCGCGCGGATCGCGACCTGGTCTTCGCCATCGGCTCCGGTGAGCGCGGCGGCGAGGCGGCGCGGGACCTCGGCGTCCAGCTCGCCGGGCAGGTCGACGAGCCCGCCCCAGCGCCGCGGGAGCTCGAGCGCGGCGGCGCGGCCCAAGCCCCAGACGGCGGCCTGTGCGGGCCGGCCGACCGGGTCGCCGGGCAAGACGGCGACGGCTTCGCGGGTCACGCACCACAACGGCGTGTCACCCAAAGCCTGCAGCAGCGCGGCGGTGGCGGTGAGCCCGGCCGGGACGCCCGGGAAGCCGGTTTCGTCCAGCGCCAGCAGGGACAGCACGTGGTCGAACTCGTGGTCGCGCAGGCGGTCGCCGATGGTGTCGTCGAAGACCAAGGGCTCGCCGTCGAAGTACCCGGCGACGGTGGTGACCCACGGGTCGCCGTCCAGGGCGGCCGGGACGACCACGAGCCACGATCCGGTGCCGGGACGGGCCGCGGTGACCGGGACCCACGTCGCCCGGTGGCGCCATTTGTCCACAACGGACTCTTCGTGACGCGAACGGCGGTAAGAGGACAAGGCGGGCAGCAGCGCATCCACCGAAGCGTCATCGACGTCGAGCCGCGCGGCCAGTCCCGCGGCGTCACCCCGGTCGACGGCGGCCCAGAACTCGGTGTCGGCCGTCTCGCCGGTGGGTGCGGCGGCCGAGGGCCAGAACCACTCGTGCTGGAACGCGTACGTGGGCAGCGGAACCCGGCGGGCGCCGGTGCCGTGGAAGAAGGCGGACCAGTCGATCCGCACCCCGGAAACGTGCAGCTTCCCCAGCGCGGCGACCAGCGTTTCGACGTCGTCGCGGCCACGGCGGGCCACCGGGATGCCGTCGGTCATCGCGGACAGGACCGCGTCCGGGCCGATCTCGACGATCAGGCCGGCTCCCCGCAGCCGCGCGGCGGTGCCGGCGAACCGGACCGGTTCCCGGACGTGCGCGACCCAGCGTTCCGGGTCGGTGACCTCACCTTCGGCGAGGAACGGCACGGCGGGCGCGGTGAAGGTCAAGCCGGCGACGGCGTTCCGGAACGCGGGCAGCATCGGGTCCATCAGCGGCGAGTGGAACGCGTGCGACACGGTCAGCCGCTTGGTCTCTTCGAAGTTCCCCGCCGCGGCGAGCACGGCGGCTTCGACGCCGGACAGCACGACCGCGTCCGGACCGTTGACCGCCGCGAGCGCGACCTCGTCGTTCAGGTAGGGCGCGATTTCGTCCTCGGTCGCGCGAACGGCGACCATCGCGCCACCGGGCTCGAGGTCCTGCATCAGCGACGCGCGGGCGGTGACCAGCGCGCAGGCGTCGTCGAGGGAGAGCACGCCGGCGACCTGCGCGGCGGCGATCTCGCCGACGGAGTGGCCGCCGACGAAGTCCGGCCGGACGCCCCACGTTTCCAGGAGCCGCACGAGCGCGACCTCGACCGCGAACAACGCGGGCTGCGCGAAACCGGTCTGCGACAACGCTTCCGCGTCCTCGCCCCAGAGGGCTTCGCGCACCGGCGGGTCGAGGCGGTCGAGCACGGCGTCGAGCGCGGTGGCGAACGCCGGGAAGGCGTCGTAGAGGCCGCGGGTCATGCCGGGCCGCTGGGCGCCCTGGCCGGTGAAGACGAACGCGACCTTCGGGACGCCCTTCGCCTCGCCGGTGGTGACCAGCGGCGACGGGCGGCCCTCGGCGAGCGCGGCGAGCCCATCGGCGGTGAAGACGACGGCGCGGTGGTCGAACGCCGAGCGCGTGGTGGCCAGGGAGTACCCGAGGTCGGCCGGGTCCGCGGTGACGTCCAGCAGGCGAGCCGCCTGGTCGCGCAGCGCCTCCGGGGTGCGGCCGCTGAGCACCAGCGGAACGCACGGCAGCTCCCGCTCGGCTTCGTCGCGGGCCGGGACGACGACGGGCGGTTCCTCGATGATCGCGTGCGCGTTGGTGCCGCTGATGCCGAACGACGAAACCCCCGCGCGGCGCGGACGGCCGGCCTCCGCGGGCCACGGCCGGGCGTCGGTGAGCAGTTCGACGTTCCCGGCCGTCCACTCGACGTGCGTCGACGGTTCGGTGACGTGCAGCGTGCGCGGGAGGGTGCCGTGGCGCATGGCCTGGACGACCTTGATGATCCCGGCGACCCCCGCGGCGGCCTGCGCGTGCCCGATGTTGGACTTGATCGAGCCCAGCAGCAGCGGCGTTTCGCGGTCCTGGCCGTAGGTGGCCAGCAGCGCCTGCGCTTCGATCGGGTCGCCCAGGGTGGTGCCGGTGCCGTGCGCCTCGACGACGTCCACGTCCGCAGTGGACAGCCCGGACGCGGCGAGGGCCTGGCGGATCACGCGTTGCTGCGAAGGCCCGTTCGGCGCGGTCAAACCGTTCGACGCGCCGTCGGAGTTGACGGCGGACCCGCGCAGGACGGCGAGGACCTCGTGGCCGTGGCGGCGCGCGTCCGACATCCGTTCCAGGACGAGGATGCCGGCGCCTTCGGACCAGCCGACGCCGTCGGCGGTGTCGGAGAAGGACTTGCAGCGGCCGTCGGCGGCGATGCCTCGCTGGCGGCTGGAGGCGACGAACGACCCGGGCGTCGACATGACCGTGACACCGCCGGCCAGCGCGAGGGAGCACTCCCCCTGCCGCAGCGCCTGGGCGGCCCAGTGCAGGGCGACCAGCGAGGACGAACACGCCGTGTCGACGGTGACGGTCGGGCCTTCGAGACCCATCGTGTAGGCGATCCGGCCGGACGCGACGCTCGGCGCACTGCCGTTGCCCTGGTAGGCCTCGGCTTCCGGGCTGCCCTGCAGCAGCATCCCGTAGTCGGAGTACATGACGCCGACGAACACGCCGGTCCGGGAACCGCGCAGCGACACCGGGTCGACGCCCGCGCGTTCCACGGCCTCCCAGGACACTTCGAGCAGCAGCCGCTGCTGCGAGTCCGTGGCGAGGGCTTCCCGCGGGCTCATCCCGAAGAACGCCGGGTCGAACTCCCCCGCGTCGTGCAGGAACCCACCGTGGCGCGTGTACGACGTGCCCGGGTGGTCGGGGTCGGGGTGGTAGAGGCCCTCGACGTCCCAGCCGCGGTTGACCGGGAAGCCGGACACCGCGTCGACACCGTTCTCGACCAGGTTCCACAGGTCTTCGGGCGAGCCGACGCCGCCGGGGTAACGGCAGCCCATGCCGACGATGACGATCGGGTCGTCCGACACCGGGCGCACGGTGACCGAAGTGTCCTCGGTGGCCGTCCCGGTCAGCTCCCGGCCGAGGTACGCGGCGAGCGCTTCCGGCGTCGGGTAGTCGAAGACGAGCGTGGCGGGCAGCCGCAGGCCGGTGACCGCGTCGAGGCGGTTGCGCAGCTCGACGGCGGTCAGCGAGTCGAAGCCGAGGTCCTTGAACGCGCTGCGGCCGTCGACGGTGTCGGTGGCCGCGTAGCCGAGGACGAGCCCGGCTTCGGCGCGGACCAGGTCTTCGACCGCCCGGGCGCGGCCGTCTTCGGTGAGCCCGCCGAGCCGTTCGGCCAGCGCGGTCGCGGGACGGCTCGTGCGGGGTGGGGCACCGCCGGGCACCAAGGCGCGCAGCAGCACCGGGACACCCGGGCGGCCACGCAGGGCGCCGACGTCGAGCCGCATCGGCAGCAGGGCGGGTTCGGCCTCGGTCAGTGCGGCGTCGAACAGGGCCAGCCCCTGGGCCGGGTCGAGCGGGGGCAGGCCCGCCGCGGCGAGGCGGCGGTGGTCGGCGTCCGACAGCTGGGCCGCCATCCCGGCGTCCCCGGCCCACGCACCCCAGGCCAGGGACTGGCCGGGCAGGCCCTCGGCGCGACGCCGCTGGGCGAGCGCGTCGAGGAAGGCGTTGGCGGCGGCGTAGTTGGCCTGCCCGGGGCTGCCGAGCACACCGGCGGCCGAGGAGAACAGGACGAACGCGCCGAGGTCGCGCGTCAGCTCGTGCAGGTTCCAGGCCGCGTCGACCTTCGCGCGGAACACGGTCGCGACGCGCTCGGGGGTCAGTGCCTCGACGACGCCGTCGTCCAGGACACCGGCCGCGTGCACGACGGCGCCGATCGGGTGCTCGGCCAGCAATGCGGCGAGGGCGTCGCGGTCGGCGGCGTCGCAGGCGGCGATCGTGACGTCGGCGCCGAGCGCGATCAGCTCCGCGCGCAGTTGCCCGGCACCGGGGGCGTCCGGACCGCGGCGGCTCACCAGCAACAGGCTCCGGACGCCGTGGGTGGTGACCAGGTGCTTCGCCACCAGGCCGCCGAGCCCGCCGGTGCCGCCGGTGACCAGCACGGTGGCGCCGTCCGGGAAGTGCGTGGCCGGGCCGTCGCCGACCGGGAGGCGGGCCAGCCGGGGCAGCACGATTCCGCCGTCACGCAGAGCGGCTTGGGTCTCGCCGGAGTCGAGGACGCGCTGCAGCGGCGCGGTGAGGTCCGCGGCCGCATCCACGTCAATCAGCACGAACCGGTCGGGGTGCTCGGCTTGTGCCGAGCGGACCAGGCCCCAGACCGCCGCCGCGGCCGGGTCGACGGGGTCGCCCTCGGCGGCCGGGACGGCTTGCGACGTCACGAAGACCAGGCGCGACCGGGCGAAGTCCGGTTCGGCGATCCAGTCCTGCAGGAGTTCGAGGGCCCACGCGGTGGCGGCGTGGGCGGCGGCCGCGTCGCCCACGCCGGGCGGAACCGGGGCGAGCACGACGGCCGGGACCGGGTCCGCGCTGAGCCGGACGGTCGCCAGGTCGGGGAACACGGCCGGCGTGGCGAAACCCAGGCCGGTGCCGAGGACGACCCAGTCGGCGTCGTCGGCGGGCTGCGTCACGGCGACGGCCGGCGCGGGTGTCCACACGGGACGGAACAGGGATTCGTGCCGGGTGGCGCGCAGGTCGCCGGCCGCGACCGGGCGGAAGCTCAGCGCGTCGGCGGCGAGCACCGGGGTGCCCGCGGGATCGGTGACGGCGAGGGCGACGGCGTTCTCGCCGGCGGGGGTGAGCCGGGCGCGCAGGGTGGTGGCGTGCGCGGGCTGCACGCCGACGCCGCTCCACGAGAACGGCAGGCCGTCGCGGCCGAGGTACGCGGAGGCGTGCAGGACCGCGTCGAGCAGAGCCGGGTGCAGGCCGAACGACGCGGCCTCGGTCTCGTGCTCCGGCGGCAGCGCCACCTCGGCGTACACCTCGTCGCCGAGCCGCCAGGCCGCGCGCAGGCCCTGGAACGCCGGGCCGTAGCCGAGGCCCTGCTCGGCCAGGTTCTCGTAGAAGCCGTCCAGCCCGATCGGTTCGGCGCCGGCGGGCGGCCACTGTCCCGGCAGGACCGCGGCGGGTGCGCCGCCGACCCCGAGGCGGCCGAAGGCGTGCCGGACCCAGCCGTCGTCCTGCTGGGAGTGGATGCTCACCGAGCGGCTGCCGTCCTCGGCGGGCGGACCGGCGACGACCTGCACGCGCACGCCCCCGGACGCGGGCAGCACGAGCGGCGCCGCGAACGTCAGCTCCTCGACGCGGGCGCAGCCGACCTGCGCCCCGGCGCGGCCCGCCAGCTCCAGGAACGCCGTTCCGGGCAGCAGTTTCGTGCCGAGGATCTCGTGCTGGCCGAGCCAGGCATGCCGGCGCACCGACAGCTCACCGGCGAACAGGAACCCGCCGGACTCGGGCAGCTCGACGGCGGCGCCGAGCAGCGGGTGCCCGGCCGGGTCGAGACCGACCTGGCCGAGATCGCCGCCGGCACCGCCTTCGAGCCAGTAGGTACGGCGCTGGAAGGCGTAGGTGGGCAGCTCGACGACGCGGGCGCCGGTCCCGTCGTGCCAGGCCGTCCAGTCGAAGCCGCCGCCGCGCACGTGCCAGCGGGCCAGTGCCGAAAGCAGGGTCGTGGTCTCGTCGCGGCCGCGGCGGGCGGTGGGGATGCAGTCGGTGTCCGGGCCGGTCAGCTCGGCGGTCATCGCCGACAGCGTGGCGTCCGGGCCGACTTCGAGGAACGTGGTGACGCCGCGGGAGACCAGGTCGGCAACGGTGTCGGCGTAGCGGACGGCGTCGCGCACGTGCCGCACCCAGTAGTCCACAGTGGCCACGTCACCGGCTGCGGCCATCGGGATCGACGGCGGGGCGAAGGTCAGCGTGTCCAGCACCGCGCGGAAGTCGTCGAGCATCGGTTCCATCAGCGGCGAGTGGAACGCGTGGCTCACCGCGAGCCGCTTGGTCTTCGTGAAGTGCGCGGCGACGGCGAGCACGGCGTCTTCGGCACCGGAGACGACCACCGCGTCCGGGCCGTTGACGGCCGCGATCGAGACGTCGCCGGTGAGCAGCGGCAGGACGTCGGCTTCGGCTGCCTGGATCGCGACCATCGCCCCGCCGGCGGGCAGCGCCTGCATCAGGCGGCCGCGGGCTTGGACGAGCTTGGCCGCGTCTTCCAGGGACAGCACCCCGGCGACGTGGGCGGCGGCGATCTCGCCGACCGAGTGCCCGGCGACGAAGTCCGGGCGCACGCCCAGGGATTCCAGCAGGCGGAAGAGCGCGACTTCGAAGGCGAACAGCGCCGGTTGTGCGACCGCCGTGTCGTCCACCCCGGACTCGCCGGGGAGGTCGAGCAGCGCGAGGATCTCGTCCCGGGCCCGGGTGAACACCGGGAAGTTCAGGGTCCGGCCCATGTCGGCGCGCTGGGAACCCTGGCCGGTGAAGAGGAACGCCGACGCGCCGGGGTGCAGCGCCGAACCGGTGTGCACGCCGGGGGCGGCGGCCGACGTGGCGAGGGCGTGCAGGGCGGCCCGCAGTTCGCCGCGGCCGGCGCCGGTGAGCACGGCCCGGTGCGGGAAGGCGACGCGCGTGGCGGCCAGGGAGTGGGCGACGTCGAGCGGGGTGTGCCGCGGGTGGGCGTCGAGGTGGGCCAGCAGGCGGGCGGCCTGCTCGCGCAGCGCGTCCGGGGTGCGGGCGGACACCGGCCACAGGTAGCCGGGCGGCTCGCTGACCGGGGCCGGTTCGACCGGCTCCGGGACGGGCTGTTCGAGGATCAGGTGCGCGTTGGTGCCGCTGATGCCGAACGAGGAAACGGCGGCCCGGCGCGGTTTGCCGGTCTCCGGCCACGGGCGGGGCTCGGTCAGCAGCGAGACGCGGCCTGCCGTCCAGTCCACGTGGGAGGTCGGGGCGTCGACGTGCAGGGTCCGCGGCAGGACGCCGTGGCGCATGGCCTGGATGGTCTTGATGACCCCGCCGACGCCGGCGGCGGACTGCGTGTGCCCGACGTTCGACTTGAACGAGCCGAGCCACAGCGGGTCGCCCGCGCGCTCGCGGCCGTAGGTGGCCAGCAGCGCCTGGGCTTCGATCGGGTCGCCCAGCACCGTGCCGGTGCCGTGGGCCTCGACGGTGTCGATGTCGTCGGCGGTCAGACCGGCGTTCTCCAGCGCCTGGCGGATCACCCGCTGCTGGGAGGGGCCGTTGGGGGCGGTGAGGCCGTTGGAGGCGCCGTCGGAGTTGACCGCGGAGCCGCGGATGACGGCGAGCACTTCGTGGCCGTTGCGGCGGGCGTCGGACAGCCGTTCCAGCAGCAGGAGCCCCGCGCCCTCGGAGAACCCGGCGCCGTCGGCGGCTTCGGCGAAGGACTTGCAGCGGCCGTCGGCGGCGAGGCCGCCCTGGCGGTCGAACTCGCCGTAGAGCCCGGGGGTGGCCATCACGGCGACGCCGCCGGCGAGGGCGAAGGAGCACTCCCGCGCCCGCAGCGCCCGGGCCGCCCAGTGCAGCGCGACCAGCGACGACGAGCACGCCGTGTCGACGGTGACGGCGGGGCCTTCGAGGCCGTAGAAGTAGGCGATGCGCCCGGAGATCACCGAGGATTCGGTGCCGGTGACGAGGTAGCCCTCGACGCCGTCGGGCAGCGCGGCGAGCCCGCGGCCGTAGCCCATGGACCCGGCGCCGACGAACACGCCGCCGGTGCTGCCCTCGACGTCACGCGGGTCGATGCCGGCGCGTTCGAAGGCTTCCCAGGCCAGCTCGAGGACGATCCGCTGCTGCGGGTCCATGGCGAGCGCCTCGCGCGGCGAGATGCCGAAGAAGGCGGGGTCGAAGTCCCCGGCGCGGTGCAGGAAGCCGCCCCGGTGCGGGGACTCCGGCCAGCCGCGGCCGTCGGGGAACTCCGTGACGGCGTCGACGCCGTCGTCGACGAGCCGCCACAGGTCCTCGGGCGACTGCACGCCCCCGGGGTACCGGCAGCTCATGGCGACGACGGCGACCGGTTCGGCCGCCGCGGCGAGCAGCGTGGTGTTCTGCCGCCGCAGCTGTTTGTTCTCCTGCACGGCGACGCGCAGTGCTTCGACGACTCGATCCGACCCGGCCGGCATAGACATCTCCAGGGTGAAGTGTGGTCTTACCCGGGTGACGCCACCGCGACGGCGTTCCTCACGGACCGGCGCCGAGCGAACGTCCACTTGCCGGGGAGTCAACCGCACGCCCAGCCCGGAAACCCCCAGACTTGCCCGCCACCCCACGCTCACCCCGGACACGGCGGAGGCGGCACTTTCACGTGAAAGTGCCGCCTCCGGTCGCCGGGGTGGGTCAGTCCTGGTCGCCGCCCAGGACGAAGCGGACCAGGTCGTCCGCGTCCATGTCGCCCACGTCGCCGTCCTCGGGCTCCGGGCCGGCCTCCTCTGGGCGGCCGGCCCGCTCCGCCGCCTCCGCCAGGAGGTCCATCAGGCCCAGCGAACGCAGCTGGTCGAACGACACCGACGCCAGGAACTTCCGGACGCGGGCTTCTTCCGCCGACGCCGGGGCCTCGGCCTCGTCGCCGAACAGCTCGCGGTGCAGGTGGGCCGCCACCGCCTGGGACGTCGGGTGGTCGAACACCAGCGTCGACGGCAGCCGCAGGCCGGTGCGCTCGCCCAGGACGTTGCGGACCTCCACCGCCGCCAGGGAGTCCACGCCCATGTCGCGGAACGCCTGGGACGGCTCGATGTCGCCCGGCTCGCCGTAGCCCAGCAGCTCCGCCGCGACCGTGCGGACCAGCTGCAGCAGCGCGTCGCGCCGCTCCGGCGGCTCCAGCCCCACCAGCTCCTCGTGCAGCGTCGCCTCGGCCACCACCGCGTCGCGCTCCGAGCCCGCCGCCGACAGGGCCTGGCGGACCTCCGGCAGCTCGCTCAGCAGCGCGCTCTCGCGCGGCAGCGTGAACGTCTGCGCGAAGCGGTTCCAGTCGAAGTCCGCCGCCAGCACCGAGCCGCGGACGCCCAGGGCGCGGCCGAACGCGACCATCGCCTCTTCCGGCACCAGCGGTACCAGGCCGTGCCGCTGCATGTGCTCCAGCATGTCGCCCTGCAGCGCCATGCCGGCTTCGCCCCAGACGCCCCAGCCGATCGAGACGCCCGCCAGTCCGCGACGCTCGCGGTCCTCGGCGAGAGCGTTGAGGTAGGCGTTCGCCGCCGCGTACGCGCCGAGTTTGCCGCTGCCGAGCATGCCCGACACGGACGAGTACAGCACGAAGAAGTCCAGCTCACGGTCGCCGACGAGCTCGTCGAGGTGCCGGGCGCCGGCCACTTTGGACTTCAGGACGCCTTCGACCTCGTCCAGGGTCAGCGCCACGACGTCGGCGCCGTCCTGGGCGACCCCGGCGGCGTGCACGACTCCGCGCAGCGGGTGTTCCGGAGGGATGGCCGCCAGCACGGCGGCCACCTGGTCGCGGTCGGAGACGTCGCACGCCACCACCGAGACCTCGGCGCCGCGCCCGGTCAGCTCCTCGGCCAGTTCGGCCGCGCCCGGCGCGCCGGGACCGCGGCGGCTGGTCAGCACGAGCCGCCGGACGCCGGCGTCGGCGAGCCAGCGGGCCGTTGCGACGCCGAGTGCGCCGGTGCCGCCGGTGATGAGCACCGTGCCGGGCCCGGCCAGCGCCGGGGTGACGGTGGGGGTCTCCGCCGCCGTGGTGCGCCGCAGGCGGCGGCCCAGCAAGCGGCCGTCGCGCAGCGCGACCTGGTCTTCGCCGTCGAGGCCGTGCAGGACGTGCGGCAGGTGCCGCAGGTCGGCCTCGCCGGGGTCGGCGGGCAGGTCGACCAGCCCACCCCAGGCCGCCGCGCGTTCCAGGGCGACGGTGCGGCCGAAGCCCCAGACCGCGGCCTGGTCGACGGTGTCCGGGGCCGCGGCCCGGTTCTCGACCGCGAGCGCTTCGCGGGTCAGGCACCACAGCCGGGCCTCGACGCCGGCCCGGGCCAGTGCCTGGACCAGTACCGCGGTGAGCACGACCCCCGGTGGCGCGGTGGGCGCCGCGTCGATCGGCCGGGTGCTCGGCGCGAGCAGTGAGACGACGCTGTCGAACGGCCCCGGCAGCTCACCGATCCGAGCGGCCAACGCGGCCGGGTCGGGGTCGGCGACGGTGAGGACGGTGACGTCCCCGGGCAGTGCGCCGAGCACCCGGTCGCTCCAGTCGTCGCCGTCTTCGGGTACGACGGCCAGCCAGCGGCCCGGCTCGACACCGCCCGCCGTCGGCTTCAGCGGCGTCCAGTCGATGCGGTACCACCAGCGGTCGACGGCGGCTTCGGTGCGCAGTTTTTCGCGCCACGACGTCAGCGCGGGCAGCACCGCGTCCAGCGCGGTCCGGTCGACGTCGAGCGCCGAAGCCAGCGCTTCGCCGTCGGTTGCCGCGACCATGCCCCACAGCCGGGCGTCGGCCGCGCTTTCACCGGTTTCGGCCGCGGCGGGCGGCGCCGGTTCCGGCCAGTAGTTCTTGCGCTGGAAGGCGTACGTCGGCAGCGGCACCCGCGCGGTGACGCCGGCGCGTTCGTAGTAGGCGCCCCAGTCGATCGTGACGCCTTGGGCGTGCGCCCCGGCGACCGCGGTCACCATCCGGCGCCAGTCGCCCTCGCCGGTGTGCAGCGTCTCCTGGAACACCAGCGGTTCGCCGGTGCGGTCCATGGTCTGTTCGAGGGCCATCTTCAGCACCGGGTTCGGGCTGGGTTCGATGAACGCGCTCGCCCCGCCGGCCACCACCGCGTCGGCCGCTTCGCCGAACAGCACGGTCTGGCGCAGGTTCCGGTACCAGTACCGGGCGTCCAGCTCCGCGGTGTCGAGCAGCCCGCCCGTCACCGACGAGTAGAACGGCACGGCCGAGCTGCGCGGCGACACCGGCGCGAGGAGCTCCAGCAGGTCGTCCTCGAGGAGTTCGACCTGCGGTGAGTGCGCGGCGAAGTTCACCCCGGGCAGGCGCCAGCGCATCATGCCGGCGGCCGAAAGGCGCTTCTCCAGCTTCGCCATGGCCGTCTCGTCGGCGGAGACGGTGACGAGCTTGGGGCCGTTCACCGCGGCGATCGAGACGTCGTCACCGGCGAGCGCGCGGACTTCGCCGGCCGGGGCCACCACCGACAGCATCACGCCGGTGCGGGGCAGCTTCTGCCGGATCAAGCGGCTGCGCAGGGCAGCCACCCGTGCACCGTCCTGGAGAGACAGCCCACCCGCGACGCAGGCGGCGGCGATCTCGCCCTGTGAGTGCCCGGCGACGGCGGCGGGTTCGACGCCGAATTCACGCCAGAGCGCGGCCAGCGACACCATCACCGCCCACAGCGCGGGCTGGACGATGTCGACCTCTTGGAGGGCTTCGGCGTCGTCGAGGACGTCGAGCAGGGACCAGTCGACGAACTCCGCCAGCGCGGCCGCGCACTCGGCCATCGTCGCGGCGAACACCGGCGACGCGGCCAGGAGGTCCTTGGCCATCCCGGCCCACTGGGAGCCCTGCCCCGGGAAGACGAACGCCGGGGTGCGCGTGCCGAACGCGCGTCCGGTGACGACGTCCGGTGCGGCCTCGCCCGCCGCCACCGCGGTGAGCGCGGCGGTCAGCCCGGCCCGGTCCTCGCCGACGAGGACGGCGCGGTGCGCGAACGCCGTCCGGCCGGACAGGGCCCGGCCGACCGCGGAGACGTCCTGGCCGGTCCCGTGCGCCAGCAGCCGTTCGGCCTGACCGCGCAGGGCGCCGGCGGTCCGGCCGGAGAGCACCCACGGCACGATCGACGGCGGCCGCACCGGTCCCGGCGCGGGCACCGGCGCCGGGCCGGCCTCGAGCACGGCGTGCGCGTTGGTGCCGCTGATGCCGAACGACGACACCGCCGCGCGGCGCACGCGCCCGGTCTCCGGCCACGGCCGGGCTTCGGCCAGCAGCTCGACACCGCTGCCGTCCCAGTCCACGTGGGACGACCGGGTGGCCGCGTGCAGCGACCGCGGCAGGACGCCGTGCCGCATCGCGAGGATCATCTTGATGATCCCGGCGACGCCCGCCGCGGCCTGGGTGTGCCCGATGTTGGACTTGACCGAGCCGATCGGGAGCGGGTCCTCGCGGTCGCGGCCGTAGGTGGCGATGAGGGCCTGCGCTTCGATCGGGTCGCCGAGCGCCGTGCCGGTGCCGTGCGCCTCGACCGCGTCTATGTCCTTCGTGGACAGTCCGGACGCGGCGAGGGCCTGGCGGATCACGCGTTGCTGCGACGGGCCGTTCGGCGCGGTCAAGCCGTTCGACGCGCCGTCGGAGTTGACGGCGGACCCGCGGACCACCGCGAGGATCTCGTGGCCGTTGCGGATCGCGTCGGACTGCCGCTCCAGCAGCAGCATGCCGGCGCCTTCGGCGAAACCCAGGCCGTCGGCGTCGTCGGAGAACGCCTTGCAGCGCCCGTCCGGCGCGAGCCCGCGCTGGCGGCTGAACCCGACGAACGTGCCGGGCGTGGCCATCACCGTCACGCCGCCGGCCAGTGCCAGCTCGCATTCGCCGCTGCGCAGGGCCTGCGCGGCCAGGTGCAGGGTGACCAGCGACGACGAGCACGCTGTGTCCACGGTCAGCGTCGGGCCTTCGAAGCCGAAGGTGTAGGCGACGCGGCCCGAGGCGATGCTCGGCGAACTGCCGTTGCTCTCGTAGCCGTCGGTGTCGGCGAGGTGGTTGAGCGTCAGGCCGTAATCGTTGTACATCACGCCGACGAACACGCCGGTGCCGCTGCCGCGCAGGCTCACCGGGTCGATCCCGGCGTGTTCGACGGCTTCCCAGCCGGTTTCCAGCAGCAGCCGCTGCTGGGCGTCGGTGGCGAGGGCCTCGCGCGGGTTCATGCCGAAGAACTCGGGGTCGAACTCGCCGGCGTCGTGCAGGAAGCCGCCTTCGCGGGTGTACGTCGTGCCCGGGTGGTCCGGGTCCGGGTGGTAGAGCGAGGCGATGTCCCAGCCGCGGTTGGCCGGGAACGCGGTGATGGCGTCGCGTTCCTCGGTGAGCAGTTGCCACAGCTGCTCGGGCGTGGTGACGCCGCCCGGGAACCGGCAGCTCATCCCGACGATGACGACGGGGTCACCGGCGACCGCGGCGGGCGCCGGCGTCTCGTCGGCGACGGCGCCGGAGCCGAGCAGGGCTTCCAGGAGGTGCTCGCCCAGCGCGGCGACGGTCGGGTAGTCGAACACGGCGGTCGCGCCGAGGCGGACGCCGGTCGCGCCGTCGAGCCGGTTGCGCAGCTCGAGGGCGGTCAGGGAGTCGAAGCCGAGCTGCTGGAACGTCTGGCCGGCGTCGATCGCGCCGCCGTCAGCGTGCCCCAGCACCTGCGCGACCTGAGTGACGACCAGGTCGCGGACGGCCCGGGTGCGCCCGGCGGCGTCGAGCGCACCCAGCCGCCGGACGAGCCCGACGGCCGCCTCGGCGCCCGCCGCGGACCGCTTGAGCGGGACGCGGATGAGACCGCGCAGCACCGGCGGGACGTCACCCACGGCGCGCAGCACCGGCAGGTCGAGCCGGACCGGCGCGACGTCGGGCACACCGGCGGCGAGGGCGGCGTCGAACAGCGCGGTGCCCAGTTCGGCCGGGATGGCCGGGGTGCCGGCGCGGGCCATCCGGGCGAGGTCGGCTTCGGACAGGGCACTGGTCATGCCGGAGCCGGTCGCCCACGGACCCCAGGCGAGGGAGGTGGCGGGCAGGCCGCTCTCGTGGCGAAGCCTCGCCAGTGCGTCCAGGAAGGCGTTGGCGGCGGCGTAGTTGGACTGACCGGCGGTGCCGACGGTGCCGGCGACGGAGGAGAAGACAACGAACGACCGCAGGTCGCGGGTCAGTTCGTGGAGGTTCCAGGCGCCGGCGATCTTCGGTGTAAGAACGCGTTCGAGGCTGTCCGGGGTCTGGGAGCCGAGGACGCCGTCGTCGAGGACGCCTGCGCTGTGCACGACGGCGGTCAGGGGGTGCTCGAGGCCGTCGAGGAGGGCCTTGAGGGCGGCCCGGTCGGCGACGTCGCAGGCGGCGGCGGTGGCTTCGGTCCCGTGCGCGGCGAGTTCGGCGACGAGGGTGGCGACTTCGGCCGGGTCTCCGCCGCTGCGGCTGACCAGCAGCAGGCGCCGCATCCCGTGTTCGGCGGCGAGGTGGCGGGCGAAGACCGCGCCGAGGCCGCCGGTGCCGCCGGTGATGAGGACGGTGCCGTCGGGGTCCCCGAAGTTCTTCGCTTCTTGGAGCGCGACCCGGGCGAGACGGCCGCCGTGCACCCGCCCGTTCTTGACGGCGACTTGCGGTTCGCCGGCGGTGAGAGCGGCTTCGATGCCGGCGCCGGTGTCGTCGAGGTCGACGAGCGTGACGCGGCCGGGGTGTTCGGCTTGGGCCGAGCGGACGAGGCCCCAGACCGCCGCGGCGACCGGGTTGCCTTCGGTGGCGCCGCGGGTGACGACGGCCAGGCGGGTTTCGCGGAGGCGGTCGTCGGCGAGCCAGCGCTGGAGGAGGTCCAGGACACGGGTGGTGACGTCGAGGGCGGCGGCCGCGGGGTCGTCGCCGGGTGGCTCGAGGAGGGGAAGGACGACGAGGCCGGGTGCGGCGGCCGCCGCCGCTTCGAGGTCGGCGAACTTTTCCGCGGTGGGAAGCAGCTCACTCGCGCCAAGAACCCCGACGTCGGTGAGGTCCCTCGAGTCCACGGCCAGCGGCGTCCACGTGAGCCGGTACAGGTTCTCCTGGCCCGTCCCGCCCGGCGGCCGGACCTCCGCCGGCTGCCGCAGCCTCAGTGCCGCCACCTCGGCCACCAACGCACCGGACGAGTCCGCGATCGCGAGCGAAACCCCCGGCCCGGCCCGGGAAATCCGTACCCGGACCGAAGCCGCGCCGGTGGCGTGCAGCTGCACCCCCTCCCAGGCGAACGGCAACCCCGCTTCGCCGCCGAGCAGGCCGATCGCGTGCAGGCACGCGTCGAACAACGCCGGGTGCAGACCGAACGCGCCGGCCTCCCCCGCGTCGTCCGCGGGCAGGGCCACCTCGGCGAACACCTCCTCGCCCGACCGCCACGCCGCCGTCAAGCCGCGGAACGTGCCCTCGTACGACAGCCCCGCGTCGGCCAGGCGCTCGTGGTGACCCGACAGGTCGACCGGCTCCGCGGTGGGCGGCCACGGAAAACCGGCCCCCGGAGTCCGCTGCGGACCGAGCGCCCCGGTCGCGTGCCGGACCCACGTGAGGTCGTCGCCGTCCTCCGGTCGCGAGTGGATCGTCAACGTCCGGCGCCCGTCCTCGCGCGGCGCGGACACCCGCAGCTGCAGCTGGACCCCGCCCCGCTCGGGCAGTACCAGCGGCGCCTCCAGGGTCAGCTCGTCCAGGCACGGCGTCCCGGCTTCGTCCCCGGCCCGCAGCGCCAGCTCCGCGAACACGGTCCCGGGCAGCACCACCGCGCCCCCGACGACGTGCCCGCGCAGCCACGGGTGCCCCGAGACCGACAACCGGCTGGTCAGCAGCACCTCATCCGACTCCGCCGGGCGCACCACGGCGCCGACCATCGGGTGCCCGCCGACGCCAAGGCCCGCGGCCGTCGCGTCGCCGCGCGGGGTCGCGCCACCACGGGGCCAGAAGCGCTCGCGCTGGAACGCGTACGTCGGCAGGTCGGTCCGCCGCCCGCCCGGCAGCACCGCCGGCCAGCCGACCCGGGCGCCCACCACGTGCAGCCCGGCGAGTCCGGTCAAAGCGGCCCGCGGCTCCGGGGTTTCCTTGCGCAGCAGCGGAACCGTGATCGCGTCGGCGAGGGTGCCTGCCGTCATGGCGGAGAGGACACCGTCCGGGCCGAACTCGGCGAACACGCGCACGCCGAGCCCGTGCAACGCCGTCACGCCGTCGGCGAAGCGAACCGTCCGGCGGACGTTGTCCACCCAGTGCTCCGCGGAGAAGTCCGTGACGAGCGCCCCGGTGACCGTCGAAACCACCGGAATCCGCGGCGGCGAGTACGTCAGTCCTTCGGCGACCGCCCGGAAGTCCGCGAGCATCGGGTCCATCAGCGGCGAGTGGAACGCGTGCGACACCGTGAGCCGCCGGCTCTTCCCGAACCGCTCCGCGAGAGCCAGCACCGCTTCTTCGGCTCCGGCGAGCACCACGGCGTCCGGGCCGTTGACCGCGGCGATGGCGACGTCGTGACCCAGCAGCGGCCGCACCTCGTCCTCGGTGGCCCGCACGGACACCATCGCGCCCCCCGCCGGCAGCGCGCCCATCAGCTCGGCGCGCGCCCGCACCAGCGTGCCCGCGTCCGCCAGGGACAGCACGCCGGCGACGTGCGCGGCCGCGATCTCCCCGAGCGAGTGCCCGAGCACGTAGTCCGGCCGCACGCCCCACGACTCGAAGAGCCGGTACAGCGCGACTTCCAGCGCGAACAACGCGGGTTGCGCCGCGGCCGTGCCGGCGAGCCGGCGGGAGTCCTCGCCCCACACGATGCCGGCCCACTCGCCGGGCAGGTGCTCGGTGACGGCGTCCCAAGCCCGCGCGAAGACGGGGTACCGCGCGTAGAGCCGGCGGCCCATCCCCAGCCGCTGGGCGCCCTGGCCGGCGAACACCGCGGCGAGCTTTGCCGATTCGACGACCCGCCCGGTGACGACGGCCGGGTGCGGCTCGCCCGCCGCCAGCGCCTCGAGGGCAGCGGACAGCTCGGCGCGGTGCTCCGGCAGGACCACCGCGCGGTGGTCGAACGCGGTGCGACCGGTGGCGAGGGTGTACCCGGCGTCGACCCGGTTGCCGTCGTACCCGGCCAGCCGCGCGGCCTGCTCGCGCAGCGCGCGGTCCGTCGTGGCCGACAGCGGCCACGGGACGACCCCGGCGTCCGGCGGCGCTTCCGCGAGCTCCGGCTCCGGGGCCTGTTCGATGATCGTGTGGGCGTTGGTGCCGCTGATGCCGAACGACGACACCGCCGCGCGGCGCACCCGGCCGGTCTCCGGCCAGGGCCGGTTCCCGGTGACGACCTCGACGTCCCCGGCCGCCCAGTCGACGTGCGAAGACACTTCCCCGGCGTGCAGCGACCGCGGGACGACCCCGTGCCGCAGCGCGGCGACCACCTTGATCACGCCCGCGACGCCCGCCGCGGCCTGGGTGTGGCCGATGTTCGACTTCACCGAGCCGAGCAGCAGCGGCGTCTCGCGCTCCTGGCCGTACGTCGCCAGCAGCGCCTGCGCCTCGATCGGGTCACCGAGCGTCGTTCCGGTGCCGTGCCCCTCGACGACATCGACGTCCGAAGGGGACAGCCCGGCGACGGAGAGGGCCTGCCGGATCACGCGTTGCTGCGAAGGGCCGTTCGGCGCGGTCAAGCCGTTCGAAGCGCCGTCGGAGTTGACCGCCGAGCCGCGCACGACGGCCAGGATCGGGTGCCCGTTGCGCTTGGCGTCGGAAACCCGCTCCAGCAGCAGCATTCCGGCGCCCTCGGACCAGCCGACACCGTCCGCGTCGTCCGAGAAGGACTTGCAGCGGCCATCCGGCGAAAGCCCGCGCTGGCGCGAGAACCCGACGAACGTGCCCGGCGTCGACATCACCGTGACGCCACCGGCCAGCGCCAGGGAACACTCCCCCGAGCGCAGCGCCTGCGCGGCCCAGTGCAGCGCCACCAGCGACGACGAACACGCCGTGTCCACCGTGACCGCCGGGCCCTCCAAGCCGAGCACGTACGCGACGCGCCCGGAAGCGACGCTGCCCGCACTGCCGTTGCCCTGGTAGGCCTCCAGGTCCGCACCCGCGACGAGGCTGTTGTAGTCGTTGTACATCACGCCGGCGAACACGCCGGTCCGGCTGCCGCGCAGGCTGCGCGGGTCGATGCCGGCCCGCTCGAACGCCTCCCACGAGACCTCCAGCAGCAGCCGCTGCTGGGTGTCGGTGGCGACGGCTTCGCGCGGGCTCATCCCGAAGAACGCGGCGTCGAACTCGGCGGCGTCGTGCAGGAAGCCGCCGTGGCGGGTGTAGGAGGTGCCCGGGCGGTCCGGGTCGGGGTCGTAGAGCGCGTCCACGTCCCAGCCGCGATCGTCCGGGAACTCGGTGATCGCGTCGGTGCCGCCGGTGACCAGCTCCCAGAGCTGTTCGGGCGTGGTGACGCCGCCCGGGTACCGGCAGCTCATCGCGACGATCGCGATCGGCTCGTCGGCCACCGCGGCCGTGACCGGCGCGACGTCGACGCGGTCGCCGTCACCTTCGCCCAGCTGCCCGCCCAGCTGCCCGGCCAGGTGCCGGGCCAGGGCGGTGACGGTCGGGTAGTCGAAGACCGTCGTGGCCGGCAGCGCGACCCCGGACGCGGCGGTCAGCTTGTTGCGCAGGTCGACCGCGGTGAGCGAGTCGAACCCCAGCTCCTGGAACGTCTTCGTGGCCGGGACGGCCGCGGCATCGGCGTGCCCGAGCACCAGCGCGACCTGTTCGCGCACCAGCGTCAGCAACGCTTCGGCCCGCTCGTCCGGCGTCAGCCCGGCGAGGCGGCGGACCAGCCCGGCGGAACCGCGGCCGGCCTGCTTGCGGCCGGCGACACGCACCAGGCCGCGCAGCAGCGGCGGGATCTCCGGCTGCGTCCGGATCACCGGGAGGTCCAGGCGGACCGGCAGCAGCACCGGGCGATCCGTGGTGAGCGCCCGGTCGAACAGCCGGATGCTCTGTTCCGGCTGCAGCACGGGCATGCCGAGCCGGGCCATCCGTTCGAAGTCGGCTTCGCCGAGCGTCCGGGTCATGCCGGTGGCCGCGGCCCACGGGCCCCAGCCCAGCGACTGCGCCGGGAGCCCTTCGGCCGTGCGGTGGAGCGCGAGCGCGTCGAGGAACGCGTTGGCGGCGGCGTAGTTGGCCTGCCCGGCGCCGCCGAAGGTGCCGGCGACCGAGGAGAACGAGACGAACGCGGCCAGGTCGAGGTCGCGGGTCAGCTCGTGCAGGTTCCAGGCCGCGTCGACCTTCGGGCGCAGCACGGCCGCCAGCCGCTCCGGCGTCAGCGAGCCGAGAACGCCGTCGTCGAGGACCCCGGCGGTCTGCACGACCGCCGCCAGCGGGTGCTCGGGCGGGACCTCGTCGAGCAGAGCGCGCAGCGCCTCACGGTCGGCGATGTCGCAGGCCCGGACGTCGACGTGCGCGCCGGCGGCGGTGAGGTCGGCGGCCAGCTCGGCCGCGCCGTCGGCGGCCGGTCCGCGGCGGCTCACCAGCAGCAGGCGCCGGACGCCGTGCCCGTCGACCAGGTGCCGGGCCAGCAACCCACCGAGCCCCCCGGTCCCCCCGGTGATGAGCACCGTCCCGTCCGGCTCCCCGAACCGGGCACTTTCCCGTGAAAGCTCCGCCTCGGCGCGGGCGAGGCGGGCGGCGCGGGGTTCGCCGTTGACCAGCGTGAGCTGGGGTTCGCCGGTGCCGAGGGTGGCCGGGAGTGCGGCCAAGGACGCTTCGGTGCCGTCGAGGTCGACGAGCGCGATGCGGCCCGGGTGCTCGACCTGGGCGGTGCGGACCAGGCCCCAGACGGCGGCCGCGGGCAGGTCCGCCCCGGTGGTCGCGCCGCGGGTGACGAGCACCAGCCGTGCGGGCCGCTCGACGGCCAGCCAGTCCTGCAGCACGCCCAGCACGTGCGTGGTCAGTTCGTGGGTCTCCTGAACGACGTCGGTGCGCTCGTCGGCGGCGATCGGCCACAGGACGACGCCTTCTTCGGCTTCCCCGGGGCCGGAAAGCCCGGCGGCGGCCGGGAACACGCCGGCCACGCCCAGCGGGTCGGTGCCGGCGACCGACACCGCGCCGGTCTCGGGTGCGCCGACGGCGACCGGGATCCAGTCGAGCCGGAACAGCGAGTCGCGGTCGACGGCGAGGGCCGCGGACTGCGGCCGCAGTGTCAGCGAGCGCACGGTCGCGACCGGCTCGCCCTCGAGGTCGGCCAGGTGCAGCGAAACCGCGTCGTCCCCGGCGGGCGAGACGCGCACCAGTACCGCGGTCGCGCCCGAGGCGTGCACGGTGACGCCCTCCCACGAGAACGGCAGGGCGCCCGGCCGCACGGCGGAACCGAACGACGCCGCGTGCAGGCACGCGTCCAGCAGCGCCGGGTGCAGGCCGAACGTCTCGGCGGGTTCGTCCTCGGGCAGCTCCACCTCGGCGTAGACGTCTTCGCCGTGGCGCCAGGCGGCGGTCAGGCCGCGGAAAGCCGGGCCGTACTCGAAACCTTGGTCGGCGAAGCGGTCGTAGAGGCCGTCGACGTCGATTCCGGTGGCGTCCGCCGGCCGGATCACGGGTGCGGCGGGGTCGCCGGTGGCGAGCAGCGTGCCGCCGGCGTGGCGGGTCCACAGCTCGTCGGGTGCGTCTTCCCGGCGCGAGTAGACCGAGATCGGCCGTGCGCCGTCCTCGTCCGGGGCGCCGACGGCGACCTGGACGTGCGTGGCGGTTTCGTCCCCCAGCACCAGCGGCGCTTCGAGGGTCAGCTCGCCGACGGCCGGGCAGCCCGCCTGCTCGCCGGCCGTGGCCGCGAGCTCCAGCAGCGCGGTGCCGGGCAGCAGCACTGCGCCGGCGATCCGGTGCCCGGCCAGCCACGGGTGCGCGGCGAGGGAAAGCCGTGCCGTGTAGAGGAAGCCGCCGGACTCGGGCAGCTCGATGCCGCCGCCGAGCAGCGGGTGGGCGACGGCGTCGAGGCCGGTGCCGCCGGACAGGAGGGCCACGCGCGGCCAGAAGCGTTCGTGCTGGAACGGGTACGTCGGCAGCGCGACGCGACGGCCGGCGGCCAGGTAGGCGTCCCAGGCGACGTCGACGCCGTGCAGGTGCAGCGCGGTGAGGGCCTCGACGACCGAGTCGTCCTCGTCGCGGTCGCGGCGCAGGCACGCCACCGCGACCGCTTCCGGCGGCAGGCTTTCCGCGGCCAGCGCACTGAGCACCCCGGCCGGGCCGAGCTCCAGGAACGCCGTGACGCCGTCGGCGAGCAGCGTCGCGATCCCGTCGGCGAACCGGACGGCGGCGCGGACGTGCCGCACCCAGTAGTCCGCCGTGGACAGTTCTTCGCCCGCGATCGCGCCGGTCAGGTTCGACACCACCGGCAGTTGGGCGGGGGCGTACTCGACCGTCTCCGCGACCGCGCGGAAGTCGTCGAGCATCGGGTCCATCAGCGGCGAGTGGAAGGCGTGGCTGACGTCGAGGCGGCGGGTGCGGTGACCGTCGGCGGCGAACGCGGCGGCGATCCGCGTGACGGCCTCCTCGTCGCCCGAGACGACCACCGACCCGGGTCCGTTGACCGCGGCGAGGGACACGGTGCCGTCGAGCGCCGCGGCGACCACGACTTCGGGCGCGTTGATCGCGACCATCGCCCCGCCGGCGGGCAAGGCGGCCATCAGCCGGCCGCGAGCGGCGACCAGGCGGCAGGCGTCCTCGAGGGAGAAAACGCCGGCGACGTGGGCCGCGGCCAGCTCGCCGATCGAGTGCCCGAGCACCAAGTCGGGCGTGATACCCCAGGAGCGCACGAGCCGGAACAGCGCGACCTCGATCGCGAACAACGCGGGCTGGGCGAGGTCGGTCGGCTCCAGCGACGCTTCGGGGTCGAACATCCGGTCCCGCAGACCGGGCTCGAAGTGCGCGCAGACCTCGTCGAGCGCGGCGGCGAACACCGGGAACCGTTCGTACAGCGCACGTCCGGCCCCGGCGCGCTGGGCGCCTTGGCCGGTGAACAGGAACGCCGTACGGGCGCCGGAGACGGCTTCGCCGGCCGCGAGCCCCGGCGCTTCGGTGCCCGCCGCGAGGGTGGCGAGCCCGGCGAGGGGGTCACCGGTCAGGACCGCGCGGTGCTCGAACGTCGTCCGGGTGGTGGCCAGCGACCAGGCGACGTCGCCGGGTTCGAGACCGACCGCGGTGGACAGCAGCCGGGTCGCCTGCGCGCGCAGGGCGTCCGGGGTGCGGGCGGACAGCAACCAGGGCGCGGGCCGCTCGGCGGACGCGGGTTCCGGCTCGGCGGCCGGGGGCTGCTCCAGCACGACGTGGGCGTTGGTGCCGCTGATGCCGAACGACGACACCGCCGCGCGCCGCGGGCGCCCGGTCTCCGGCCACGGCCGGGTCGCGGTGACCAGCTCGATGTCCCCGGCCGTCCAGTCCACGTGGGACGACGGCGCGTCGACGTGCAGGGTCTTCGGCACGACGCCGGAGCGCAGCGCGTAGACGGATTTGATCACGCCGGCCACGCCCGCGGCCGCCTGGGTGTGGCCGAGGTTCGACTTGATCGAGCCGAGCAGCAGCGGCCGGAACTCGTCGCGGTCCTGGCCGTAGGTGGCCAGCAGCGCCTGGGCTTCGATCGGGTCGCCGAGCGTGGTGCCGGTGCCGTGGCCCTCCACGACGTCGACGTCCGAAGTGGACAGCCCGGAAGCCGCGAGCGCCTGGCGGATCACGCGCTGCTGCGACGGGCCGTTCGGCGCGGTCAGGCCGTTGGACGCGCCGTCGGAGTTGACGGCGCTGCCGCGGACCACGGCGAGCACGGGGTGGCCGTTGCGGCGAGCGTCGGACAGCCGTTCCAGGACGAGGACACCGACGCCTTCGGACCAGCCGACGCCGTCGGCGGCGTCGGCGTAGGACTTGCAGCGGCCGTCGGCGGCGAGGCCGCGCTGGCGGCTGAAGTCGAGGAACGTGCCCGGCGTCGCCATCACGGTGACGCCGCCGGCCAAGGCCAGCTCGCACTCGCCGCGCTGCAGGGCGGTCGCGGCCATGTGCAGCGCGACCAGCGAAGACGAGCACGCCGTGTCGACGGTGACCGACGGCCCCTCCAGGCCGAAGACGTAGGACAGGCGCCCGGACAGCACGCTGCCCGCGTTGCCGGTGCCGAGGTAGCCGAGCGAGTCGGCCGGGAATTCGACGTTGGCGCCGAGGTAGTCGTGGTACATGATGCCCGCGTAGACACCGGTGCGGCTGCCGCGCAGGGTTGCCGGCCGGATCCCGGCCCGCTCCAGGGCTTCCCACGACGTTTCGAGCAGCTGGCGCTGCTGCGGATCCATCGCGAGGGCTTCGCGCGGGGAGATGCCGAAGAAGCCGGGGTCGAAGCCGGCGACGTCGTCGAGGAAGCCGCCTTCGCGGGTGTAGCTGGTGCCCGCGTGGTCGGGGTCCGGGTGGTAGAGCGCGTCGACCGGCCAGCCACGGTCGCCCGGGAAGCGGGAGACGCCGTCGCCGTCGCCGAGCACGAAGTCCCACAGCTCGTCGGGCGAGGTGATGCCGCCCGGGTAGCGGCAGCCCATGGACACGATGACGACCGGGTCGGCCTCGACCGGGGTGGTCCGGGCCGGGGCCGGCGTGGCTTCGAGGGCACCGACCAGCTCGTCGTGCAGGTGGCGGGCCAGTGCGAGGACGGTCGGGTAGTCGAAGACGAGCGTCGCGGGCAGCCGCAGCCCGGTCTCGGCCTGGACGGCGTTGCGCAGCTCGACCGCCGACAGCGAGTCGAAGCCGAGGTCCGCAAAGGACTGTCCCGGCTCGACCTGGCCGAGGGAGCTGTAGCCGAGCAGGCCGACGACGTGCGTCCGGACGAGGTCGACGAGGGCGCGCTGCCGGTCGGCCGGGGCGAGCCCGGCGAGCCGCGCGGTGAGCCCGGAGTCGGCGCGGGACCGGCGGCGCGCGGTGCCGCGGACGAGGCGGCGCAGCAGCGGCGGCACTTCGGGCGCGGCCGAGAGCGTGTCGAGGTCGAGCCGGACGGGGGCGAGCAGGGCGTCATCGGCGCCGAGGGCGGCGTCGAACAG
The DNA here is from genome assembly GCF_046548975.1 of Amycolatopsis sp. lyj-346. Taxonomy (NCBI): domain Bacteria; kingdom Bacillati; phylum Actinomycetota; class Actinomycetes; order Pseudonocardiales; family Pseudonocardiaceae; genus Amycolatopsis; species Amycolatopsis sp. lyj-346. Next base: position 214,753 of record NZ_JAJPWT010000002.1, read on the forward strand.
GCTCAGGCCCTGGTCGAGGGCCAGCGGCGGGGTGCCGGCACGGGTCATCCGGTCGCGGTCGGCGTCGGTGAGGGTGCCGGCCATGCCGGTTTCCCAGGCACCCCAGGCGAGGCTCACGGCGGGGAGGCCGTGCGCGCGCCGGTGGGCGGCGAGGGCGTCGAGGAAGGCGTTGCCGGCGGCGTAGTTGCCCTGCCCGGCGGCGCCGAAGACCCCGGCGACGGACGAGAAGAGAACGAAGGTCTCGGCGTGTTCGGCGAGTTCGTGGAGGTGCCAGGCGGCGTCGGCCTTGGGGCGCAGGACGGCGTCGAGCCGCTCTGGGTCCAGGGAGCCGAAGGTGGCGTCGGCGAGGACACCGGCGGTGTGCACGACGGCGGTGATGTCGTGTTCGGCGAAGACCCGGCTCAGGGCTTCGCGATCGGTGACGTCACAGGCGATGGCGGTGGCCTCGACCCCCAGCTCGGCGATCAGCTCCTCCGCCCCCGGGGTGTCGGGGCCGCGGCGGCCGAGAAGCAGCAGGCAGCGGGCGCCGTGTTCGGCGACCAGGTGGCGGGCGAGGTGGGAACCCAGGTCACCGAGGCCGCCGGTGATGAGGACGGTGCCGTCGAAGCGACCTTCGACGGCGGGCGCGACGGCGGCGCGGCCGAGGCGCGGGACGTGCAGCTTCCCCTCGCGGACGACGACCTTGGGTTCGCCGAGGGCCACGGCGGCGGCGAGGAGATCGGAGCCGTCCTCGAGGTCGACGAGCGTGATGCGGCCGGGTTGTTCGGCCTGGGCGGAGCCGAGGAGACCCCAGATCGCGGCGGTCGCGAGGTCGGTGGAACCGGCGAGGACGACCAGGTGGGAGTCGGTGAAGCGGTCGTCTTCGAGCCAGGTCTGGACGGTGCGGAGGACTTCGTGCAGCGTCTCGCGGATGGCTTCGGGGGTGTCGCCGGCGGGCGCGGGCCGGTAGACCACGTGCGAAGGCGCTTCGTCCGGCTGCACCTCGTCGAGCGCGGGCCACGCCACCGGGCCGGCCGCCGCACTCGCGGGGACCGGGACCCAGTCCACCGTGAACAGCGACTCGTGCCGGGCCTTGCGCCCCGCACCCGTGCCCGCCGCGACCGGACGCAACGCCAGCGCCTCGACCGAGGCCACCGGCTCGCCCGCCGCGTCCGCGACCTCGATCGCCACCGACACCGGGTCCGCCGCGTCGATCCGGACCCGCAGGGCCGAGGCTCCCGGCGCGTGCAGCGTCACGCCCGACCAGGCGAACGGCAGCAGCCGGTTGGCGTCCTCGCCGCGGTCCGCCGCGCCCAGGGCGTGCAAGGCCGCGTCGAGGAGAGCCGGGTGGAGTCCGTAGGTGTCCGTCGCGCCCGCCTTGGCCGGCCGGGTCACCTCCGCGAACACCTCGGTACCGCGCCGCCAGACCCGCTCCAAGCCTTGGAACGCCGGGCCGTAACCGAATCCGGCGGAGGCCAAGCCGTCGTAGAAGCCGGTGAGGTCGACCTCACCGGCGTCCGCGGGCGGCCACTCCACTGCCGCCGGTGCCGGGACCGCGGCACCGGGGGCGAGCACCCCGCCCGCGTGCCGCTCCCAGGTCGTGTCCTCGGGCTCGTCCTCGAGGCGCGAATGGACGGTGAACGCCCGGCGCCCGGCGTGGTCCGGGGCCCCGACCAGCAGCTGCAGCCGCACGCCACCCTGTGACGGCAGGACCAGCGGGGCCTCCAGGGTCAGCTCCGCGACGCGCGGGCAGCCGACGCTGTCGCCCGCCCGCATCGCCAGCTCCAGGAACGCCGTGCCGGGCAGCAGGATCGCGCCCATGACGACGTGGTCGGCCAGCCACGGCGTCGCCGCCGCGGAGAGCCGGCCGGTGAACAGGTGGCCTTCGCCGTCGGCCAGGCCGGTGGCCGCGCCGAGCAGCGGGTGGCCGGCCGCGGTCAGGCCGAGGCCGCCCGGGTCGGTCGCCGCCGCGCCCGGCGGAGTCGCCTCCGGCCAGTAGCGCTGGTGCTGGAACGCATACGTCGGCAGGTCGATCAGCCGCGCGCCCGTGCCCGCGTAGAACCCGGCCCACTCGACCGGCACCCCCGCCGTGTGCAGCGCGGCGACCGCCGAGGCGATGGACTGCTCCTCCGGCCGCCCGGACCGCAGCAGCGGCACGCACTTGACGTCCTCGCCCACCCCGCTCGCCATCGCGGACAGCACGCCGTCGGGCCCCAGCTCGACGAACCGCGTGACGTCCCGCTCGGCCAGCCACCGCACGCCGTCGCCGAAGCGGACGGTGTCGCGCACGTGCGACACCCAGTACGCCGGGTCCTGCAGCTCCCCCGCCGCCGCGACCCGGCCGGTGCGGTTGGACACGACCGGCGTGGTCGCCTCGCCGTAGGAGATCCGGCGCGCGACCGCGGCGAACTCGCCGAGCATCGGCTCCATCAGCGCCGAGTGGAAGGCGTGGCTGACGCGCAGCCGCTTGGTCCGCCGGTCCCCGAGCGACGCCGCCAGCGCGTCGATCGCCGCCGCGTCACCGGAGAAGACCACTGACTCCGGCCCGTTGACCGCGGCCAGCGCCACGTCGCGGCCGGCGAGCAGCCCGAGGGCCTCGGCTTCGGAGAGCTCGGCGGCGAGCATCGCGCCACCGAGCGGCAGCTCCTGCATGAGCCGGCCACGAGCGGAGACCAGCGCGCAGGCGTCCTCCAGGGAGAACACCCCGGCGACGTGCGCCGCGGCCAGCTCGCCGACGGAGTGCCCGAGCAGGTAGTCGGGCCGCAGCCCCCACGACTCGACGAGCCGGAAGAGCGCGACCTCCAGCGCGAACAGCGCGGCCTGCGCGTGCTTCGTCTCGTCGAGGACCGTGCCCGAGCGCACGACCTCGGTGAGCTCCGGATCGAGGTGGGCGCACACGGCGTCCCACGCCTCGGCGAACACCGGGAACGCTTCGCGCAGTTCGAGGCCCATCCCGGGGCGTTGCGCACCCTGCCCGGTGAACAAGAACGCGACGGCACCGGACGTGGCGACGCCGGAAGGTCCGCTCCCGTCCGCCAGCGCGGTGAGCCCGGCCCGCAGATCGTCCACAGTGGATCCGGTGACGACCGCGCGGTGCGGCAGCGCGGCCCGCGAAGTCCCCAGCGAGAAAGCCAAGTCCACCGGCGAAGGCGCGGAGTCCAAAAAGGACAACAAGCGCGCGGCCTGGCCCCGCAGCCCGGCCGCGTTCTTGCCGGACACCGGCCAGTTCAGCACCCCGGGCACCCGCGGCGACGGCTCGGCGACGGCCTCGACCGCGGGCGCCTGCTCCAGGATGACGTGCGCGTTGGTGCCGCTCAGCCCGAACGACGACACACCCGCGCGGCGCAGGCGGCCGGTCGCCGGCCACGGCCGGGTGCCGGTGACCAGCGCGAGCCCGCTGGCGTCCCAGTCCAGCGCCGACGTCGGCGCGTCGACCCCCAAGGTCTCCGGCAGGACGCCGTGCTGCAGCGCGAGCACCATCTTCAGCACGCCGGCCACCCCGGCGGCGGCCTGGGTGTGCCCCAGGTTCGACTTGACCGAGCCCAGCCACAGCGGTTCGCCGTCGCGGTCGCGGCCGTAGGTGGCGGCCAGCGCGCGGGCCTCGATCGGGTCGCCGAGGGTGGTGCCGGTGCCGTGCGCTTCGACGGCGTCGACGTCGGCCGGGGTCAGCCCGGCGCCGGCGAGGGCCGCGCGGATGACGCGTTCCTGCGCCGGGCCGCTCGGGGCGGTCAGGCCGTTGGACGCGCCGTCCTGGTTGACCGCGCTGCCCCGCAGGACGGCGAGGATGCGGTGGCCGTGGCGTTCGGCGTCGGACAGCCGTTCCAGCACGAGCACGCCCGCGCCTTCGCCCCAGCCGGTGCCGGCCGCGCCTTCGGCGAACGAGCGGCAGCGGCCGTCCGGGGCGAGGCCGCGTTGGCGGCTGAAGGCGATGAACAGCGTCGGGGTGGCCATCACGGTCGCGCCGCCGGCCAGGGCCAGCGAGCAGTCGCCGCGGCGCAGCGCGTGCGCGGCCAGGTGCATCGCGACCAGCGACGCCGAGCACGCCGTGTCGACGGTGATCGCGGGTCCCTCCAGGCCGAGCGCGTAGGCGACCCGGCCGGAAAGGACGCTGGAGGCGTTGGCCGTCGACAGGTAGTCCTCGGCGCCTTCGGCCGCGCTCGCGGCGAGGTGGATGTAGTCCTGGAAGTTCGTGCCGGTGAACACGCCGGTCGACGAGCCGCGCAGCGACGCCGGGTCGATGCCCGCGCGTTCGACGGCCTCCCAGGAGATTTCCAGCATCAGCCGCTGCTGCGGGTCCATGACCAGCGCTTCCCGCGGCGAGATGCCGAAGAACGCGGAGTCGAAGTCGCCGGCGTCGTGCAGGAAGCCGCCGTGGCGCACGTAGGAGGTGCCGCGGGCGGCGCCGTCCGGGTCGTGCAGCCGGTCGACGTCCCAGCCGCGGTCCCCGGGGAACTCGGTGATCGCGTCCCGCCCGGCGGACAGCATGTCCCACAACGCTTCGGGGCTCGACGCCCCGCCCGGGAAGCGGCAGCCGAGGCCGACGATCGCGATCGGCTCCTGGTCGGCCGTCTCGGCCTCCCGCAGCTTCGCGCGCGTCTCCTGAAGCTCCACGGTGACCCGCTTGAGGAAGTGCCGGAGCTTTTCTTCGTTGTCCATCAGCGCTCGTCCATCCTGCGTGCTCACGAGATCCCGAACTCCTTGCCGAGCAGGTCGAACATTTCGTCGTCCGAAGCCGAGAGGACGTCTTCGCCGTCCGTGCGCTCCGGCCGCAGCCCGTCGAGCAGCCGGTGCAGCCGGCGGGCCACGTCGTCTCTGCGGGTTTCGTCGAGGTCGCCGGCCGCCACGGCCCGTTCCAGCCCGGCCAGCTCGGCGTCCACGGGGTCGGCCGCCGGCTGGTCCGCCGGCACCAGCTCGGCCCGCAGGTACTGCGCGAGCGCGAGGGGGGTCGGGTGGTCGAAGACCAGGCCCTGCGGCAGGTTCAGCCCGGTGCGCCGGGCCAGGAGGTTGCGGAATTCGACCGCGCTCAGCGAGTCGAAGCCGAGCAGGCCGAACTTGGCCTCGGGCTCGATCGCGTCGCCGCCGGCGTGCCCGAGGATCATCGCGGCGGCCGTCCGCACCGCCTTCGACAGCGTGCTGACGCGCTCCGGCTCGGACATCCCGGCGAGCTGCCGGGATAGGGGCTCCTCGGCGGTCTCCGGGGTGCGCTGGGCGGCTTCGATGGCCGTGCGGGCGCTGGGGATGCCGTCGAGCAGGTGCGTGGTCCGCAGCAGGGCCATGCCGGGTGCGTACCGGGTCCAGTCGATGTCGGCCACGGTCACCGAGGTGTCCCCCCGCCGCAGCCCTTCCCCGAGGGCCAGCAGCGCCCGGCGCGGGGCGAGAGCCGCGGCGCCGCTGCGGCGCATCCGTTCCTGGATGGCCGGGTCGGCCGCCATGCCGACCTCACCCCAGGCACCCCAGGCGACCGACAGCGCGGGCAGCCCGGCGGCGGCGCGTTGTTCGGCCAGGGCGTCGAGGACGGCGTTCGCCGCGGCGTAGCTGCCCTGCCCGGGCCCGCCGACGGTGCCGGCGATGGAGGCGAACAGCACGAACATGCGGAGGTCGAGCCCGGCGGTCAGCTCGTGCAGGTGCACGGCGGCCGCGGTTTTGGGCCGCAGCACGGTCTCGAACCGGTCCGGGTCGACGGCGTCGACCACGCAGTCGTCGAGCACCCCGGCCGCGTGCACGATCCCGCGGAGGGGGAACTCGGCCGGCAGTCCGGCGATCAGCTCGGCGAGGGCGTCGCGGTCGGCGACGTCGCAGGCGGCCACGGTCACTCGCGCACCCGCTGCGGCGAGTTCGTCGACCAGCTCTTTCGCGCCCGGAGCGTCGAGGCCGCGGCGGCTGGTGAGCACGATGTGTCCCGCGCCGGCGTCGGCGAGCCAGTGCGCGAGCTTCCCGCCCAGCGCGCCGGTACCGCCGGTGACGAGCACGGTGCCGTCGGTGGGCACTTCGCCGACGTGGTCGGCGGGTGGTCCGGCCGGGTCGGGCACGAGCCGCCGGACCAGGGCGCCGTTCGCGCGCACCGCGATCTGGTCCTCTTCGCCCGCCGCCGCGAGGGTGCCCGGTAGCCGGGTCAGTGCGCGGGGTTCGAAGTCCGCGGGCACGTCGATCAAGCCGCCCCAGCGGCCGGGGTACTCCATCGCGGCCACCCGGCCCAGGCCCCAGACGGCGGCTTGGGCGGGGCGGCCCGCCGCGTCACCCGGGCCGGCCCGCACCGCGCCGGTCGTCAGGCACCACAGGGGTGCGTCGACCCCGGCGTCGCCGAGCGCCTGCACCAGAGCCGCGGTCGTGGCGAGCCCGCCCGGCACCGACGGCGTCTCCGGACTCGGCGTCTCGTCCAGTGCCAGCAGCGACAGCACTCCGGCCGGGCTGGGGAACGTCTCCAGCAGCGCTGTGATCCGCTCGGCCAGTGCCGGGCGGTCCGGCCCGTCGACGACCAGCCGGACCGTGTCCGCGCCGAGCACGTCGACCAGCACCTCGACGCGCTCGTCGCCGTCCAGCGCGGCCGGGACGGCGATCAGCCAGTCCTCGCGACGCGGGGCGGCCGTGCCCGCCAGGGGCTGCCAGCCGACGCGGTAGCGCCAGCCGTCGGTCGTGGTCCGGTCGACGTGTTCCTTGCGGTGCGCCGCGAGCGCGGGCAGCACGCGGGCCAGCTCTTCGGCGTCGGCGCCCACCTCGGCGGCCAGCGCCGAGACGTCGGTGCCTTCGAGTGCGGCCCAGAAACCGTCGGCGGGCTCGGCGGGCACCGTGGCGGCGGGTTCCGGCCAGAACCGCTCGCCCTGGAACGGATAGGCCGGCAACCGGACCCCGCGCGCGTCCGCCCCGGCGAAGAACCGGGCCCAGTCGATCGCGAGGCCGTCGACGTACAACCGGCCCAGCGCGGTGACGATCGTGGTTTCCTCGTCGCGGCCCGCCCGCAGCAGCGGCACACAAGTGGCGTCGACGGTCTCGGCGGCCATCCCGGACAGCACGGCGTCCGGGCCCACCTCGACGAACCGCGTGACCCCGCGGGCGGCCAGGTCCGCGACGACGTCGCCGAAGCGGACGGTCCGGCGGACGTGGTCGACCCAGTACCCGGCGGTGGCGAACAGCTCGTGTTCGGGCTGCCCGGTCACCGCCGACAGCAGCGACCGCTGCGGCACCCGCAGGTCCAGCCCGGCGACGACCTTGGCGAAGTCCTCCAGCACCGGCTCCATCAGCGGCGAGTGGAACGCGTGGCTGACGGTGAGCCGGCGGGCCTTCGCGAACCGTTCCGCCACGGCGAGCGTGGCCGCTTCGGCCCCGGCGATGACGACCGACTCGGGCCCGTTGACGGCGGCGAGCGCGACCTCCGGGCCGAGCAGCGGCTCGACGTCGGCGGCGCTCGCGCGCAGGGCGACCATCGCGCCGCCCTCGGGCAGCTCCTGCATCAGCCGGGCGCGGGCGCCGACGAGCGTGCACGCGTCGGCCAGCGACAGCACGCCTGCCGCGTGGGCGGCGGCGATCTCGCCGATCGAGTGCCCGGCGAGGTGATCGGCCCGGACGCCCCAGGCGTCGAGCAGCCGCAGCAGCGCGACCTCGACGGCGAAGAGGGCGGGCTGGGCCCAGCCGGTGGTGTCGAGCAAGGCAGCGTCGTCGCCGAAGACGACGTCGCGCAGCTCGGTGCCGAACTCGGCGCAGACCTCGTCGAAGGCGGCGCGGAACTCGGGGAACCGGTCGTACAGCCCGCGGCCCATGCCGAGCCGCTGCGCGCCCTGGCCGGTGCACAGCAGCGCGGTGCCGCCGTCGCGGGCGGTGCCCTCGACGAGGTCCCCGGCGGCCAGTGCCGAGCGCAGCGTCTCCGCGTCGGCACCGACGACGACCGCGCGGTGTTCGAGGGCCGCCCGGCGGGTGGCCAGGGCGAGTCCGGTGGCGGCCGGCGGCGTCGAGGCGGTGGCCAGCCGGGCGGCCTGGACGTGCAGCGCGGTCCGGCTGCGGGCCGAGAGCACCCAGGGCACCACGGCGGGCGCCGGTTCGGGTGCCGGGGGTATTTCTTCGGGGGCTTGTTCGAGCACGACGTGCGCGTTGGTCCCGCTGACGCCGAACGCGGACACCCCGGCGCGGCGCGGCCGGTCCGCCTCGGGCCACGGCGTCGGTTCGGTGACCAGGTCGATCGACCCGGCCGTCCAGTCCACCTGGGACGAAGGCGCGTCGACGTGCAGCGTCGGCGGCACCACGCCGTGCCGCATGGCCTGGACCACTTTGATCACGCCGCCGACTCCGGCGGCGGCCTGGGTGTGCCCGATGTTGGACTTGAACGAGCCCAGCAGCAGCGGCGTCTCACGGTCCTGGCCGTAGGTGGCCAGCAGCGCCTGGGCTTCGATCGGGTCACCCAGCGCCGTGCCGGTACCGTGTGCTTCGACGACGTCGACGTCCGATGTGGACAGACCGGCGTCGGCCAGCGCGGCCCGGATCACCCGGCGCTGCGAGGGACCGTGGGGGGCGGTGATGCCGTTGGACGCGCCGTCGGAGTTGACCGCGGAGCCGCGCACGACGGCGAGGACCTCGTGGCCACGGCGGCGGGCGTCGGACAGCCGTTCCACGACGAGCATCCCGACGCCTTCGGCCCAGCCGGTGCCGTCGGCCGCGTCCGCGAACGCCTTGCAGCGCCCGTCCGGGGCGAGGCCGCCCTGCAGGCTGGTGCCGAGGAAGTAGTTGGGGCTGGACATCACGAGCACGCCGCCGACCAGGGCGAGCTCGCACTCCCCCGCCCGCAGCGCCTGCGCCGCCAGGTGCAGCGCCACCAGCGACGACGAGCACGCCGTGTCGACCGTCATCGACGGGCCTTCGAGACCCAGCACGTAGGACACGCGCCCGGAGACCGCGCTGGCGGCGTTGCCGAGCCCGGCGTGCGCGCCGACGTCGGCGTCGCTGCCGGCCAGCACGCTCGCGTAGTCCTGGCCGTTGGTGCCGACGAACACACCGGTCGGGGTGGCGCGCAGGCCGAGGGGATCGATCCCGGCGTCTTCCAGTGCCTCCCACGACGTCTCGAGGACCTGCCGCTGCTGCGGGTCCATCGCCAGGGCTTCGCGCGGGGAGATGCCGAAGAACGCGGCGTCGAAGCGGTCGATGCCGTCGAGGAACCCGCCGTAGGTGGTGGCGGACGCGCCCGCGGCGAGGGCCGCGAGGTCCCAGCCGCGATCGGCCGGGAACGGCCCGACCGCGTCGTGCCCACCGGAGACCATGGTCCACAGGTCTTCCGGCGAGCGGACCCCACCGGGGTAACGGCAGCTCATCCCGACGATCACGACGGGGTCGCCGGTGCGGGTCCGGCCGCGGCGGACCGGGCCGGTGCGCTCGTCCGCACCGAAGAGCTCGGCCAGCAGCAGGCGGGCGACGGCGGCCGGGGTCGGGTGGTCGAACACGAGCGTGGCCGGCAGTTCGAGCGCGGTGGCCGCGGTGAGCCGGTTGCGCAGCTCGACCGACAGCATGGAGTCGAAGCCGAGGTCGGTGAACGGGTCGGTGGTGCCGACCGCGCCGGTGTCGCCGTGGCCGAGCACGGCGGCGACGGTGGTGCGCACGAGCTCTTCGGCCGCGCGGACCCGGTCGGCCTCGCCGAGCGCGGCCCAGCCCCCGGCGACCGGGCTCGACGGAACGCGCACCGGCGTCGCGGGCACGGCGTCGACGGGCGTGACGGCGCCGGCGAACTCGACCTCGCCGGCGAGCAGCACCGGCCGGTCCGCGGAGTCGAGCAGCGCGAGACTGACCGTGGTGCCGCCGAGCGGGGCGACCCGCAGCCTCAGCGTGGACAACCCGCGTGCGTGCAGGGAAACCCCGCGCCAGGCCACCGCCTCCGAGCCGCACGCGTGAAGGGCTTCGGAGAGCAGAAGCGGGTGCAGGTCGAACGCAGCCGGGTCGCCTTCGAACGTGACGTCGGTCAGGTACGCGCCTTCGGCCAGCACGGCGGGTTCCGGACCGGCGACCGCGGCCAGGCTGCCGGTGGCGTGGTGCGTCCACTCGGGAGTCTCGCCGGAGGCGGGGGCGGAGTGGACGTCGACCGCGCGACGGCCGTCGGCGCCGGGCGGGCCGACCCGCACCTGCAGCACGACGACGTCCTTCGGCGCCAGGGCGAGCGGGGTGGTCAAGGTGAACTCGGCGATCTCCGGGCAGCCGAGGTTGCGGGCCGCACGCAGGGCCAGTTCGAGGAATCCCGTGCCGGGGAAGGTGTCCCGGCCGGTCAGCCACGGCTGCGTGACCGGGGAAACGGAGCCGGTGAGCACGGCCTCGGTGGTCGCGGCGACGTCGAGGGCGGCCCCGAGCAGCGGGTGCCGCACCGGGGTGAGGCCGAGCCCGGCCGCGTCGCCGGTACGCGGGATCAGCGTCGGCCAGTACCGCTCGCGCTGGAAGGCGTAGGTCGGGAGGTCGACCGGGCGGGCGCCGGTGTGCACGGCCGCCCAGTCGACGGCGCCGCCCGCGACGTGCAGCGCGGCCAGCCCGGCGACGAGAGCGGTGTCTTCGTCCTGGTCGCGGCGGGCGAGGGGGATCGCGCCGTCGACCAGTCCGGAGAGGACGGCGGCCGGGCCCAGCTCGGCGAACCGCGTCACCCCGGCTCCGCGGAGCCGGGTGACCGCGTCGCCGAAGCGGACGGTGTCGCGGACCTGCCGGACCCAGTACTCCGGGTCGGTGACGTCGCCACCCGCGACGACCGGGATTTCCGGCTCGGCGAACGACAGCTCCGCGACCACGGCGCGGAAGCCGTCGAGCATCGGGTCCATCAGGCGGGAATGGAACGCGTGGGACACCTTGAGCCGCCGGGACCCGGGGAACCGCGCGGCCACTTCCAGCACGACGTCCTCGGGACCCGAAAGCACCACCGAATCCGGGCCGTTCACGGCGGCGATGTCGACGTCCTCGGCGTGAACGTCCACTTCGGACGCTCGCACCGCGACCATCGCGCCGCCTTCGGGCAGCGCGCCCATCAGCCGGGCGCGGGCCGAGACCAGCGCGCAGGCGTCGTCGAGCGACAGCACCCCGGCGACGTGCGCGGCCGCGATCTCGCCGACCGAGTGCCCGGCCAGGACCGCCGGGCGCACGCCCCAGGATTCGAGGAGCCGGAAGAGCGCCACTTCGTAGGCGAACAGCGCGGGCTGCGCGTACTCGGTGCGGTCGAGCCGGTCGTCGGTGACCACTCCCCCGAGGCGTTCGGCGATCTCCCGGAACGTCTCGGCGAAGACGGGGTACACCTCGGCGAGCCGATTGCCCATTCCCACCCGCTGCGCGCCCTGTCCGGAGAAGAGGAACGCGGTCTCGCCGCGCGACGCCGTCCCGGTGGTCACGTTCGCCGCGGCCCCCTGCTCCAGCCAGGAGCGCAAGCCGGCGCGCAGAGCCGCGGCGTCGGGACCGGTGACCGCGAGGCGGTGTTCGAACGCCGTCCGGGTCACCGCGGTCGACAACGCGATGTCGGCCGCGTCCGCGTTGTCGGTGGTGGCGCCCAGCAGCGCTTCGGCTTGGGCGCGCAGCGCGGGTGCCGAGCGGGCGGACACGAACCACGGCACCGGCCCGGCGGCGCGCGGACCGCGTTCGGCCGGCTCCTCGGAGGCCTGTTCGGGGGCCTGTTCGACGATCGTGTGCGCGTTGGTGCCGCTGACGCCGAAGGCAGACACGGCGGCGCGGCGCGGGCGCCCGGTCTCCGGCCACGGCTCCGGCGCGGTCACCGGCCGGACGGCCCCGGCGGTCCAGTCCACTTCGGACGAGAGCCGGTCGGCGTGCAGGGTTCGGGGCACTTCGCCGTGGCGGATGGCCAGGACGGCCTTGATGATCCCGGCGACGCCGGCCGCGGCCTGGGTGTGCCCGAAGTTCGACTTGACCGAGCCGATCAGCAGGTCGTGCTCGCGGTCGCGGCCGTAGGTGGCCAGCAGGGCCTGTGCTTCGATCGGGTCGCCGAGCCGGGTGCCGGTGCCGTGCGCCTCGACGACGTCGATGTCCGAAGCGGCCAGCCCGGAGGCGGCGAGCGCCTGCTGGATCACCCGTTGCTGCGACGGGCCGTTGGGGACGGTCAGGCCGCTGCTGGCCCCGTCGGAGTTGACGGCGGTGCCGCGGAGCACCGCGAGCACGGGGTGGCCGTGGCGCCGCGCGTCGGAAAGCTTTTCCAGGACCAGGATGCCGGCGCCCTCGGCCCACCCGACGCCGTCCGCGCCGTCGGCGAACGCCTTGCAGCGCCCGTCCGGCGCGAGCCCGCCCTGCTTGCTGAACTCGGCGAACGCCTCGGGGGTCGCCATGACCGTGACGCCGCCGGCGAGCGCCAGCGAACATTCGCCGGAGCGCAGCGCCTGGGTCGCCCAGTGCGCGGCGACCAAAGAGGACGAACAGGCCGTGTCGACGGTGGCCGACGGGCCCTCGAACCCGAAGGAGTAGGCGAGCCGGCCGGAGAGGACGGCCGCGGTGGTGCCGGTGCCGGCGTGTCCTTCCACGGTCTCGCCGGACGCGGCGAGCAGCTTGCCGTAGCTCTGGCCGTTGGTGCCGACGAACACGCCGGTGCGGCTGCCCCGGAGGGTCGCGGGCACGATGCGGGCGCGTTCCAGGGCTTCCCAGGTGATTTCGAGCAGCAGGCGCTGCTGCGGGTCCATGGCGAGGGCCTCGCGCGGGGAGACGCGGAAGAACCCGGCGTCGAACCGGTCCGGCGCCTCGACGAACCCGCCGCGCCACGCGTCGACGTCGCCCAGGCTGATCGTGCTGCGGTCCACCCCGGCCAGCAACGCCGGCCAGCCGCGGTCGGCGGGCAGCGGGCCGATCGCGTCGGTGCCCGCGGCGAGCAGGTCCCACAGCTGCCCGGGCGTCTCGACCCCGCCGGGGAAGCGGCAGCCGATGCCGACGATCGCGATCGGCTCCGCGGCGGCGTCTTCCATCTCGCGCACGCGCCGGCGCGACCGGTGCAGGTCGGCGGTGACGCGCTTGAGGTAGTCACGCAGCTGGCTCTCGCTAGCCATCCTGGCCTCTCGGTGTCGTCCGGTCGGGACTCGCGGCACCGCGGTCCGGGTTCCGCATCACGTGAGTCAATCGCGTCCGGCGCCCGCAAACCCTTAGTCTTCGCGCCGGCCCGGCTCGGTGGAAGCGGACCGGAATGTAGGTGATTCACGGCAAAGCCGTTGTTACGGTCGCGGCGGCCGTGTGCTCCCGTCCGAGGAAAGGTGCTTCCCCATGAGCCGACAACGGCGTCCGATCCTGTTCGTCAGCTCACCGGACAGCGGGCTGGTCAACTCCCTGCTGGTGCTGGCCGCGGAACTGTCCCGGCGTGGGGTGCCGGACCTGTACTTCGCCACCTTCGACAACCGCCGCGCCGAGGTCGAGGCGATCGGCGCCGGCGGCACCGGCAGCCGCGTGCGGTTCCGGTCGCTCGGCGCGCCCATCCCCGAACTGTCCTCGGGCTCCTGGGACGACGAGACCTACCGCGCGGTCACGCAGAAGTCCCGCTGGAAGGCGCACAAGGCGCTGATGCGGCACACCTTCGACACGCGCTTCCGCGACCAGTCCTACCGTGCGCTCGCCGAGGTCGTGCGCGAGGTCGAGCCGGCCGCCATGGTGATCGACTCGCTGCTGCACGCCGGGTTCGAGCTGGCCGTGACCCTGCGGATCCCGCACGTCGTGAGCGTGCCCTTCTCGGTGAGCAACCACCTGACCAAGCTGCCCAAGGGCTTCCCCGTCCCGCACTCGGGCCTGCCGCTGGAGATGACGGCCCGGGAGCGCCGGGCGAACGCGTGGTTCGGGTTCCGCCGCAAGGCGTTGTACTTCACCGATTCCCTGCTGCGCAAGCGGGTCGTCGAGTACGTCAAGTCCAGCAAGGAGCTCGGCGTCTCCAAGCTGGCCGCGAAGTACACCTCCCGGATCGACGAAGCCGCGCTCGTGCTCGTCTACTCGCTCGCCGAGCTGGAGTACCCGGTCGACATCCCCGGGCACTTCCGGATGCTCGGCGCGATCGTGCCGCCGCTGCCCGAGCTGCCGGACGAGCAGGACGTCAAGGGCTGGCTCGACCGGCACGAATCGGTCGTCTACATCGGTTTCGGCACGGTCGTGCGGCTGAGCGAGGACGAAATCAAGGGCCTGGTGGAGGTCGCGCGGCGGCTGGAGGGCAAGCACGCGGTTCTCTGGCGGCTGCCGGCCCAGTCGTGGCACCTGCTGCCGCCGGCCGAGCAGCTGCCGTCGAACCTGCGGGCCGAGAAGTGGCTTCCTTCGCAGCTCGACGTCCTCGCCCACCCGCACGTGCGCGCGCACTTCACCCACGGCGGCGGCAACGGCTACATCGAAAGCCTGTACTTCGGCAAGCCCCTGCTGCTGCGCCCGCTGTTCGTCGACGGCTACGACCAGGCGGTGCGCGCCCGCGACACCGGCGTCGGCCTGGTCGTCGAGTCCTCGCACGGCATCGACGTCGACGACGTCACCGCGAAGCTGACCGAGGTGCTCGAAAACCCGTCTTTCACCACCCGGGCAAGGGAAATGGCCCGGCTGCAGCACGAGCCGGGCCGCGGCCGGGACGGCGCCGTCGACGCGCTGCTCGCGCTGGTCGCCGGCGAGCAGGCCGGGGCCGAGCCGGCCCGGTCGGCCCGGTGATCGAGGCCGCGGGCCTGGCCCGCACCTTCGTCGCCGACGGCCGCGAGGTCGCCGCGGTCCGCGGGGTCGACCTGCGGGTCGAAGCCGGGGAGATCGTGGCGTTCCTCGGCCCGAACGGCGCCGGCAAGACCACGACCATGCGGATGCTCACGACCCTGCTGCGGCCGACCTCCGGGCAAGCCCGGATCGCCGGCGCCGACCTGCGCACCGAGCAGGCGCGGGTGCGACGGCACCTCGGTTACGTCGCCCAGGGCGGCGGCACGCTCGACGAGCGCAAGGTTCGCGAGGAGCTCGTGCTGCAGGCCCGGCTGTACGGGCTGAACAAGACCGACGCCGCCGAGCGCGTCCGGGACGTCTCGGGCCGGCTGGGCCTCGACGGCCTGGAAGACCGCCTGACGGCGTCGCTGTCCGGCGGGCAGCGGCGGCGGCTGGACCTGGCGCTGGGCATGGTGCACCTGCCGGTGGTGCTGTTCCTCGACGAGCCGACCACCGGGCTGGACCCGCAGAGCCGGGCCCACCTGTGGAGCCACATCCGGCGCCTGCGCGACGAGCAGGGCGTCACGGTGTTCCTGTCCACCCACTACCTCGACGAGGCGGACGCGCTGGCCGACCGGATCCAGGTCATCGACGACGGCGTGATCGTCGCGGAGGACACCCCGGAAGCGCTGAAGTCCCGCCTGCTCGGCGACGGCGTGGAGGTGACGGTGCCGCCCGGGCGCGCGGACCACGCGGAGTTGCTGGTGGGCGGACTGCCGGGGGTGCGTGGCCTGCGCCGCGAGGAGGAGACGCTGCGGTTCCGGGTCACCCACAGCGAAGAGGTGCTGTCGCCGCTGGTGCGGGCGCTGGACCAGCAGGACATCCCGCTGGTGGCGCTGCGCGTGCGGCCCCCGACCCTCGACGACGTGTTCTTCGCGCTGACCGGCCGGGGCCTGCGCGAGCAGGAGACCGAGGGAGTGACCGATGCTGCGTGAAGCGATCCTGGTCTACCGCGCCGAGCTGGCGGTGACCCTGCGGAACAAGCCCTACCTGGTGCTGGGCATGATCCAGCCGGTGCTGTACCTGGTGCTGTGCGGGCCGCTGCTGGCGGTGCTGGTCAGCAAGACACCGGGCGTGCCGGCCCAGACGTCCTGGGAGGACCTGACCCCGGCGCTGATCATCCAGATCGCGGCGACCAACGGTGTCTACTGTGGATTCGTCCTGCTGTCGGGCATCCGCGCGGGTGCGGTGGACCGGCTGCGGGTGACCCCGGTGAGCCGCACGGCGCTGAGCCTCGGCCAGGCGCTGCCGTCGGTGACGTTGTCGCTGGTGCAGGGGGTGATCATCCTGCTGCTGGCGAGCCTGGTGTTCGGCGTGGCGCTGAGCGTGGCCGGGGTGGCGCTGGTCCTGGTGATCACGGCGCTGACGGCGTTGACGATCGCCTGCTGCGCGAACGCGATCGTGCTGAAGCTGCGCAAGGAGGACACGTTCACGTCGATCGTGAACATCGTGATCCTGCCGCTGACGCTGCTGTCGGGGATCCTGCTGCCGATCACGCCGGACCGGGCGCCGATGTGGCTGTACGT
This sequence comes from Amycolatopsis sp. lyj-346, assembly GCF_046548975.1. Lineage (NCBI taxonomy): Bacteria > Bacillati > Actinomycetota > Actinomycetes > Pseudonocardiales > Pseudonocardiaceae > Amycolatopsis > Amycolatopsis sp. lyj-346. The sequence goes on from NZ_JAJPWT010000002.1 coordinate 230,895, forward strand.
GCTGTCGCGGTTCAACCCGCTGGCGTACGTGGTGGACATCAGCCGGGCGAGCTTCCGTGAGACGCTGCCGCTGCTGCCGACCCTGCTCGGCGCGGCGGTGATCGTCGCGCTGACCGGGCTGGCGGTGCGCTGGAACTCACGGACCTTCCAGGCGGTCGCTGCCTGACCTCTCCACCGACCGGGCCGGGGACCTCTCCCCGGCCCGGTTTTCCGTGCGCGCGTAGCCGGCCCGGCATGCGTGAAGGCCACCTTGAGGACGTCGAACTCCCTCAAGGTGGCCTTCACGAACCACCGGGCGTGTCAGTCGGTGCCCAGTTCCGAGTCGATCAGCCGGAACAGCTCGCCGTCGCTCGCGGTGTCCAGGGACTCGAGGAAGCCGGTGTCACCGCCGAGGCGGTCCAGCAACGAGCGCAAGCGGGTCGTCACGAAGCCGGCCGCCTCCGGGGTCAGGGCCGGGTCCGCCACCAGCTGCTCGAAGCGGTCCAGCTCGTCCAGCACCCGCGACGACGGGTCCACCGGTTCCGGGCTCAGGAGCGACACCAGGTGCGCGCTCAGCACCCGCGGGTTCGGGTGGTCGAACAGGACCGTCGCCGGCAGGGTCAGGCCCGTCGCGTAGCCCAGGCGGTTGCGCAGCTCCACCACCGTCAGGGAGTCGAAGCCGATCTCCGTGAAGCCCGTGTCCGGGTCGATCGCCGCCGGGGAGCCGTGGCCCAGGACGCTCGCCGCCAGCTCGCGGACGAGGTTCAGCAGCTCACGGCTCCGCGCGTCCGGCGCCAGTTCGCCCAGCTGCGGGACGAACGAGCGGACGCCGTCGGCGTCGATGCGGGCCGTGCGGCGGGTCTTCGGGACCAGGTCGCCCAGCACCGGCGGGACGATGTGCCCGCGCAGCACCGCCAGGTCCAAGCCCACCGGGACCACCATCGCGGCCGGGGAACCGAGCGCCGTGTCGAACAGCGCCAAGCCTTCTTCCGGGGTGAACCGGCGCATGCCGGACTTCGCCAGCCGCTGCGCGTCGACGTCGGCGAGCGTGCCCGCCATGCCTTCTTCCTGCGCCCAGGGACCCCATGCCAGCGACACCGCCGGCAGCCCCTGCGCCCGCCTCGAAGCCGCCAAGGCGTCGAGGAAGGAGTTCGCCGCCGCGTAGTTGCCTTGGCCGACGCCGCCGAGCAGGCCGCTCGCCGAGGAGTACAGGACGAACGCGGTCAGGTCGAGGCCGCGGGTCAGCTCGTGCAGGTGCCAGGCGCCGTCGACCTTGGGGCGCAAGACCTTCTTCAGCCGCGCGCGCGTCAGCGACCCCACGACGCCGTCGTCGAGGACGCCGGCCGCGTGCACCACCGCTGTCAGCGGGTGGCCTTTCGGCACGGCCGAGAGCAGGTCGGCGACGTCTTCGCGGTCGGCGGTGTCGCACGCGGCGACGCGCACGTCCGCGCCCAGGCCCTTCAGCTCGTTCACCAGCTCGGCGGCGCCCGCGGAGCCGAGGCCCCGGCGGCTCGCCAGCAGCAGGTGCCGGACGCCGTGGTGGGTCACCAGGTGCCGGGCCAGCAACCGGCCCAGCCCGCCCGTGCCGCCGGTGACGAGCACCGTGCCGTCCGGGTTCCCGAAGCCGGGCTCCGGCCGGTCCGCCGCGGGGGCCCGGACCAGCCGGGCGCGGTGCGGGACGCCGTCGCGCACCGAGATCTGCGGTTCGCCGGACGCGAGAGCGGCGTCGACCGCATCCCCGTCGACCAGCACGAACCGGCCCGGGTTCTCCGACTGCGCCGCCCGGACCAGCCCCTGCACCGCCGCGGCCGCGGGGCCGTCTCCGGTGCGGAACACGACCTGGACGTCGTCGGCGGCCAGGAAGAACTGCAGCTGGTCCAGCACCTGCGCGGTCGCGCGGTGGGTCGCGGTGACCGGGCCTCCGCTCGTGTCCACTCCGACGACGGCCACCCCGTCGTCCTTCGCCGCGGCCACCAGACCGGCCAGGTCGTCCGCGTCCTCCCCCAGCACGACGAGCCGCCGACCGGTCGGAGCGACCTCCGGCAGCGGGGTCCATTCGAGGTGGAACAACGAGTCGTGCCCCTGCTGCGGCGGCGTGGCGGCTTCACCGAACGAGACGCCTTCCGCGGACGCGACCGGCGCACCGGTGACGTCGGTCAGGGTGAGGCGGATCGTGTCGCCGTCACGGCGGAGGTGGACCCGCGCGGCCGCCGCGCCACTGGCGTGGAGTGCGAACCGCGTCCAGCCCGTCGCCGGGCGGAGCGGGGCATCCAGCAGTGTCACGGCCTGCAAGGCCGCGTCCAGCAGTGCCGGGTGCAGCCCGAACGCGGCCGCGTCGTCCTGGCGCGAGGCGGGCAGCATGATCTCGGCGAAGACCTCGTCGCCCGAGCGCCACGCCGACCGCAGGCCACGGAAGGCGGCGCCGATCTCGGCGTGGTCTTCGTAGAAGCCGTCGAGAACCAGTTCCACCGCGGACGGCGGCCAGGCCGGGTCGACCGCCGGTTCCGGGGCGCCGGGCGCGAGCCGGCCGGCCGCGGTCCGCGTCCAGACCTGCTCACCGGCGCCCTCGGGCCGGGTCCAGATGGTCAGCTCCCGTGTCCCCGCCGTCCCTTCCGGCCCGACGACGACCTGCGCGTGCACCCCGCCGACCGGCGGCAGCGTGAGCGGGACCTCGACGGTCAGCTCTTCGAGGAGGTCGCAGCCGACCTCGTCGCCGGCCCGCACGGCCAGCTCGACGAACCCGGTTTCCGGGAACACGATCACGCCGTCCACGGTGTGGTCGGCCAGCCACGGCTGCAGCTGCGGCGACAGCGCGCCGGTGAACAGGAAGCCGCCGGACTCCGGCAGCGCGACCCCGGCGCCGAGCAGCGGGTGCTCCGCGGAGTGCAGGCCGGACAGGCGCAGGTCGCCGTGCGCGCCGTGGAAGCCTTCGGGCCAGTAGCGGTCGGGGCTGAACGGGTACGTCGGCAGCGCCACCGGACGGCCGCCGCCGAAGAACTTCGCCCAGTCCACCCGAACGCGGGCGTGGTGCAGCCGCGTCAGGGCGGTGACCAGCGTCCGGGGCTCGTCACGGACGGCGACCACTTCGCCGCCGGTGAGGCTTTCGGCGGCCATCGCGGCGGCGACGCCGTCCGGGCCGACGTCGAGGAAGGTCGTCACGCCCGCTTCGGCCAAGGTCGTGACGGCGTCGGCGAAGCGCACGGCTTCGCGCGCCTGCCGCACCCAGTACTCCGGCGACGTGAAGTCCGCGGTACCGGCGACGGTCGAGACGAGCGGGATCGACGGCACCGCCAGGTCCAGCCCGGCCACGACCCGGCCGAACTCTTCGAGCGCGGGCTCGATGAGCGGCGAGTGGAAGGCGTGCGAGACGGCGAGCCGCTTGGTCTTGGCGAAGTGCTCCCCCACCGCGAGCACGGCGGCTTCGGCGCCGGAGACGACGACCGACCGCGGGCCGTTGACGGCGGCGATCACGACGTCGTCGCCGAGCAGCGGGACGACCTCTTCTTCGCTCGCCACCACGGAAAGCATCGCACCGCCCGGCGGCAGGGCCTGCATGAGCCGGCCGCGTGCGGCGACCAGCCGGCACGCGCCGGGCAGGCTGAACACCCCGGCGACGTGCGCGGCCGCGATCTCGCCGACCGAGTGGCCGGCCAGCTGATCGGCGGTGATCCCCCACGACTCCAGGAGTCGGAACAGCGCGACTTCGAAGGCGAAGAGCGCCGCCTGCGCGTACTGGGTCTGGTCGAGCAGCTCCACGTCGTCGCCGTGCACGACCTCGCGCAGCGGGCGGTCGAGTTCGACGTCGAGGTGCGCGAGGACGGCGTCGAGCGCGTCCGCGAACACCGGGTAGGTGGCGGCCAGCTCGCGGCCCATGCCGAGGCGCTGGCTCCCCTGTCCGGCGAACAGGACGGCGAGCTTGCCCTCCGGTCCGGCGAGGGTCGGCCCGTCGAGCCCGCGCAGCCCGGTCAGCAGCTCGTCGTGGTCGGCGGCGATGACCGCGGCGCGGTGGTCGAAGTGCGTGCGGGTGGTGGCCAAGGCGGCTGCCAGGTCGGTGAGATCCGGTCCGGCGGCGAGGAAATCCGCGAGCTGCGCGGCCTGGGCCGCGAGCCGCTCCGGCGTCCGTGCCGACAGGAGCACCGGCACCGGCCCGCTCACCGGCGCTTCCCGAAGTTCGGTGTCCTCGGCCTGTTCGAGGATGACGTGCGCGTTGGTCCCGCTGACGCCGAACGACGACACCGCGCCGCGGCGCGGACGTCCGGTCTCGGGCCACGAGCGTGGCTCGGTCAGCAGCGTGATCGAGCCCGCCGTCCAGTCCACTTGGGACGTCGGCTCGTCGAGGTGCAGGGTCTTCGGGAGCACGCCGTGGCGGAGGGCTTCGACCATCTTGAGGACGCCCGCGACGCCCGCCGCCGACTGCGCGTGCCCGAGGTTCGACTTGATCGACCCGAGCAGCAGCGGTGTTTCGCGGCCCTGGCCGTAGGTGGCGAGCAGCGCCTGGGCTTCGATCGGGTCGCCGAGGGACGTACCGGTGCCGTGCGCCTCGACCGCGTCGACGTCCGATGGGGACAGTCCGGCGTTGACGAGAGCCTGACGGATCACGCGTTGCTGCGACGGGCCGTTGGGCGCGGTGAGGCCGTTGGACGCGCCGTCGGAGTTGACGGCGGTGCCGCGCAGCACGGCCAGGGGGGTGTGCCCGTTGCGGCGCGCGTCGGACAGCCGCTCCAGCAGGAGCAGGCCGGTGCCTTCGGCCCAGCCGGTGCCGCCCGCGGTCTCGGCGAACGACCGGCAGCGCCCGTCCGGGGCGAGGCCGCCCTGGTAGCCGAACTCGACGAACGCGCTGGGCGTCGCCATCACGGTGACCCCGCCGGCGACGGCCAGGGAGCACTCGCCGGAGGCCAGTGCGCGCGCGGCCATGTGCAGTGCGACCAGCGACGACGAGCACGCGGTGTCGACGGTGACCGACGGGCCTTCCAGCCCGAACAGGTACGAAATACGCCCCGACAGGACGCTGGTGGCGGCGCCGGTGAGCAGGTGCCCGGCCAGTTCCGGCGGCGGTGAGTAACCGTTGCCGGAGCCGCCGACGTAGACGCCGGTGGTGCTGCCGCGCAGGCCTTCGGGGTCGACGCCGGCGTGTTCGAACAGCTCCCACGCCACTTCGAGGAGCTGGCGCTGCTGCGGGTCCATCGCGAGGGCCTCGCGCGGGGAGATGCCGAAGAAGCCGGCGTCGAAGTTCGCGACGCCGTCGACGAACCCGCCCTCGTGGACGGAGGAGGCGCCGTCACGGAGGCCGAGCAGGTCCCACCCGCGGTCACCGGGAAACTCCCTGATCGCGTCGGTGCCCTCGGCGACCAGCCGCCACAGGTCCTCCGGCGAGCGGACGCCGCCCGGGTAGCGGCAGCTCATCCCGACCACGACGATCGGGTCGCCGTCCACCACCCCGGCCGCGGCGGGGGCGGCCCCCTGGCTGTCGTCGCCGAGCAGTTCGGCGGCGAGCAGGCGGGCGACGGCGTCCGGGCGCGGGTGGTCGAACACCAGCGTCGAGGGCAGGGTCAGGCCGGTCGCCGCGTTGATCCGGTTGCGGAGTTCGACCGACGTCAGCGAGTCGAAGCCGAGGTCCTTGAACGGGCGGCGGGGTTCGACCGCCGCCGCGCCCGCGTAGCCGAGCAGGCCGGCCACCTGCTCGCGGACCAGGTCCAGCAGCAGGTTCTCGCGTTCTCGCGGGTCGATGCCGCGCAGGCGGGCCAGCAGTCCCGAAGCCGCCGTCACGTCGCCGGAACCGGCGTCGGCGAGCGCACGGACCTCGGGCAGCTCGTCGAGCAGGGTGCCGTCGCGGCGCGAGGTCAGTGCCGGGGCGAACCGGTCCCACCGGACGTCGGCGAGCACGACGGCCGTGTCGTCGTGGGCGACGGCCTGGCCGAGCGCGAGCAGCGCCTGCTCGACCGGCAGCGGCGGGAGGCCGCGGGCGCGCAGGAACCCGGCCGTCTCCTCGTCTTCGGCGACGCCGGTGCCGTCCCACGCGCTCCACGCGACGGCGGTCGCGGTCCGGCCACGGTCGCGGCGGTGCCGGGCGAGTGCTTCGAGGCCGGTGTCGACGGCGGCGCGGTCACGCCGGCCTTCGGCGCCCCAGACCGCGCTCACCGACGTGAACAGCACGAACGCTTCGAGCTCGGTGTCGCCGAGGGCTTCGTCGAGCTGGACGGCGGTGGCCCACGCGTCGGGAGCGCCGGTCATCCCGGCGGTGTGCAGGACGGCGGTCAGCGGCCGGTCTCCGGGGATGTCGGTCACGACGTCGGCTCCGCATTCGGTGACCCACGCGGCGACGCGCGCGCCGAAGCCTTCCTCGGCGCCGGTGACCAGCACGGTGCCGTGCGGGCGCCACGGTTCGGCGGCACCCCCGGCCGCGGCGTGGACGAGGCGGCGGCCGAAGAGGCCGGACGCGCGGACGGCGACCTGGTCTTCCGGGCCGCCGAGGGCGGCGGCAAACCGGGCGGCCGCGCGCTCGTCGAGGGTTTCGGGCAGGTCGATCAGGCCGCCCCAGGCCCGCGGGTGCTCCAGGGCCAGAACGCGGCCGGCGCCCCAGAGCGCGGCACGGGCGGGATCGGCGGGCGGGTCCGAGCGGCCGACGGACACCGCGCCCCGGGTGACCGCCCACAGCGGTACGACCGGATCGGCGTCGGCGAGAAATTCGACGAGGGCGGCCGTCGTGGTGAAGGTCGTCCCGTCCAGTTCCAGGAAGGAGACGACACCGGCGTGGTCGCCGAGCCCGGCCCGCAGGACCTCGACCGGATCGGCGTCCGGTGCCACCACCCGGCAGTCGGCTTCGAAGGGGACATCGAGCCCTTCCGGGACGAGCGCGAGCCAGCGTCCGGCCGCGGACGGTCCGGCGGGCAGCGGCTTCCACGTGACGCGGTACCGCCAGCCGTCCACGACGGACTGTTCGCCACGGCGGCGGCGCCACGACGACAGCGCGGGCAGCACGCGGGTGAGGGCGTCCTCTTCGACGTCGAGGGTGCCGCTGAGCGCGGTGAAGTCGGCGTCGTCGACGGCGGTCCAGAACTCGGCCTCGGCCGGGTCCGCGGTGTTCGCCGGAGCGGGTTCGGGCCAGTAGTTCTCGTGCTGGAAGGCATACGTCGGCAGCGGGACGACCTGCGCGCCCTCGGCGAGGAAGCTCGCCCAGTCGGGGCTGACCCCGCGGACGTGCGCCTTCGCCACCGACGTCAGGAACCGGTCGAGGCCGCCGTCGGTGCGGCGGAGGGTGCCGGTGACGACCGCGCGGGCGCCGGCGTCCTCGGCGATCTCCTGCAGCGGGACGCTGAGCACCGGGTGCGAACTGATCTCCAGGAACGCCTGGTACTGCAGGGAAAGCAGCTCGCGGATGGCTTCCTCGAACCGGACGCGCTGCCGGAGGTTGCGGTACCAGTAACCGGCGTCCAGCCGGGTCGTGTCGAGCCAGTCGCCGTCCACTGTGGAGTAGAACGGGATGTCCGCCTGCCGCGGCTTCAGCCCGGCCAGCGCGGTCGCCAGCTCGGCCTCGATCAGCTCGACGTGCGCGGAGTGCGAGGCGTAGTCGACGTCGATGCGGCGGGCACGCAGGCCCGCCTCGGCCAGCTCCGCCAGCAGCTCCTCCCCCGCCGCCGGGTCGCCGGCGACGACGACGGACGACGGGCTGTTGACCACGGCGACCGACAGCCGGCCTTCGAACCGGGCCAGGCGGGCTTCGACGTCGGCGGCGGGGACCGACACCGACAGCATGATCCCGGCGCCGGCGAGCCGGCGGGCGATGGCCTGGCTGCGCAGCGCGACGACGCGGGCGGCGTCGGCGAGGTCGAGCGCGCCGGACACGCAGGCCGCGGCGATTTCGCCCTGGGAGTGCCCGACGACGGCGTCCGGTGTGACGCCGTGGGCCTGCCAGAGCGCGGCGAGCGCGACCATCACGGCGAACGACGCGGGCTGCACGACGTCCACGCGGTCGAGCGGGGCGGCGCCGCGCAGGACTTCGGTCAGCGACCAATCGACGTAGGGGGAAAGTGCGGCTTCGCACTCGGCGATGCGGGCGGCGAACACCGGCGACTCGTCGAGCAGGCGGGCACCCATGCCGGCCCACTGCGCGCCCTGGCCGGGGAAGACGAAAACGGTCCGGCCGTCGAGGTCGGCGGCGCCGGTGACGATCGCCGGGTCCGGGGTGCCGGACGCCAGCGCGGCGAGGCCGTCCCGCGGGTCCTCGGCGACGATGACGGCGCGGTGTTCGAGCGCGGCCCGCGATTTCGCCAACGACCACGCCAGGTCGGCCGCGGTGGTGTCGTGGGTGTCGAGGTGCTCGCGCAGGCGGGCGGCCTGGGCGGCGAGCGCGGCTTCGGTGCGCCCGGCCACGACGAACGCGCGGACGCCGGGGCGCGCTTCGGTGGCGGGCGGCTCGACCGGTTCGGGCTGTTCGAGGATGACGTGGGCGTTGGTGCCGCTGATCCCGAACGACGACACGGCCGACCGGCGCGGGCGCTCGGTCTCCGGCCACGGCCGGTTGTCGGTGACGACCTCGACGGCGCCCGCGGTCCAGTCCACGTGGGACGACGGCTCGGCGAAGTGCACCGACTTCGGCACGACCCCGTGGCGCATGGCCTGGACCATCTTGATCACGCCCGCGACCCCGGCGGCGGCCTGCGTGTGCCCGATGTTCGATTTCACCGACCCCAGCAGCAGCGGGGTTTCCCGGCCCCGGCCGTACGTCGCCAGGAGGCTCTGCGCCTCGATCGGGTCACCCAGCGGCGTCCCGGTGCCGTGGCCTTCGACGACGTCCACATCGGACGCGGTGAGCCCGGTGCCGGCGAGCGCCTGCCGGATCACCCGCTGCTGCGAGGGCCCGTTGGGCGCGGTGAGGCCGTTGGACGCCCCGTCCTGGTTGACCGCCGAACCCCGCAGCACGGCGAGGACTTCGTGACCGTTCCGCTGCGCGTCCGAAAGCCGTTCCAGCAGGACGAGGCCGACCCCTTCGGCCCAGCCGACGCCGTCGGCGGCTTCGGCGTAGGACTTGCAACGTCCGTCCCGCGCGAGCCCGCCCTGGGCCGAAAAGTCCACAAAGGACCCCGGCGTCGCCATGATCGTGACCCCACCGGCGATCGCCAGCTCGCAGTCGCCCGCCCGCAGCGCCTGGGCCGCCCAGTGCATCGCCACCAGCGAAGACGAGCACGCCGTGTCGATCGTGACGGCCGGGCCTTCCAGGCCGAGGGTGTAGGAGACGCGGCCGGACAGCACGCTGCCCGCGGTGCCGACGCCGAGGAAGCCGAGCGCCTCGTCGGGGAACCGCGCGCCCTGGCCGTAGTCGTGGTACATCACGCCGGCGAACACGCCCGTCTTGCTGCCGCGCAGCGAAAGCGGGTCGAGACCGGCGCGTTCGATCACTTCCCAGGAGACCTCGAGGAGGTGGCGCTGCTGCGGGTCCATGGCCAGCGCTTCGCGCGGGGAGATGCCGAAGAGGCCAGGATCGAACCGGCCCGCGCGGTCGAGAAAACCGCCTTCACGAACGTACGAACGTCCTCTTTCATCACCGAACAGACCTCCCAGGTCCCAGCCCCGGTCTTCGGGGAATCCACCGATGCCGTCACCGCCGTCGAGCACGAGGTCCCACAGCCCTTCGGGCGAGGTGACCCCGCCCGGGTAGCGGCAGGCCATCGAGACGATCGCCACGGGTTCCGGTTCCGCCGTTTCGAGCTCTTCGACGCGCTTGCGCGTCTTGGCCAGGTCGGCGGTGACCCACTTCAGGTACTCGACGAGCTTCTTGTCCTCGGTCATGGCGGCCTCAGCCCTCCCGCTCGAGTCCGGACCCGTCGCCGAGCCGGCCCAGTTCGTGGTCGATGAAGGCGAACACTTCGTCCGTGCTGGCCGCGTCGAGCCGCTCGGAGAGGTCTTCGCCGGCGGGCTCCGCTTCGGAGATCTTCGCCAGCAGCCGGCGCAGCCGGGCCGCGACGTCCGCCTCCGCGAACCCGCCCGCCGTCCCCGCGGCGACCAGCTCTTCGAGCCGGTCGAGCTCGGCCGGCAGCGAAGTCGCGGCGGCCGGGGCCGGCGCCAGTTCCGCCCGCAGGTGCCCGGCGAGCCCGGCCGGGGTCGGGTAGTCGAAGACGAGCGTCGCCGACAGGGTCAGCCCGGTCGCGGCGGTGAGCCGGTTGCGGAACTCGACCGCGGTCAGCGAGTCGAAGCCGAGCTCACGGAACTCGAGCCCGGCCCCGACCTGCCCGGCCGGGTGCCCGAGCACCGCCGAAACCTGAGTGCGCACCAGGGACAGCAGCGTCCGTTCCTGCTCGCTCTCCCGCATCCCGGCCAGCTGCGCCCGCAGGTCCGCCGCGGCGGTCCGGTCTCCCCCGGCGGCCGCGCTGCGGCGTCCGGGACGGCTCACCGGGCGAAGCAGCCAGGGCAGTTCGCCGCGCGTGCGCAGGACCGGCAGGTCGACGCGCACCGGGACCAGGTGCGCGAGGTCACCGGCGACCGCGCGGTCGAACAGGTCCGTGCCCTGCTCGGCGGCCAGCGGGGGCATGCCGCCGCGGACCATCCGTTCGCGCTCGGCGTCGGTCAGGTCACCGGTCATGCCGGTGTCCCAGGCGCCCCAGGCCAGCGACAGCCCGGCCAGCCCCTGCCCGCGGCGGGCCTCGGCGAGGGCGTCGAGGAAGGCGTTGGCCGCGGCGTAGTTGGCCTGGCCCGGGGTGCCGGCGGTGCCGGCCACCGAGGAGAACAGCACGAACCCCCGCAGCGGCCGGTCCGCGGTGAGCTCGTGCAGGTGCCAGGCCGCGTCGAGCTTCGGCGCGAAAACCGTCTCCAGCCGCTGCGGCGACTGCGACGCGAGCACACCGTCGTCGACCACGCCGGCGGTGTGGACGACGGCGGTCAGGTCGGGCACGTCGGCCAGCACGGCGGCGAGCGCGGCCCGGTCACCGACGTCGCAGGCCACGACCCGGACGTCCGCCCCGGCCAGCTCCGCAACCAGGTCGTCGACCCCCTCGGCCGCCGGCCCACGACGGCTCACCAGCACCAACCGCCGGGCGCCCTTGGCCACGAGGTGCCGGGCGAAGACCCGCCCCAGCCCGCCGGTCCCCCCGGTGATCAGCACCGTCCCCTCGGGGTCCCAAGCGGCACTTTCACGTGAAAGTGCCCCTCCCTGGCCGGCGCTTTCCCGTGAAAGCTCCGCTCGGGTCAGGCGGGCGACGCTCAGGGTGCCGTTGCGCAGGGTCAGCTGGGGTTCGCCGGTGGCCAGGGCCGCGCGGATGCCGGCGCCGTCAGGCTCGTCGACGTCCAGGAGGACGAAGCGGCCGGGTTCTTCCGACTGCGCCGAGCGGACCAGGCCCCAGACGGCGGCCGCGGGCAGGTCCGCCCCGGTCGTGGCGCCGCGGGTGACGAACACCAGCCGGGGCGCCGGGCTCTGCAGGTACGCCAGCACTTCCGCGGTGAGCGCGTGGGCCGAAGCCGCCGCGTCGGGGCCGCCGGTGACCGGGATCGCGACGACGTCGGCGCCGGAGGCCAGCGCGGTCGCCAGGTCCGGGTGCGCCTCGCAGCCGAGAGCACCGGCGAGGCCGTCGCCGACGACCGCCCAGGTTTCGCCGCCCGGCTCCGGCGCCGGGACCGGGGTCCAGGTGAGCCGGAACAGCGCGTCGGCCTCGACGGGAGCCGCGGCCGCGCGGAGCGTGACGCCGGTGGCGGTCAGGACCGGCTTCCCGGCGTCGTCGGCCAGCGCGAGAGTCACCGAGTCGCCGCCCGCCGGGGTGATCCGGGCACGGGCGCGGCTCGCGCCGGAGGCGTGCAACGTCACGCCGGTCCAGGCGAACGGCAGCCCGGCCGGGGCGCCTTCGCCGAAGCCGATGGCCTGCAGGGCCGCGTCGAGCAACGCCGGGTGCAGGCCGAACCGGCCGGCCTCGGTGCCCTCGGGCAGGGCCAGTTCGGCGTAGACCTCGGCGCCGGAGCGCCAGACCCGGTGCAGGCCGTGGAAAGCGGGTCCGTAGGCGAATCCGGCTTCGGCCGCCTGGGCGTAGAAGCCGGTGAGGTCGGCTTCGGCGGCTCCCACCGGCGGCCAGGCTTCGGGCAGCGGCTCGGCGGGCACGGCGGACGGGACCAGGGTGCCGGTCGCGTGCCGGGTCCATGCGTCGTCGGCCCGCGAGGAGATCGTCAGCTCGCGGCGGCCGCCCTCGTCCGGTTCGCCCACGGCCAGCTGCAGGACGACGGCGCCGTCCGGGTCGAGGACCAGCGGCACGGCCAAGGTCAGGTCCTCGACCGCCGCACAGCCGACCTCGTCGGCGGCGCGGACCGCCAGTTCGAGGAAAGCCGCGCCGGGGAACAGGATCGTGCCGCCGACGACGTGGTCGCGCAGCCACGGCTGGGTGGCCGCGGACAGGCGTCCGGAGAACACCACCCCCGGCGAATCGGCCAGCGCGAGGGTCGCGCCGAGCAGCGGGTGCCCGGCCGGGGCGAGGCCGAGACCGGTGGCGTCGCCGCCGGCGGCCGGCCGCGGCCAGAACCACTCGTGCTGGAAGGCGTACGTCGGCAGCGCCACCCGCTGAGCCTGCGGGAAGCGGGCGGCCCAGTCGACGGCGACCCCGGCGACGTGCAGCCGCGCGAGGGCCTCGGCGACCGCGGTGGCTTCGTCGCGGTCCTTGCGCTGCACCGGGATCACGTGCGCGGCCGGCTCGTCGACGACCGCGGTGAGCGTGGCGTCCGGACCCAGCTCGGCGAACACCGTGACGCCGGACGCGGTGAGCCGCTCGATCGCGTCGCCGAAGCGGACGGTGTCGCGGATCTGGCTGACCCAGTACGCCGGGGACGTGACATCGCCCGCCGACACGACCGGCACCCGCGGCTCGGCGAACCGCAGCTTCGCGACGACGTCGCCGAACTCGGCGAGCACCGGCTCCATCAGCACGGAGTGGAAGGCGTGCGAGACGCGCAGGCGCCGCTGCTTGGCGAACTTCGCCGCGACCGCGACCACGGCCTCTTCGCGCCCGGAAAGGACGACCGAACCGGGGCCGTTCACCGCGGCGACGTCGACCCCTTCGCCGAGGAACGGGAGAACGTCCTCTTCGGACGCCCGCACCGCGACCATGACGCCGCCGGCGGGCAGCGCGCCCATCAGCCGGGCCCGCGCGGAAACGAGCGCGCACGCGTCCGGCAGGGACAGCACCCCGGCGACGTGGGCGGCGGCGATCTCGCCGACCGAGTGCCCGGTGACGAAGTCCGGGTGCACGCCCCACGATTCCAGCAGCCGGAACAGCGCGACCTCGAAGGCGAACAGCGCGGGCTGCGCGAACTCCGTGCGGTCGAGCTGCTCCTCGTCGTCCAGCGCCGCGCGCACGACCGGGTCCAGCAGGGCCAGTACCTCGTCGAACGCGGCCGCGAACACCGGGTGCGCGGCGGCGAGCCCGCGTCCCATGTGGACTCGTTGCGCGCCCTGGCCGGCGAAGAGGAACGCGACCGGCGGGGCGACACGGGCCTCGCCCTGCAGGACCGGGTCCCCGGCGGCGATGGCGCGGAGCCCGGCGACCACTTCGGCGAGTTCGCCGCCGACGACCGCGGCGCGGTGCGTGAACGCCGCCCGGGTCACCGCGGCCGCGTGCGCCAGGTCGGCCAGCGGCGGACGATCCGTCTCGAGGTGCTCGGCCAGGCGAGCGGCCTGGTCGCGCAGGGCCTCGGGGGTCCGGCCGGAAACCACGACCGGCACCGGACCGGGGTCGGCCGCGGCGGGCCGGGACGCGGGCCGGTCGGCCGGCTGTTCGAGGATGACGTGGGCGTTGGTGCCGCTGATCCCGAACGACGACACCGCCGAGCGACGGACGCGGCCGGTCTCGGGCCAGGCGGTCGTCTCCGGGACCAGGTCCACCGCACCTTCGGCCCAGTCCACGTGGGACGACGGCTCGGCCGAGTAACGCGACTTCGGGACGACCCCGTGGCGCATGGCCTGCACCATCTTGATCACGCCCGCGACCCCGGCGGCGGCCTGGGTGTGCCCGATGTTGGCCTTCACCGAACCGAGCAGCAGCGGCGTCTCGCGGTCGCGGCCGTAGGTGGCCAGGAGGCTTTGCGCTTCGATCGGGTCGCCGAGCGGCGTGCCGGTGCCGTGGCCTTCGACGACGTCGACATCGGCCGTCGAGAGGCCGGAGACCGTCAGCGCCTGGCGGATCACCCGCTGCTGCGAGGGGCCGTTGGGGGCGGTGAGGCCGTTGGACGCGCCGTCTTGGTTGACCGCCGAGCCGCGCACCACGGCGAGGATTTCGTGGCCGTTGCGGCGGGCGTCGGAAAGCCGTTCGAGCAGGACGACGCCGACGCCTTCGGCCCAGCCGACGCCGTCGGCGGAGTCGGAGAACGACTTGCACCGGCCGTCGGCGGCCAGGCCACCCTGGGCCGAGAAGTCCACGAAGGCCCCCGGGGTTGCCATGACCGTGACGCCACCGGCGATCGCCAGCTCGCAGTCCCCGGCGCGCAGGGCCTGGGCGGCCCAGTGCATCGCGACGAGCGACGACGAGCACGCCGTGTCGATCGTGACGGCCGGGCCTTCGAGGCCGAGCGCGTAGGCGACGCGGCCGGACATGACGCTGCCCGCGGTGCCGATGCCGAGGAAGCCGAGGGCCTCCTCCGGGAACTGCACGCCTTGGCCGTAGTCGTGGTACATCACGCCGGCGAACACGCCGGTCCGGCTGCCGCGCAGGGAAAGCGGGTCGACGCCGGCGCGTTCGACGACCTCCCAGGACGTTTCGAGCAGCAGGCGCTGCTGCGGGTCCATCGCGAGGGCCTCGCGCGGCGAGATCCCGAACAGGCCGGGGTCGAACATCCCGGCTTCGCCCAGGAAGCCGCCTTCCCGGACGTAGGAGCGGCCGCGGTCGGCGCCGAAGAGCCCGGCCAGGTCCCAGCCGCGGTCGGCCGGGAACGGGCCGACGCCGTCGCCGCCGTCGAGGACCAGTTGCCACAGCTGCTCGGGCGAGGTGACCCCGCCCGGGTAGCGGCAGGCCATCGACACGATGGCGATCGGGTCGTCGGCCACCGGTGCCCTGACCGTGGTGCGCGCGACCGGGACGTCCTCCCCGGCGAGTTCGCCGCGCAGGAAACCGGCCAGCACGACCGGCGTCGGGTGGTCGAACACGAGCGTGGCGGGCAGCCGCAGGCCGGTCGCGCCGGCGAGCTGGTTGCGGAACTCGACCGCGGTGAGCGAGTCGAAGCCGAGGCCGCGGAACTCGCGTTCGACGTCGACGCTCGCGGCGTCGAAGCCGAGCACGGCGGCGACCTGGGTGCGGATGACCTCCAGCAGCGCCTTGTGCTGCTCGCTCTCGCGCAGGCCGGAGAGCCGGTCGCGCAGGGCGTTCGCGGCCGGGGTGGCGCGGCCCGCGCCGCGGCGGCTCTGGCGGCCGACCGGGCGCAGCAGCCACGGCGGCTCGGCCAGGCCGCGGAGGCGGGGCAGGTCCAGCAGCGCCGGCACGAGCGCGGGTTCGGTGCGCGCGACGGCCCGGTCGAAGAGCGCGCAGCCCTGTTCGACCGGCAGCGGCGGCATGCCCGCGCGGGTCATCCGTTCGCGGTCGGCGTCGGTGAGGGTGCCGACCATGCCGGTCTCCCACGCACCCCACGCCAGCGACGTCGCGGGGAGGCCGCGGGCGTGCCGGTGGGCGGCGAGCGCGTCGAGGAAGGTGTTGGCGGCGGCGTAGTTCGCCTGGCCCGGCGAGCCGATGGTGCCGGCGACCGAGGAGAACAGCACGAACGCGGCGACGTCCCCGGCGAGCTCGTGCAGGTTCCAGGCGGCGTCGGCCTTCGGGCGCAGCACGGTTTCGAGGCGATCGGCGTCGAGGGAGCCGATGACGCCGTCGTCGAGGACCCCGGCGGCGTGCAGGACGGCGGTCAGCGGGCGGTCGGCCGGGATGCCGCCGAGGAGGTCCGCGGCGGCGTCGCGGTCGGCGAGGTCGCAGGCGGCGACGGTGACTTCGGTGCCGTGCGCGGCGAGTTCGGCGACCAGTTCGACGATCCCGTCGGCGTCCCCGCCCCGGCGGCTGGCGAGCAGGACGTGCTTGACGCCGTACTCGGCGGCCAGGTGCCGGGCGAACACGCGCCCGAGACCCCCGGTGCCCCCGGTGATGAGGACGGTCCCGTCGGGATCCCAGGCGAAGCTTTCCCGGGACAGCTGCGCTCGGGCGAGGCGGGCGGCGCGGGCGGCGCCGTCGCGCAGGAGCAGCTGGGGTTCGCCGGTGGCGATGGCCGCGGGCAGGCCGGCCAGGGAAGCGTCGTCGACGTCGGCGAGCACGAACCGGCCGGGGTTTTCGGTCTGCGCGGAGCGGACGAGTCCCCAGACGGCGGCCGCGGCGAGGTCTTCCCCGGCGACGGCGCCTTCGGTGACGAAGACGATGCGGGTGGTGTCGTTCGGGGTCTGGAGGATGGTGAGGACGTCGGCGGTGACGCGCCGGACGTCGGCGAGCACGTCGGTGCCGCCGTGCACCGGGACCAGCAGCACGTCCGGCTCCACGGCCAGCGCCGCGGTGAGGTCCGGGTACTCGGTGCCCAGGTCCGCGAGCCGGGAGCCCAGCACCGCGCAGGTCCCCTCCGGCTCGGCGCCGGGCAGCGGGACCCAGTCGAGGCGGAACAGCGACTCCGGGCCGGACTCGGCCGGCGTCGCCGCCCGCAGGGTCAGCGAGTCCACCGACAGGACCGGCGCACCCGTCTCGTCGGCGAGGTCCAGGGTCACCGCGTCGTCGCCGGCGCGGGTGATCCGTGCGCGGACCCGGCTCGCGCCCGTCGCGTGCAGTTCCGCGCCCGCCCATGAGAAGGGCAGCCCGCCCGGAACTGAATCAGCGAAAGAGATGGCGTGCAGCACGGAGTCGAGCAGGGCCGGGTGCAGGCCGTACTCGTCGGCGTCGTCACCCGGCAGCTCGGCCTCGGCGAAGACTTCGCCATTGCGCAGCCACACCCGCTGCAGGCCGCGGAACTGCGGACCGTAGGCGAAGCCCGCCTCGGCGAAAGTGTCGTAGAACCCGGTCAAGTCCACTTCGGACGATCCCGCGGGCGGCCACTCCCCCGAACGCCCCAATGTGGCCTTGGTTGCGTCAGACGCACCCAAGGTGGCCTTCGGTGCGTCTGACGCACCGAAGGCCACATTGGGGTGCTGGGGACCGGCCACCAGAGCGGCCGGGGCCACGACGCCGGTGCCGTGGCGGACCCACTCGGCGCCGGCGCGCGAAGCCACGCTCACCTCGCGGCGCCCGTCCGCGTCCGGGGCGCCCGCCACGACCTGGACCAGCGTCGCGGCGGACAGCACCAGCGGTGCCGCCACGGTGAAGTCCTCCACCCGGCCGCAGCCGACCTGGTCGCCGGCCCGCACCACCAGTTCGAGGAACCCGGCGCCGGGGAACAGCACCTGGCCGCCGATCACGTGCTCGGCCACCCACGACGGCGACAGCCGGCCGGAGAACACGACCTTACCGGTGCCCGCGACCTCGGTGATCGCGCCGAGCAGCGGGTGCCCGGCCGCGGCGATGCCGAGCTGGTGCGCGCCGGGGACGAGCCGCGGCCAGTACCGCTGCCGCTGGAAGGCGTAGGTCGGCAGCGCGACGCGCCGGGCCCCGGTGCCCTCGAACAACGCCCGCCAGTCCACCGGCACGCCGTTGACGTGCAGTGCGGCCAGCGCGGTGACGGCGGTGGTCTCCTCGTCGCGCCCGGCGCGCAGCACCGGGGCCAGGACTTCGCCGTCGACGAGCGCGGTGAGCACGGCGTCCGGGCCCAGCTCGGCGAACACCGTGACACCGGCTTCGAGCAGGCGCGCGGTCGTGTCGGCGAACCGGACGGTGTCGCGGACCTGCCGCACCCAGTGCTCCGGCGAGGTGAAGTCGCCGGCCACCGGGATCTCCGGCTCGGCGAACGTCAAGCCGGAGACGACCGCGCGGAACTCGTCGAGCATCGGGTCCATCGCGGCCGAGTGGAACGCGTGCGACACCGCGAGGCGCTTGGCCTGCTCGAAACCCGCGGCCGCGGCCAGCACCGCGTCCTCGGTGCCGGACAGCACGACCGACGACGGCCCGTTCACCGCGGCCAGGCAGACGTCGTCCGAGAGCAGCGGCCGGACCTCCTCCTCGGTGGCGCGCACGGCGACCATCGCTCCGCCGGACGGCAGGGCCTGCATGAGCCGGGCGCGCGCCGCGACGAGCGTGCACGCATCGGCCAGGGACAGCACCCCGGCGGCGTGCGCGGCGGCGACCTCACCGACCGAATGCCCGGCGAGGAACGCGGGCCGCACGCCCCACGAGCGCACCAGCCGGAACAGCGCGACTTCGAGCGCGAAGAGCGCGGGCTGGGCCCAGCCCGTCTCGTCGAGCACCGTGGCGTCGTCGCCGAAGACGACGTCCCGCAGCGGACGCGGCAAGACCGGGTCGAGGTGCGCGCAGACCGCGTCGAAGGCGTCGGCGAACACTCCGAACCGCTCGTAGAGCCCGCGGCCCATCCCGAGCCGCTGGGAACCCTGGCCGGTGAACAGGAAGGCGACCGTCCGGTCCCGCGCGACCCCGCGGGCGACCGGCGAGCCGTCGACCAGCACAGCGCGGTGTTCGAACGCCGAACGCGTGGTGGCGAGCGAGAAGCCGACGTCGACCGCGTCGAGGTCGAGGGGCAGCGAGGCGAGCTGGGCGTCGAGCGCGGCATCGGACCGGCCGGAAACCACCCACGGCACCACGCCCGGCGTGACATCGCGCCGCGGCGGCACCGGAGAAAACGCCGGGGCCTGCTCGATGATGACGTGCGCGTTGGTCCCCGAGAGGCCGAACGACGAAACGCCGGCCCGGCGCGGGTGCCCGTTCTCCCGCCAGTCGACGGCCTCGGTGAGCAGCTCGACCCCGCCCGAAGTCCAGTCGACGTGCGTCGACGGCTCGGTCACGTGCAGGGACGCCGGGATCCGTTCCCGGTGCAGGGCCAGGATCATCTTGATCACGCCGGCGACACCCGCGGCGGCCTGGGTGTGCCCGAGGTTGGACTTCACCGACCCCAGCAGCAGCGGCGCCGAGCGGTCCGGCCCGTAGGCGGCCAGCAGCGCCTGCGCCTCGATCGGGTCCCCGAGGGTCGTGCCGGTGCCGTGGCCTTCGACGACGTCCACCTCGGACGGCCGCAACCCGGCGCTCGCCAGGGCTTGCCGGATCACCCGCTGCTGCGAGGGACCGTTGGGGGCGGTGAGGCCGTTGGACGCGCCGTCGGAGTTGATCGCCGACCCGGCGACCACCGCGAGGACGTCGTGGCCGTGACGGCGCGCGTCGGACAGCCGCTCGACGACGAGGACGCCGGCGCCTTCGGACCAGCTCGTGCCGTCGGCCGAGTCGGAGTACGCCTTGCACAGCCCGTCCGGCGCGAGGCCGTTCTGCCGGCTGAAGCCGACGAAGCTGACCGGCGTGGCCATGACCGTGACGCCGCCCGCGAGCGCGAGGTCGCACTCCCCCGCGCGCAGGGCCTGCGCCGCGAGGTGCAGGGCGACCAGCGACGACGAGCACGCGGTGTCGATCGTCATCGCCGGGCCTTCGAGACCGAGCACGTAGGACAGCCGCCCGGACACGACGCTCGCCGCGACGCCGGTGCCCGCGTGGGCTTCGACGTCGGTGGCCGAGCGGACGATCACCCCGGCGTAGTCCTGGCCGTTGGTGCCGACGAAGACGCCGGTCCGGCTCCCGCGCAGGCCGCTCGGGTCGATGCCGGTGCGCTCGACGGCCTCCCACGACGTCTCGAGCAGCACGCGCTGCTGCGGGTCCATCGCGAGGGCTTCGCGCGGGGAGATCCCGAAGAACCCGGGGTCGAAGTCGGCGGCGTCGGCCAGGAACCCGCCGCGGTCGACGTAGCTGCTGCCGCGGCCCTCGCCGGCCAGCGCGGACATGTCCCAGCCGCGGTCGGCGGGGAACTCCGTGATCGCGTCGCGGCCTTCAGAGAGCAGCGTCCAGAGGTCTTCGGGCGTGCGGACGCCGCCGGGGAAGCGGCAGCTCATGCCGACCACGACGATCGGGTCGCTCGTGTCCCCGGCCGGGCCGGCCACGGCGGACACCGATGCGTCGCCGCCGAGGACTTCGGCGAGGAGGAACCCGGCCAAAGCGCGGGGGTTCGGGTGGTCGAACACCAGCGTCGCGGGCAGGCTCAGCCCGGTCACGGCGTCGAGCCGGTTGCGCAGCTCGATCGCGGTGAGCGAATCGAACCCGAGGTCCGAAAACGCCCGCCGCACCCCGATTTCCCCGGTGTCCGCGTGCCCGAGCACGGTGGCGACGTGCTCGCGGACCAGGTCCAGCAGCACGCTCTCGCGTTCGGCGGCGGACGTCGCCAGCAGCCGCGTCGCCAGCGCTCCCCCGGCCACGGGTTCGGCGGCCAGCTCGGCGACGACCCGGCGGACGACCGGCAGGTCGGCCAGCAGCGGGCTGCGGCGGGCGCTCAGCAGCGGCCGCAGGACGTCGGCGTTCTGGATGTCGGCGACCACGAGCTGCGCGGCCGGGCCGCCCGCGTCGGCGAGCACGGTGACGGCGAGATCGGGGTCCAGCCCGCCGCCGAGGCCGGCGGCCATGCCGTTGCCCGCCCAGGGGCCCCACGCGATCGACGTCGCGGCCTGCCCGCGGGCGCGCCGGGCTTCGGCGAGGGCGTCGAGCACGGCGTTGGCGGCGGCGTAGTTGGCCTGGCCGGGGTTGCCGACGGCGCCGGCGACCGAGGAGAACAGGATGAACGCGTCGAGGTCGCCGGCCAGCTCGTCCAGCAGCAGCGCCGACTCGGCCTTCGCGCGGAAGACGGCGTCGAAGCGGTCCGGGGTGAGGCCGCCGAGGACGCAGTCGTCGAGGACCCCGGCCGCGTGCACGACGGCGTCGGGCCGGTGCCCGGCGAGCAGCTCGGTGAGCTGGGCACGGTCGGCGACGTCGCAGCGGGCGACGATGACCCGTTCGTCGGGGCCGGGTTCGCCGCCGGAGCGGCCGGCCAGCACGACCCGGTCGGCCCCCTGGTCGAGCAGCCACTTCGTGACGTGCCGGCCCAGCGCGCCGGTGCCGCCGGTGACGAGGACGGTGCCGCGGGGCCGCCACGGCGTGGTCGCCGCGGTGGCGGGAGTGAGACGGCGGCCGTAGACGCCCGAGGCGCGGACGGCGATCTGGTCGTCGTCCCCGGCGAGGGCGCCGGCGAAGCGGGCGAGCAGCCGCGCGTCGAGGTCGGCCGGGAGGTCGGCGAGGCCGCCCCAGCGGCGCGGGTACTCCAGCGCGGCGACGCGGCCGAGGCCCCAGACCGCGGCCTGCGCGGGCGCGGTGAGCGGGTCGGCCGGGCCGGTGGAGACGGCGCCGCGGGTGACGCACCACAACGCCGTGTCGGCGCCGAGGTCGTCCAGGGCCTGGACCAGCGCGGTGGTTCCGGTGAGGCCGGTGGTCTCGTCGAGCGCGAGCAGCGAAACGACGGTCGGGGCGAGGTGGTCGCGCAGCAGTTCGGCCAGTCCGGCACGCTCCACAGTGGACACGGTCAGTGCCGTGCCCAGCGCGTCCGCGACCTGGCGAACCCACGGGTCCGGCGAAGGCGGGACGAGGACCAGCCGCTCCCCCGGCGGTGCGGCCGGGATGGTCAGGGGCCGCCACTCGACGCGGTAGCGCCAGCCGTCCACCACGGACTGCCGTTGCCGCCGCGCACGCAGGGCGGACAACGCCGGGACGACCGACTCCAGTGCCGGAGCGTCCACCTGGAGGTCCGCCGCCAGCGACGCGAGATCCCCGGTTTCGACCACCGACCAGAACGAATCGTCGGCGGCAGTGCGGGTGGCGGGTTCCGGCCAGTAGCGGCGGCGCTGGAAGGCGTAGGTGGGCAGGTCCGTGCCGCGGGCGCCGGTGCCGGCGAACCACGCGGCCCAGTCGATCCGGGTACCGGCGACGTGCAGCGCGGCCACCGCGGCGGCCACGGCGGCGCGGTCGCCGCGGTCGCGGCGCAGCACCGGGACGACGGTCGCGCCCGGGACGTCGACCAGTCCGGTGAGCACGGCGTCCGGGCCGATCTCGACGAACGACCGCACCCCGCGCTCGGCGAGCCCGGCGACGGCGTCGGCGAACCGGACGGTCCCGCGCACCTGCTCGACCCAGTACTCCGGGTCGGTGACGTCACCGGCGGCGGCCACCGGGATCTCCGGCTCGGCGAACGTCAGCCCGGCGACGACCGCGCGGAAGCCGTCGAGCATCGGGTCCATCAGGAACGAGTGGAACGCGTGGCTCACGGTGAGCCGCTTGGTCTTCTCGAACCGCGCCGCCACTTCCCGCACGGCGTCCTCGGTGCCGGAGACCACGACCGAGCGCGGGCCGTTCACCGCCGCGAGGCCGGCCTCGTCGCTCAGGAACGGGCGAACGTCCGCTTCGGACGCTTCGACGGCGACCATCGCCCCACCGCGCGGCAGGGCCTGCATCAAGCGGCCGCGTGCCGACACGAGGGCGCACGCGTCGGCCAGGGACAGCACCCCGGCGACGTGGGCGGCGGCGATCTCGCCGACGGAGTGCCCGGCGACGAAGTCCGGCCGCACGCCCCACGACTCCAGCAGCCGCACCAGGGCGACTTCGATCGCGAACAACGCGGGCTGCGCGTGACCGGTCTGCGCCAGTGCATCGGCGTCCGCGCCCCAGATGACGTCCCGGAGTCCGGGTTCGAAGAGGGCGAGCACCTCGTCGAGGGCGCCGGAGAAGACCGGGTACGCCCCGGCCAGTTCGCGGCCCATGCCGAGCCGCTGCGCGCCCTGGCCGGTGAAGAGGAACGCCTGCACCGGCGGGCGGCCGGTCTCGGTCGACCCGGTCAGCGTCCGCAGCTCGCGGACCGCCGCGTCCGGGTCGGTGGCGACGACCGCGGCCCGGTGCGCGAAGCTCGCGCGGGTGGTGGCCGCGGCGTAGGCGACGTCGAGCAGCTCACCGGATGTCTCCAGCCGGGCGGCGAGGCGGGCCGCCTGATCGCGCAGCGCCTCGGCGGTCCGGCCCGAGACGACGAGCGGCACCGGCGTCGCGGCGACCTCCTCGCGCGGCTTTTCCGGGCGCGGTTCGGGAGCTTCGAGGATGACGTGGGCGTTGGTGCCGCTGATCCCGAACGACGAGACCCCGGCCCGGCGCGGCCGGTCCACCGCGGGCCACTCGACGGCCTCGGCGACGACCTCGACCGCTCCCGCTTCCCAGTCCACGTGGGACGAGGGTGCGCCGACGTGCAAGGACTTCGGCACGACGCCGTGCCGCATGGCTTCGATCACCTTGATCATCCCGGCGACGCCGGCGGCGGCCTGGGTGTGCCCGATGTTGGACTTGATCGAGCCCAGCAGCAGCGGCCGCACCCGGTCCTGGCCGTAGGTCGCCAGCAGGGCCTGCGCCTCGATCGGGTCACCCAGCGTGGTGCCGGTGCCGTGGGCTTCGACGACGTCGACGTCCGATGTGGACAGTCCGGCGCTGGCGAGCGCGGCGCGGATGACGCGCTGCTGCGACGGGCCGTTCGGCGCGGTGAGGCCGTTCGAAGCACCGTCCTGGTTGACCGCCGAACCCCGGACCACGGCGAGGATCCGGTGGCCGTTCCGGAGCGCGTCGGACTGCCGCTCGACGACGAGCAGGCCCGCGCCTTCGGACCAGCCGGTGCCGTCGGCGGCGTCGGAGAAAGCCTTGCAACGGCCGTCGGGGGCGAGGCCGCTCTGGCCGCTGAACCCGATGAACCCGCCCGGCGTGGCCATCACGGTCACCCCGCCGGCCAGCGCGAGATCGCACTCCCCCGCGCGCAGCGACTGTGCGGCCAGGTGCAGTGCCACCAGCGACGACGAGCACGCCGTGTCGATGGTCATCGCCGGGCCCTCCAGGCCCAGCACGTACGACAGGCGGCCCGACGCGACGCTCGCGGCCAGGCCGGTGCCGGTCTGCCCGCGCAGGTCGGCGTCGGTGGTCATGAGCAGGTCGGAGTAGGTCTGGCCGTTGGTGCCGACGAACACGCCGGTGCGCGAGCCGCGCAGGCCGGTCGCGTCCAGCCCGGCGCGTTCGAAGGCCTCCCAGGACACTTCGAGCAGCAGCCGCTGCTGCGGGTCCATCGCGACGGCTTCGCGCGGGGAAATCCCGAAGAACGCGGCGTCGAACTCGGCGGCGTCGTACAGGAACCCGCCCGCTTGGGTGTCGCTGGCGGCCAGCGCGGCGGTGTCCCAGCCGCGGTCGGCCGGGAAGCCCGAGACGGCGTCGCCGCCCGCGGCGACCAGGTCCCAGAGCCCGTCGGGCCCGGTGACCCCGCCGGGGAACCGGCAGGCCATGCCGACGACCACGACCGGGTCGCCGGACACCGGGCCGGTGGCCACGACGGCGGTACCGGTGCCGGCCGAGCCGACCAGCTCGCCGCGCAGGAACTCCGCGACCGCGCCCGGGGTCGGGTAGTCGAACACCAGTGTCGAGGGCAGCCGCAGCCCGGTCACCGCGGCGAGCCGGTTGCGGAACTCGACCGCGGTCAGCGAATCGAAGCCCAGCTCGCGGAACTCCCGCGTGGTCTCGACGTCGTCGGGCACGTGGCCGAGGACGGTGCCGACCTCGGTGGCGACCTGGCCGGCCAGCAGGCGCAGCTGCTCGGCCGGGCGCATCCCGGCCAGCTGTTCGCGCAGCGAGCCACGCACGTGCTCGGCGTCGCCACCCGCGCGGCGGCGGCCCGGCCGGGCGACCGGGCGCAGCAGCCACGGCAGCTCGCCCTGGGCGCGCATGGCCGTCATGTCCACGCGCATCGGCACGACGACGGGACTCGGCGAGCGGGTCGCGCGGTCGAACAGGCGGATGCCCTGCTCGACGGTCAGCGGCGGCACGCCACCGCGGGCCATCCGCTCGCGGTCGGCGTCGGTGAGCGTGCCGACCATGCCGGTTTCCCAGCCGCCCCAGGCCAGCGACTGCGCGGCGCGGCCCTCGGCGTGGCGGCGCTGGACGAAGGCGTCGAGGAAGGCGTTGGCGGCGGCGTAGTTGCCCTGCCCGGCCGAGCCGACCGTGCCGGCGACCGAGGAGAAGACGATGAACGCCGTCAGGTCGAGGTCGCGGGTCAGCGCGTCGAGGTGGACGACGGCGTCGGCCTTGGGCCGCAGCACGGTGTCCAGGCGCGCGGGGTCGAGCGAGGCGACGACGCCGTCGTCGAGGACGCCCGCGGTGTGCACGACGGCCCGCAGCGGGTGCGTGGCCGGGATCCGGGCGAGGACGGCGGCGAGCTGGTCGCGGTCGGCGGCGTCGCAGGCCTCGATGGTGACGTCGGCGCCCAGTTCGTCGCGCAGCTCGGCCGCGCCCGGGGCGTCGGGCCCGCGGCGGCTGGTGAGCACCAGGTGCCGGACGCCGTGGGTGGTGACGAGGTGGCGGGCCAGCTCGCGGCCCAGCCCGCCGGTGCCGCCGGTGATGAGCACGGTGCCGTCGGGTTCCCAGCGCGGCGGCAGGGTCAGCACGATCTTGCCGACGTGCTTCGCGCGGCTCATGTGCCGGAACGCGGCCGGGGCCTGGCGCAGGTCCCAGCTCCGGATGGGCAGCGGCGTCAGGACGTCGTCGGCGAAGAGCCGCAGCAGTTCGCCGAGCAGCTCGGCGGTGCGGTCGGGCCCGGCCTCGCCGAGGTCGAACGCGCGGTAGCGGACCCGCGGCAGCGCGGCGGCGTCGCGGATGTCGGTCTTGCCCATCTCGAGGAACCGGCCGCCGTCGGCGAGCAGGTTCAGGGACGCGTCGGCGAACTCGCCGGCCAGGGCGTTGAGCACGACGTCGACGCCCGTGCCGCCGGTGACGCGGCGGAAGCCGGCTTCGAATTCGAGCGAGCGGGAGGAGGCGATGTGGTCGTCGGCGACGCCGAGCTCGCGCAGGACGTGCTGTTTGCCCACACTGGCCGTGGCGAAGACTTCGGCGCCGAGGTGGTGGGCCAGCTGGATGGCGGCCATGCCGACGCCGCCGGCGCCCGCGTGGATCAGGATCTTCTGGCCGGGCTTGAGGTCGGCGAGGTCGACGAGCGCGTAGTAGGCCGTGAGGAACACGAGCGGGACGGACGCGGCGGTGCGCGCGGACCACCCTTCGGGCACGGGCGCGAGGTAGCGCTCGTCGGAGACGCTGTGGGTGCCGAACGAGCCGGGCAGCATCCCGAAGACGCGCTCGCCGACGCGGGCCGGGTCGACGCCCGGGCCGGTCGCTTCGATCACGCCGGCGCCTTCCGCGCCGAGGTCGCCGAGCTTGCCCGGGTACATGCCGAGCACGGACAGCACGTCGCGGAAGTTGAGCCCGGCGGCTTCGAGGCGGACCCGGACGTGGCCCGCGGGCGGGTCGTCGAGGACGTCGGCGCACGCTTCGGCACCCAGGTCGTCGATTCCCGCGGGGCCGGCGGTGAGCCGCCACGCCGGTCCCGCGGGAGGCAGCAGGTCGCCGTTGCCGGCCAGGCGGCCGAGCCGGGCGACGCGGACGCTTTCGCCGCGCACGGCGAACTGCGGCTCGCCGGAGACGACGAACCCGGTGCCGGGCAGGCGCGCGCCGGCTTCGAGGTCGACGAGGAAGAACCGGCCGGGCTGCTCGGACTGCGCGGAGCGGATCAGGCCCCAGGCCGCGGCGGCGGCGGGGTCGGCGATCCGGTCCCCGGGTTCGACGGCGACGGCTTCGCGGGTCACGAAGACGACCCGGCGGGCCCGCTCGTCGGCGTTCTGCAGCACGGTCAGCGCGCGGGCGGTGACCTCGCGGACCGAGCTGAGCAGGGGGTGGCGGGGCACGGCGATCGCACCGGCGGAACCGCCGTTCGCGAGGGCGGCCGCGCCGGGAGACCTGCGTGAGTCGTGCACGTCGTCCGGGCCGGCGCCGATCGGGACCAGGAGCACGTCCGGCTCCAGGGCCAAGGCCTCGTCGAGGTCCGCGCACGGGCGGGCGACCGGCGCCAGCAGGGGGTCGTCGCCCAGCAGCGCCCACGTTCCGGCGGGCGCGTCCTTGGCCAGGGCCGCCGGGACCCACGTCGTCTGGAACAGGGAGTCGTCGTCCGCGTCGCGCTGGACCGCTTCGCGCAGCTGGAGCGACTGGACGGTCAGGACCGGCGCGCCCGTCTCGTCGGTGACCTCGATCGCCACGGACTCGCGGTCGACCGGGGTGATCCGGGCGCGGATCCGGGTCGCGCCCGAGGCGTGCAGGGACGCCCCGGACCACGCGAACGGCAGGCCGCCCGCGATCGTGCCGAGGCGATGGAGGGCGTGCAGGGCCGCGTCGAACAGGGCCGGGTGCAGGCCGTAGCCGCCGTCGGCTTCGCCGGGCAGCTCGGCTTCGGCGAGCAGCGCGTCGCCGTCCAGCCAGGCCCGGGTCAGGCCGCGGAACGCCGGCCCGTAGACCAGGCCGGTCGCGGCCAGCTCGGCGTACACCGCGCTGACGTCGACCTCGGTCGCCCCGGCGGGCGGCCACTCGCCGGCCGCGGCGGCCGGGTGCTCGCCGACGGCGACGAACCCCACCGCGTGCTGCACCCACTCCGCGTGCGGGCCGGTGCCGCGGGACGAAACGGTCAGCTCGCGGCGCCCGGCGTCGTCGGGGCCGCCGGCGGCGATCTGCAGCAGCACCGGCTCGTCCGGGCGCAGCCACAGCGGCGCGGCGATGGACAGGCTCTGCACGGCCGAGCAGCCGACCTGGTCCGCGGCGCGGACGGCGAGGTCGAGGAACCCGGTGCCGGGGAACAGCACGTGCCCGCCGACGACGTGGTCGGCCAGCCACGGCTGCGCGTCGGTGGACAGCAGCCCGGACAGCACGACTCCGCCGGAGTCGGCGAGGTCGACGGCGAAGTCCAGCAGTGGGTGCCCGGCCGGGGTGAGCCCGAGGCGCTCGACGGCACCGCGGCCCGGGGTGACCCGCGGCCAGTAGTGCCGGCGCTGGAAGGCGTACGTGGGCAGGGTGATCCGCCGGGCACCGGTGAACCACGGCGTCCAGTCGACGTCGGCGCCGGCGACGTGCAGCCGTGCCAGTCCCGCCAGAACGGCTTCCGGTTCCGGGCGGTCCTGGCGCAGCAACGGCGTCACGAGCGCGCCGGGCTGGTCGACCATCGCCGAGAGCACGCCGTCGGGGCCGATCTCGACGAACGCCGTCACGTCCATCTCCGCCGGCACGTCGGCGAACCGGACGGTGTCGCGGACGTGGCGGACCCAGTACTCGGGGTCGGTGACGTCGCCGGTCGTGACCACGGGGATCACCGGCGGCGCGAACGCCAGCCCCGCGACGACCGCGCGGAACTCGCCGAGCATCGGGTCCATCAGGGGCGAGTGGAACGCGTGGCTCACCTTGAGCCGCTTGGTCTTCTCGAACTGCGCCGCCACTTCCAGCACGGCGGCCTCGGTGCCGGAGAGGACCACCGCGCGCGGGCCGTTCACCGCGGCGATGACGGCGCCGTCCACCAGCCGCGCGCGAACGTCCTCTTCGGACGCTTCGACCGCGACCATCGCCCCGCCGCGCGGCAGGGCCTGCATCAGGCGGCCGCGGGCCGTCACCAGGGTGCAGGCGTCTTCGAGGGAGAGCACCCCGGCGACGTGGGCGGCCGCGATCTCGCCGACCGAGTGCCCGGCGACCCGGGCGGGCCGGACGCCGTGCGCCTCGGCCATCCGGGCGAGGGCGACTTCGAGGGCGAACAGCGCGGGCTGCGCCCAGCCGGTCTCGGCGAGCAGGCCGGCGTCGTCGCCCCACAGGACTTCGCGCAGGCCGGGGTCGAGGTGCCCGAGGACCTCGTCGAACGCGTCGGCGAACGGCTTCGAGGTGGCGTAGAGCTCGCGGCCCATGCCGAGCCGCTGCGAGCTCTGCCCGGTGAACAGGAAGCCCACCGATGGCGCGTCCCCTGCTCCGCGCGCGATCTCGCGGACGCCGTCCGGGGTGGCCAGCAGCACCGCGCGGTGCGGGAAGCTCGCCCGGCCGGTGACCAGGGAATAGCCGGTGTCGAGCGGGTCGAGCCCGGCTTCGGTGATCCGCTCGATCTGGGCGGCGAGGGCGTCCTCGGTCTTGGCGGACACGACCCACGGGACGACCGGGAGTTCGCGCCGGGGCGCGGCTTCGACCGGACCCGGCTCGGGCGCCTCGAGGATGACGTGGGCGTTGGTGCCGCTGATCCCGAACGACGACACGCCCGCCCGGCGGACCCGGTCCACCGCGGGCCATTCGACGGCTTCCGAGACGACCTCGACCGCACCGGCTTCCCAGTCCACATGGGACGAAGGTTCGCCGATGTGCAACGACTTCGGCACGATCCCGCGCCGCATCGCCTCGATCACCTTGATCACCCCGGCGACACCGGCCGCCGCCTGGGTGTGGCCGATGTTCGACTTGATCGAGCCGAGCAAGAGCGGCGTTTCCCGGTCCTGGCCGTAGGTCGCCAGCAGCGCCTGGGCTTCGATCGGGTCACCCAGGGTCGTGCCGGTACCGTGCGCCTCGACGACGTCGACGTCCGATGTGGACAGACCGGCGTCGGCCAGGGCGGCGCGGATGACCCGCTGCTGCGACGGGCCGTTCGGCGCGGTCAGGCCGTTGGAAGCACCGTCCTGGTTCACGGCGGACCCGCGCAGGACGGCGAGGATTTCGTGTCCGGCGCGGAGCGCCTCGGACTGCCGGGCCAGCACCAGGACGCCGACCCCCTCGGACCAGCCGGTGCCGTCGGCGTCCTCGGAGAACGCCTTGCAGTTCCCGTCGGGGGCCAGGCCGTTCTGGCCGCTGAAGCCCACAAAGCCGCCTGGCGTCGCCATCACGGTGACGCCCCCGGCGAGGGCGAGGTCGCACTCGCCCGCCCGCAGCGACTGCGCCGCGAGGTGCATCGCGACCAGTGACGACGAACAGGCGGTGTCGATCGTCATCGCCGGGCCCTCGAGGCCCAGCACGTAGGACAGCCGCCCGGACACGACGCTGCCGGCGATGCCGGTGCCGGTCTGGCCGCGCAGCTCGACGTCGCCGGTGAGGAACAGGTCGGAGTAGGTCTGGCCGTTGGTGCCGACGAACACGCCGGTGCGGGAACCGCGCAAGCCGGTCGCGTTCAGGCCGGCGCGTTCCAGCGCCTCCCAGGACACTTCGAGCAGCTGACGTTGCTGCGGGTCCATCGCGACGGCTTCCCGCGGGGAGATCCCGAAGAAACCGGCGTCGAACTCGGCGGCGTCGTAGAGGAAGCCACCCGCGCGGGTGTCGGACGCGGCGAGCGCGGCCGCGTCCCAGCCGCGGTCGGTGGGGAAGCCCGACACGCCGCTGCGGCCGTCGGCGACGAGGTCCCAGAGGTCTTCGGGGCTCTCGACCCCGCCGGGGAACCGGCAGGCGACGCCGACCACGACGATCGGGTCGTCGTCCCGGCGGCCGCCGGTCACCGCGGTGGGCGTGTCCGGGCCGCCGAACAGCTCGGCCAGCACGAGCCGGGCGACCGCGACCGGCGTCGGGTGGTCGAACACCAGCGTCGCGGGCAGCCGCAGCCCGGTGACCGCCGCCAGCCGGTTGCGCAGCTCGACCGCCGTCAGCGAGTCGAAGCCCAGCTCGGAAAACGACTTTCCGGCCCCGACGGCGGCCGGGCCGGAGTGGCCGAGGATGGTGGCGGCGCGGCCGCGGACGAGGTCGGTGACCTGCGCGAGCCGCTCGTCGTCGCGCAAGGCGCGCAGCCGGCCGGCGAGGTCGGCGGCGGCCGCGGACGTCGTCGCGGCCGAACGGCGGATGCCACCGGCGAGCCCGCGCAGGATCGGCGGCAGCTCGTCCAGGAGGCGCAGCGCGGCGAGGTCGACGGCGACCGGCACCACCACCGGCTGCGAGAGCGTCACGGCGGTGTCGAACAGCGCGAGGCCGTGCTCGAGCTCCAGCGGCGGCATGCCCGAGCGGGCCATCCGCGCGCGGTCGGCTTCGGTGAGCGAGCCGGCCATGCCGACCGTCCAGGAGCCCCAGGCCAGTGACAGGCCGGGCAGGCCGGCGGCGCGGCGGTGGACCGCGAGGGCGTCGAGGAAGCTGTTGGCGGCGGCGTAGCTGCCCTGCCCCGCGCCGCCCATGATCCCGGCGACGGAGGAGAACAGCACGAACGCGTCGAGGTCGTGGGTCAGCTCGTGCAGGTGCCACGCGGCCGCGGCCTTGGCCGCCAGCACGGGGGCCAGCCGTTCGGGGGTGAGGGCGGTGACGACGCCGTCGTCGAGCACACCGGCGGCGTGGACAACCGCGGTCAGCGGGTGCTCGGCCGGGATCGCGGCCAGTGCGGCGGCCAGGTCGGCGCGGTCGGCGACGTCGCAGGCGCGGATCCGCACGTCGACGCCGAGCTCGTCCCGCAGCTCCCGCGCACCGGGCGCGTCGGGGCCGCGGCGGCTGAGCAGCAGCAGGTGCCGGACACCGTGCTCACGCACGAGGTGCCGGGCCAGCTCGGCACCGAGCCCACCGGTGCCGCCGGTGATCAACACCGTCCCGCCGGGATCCCACGCCCGGGCACTTTCACGTGAAAGTGCCGGGTTCGCGCGGGCGAGGCGGGCGGCGCGGGCGGTGTCGCCGCGCAGCAGGAGCTGGGGTTCGTCGAGGGCGAGGGCGCGCAGGATGACGTCGTCGGTGGTCCCGGCGTCGGCGTCGACCAGCACGAACCGGCCCGGGTTTTCCGCCTGGGCGGTGCGGATCAGGCCCCACACGGCCGCGGCGGCGAGGTCGTCGCCTTCGGTGACGAACGCCAGCCGCGAAGCCGGGGAACAGTCGTCCGCCAGCCAGTCCTGCGCCAGTTCGAGGGCGCGGGTGGTCAACGCGGTGAGAGCGTCGAGGGTGCCGCCGTCGCCGGTCAGCCGGACGAGGGTGACGTCGGTGGCGCCCTCCGGGGGCAGCACGACCGGCACCCAGCGCGGCTCGTACAGCGAGTCCACATCGGACTCCGCGGCCACGGCTTCCGAGCGCACCGAGCCGATCGACGCCACGGGTAGCCCCGCGGTGTCGGTGAGGGCCAGCGAAGGCCCGTCACCGACCCGGACGCGGACGCGGGCCGCTCCCGCGGCGTGCAGCGAGACCCGGGTCCACCGGGTCGGGTATCCGGTGATCCCCGCGCTCCGCAGCACCTCCTCGAGGAGCCGTGGGTGCAGCCCGAAGCGGGCCGTCTCGGCTTCGTCCTCACCGAACGCGACCTCGGTGGCGGAATCGTCCGCGAAGTCTTCGTGGTGCGCCCCGGTGGCGAGGACGCCCTCGGCGCGGCGGATCCAGCTGCCCGCACCGGCGGACCGGGTGTGGATGTCGAGGCGACGGCGGCCGGTCGCGTCCGGCTCGCCGACGGTGAGCTGCAGGTCGGCGGCCTCGTCGGCGGCCAGTTCCAGCGGCGCGCCGAGGGTGAGCTCTTCGACCAGGTCGCAGCCGAGGTCGAGACCCGCACGCAGGGCGAGTTCGACGAACCCGGTGCCCGGGAACACGCCGTCGGTGAGCCACGGGTGGGTGCGCGCCGAGAGGCGCCCGGTCAGCAGGAGGCCGTCGGAGCCGGCCGGGGCGAGGGACGCGCCGAGCAGCGGGTGCGCGACCGGGTCGAGGCCGAGCCCGGCGGCGTCGGCCGCGGCGTCCACAGTGGACGGCCAGAACCGCTCGCGCTGGAACGGGTACGTCGGCAGCGCCACGGTGCGGGCGCCGGTGCCGGCGAAGAACGTGGTCCAGTCGACACGCACGCCGGCGGTGTGCAACCTGGCCAGCGCTTCGGTGAGCACCGCGACCTCGTCGGAGTTCCGGCGCGCCACCGGAATCGCGGTGACGTCCCCGATCAGCGGGGTGAGCGCGGCGTCCGGCCCCAGCTCGGCGACCACCGAGACACCGGTCTCGGCGAGCCGAGCCACGGCGTCGGCGAACCGGACCGGCTCGCGGACGTGGCTCACCCAGTACTCGGGCGAGGTGACGTCCCCGGAAGCGATGAACGGCAGCACCGGCTCGGCGAACGACAACCCGCCCACGACCGCGCGGAAGTCGTCGAGCATCGGGTCCATCAGGGGCGAGTGGAACGCGTGCGACACCGCAAGCCGTCGCGGGCGCTCGAAGTGCGCGGCGGCGGCCAGCACGGCGTCCTCGTCGCCGGACAGCACGACCGAGCGCGGCCCGTTCACGGCGGCGATGGCGACGTCGTCGCTCAGGTGCGGCCGGACGTCGTCCTCACTCGCGCGGACGGCGACCATCGCGCCACCGGTGGGCAGCGCCTGCATCAGCCGCGCCCGCGCGCCGACGAGCACACAGGCGTCGTCCAGCGACAGCACCCCGGACACGTGGGCGGCGGCGATCTCGCCGACCGAGTGCCCGGCGACGAAGTCGGGACGGATCCCCCAGGACTCCAGGAGCCGGAACAACGCGACCTCGACCGCGAACAGGGCGGGCTGCGCGTGCCCGGTCTGGTCGAGCGCGGCGGCGTCCGTCCCCCGCAGCACTTCCCGGACGGCCGGGTCGAGCCGGTCCAGGGTCGCGGCGAGCGCGTCGGCGAAGACGGGGAACCGCGCGGCCAGTGCCCGGCCCATGCCGAGCCACTGCGCGCCCTGGCCGGTGAAGACGTACGCGAGCGCGGGTGGGCGCTCGACCGAGCCCGTGACGACACCGGGCGCGTCACCGTCTTCCAGCCACGCGGTGAGCGCCGCACGGGGATCCGGGCCGAGGACGCTCAGCCGCTCTTCGAACGCCGAGCGGGTGGTGGCCAGCGAGAAGGCGACGTCAAGGGGATCGGCGTCGACGTCGGCGACCTGGGTGACCTGCGCGCGCAGGGCGGCCGGAGTGCGCCCGGAAAGGAGCCAGGGCGCCGGGATCGAAGCCCGTTCGGAAGAGGTGACCGGCGCGGCCGGTGCCTGCTCGATGAGCACGTGGGCGTTGGTGCCGCTGACGCCGAACGACGAGACACCGGCGCGGCGCGCACGGTCGACCGCGGGCCACGGCTCGTTTTCGGTGGCGAGCCGGACCGCGCCCGCCGTCCAGTCCACATGGGACGAAGGGGGGTCCGCGTGCAGGGTCCGCGGCACGACGCCGTGCCGGATCGCCTCGACCACCTTGATGATCCCGGCGACGCCGGCCGCGGCCTGGGTGTGCCCGATGTTGGACTTGATCGACCCCAGCAGCAACGGGGTTTCCCGGTCCTGGCCGTAGGTGGCCAAGAGCGCCTGGGCCTCGATCGGGTCGCCGAGCTTCGTGCCGGTGCCGTGCGCCTCGACGACGTCGACGTCCGCAGCAGCCAGTCCGGACGCGGCGAGCGCGGCGCGGATCACGCGCTGCTGCGAAGGGCCGTTGGGTGCGGTGAAACCGTTGGACGCGCCGTCGGAGTTGACCGCGGTGCCGCGGACCACGGCGAGCACCTCGTGCCCGTTGCGCTGCGCGTCCGACAGCTTCTCCAGCACCAGCACGCCGACGCCTTCGGACCAGCCGGTGCCGTCGGCGGCATCGGAGAACGCCTTGCACCGGCCGTCGGCCGAAAGCCCGCCCTGGCGGCTGAACTCCAGGAGTGACCCCGGCGTCGACATCACGTTGACACCCGCGGCCAGCGCGAGCGTGCACTCCCCCGCCCGCAGCGCCTGGGCGGCCAGGTGCACCGCGACCAGCGACGACGAGCACGCCGTGTCGACGGTGACGACCGGGCCTTCGAGGCCGAGCGTGTAGGCCACCCGGCCGGACAGCGCGCTCGCCGCGATGCCGGTGCCGACCGAACCGTCGGCGTCGGCCAGCGAGCGGACCATCAGGTAGGCGTAGTCCTGCCCGTTCGTCCCGGCGAAGACGCCGGTCCGGCTGCCGCGCAGCCGCCGCGGGTCGAGGCCGGCCCGCTCGATCGCCTCCCAGGAGACCTCCAGCAGCAGCCGCTGCTGCGGGTCGAGGGACACCGCCTCGCGCGGCGAGATCCCGAAGAAGGCCGCGTCGAAGTCCGTGACGCCGTCGAGAAAACCCCCGGCTTGGCTGACGCCCATGCCCCGTTCGTCGACCCCGGCGCCGGTGACCGCCTCGACGTCCCAGCCGCGGTCGGCCGGGAACGGCCCGATCGCGTCGCCACCGTCCTCGAGGAACCGCCACAGCGCCTCGGGGCCGCGGACGCCGCCGGGGAACCGGCAGCCCATGGCCACGATGGCGATCGGTTCCGTGGCGGCGGCGCGCAGTTCCTGATTCTGCCGCTTGAGCCGCTCGGACTCCTTCATCGCGGCACGGAGGGCTTCGACGACCCGGTCGCTCGGGGTGGACATGTGTCAGCTCCGTAGGTTCATCGGGGTCAGGTGGCCTCGCCGTCGAGCGCCGCGCGGACCAGGTCGTCGACCGACATTCCGTCGATGTCGGCGGCCTCGTCCCCGGCCGGGTCGGGCCCGGCCAGGCGGCGCAAGGTGTCCAGCACGCCGCTTTCGCGCAGGCGCGCCGGGGAAACGGCCGCGAGCAGGGCCCGCAGCTCGGAATCCAGGTCATCGGGGTCCGTCGCCGGGGCGAGCTGCCGCACGAGGTCGGCGGCGAGCACGGCCGGGGACGGCTGGTCGAACACGAGGGTCGCGGGCAGGTCGAGCCCGGTCGCCGCGGCGAGCTGGTTGCGCAGTTCGATCGCGCTGAGGGAGTCGAAGCCGAGCCCGGAGAACGGCCGCTCCGGGTCGACCGCGTGCGGCCCGGCGAACCCGAGCACCGCGGCGACCTGGGTGCGGACGACGTCGAGCGCGGCCTTCTCGCGGTCGGCCGCCGGCAGCTTGCCCAGCCGCTCCCGCAGCACCGCGCCCGCGGCGGCCGGCGCTTCCGCGGTGAGGCGGTGGTACTCCGGCAGGTCGGTCAGCAGCGGCGCCGGCCGGGCCGCGGTGAACGCGCGCAGGAAGGTGGCGTGGTCGATGTCGGCGACCACCGGGGCCGCGTCGGCCGCGAGCACGACCTGCGCGAACGCGGTGAGCGCCGGCTCCGGCGGGATCGGGCGGGTGCCGGTGCGCTGGGCCCGGGCCGCCGCTTCGGCGGTCTCGGCCATGCCCGCCTGCCAAGCGCCCCAGGCGATCGAGGTGCCCGGCAGGCCGGCCGCGCGCCGGCTCTCGGCGATGGCGTCGAGCACCGCGTTCGCCGCGGCGTAGTTCGCCTGGCCGGCGTTGCCGACCGAGCTGGACGCCGAGGAGAACAGCGCGAAGACGTCGAGGTCCAGCTCGCGGCTCACCTCGTCGAGCACGAGTGCCGAGGCGGCCTTGGCCGCGAACACGGTGTCGAACCGGTCCGGGCCATAGCCTTCGAGGACACCGTCGTCGAGGACGCCGGCCGCGTGGATCACCGCGGTCACGTCCGGCGTGAGCAGCCGGCGGACCGCGGCCGCGTCGGTCAGGTCGCAGGCGACGACCGAGGCCCGCGGGCCCAGCTCGGCCAGCAGCGCGACGGCGTCCGGGGTGTCCGGGCCGCGGCGGCCGGTGAGCACGACCTGTCCGGCGCCCTCGTCGAGCAGCCAGCGGGCGACGTGCTTGCCGAGCGCGCCGGTGCCGCCGGTGACGACGACCGTGCCGCGCGGCTGCCACGCCCGCACCGCGGGACCGGCCGGAGCCCGCACGAGCCGCCGGGCGAACCCGCCGGCCGCCCGCACGGCGACCTGGTCCTCGGTTCCGGCGAGCACCGCGCCCAGCCGGGCGAAGGCGTGCTCGTCGAACTCGGTGGGCAGGTCGGCGAGGCCGCCCCAGCGCTGCGGTTGTTCCAGTGCCGCGACGCGGCCCAGGCCCCACAGCGCGGCCTGCGCGATCGAGGTGACCCGATCGGACGGCACGGCGGTGACCGCGCCGCGGGTCAGGCACCACAGCCGGGCCGCGCTGCCGGTGCCGGCCAGGGCCTGCAGCAACGCGGTCGTGGCCGCGGCCCCCGCCGTCGGCGTGGATTCGTCCAGGCCCAGCAGGGAAACGACGCCGGTGACGTCGGCGAAGCCGTCGAGCGCCGCCGTCAGGGTCTCGCGATCGGTGCCGGTGACGTCCATCCGCTCGGCCCCGAGTGCCTTGACCACCCCGGCGACCCACGGGTCCCCGGCGGAGCCGGCGGGCACGACGACCAGCCACGTGCCGTCCGGCAGCGCGCCCGAAGCGCCGCCGAGCGGCTTCCAGGCCACCCGGTACCGCAGGTCGTCCACACCGGACTGACGGGCGCGGCGGTGCTTGAGGTCCAGCAGGGCGGGCAGCACGGCGTCGAGCGCGGCGCGATCGACGTCGATCTCCTTGGCGAGCGTGTCGGCGTCCCAGCCGCTCAGGAAGTCCGGCGTGGCGGTGACGGCCGGAGTGTCCGGCCAGAACCGCTCGTGGTGGAAGCGGTAGGTGGGCAGGTCGACCGGGCGCGCCCCGGCGAACAGCCCGGCCCACTCGACCGGGGTGCCCCCGACGTCGAGCCGGGCGAGGGCCGAGAGCAGCGTCGGCTCCTCCGCGCGGCCGGCGCGCAGGGCGGCGGTCACGGTGGCGGACTCGCCGGTGAGGGTCCGGGTGAGCGCCGCGAGGGTGCTGTCCGGGCCCAGTTCGAGGTACTTCGTGACGCCGAGTTCGCCCAAGGCGGCGACGGCGCCGGCGAAGAGCACCGGACGGCGGACGTGGCCGGCCCAGTACTCCGGGGTGCCCAGCTCGGTGGTGACCGGCGACGCGGTGACGGTGGACACGACCGGGAGCGCCGGCGGGGCGAACTGCACCCCCGCGGCGATCCGCCCGAACTCGTCCACCATCGCGTTCATATGCGACGAGTGAAACGCGTGGCTGACCCGCAAAAGCCTAGACTTTCCGCCGCGGGCCGCGACGACGCCGGTGACCTCGGCGACCGCGCCGGTGTCGCCGGAGACGACCACCGACCCGGGCCCGTTGACCGCGGCGATCGACAGCGGCCGCCCGCTGATCAGCTCTTCCGCCTCGGCCTCGGAGACCTGCAGTGCGGCCATCGCCCCGCCCGGCAGCTCCTGCATGAGCCGGCCGCGGGCGGCGACCAGCCGGGCCGCGTCGGCCAGCGACAGCACGCCGGCCGCGTGGGCGGCGGCGAACTCGCCGATCGAGTGCCCGGCCACGTGGTCGGGCCGCACGCCCCACGACTCGACGAGCCGGTACAGCGCGACCTCCAGCGCGAACACGGCCGGCTGCGACCACCGGGTCTGGGCCAGCAGATCGGCGTCTTCGCCGAAGACGACGTCCCGCAGCGGGCCGGGCAGCTCGAGGTCCAGGTGCGCGCAGGCCTCGTCGAACGCGTCGGCGAACGCCGGGA
This sequence comes from Amycolatopsis sp. lyj-346, assembly GCF_046548975.1. NCBI lineage: Bacteria > Bacillati > Actinomycetota > Actinomycetes > Pseudonocardiales > Pseudonocardiaceae > Amycolatopsis > Amycolatopsis sp. lyj-346. Next base: position 268,922 of record NZ_JAJPWT010000002.1, read on the forward strand.
AGCGCGCGTAGAGGTCCCGGCCCATGCCCGGGTACTGCGAGCCCTGACCGGAGAACAGGAACGCGAGCTTCCCGGTCGCGGGTTTGCCGGTGTGGACCAGCGGCGACGGCGTCCCGGCGGTGAGCGCGCCGAGCCCGGTCAGGAGGTCTTCGCGGTCTCCGGCCACGACGACCGCGCGCGACTCGAACCAGGCGCGGGTCGTCGCCGCGGAGAAGGCGACGTCGGGCAGGGCCAGCTCGGGGTGCGCGAGCAGGTGGTCCCGCAGCGCCCGGGCCTGGGCGCGCAGCCCGTCGCCGGTCCGCGCGGACAGCCGGACCGGCACGGTCGCCGGATCGGCGGCCGGCCGGGAGTCCACCGGCGGGGCCTGCTCCAGCACCAGGTGGGCGTTGGTGCCGCTGGCGCCGAACGCGGAGATCCCGGCCCGGCGCGGGTGCCCGGTCTCGGGCCACGGGGTGCTTTCGGTGAGCAGCGCGACGCTGCCCGCCGACCAGTCGACGTGCTCGGACGGCTTGTCCACGTGCAGGGTCTTCGGCAGCAGCCCGTGCCGCATGGCCAGCACCATCTTGATCACCGCGGCCGCGCCGGCCGCCGCCTGGGTGTGGCCGAGGTTCGACTTGACCGAGCCGAGCAGCAGTGGCCGTTCGCGCTCCCGGCCGTAGGTGGCCAGCAGCGCCTGTGCCTCGATCGGATCGCCGAGCTTCGTGCCGGTGCCGTGCGCCTCCACCGCGTCCACTTCGGACGGTGCGAGCCCGGACACGGCCAGCGCGCGCTTGATCACGCGCTGCTGGGCCGGGCCGCTGGGTGCGGTGAGCCCGTTGGACGCGCCGTCGGAGTTGACCGCCGAACCCCGCACCACGGCGAGGATCGGGTGCCCGTGGCGGCGGGCGTCGGACTCGCGCTCCAGCACGATCATGCCGACGCCTTCGGACCAGCCGGTGCCGTCGGCGGCGTCGGCGAAGGCCTTGCAGCGCCCGTCCGCCGACAGCGCGCCCATCTCGCCGAACTCGACGAACCCGGTGGGGGTCGACATCACCATCACGCCGCCGGCGACGGCGAGCGAGCACTCCCCCGCCCGCAGCGCCTGCGCGGCCAGGTGCAGGGCGACCAGCGAAGACGAACACGCGGTGTCGACGCTGACCGACGGGCCTTCCAGCCCGAGGGTGTAGGAAACGCGGCCGGACAGCAGGCTGGCGGCTTGCGCGGTGGCCTGGTGCCCCGGGGTGCCGGTGGGTGGGGTGTAGTCGCCCGAGCCGCCGCCGATGTAGACGCCGGTGTCGCCGCCGCGCAGGCCGGTGGCGTCGATGCCGGCGCGTTCGAACGCTTCCCACGCCACTTCGAGGACGAGCCGCTGCTGCGGGTCCATCACGATCGCCTCGCGCGGGGCGATCCCGAAGAAGCCGGGGTCGAACTCCGCCGCGTCGTGCAGGAAGCCGCCTTCCTTGGCGGCGCTGCTGCCGGGGCCGTCGCCGGTCAGGGTGGCCAGGTCCCAGCCGCGGTCGGCCGGGAAGCCGCCGACGACGTCCCGCTCGTCGACGACCGCGCGCCAGAGGTCCTCGGGCGAGCCGATGCCGCCGGGGTAGCGGCAGCTCATGCCGACGATGACCACCGGGTCGTCCGCGAGGGCAGCCGGAGCGGCTTCGGGGGCGGCTTCCTCGGCCGCGCCGAACAGTTCGCCGAGGAGGAACGCGGTCAGCTCCCGCGGCGTCGGGTGGTCGAACACCAGCGTCGCCGGCAGCCGGAGCCCGGTTTCGGTGCTCAGTGCGGTGCCGAGGTCCATTGCGGTGAGCGAGTCGAAGCCCAGCGCGGAGAACGCGCGATCGGGCTCGATCCCGTCGGTGCCGTGGTGGCGCAGCACGCCCGCGGCGGCCGTGCGGACGAGGTCCAGCAGGAGATCGAACCGCTCGGCCCGGGACCGGTTCGCGAACCGGTCCCGGGCCACGGTCACCGGGGCCGGGGTGTACAGCGGCGACAGCAGCGGGCTCGGGCGGACCGACGTGAACGCCGGGCCGAAGCGCTCCCACCGGACGTCGGCGACGACCGTGGTGAGGTCGGCGGACCGCACGGCGGCGGTCAGCGCGGCCGTCGCGGCGGCCGGGTCGAGCACCGGCAGGCCGCTGTCGCGCAGGTGGGCTTCGTCCTCGCCGGTGCCCGCCCAGGCCGAGAAGGCGACGACAGCCGCAGGCTGACCACGCTCCCGCCGCTGTCGCGCGAAGGCTTCCAGTTCGGCGGCTTCGGCGGCTTCGTCACCGCGGCCGCGCACGCCCCAGACCCCGGCGACCGAGGTGAGCAGGACGAACGCGTCGAGTGGCCACTCGGCGTACCGCCTGGCCTCTTCGAGACTTCCACTGTGGATGACCGCGTCCGGCGGGGACGCCAGCGCGGCCGGATCGCGGACGACGTCGACACCTTCCCAGTGTCCGGCGAGGAGGGCGGCCGGGCCGTCGCCCGTGACCAGCACGGTGCCGCGCGGCTCCCAGCGCTCCCCGCCCGCGGTGGCGCGGGTGAGGCGGCGGCCGTAGACACCGGCCGCGCGGACGGCGACCTGGTCTTCATCGCCGCCGAGCACCGCGCGCAGCCGGGCCGCGGCCCGGGCGTCCAGCTCGGCCGGGACGTCGACGAGCCCGCCCCAGCGCAGCGGGTCGTGCAGGGCGGCGACGCGGCCGAAGCCCCACAACGCGGCCGGGCCGTCGAGGCGCTCGGCCGGGGTGACCGCGACGGCGCCGCGCGTCACGCACCAGACCGGAGCGTCGACCTCGGCCAGCAGTTCGCGGGTGCCCGCCACCGTTTCCCGCAGCGACACGATCAGGTCGGCCCCGGCCAGGTCGCGGCCGGCCCCGAGGGCCTCGGTGATCCGATCGGCCCACTCGGCGTCGTCGCCGGGGACGACCACGATGTTCGCGGCCTTCGGCTCGGCGACGGCGACCGGTTGCCACGCGATCCGGTAGCGCAGCTCGTCGGCCGCGGCCGCCTCCGCCTGCTTGCGCCGCCACGCGGCGAGCGCGGGCAGGACGGCGTCGACGGCCGCCGGGTCCACGACCAGCTGCTCCGCGAGCCCGGCGGTGTCCGCGCGGTCGACCGAGGCCCAGAAGGCGTCGTCGGCCGGGCCGCTCGTGACCACTTCGGGCCAGTACCGCTCGTGCTCGAAGGGGTAGGTCGGCAGTGCGGTGCGGCGGGCGCCGGTGCCGGCGAACCACGCGGCCCAGTCCGGGTCGACGCCCGCGGTGAAGATCGTGCCCAGCGCGGTCGCGACACTGTCCTCTTCGGACTTTCCGCGTCGCAGCAGCGGCACGATCACCCGGTCGTCGGCCGGGTCGACGAGCGGGGTCAGCGCGGCGTCGGGCCCGACCTCGACGAACAGCGACACCTCGGACAACCGGCCGAGCGCGTCGCCGAAGCGGACGGTGTCGCGGACCTGCCGCACCCAGTACCCGGGGTCGGTGACGTCACCGCCGGTGCCGAGCGGGATGACCGGAGCCGCGAACCGCAGCCCGGTCACGACCGCCCGGAACTCGTCGAGCATCGGGTCCATCAGCGGCGAGTGGAAGGCGTGGCTGACGGTGAGCCGCCGGCCACCGCCGAAGGTTCGGGCCACCGCGAGCACGGCCGCTTCGTCCCCGGAAAGCACGACGGACTCCGGACCGTTGACCGCCGCGATGGCAACACCGCCGGTGAGCCGCGCGCGGACCTCGGCTTCCGGTGCGCGGAGTGCGACCATCGCGCCGCCCTCGGGCAGCTCCTGCATCAGCCGGGCGCGGGCGGCGACGAGCGTGCACGCGTCCGGCAGCGAGAACACCCCGGCCACGTGGGCCGCGGCGACCTCGCCGATCGAGTGCCCGGCGACGAAGTCCGGGCGCACGGCCCACGACTCCAGGAGCCGGAACGCGGCGACCTCGAACGCGAACAACGCGGGCTGCGCCCACCCGGTCCGGTCCAGCTCGGCCGCGTCCGCACCCCACGCGACGTCACCCAGCGTCAGCCCGAGGTGCGCGCAGACCTCGTCCCACGCGTCGGCGAACACGGGGTACCGCACGTACAGCTCGCGGCCCATGCCCAGGCGCTGGGCACCCTGGCCGGGGAACAGGAACGCCGTGACCCGGTCACGGGCCACCCCCCTGCTCACGACCGCACCGTCGAGCAGCACCGCCCGGTGCTCGAGCGCGGCCCGGCCGACGGCCAGGGTGTACCCGGTGCCGAGCACCGTGCCCTCCACAGCGGACACCCGGTCGACCAGTACCGCCAGTGCCGTGGCCGAACGCGCGGACAGCGGCCACGGGACCACCGCGGGTGCGGTTCCGGGGACGGCTTCCCGCGCGGGCGGGGCTTCCAGGACGACGTGCGCGTTCGTGCCGCTGACCCCGAACGACGACACGGCGGCGCGACGCGGCCGGGCCGCCTCCGGCCACGCGGTCGCCTCGGTGACCAGCTCGAGCGAGCCGGCCGTCCAGTCCACGTGGGACGTCGGTGCGCCGACGTGGAGGGTCTTCGGCACGATCCCGTGCCGCATCGCCTCGATCACCTTGATGATCCCGGCGGCGCCCGCGGCGGCCTGGGTGTGCCCGAGGTTCGACTTCACCGACCCGAGCAGCACCGGGGTTTCGCGGTCGCGGCCGTAGGTCGCCAGCAGCGCTTGGGCCTCGATGGGGTCGCCCAGGGTCGTGCCGGTGCCGTGCGCCTCGACGACGTCAACGTCCGATGTAGACAGTCCGGCGTCGGCCAGCGCCGCACGGATGACCCGCTGCTGCGCCGGGCCGTTCGGCGCGGTCAGGCCGTTCGAAGCGCCGTCCTGGTTGATCGCGGAACCACGCACGACGGCGAGGATTTCGTGGCCGTTGCGGAGCGCGTCGGACTGCCGCTCCACGACGAGGACGCCCGCGCCTTCCGACCAGGCCGTGCCGTCGGCGTCGTCGGAGAACGCCTTGCAGCGGCCGTCGGCGGCGAGGCCGCCCTGGGCGTCGAACTCGGTGAAGGAGAACGGGCTGGTCATCACGGTGACGCCGCCGACCAGAGCGAGCGAGCACTCGCCACCGGCCAGTGCGCGGGCCGCCCAGTGCAGGGCGACCAGCGACGACGAGCACGCCGTGTCGACGGTGACGGCCGGGCCTTCGAGACCGAGGGTGTAGGACAGCCGTCCGGAGAGCACGCTCGCCGTGGTGCCGGTGGCCATGTGCCCGGCGACGTCGGCGTCGGAGTTGAGCAGCAGCCCGGTGTAGTCCTGGCCGTTGGTGCCGACGAACACGCCGGTGGCCGTGCCGCGCAGGCTCGCCGGGTCGATCCCGGCGTGCTCGAGCGACTCCCACGCCGTCTCCAGCAGCAGCCGCTGCTGCGGGTCCATCGCCAGCGCCTCGCGCGGGGAGATGCCGAAGAAGCCGGCGTCGAACCCGGCCGCGTCGGGCAGGAACCCGCCGTGACCGTCCCCGAGCTTCGCGAGGTCCCACCCGCGGTCGGCCGGGAACGGCCCGATCGCGTCGCCGCCGTCCTCGAGGAGCTGCCAGAACGTGCGCGGCGAGGTGACGCCACCGGGGAAGCGGCAGCCGATGCCGACGATCACGACCGGGTCGTCGGCGGCGGCGCGGGTGGGGACCGGCGTGGTGACCGGGGTGCCGGTGCCGAGCAGTTCGCCGAGCAGGAACGTCGTGAGCGCGCGCGGGGTCGGGTGGTCGAACACCAGCGACGACGGCAGCGCGAGCCCGGTCGCCGCGCCGATGCCGTTGCGCAGCTCGACCGCGGTGAGCGAGTCGAACCCGAGGTCGGCGAACGCGGCGTCCGGCGCGACGGCTCCGGCGTCGCGGTGCCCGAGCACCATCGCGACCTGCGTCCGCAGCAGGCCCAGCAGGTGCTTCTCGCGCTCGGCGGACGGCAGCCCGGCCAAGGTGGCGCGCAGATCACCGCGGTCCCCCGCTTCCCGCGCCGCACTGAGCACGGCCTTGGCGTGCGGCAGGTCGGCCAGCAGCGGGAACGGCCGTCCGAGGGTGAAGGCGGGCACGAACCGCGCGAAGTCGATGTCCGCGACCAGGATCTCGGTGTCCCCGGCGCCGACCGCACGGCGCATGGCGGCGACGGCCCGGTCCGGCGGCAGCAGCGCGAGCCCGCCCCGGCCGACGCGGTCCTGCACGGCGGTGTCGCCGCCGAGCATCCCGGCGCCCGCCCACGGGCCCCACGCGATCGACGTCGCGACCCGGCCGGCGGCCCGGCGGCGGGCGGCAAGGGCGTCGAGGTGGGCATTGGCGGCCGCGTAGTTGCCCTGCCCGGCCGCACCGAACGTGCCGGCCGTGGAGGAGAACAGGACGAACGCGTCGAGGTCGAGGTCCGCGGTCAGCTCGTCGAGGTGTTCGGCGCCGAGGCACTTCGGGCCGAAGACGGTCGCGAACTGCCCGGCGGTCAGGGAATCCGTGGTGCCGTCGTCGACCACGCCCGCCGTGTGCACGACGGCGGTCAGGTCCGGGATCGCCTCGATGACCCGGGCCAGCGCGTCGCGGTCGGCGACGTCGCAGGCCTCGACGGTGACGCCGATCTTCAGCTCGTCGACGAGTTCGGCCGCGCCCGGGGCGTCCGGGCCGCGGCGGCTGAGCAGCACGAGGTGTTCGGCGCCCGCTTCGGCGAACTGTCGCGCGACCTCCGCGCCGAGTCCGCCGGTGCCACCGGTGATCAGCACCGTTCCCCGTGGGGTGTAGTCCGTCGTCCGGCCGGCCGGTGCGGTGGTGAGGCGGCGGGCGAACACGCCGGACGGCCGGATGGCGACCTGGTCTTCGTCGCCGATCCCGTGCAGGACGGCGAAGAGGCGGCCGACCGCGCGGGCGTCGAGGACTTCGGGGAGGTCGACGAGCCCGCCCCAGCGGTGCGGCTGCTCCAGGCCGAGCACGCGGCCGAGGCCCCAGAGCGCGGCCGCCCGCGGATCGGGCGCCGGGTCGGCCGCACCGGTGCTCACGGCGCCGCGGGTGGCCCACCACAGCGGGGCCTTGTCCCCGAGCGTCCGCGCGAACAGCAAGGACTCGGCGGGGTCGGTCAGCAGCGAGAGGACGTGGTCGAATTCGCCCGCTTCGGCCAGGTCGTCACCCGGTTCGAAGCGGGTTCCGCCCACCGCCTCGACGACCGAGCCGGCCCAGGGCGTCGGCGGCGCCACGACGAGCACCCGGCTCGGCGCGGCGGGCTCGGCGCGGACGGGACTCCAGACCACGCGGTAACGCCAGTCGTCCACTTCGGACTCTTCGCGCACGCGGTGCCGCCACGCGGTGAGGGCGGGCAGGACGGTGCCGAGCGCGTCGCGGTCGACGTCCAGGGTGGTCGACAGCTCTTCGACGTCCGCCGCTTCCAAGGCGGTCCAGAAGCCCGGGTCGGCTTCCGGCGTCGCGTGCGCGGGCTCCGGCCAGTAGCGGGACCGCTGGAACGCGTAGGTCGGCAGGTCGATGCGGCGGGCGCCGGTCCCGGCGAAGAACGCGGCCCAGTCCGGCCGGTGGCCGCGGGCCTGCAGGTCGCCGAGCACCGCGGCGACGGTCTCGTCCACCGGCCGGTCCTTGCGCAGCATCGGCCGCGCGGTGGTCATCGCCGACAGGACGGCATCGGGCCCGAGCTCGACGTAGGCGGTGACCCCGGCTTCGTCCAGGGTGGTGATCGCGTCGGCGAACCGGACGGTCTCGCGGGCGTGGCGCACCCAGTAGCCCGGGCCGTCGGCGAGGTCCGCACCGGCGACCGTCGAGACGAACGACAGCTCCGGCGCCGAGAAGGTGAGCCCGGCGACAGCGGCGCGGAACTCGTCCAGCATCGGGTCCATCAGCGCGGAGTGGAACGCGTGGGAGACGGTGAGCCGCCGGGTCTTCCCGAACCGCTCGGCGAAGGCGAGGACGGCGGCTTCGGGTCCGGAGACCACCACGGACTCCGGCCCGTTGACCGCGGCGACGTCGACGTCGGCAGGCAGCTGCGCGCGGACGTCGGCTTCACTCGCCCGGATCGCGACCATCGCGCCGCCGGCCGGGAGAGCCTGCATGAGCCGGCCGCGGGCCAGCACCAGCGTCGCCGCATCGGCCAGGGACAGCACGCCGGCGACGTGCGCAGCGGCGATCTCGCCGACGGAGTGCCCGGCGACGTGGTCGGGCCGCACGTCCCACGACTCCAGGAGCCGGAACAGCGCGACCTCGATGGCGAACAGCGCGGGCTGGGCGTACCGGGTCTCGTCGAGCAGGGCGGCTTCCGGCGTGCCTGGCTCGGCGAAGAGCAGGTGCCGGTCCAGTTCGAGGTGGCCGAGGGCCTCGTCGAGGGCCTCGGCGAAGACCGGGAATCGCTCGTACAGCTCCCGGCCCGCACCGGGTCGCTGGCTGCCTTGCCCGGTGAACAGGAACGCCGTCGTGGGCCGGGTGGTCGACGTGCCGCGCAGGACGTGCGCGGCGGGTTCGTCTTCGGCGATCGCCGCGAGTCCGGTCCGGACGTCGTCGGGGGTCGCGGCCAGGATGACCGCCCGGTGACTCAGGTCGGCGCGTGCGGTGGCCAAGGTGAAGGCGAGGTCGGCCGGTTCGCCGGGCCAACCGCGCAGCCGGGCGGCCTGGGCGCGCAGGGCTTCCGGCGTCCGGGCCGACACCACGAGGGGCACGGTGCCGAGCACCACCGGCTCGGGCTCCTCGACGGGGACCGGTTCGGGCGCCTGCTCCAGTACCGTGTGGACGTTGGTGCCGCTCAGGCCGAACGCCGACACGGCGGCCCGCCGGGGCGCGCCGGTCTCCGGCCAGTCGGTTCGTTCGTCGAGCAGCCGGATCGCGCCACCGGACCAGTCGATGTGCGACGACGGCGTGTCCGTGTGCAGGGTTTGCGGGAGCACGCCGTGGCGCATGGCCATGACGAGCTTGAGCACCCCGGCGATGCCGGAGGCCATCTGCGTGTGGCCGAGGTTCGACTTGACCGAGCCGAGCAGCAGCGGCCGCTCGCGGTTGCGGCCGTAGGTGGCCTGCAGCGCCTGGACCTCGATCGGGTCGCCGAGCGGCGTGCCGGTCCCGTGGCCTTCGACGGCGTCGATGTCCGCGGTGGACAGTCCGGCGCTCGCCAGTGCCTGGCGGATCACGCGTTGCTGCGACGGGCCGTTCGGCGCGGTCATGCCGTTGGACGCGCCGTCGGAGTTCATCGCCGAGCCGCGGACGACGGCGAGGATCTCGTGACCGTTGCGCCGGGCGTCGGAGAGGCGTTCGACGAGCACGAGCCCGACGCCTTCGGCGAGGCTCATGCCGTCGGCGTCGTCGGAGTAGGCCTTGCAGCGGCCGTCGGGCGCCATCGCGCGCTGGCGGCTGAACCCGATCCACGGCGCCGGCGTCGCCATCACCGTGACCCCGCCCGCGAGCGCGAGCGAGCTTTCGCCCGAGCGCAGCGACTGGCACGCCAGGTGCAGCGCGACCAGCGACGACGAGCACGCCGTGTCGAGGGTGACGGCCGGGCCCTCCAGCCCGAACAGGTAGGCGATCCGGCCGGAAAGGACACTCGACACCGCGCCGGTGATCATGTGCCCTTCGGAGCCCTCGGCCGCGTTGAGCACGGTCGAGGCGTAGTCCTGGTAGCTGGCGCCGACGAACACGCCGGTCCGGCTCCCCCGCGCCGCCGCCGGGTCGAGGCCCGCGCGTTCGAAGGCTTCCCAGGCGACTTCCAGCAGCAGCCGCTGCTGCGGGTCCATCGACAGCGCCTCGCGCGGCGAAATCCCGAAGAACCCGGCGTCGAAGTCCGCGACGCCGCCGAGGAACCCGCCGAGCGTCGAGTACGTCTTGCCGCTGCGGTCCGGGTCGGCGTCGAACAGGCCGGCGGCGTCCCAGCCGCGGTCGGGCGGGAACGACGAGATCGCGTCGCCGCCGCCGATGATCAGGTCCCACAGCGCTTCCGGTGAGGTGACCCCGCCGGGGAACCGGCAGCTCATGCCGACGATGGCGATCGGCTCGTCGACGGCGGTGGCCGCGACGACGGTCTCCCCCGCCACCGGTCCGTCCAAGGTGGACAGGACGAACCCGGCGAGGGTGTCGGCGTTCGGGTAGTCGAACACGACGGTGCTGGGCAGGCTGAGCCCGGTCACGACTTCGAGGCGGTTGCGCAGGTCGACCGCGGTGAGCGAGTCGAAACCCAGCTCGCGGAAGGCGCGGTCGGCTTCGACGGCGTCGCCACCGGAGTGCCCGAGCACGGCGGCCGCTTCGGCACGCACGAGGTCGACGACCAGCCGGCGCCCGGCGTTCGCGGGCAGCGCCCGGACCCGGCTCGCGAACGCCGACGCGTCCGCGGTGCCGTCGGCGGCTTCGGCGAGCCGGCGGACGGCGGGCAGCTCCGAGAACAGCGGGCTGGGCCGCACCGACGTGAACACCGGGTGGTAGCGGTCCCAGTCGAGGTCGGCGATGAGCAGGGCGGTCTCGTCGTCGGCCAGTGCGCGCTCGAGCCCGGCGAGCGCGAGGCGGGGTTCCATGAACCGCAGGCCGCTGCGCAGGATCCGGCCGGGGTCGACCCGGCCCAGCTCGCGGTCGTCGGCCCAGATGCCCCAGGCGACGGTGGTGGCCGGGACCCCGCGGGCCCGCCGCTGCTCGGCGAGCGCGACGAGGTGGGCGTTGGCCGCGGAGTAGGCACCGTGGTCACCGCTGCCCCAGAGGCCGGCGGTCGAGGAGTACAGGACGAAGTGCTCGAGTTCGCCCTCGTCGAGCAGTTCGTCGAGGACGGCGTCGAGATTGGCGGCGCCGGTCACCTTGGCGTCGAGGACCTCGGCGAAGGCGGCCGGGTCGGTGCCGGTGAGCGGGGCCAGTGCGATGTGCGCGGCGGTGTGCACGACGGTGGTGATCCGCCGGCCGTCTTGTTTCAGCCGGGTGATCAGCCCGGCGACGGCTGCCCGGTCGGTGACGTCGAGCGAGACGACTTCGGCCGAGGTGCCGAGTTCCCGCAGTTCGTCCAGCAGGGCTTGCGCGTTGGGCGCCGCCGGCCCGCGGCGGCCGGTGAGCACGATGTGCTCGACACCTTCGGCGGCGAGCCGGCGGGCCAGGTGCGGGCCGAGGGTGCCGGTGCCGCCGGTGATGACGGCGGTGCCGTGGGCTCGCCAGACCTTCGCGGGCTTCGCGCTTCCCGTCGGCGCAGGCACGAGCCGGCGAGCGAAGACACCCCCGGAGCGGACGGCGAGCTGGTCTTCGTCCCCGGCCCCGGCGAGCACGGCGACGAGCCGCCGGGCGGCCGCGGCGTCGAGGGTCTCGGGCAGGTCGACGAGCCCGGCCCAGTGCGCGGGGTGTTCGAGGGCGGCGGACCAGCCGAGGCCGTGCACCTGGGCTTGGGCGGGGTCGCGGACGGGGTCGGCGGGTCCGGTGGAGACCGCGCCGCGGGTCAGTGCCCAGACGCGCGGCGCGGGTTCGGTCCCGGCGACGGCCTGGACGAGCGAGAGGGTGCGGAGCAGGCCACGGTCGAGGCCGGGGTGCTCGGTCGTGGCGTGGTCGGCGGCCAGCAGGGAGACGATCCCGGTGATTCCGTCGAGGTCGCCGAGCCCGGCCGCGGCCACCTCGGGACCGGCTTGGCCGACGAGCGCGGCGGCCAGATCTTCGCGGCCGGTCTGATCGGCCCCGAGGATGACCTCGCGCACGTCCGCGCCGTGCCCCCGCAGGACCTCCGCGATCTCCTCCTCGCCCGGCTCGCCGGTGCCGACCACCAGCCAGGTGCCGGACAGCGTCGTCCCCGCCGGGCGGACCGGCCGCCACGCGATCCGGTACCGCCACGAGTCCACTGTGGACTCCTCGTCGCGACGGGCGTGCCACGCCGACAGCGCCGGGAGCAGGTCGTCGAGCGCGGTCTGCTGGCGCTCGTCCAGCTCCAGCAGGCTCGTCAGGCCCGCGCGGTCGTCGCGGGTGATGGCCTGCCACAGTTCGTCGTCGGCCGGAGCCACCCCCACAGCCTCGGACTCGTCGATCGCCCAGTAGTGCTCGTGCTGGAACGCATAAGTGGGCAGGTCGACCCGCCGGCCGCCGGTGAGCGTGTCCGCCCAGCCGACCGGCACCCCGCGGGTGTGGGCCTCGGCCAGGGACTTGAGGAACCGCTCGACCCCACCGTCGTCGCGCCGGAGCGTGCCCAGTGCCGTCACCGGAACGCCCGCCGCCTCGGCCAGCTCGCCGATCGCCATGCCGAACACCGGGTGCGGGCTCGCCTCCACGAACACCACGTGACCGTCGGCGACCGCGGCCGAGAGCGCCGCGGCGAACTCGACCGTGCCGCGCAGGTTGCGGCACCAGTACTCCCCCGTCAGCTCGGTGGGCTCGACCAGCCCGCCGGTCACCGTCGAATAGAACCGGACACCCGTGTCGCGCGGGGTGACCGGGGCCAGCAGCTCGGCCAGGTCCGCGGCGATGCCGTCGACCTGGGGTGAGTGCGCCGCGAAGTCGACCCCGTCCAGCCGCCAGCGCATCAGGCCGGCCTTGACCAGCCGCACCTCGAACTCCGCCAGTGCGGACGGGTCGCCGGACACCGTGACCGAGCGCGGCCCGTTCACCGCCGCGACGGCGATCCGGCCGGCCAGGTCGCCGATCAGCTCGCGCACCTCGTCGCCGCCCGCGACGACCGACAGCATCGCGCCGTGCCCCGACAGGCGCTCGGCGATCAGCTTCGACCGCAGTGCCACCACCCGCGCACCGTCCTCGAGGGACAGGGCGCCGGCGACGCACGCGGCCGCGATCTCACCTTGGGAATGCCCGATCACCGCGGCCGGTTCGACGCCGTGCGCGCGCCACAGCCCGGCCAGCGACACCAGGACCGCCCACAACACGGGCTGGACGACGTCGACGCGCGTCAAAGCGTCGTCGTGCAGGACCTCCGCCAGCGACCAGTCGACGAACGGATCGAGCGCGGTCGCGCACTCGGCCATCCGGCCGGCGAACACCGGCGACGTCGTCAGCAGTTCCCGGGCCATGCCCGGCCACTGCGAGTCCTGGCCGGGGAAGACGAACACCGGCGCACCGGACCGCTTGGCCACCCCTTGCACGAGCGCGGGGTCGGCGGTGCCCCCGGCGAGGGCGGTCAGGCCGCGGCGCAGGTCGGCGACGTCCTCGCCGATGACCACAGCCCGCTGCTCGAACACCGCGCGGTGGTGCGCGAGCGTCCAGCCGACGTCGACCGGGCGCTGCTCGTCGAGGGCGTCCAGCAGCCGCAGTGCTTGGGCCTTCAGTGCCGGCGCGCTCTTCGCCGACAGCGGCCAGACGACCGGGCCGGTGTGTTCGGGCTTCGGTGCTGCTTCGAGTGCGGGAGCCGCTTCGATGATCGCGTGGGCGTTGGTGCCGCTGATGCCGAACGACGAAACGCCGGCGCGGCGCGGGCGCCCGGTCTCCGGCCAGGCCGTCGGCTCGCTCAGCAGCTCGACCGCCCCGGCCGGCCAGTCGATCTTCGTGGACGGTTTGGCGACGTGCAGGGTGCGCGGCAGCACGCCGTGCCGCATCGCGTGCACCATCTTGATCAGGCTGGCGACGCCGGCGGCCGACTGGGTGTGCCCGATGTTGGACTTCACCGAGCCGATCAGCAGCGGGCGTTCGCGGTCGCGGCCGTAGGTCGCCTGCAGCGCCTGGACCTCGATCGGGTCGCCGAGTGCGGTGCCGGTGCCGTGCGCGTCGAGCGCGTCGACCTCGGCCGGGGCGAGGCCGGCGTTGGCCAGGGCCTGGCGGATGACGCGCTGCTGCGACGGGCCGTTGGGCGCGGTGAGGCCGTTGGACGCGCCATCGGAGTTGACCGCGGTGCCGCGGACGACAGCGAGGATCGGGTGGCCGTGGCGCCGGGCTTCGGAAAGCCGTTCCAGCACGAGCATCCCCGCGCCCTCGGCGAGGGACATGCCGTCGCCTTCGTCGGAGAACGCCTTGCAGCGGCCGTCGAAGGCCAGCGCGCGCTGGCGGCTGAACGCGACGAACGGGTCGGGCGAGGCCATCACCGTGACGCCGCCCGCGATGGCCAGCTCGGACTCGCCGGAGCGCAGCGACTGGCAGGCCAGGTGCAGCGCGACCAGCGACGACGAGCACGCCGTGTCGACGGTGACCGACGGGCCTTCGAAGCCGAACAGGTAGGACAACCGTCCGGAAAGGACACTCGGGATGGTGCCGGTGACGAGGTGGCCTTCGGTGCCGTCACCGGTGGCGACGCCGTAGTCCTGGAAGCTGGAGCCGACGAACACGCCGGTCCGGCTCCCCCGCACGGCCGCCGGGTCGACGCCCGCGCGTTCGAAGGCCTCCCACGAGACTTCGAGCAGCAGCCGCTGCTGCGGATCCATCGACAGCGCTTCACGCGGCGAGATGCCGAAGAAACCGGCGTCGAACTCGGCGGCGGTTTCGAGGAACCCGCCCAGCGTCGAGTAGGTCTTGCCGCCGCGTTCGGGGTCGGGGTCGAACAGGCCGGCGGCGTCCCAGCCGCGGTCGCCGGGGAACGACGAGATCGCGTCCACCCCGCCGGTGACCAGGGTCCAGAGTTCCTCGGGCGTGGTGACGCCGCCGGGGAACCGGCAGCCCATGCCGACGATGGCGATCGGCTCGTCGGTGGCTCCGGTCGCGGCGACGACGGCGTCGGCGGTGCCGGAGCCGTCGATCTCGGCGCGCAGGAACGCGACCAGGCCGAGCGGGGTCGGGTGGTCGAAGACGAGCGTCGCGGGCAGGGCGAGGCCGGTCGATTCGGCGAGGCGGCGCCGGAACTCGACAGCGGTGAGCGAGTCGAAGCCGAGGTCGCGGAAGGCGCGTTCTTCGGCGACGGCGTCCGCGGTGACGTGCCCGAGCACGGCGGCGGCTTCGGTGCGGACGAGGTCGAGCAGCGCGCGGTCGCGTTCGTCCTCGGACATCCCGGCGAACCGGGCGGCGAAGGCGCTGACCACGGCGCTCACCGGCTCGGGCCGGGCTTCGGCGAAGGCGTCGAAGAGCCGGCTGGCGCGGGTGGCGGTGAAGACGGGCAGGAAGGTGTCCCAGACGACGTCGGCGACGACGACGGCGGTGTCGTCACGCACCAGGGCGCGTTCCAGCTCGGCGAGGGCCCCGGCGGTGGGCAGGAAGCCGAGCCCGCGGCGGCTCAGCTGACCCGCAACGTGCTCGTCGGTGGCCATGCCCTCCTCGGCCCAGGCACCCCAGGCGATGGACGTCGCCCGGGAGCCGCGGGCCCGGCGCGCCTCGGCGAGGGCGTCGAGGTAGGCGTTCCCGGCGGCGTAGGCGGCCTGGCCCCCGCCGCCCCAGACGCCGGCGACGGAGCCGAAGAGCACGAAGAAGTCGAGGTCGTGCCCGGCGAGGAGGGTGTCGAGGTGCGCGGCGCCGTCGGTCTTGGCGGCCATGACGCGGGTGATCTCGGCGAAGTCCGTGGTGTGCACGGGGTCCATGGCCTGCGCGACGCCCGCGGTGTGCACGACCCCGGTGAGGTCGGGGTGCTGCTCGAGCAGGGCTTCGACGGCTTTCCGGTCCCCGACGTCGCAGGCGGCGATGGTGACGCGCACCCCCGCGGCGGTGAGTTCTTCTTCGAGCGCGGGCGCACCCGGCGCTGCGGAACCCCGGCGGCTGACGAGCACGAGGTGTTCGGCCCCGGCGTTCGCGAGCCACCGCGCGACGGACGCCCCCAGCGCGCCGGTGCCGCCGGTGACCAGGACGGTTCCGCGCGCCTGGAACCGGCCCGGGGCTTCGGTGGGCCGGTAGCGCGCGATCCGGCGGCCGAAGGCGCCTTGGGGCCTCAGCGCGATCTGGTCTTCGCCGGTGCCGGCGAGCACGGCGGCCAGGCGGCGGGTGGTGGGGAGGTCGAGGGTGGCCGGCAGGTCGACCAGGCCGCCCCAAAGCGCGGGCTGTTCGAGCGCGACGGTCCGGCCGAAACCCCAGACGCGGGCGGCGGCGGGGTCGGGAGCGTGGTCGCCGGGAGTGGCGACGGCGCCCGTGGTGAGGCACCAGAGGCGCGGGCCGGGCTCGGCGTCGCCGAGGGCTTGGACGAGGGTGAGGAGGTCGCGGAGTCCCTGGTCACCGGCGGCCGGGAGGTGGAGGACCCCTTCGGCCGGCCCGGCGGCGGTGAGCGCCGCGGCGAGCGTGCTGCGGTTGGTCGTTTCGCCGAGGTCCGAGGTCGCGATGCGGGTCACCGTCGCGCCGTGGGCCGCCAACGCCGCCTCGACCTCCGTGCCTTCCTCCGCACCGGCCGTCACCAGCAGCCAGCGGCCGCGTACCACCGGGGCCTCCGCCGTCCGGAACGGAGTCCACTCCACCCGGTACCGCCAGGACTTCGCCGTCTCCTCGGCCGCCCGGCGGTCGCGCCAGCCGGTCAACGCCGGGAGCAGCGTCTCCAGCGACGACCGCTGCTCGTCGCCCAGATCCAGCAGCCCCGCCAGCTCCGACGCGTCCCCGCGGCCGATCGCCTCCCACAGCGGGCCGTCCGGCTGCTCCGGGGCCCGCGACGGCGCACTCGCCGCCCAGTAGTGCTCGCGCTGGAACGGGTACGTCGGCAGGTCCACCACCCGCCCGCCACCGAGGTACGCGCGCCAGTCCACCGCGCACCCGCGCGTGTGCAGCGTCGCCAGAGCCGCGACCACCGACTCCGCCTCCGGCCGGTCCTTGCGCAGCAGCGGCACCGTCCCGGGCCGGTCGAGCAGCGCCGACAGCGTGCCGTCCGGGCCCAGCTCCAGGTACGTCGACGCCGCGTCCGCGACCGTCTCGGTGAAGCGGACCGTCGCGCGCACGTGCTCGACCCAGTACTCCGGCGAGCACACGTCCCCGTGGGAGACGAACGGCAACGTCGGCGCGGAGAACGCAAGAGAAGAGACCACCGCGCGGAACTCGGCCAGCATCGGGTCCATCAGGTGCGAGTGGAACGCGTGCGACACCGCGAGCCGCGTCGTCTTGCCGAAGCGGGACGCGACCGCCAGCACCGCCTCTTCGACGCCGGAGAGCACCACCGACTCCGGCCCGTTCACCGCCGCCAGGTCGACCCCGGCCACCAGCGCCGCCCGGACGTCCGCTTCGGACGCCCGCACCGCGACCATCGCGCCACCGGCGGGCAACGCCTCCATCAAGCGAGCACGGGCCGACACCAGCGCACACGCGTCGTCGAGCGACAGCACTCCGGACACGTGCGCGGCCGCGATCTCGCCGGCCGAGTGGCCGGCGACGACGTCCGGGCGCACGCCCCACGACTCCAGCAGCCGGAACGCCGCCACGCCGAACGCGAACAGCGCCGGCTGCGCGTTCCCGGTCCGCTCCAGCGCGGCCGGGTCGTCGCCCCAGACGACGTCGCGCAGGCCCGGGTCGCACCGGTCGAGCACGTCGCCGAACACGGACGCGAACACCGGGAACCGCCCGGCCAGCTCGCGTCCCATGCCGAGCCGCTGCGCGCCTTGGCCGGGGAAGACGAAGGCGAGGCCGCCGTCGGTGACGACGCCGCCGACCACACCGGCCGCCGGAGCACCGGCCGCCAGCGCGTCGAGCGCCAGAGCGGCGTCCGGGCCGACGACGACCGCCCGGTGCTCGAACGCGGTCCGCGTGGTCGCCAGCGACCACGCCAGGTCGCCGCGCGGGACGTCGAGGCGGGCCAGGTTCGCGGCCTGGGCGCGCAGGCCTTCGGCGGTCCGCGCCGACAGCACCAGCGGCGCGTCGCCGGCTGCGGAGGAAGCGACCGGCGCGACCGCCGGACCCGCTTCGAGCACCACGTGCGCGTTGGTCCCGCTGATGCCGAACGAGGACACCCCCGCGCGCCGCGGCCGGTCGGAGGCCGGCCACGGCGTCGTCGAGGAAGCCAGCGACACCGCGCCCGCCGTCCAGTCCACATGGGACGACGGCGTGCCGGCGTGCGGCGAGCCGGGCACGGTGCCGTGCTGCATCGCGAGAACCACCTTGATGATCCCCGCCACCCCGGCGGCGGCCTGCGTGTGCCCGATGTTCGACTTCACCGAACCGAGCAGCAGCGGCGTCTCCCGGTCCTGCCCGTAGGTCGCGAGCAGCGCCTGGGCTTCGATCGGGTCACCCAAGGTGGTTCCGGTGCCGTGCCCCTCGACGACGTCGACGTCGGCGGTGGACAGACCGGAGGTGGCCAGCGCGGCGCGGATCACCCGCTGCTGCGAGGGTCCGTTCGGCGCGGTCAGGCCGTTGGACGCGCCGTCGGAGTTCACCGCCGAGCCGCGCACCACGGCGAGCACGCGGTGCCCGTGCCGGCGTGCGTCCGACAGCCGCTCCAGCACCAGCACGCCGACGCCTTCGGACCAGCCGACCCCGTCGGCGTCGTCCGAATAGGACCGGCACCGGCCGTCGGGGGAAAGGCCGCGCTGGCGCGAGAACTCGACGAAGGAGTTCGGTGTGGACATCACCGTCACGCCGCCGGCCAACGCGAGCGAGCACTCCCCCGACCTCAGTGCGTGGGCCGCCCAGTGCAGCGCCACCAGCGACGACGAGCACGCCGTGTCCACGGTGACCGCGGGCCCTTCCAGCCCGAGTGCGTAGGCGACCCGGCCGGACACGACGCTGGACGCCGTCCCGCTGCCCTGGAAGCCTTCGAAGCCGCCACCGGCGAGTACCAGGCCGTAGTCGTTGTACATCACTCCGGCGAACACGCCGGTCGCGCTGCCGCGCAGGGTCCGGGGGTCGATGCCCGCGCGCTCGATCGCCGTCCAGGACGCCTCCAGCAGCAAGCGCTGCTGCGGGTCGGTGGCCTCGGCTTCGCGCGGGCTCATGCCGAAGAACGCGGCGTCGAATTCACCGGCGTCGTGCAGGAAGCCGCCTTCGCGGGTGTAGGACGTGCCGGCGTGGTCGGGGTCCGGGTGGTACAGCGCGCCGAGGTCCCAGCCGCGGTTGACCGGGAACGACGACGTCGTGTCGCGGCCTTCGGCGACCGCCGCCCAGAGGTCCTCCGGAGACGCGATGCCGCCGGGGAACCGGCAGCTCATGCCGACGATGACGATCGGGTCGTCGTCGGCGACCGCGGTCCGGGTGACGGCCGGTCCGGCGTCGGCGCCGAGCAGCCGGTCGCGAAGGTGGTCGGCGAGCGCGGCCGGGGTCGGGTAGTCGAACACGAGAGTGGCGGGCAACCGCAGACCCGTCGCGGCGTCGAGGCGGTTGCGCAGCTCCACCGCGGTCAGCGAATCGAAGCCCAGCTCGGCGAACGAGCGCGCGGGGTCGACGGCCGCGGCGCCGGCGTGCCCGAGCACGGCGGCGACCTCGCGGCGCACCAGGTCGGCCACGCGGGCGACGCGTCCGGCGTCGTCCAAGGTGGACAGCTGCCGGGCCAGCCGGCCGGCGCCCCCGGCGGCGCGCACCGCGCGGCGGCCGCCGGCCAGCGAGCGCAGCAAGGCCGGCGGCTCCGGCTGCGCGGCGAGCACCGGCAGGTCGAACCGGACCGGCACGACGGCCGGCTCGCCGGCCGCCAGCGCGGCGTCGAACAGGGCGAGGCCCTCGGCTTCGGTCAGCGCCGGGATGCCCATCCGGGCGAACCGGCGGCCGGCGCCGCCCGCCATGCCGTCGCCGCCCCACGGGCCCCACGCCAGCGACACCGCGGGCAGCCCCGCGTCCCGGCGCTCCTGGGCGAGCGTGTCGAGGAACGCGTTGGCCGCGGCGTAGTTGGCCTGCCCGGCCGCGCCGAGCGTGCCGGCCAATGAGGAGAACAGCACGAACGCGTCGAGCTCGAGGTGGCGGGTCAGCTCGTGCAGGTGCCACGCGGCATCGGCCTTGGGCGCCAGCACCTTGGCGAGGCGGCCGTCGTCGAGGGTGTCGAGGAGACCGTCGTCGAGGACGCCGGCGGCGTGCACGACGGCGGTGAGCGGGTGCGCGGCCGGGATCCCGGCCAGCAGCGTCGCCAGTGCGTCGCGGTCGCTCGCGTCGCAGGCGGCGACCGTGACGTCGGCGCCGAGGCCGGCCAGCTCGGTGACCAGCCCTTCGGGGGCGGCACCACCGCGACTGGCCAGCAGCAGGTGCCGGACGCCGTGTTCGCGGACGAGGTGGGCGGCGAGCGCCCGGCCCAGCTCGCCGGTGCCGCCGGTGATCAGGACGGTCCCGTCCGGGTTCCAGCCGGCCGCCTCGCCGGTCGTGGCGCGCACCAGCCGCGGCGCCAGGATCCGCCCGTCGCGGACCAGGATCCGCGGCTCGCCGGTCGACAGGGCCGTCTCCAGGACGCCCGCGGACGGCGGCTCGGCGGCCTCGACCAGGACGAACCGGCCGGGGTGTTCCTGCTGCGCGGCCAGCACGAGCCCGCGGACGGCGGCCGCGGGCAGGCCGGCCGGGACGACCAGCGCCAGCCGGTGCGCGTCCTCGGTCAGCCGTCCGCGCAGCAGGGCCAGCGCCTCGCCCGCGAGCGCACGGGCGGCCTCCGGCGGCGTTCCGTCCGGAACGGACAGGGTGACGACGTCGGCGCCGGTGTCCGTGACCCCGGTGACCGGCTCGGTCCAGTCCACCCGGTAGACACCCCCGCCGGTGACCGGAGCCTCGGCCGCGACCGGGCGCACGGTGAGGGAGCCGGCGGTCGCGACGAGCTCGCCGCCGGGGGTGGCCAGCGACAACGCCAGGGTGTCCTCGCCGGTCTTGCGCAGGGCCACGCGCAGCGCGGTCGCGCCGACCGCGCGCACGGCGACGTCCTGCCACGAGAACGGCACGCCACCCGGACCGGCGAAAAAAGCCGCGGCGTGCAGGGCCGCGTCGAACAGCGCGGGGTGGAGGTCGAAGGACTCGGCCTCGACGTCGTCGGGCAGCGCGACCTCGGCGAAGACGTCGTCGCCGTTCCGCCAGGCCGCTCGCAGGCCCTGGAACGCCGGGCCGTACTCGCGGTCGTCGTAGAAGCCGGTGAGGTCGACGGCGGTGGCGTCCGCCGGCGGCCACGCACCCGGGAAGCCTGCCGTGGCCTCGATGCGCCCGGCCAGCCGGCCGACGGCGTGCGAGGTCCAGTTCCCGCTGACCTCGCCATCGGGGCGGGAGTGCACGGCCACCGGGCGGCGGCCCCGCTCGTCGGGGGCGCCGACCCAGACCTGGACGACCACACGCTCCCCCGCCGCGCCGAGCACCAGCGGGCGGGTCAACGTGAGGTCCTCGACGTCCGGGCAGCCGGTCTCGGCGCCGGCACGCACGGCCAGCTCCAGCAGGGCGGTGCCGGGCACGACGACGGCGCCGCCGACGCGGTGGTCGGCGAGCCAGGCGTGCGTACCCGCGTCGAGCCGGCCGGTCAGCAGCAGGCCGCGGGCGTCGGCGACTTCGACCGCCGTGCCCAGCAGCGGGTGGTCCACACTGCGCAGCCCGGCCGAGCGCAGGTCGCCGCGGCCGCGGCCGGTGTCACGCGGCCAGAACCGCTGCCGCTGGAAGGCGTAGGTGGGCAGGTCGACCCGGGTACCGGTGCCGGCGAAGAAGGCGGGCCAGTCGACGGCGACGCCGTCACCGTGCAGCCGGCCGAGCGCCTCGGCGACCGACGTGGTCTCGTCGCGGTCCTTGCGCAGCAGCGGCACGGCGAGCGCGCCCGGCACGTCGACCATCGGGGTCAGCGCGGCTTCCGGCCCCACCTCGACGAACCGGTTCACACCCGATTCCGCGAGCCGGGCGAGGGTGTCGCCGAACCGGACGGTGTCGCGGACGTGCCGCACCCAGAACTCCGGGTCGGTGGCGTCACCCGCGGTCACCAGCGGCACCGACGGCTCGGCGAAGGTCAGCTCCGAAACGACCGCGCGGAACGCGGGCAGCATCGGGTCCACCAGGTGCGAGTGGAACGCGTGGGACGCGCGCAGCCGGGTCGTGCGCTCGAACTTCGCGGCCACCTCGAGGACGGCGTCCTCCCCACCGGACACGACCACGGCGGCAGGCCCGTTGACGGCGGCGATGTCCACCCCGGCCACCAGGGCCGCCCGGACGTCCGCTTCGGACGCGCGGATGGCGGCCATGGCGCCACCGGCGGGCAGCGCGCCCATCAGCCGGGCGCGGGCCGAGACCAGTGCGCAAGCGTCGTCGAGGGACAGCACTCCGGCGCAGTGGGCGGCGGCGATCTCGCCCGCCGAGTGTCCCGCGAGCACGGCGGGCCGGACGCCCCACGACTCCAGCAGCCGGAAGAGCGCGACTTCGACGGCGAAAATGGCCGACTGGGCCTGAGCGGTGCCGGCGAGCCGCCCGGCGTCCGCACCCCACACGACGTCCCGCAGCCCCGGGTCGAGCCGGTCGAGGACCTCGTCGAACGCGGCCGCGAACACCGGGTGCGCGGCGTGCAGCGCCCGGCCCATCCCGAGGTGCTGGGAACCCTGGCCGGTGAAGAGGAAGGCGGTCTTGCCCTTCGTTCGCGGTGTGCCGGACGAAGGCGGTTCCCGCAGGGCCGCCGCGACCGCGGCGGCGTCCGAACCGACCACAGTGGACCGGACGTCGAACGCGGTGCGCGCGGTGGCGACCGAAAGAGCGAGGTCGGCGAGCGGAGTGCCCTGGCCGAGGGCGTCGGCCAGCCGTGCGGCCTGCGCGCGCACGGCCTCCTCGGACTTGCCCGAGACCAGGATCGGCAGCGGCCGCGCGGGGTACTCCCGGACCGGCTTCTCAACGGCCGGTGCCTGCTCGACGATCACGTGCGCGTTCGTGCCGCTCAGCCCGAACGACGAGACGCCGGCGCGACGCGGCTCGCCGGTCTCCGGCCACGGCGTCGCCGCGGTCGCCAGCTCGATGCTCCCGGCCGTCCAGTCCACGTGCGACGACGGCGCGTCGACGTGCAGGGTCGGCGGCACGACGCCGTGGCGCATTCCCAGCACCACCTTGATCACCCCGGCCACACCAGCCGCCGCCTGGGTGTGCCCGAAGTTCGACTTCACCGAACCCAGCAGCAGCGGCGCCGCACGGTCCTGTCCGTAGGTGGCCAGCAGCGCCTGTGCCTCGACCGGGTCACCGAGCGTGGTGCCGGTGCCGTGTGCTTCGACGACGTCGACCTGCCCGGGTGCCAGCCCGGACGTTTTCAGCGCCTCCCGGATCACGCGCTGCTGCGACGGCCCGTTCGGGGCGGTGAGCCCGTTGGTGGCCCCGTCGGAGTTGACCGCGCTGCCGCGGACCACGGCGAGCACCGGGTGCCCGTGGCGCTGTGCGTCGGACAGCCGCTCCAGCACGAGCACACCCGCGCCCTCGGCCCAGCCGGTGCCGGCGGCGGAGTCGGCGAACGAGCGGCAGCGGCCGTCCGGGGACAGCCCGCCCTGGCGGCTGAACTCGACGAACGTCGTCGGCGCGGACATCACCGTGACGCCACCGGCCAGCGCCAGCTCCGATTCGCCCGAGCGCAGCGACTGCGCGGCCAGGTGGATCGCGACCAGCGACGACGAGCACGCGGTGTCCACGGTGACCGCCGGGCCGACCAGTCCGAGGACGTAGGCGAGCCGGCCGGACAGCACGCTGTTCGTGTTGCCGGTCAGCAGGAAGCCTTCGGACGGGCCCGCGGCGCCGGTCAGGTACTCCTGCGCCATCGCGCCGACGAACACGCCGGTGCGGGTGCTCTTCAGCGCCGACGGCACGATGCCGGCGCGTTCGATCGCCTCCCACGCCGTCTCGAGCAGGATCCGCTGCTGCGGGTCCATTTCGGCCGCTTCCCGCGGCGAGATGCCGAAGAAGCCCGCGTCGAACTCTGCGGCGTCGAGCAGGAAGCCGCCGGACATCGCCGCCTCGCCGCCGTCCGCGGCGAGCGCACCGAGGTCCCAGCCGCGGTCGGCGGGCAGCCCGGTGACGCCGTCCCGCCCGGCGCTCAGCAGCTCCCAGAACTCCTCGGGGCCGGTCACCCCGCCGGGGTAGCGGCAGCCGAGCCCGACGATGGCGATCGGCTCGGCCGCGCGGCTCTCCAGCGCGGCCAGCCTCTGCTGGGTGCGCACGAGGTCCGCGCTCGCCCGCTTGAGGTAACTCCGCAGCTTCTGTTCGTTGTCCATGAATCAGCAACCCATCCCGACACGACGGCGAGCGGTGCGCCCCGGTGACGGCTGCTGCTCCGGCAACCCGGCGCCCGGCGGCGTGGCCACCCGGGGCGCGAATGTCTTTTTGTTTTCCTCGCGGAAGAATGCGCTCGGCTACCAGACGGCGGCCGTCAGCGCCTCGCCCAGATCCAGCTCGCGGCTGGTCTGGGTCAGGTCGGACTCGACCATCATCCGCATCAGCTCTTCGAACGACACGGTCGGTTTCCAGCCCAGGTCGGTGCGGGCGAGCGTCGCGTCGGCGCAGAGCACCTCGACCTCGGCCGGGCGCACCAGGCTCGGGTCGACGACGACGTGGTCGCGCCAGTCGAGCCCGACCGAGGCGAACGCGATCTCGGCCGCCTCGCGGACGGTGTGCATCCGGCCGGTGCCGATGACGTAGTCGACCGGCTCGTCGTGCTGCAGCATGAGGTGCATCGCGCGCACGTAGTCGCCGGCGAACCCCCAGTCGCGGACCGCGTCGAGGTTGCCCAGCCGCAGCTCGTCCTGCACCCCGAGCTTGATCCGCGCGACCGCGCTGGAGATCTTGCGGGTGACGAACTCCATCCCGCGCCGCGGGGACTCGTGGTTGAACAGGATGCCCGAGACGCCGAACATCCCGTACGACTCGCGGTAGTTGCGGGTGATGTAGTGCCCGTAGGCCTTCGCCACGCCGTAGGGGCTGCGCGGGTGCAGGAACGTCCGCTCGTTCTGCGGGGTTTCCGCGGCCTTGCCGAACATCTCCGACGAGGACGCCTGGTAGAAGCGGATCTGGCCGCCCGGTGCCGGGCGGGACTTGTCGAGCCCGCAGACCATCCGGATCGCTTCGAGCACCCGCAGCGCGCCCATGCCGTTGACGTCCGAGGTGAGCTCGGCCTGCTGCCACGACATCGGCACGAACGAGATCGCACCCAGGTTGTAGATCTCGTCGGGCTGCACCAGGTCCACCGCCGCGACCAGGCTCGCCTGGTCGAGCAGGTCGCCGTGCACGAAACTCAGCTCCGTGGCCAGCCTGCTGACACGCAGCTTGCGCGGATTGGCCTGGCCGCGCACCAGGCCCCACACCTGGTACCCCAGCCTCAGCAGGTACTCGGCCAGGTAAGAGCCGTCCTGCCCCGTGATGCCCGTGATCAAAGCTCGTTTCGTCATGGTTCTCCCACATCCACCGGCCGGCTGTGCCCACGGCTAACCGAGATTGCCGCTGATCGGGTTCCATTGGACGCCCCGCCGACTCGGGAAATCATTGGAGAATCCCGGTGTTCCGCCGCGATGACTGGTGTTTTCCCGTCGCGGACGGGTCCATCCTGGCACTTTCCTCCCATCCCCGAAGCGAGCGAGGAACCGATGGCCTTTGCCTACCCCGTGTCCCAGCCGTACCTGACCGGCCGGGAGTGCGAATACGTGACCGAAGCGGTCGGCACGGGCTGGATCTCCGCCCAGGGTCCGTTCGTCCCGCGGTTCGAGGCCGCGTTCGCCGCCTGGAACGGGCAGGCGCACGGTGTCGCGTGCTCGTCCGGCACGGCGGCGCTGACGCTGGCGTTGCGCGCGCTGGGCATCGGCCCGGGCGACGAAGTCCTGGTGCCCGAGTGCACCTTCGTCGCTTCGGCGTGGGCGGTGACCTACACCGGCGCGACACCGGTGTTCGTGGACTGCCGCGACGACCTGACGATCGATCCGCGCTTGGCCGAGGCGGCGATCACCGCGCGCACCAAGGCGATCATGCCGGTCCACGTGCACGGCCGCCGCTGCGACATGGACGCCGTGATGGAGCTGGCCTTCGAGTACAACCTGCGGGTGGTCGAGGACAGCGCGGAGGCGCACGGCGTCCGCCCGGTCGGGGACATCGCCTGCTTCTCGCTGTACGCCAACAAGATCGTGACCGCCGGCGAGGGCGGGATCTGCCTGACCGACGACCCGCGGCTGGCCGCCCAGATGGCCCACCTGCGCTCGTTCGCGACCGGCAAGGCCCACGACTTCGTGCACAAGAACCTGGCCTACAACTTCCGGATGACCAACCTGCAGGCCGCCGTGGCGCTCGCGCAGGTCGAGAAGCTCGACGAGATCCTGGAGCTGCGCGCGCAGGTCGAGAAGCGCTACGACGAGCGCCTGGGCTTCGCCGGGATCACGCGCATGCCCGGCCGCGACGTCCTGTGGATGTACGACGTGCTGGCCGAGGACCGCGACGAGCTGAAGAGCCACATGGCCGCGTCGGGCATCGAGACGCGGGTGTTCTTCCCCCCGATGAGCCGCCAGCCGATGTACCTCGATCCGTCGTGGCCGGAGCTGAACGCGGCGGAGTTCGCGGCCCGCGGCCTGTGCCTGCCGACGCACACGGGACTGTCCGAAGCGGACCAGGACTTCATCGCCGCCCGCGTCGCGGACTTCTACGGCTCCCGCTGACCCGGCCGGGGCACTTTCACGTGAAAGTGCCTTCGGGAACGGAAGAAGCGCCCACCGGGGTGGTGGGCGCTTCTCGGGTGGGGCTCCGGCGGGCCGCCCGTACAGTGAACGGACGGCCCGCCGGAAGTCGGAGGGAGCGGGTCAGCCGGCCGGCTGCTCCGCCGAGTCGAGGTCGCGAGCCAGCAGCTCGGCCACCTCCGACAGCGCTTCCTCGGCGCCTTCGCCGTCCGCGGTCAGCAGCACCTCTTCGCCGCCGCGGACGCCGAGGGCCATCACCCCGAGGATGCTGCCCGCGTCGACCAGCTGGTCCTCGTCGCGGCCGATCTTCACCGGCACCGGCAGGCGGCCCGCCAGCTCGACGAGCAGCTTCGCCGGCCGCGCGTGCAGCCCGACGGGCGAGCCGATCACCACTTTCCTACTGGACATCAGGAACTTCCCATCTCGTGATCGCTAGTCGACCGACCGGGCCGAGAACTCTTCGACGACCTTGCGCGCCGACGGCACGTCCGGTGCCGTCAGCACCTCCCGGGCCAGGATTTCGCACTGCTCCAACGTGTAGTCCTTCAACGCGGCCCGCACCGCCGGGACCGCGGACACCGACATCGACAGGCTGGTGATGCCCAGCCCGGCGAACACCGGTGCCAAGCCGGGGTCGCTCGCCGCCTCGCCGCAGATGCCGGCGCTCTTGCCGGCCTCCTTCGCCGCCGCGGCGACGGTGGCCACCAGCGCCAGCAGCGCCGGCTGCCACGGGTCCAGCAGCTCCCCCAGCTCCCCCAGCATGCGGTCGGCGGCGTAGGTGTACTGCGAGAGGTCGTTGGTGCCGATGCTGACGAAGTCGACTTCCGCGAGGATGTCCCGCGCCCGGATCGCCGCGGCAGGCACCTCGATCATCACGCCGGTCTTGGCGATCCCGTGCTCCCGGGCCAGGTCGCGGAACGCCGCCGCCTCCGCCGGGGTGGCGATCATCGGCGCCATCACCCGCACGTCCGCGTCGTGGTCGCCCGCCGCCAGGCTGATCGCCTCCAGCTGCGCGGTGAGCAGCCCCGGGTTGCGGACGCCGACCCGGTACCCGCGCACCCCCAGAGCCGGGTTCGGCTCGTCTTCGGTGTTGGCGAACGGAATGTACTTGTCGGCCCCGGCGTCGAGCGTGCGGATGACGACCGGACGGCCGCCGAACCCGCGGAGCACTTCGCCGTACGCCGCCCGCTGCTCCTCGACCGTCGGGGCCTCCGTGCGGTCCAGGAACAGGAACTCGGTGCGGAACAACCCGACCCCTTCGGCGTCGGCCGCGGCGTCCGACGCCGCCCCGCCGGCGCTGCCGACGTTGAGCAGGAGCTTGACCGGGTGACCGTCCGCCGTAGCGCCCGGACCGCGGTGCGCCGCGAGCTTTTCCTTCAGTGACGCCGACTCCGCTTCGATCCGGCGGACGTACTCGTCGTCCGGGTCGACGGCGACGGTGCCGCGCGTGCCGTCGACCGCGATCCTCGTGCCGTCCGCCAGGCCCGCGGCGCCGGCGCAGCCGACCACCGCGGGGATCCCCAGTGCCCGGGCGACGATCGCCGTGTGGCTGGTGGGCCCGCCCTTCTCGGTGACGATGCCGAGCACCTTCGCCGGGTCGAGCAGGACCGTGTCGGCCGGCGCGATGTCCTGGCCGACGAGGACGAACGCCCCGTCGACCGCCGGGATACCCGGCTGGGTCAGCCCCAGGGCGGCGGCGATCGCGCGGTCGCGGATGTCGATCAGGTCCGCCGCCCGCTCCCCGAGGTATCCGCCGATGGCTTCGAGCGCGGCCACGTGCTTGCCGAACGCGTCGCGGATCGCCCAGGCCGCGGGGCGGCCGCCCGCCACCCCGTCGGCGATGCCGGTCCGCAGCGACGGGTCCTGCGCCATCATGATCTGGGTGTCCATGATGGACTTCGACTCGCCCGACACCGAAGCCGCGCGCTTCTCCAGGTCCGCCACCGCCGCGTCGAGCGCTTCGGTCGCCGCCGCCAGCTCCGCTTCGGGAGCCGCCGCGGCGTCCCAGTGCTCCGGCAGCACCGGGGGCGGCGTCAGCCGCACCACCGGGCCGGCGGCCGCGCCCGGGCTCGCCGGGTTGCCCCGCAGTTCGTCCACCACCGTTGGTCGCCTCCTCAACTCCGCGCCGCACCGCTCACGCGGAAACGGTGCCCGGCTCGATCGTCACCTTGATCGCTTCGCCGCTGCTGACGATGTCGATCGCCTTCAGCACGTCCGACAGCGGCAGGTGGTGGGTGATCAGGTCGTCGACCGGGACCTTGCCCGACGAGATCAGTTCCAGCGCCTGGCGGTTGTGGTCCGGGCTGGACCCGTTGGCGCCGTAGATGGTCAGCTCCCGGTAGTGCACCAGGTTCGAGTCGCACGCGATGATCGGGTTGTCCTTCGGCAGGCCGCCGAAGAAGCTGATCCGGCCGCGGCGCGCGGTCATCTTCAGCGCGTCCTCCTGGGCCTTGCCCGCCGCCGCGGCCGTGATGACCACGTCGGCGCCGTCGCCGCCGGTGAGCTCGAGGACCTTCTCCACCACGTCGACCTCGCTGCCGCAGATCGCGGCGTCCGGCTTGACGAGCTCGGCGGCGAGGTCCAGGCGGTTGCGGTTGAGCTCGACGAGGTAGACCGCGGCCGCGCCCTTGGCCCGGGCCAGCCGCACGTGCAGGCAGCCGATCGGACCGGCGCCGACCACCACGACGACGTCGCCCGCGCCGACCTGCGCGAAGTTCTGTCCGTTGAGGACGCACGCGAGCGGCTCGGCCACCGAGGCCTCGGCGTAGCTGACGCCGTCGGGGATCCGGTTGACGCCGTCGACCTTGAGGACCTGCTTCGGCACGATCATGTACTCGGCGAACCCGCCGTCGAAGTGGTACCCCATCGACAGCTGGTTCGGGCAGACCTGCTGCAGCCCCTTGCGGCACTGCTTGCACTCGCCGCACGGGATGGCCGCGATGACCTGGACCCGGTCGCCGGACGCCCAGCCGGACACGCCGGCCCCGGTTTCCACGACCTCGCCGGCGATCTCGTGCCCGATCACGCGCGGCGGGTCGATGTGGTGGTGCCCGTGCCGGAAGATCTTCAGGTCCGTGCCGCACGTCGACGTGTTGTGCACCCGGATCTTGATCTCGTCCGGGCCGGGCTTCGGTTCGTCCGCGTCTTCGACACGCAGGTCGCCCGGCGCGTAGAAACGTGCCACCTTCATCGGGAAAACTCCTCGTCCACTTCGTTCAACAGTCGCAGGATCGTCTCGGCGTCCGGTGCCTCGCGCAGTTGCTTGACCTGTTCGGAATCCATCAGGATCCGGGCCAGCGAGGACAGGATCCCGACCTGCTCCGAACCTTTGGCCGCGATGCCGACGCAGAGCCGGACGTCGTTGCCGTCCCAGTCGACCCCGGCGGGGAACTGGAGGATCGCCAGCGCGGTGCGCTTGACGAACTTGCGTGACTCGTCGGTGCCGTGCGGGATCGCGACGCCCTCGCCGAGGTAGGTCGACACGGACTTCTCGCGTTCGTGCATCGCGTCGAGGTACCCCGGCTCCACCGCCCCCAGTTCGAGGAGCTTCTTCCCGACCTGGGTGATCGCGTCCGCCTGGTCGGGGGCGGTGCAGCCGATGAGCACGGACTCGGGCCCGAGGATGGTGGCGTCAGTCGGCAAGGGAACCGCCGTCCCGGATCGCCTGTTCGACGCGGTCGAAGACCGGGTCGCCGAGAAAGCTCTGGAAGCCCAGGATCACCGCGTTGCCGTTGGCCTTGCGCGCCCGGCTGACCAGGGTGGACTGGCACAGCACGACCTGCGCGTCCCCCGGGATCTCGTTGACCGGCGTGTGCTCGACCTTGACCGAGTACGGCTTCAGCCGCTTGGCCAGCTGGGAGGCGACCATCACGCTGCTGCCCATCCCGGCGTCGCAGGCGATGATGACCTTCTTGACTTCCTTGCCTTCGATGCTGCTCATTCCCGTGCTTCCTTCCTTCGATCGACGGTGATCGTCACGCCGCCACGGTTCCACCGGAGGCGATGGCCGCCTCGCGTTCTTCCTTGCGTGCGTCCCGGCCGAACTTCAGCAGTACGGCGGCGACGACGAATGAGACGGCCGCGGCGACCAGCACCCCGGCGACGACGCCCAGGTAACCGCCCTTCGGCGTCACGGCGAGCACCGCGATGATGCTGCCCGGCGACGGCGTGGCGGTCAGGCCCGCGCCGAAGATGCTGAACGTCGCGACACCCGCCGCGCCACCGGCGATGGCGGCCAGGATCAGCCGCGGGGTCGCCAGGATGTACGGGAAGTAGATCTCGTGGATGCCGCCGAGGAACTGGATGACGATCGCGCCCGGCGCGGTGGCCCGTGCGCTGCGGACGCCGAAGAGGGTGAGCGCCAGCAGGATGCCGAGGCCCGGGCCGGGGTTCGGCTCGATCAGGAACTCGATCGCCTTGCCGTCCTTCAGCGCGTCGGCCACGCCCAGCGGGCTCAGCACGCCGTGGTTGATCGCGTTGTTGAGGAAGAGCACCTTGGCCGGTTCGACGATGATCGAGACCAGCGGCAGCAGGTGGGCGTCGATCAGGCCCTGGACGCCGTTGCCGAGCGCCTTGGTGATGCCCTGCACGACCGGGCCGATGCCCAGCATGCCCAGCACCGCCAGCGCGCCGCCGATGATGCCGGCGCTGAAGTTGTCGACCAGCATCTTGAAGCCCGGCGCGGTCTTGCTGCCGACCCGTTCGTCCCACAGCTTGATCAGGAAGCCACCCAGCGGGCCCACGATCATCGCGCCGAGGAACATGGGGATCGACGCGCCGACCGCGATGCCGACCGTGGCCACCGCACCGACGACGGCGCCGCGCTGGCCGTGCACCATCCGGCCACCGGTGTACCCGATCAGCACCGGCAGCAGGAAGTTGATCATCGGGTCGACGAGCTCGGCGATCTGCGCGTTGGGCGTCCACCCGCTCGGGATGAACAGCGCGGTGATCAGCCCCCAGGCGATGAACGCGCCGATGTTCGGCATGACCATGCCGGCGAGGTGCCCGCCGAACCGCTGGATGGTGACCCGTACGCGTTCCGCCCTCGACGGAGTGGCTTCCTCTTCGCGCTCCGCAGTGGTAGTCATCGTTGGCTTCCTTCTCTGGAAAGGGTTTCGGAGGGATCGCCATCCAGCGATGGCGCGAGCGGTCCGGTCCGATGCGCTATTCGCGCACCTTCTCGTCCCACTCCGGGCGCGGGTCCACCCGTACTCGACGGGCCCCCACGTCTTCAGGACCCGGCATCGTGCTCCCGGGCAGCGACACGGCGGCCGCTCCCCAGGCGACGGCGGTGGCCAGCGCCTGCGGGCCACTCCCCCCTGCCGCCAGGAAACCGGCGAGCATCGCGTCGCCGGCACCGACCGAGCTCCGCGGTTCGGCCGATGCGTTGGCGCACCAGACTCCCGCTTCTTCCACCAGCACGGCACCCTTGCTGCCGAGACTGGCGAGCACCTTGCCCGCGCCGAGCGCGCGCAGCTCCTGTGCGGCGTCGACGACGTCCCGCACGGTGTCCAGCTGCCGGCCGACGGCTTCCTCGAGCTCGTCGAGGTTCGGCTTCACCAGGGCCGGACCGGCCTTGACCGAAGTGCGGAACGCCGGGCCGCTGGTGTCCACGACGACCTGGGCACCGGTCGGGGCCAGGCGCGCGATCAAGTCGGCGTAGAAGTCTTCGCCGGCGCCGGGCGGCAGGCTTCCGGCCACCACCACCCATTCCGCGTCGGCCACGTGGGACATCAAGGTGTCGCACAGGGTTTCCAGCTCCGCACCGGAGAGGTGCGGGCCGCTCTCGTTCACCTTGGTGACGGTCGCGTCGGGTTCGACCACGCTGATGTTGCTGCGCACGGGTTCCGCGGTCCGCACCCGGACCACGTCGATGTTGTAGGCGTGCAGCAGGCTGATCAGGTGGTCGCCGTCGGCTCCGCCGGCCGGGACGACGGCCCGGGCCTTGAGCCCGTTGCGCACGAGAGCGCGTGCGACGTTGATGCCCTTGCCTCCCGGCTGGACATGCGCACCCGTCGCCCGGTGCAGCTCACCCCGGATGAGCCGGTCGACCTCGATCGTCCGGTCCACGCTCGGGTTCGCCGTCAGGGTCACGAACACTTCAGCACACCTCCGCCGGGCTCCTCGTTGATTTGGTTGATATTGCCTGTGTTCGTATGGGTTTGCAAGGCCCAAGTTCACCGAAAGTTCAACCGTTACCTTCGAGAACTCGCACCACGTGGCCCTGAGCCTGGCAGAACGCCGAGCACAGCGCGTATCCCAAAACCCACACAAAGGCAGATTGCCGGGCCGGCTCCCGGCGCCGACAAGACGGGGCCGGGTGGCCCTCCGATTTCCGGAGGACCACCCGGCCCGCCAAGCGGTTTTCGCAGTTCACGCCGTTTCGCCCACCGTCCCGAGCGCCACGGACCCCGCCGGGGTCAGCCGGGCCCGCACCCGCTGCCCCACGCGGCCCAGCCGCGCCGGCTCGACGAGACCGCGGTGGGCGAGGGAGTGGGCGGTGTACTGGTCGCAGCACACCAGCCCGTCGATGTAGAGGTCCGGCTCGCAGCTGCAAGCGATCTCCGCCCGGCCGGACGCGACCGCCAGCAGCATCGCCCGGGCCCGGTTGTTCAGCTCGCCCACCGGAAGCGCCGTCGCGGTCATGACGGCGTCACCGCACGAAATCCGGCAGCGCGCGGGGAGGCCACGACCCGACCCCGAAGATGCCCATCGAGTAGGCCTTCGAAATCAGCGCCGGCCGGTTCTTCACCTTCATCTTCCGCAGCAACGTCGTCACGTGGTACTCCACACCGCCGCGGCTCATGTAGAGGTTGGCCGCGAGCTGGATCGTGGAGACCCCGGAGGCGACGCCCTCGAGGATGCGGGCGTCGATCTCGGACAGGATCTTCTTCTTGCTGCAGGCGACCTGGCCGCGGAGTTCGTTCTTGTCCGGCCGGAACACGACCGTCAGGCTGTCGAGGCGGTCACCGACCCCGTGCACCGTGGAGCCGACGAACTCTCCCGAAAGCGTCGTGCCGTTCTCCCGCATGACCAGGATCCGCTCGACGAACCGGCTGCGTTCCCCGCGCGCCAGCAGCCGCAGCTGGTTCTCGACCTTGCTCCGCACACTGGGGTGCAGCAGGTCGCAGAGACCGGTGCCGGTGACCGCGTCCGAGCTGCACTCGAACACGCGGAAGAACTCCATGCTGGCCGACACGATCCGCAGGCGGTGGTCGAGGTTCACCATGCACATCTCGGGGGTGATCGCCCGCAGCGCCGGCTTGCGCGCAGCGGTCCGGGAACCCCGGTCCACCACGGCCACCCCGACACCTTCAGCCAGATCCGCGACGTCCGCACTCATGAAGGCATTCCTTTCTCCGGCTGGAAGCTGAACCCCCGGGGGCGAGAAGGCCGACGGCCGCCAGTCAGTGTGCGAGCCGTGTCTCCGGGGTGATGCAGATCATGTTATGCACGCTCGATTAGCGCGGGCAACACAATCCGGACACCCGCTCTTAACACTGTGGTGCGGTGGCGCCGCGGGTACGGAGGTTCGGAGGGCGGTGCGGTGCGGTGCGGTACCGAACCGCACTCCAGCGGGCAAAAGTGCTGCCCTTTGGCACCCGACCTGGGAATCAACGAGGGGAAAGGGGGTCCGTACCCCCACACCGCGCACCGCACCCGCCTACCGAACCGGAGGTGCGGACCCGCGGCGCGGGAGTGCGGCACGGGGGATCAGCTCTCCTGGTCGAGCGCGCCGAAGCGCTCGATGAGTTCGGCGCGGCCGTTGACCTCGAGCTTGCGGTAGGTGCCGGTGAGGTTCTTCTCGACCGCCCGCCGGGTGACGCCGAGGGAATCGGCGATCCGCTGGTTCGTCCAGCCGCGCACCACGAGCCGCGCGACCGCGGCCTCGGTCTTGGTCAGGTTTCCCAAGCTGTCGCCGGAAAAGCGCAGCACGGGGCCGTTCAGCTCGGTTTCGGCGCTGCCGTCCAGCCAGGAGGCACCGATCGCCTTGACCAGTTCCCGGCCCTCGGCCAGCAGGTCTTCGGCGCCGGGCAGCCCGGCGCCGAGCAGCCGGGTGCCCAGCACCACCGCGGTGCGAGCGCGCTCGACGACGTTCTCCGACTCGCGCAGGATGCCGGCGGCCTCCTGCAGCAGCGCGATGCCGTCCGCACCGCCGGTCAGCATCCCTTGCAGGCGCAGGGAACGCCCGACGCTCAACGGAGTGCCCCACCGCTGCGCGAACTGGTCCTCTTCGGCCGCGTGCGCCTGGGCCGCGGCCAGGTCGCCGAGCCGCTGGCGCACCAGCGCCGCCCAGATCCGCCACGGGTACTGCGGGGTGTTGACCCAGCCTTCCCGTTCCAGGCGCCGCCCGCAGTCGAGAAAGCGGCCCAGCGCGGTCGCCGGGTCGCCGCGGACCAGGTCGATCATGCCGCGGATCAGCCGCCGGGCGGCGAACACGCGGTGGTCGCTGCTGTCCATCGGCGTGCCCAGCAGGCGCTCGCCGAGCTCCGGATCCTGCGTTTCCAGGGCGATCTGGGCGAGGGTGGTGACCGACCGCGCGAGCGCGTCCGGCCAGGCTTCGTGGTCGGCGCCTTCCAGGACACCGAGGGCGATCCGCCGTGCTTTGGCCAGCTCCCCCTGTGCCAGCTTGACTTCCGCGGTTTCGGCGGCGATCAGCGGCGCGGTGTCCGGCCAGTGGTCCTGGGCCGCCTGGGCGGCCGCGGTCAGCGCGGGCTCGAGCACGGCGGCGCGGTCGGCGAGGACCGCGGTGGACACCAGCAACGGCAGGGACGTGTAGGCGTGCCGCGGATCGAGCGGCTCCTCGCTGACGAGTCGCTTGAGGACGGTCTCGACGTCGTCGGCCGCCACGCTGCCCGAGACCACCGCGCTGTGCAGCAGCACCACCGCGAGCTCCCGGCCGCCCGGCGAGTCCAGGCGTTCGGCGTGTTCGAGTTCGGTGAGCCGGGCCAGTGCGGCCTCGCCGCCACCCGGCTGCCCGATCCCCGGGTACCAGGCCCGGGCTTCGGCCCGCAAGGCCAGCTCCGCCGGTTCCCCTTCGCGCAGCACGGGGTCGACGGCGGCGCGCACGGCCGCGCCGAGGTTCGGCGCCGACGCGGCGAACGCGGGCGGGATCCACAGCGCCGCTTCCGCCTGCTGCGCTCCGGGCGGCAGCAGCGACAGCGCCTGCGACAGGTGCCGGGCCGCGGCGACGAGGTCGAAACCCCGTTCCGCGGCGGCGAGTTCGACCAGCAGCCGCCCCCGTTCTTCGCTGTCCGGCGCGGTGTTCAGCAGCGCCCGGCGCAGGTAACGCGCCGCGAGCTCGCCGGCCCCGCGCTCCAGCACGGTCGCCGCGGCCGAGCTGAGGATCCGCACTTCCCAGGGGTCTTCGGCGATGCCGACCTTCATCAGCGTCTCGGCCACCCGCTCCGCTGGGCGGCCGTGCTCGTAGAGAAGCCGCGCCGCGCGCCGGTAAAGGCTTTCCCGCAACTCGACCGGGATCGCGGACTCGATGCCGTCGCGCACGCTCGTGGTGACGAAGCCGATCCGGTCGTCCTCGCGCTCGACCAGGCGCAGCCGTTCCAGGTGCTGCACCGCCGAGGAGTACTCGACGTCGTCGAGCCCGACGAGGTCGGCGGCGAGAGCGGGCTCGGCGCGGTCGCCCAGCACCGCGACCGCGCGGGCCAGCGCGAGCACCGCGGGCGGCTGCGAACCCAGCGACATCAGGACGCGGTGGTCGAGCAGCCGCACGGCTTCGAGCCGGGCGGCCGCGGTCTGCGCGGCGACCGGCCGCAACCCCTCGGCGACCAGTCCGGTGAGGACGGTCGCGACGCCGGCCGGGTTGCCGCCGGAGACCTCGTGCAGCATCGCGGTGAAGGGTTCCTCGGCGGCCTCGCCGAACGCGACCTCGGCCATCGACGCGACCGCGGACCGCGAAAGCGGCGCGGGCACGACGATCCGCGCGGCCGCGGTCACCAGTTCGTGCACCAAGGGGTACTTCGGCGCCTCGCACTCGTCGGCCAGCGCCAGCGCCAGCAGGATCCGCGACCCGCTCAGCCGCTTGGCGAGGTAGCCCAGCAGCCGCAGCGATCCCTGGTCGGCCCACTGCAGGTCGTCGACGATCACCACGACCAGGTCGTCGTGGGACATCGCGTGCACGACCGTGTGCAGTCCATAGAGGACGGCTTCGGTCGGCAGGTAGTGCTCGTGCCCGTTGGTGATGAGCCGCTCTTCGGTCAGGGCGCGCAGGATCTGCTCGGACGCCCCCTGGAACCACCGGTCCCGTTCGGCTTCACCGGCCGCGACGAGCACCGGGCGGCACAGCTGCTGGGCGATGCCGAAGGCGAAGTCCTCTTCGAGCCGGGTCGCGTCCGCGCGCAGCACCCGGGCGCCCGCGCCGAGCGCCGCCGCCATGGTGTCCCGCAGCAGCGCGGACTTCCCGCTGCCGGCCGGGCCGCTGATCAGCAGCAGGGAGCCGTCGCCGCCCGCCGCCGCGTTCAGCGCGGTCGCGATCGCGGCCCGTTCCGTGTCACGCTCCAGCAGCACCGGTCATCAACTCGCAGCGGAACCGGGGCTCATCAGCTCGGCGAGCTGCCCCCGGCCGGTCACGGTCAGCTTGCGGTAGACCCTGGTCAGGCGCAGCTCGACCAGCCGGCTGCTCAGCTGCAGTGCCCGCGCGATCTCCGGGTTCGTCCGGCCCGCGGCGGCGAGCGCGGCGATCCGGGCCTCCTGTTCGGACAGTGCGCCGGCCGGGCCGCCGGGGACGGGTCGCGCGGCGGCGTCCGGCCCGCGGCGCGCCAGCCGGCCGGAGACGTCGCGGATCTTCTCCGTCAGTCCCGCCGGCAGCAGTTGCGGCCGCAGCGTCGCCACCCGCCCGAGCAGCGCGGCGGCCTCGGTGACGGCACCGTCGTCGAGCCGCGCGGCGGCGAGTTCGGTGACGGCGGTCAGGAAGTCGACGCGCCGGGCCGTTCCCTCCAGCAGCAGGACGGCGCGTTCCAGGTGCGTTCGGCGTTCGCGGCCGGTGAAGACGTCGGCCAGGAGCAGGCTGGTGACCCCGCGCGCCCCCGGCACGCCCCAGGTTTCCGCGCGCACCAACGCTTGCCGGGCCAGCTCCGCCGCCCCGTCGTCCCCGCAGCGGGCCAGTGCCTGCGCCGCGCCGGTCCGCCACGGCAGGTCGACGGGGTTGCCTTCGCGTCGGCCGGCGGTCCCGCGGCCGGCCGCGCGGAACGCTTCCAGCGCGGCTTGCGCGTCGCCCTTGGCCAGGTGCACGCGACCGCGTTGCAGCAGCAGGTACCCGGCGGCCAGCCCGTCGTCCGCGCCGGCCGGAAGAGCCGGGCCGATCGCACGTTCGGCTTCGTCGAGCCGGGTCGCGGCCAGCGCCGCTTCCGCCCGCACGGCCCACAGGCCGGGCAGGGCCCGCGGGTGCCAGGCGTGTTCGGGCAGCCGCGCGATCGCGGCTTCGAGATCGGCCCGGGCCTGGCCGAGGTTGCCGCGGCGCAGTTCGCAGCGCGCCCGCAGCAGCACCGCGTTCGCCGCGACCGCGCGGGCTCCGGCGCGGACCGCATCGGAGTGGACGTCGGTGAGGCTGAGCACGGCCTCGGACAGGTCGTCGGTGCACAGCAGCACCCACGCGGCCCGCAGGCGCAGGGTGTGCGGCAGGTTCGCGCGCGGTTCGAGCGCGAGCCGCGCGAGTTCCCGGGCCCGCCCGGGGTGCCGGCCGCGGCGGGCGAGTTCGACCGCGGTCGTCGCCGCCCGCACGGGATCGGGTTCCCCGGGCACCGGCCGCGGCGCGTCGAAGACGGGGGCCGGGCCCGCCGGACCGGCCGCGCAGTCCTCCTGGGCCAGCCGGCCGAGCGCGGCAAGCGCGGACGTGCCGGCTTCGAACCCGCTGCGGCGGCGGCAAGTCGTGGCGATCACCCGGTGCGCGGTGCGGGTGTCCCCGCGGGCGAGCAGGTGGTCGGCCGCTTCGAGCAG
This sequence comes from Amycolatopsis sp. lyj-346, assembly GCF_046548975.1. Taxonomy (NCBI): domain Bacteria; kingdom Bacillati; phylum Actinomycetota; class Actinomycetes; order Pseudonocardiales; family Pseudonocardiaceae; genus Amycolatopsis; species Amycolatopsis sp. lyj-346. Next base: position 307,113 of record NZ_JAJPWT010000002.1, read on the forward strand.
GACCGCGCCGGAGACTTCGGGTCCGGTGTCGAGCAGCACGCGCTGCAGGCGCTGGTCGCTCAGCTCCGGTTCGTCGGCGACCTCGGCCAGTGCCAGCCCCAGCATCAGTTTCCGGCGTTCGGCTGGGCTGACCGGCTCCCGCAGCGCCCGGCCCAGCAGCCGGGCCGCGCCCGCGTCATCGCCGAGGGACCGGCGGTGTTCCGCGGCCCGGCGCAGCGTCCCGACCGCCCAGGACGTCCCGACCGGGCGCACCGCGGCGAGCAGCTCGGCGAGCTGGTCGTCGGGCATCGCCGCGCGGTAGGCCAGTTCGACGCACCGGTTCGCGAGCTCGCCGCGGTCCGCGGCGCTCAGCGTGCCGAGGGCGGCGTCCGCGGTGGCGGCGCCGGCGATGCGCGTCGGCGCGTCTTCGCGCACCAGGCCGAACCCGGCCAGCTGGCGCAGGGCGTCGCCGACCCGGCCGGCGAGCGGGCCGGCCAGATTCGTCACGAGCTCGAAGTCGAGCAGCCCGCGGGACACCGCGATGGCGCGCAGCAGGTTCAGGGCATCGGACGGCAGGGCCGCGATCGACACGGCCAGCTCGGCGGCCCGGACGTCGGCCAGGTGCTCGGTGACGGCGGGCAGGTGCTCGGCCACCGGGTCTCCTCCGGCGGCGGCGAGCCGCTCGAGCACCGGCACGACCAGCGCCGGCCGCCCACCGGTGGCTTCGTACAGCCCGGCGGTGAACCGCGGATCGGTCACGCTGCCGGGGAAGCGGTCGTCGACCAGCTGCCGCAGGCCGTCCCGGGTGAGCAGCCGGACGGCGACGGTGTCCCCGCCGGGCGCGGCCGCGTGCTCACCGGTGGCGAGCACCGACCGGACCAGCAGCATCGGCGCCTGCTGCAGCCGGTGTTCCATGGCTTCGAGCCACGCCTTCGAGCCGGGATCGGCCCACTGGACGTCGTCGACGGCGATCAGCAGCGGCCCTTGGCTCGCGACGCCCACGAAGTCGCCGCACAGGGTCGGGATGGACCGGTCGGCCGAAGCGCGGCCGCAGGAGCGCCGGCCGCCGTCGAGCCGGCAGTCGGCGTCGGCGATGTCGGCGAAGAGCCGGTTGACGACGCCCCGGTGCACGGCGGATTCGCCCGGTGAGCAGGAGGCGAAGGCGGTGATCACGCCCGCGACCCGCGCTTCCCGTACGGCGGCGGCGAGCAAGGCGCTGCGCCCCGCCCCGCGCGGGCCCACGACGGTCACCTGACCGGATCGCCCGGCCAGCACCCCGCGGATCCCGCGCCGCAGCACCGCCAGCTCGTCTTCCCGCTCGACGAGGCGCGCTTCGGCGGTCCGGCGCGAGCGGTCGTCCCGCTTCCCCAGCCAGGGAACGGTGAGCACCGGCGCGGCGACGGGCGTGTCGAGAGCACGGGGGTCCCGGACGGCGGCGGCGCGCAGGGCAGACGCGACCGGCAACGCCGATCCGGTTCCACCTGGTCCGGACACCACCATCACCCTCCGCCCCGCAGCGGCTGCTTTCCGCCACCGCACCGTGGTTCACCACGGGGTGACGTGGCTGCCCAGGGTAGGACGCCGAATGTTGGTTTAACAAGTCCAGGACCTTCGTTTTGTCTGTACTTTGCCCCCGGCGACAACGCACTACCCACGAAGACCCAGAAATCCCTACATTAAGGCAACGTGGCTTGACACCCGGCCGAGGCCGTGGATGACGGTCACCCACCAGCCCGTTCACCCGGTTTTTCGAGGCCTCGAAACTGAAAAACGTTCACTGTCGCCGCGCCGCGAAGATCGGCAAAGCCGCGTTGTCCTCCGGCGGCCGGGGGCGACCACGAGTGTGGGCGGCGCATGGACTCACACCCAAACCCAAGTCGAACCCGGCGCATCCCCGGGGAGAAGCCCCCGAGGGCGGCGATCCGGGTGGTGACAAGCCCGGTGGTGACGAGCCCGGTGGCGGCCGCGGTCCGGTCACCCTGCACCGCGTTCACCAGGGACTTTCTGCGGCTGTGAACTAGACACTTCCAGGAACCGGCGAACCTATGCTTCCGCCATGGCGACCCAACTACTGGCGTCCTCCGGCGTACTCAGCTACGTGAGCGAGCATTCGCAAGCCGAGGACGACATCCTGCGCGAACTGCGCGACGAGACGGCCTCGCTGCCCATGGGGGCGGCGATGCAGGTGTCCGCGGAAGAAGGCCGGCTGCTCGCGATGCTGGTCAAGCTGACCCGGGCGCGCCTGGTGGTGGAGGTCGGCACCTTCACCGGTTACAGCTCCCTCTGCATGGCCCGCGCGCTGCCCCCGCACGGGTTGCTCGTGACCTGCGACGTCACCGACCGATGGCCGGCGTTCGGCCGGCCCTACTGGCGGCGCGCCGGGGTGGCGGACCGGATCGACCTGCGGATCGATCCGGCCGTGCAGGTGCTCGACGCCCTCTTCTACGAATACGGGCCGGGCACGGTCGACCTGGTCTTCATCGACGCCGACAAGGCCGGGTACACCGCCTACTACGAGGCCGCGCTCGGCCTGCTCGCCCCCGACGGGCTCATCGTCGTCGACAACACCCTGTTCTTCGGCCGCGTCGCCGACCCCGGCGCCCAGGACCCGGACACGGTGGCCATCCGCGAGTTCAACCGCTTCGTGCGCGACGACCCGCGCGTGGAGATGTCGCTGCTGCCGATGGCCGACGGCATCACGCTGATCCGCAAGACGGACTGAAGGAAACTCCGGCGCGCTGAAGGGGCCCTCCCGAGCGGAAGGGCCCCTTCACCGCGTCGAGGCAGTCGAGGCCGTCGAGGCAACCGAAAAAGCCCGCCCCCGGCCGAAGCCGGGAGCGGGCTTTGCCCAGTGCTCAGTGCACCGCGACGGGCTCGCTCAGGTCGGGCGCCACCAGGGTCACCGTCGTGGGCTCCTCCTGCGGCACCGGCTCCAGGTGCAGGCGCTGCAGGCCCGGCACCTCGCCCCCGGGCAGCACGGCGGTGCAGGCGCACGCGTCGTCGGCGAACCCGGCGAAGCGGTAGGCGATCTCCATCATCCGGTTGCGGTCGGTCGGGCGGAAGTCGGCGACCAGGTGGGCGTCGGCGTTCGCGGCCTGGTTGGCCAGCCAGCGCAGGATGATCGAGCCCGCGCCGAACGACACGACCCGGCACGAGGTGGCCAGCAGCTTCAGGTGCCAGAACTCCTCGAACGTCTCCAGCAGGAGCACCCCGACCGCGCCGTGCGGCCCGAAGCGGTCCTGCATGCTGACCACCAGCACCCGGTGCGACGGGTCGTCGAGCAAGCCGCGCAGGTGCTCGTCGGAGTAGTGGATGCCGGTGGCGTTCATCTGGCTCGTGCGCCGCGTGAGCTCCTCGACGCGGGACAGCTCGGTGTCGGTGGCCGGCTGGATCGTCATGCGCAGGTCCAGCGAGCGCAGGAAGTCCTCGTCCGGGCCGGCGTGCCCGGCCTGCGCTTCTTTGCGCCGGAAGGACGCCTGGTACATCTGCCGGCGCCGCCGCGAGTCGACGGTGACCGTCTCCGGGCTGAACTCCGGCCGCTCGGCGAGCGCGAGCACGTCCTCCGCGCGGTAGGTGCGCACCTCCGGGTGGTGGTAGGTCACCTCGGCCAGCTCGCTGTCGCGGTCGTCGACGAACGCGATCGTCCCGAGCGCGAAGTTCAGCTCGTCCGCAATCGCCTTGACCGACCGGGACTTGGGGTGCCAGCCGATCTGCGGCAGCACGAAGTACTCCGCCAAGCCGAGCTCCTCCAGCCGCGCCCAGGCGTGCTCGTGGTCGTTCTTGCTCGCGACGGACTGCAGGATGCCGCGCGCGTCGAGGGTCTTCACGAGCTCGCGGATCGGCTCGGCGACCTCGACCACGCCGTCCTCCAGCAGCGTGCCGTTCCACAGGGTGTCGTCGAGGTCCCACACCAGGCACTTGACCATGGTCGTGCTTGCCACCGGACTCCTCCTCAGTCGCCGGAATTCACGAGGACACGGGTGTGCCCCGCCAGGATGAGCTGGCAGATCTCGTTGCTGCCTTCGATGAGCTCCATCAGCTTCGCGTCGCGGTGCGCCCGGGCGACCACGTGGCCGTCCTGGGCCGCGGCCGAGGCCAGCACCTGCACCGCCGCGCCCGACCCGCGGGCCGCGGCGGTCGAGCTGACGTACTTGGCCAGCACGGTCGCGACCACCAGCTCGGGCGACCGGTCGTCCCAGGCCCGGCTGGCGTGCTCGCAGACCCGGGTGGCGGCCTGCTCGTCGGCGTAGAGGTCGGCCAGGTGCCGGGCGACGAGCTGGCGGTCGGCCAGCGGCACTCCGCCCTGGTACCGGTTCGCCGCGTGCTCACCGGCCGCGGCCAGGCAGGCCCGCAGGATGCCGACGCAGCCCCACGCGACCGAGATCCGGCCGTAGGCCAGCGCGGTCGTGATCAGCATCGACAGTTCGACCCCGCCGCCGCCGAGCACGGCCGAGCGCGGCAGCCGGACGTCGTGGAGCCGGACGGTCGAATGGCCGGCCGCCCGGCACCCGCTGGGGTGCGGGACGCGCTCGATCGTGACGCCCTCGGCGTTCGCCGGGACGACGACCGCCGTGCCGAGGCCGTCGAGCTCGCCGACGACCACGATCAGGTCCGCGTAGGCCGCGGCCGTGATCCAGACCTTTTCGCCGTTGATCACGACGTCGCCGCCGTCGGCGCGGACGGTGGTGGCCACCGACGACAGGTCGCTGCCCGCCGCGGGTTCGCTGAACGCCACCGCGGCCAGGTCGCCGGAGGTGAGCCGGCCGAGGTAGCGGGCGCGCTGGGCGCGGTCGCCGAAGCGCTGGATGGTCCAGGCCGCCATGCCCTGCGAGGTCATCACGCTGCGCAGGGAACTGCACAGCGAGCCGGCGTGCGCGGTGAACTGCCCGCTGTGGAAGCTGCCGGCGCCGAGACCGCCGTACTCGGCGGGCACCTCGGCGCACAGCAGGCCCCGCGCGCCCAGCGCCCGCAGCAGGTCTTCGGGCAGCCGGCCGCCGACGTCCCAGGCCGCCGCCCGGTCACCGACCCGCGCCGTCAGCTCGGCGGCGGCCGCGACGAGCGCGTGGTCACTCATCGAGCAGGCGCCCCACGAGCGCCGTCATGCCTTCGACGGTCCGGAAGTTGTCGAGCTTGAGGTCGGGTCCGACGATGGCGATGCCGTAGGTCTGCTCCAGGAACACGACCAGCTCCATGGCGAACATCGAAGAGACCAGTCCGGTGCGGAACAGGTCCTGGTCGACCGGGACGTCCTGCTTGACGCGCTCGGTCAGGAACTCCAGGATCTCCCGCGTCACGGCCGCCGGCGTGCGCGCCGGGGTTGCGGTGGTGGAGACGTCGTTCACTCAGAACACCTTCCCGTACTCGTAAAAGCCCCGTCCGGTCTTCCGGCCGAGGTGGCCGTCGGCCACTTTGGACTGCAGCAGGGCGCACGGCGCGTGCCGCGGGTCGCCGGTGCGTTCGGCGAGCGCCCGCAGCGCGTCCGCGAGGTTGTCGAGGCCGATCAGGTCGGCGGTGCGCAGCGGGCCGGTCGGGTGACCGAGGCAGCCCTGCATGAGCTCGTCGACGGCTTCGACCGACGCGGTGCCCTCTTCGACCAGCCGTGCGGCGTCGTTGATCATGGGGTGCAGCAGGCGGCTGGTGACGAACCCGGGCGAGTCGCCCACGACGATCGGCTTGCGGCTCAGCCGTTCCAGCAGGCCCAGCACGGCGTCCAGAGTGGACTGCGCGGTGCGCGGGCCACGGACGACCTCGACGTTCGGGATCAGGTACGCCGGGTTCATGAAGTGCGTCGCCAGCAGGTCCGCGGGCCGCTCGACCGCTTCGGCCAGCTCGTCGACCGGGATGCCGGAGGTGTTGGTGATCAGCGGCGTTCCCGGGGCGACCAGGGCCGCGAGCTCGCCGAGCACGGTGGCCTTGACCTTGTCGTCTTCGATGATCGCTTCGATGACGGCCGTCGCGTCTTTCGCCGCGCCCAGGTCAGTCGTCGCGGTCAGGGCGCCTTCGGCGATGTCGGGGAACGCGCCCATCAGGCGGCCGTGCCGCAGTTGCTGCGCCACGCGCCGCTTCGCGAGTTCCACCGCCTCGCCGTCGATTTCCACCAGGGTGACCGGCACCCCGTGCCCCAGCGCCATCGCCGTGATCGCCGAGCCCATCACCCCGCCGCCGATCACGGCCGGCCGATCCTGCGCCTGCCCGTCCACCGCGCCTCCTTGGTCTCCGGGATTTTTCCCTTGTCCCAAGGGAGCGTCGGTCACGGCGGTGGCGCCGGTCAACGAACCGCGCGCATGTCTAGGGTTTTCCGTCGGGCTCGCCCGCGACCGGATCGGCGCTCAGCACGCCCAGCGCCGCCAGGTCGCCCATCCACGCGCGCAGGGAACCGGTCAGCTCGCCCGGTTCGACGTCGCACGTGGGCGCGAGGGCCAGCGCCGCGGCGACGGGATCCCAGTCGTGCTGGGCCAGCGCGATCCACATCGCCGCGCCGAGCCCGCTGGCGAGCACGCGGTGCTCGCCGGTGGGCAGCACCATCTCGAGCACTCCGGTGTCGTCGACGAGCACCGCCAGCCCGGGCACCGGGCGCATCACGCTCCCCCGGATTTCCCGCGCGTCACCGCGTTCCGCCGCACCGGCCGGCCTCGCCGCGGCCTTCGGCCGGTCACAGCGCGGGTTCCGGCGCGAGGAGGCCGCCGGGGAACCGCTCCTGCAGCTGGGTGCGGCCGCTGACGCCCAGCTTGCGGTAGACGCTCGTCAGGTGGATCTCGACGGTCCGCACGGCGAGCTGGAGGGCGTCGGCGATGGTCCGGTTGGTGGCGCCGGCCGCGGCCAGCTCCCCGACCCGCCGCTCGCCCAGCGTCAGCACGTCGGTCACGCTGCCGGTGACCGGGTAGTTGCGGCCGCCGGCCGCCGTCACCCCGTCCTGCGCCTCCTCGGCCCGGCCCCAGAACCCCGACCGCACCGAGCGGTCCACGGCGGACCGGAAGGCCCGGCGCGCGCCCTGGTGGTCGCCGGCGCGCAGAAGGGCCTGCCCCAGCGCGGTTTCCGCCTCGGCGAGGTACCACGACGCCGTCGTCCGGCCGAGCACTTCGGCCGCCGCGGTGAGCCCGTCGACCGCGGCGCCTCCTTCGGCCACCAGGCCACGGCCCAGCAGCGCCAGTCCCCGCGCCGACGCCGATCCCCAGGCGCGGGCCAGTTGTTCGCCGTGCGCCACGAGTTCGGCGGCCTCCGCCCGCCGTCCGAGCCGGACGAGCACCCGGGCCCCGTCGAGCCACCACGGGACGAACAGCGGGTTCGCGCCGCCTTCCGCGCGCAGCCCGGCGCCGCACCGGCGCAGGTGCGCCAGCGCTCCGGCCAGGTCCCCGCGCGCCTCGGCGAGCCGTCCACGGGCCAGGTGGTGGAAGGGGAAGCGGAGCACGGACCCGTCGGGGCCGTGGTGGTCGGCGCGGGCCATCGCCGCGGCCGCGCCCTCGGTGTCGCCCTGCTGCAGCAGGACCAGCGCCTGCGCCACGAGGGGTGCGGTCGCGAGCTCGGGCCGGTCGTCGCGCTCGGCGGCGCGCACGGCCGCCGACGCGTCCGAGAGGGCCCGGGACAGGTCGCCCGCACCGCACGCGAGCCACGAGTGGGCGGTCAGGGCCACGACTTCCGTCCAGCCGGTGTCGCCGCGCACGGGCCCGGGGGCCAGGCCGCCCAGTGCGTGCAGGGCTTCGTCGACCTCGTCGGCGGCGAACAGGACGTAGGCGGCCAGCGAGCACGCCCACCGCACCGCGGGTTCCGGGCGTTCGACCGCGCGCCGCGCGCAGGAAACGGCGAGGTCCCGGTCGGCGCCGCGGATCAGGTGGGCCACGGACGCCAGTGCCAGCACCGCGACCTCGGCCGGGGTCTGGCCGGTCAGCGCGGACATCGCGGGCAGGCGCCCGCCGACGAGCGCCAGGGAGCCGGGCTGCTCGAAGGCGACGGCCAGCAGCGCGGCCTCCAGTTCGGTCCGCAGGCCGCGGTCGGCGTCCCCGGTGGACCCGGCGGGCTCGGCGTCGAGCTGCCCGAGCGCGCCGGTCAGCAGCCGCGTCGCCTCGTGCGGCTCGCGCGCCGACAGCGCGGCGATGGCCAGCTGCAAGGAGATCCGCGCCCGGCTGCGGGTGTCTTCGGCCATGGCGGACATCCCGGCGAGCGTCGCGTACGCCGCCAGCGGATCGCGCACGCCGACGAGGCGGGCGAACTCGATCCGCACCGGCATGTCCTGGGGCCGGTCCGCGACGAGCACCCCGAGGTAGCGGGCGGCGTCGTGCGGCCGGCCCGCCCGTTCCGCGGTGCGCGCGGCTTCGGCGAGCACGTCGCGCATCCACCGCTCCGGCAGCAGCCGGCGGCCGAGCAGGTGCGCGCCGACGTCCTCGGGCGGGCACCCGCGGTCGTTGAGCAGCCGGGCCGCGGTCAGCCGCAGCGGGCCGAGCCGCCGGTCCGGCACCCCGGTCAGGATCGCTTCCCGGACCGCGGGCGAAGCGAACTCCCGGTCATCGCCGTCCAGCAGCCGCTCGGCGGCCAGGACGCCGAGCGCGTCGGCGGCGAGCGGCTCGGGCACCCCGCCGAGCAGGGCGGCGAGCTCCACATCGGACCCGCCGAACACCGCCACCGCTTCGGCCACGCGCCGCACGTGCTCCGGGCGGCCGGCGAGGACGCGCTCGACCAGCCGGGCGCGGGCGGCCGGGGCGAGCCGGCGGGCGCGGCCCAGTGCCTGTTCGTCCGGAGCGAGCCCCTCCAGGTGCAGGGCCGCGCAGACTTCGCCGAGCACGGCGGGATTGCCGCCGGTCAGCGCGGCCAGCTCGCGGACGAAACCGGGTCCGGGTGGTTCGGCCCACCACGCGGCGGTCACGCCGGCGACCTCGGTTTCGGTGAAGTCCGCCAGATCGACGGTCGCCACGTCGCCGGGGGGCAGCGTCATCGGCGGCCACAACGGCCGCCCGGCGGGGCGCTGCGCGACCACGACGAGCAGGGGCTGCTCCGCGCCCCGGTGCGCCTGGTGCGCCAGCACCCGCACGGACGCCTCGTCGCAGTGGTGGAAATCGTCGAGCAGGACGACGACGGGGCCGGCGACGGTCAGGTCGGCCAGGCGGCGGCCCAGCCGCCGCGAAAGCACCGGCACCGGCAGGCCGTCACGGCCACCGGCGTCCGGGAGCAGGCCTTCGGCCGCCCGTCCGGCGCTCCCGCCGCCCGGACGACGGCAGGTTTCCGACAGCACGACCGCGTGGTCGGAGACCGCGCGCGCGAACTCCGCCAGCAACGCCGTCTTGCCGGTCCCGGTCGCCCCTCGCACCCGCACCAGGGTCGCCGAACCGGCCCGCGCGTTGGCGAACGCCGAAGCGAGGACCGCCAGCTCCCGTTGCCGTCCGGCCACGCGCCCGGCGACACCCGTCACCTCCGCCATTCTCAACCTGCTCTCACGGAAGGCGGCGGCCGCCGAGCCCCTCGTCGTCGGCGCCGTGCCACATTTCGCGCGCGTACGGCGCGTCGGGCACGGGGATCCGGTCGGTGGCGCGGGCCGACGGCGCCGCGGGCAGCTCGCCCAGCCCGTTCTCGATCCAGCCGAGGTCGCTCAGCAGGCGCCGCATCGGCGGGGTGTCACCGTGGATCCGGTGCAGGGACTGGATGGCGCGGCGCAGCTCGGTCGCCTTGCGCCGGGCGGCGGTGAGCGCGTCAGCGGTCATCGGGACTCCTCTCGGCGGGGCACACCGATCGCGTGCCCCGCCGACGTTAGGTCGCCCGCGACCCGGAAAACCCCGGACATCGGCGGGGATCCGGCGCGTCCTCGCCGTGTGACCGGCAACACTAGGGAATCCGTTGGCCGGGGCACGGTTCACTGACGATCCTGATACCGCGTCGAAGGGAAGCGCTCTCGTGAACATCGCGGACAACGCCACGACGTCGTGGATCCGCCGTTACCACCCGGCCCCCGGCGCGGGCACCCGGCTGGTCTGCTTTCCCCACGCCGGCGGTTCGGCCAGCTACTTCCACCCGGTTTCGGCGCGGTTCGCGCCGGAGGTCGACGTCGTCTCCCTGCAGTACCCGGGGCGCCAGGACCGCCGCCGGGAGCCGCACGTCGAGTCGATCGCCGCGCTGGCCGACCTGGTCGCCGCCGAGCTGGCGGGCCTGTCGGACAAGCCGTCCGTGTTCTTCGGGCACAGCATGGGCGCGGTCCTGGCCTTCGAGACCGCCTGGCGGCTCGAACAGCGCGGCCTGCGAGCCCCCGGCGCGGTCGTCGCGTCCGGCCGGCGCGGGCCGTCGACCTTCCGCGACGAGCGGATCCACGAACGCGACGACGACGGCGTGCTCGACGAGGTCCGGGAACTGAACCGGCTGGACGTGGCGGTCATCGGCGACGAGGAGATCCTGCGGATGGCCCTGCCCGCGATCCGCGCCGACTACCGGGCGATCGAGACCTACGCCTGCCCGGCCGGGCGCCGCGTCCGCTGCCCGGTCACCGTGCTGATCGGCGACCGCGACCCGAAGGTGACCGCGGAGGAGGCCGGAAACTGGGGCGAGCACACCGAAGCCGGCTTCCGGCTGGCGGTCTTCCCCGGCGGGCACTTCTTCCTCGCCCGGCACCAGAGCGCGGTGAACGCGGAGCTCGAGCGGGAGCTGCGGGCCCTCGCCGTCCCGGCGGCGGCATTGCCTTCCGGGCGTGATTCAACATAAAGTAACATCAGCAGCCACACAGAACGACATGGCTGAGTGACATGACAGCACGAAACGGGCGGGGGTCGCGGTGTACGCGGAAGAGCGTCAGCAGCTGATCCTCGAACGGGCCCGGTCCTTCGGCCGGGTCGACGTGGCCGAACTCGCCGGCGAGTTCGCGGTGACGACGGAGACGATCCGCCGCGACCTCACCACCCTCGAACGCCACGGATCGCTCCGCCGGGTGCACGGCGGGGCGATTCCCATCGAGCGCCTGGGCTTCGAACCGGCGTTGAACACCCGCGAAAGCGTGATGACGGCGGAGAAGAAGCGGATCGGCAAGGCCGCGCTCGCCGAACTCCCGGCCGAAGGCGCGATCCTGCTCGACGCGGGCTCGACCACCGCACACCTGGCCGAGGCGCTGCCCATCGACTGCAACCTCACGGTGGTCACCAACTCCGTGAACATCGCGCTGACGCTGTCCAAGCGGCCCAACCTCACGGTGATGCTGGTCGGCGGCCGCCTCCGCGCGCGCACGCTCGCCTCCGTCGACTCCTGGGCGCTGCATTCGCTCAGCGAGACGTTCGTCGAAGTGGCCTTCATGGCCACCAACGGCCTGTCCGTCGAGCGGGGCCTGACCACCCCGGACCCGGCGGAGGCGATGGTCAAACGCGCGTCGATCGCCGGCGCCCGACGCGTGGTGCTGCTGGCAGACCACACGAAGGTGGGCAATGACCACTTCGCCCGCTTCGGCGAATTGTCCGAAGTAGACACCTTCATCACCGACGGCGGCATCGATTCCACGGTGGCCGCGGAGATCGAGCGCGAAGGCGTGAACGTCCTGACCGCGTGAGCTACCAGCGCACCGGCAGCTCGTAGAGTCCGAAGAGGACTCCGTCGTGCTTGAACTCCAGCTCGTCCACCGGAACCGCCAGGCGCAGCCGTGGCACCCGCTCGAACAACGTGGTCAGCGCGACCTCCATCTCCAGCCGTGCCAGGTGCTGCCCGATGCACTGGTGGATCCCGTAGCCGAAGGCGACGTGGTGGCGCGCCGAACGGGCCGGGCAGAATTCGCCGGCGTCCTCGAAGACGGTGCCGTCGTGGCCCGCCGCCAGCCCGAGCGGCGCGACCCCTTCCCCGCGGCGGACGAGCTGCCCGGAGATTTCGAGGTCCTCGGTGGCGACCCGCAGGCTGACGACGTCGGAGATGGAGAAGAACCGCAGCAGCTCCTCGACGACGCCCTCGTGCCCGATCCACTGCGGGTTCTCCAGCAGCTGGACGACGCCGAGGGACAGCATGTTGGCGGTGGTTTCGTGCCCGGCGACGAGCAGCAGCATGGCCACGCCCAGCAGCTCGGCGTCGTCCAGCGCGCCGCCGGCGATCAGGCGGCTGATCAGGTCCGCACCGGGCCGCGCCCGTTTCGCGGCGATCAGTTCGGTGAGGTAGGTGTTGATCTCGCCCAGCGCCGCCTCTCGCTGCCGGACCGTCGAAGCGAGGCTGACCAGGACGCGGGTGCGCGACTCGAAGTGCTCGTGGTCTTCGTAGGGCACCCCGAGCAGCTGGCAGATGACGAGCGAGGGCAGCACGAGGCAGAAGGCGGGAACGAGGTCCGCCGAGTTCCCGGCGGCCAGCATGGCGTCGATCCGCTCGTCGACGACCTGCTGGATGCCGGGCCGCAGCTCCCGCACCTTCCGCACGGTGAACTCGGGGATGAGCAGCTTCCGGTACCGCGTGTGTTCGGGCGCGTCCATGGCCACGAACCACCCGGGCAGGGCTTCCGGCGCGCCACCGGTGGCGGGGAAACCCGGCTTCGAGGGATCGGAGCTCAGCCGCGGATCGGTCAGCGCGGCCCGCACGTCCTCGTGCCGCGCGACGAGCCAGACGGGGGTCCCGCCGGGCAGCACGGTCCGGCACAGGCCGGGCCGGGCACGCAGGTCGGCGTAGCCGTCGGGCGGAGTGACCTGGCCGGGCGCCCGCCGCGGGAAGTCGACGACACCGGGTTCCGTACTCACCATGAACCGGTTCTACCCCGCCGCGGCGCCCCACCCCCGCAAACCGGCGGAAGTCTGGAAGAACCCCTAATGACGAGCTGGATCCGGATCGGATGCCCAGGTCGCCGCGACGGGATCGAGGACCGGGCCACCCGCGCGAGCCTTTCCGGGTCACCCTGCCCCGCCGGGTCACCGCGGGGGCGCGACCGCCACCGGAATTGTCGGTGCTGCCCTGCACAATGGGCCCCGCCGAGGCGACCGCCCCGGAGAGCACCCACGTCAGCACCAGTGACAGGACGATCGTGAAGATCCGCACCCGAACTCCTCCCAGCGCAGGAACACCGCTGCGCGGCCTGGTGCGCCGATCGTCCGGCCAACGACGGGAAATCGTGCGACGAACGGCGGGGCGGCGTGGGATGCTCGGCGCCGGAACTGGGAGGAACCGGACATGACTGGCGCGCTCATCGGGCGGGCGCACCCCGCCGCGGCGCTGCGGACCGAGCTCGACCGGGCGGTGGCGAGCCACGGCGGCCTCGTCCTCGTCACCGGCGAGGCCGGGATCGGCAAGACCACCCTCGTCACCGGGCTGGCCGACGAGGCGCGCCGGCGCGGTGCCCTCGTGCTCGCCGGCGCCTGCTGGGACTCCGGCAGCGCACCCGGGTACTGGCCGTGGGTCCAGGTCGTGCGCGCCCTGCGGCGCGCACTGCCGGAAGAGGAGTGGGCGCGGACCGACACGGCGACGCTGTCGGCGCTGCTCGGCGAAACCGTGGGCGCGCCGGCCGACGACGGCTTCCGGCTGCACGACGCGGTCACCACCGCGCTGGCCGCCGCGGCCCACGACCGCCCGGTCGTCGTGGTGCTCGACGACCTGCACTGGGCCGACGCGGCTTCGCTGCGGCTGCTGGAGTTCGCGGCGCGGCACACCTGGTTCGAGCGGCTCCTGCTGGTCGGCGCCTACCGGGACGTCGAGGTCGACGCGCCGGGCCACCGGCTGCACGAGCTCGTCCTGCCGCTGGTGGCGAAGGCGACCACGGTGACGCTGACCGGGCTCGCGCCGGACGAGGTGGCCGAGCTGATGAGCCGCACCGCGGGCACCGAGCCGGATCCCGCGCTGGCCGCCGAGGTGCACCTGCGGACCGGCGGCAACCCGTTCTTCGTCGAGCAGACCGCGCGGCTGTGGCACAGCGGCAGCCCGGTGTCGGCCGTCGCGCCCGGCGTCCGGGACGCCTTGCAGCGGCGGCTTTCCCTGTTGCCGGCGCCGGTCACGCGGTTGCTGATCGACGCCGCGGTGCTCGGCCGGGAGTTCCACCGCCGGGTCCTCGCCGCGCTGACCGGGGCGCCGGCGCCGGAGGTCGACCAGCTGCTGGCCCGCGCGGCCGCGGCCCGGCTGGTGACCGCGCTCGGCAACGGCCGGTTCGCCTTCGCCCACGACCTGGTGCGGGAGTCGCGGTACGCCGAGCTGGACCCCGCCGAAGTCCGGCGGCGGCACGCCGCGGTGGTCCGCGCCCTCGACGCGTCGCCCGAGCTGGAACCGCTGGTGTTCGCGGCCGACCGAGCCCGCCACGCGTACCTCGCGGGCGCCGAGGTCGACCCCGGCCGCGCGGCCGACCTGCTGGTGGCCGCGGCGCGCGACGCGAGCGCGCGGCTGGCGGCCGACGAGTCCATCGGCCATTACCGGCGCGCGCTGGAGCGCGCCACCGACCCGCGGCGGCGCGTCGTGATCGCCCTCGACCTCGGCACCGTGCTGAGCCGCTGCGGCGAGAACGAAGCGGCATGGCGGCACTTCGAAGACACGGTCGCGCTGGTGCGCGAGCTCGACGACGACGCGCTGCTCGCCAGGGCCGCGCTCACCCTGTCCCGCACCGCCCCGGCCGGACCGCGCCTCGAGCTGACGTCGGAGCTGCTGGTGACGGCGCACGAGCGGCTGGCGGGAAAACCGGCGGAGCCGCTGTCGCTCGAGCGCGTCACGCTGGAGCTCACCGCGCGGGCCGCGGTGCTGGCGCGGGACGGCGACGACGACCAGGAGCTGTCGTTCACGCTGTGGGCGCGGCACGACCTGATCTGGGGGCCGGGCACCGCGCGGGAGCGGGAGCGGCTGACCGACGAGCTGGCCGTGCTCGCCCAGCGGACCGGCGACCGCGAAAACGAGTACTTCGCGTCGTCGCTCAAGTGGGTCGCGCTGCTGGAGCAGGGCGACCCGCGTTACCTCGACCAGTTCCGGGCCTTCCAGGCGCTGGCCGGCGGCAGCGGCCTGTCCGGTGCCGAGTTCGCGGGCCTGTTCGACCGCAGCATCATCCGCGCGCAGCGCGGCCGGTTCGCCGAGGCGCACGCGGACCTGGACCAGGTCGAGGAGCGGTTCGGCCGGGAGTTCGGCTACATGATGGACCACGTGCGCTGGAGCTACCTGCTGCTGCAGGGCCGGTTCGGCGACCTGGCCGCCCACGCCGCGCGGGTGGCCGCCGGCGACCACCCGCACCCGGAGCTGCTGGCGGTGCTCACGGCCGCCCAGCGGGGCGACGCGGCCGCGGCCCGCGAGGCGGCCGCCGTCGCCGGGCCGTTCTCCCGCGAATTCGGTTCGCTGTGGCTGCGCTGCCAGGCCCAGGTGGCCGCGCTGACCGGTGACCGCGAGGCCTGCGAACGGCTCCTCGGCGAGCTCACGCCGTACTCCGGTGAATGGCTGGTCGCGTTGTACGGCTGCGAGATCAGCGGGCCGGTCGACCTGTGGGCCGGGCTCCTCGAGGCGGCGCTGGGCCGGCTCGACGAAGCGGTGGCCCGGCTCAGCGCGGCGGCCGCGTCGGCGGACCGGATGCGCCTGCGGCCGTGGGCGGCGGAAATCCGCGCCCGGCTCGTCCCGGTCCTGGTCGCCCGAGGCGCGGCGGGGGACGCCGCCCGGGCGGCGGCGCTGCTCGAAGCCGTGCGCGCGGAGGCCGGCGAACTGGACATGCCGCACCTGGTCTCCCGGAGCGAGCCGGTCGTGGCGAAAGCCGTGGAGAAACCGGTGCCCGCCAACGAGTTCCGCCGCACGGACGAGGTCTGGTCGCTGCGGTTCGCCGGCCGCGAGGTCCGGGTGCCGGACGCGAAAGGCCTGCGGGACCTCCACTTCCTGCTCGGGCTCCCGGGAACGGAGGTCCCCGCGGTCCGGCTGCTCGCGCCCGAAGGCGGCGAAACGGTGGTGGCGGCGAAAGGGATCGGCGCCGACCCGGTCCTGGACGAGGCGGCGAAGGCGGCCTACCGCCGCCGCCTCGGCCACCTCGACGAGGAGATCGACAGCGCGGCGGACCGCGGCGACGACGCCCGGGCGGCGGAGCTGGACCGCGAACGCGAGGCCCTGCTGGCGGAACTGCGCGCGGCGGCCGGGCTGGGCGGCCGCACCCGCCGCCTCGGCGACGAGGCGGAGCGTGCCCGCAAGGCCGTGACGGCCCGGATCCGGGACACGCTCCGCAAGCTGGCCGACCTCCACCCGGAACTGGCGGGGCACCTGAAGTCGTCGATCACGACCGGCTCGTCGTGCCGCTACGCCCCGGATCCGGCAGTCCACTGGCGGCTCTGACCGGCTCCGCCGAGAAGCCCGCGACAACGCCGGCCGGGGCGACCACGGTCACTTGCGGTTGTAGAGCCGCATGGTCAGCGTGCCGAACACCGCCACCAGCAGCACCGACGCCCCCAGCGTGATGAGCACCGCCGGGACGTCCCACGTGCCCGCCATCATCGAGCGCACGCCCGTCACCAGGTGCGAGATCGGGTTGATGTCGACGAACACCTGCAGCCAGCCGGGCATCGTCGACGGGCTGACGTAGATGTTGGACAGGAACGTCAGCGGGAAGATCACCATCATGCTGACGCCCATCACCGACTTCTCGGTGCGCAGCAGCAGCCCGAACATCGTCCACACCCAGGAGAACGCGAACGAGAACACCAGCAGCAGCGCCACCCCGGCCGCCACGCCGGCGAACCCGCCGCCGGGGCGGAAGCCGAGGATCAGCCCCACCACCATGATCACCACGGACGCGATCAGGTAGCGCAGCACGTCGCCGAGCAGGTAGCCGACCATCGCCGACGGACGCCAGATCGGCAGGGTCCGGAACCGGTCGAAGACCCCCTTCTCGATGTCGGTGTTGACCGAGATGCCGGTGTACATCGTGATCATCACGACGCTGCTGGCGAGGATGCCGGGCAGGAAGAACTGCAGGTACTCCCCCGGCGAGCCGGCCAGCGCGCCGCCGAAGAGGTAGGTGAACATCAGCGTCATCATGATCGGGAACGCGGTGACGTCGAACAGCTGCTCGGGCACGTGCTTGATCTTCAGCACGGCCCGCCAGCCGAAGGTGACCGACGTCGACAGCGCGCCCGGCCGCGGCGGCCGCTCGGTCGCGACGAGCACCGCGGCCAGGTCCTCGGCCTTCGGTGCGGCGAGTTCGGTGTCCTTGACTGCGGTGGCACTCATGCGCACACCTCGCTGACGCTCGGCGCCGCCTGAGCCGGACACGCAGTGTTGAATGATTCGCTCGCAGGCTCGCTCATGCCGCTTCCTCTCCGCTTGCGGTGTGGTCGGTCAGGGCCAGGAAGACCTCGTCGAGGCTGGGCTGGCCGAGTGAGAAGGTGTCCACGGTGATCCCGGCGGCGGCGAGTTCGGCCAGCGCGCGGGCGGACTGTTCCGCGGCGGCCGTGTCGCCGGCCGCCGAGGTGAGCCTCGCGGTCAGCGCGACCGGGTCCGGCTCGTGCTGGATGGCGGCGTCGACCACCCGGGTCAGCACGCGTTCGGCGGCCTCCCGCTGGGTGGCGTCCCGCAGCCGGAGGTGGATCGCGCCCGCGCCGACCGATGCCTTCAGCTCCCCTTGGGTGCCTTCGGCGATCACGCGGCCGTGGTCGATCACCGCGATCCGCGACGCCAGCTGGTCGGCTTCGTCGAGGTACTGGGTGGTGAGCAGCACGGTGGTGCCCTGCGCGACGATCGCGCGCACGATGTCCCACACCTGGTTGCGGCTGCGCGGGTCGAGCCCCGTGGTGGGCTCGTCGAGGAACAGCAGGTCCGGGGTGCTGAGGATGCTCGCGGCGATGTCGAGCCGCCGCCGCATGCCGCCGGAGTAGTGCTTGACCTGCTTGGCGGCGGCCTCGGTCAGGCCGAACGCGGCGAGCAGCTGCGCGGCCCGGTCGCGGGCCGCCGGCCGGGTGTGGCCGAGCAGGCGGCCCAGCAGCACCAGGTTTTCGGTCCCGGTCAGGTCTTCGTCCACCGACGCGTACTGGCCGGTGAGGCTGACCCGTCCGCGGACGGCGTCGGCCTCCCGGACGACGTCGCGGCCGAACACCCTGGCTTCGCCGCCGTCCGGGCGGAGCAGCGTGGCGAGCATCTTGACGGTCGTGGTCTTGCCGGCGCCGTTGGGTCCGAGGACCCCGTAGACGGTGCCGGCCGGCACGACGAGGTCGACACCGTCGACGGCGCGGGTGTCACCGAAGGCTTTGACCAGCCCGGTGGTTTCGATCGCGGGTGAGTTCATCTGCGGGCCTTTCATGCGCAGTAGGGGCGGGTCCGGCGGGCGTCGCGCAGCGCGAGCCCCCACCAGGTGAGTTCGTCGAGCAGGGCGGTCACGTGGTCGTCGTCGAACGACGGGTCGAGCAGGTCGAGGGCGACGACGTCGCGCATCGTCACGGTGTGCAGCTCGAGGAAGACGTCCCGCAGGTGTTCGACGGCGTGGCGGCCGCGGGCGCGGTAGCCGTAGGAGACGAAGCCGACCGGCTTCGCGTACCACTCGTCGTAGGCGAAGTCGATCGCCTGCTTGAGCGGCCCCGGGAAGCTGCGGTTGTACTCCGGCGTGACGACGACGTACGCCTCCGCCCGGGCGATGCGCTCCCGGAACCGGGTCAGCGCCGGGGTCGGCGCCGCCGGGTACGCCGCCGGGAGGTCCGCGTCCGCGAGGTCGAGCGGATCGAGGTCGAGTCCCGCCCGCCGGGCGGCCGTGGTGGTGAACCACCGGCCGACGCCCGCGCCTGCCCGGCCTTCGCGGGTGCTGCCGATCAGGACCGCCACTCGCAGTGCCTCCTCCATGCCCGCCTCCTCTCGCCTTGCTCCGTAGGCGCGAGACACGTTGCCAGATCAAATCTGGCTGAAACGTTTCATCCGTCGATCCCGACCCGGCCCGGAAATTCACTGTGGACAGACCGCGTCGAGGTGACGGGTCTCAGTCGATGAAGCGAGGCAGGGACAGCGCGAAGGTCGTGCCGCCGGGGCCGGTGTCGGCCAAGACGGTGTCTCCGCCGTGTTCCCGGCTGATCTGCCGGCAGATGTAGAGGCCCAGCCCGATGCCGGCGTCGGGACCGAAGCGGGCGAACTTGCCGAACAGCCGGTCCTGGTGCGGGGGCGGGACGCCGGGGCCGTGATCGGTGACCGCGATCTCGACGGTGTCCTCGAGTTCGATCAGGGCTACTTCGATCGGGGCGCCCCGGCGGCTGAACTTGACCGCGTTGGACACCAGGTTCGAGAACGCCTGGCGGATGCGCAGCGGGTCGAGGCCGGTCACGATGCCTGCCGGGATTTCGCTGGTGACCGGGTGGTCCCTGGTCAGTTCGCCGAGTTCGCCGAGGATGGTGTGGAGCAGGCTGCCGACGTCGGTGGGTTCGAGGGCCAGGTCCAGTTCGCCTTCGCCCAGCTTCCTCGCGTCGGTGACGGCTCGGAGGAGCAGGTCGGCCTGGCGCAGGCTCCGCGCGGTGGCGGCGAGCAGGTCGTTCACCGTCGGGGAAGGCAGTCTGTCGATGCGTTCGCGGAGCAGCTCGACCATGCTGCCGGCGGCGGCGATGGGGGTGCGCAGTTCGTGCGCGTAGATGGCCACGATGTCGTCTTCCGCGCTGGTCGGCGGACTGTCCAGGTCGTCGTCGGGCATGCCGGTGTCCGATCCGATCGTGTCGGGGAAGAGCTCGGTGAGCAGATCGGCCAGGTGCCGGAGGGACCCGCCCTTTTCGACGAACGCGACCGCGCCCAGCTCGAGCGACTGTTTCGCCATCTGGTCGCGGCCGTACCCGGACAGGACGATGATCTTCGTGACCGGGCAGGCGCGGCGGATCCGGGGCAGTGCCTGCAGGCCGTCCAGCACGGGCATCGCCAGGTCGAGCAGCAGCACGTCCGGATGTCGTTCGGTGACGACGTGGATGGCTTCCTCGCCGTCGGCGGCTTCGCCCACGATGTCGACGCCGGACAGTGACCCGACGAAGGACCGCAGGGCCAGGCGTATCTCGCTGCTGTCGTCGGCCAGCACGATCCGGACCCGGCGGGCCGTGTCGAACGGGCGCGGCAGCGGCGGTGCGAGCTCGTGTTCGCCGGTGGACGGCAGCGTGGCCGGGGTGTCCCGGATGAGCTCGCCGGCCGTGATCCGGACGTTCTCGCCGAGGAGGTTGTGCATCATCTGCCGCGCTGTGCCCAGGGTGCCGCGCAGCGTCCGCATCGTGTTCGGCAGGTGGCCCCGTTCCAGCGCGTACACCGCCGTGGTGAGTCCCTGGACCACGGTGTCGTTGATTTCGAGGGCCTGTCGCCGCCGCAGCCGCGTTTCCCGCAGTTCCTGCGCCGCGCGTTCGGCCCGCCGTCGTTCGGTGACATCACGCACCGCGGCGACGACCAGCGTTCCGCCGTAGCCGGGCCCCGCGGTGGTCAACGGGCGCAGGGCGATGTCCGCCGGGAACTCGGTGCCGTCCTTGCGGCGGCCGACCAGGTCGAGCCCCACGCCCATCGGCCGGGCCTGCGGCGCGGTCAGGTAGCCCTCTCGGTGCCCTTCGTGCGCCGCGCGGAACCGCCCCGGCAACAGCAGTTCGACCGGCCGGCCGGTCAGGTCCCGCTCCGAATACCCGAAGAGCTCCACCGTGCGGTCGTTGACCAACGCGATGCGCCCGGAGCCGTCCACTCCGACGATGGCATCGGTGATCGAGGCCAGGAGGGTCCGGGTCTTCTCCTCGCTGCGGCGCAGCGCGTCCTCGGCGAGCTTGGCCGCGGTGATGTCCTGGGCGGTGCCGATCATCCTGACCGGCGTTCCGCTTTCGCCGACCACGACGGTGCCTCGGCGACGCAGCCAGTGGACGGTCCGGTCGGGCCACACCACCCGGAAGTCCGACTCGAAGGAGCGGTGGTCACGCAACGCTTGCTCGTTCGAAGACATCACCGCGTGCCGATCGTCGGGGTGGACCTGTTCGAGGAACGCCGCGTAGTCGATCTCGGCGGACTGGGGTGGCAGGCCCTGCAGCCGGTACATCTCGTCGCTCCAGCGGATCCTGCCCGTGACGAGGTCGCGTTCCCAGCTGCCGACGTGCCCCACGCGCTGCGCCTCGGTGAACCGGTTCTCGCTGCGTTCCAGCCGCTCCACGGTCCTGGCCAGCTCGGCGGTGCGCTCCCGGACCCGCGTCTCCAGCACCCGGCCGGCCAGCTCGACGGCCTGCCGCGCCCCACGTTGCTCCGCGGCGGCCGCGGCGAGCAGCAGCATGGTCAGCGCCGCCGATCCGTTGAATACCTGCAGGATCACCACCCGCTGGGCGAGTCCGAGATCGGAGAACGGGCCCCGCGAGGCCACCGCGGCCATCGTCGCGGCGACGGACAGGATCAGGGTGCACGGGGCCGCGGCGGTGATCCCGAACCGCCAGGCGCCCCACACCAGGAACGGGAAAGCCAGGATCAGCACCGGGACCTGGCCGTTGGCGATCCCGGCCGCGACGACCCCGATCGCGACGAGCAGCCCGGCGGCCTCCACCAGGCGCCGGGCCGGCGCGAGCCGCCGCGGGGCGCGCCACAACGCGTGGCCGGCCAGCAGAACCGGGGCCACCACCAGCACCCCCGTCGCGTCCCCGGCCCACCAGACCAGCGCGGTGGACCACACCTGCCTGCCCTCGATCGCGCCGGCGAACCCCAGCACGCCGCTGCCGATGACGGCGCTGACCACCATGCTGCCCAGCGCGCCCAGCGTGATCAGGGTGACCGCGTCCCGGAGCCGCTCCAGCCGCGGCCGGAAACCCGCCCAGGTCAACAGCTTCCAGGCCAGCAGCGGGGCGAGGGTGTTGCCCGCGGTGATCCCCGCGACCGCGATGGCGGTCGGGCCGAACGCGGCGTTGACCGCCGCCGCGCCGAGCAGGATCCCGGGCACCGCGCGGCGGCCGAAGAGCAGCAGGCTCACCACCGCGATCCCCGAGGACGGCCAAAACGGCGTGACTTGCCCGCGGACCAGCGCCAGCGACAACCCGAGCAAGCCGCCCAGGTAGTAGCACAACGCCACGGCGAGGCCGACGACGATCCACCCGGCGATCGCGCGTGCCGCCTCCGCCGTGCCCGCGTCACGTTCGACGGACTCGAGTTCGGCCATGACCTGGCTCCCCTGGGGGCGGAACGACTCGGCCCGAGGAGGTCCGGCCGAGCCACAGCCCGAGCATAAGGACACGGCGGCGGCAACGGTGTTTCCGCGGGAGGATTGAGCCGTTTGCGTCCTCCGGCCGGCGATGCCTTCACGGGAGCGTGACCTGTTCGGGGCCGGCCACGCCGCGCAACCGGTCGACCCGCTCCAGGATTTCGCGTGCGTCCGCACTGCCGGGGAACCGGCTCGCGGCCGCGGTCAGGGAAGACATCCGCTGCCTCGTCCGCTCCGACCGGAGTTCGGTCGCGACCTCGATCGCCGCTCCGCCCACGCGGGCCGCCTCGTCGAGGTCCCCGGCCAGTGCGTGCGCGGTGGCGAGCCAGATCCGCGTCAGCACCCGGCTCCGCGTCATCGCCCGTCCGTAGCCTTCGGTGGCGACGGTCAGTGCGTCGATCGCTTCGCCGGCGTGGCGCACGCTGACGCCCAGTGCCAGCTCGGTGTGCACGGTCCCGATCATGGCCGCCAGGTCGGTCTCGCCGAAGAACGCCGCCCACGGCGGTGGTGCGGCCGCGGACGCGGCGGCGAATTCGTCCACCGCCGCCCGTAGCCGCGTGCGTGCCGCCGAAACGGCACCCTGTTTCGCGTCCGCCCACGCCAGGTTGGCCGAGAGGATCGCGCGTGCGTGCGTGGAGCCGGTCCGGCGAGCCGCGGCCTGTCCGCGTTCGAAGTGGCGCACCGCCTCTTCGACGGCGTCGTAGTGCAGGTGCACCCGGCCGATCCGGTAGCAGATGTTGGCCAGCAGTTCGTCGTTGCCGGCGGTGGCGGCCAGCTCGAGTGCCCGCCCGAACGCGGCCAGCGCGGCACCCGGCCGCCCTTCGTCGAAACTGGTCCAGCCGACGAGGTTGTGCAGGTCGGCGACCGCGGTGCACAGCCGGGGCAGGGTCGGCTCCCGCACCACCCCGAGCAACATCAGCTCGGCATAGGGCACGAGCGCCTCCGCGGCGTCGCGGCAGGCTCCCCCGCCATGGCGGTAGTCCAGGGCCCGGAACTCCTGGGTGGCGGCTTCCAGCCGGCGGACGTCCGCTTCCCCGATCCGGACCGCCCGTGGGTGCTCGGGTCGCGGTTCGCCGGTCATGCGATCCTGCTTCCGGCCGCAGACCACTTCATCGTGCCGTGCGGACCGCTCCGGCGTTGCCCCCTGTGCGCCGGCGCGACATCGATGCGCGCATCCACGGTGTACTCCCGAACTGCTCGCCGATCATGCGCCGCCGAGGGGCAAGGGCGGACAAAGGTTGTTGTCAGATTAACCTCTGGAACCGAGGTCCACTCCGCCGATCGGGGCAAACGGAGCGCTGCCGCACAACAATTCGCGCACGCCCGGAACAGATCCCGCGGTACTGCACATGCAGATTCCCGCGAGCATCACGACTCGTCCCGTACCACCCGTTTCCGCACCGACATCCGCACGTGCCGCGTGCCGGCTTTCGAGTGGATTCACGCGGCTGTCCACCGGCCGGGGACCGGACCTGGCGGCACTGCAGCTGCCCGCGGGCGAGTTCCACTTCCTCGCCGCGCCGGGCCCACCGGCCACCGCGACGAGACGGCCCCGGGCTGGGCCGCGTCGTGGCCGGCGGCGCCAACTGGGCCATGACACCGGCTGCGACCGCAAGCCGGCCGACCACGGCGCGCGCGGCTCTCAACCCCGAGTCGGTACCCCCCTCCCCCGCTGCCGTTCGCGGCCCCGCGGATCCGGTGCCGGATTTCGCGCGCCAGGCAACCTCCGCGGCCGGCCGGGCGTTGGTCGCGATCGACCGCATCAAGAACCGCAGACGGCGCGGCTAGCTCGACCTTCGGCCTTCGACCGGGTGCGCGCGCGGTCGATCCACCGGCTGACCGAGGACATCAGTTCGGCGCCGGGAGCCGTCAGTACGGGACGGCGATGTCGGTGGCGCTGGTGGTCTCGTAGACCACGCCGGTCTTGGTGGCGTAGTGGGTGCAGGCGACGTGGACCGTGCGCAACATGGCGCCGTTGGGGATCCAGGGTGTCTCGAAGTGGACGTCGACGAGCGCGCCTCCGTTCTCGGAGTCGTAGTCGCCCGTGACGGCGCCGGTCTGAGCGGTGGCGGTGCAGCGGACGTTGATGTAGTCGGCGTCGCGCCGGTCGTTGCCCGGGGTGGCGAAGCGCGAGTAGCCGCGGAGCTTCACCCGGCGGCTGGTCCCGTCGCTTTCGGTGCCCTCGGTCTGGATCACGCCCTGCAGGACGTAGGCGGCCGTCGTACCGCCTCCGGAGCCGCCGCCGGTCCCGGGGTCCTCCGGGGTCGGCTCACCGAGGCCCGGCAGCTGATAGGGGTCGGCCTGGGCGGAGGCGACGCTCCCCAGCGACAACGCCGCGACGGCGAAAACGGTGAA
This sequence comes from Amycolatopsis sp. lyj-346, assembly GCF_046548975.1. Taxonomy (NCBI): domain Bacteria; kingdom Bacillati; phylum Actinomycetota; class Actinomycetes; order Pseudonocardiales; family Pseudonocardiaceae; genus Amycolatopsis; species Amycolatopsis sp. lyj-346. Next base: position 331,465 of record NZ_JAJPWT010000002.1, read on the forward strand.
GACCAGTTTGCGTGATGAACTCATGCCCGAAGCATTGCCGTCGCTTCCGCAATTCGCCACGAAATCCTGTATACGCCCCGGAAGTTGGTACGTTCGGACCAGACTTCGCCTGCTCACGCAGTACTATTCCGGCAAAATTACCCACATTCCCAAGGGGAGCCCGCACAGGATCACCGGAGGTGATTACACCACGGGATAAATACCGTCATCCGGCCACCGTGAACCCAACCGAATGCCCGCGGTTCTCTTTATCCTCTCCCCCGAGGAGCATTTTGACGAATCGGAAGTCATTCATGTCGATAAAAAACCGGCGCGGGATCCGGCCGGGCCTTGACTTCAAGGGTTCTTGAAGTTCGAGACTGACGGCATGGACGCGATCACGGTCACCCGCTTCGGCGGTCCCGAGGTACTGGAACCGGTCACCCTGCCCACGCCCGAGCCGGCGGAAGGGCAGCTGCGGGTCGCCGTCGAGTACGCCGGGGTGGGATGGCTGGACACGCTGCTCCGGCGCGGCGACGGGCCGGCCGAGTTCCCCGTGCGGCCGCCGTACGTACCGGGCGGGGCGGTGGCGGGCACGGTGACCGCGACCGGCACGGGGGTGGCCGGGGAGTGGCTGGGTGCGCGGGTCGTCACCCGCGCGCCCGGCGGCGGCTACGCGGACACGGTGCTCGCCGACGCCGGGTTCGCCTTCCGCGTGCCGGACGAGCTGGGGCTGCCCGAAGCCCTCGCCGTCCTCGACGACGGCAGCACCGCGGTGGCGCTGCTGGAGAAGACGCCGGTCTCCGCCGGGGAAGACGTGCTGGTCGTGCCGGGGGTCGGCGGGCTCGGCAGCCTGCTGGTGCAGCTGGCCCGCGACGCGGGGGCCGCCGTGATCGCCGCGGTCCGCGGGCCGGAGAAGCTCGCGCTCGCGCGGAGCCTCGGGGTGCGGGCCGCCGACTACGCGGCCCCGGACTGGGCCGGGCGGCTGCCCGGGCTGGACGTGGTGTTCGACGGGGTCGGCGGAGCGCTCGGCTCGGCCGCGCTGGCCCGGCTGCGCGACGGCGGCCGGTTCTCCGGCTACGGCATGAGCAGCGGCGCACCGACGGCCCTCACCGACGCGGACCGCCGCCGGCTCACGGTGGCGGACATGTCCCAGCTGCCGGAGTTCTGGCCGGACACCCCGCGCCGCATCCGGCACGCGCTGGCGGAGACGGCCGCGGGCCGGCTGAGGCCGGTCGTCACCCGGATCTACCCGCTGCGGGAGGCCGTCCGGGCGCACGAAGACATCGAACGGCGCCGGGTGACCGGCAAGATCCTGCTCCGCCCCTGACGCCGCCGCGGGCGTCATGAACGGCTCTTCAGGACGCCCGACGCCAGGAAGGCGTCGTTGATGACGTCGCTGCCGGGGCGCGCGCGGGTCCGCTCTACGATCGCCCGCGGAGGTGGGGCGTGGAGCCGTTGGGTCCGGGTGAGCCGGCGCAGGTGGGGCGGTACCGGCTGCTCGCCGCGGTCGGCGAGGGCGGGATGGGGCGCGTGCTGCTCGGGGTCGCCCCCGACGGCAGGCTGGCCGCCGTCAAGCAGGTCCACCGCGGCTTCGCGCACGATCCCGGGTTCCGCGAACGGTTCCGCCGCGAGGTCGAGGTCTCCCGGCTGGTCTCGGGTGCCTACACCGCGGCGGTGATGGACGCCGACCCGCACGCGCCGACCCCGTGGCTGGCCTCGGTCTTCGTCGCCGGTCCTTCGCTGCAGGAGGCCGTCGACGCGACCGGGCCGCTGCCGCCGCCCGCGGTGCGGCACCTGGCCGCCGGGCTGGCGTCCGCGCTGACCGGCATCCACCGGGCCGGGCTCGTGCACCGGGACCTCAAGCCGGGCAACGTCCTGCTCGCCGACGACGGCCCGCGCGTCATCGACTTCGGCATCGCCCGCGCCGCCGAAGGCAGCACCGACCTGACCCACACCGGGGTCATCCTCGGTTCGCCGGCGTTCATGTCGCCGGAGCAGGCGGACGGGCGGCCGCTGACCCCGGCGAGCGACGTCTTCTCCCTCGGCGCGCTCCTCGTCCTCGCGGCCACCGGACGCAGTCCCTTCGCCGGGGCGTCGGCTCCGCAGTCGCTGTACAACGTCGTCCACACGCACCCGGACCTGCGGATCCTTCCGCCCGGCATCCGCGCTCTCGCCGAACCGTGCCTCGCCAAGGACCCGGCCCGGCGGCCGACGCCGGCGCAGCTGCTGGAGCTCCTCGGGCCGCTGCCGCCGGTCCAGCGGCCGTGGCCGCCCGCCGTGCACGCGCTGATCGCCCGCCACCGGGCCGAGGTGGCGGCCGTCGTGGCCAAGCCGCCGAAGCCGCGGCGGCGGGGACGGCGGATCGCGCTCGCCGCCGCGGCCGCCGTGGTCGTCGTGGCCGGCACGATCACCGCGGTCACCCTGCTGAACGGCGACGGTGGCGCGACCGCCGCCCCGGCGAGCAGCCCGGCCCCGTCCCCGGTGAGCACGACGTCGGCGCCGAACCCGGATCCGCTGGGCCCGGACAAGCTGCGCGGCGCCGCCCCGTGCCAGGTGCTGCCGTCGGTGCCCGGGCTCGGGAAGCTCACCGCGCAGGGCGAGGTCCACTTCTTCTCCTGCACCTTCCAGACCGCGCAGCGCCAGTGGATGGAGCTGACGATCGGGGGCCCGGTGGCCGCCAAGGGCACACCCGCCGGGGAGCTCGGCGGCCTGCCGCTGAGCCTCGACGTCAAGAGCAGCGGCTGCACGGCCTCGGTGCCGGTCGTGGACCGCCCGGCCGCCACCATCGGGGTCGAGGCCGGCGACATCGGCGTGGGGAAGTTCGCCCAGCCGTGCGACGCGGCGAAGACCGCGCTCACCGAAACGCTGAACCGCCTCCGCGCGGGGAGCGTTCCCGCCGCACCACCGGGGAGTCTCGCGCCGGTCGATCCCTGCGGCCTGGTCGCCACCGCGACCGCGCAGCGGATCGCCGGGCCGATCACCAAGGTGGAACCCCGCGGCCTGCACGAATGCCACTGGGCGGCGGGCGGCGACATCTCCGTGGCGCTCGAACGCGGACACCCGCCCGTCCCGGCGAAGGAGAACTCCTACGACGCGGCCGGCACCGTCGACCTCGGTGGCGTCACCGCGTACTTCACCGCGGACCAGATCAACCCCGCGACGGTCAACTGCACCGTGACCTGGCCGCACCGGCAGGTCGGCGAACAAGCCTCGGAGAACGTCATCGTCCAGTACACCACTTCCGCCAGCACGCTCACCATCGAGCAGACCTGCCGCCAGGTGCAGGACTTCGCCAAGGCGGCCCGGCCCGGGCTGCCGAAGCCGTGAAGCCGCTGGAGCCGGGCGAGGCCCGGCACGCCGGCCGGTACCGCCTGGTCGCCGAACTCGGCGAGGGCGGCATGGGCCGCGTCCTGCTCGGCGTCGCCCCGGACGGCCGGCTGGTCGCGCTCAAGCAGGTGCACGCGGAGTTCGCGCGCGACGCCCGCTTCCGCGGCCGGTTCCGGCAGGAAGTGCTGGCATCGCAACGGGTTTCGGGGGCGTTCACCGCGGCGGTCATGGACGCCGACGCCGACGCCGAAACCCCTTGGCTCGCTTCGGTGTTCGTCACCGGGCCGTCGCTGAAGGAAGCCGTCGAGGCGACCGGGCCGCTGCCGGTCGAGGCGGTGCGCCGGCTCGCCGTCGGCCTGGCGACCGCGCTGATCGAGATCCACCGGGTCGGGCTGATCCACCGCGACCTCAAGCCCGGCAACGTGCTGCTGACCGGGGACGGGCCGCGGGTGATCGACTTCGGCATCGCCCGCGCCACCGAGGGCGGCGCCGACCTCACCGGCACCGGCGGCATCGTCGGCTCCCCCGCGTTCATGTCCCCCGAGCAGGCCGAAAGCCGCCCGCTGACCCCGGCGAGCGACGTCTTCTCCCTCGGCGGCCTGCTGGTGATGGCGGCGACCGGCCGCGGCCCGTTCACCGGCTCGACGACGGCGCAGCTGCTCTACAACGTCGTGCACGCCGTCCCCGACCTGACCGGGCTGCCGCCCGAAGTCCGCGCCCTCGTCGAGCCGTGCCTGGCCAAGGACCCGGCCCGGCGGCCGACGCCGCAGCGGATCCTCGACTTCCTCGGTCCGGTGGCGCCCGGGACCCGGCCGTGGCCGGACCCGGTGCACCGGCTGATCGAAGTGCAGGACACCGCGGTCCGCACCGCGCTGTCCTGGCCGGCGCCCGTGCCACTGCCCGCGCCGCCCCGCCGTCGCCGCTGGTTCCCGGTCGTGACCGCGCTGGCCGCCGTCGCCGGGCTCGCCGTGGGCAGCCTGGTGGCGGTGCTGGGGACGAGGGCCGGCGCGGATCCGCCGACCGCGGGCGCGAACCTGGATCCGACGAGCCTGGAAACGCTGCGGCGCACGGATCCGTGCAAGGTGCTGAACGACGTCAGTGTCCAGGACGCGGGCAAGCTGAGCGCCGTGCCGGACTCGGGGTACTTCGACCGCTGCGACTACCGGGCGAAGTCCGGCGAAAAGATCTCGATCAAGCTCGGCGACCAGATCTACGTCGAGGGCGGCAGGCCGGCCGAGGACCTCGACGGCCGGCCGGTGCTGTTCACCGAGATCAGCGGCAGCACGTGCGACGCCAGCGTCCAGGTGCCCGCGCAGCCGGAACTGGGCGTGACGGCGCTGGCCGAGACGTGCGGCCTGGCGAAGACCACGCTCGCCAAGGTCCTCGAACGCGTCCGCGGCGGCGCCGGGTACGACCTGCCGCCCGGCACGCTGCTCGCGTCGGACCCGTGCACCGTGCTCGACAAGACCGCGGTGGCGCCGGTGCTCGGCCCGGTCCGCGAGGTCAAGCTCAACCGGCTGCGCGAGTGCGAGTGGACCGCGGCGACGTCGCTGCGGCTGACCTTCGACAAGGGGTATTCCACCGTGCCGGACGACGGGAGCCCGGTCGACCTCGGCGGCGTCACCGGCACGCGCAACCCGGCCGGCGACAGCTGCGCGGTGTCGTGGAACCACCGCCAGTTCGACGCGAAGCGCACGGAACACATCCGGATCTTCGCCTCGAAAACCGGCGGTGGCGCCTGCGACACGGCGGTGGCGTTCGGCAAGGCGCTGGTGGGCAAGCTGCCGAAACCCTGACTCAGCCGCCGACGTAGGGGTTGTGCACGACGTTGCCGAGGTGGCAACCCGAAGAGCGGCAGATGACCAGGCCCATGTCGGCGATGGTGTCCCCGCTCAGCGTGAAGTTCAGGTTCGTGTAGGTGGTGAAGTCGCCCGAGTCGCAGCCCGAGTGGTCGTACCGTTTCGTCGGCGTGTAGTCCCAGCGGTGCGTCGAGGACCCGAGGCGGTAGAAGAACTGCGCGTAGGGCGCCTCGCCGTCGCACCCCCAGTCCGCGACGACGAGGTCGTACACGTGGAAGCTGCTGGGACCGGTGAAGTCGATCCCGGCGCCGGCGTAGCCGTACGACTGGCTGGCGCTCAGGTTCTGCTGAGCGTGGGCGACCCCCGGGACCACGACCGTCACCACCGCCGCCGCGACCGCGGCCAGTGCGGCTCCGAGCCCCGTCCGGCCCACCCTGCGTCGTGCTTCGGGCGTTTTCCGTGAACTGCGTCGAACCAGCACGGTGACCTCCTGTCAGAAAGTGGACAAGGCGGAAGTTTTGCCCGAAAGCGCCGAGCGCGCGCCCCCTTTCGAGTACGTTCGAATCGTCGTTCGCCGGTGAACGCGAAGTCGTGTGGGGGGCCGTCGTGCCGCAGTTGCGCATCCACTTCACGGACCTCGATCTGGCCCGGACGCGGCTGAAGCTCGAAATGGATCTCATGTGGGAGATCGTCAGCAGCGTCCAGGTTCTCCAGCACACCAAGGAACAGCTGGGCTTCGACCCCTGGCGCCGCCGGGTCCGCGACCGCGTGAGCCGCGACCGTGCGCTGCGCTCGGCCGTGCAAACCCTCCTGACCGTGGCGCCGCACGCGGCGTACTTCCCCGATTTCCTCACCCCCGCCTCGGATTCCACCGATATCGACGCCGGGGTCGACGCGGTTCTGTCGACGCCGTCCGCGCGGGTGGCCCCGGAAGTCGGCCGGCTCCGGCCGGACTGCGGTGCGGCGGCGCGCTGGCTGAACGGGCTCGCCGCCGGGAAGGTGCCCGCCCTGCGCCACCTGCGGCAGGCGTTGCGGGTGTATTTCCGTTCGTTGCTCGAACCGCAGCTCCCGGCCATCGACGGCGGTTTGCGCGCCGGCTGGGCGGACGGCGCCCGGCGCTACCTCGAGGCTGGGCCCGAAGGGTTGCTGCGGTGGTTCAGCCCGGCCGCGACGTGGGAGCCGCCGGTCCTCGCGGTCGACTACCCCCTCGACCGCGACCTCCACCTCGGCGGCCGCGGGCTGCTGCTGGCCCCCTGCTACTTCTGCGTGCTCCACCCGGTCGCGCTGGCGGATCCGCTGCTGCGTCCCATCCTGGTGTTCCCGATCCAGCCCCGGGCCCGGCTGCTGGCCGCCGGTCACGGTGCTGGCGGCGGCACCCTGAACGCGCTGCTGGGCACCACCCGGGCGACGATCCTGCGCGCGGTCGTGAGCGGCACGAGCACCACCGGGCTGGCGAAACTGGTCGGCGTCGCGCCGGCGACCATCAGCCACCACACGAGCGTCCTGCGGGACGCGGGGCTGATCACGACCCACCGGCACGAGAAGGGCGCGACGCACGCCATCACCCCGCTGGGGCTGCAGGTGCTCGCCGGCTCGAGTTCCTGAGCCGGTGCGCGCCGGTTGATGGCGGCAGGGTGGGCGAGACCGTGGGATGAGAGGCGAGGCACGTCCGATCCGGAGTTGACCCCGCCCCGAGGTCAGGCTGGAGCCTGGCCGCATGACGAACAACATCGGGTTCCGGAAAAGGGTGCCGAGGATCTTCCGGCGGGTGGCGGTCACTGCGCTGGCTGTCGCGCTGGGCGGGGTGGCCGTCCCGGCCACGGCGGAGGCCGGGCCGGATCGCCCGGAGCTGCGGGAGGCCGTGCAGGGATTCGTCGACGCCGGTTTCCTCGGGATGCAGGTGCGGGTGGACGACGAGCGGGGTGAGTGGGTGGGCAGCGCCGGGGTGCGCGAGCTGGGCGGGACCGCGAAGCCGCCGGCGAACGGGCGGTTCCGGATCGGCAGCAACACCAAGACCTTCGTCGCGACCGTGGTGCTGCAGCTGGTGGCCGAGGGCAAGGTCGGGCTGGACGCGCCGGCCGCCGGCTACTTGCCAGGGTTCGGGCTGGACCGGCGGATCACGGTGCGGATGCTGCTGCAGCACACCAGCGGGGTGTTCAGCCACACCGGTGACCACTACGACGGCACGACCCTGCCGGGGCTCCCCTCGACGGGCCAGGAATGGGTGGACAACCGGTTCCGCACCTACCGGCCCGGCGAGCTGGCGAGGTTCTCGCTGGCCAGGCCGGCGCTGTTCACGCCGGGCACGGACTGGAACTACTCCAACACCAACTACACGCTGGCCGCACTGCTGATCGAGCACGTCACCGGCCACTCCTACGCGGAGGAGGTGCGGCGGCGGCTCCTCGACCCGCTCAAGCTGCGCGGCACCGTGGTGCCGGGCACGTCGCCGGAGATCCCCGGGCCGCACGCCCATGGCTACTACCACTACCAGAACGCCGGCCAGTGGCCGACGGTCGACGTCACCCGCCAGAACCCGTCGCTGCTGTTCGGTGCCGGTGACATGATCTCGACCACCCAGGATCTCCAGACGTTCTTCTCAGCGCTGATGGGCGGCAGGCTGCTGCCGGCCGGACTGCTGGCCGAGATGCGCACGCCGCACCCGAAAAGCGGCTACGGCCTCGGGCTGTTCGTGGCGGACGCCGGCTGCGGCGTCACCGTCCTGCGCCACAACGGCAGCACCATCGGCTACGGGGCGTTGATGTACAGCACCCCCGACGGCCGCACGACCCTGACCGCCTCGCTGACCGGCGGGGACGCTGAAACCGACCTGGCAACGGAGTACCCGAAGGCGCTGGACAAGCTCCTCAGGGCGGAGTTCTGCACCGGGCAGGCCACCGGCTGACGGCGAGGGCAAGCGGGTTGACCTTGACCCGAGGTCAACCCGCACACTCGTCGCATGACTTCCTCGACCGGCAGCGTCACGATCGGCCAGGCCGCGGCGTTCGCCGGGGTCACGGTGAAGACCGTGCGGCACTACCACCAGCACGGGCTGCTCGACGAACCACGACGCGACAGCTCCGGCTACCGCCGGTACCGCTCGGCCGACCTGCTGCGGCTGGTCCAGGTCCGGACCCTGGCCGGCGCCGGCGTACCACTGGCCGAGGTCGGGCCGCTGCTCAACGCCGACGCCGAGCAGTTCGCCGCCACCCTCACCGACGTCGAACGGCGCCTCACCGAGCGGATCGCCGACCTGGCCGCCCGGCGCGACACCCTGCGACAGCTCACCGACGGCGACCGGCTCCTGCTGCCCGGCCGCGCCCGCGCGATCCTGGACCGGCTCACCGAGCTCGGCTTCGATCCCGGCTACGTGGCCGGCCAACGGGAAGCACTGGTGCTGGCCAGGGCCATGGCACCGGAGCTCTTCGGCATCTTCCTGACCCAGCTCGAACACCGGCTCGACGACCCCGGGTTCGTCGAGCTGACCCAGCGTGCCTGGGAGGCGCGGTCCTGGCCACCGGACGACCCCCGCATCGGCGAACTGGCGTCCGCGCTGGCCGGCAACCTGCTGGCCAACCGCGAGCACCTGGCCGTGCCGACGGACTTCCGGCCGGGATCCGACGACGTCACCCGATACGGGCTGATCAACCACCACCGCGAAGATCAGCCGACCTGGGCCCGGCTGAACGCGCTCGTCGAAGCCGAACTGCGCGCCGCGGGACTACCCATCCCCTACCAATGACAGCCGGCTGACCCGTCACCGGCAACTGCGCGCCGAACCCACGATCAACCGTGTGCGGCTTCGATCGCCGCGGTGAGGGTGTCGTCCACAGTGGACCACACCGGCATCCCCGGGCGGTTGATCCGGCACAGCAGGTGGACGTCGCGTTCGCGTGGGTAGCCGGGGTCCGCGCCGACGACGATGCGCCGTCCCTCCCCCAGTGCCTGCCCGAGCTCGAACAGCGCGATGGGCTGCGTGGTCTTCGCCGGGTCCGAGCGCGGGAACCAGAACAGGGTCAGCACGGCCAGCCGCAGGTGGTGCTGCTCCCAGCTGACCTGCTCGAACGCCGCGCCGGGGTCGTGGATCGGGAAGTCCGCCCGGTGCGGGTTGAACACGATCAGGGGCCGCGGCGCGCCCAGCAGCGTGCGCACCGCGTGCTCGTGCCACGGCTCGGCCACCGCGGTGATGCCACCGGCCAGGAACACCGACGGCGGGTCGCCGGGCCGGGGACGGTGGTAGGCAGGCGCCTCGACGTACCGGTCGGCTTCCACGCGCTCCCCCTCTGCTCTGGTGCTCCTGCGGTGCCACGCGCCGGCCAAGCCGGTGCCCTTGCTTCGAAGGCACCGGCCCGGACGGCGTGGCACCGTCAGCGCCGGGCCATCTGCACGCTCCAGTCGCCGAGGCCGTAGGGCGGGACCGTGACATCGACGTCGGCGTCGCCGACCGTCTTCCACGGCCCGACCGGACGCAGCCGGTAGCGCCCCACCGGGGCATCGGCGAAGGTCGCGTAGCCCGCGGCGTCGGTCCGGGCCAAGGCGACGACACGGCCGTTCTCGGTCAGCGCCACGGTCGTCTTCGCCAGGCCTTCGTCGCTGTCCGGCTGCCCGTTGCCGTTCTTGTCGATCCAGGCGCGGCCCTTGGCATCGGCCTTCCTGCCGGGCACCTTCGCCTCGGCGTAGGTGTACGGGCCGGAGCCGTAGGTCTTGCCGTCGTCGATGTAGCAACCGAGACCGGTGCGGCCGAAGTGGCCGGCCCGCTCCGGCACCTTCCCGGAGACCTTCAGCACGAGCCGCTCCCCCGGCGCGAGCTTGCCCGCCGGGTGGTACGGGTCGAAGGCACCCCACTGCTCGTGCGGCACTTCCAGCTCCCGCTCGAAACCGCCCGGGTCACAGCCGGCGTAGAGGTCGGTCAACGGCTCGGCACCGGTGTTCTGGAGAGTCACCGTCGCCGTACCGGTTTCCCCGACGGCGTAGCTCTGCTTGTCGAGGGTGATGGTCTCGGTCAGGACGTCGGTCAGCGGCCGGATCGTCGCGATCTCCAGTGCGGTGTTCGCACCGCTGCCGTCCAGCCGCAACGGCGGCGACGACGGCGGCGTCACCCAGCCCCCGGGCACCTTCTCGAAGTGCAGGTGGTAGCTCGACGACACCGGAAGCGCGTCGAACGCGAACAAGCCGGCGGCGTCGGTGACCGCGACTAGGTCGTGGGACATGCCGTTGGCGCTCAAGTGGGCCTCGGCGCCGGCGAGGTTCTCCTCGCCCGGGGACGGCTTGCCGTCGCGGTCGCGGTCGCCGTAGAGGTGCCCGGCGATGCGGTCGGTGGTCTCCTTCGGCAGCAAGGGCACGGTGACCAGCGTCGAGTTGTCGGAGTAGTCGGCCTCCGATTCCCCGTACGCGGTGAACTCCACGACCGGGTTGCCCTGGTCGAGAGTGCTGACACTGCCGCGCAGGTGGTAGGTCCGGCTCTCCCCCGGCTCGAAGCTCCCGCCCGGGCCCTGGAACTCCAGGTCACCCCAAGGCCCCGACGGGACGGAGAAGAACGGCCCGGACTGCGTGTAGGCGGCGCCGTGCACCCCGGCCGCCGTCGCGTCACCGATGTTGGTGACGGTCACCTCGACCGGAACGGCGTCCCCCGGCAGCCAGCGCCCCTGTTCGACGGTGGCCGCGATCTTGAGGTTCGGCCCGGTGTCCGCGGACGCGGGCGTCGCGAACGCAGCGCCGGTGATGGTGAGTGCCGCGGTCAGCGCGCAGGCAGCGCGTGCCGACCGGGCGAATCTACCCGTGGTCATGCAATTCCCCCTGTTCTGACGATCCTCTCCAACCTAGGACCGGCACCGGCGGCTCCGGCAGCTCGGAACATTCCGGGCCCCGGCGGAGGCAACCGGAAAGCCGGTTCAGGCGTTACCCACGAACCCCCGCAGTTGATCGCCGCGCCGGAAACCCATGAACGCCGGGACGATGACCTGCCCGGGCATACGAACCGGTCCGTACCACTGAACCCCCTTGCTAGCCTGGCGAAATGGACCAACCGAAGGCGAAGCGGTCGATCATGCCCCTGGCCGATCTGGCCACCCCGATGGCCGTGCGCGTGGCCGCGACGCTCGGACTGGCCGAACACGCCGGAACCGAAGGGGCGACAGCGGATCAGCTCGCGTCGCGGAGCGGAACGTCGGCGGCGGCCCTGCGTCGGCTGCTCGACCACCTGGTCGCCGTGGAGGTTTTCGAGCTGACCGCCGAAGACGGCCGCTACCGGCCGACGGAACTCGGCGCGCAACTGCGGAAAGACGCGCCCGAGGGCGCCAAACCACTGCTCGACATCACCTGCGCCGGGGGCCGGGCCGAACTCGCCTTCGTCGAGCTCCTCGACGTGATGACCGACGGCGCCCCGGCCTATCCGCGCCGGTACGGCCGCGATTTCTGGACCGACCTCGATGCCGAGCCGAAATTGCGGACTACGTTCGACGCCCAGATGAATTGGCGGTTCCGCGAACAGGCGCCGCTGATCGCCCGGAACTTCGACTGGAGCCGGTTCCCCGACATCGTCGACGTGGGTGGCGGTGACGGGCCGTTGCTCATCGAGATCCTGCGGGCCCACCCGGGCGTCCGCGGCCGGATCCTCGACCTGCCGCCGGCGGCCGCGGCCGCCGGCGGACGGCTGAAGGCCGCCGGGCTCGACGATCGGGCGAGCGCCGTGGCCGGCAGCTTCTTCGACCCGCTGCCCGCGGGAGCCGACGCGTACCTGCTCTCCGACATCCTGCACGACTGGGACGACGAGCACGCCCGCCGGATCCTGGCCGGCTGCCGCCGCGCCGCCGCGCCGGACGCCGCCATCGTGCTGATCGAGCCGGTCCGCGGACACGGGGCCGACACCGCGATCGACCTGTTCATGCTGATGTGCTTCGGCAGCAAGGAAAGAACCGTCGAGGAGCTGACCGAACTGGCCACCGGATGCGGCCTCGCCTTCCGCGGCGCGGCCCCGGTGACGACCGGCCGCTGGGCCCTGGAGTTCACGGTCGCAGCCGAGTCCTGACCCCTGGTCTCTGTGCGGTTTTTGAAGGAGAAGCCGGACACCGCGGATGTGGATCTTGTATTCGCCCACCGTATAGGTCGTTATACAGTTGAGGGGAGCTGCCCCTCGCTCGACGACTTTCCGGACACTTCGGGCAACGCCGTGGATGCCGGGCCGCGACGCTATACGGTGAGCTCCATGCACGTGACGCCTCCGCCGCCGCATGTCACTCGTCCGGTCGTCGAGCCTGTCTGGTGGCAGGTGTTCGGGCCCGGGTTCGCCGCCCTGGTCGGGTTGTTCATGCTGACCGTGGTCCACCGGTTCGACGGCAGGTCGGCCCTCCAGCTCGACCTCGGCTTGTCCGGCCAGAGCGTGCTGCTGATCGTGCTGCTCCCCTACCTGGTCGCGACGGCACTCGCCGTGCCCGTCGGACTCCTGCTCGGCGCCCGCTTTCCCACGGCCGTGACCGTCCCCGCGATCGGCTTCCTGTTCCTCGGCGTCCTGCTGACCGCCTTCACCCCGGGCAGCGGGCTCCTGCTGGCCGGGCGCGCCCTGTCCGGGCTGGGCACGGGCGCGGCCGCCGGTGCGGCCGTCGCGCTGATCCTGAAACTCCGCGCAGGACGCGGCGTCGTCGCGGGTGTGGCCGCCGCGTCCGGCGCGCTCGCCCTGCTGCTCGCGCCGGTCGTCGGCCGGCTGATCTCCGACGCGCTGGGGTTCCGGGTGAGCCAGTTGGCCGCGATCCCGTTCCTGCTCGTCGCGCTCATCGTCAGCGCGGTCCTCGGCCTCGTCAAGCTCACCGCGGCCAACCGCCGGGTTCCGCCCCACGGCGTGCCGTACCCGCCCGCCGGGTTCACCGGGGGCCCGTGATCGGGGGCTTCCCCACCAGCACAATGGCACTCAGTGCCAAAGACGTCAGGAAGCGGGCCGCTCACCGCCTTCGCCGAGCGCGGCCCGGACTTCGGCGAGGACTTGCTGCAGCGGAGTCGCCGTGGTCATCACGGCGACCACCGTGGCCACGTCGCCGCCCGCGGCGTCGGTCCGCGTCCGGAAGGCGTCGGCGACCAGCGCGAAGGCCTCGGCCGCGGCCGTCTTGATGTCACCCTTTCCGCCGCTGCGCAACCAGCGCCGGAGGACGTGGTTGTTGGCCGCGGCGATCGCCGCGGCGATGACGGCCGCCCGCAGGCTCGCCGCCTCGCCGCCCTGGTCCTCGAACCGCGCCTGCAGGTAACGCGCGAGGACGCGCTGGTACCGATCGACCGTCGCGACTTCCTTGTCACGCAGGGAAGGCACGGCACGGGTCAAGGCGAAGCGCTTGAGCGACACGTCGAGGTCGCCGGCGTAGGAATCCAGGACCAGCCCGACCGCGGCACACGCCACCTCGACCGGATCGCGCCCCGGGTCCGCGGCCGCGAACACCTCTTCCATCTCCGCCACGATTTCGTCGTGGTTGGCGAAGAGCACGTCGTCCTTGGTTTCGAAGTAGCGGAAGAACGTGCGGCGGCCGACGCCTGCCGCGGCCGCGATCTCGTCCACCGTCGTGGCCTCGTAGCCGTTCGCCGCGAACAGCTCCACGGCCGCGGCGGCGAGCGCGCGCCGCAGCCGCCGCCGGCCCGCGGGGGTCGCTCCGGCCCTGGTGGCGGGCACGCGGCGCGGTGCATCGGTCATGACGGGAACGTAGCAGTGGCTTGCTAGTGGCACTGAGTGCCGCTAGCCTGGCACCCGACCCCGAGCGGAAGGCGCCGACGATGTCGCTGGACCAGCACCTGCAGCCGACTGAGTCCTTCACGGCGCCGGACTCGCCCCGCGACCGGGCCGACGCCGTGTACCGGCAGCTCTTCGGCTGGTCGGTGCAGTGGCGCGGAAGCCGGCCGTTCCTGTCGCTCGAGAACGGCATCTGCGCCGCGACGCTGCCCAAGCTGAGCGCGGCGCCGGTGCTGGCGCGGCTCGCCGCCATCGGTTGCCCGGGTCCGGCCGTGGTCGTGTCGACGCCGCACGGACAGCGGGTCGCGGTCCTGGCGGAAACCGACGGGCTCATTCCCCCACCGTCGGCACTCCCCCTGGCCGTCGAGGTGCTCGCGTGGGGCGCCCTGCTCCCCCTGCCCCTCGATCCCCGACGCGGCGCACCGGGAATGGAGTGGCTCGTCGCGCCGGATCCCCGGCGGAGGTGGCTCCCGAGCCTGGACGCCGTGCTCGCCGCCCTCCACCAGCGGTAACCGCCGGAGGGTTCGGGGCGACCGTCTCACGGAGCGCGAAGGGATCCGCCCGCGAGCACCTGACGGCGAAACTCCGCGGGCGTCAACCCCAGCTCCCGCTTGAACACCTGCCCGAAGTGCGACGCGCCCCGAAAACCCCACCGCGCCCCGACGGCGGAGGCCGCAACGTGCGCGAGCGCCGGGTCGGCCAGGTCGAGCCGGCAGCGTTCCAGCCGGCGCTCGCGGATGCAGCGGGACACCGTGGTGCCGGTCCGCTCGAACAGGCCGTGCAGTGCCCGTGGCGAGAGGAAGTGCGCGGCCGCGATCCGGCCGGGGCCGAGGTCGGCATCGGCCAGGTGATCGTCGATGTGGGCGACGATCCGCTCGAGCAGTTCCTCGTGCGGGGGTCGCGCGGGGACGTGGGGCCCGAGTTCGCCGCGCAGCATCGTGCCGACGAGGGTCATCAGCGACCGGATGGTGGTGGGTCCGTGCGGGCCAAGCGCATCGAGGTTGCGGTTGACGCTGACCACCGTGCTCCACACGGTGTCGGTGAGACCCGGCGCGCAGGCGAACGGCGTCGCGGTGATCTCGGCCAGCGGATCGTCCGGCCGGGGCGTGATCGCGGTCTTGGGGAACCGGATGCAGGTGGAGCGGTAGCCGTCACCCACGGTCAAGGTCGCCGGTTTGCCCGAGTCGTACAAGGCGAACAGGCCCGGCTCGAGCCGGGCGACGCGGCCGTCCTGCGCGATGCGGATCTCGCCGGCGAGCTGCAGGGTGAGCACGTAGAACCCGGCGTCGGCGGGCCGGATCGTGCGGTGGTCGCGGTAGGCCGCGTGCCGTCCGGAGGCCATGTCGACGAAGCTGACGCCGTGCAGGTGCCGGTCGCGGACGCGGCCGGTGAACTCCTCCGGCCGGTCGCAGTCGAACTCGAAGCTCAGCACACTGCGCCGGACGGCGTCCGCCCACGACGTGAACGTGATCGGTCGCGGCGCCACGCCGGTGAACTGCGCCGGTAGCGCGGTGAATGACGTCATCGTCGCACTCCACGGTCGGTCAGCCCACGGTACCCAGCCGCTCCGCCGCGGACCAGTGCGCTGGTCCGACATCGCCGTGCGCTCTCGCGCCACCCACCGGCCCGCCGCGTTCCTACAGTTCGCCCCGGCGGACGTCCCAGTGCAGAGGAGCCATCCATGACCTACGTGCAAGGTTCGCACCACGTGACGCTTTCCGTGGCGGACGCCCAGGAAGACGTCGATTTCCACGTCAAGATCCTCGGCCTGCGCTTCATCAAGCGCACCGTCCTGTTCGACGGCTCCCTGCCGGTCTACCACCTGTACTACTCCAACGCCGCGGGCGACCCGTCGAGCGTCGTCACGACCTTCCCGTGGGCGCAGGCCGGGTTCTACGGCAAGCGCGGCACCAACCAGGCTCGCGAGGTCCTGCTGTCGGTCCCGGAGGACTCGCTGGGCTTCTGGCACGGCAGGCTGACCGGGCACGGCGTCGAGGTCGCCGACGTCGAGCGGTTCGGCAAGCGCCGGCTCGCGTTCCGGCACCCGTCGGGCATCGAGTACCTGTTCGTCGGCAACAGCGGTGACGACCGGGTCGGCCATCCCGGCCACGGCGTGCCGCAAGAACACGCGATCCACGGCATCCACGGCATCGGCGTGCACATGGCCACGCCCGACCGCATGGTCGAGTTCGCCGGCGAGTCGTTCTTCGCCCGGGACGACCTCGCCGAGGAGGGCGACGTCATCGGGCTGCAGATCGGCGACGCCAAGCACGGCAACCACCTCGAGATCACCGTCAACCGCACCGACGACCAGGGCACCTGGAGCTACGGCGCCGGCACCTACCACCACTTCGCGTGGAACGCCGCCACCCTGGAGAACCAGGACGCGCTGAAGTTCGCGATCGAAGGGCGCGGCTACACCGACATCTCCGAGCTCAAGGACCGCAAGTACTTCAAGAGCGTCTACGTCCGCACCCCGAGCGGCGCGCTGTTCGAGCTCGCCGTCACCCACGCCGACGGCGGCTGGACCTGCGACGAGTCACCGCACGAACTCGGCACCCGCTTCCAGCTGCCGGAACAGTTCGAACACCGCCGCGACGAAATCCTGGGCCTGCTGGAACCGATCGACCTCTGAAGGCGGCGCACATGAGCGCACCGCACGTGGCCGGCGGGCACGAGATCACCGTCCGGCGTGGACAGTTCTGGGTACCCGGCGAGCGGGTGCGCACGGAACACGGAACCGTGCAACGGGCGCCGTTGTTCGTGCAGTGGGAAGCGCCGCCGGGCGACACCGCGATCGAGCCGATGGGGCCGGCGTTCGCGCGGTTCCCCGGACTCGGCACGCTGACCTGGGGCCTCACCAGCGCGGCGATCACCTGCGACCCGCCGGCCCGCGACCCGGCCGAGGTCACCGGGCGGCGCATCCCGGCGCCGGCGGGCAAGCCGGTCGCGGTGGTGACCGGCGGGGCGTCGGCGTTCGCCGGGTTCGCCCCGCAGGTCGTCGAGTTCCTGGCCGGTGCCGGGGCGCACGCCCGGCCGCTGCACCTGCCGGACTTCGGCATCACCGGCAACGGGCACGGGCTGATCTTCGAGGCGAACTCGGACGAGACCGTGAAACCCGTCATCGACTGGATCCTGGCCACGCTGAGCACCCGAGGACGGACATCGTGAACCACCTGCACGTCAGCGCCGAATTCGACGCGGTCATGGCCCGGCTCGACGCGAT
Source organism: Amycolatopsis sp. lyj-346 (assembly GCF_046548975.1). Classification (NCBI taxonomy): domain Bacteria; kingdom Bacillati; phylum Actinomycetota; class Actinomycetes; order Pseudonocardiales; family Pseudonocardiaceae; genus Amycolatopsis; species Amycolatopsis sp. lyj-346. The sequence goes on from NZ_JAJPWT010000002.1 coordinate 348,506, forward strand.
CACGCCGGTCATCGAGGAGACCGCCGACCAGGGCGAGGTACTCGGCCGCGTGCCCGACGAGCCCGCCAAGGCCCTGCAGGGCACCGGCGCGTTCAAGATCGGCATCCCCCGCGAGCTCGGTGGCTACGAGTTCTCGCCACGCCAGGTGATCGACACGATCGCCAAACTGTCCTCCGCGGACGCTTCGGTCGGCTGGGCGTTCATGGCCGTGCAGATGGTCACCGGCACGACGGCCGCCTACCTCGGCCCCGAAGCCGCCGCGGACCTCTACCCGGACGCCGGCCACGGCGACCACGCGCTCATCGCCGGCCAGGGCACCAAACTCGGCACGGCCGTGCGGGCCGACGGCGGCTACCGCATCAGCGGGCACTGGCACTTCGCGTCCGGGATCTCGATGGCGACCCACATCCACACCGCCGCGCTCTGCGCGGAGACCGGCGAGGCGCTGGTCTTCACGCTGCCCAAGGAGCAGGCCACCGTGATCGACAACTGGGACGTGCTGGGCCTGCGGGCGACCAGCAGCCACGACTACGTGTGCGAGGACGTCTTCGTGCCGGAGAGCCACGTGTACGGCATCGCGACCACCGACGTCCGGCACGGCGGCGCCATCTACCGCATGGGGCTGGCGAACATGGCGGGCGTCTGCCACACCGGGTGGGCGCTCGGGGTCGGCCGCCGGCTGCTCGACGAGCTGAAACTGCTGGCGGCCGAGAAGACCGGCAGCCCGGGCGCGTCGGTGGACACGCAGCAGTTCTACGCCGAATACGCCCAGGCCGAGGCGAAACTGCGCGCGGCGCGGGCGTGGGCGACGGAGGTCTGGGCGGACAACGAGGCCACCCTGGACCGCGGCGAGCCCCTGAGCACCGGCCAGGAGACGCTGACGCGGCTGATGCTCAACAACACCACGTGGTCGGTGCACGCGGTGGGCCAGACCGTCTACAAGTGGGCGGCGACGGCGGCCTTGCGCCACGGTGTCCTCCAGCGGTTCTTCCGCGACCTGCACGCCGGCACCCAGCACATCACCTCCAGCCCGGTCGTGCTGCAGAACTGCGGCAAGCTGCTCAGCGGCCTGGCACCCGGTGCGCGGTGGGTGTTCCTCGACCTGCAGGAGACGCCGTGACCCCGGTCCTCGCCGAGTGGGGCGCTCCGGCGGACCGGGCCGCACTGGCCGTGCTCGCCGTGCACGGCCGCGGCCAGGACCCGGCCTTCATGCAGGCGACAGCTTCCCGGCTCGACACGGCGTCAGTGCGGTTCTTCGCGCCCGAAGCCGAGGGCAACACGTGGTACCCCCTGTCGTTCCTGGAACCGGTCGAGCGCAACCAGCCGGCGCTGGACCGGTCGGTGCGGGTGCTGGAAGCGTCCCTCGACCGGCTCGCCGGAGCCGGTTTCGACCGGGTGTGGGGCTTTTCGCAGGGCGCCTGCCTGCTGTCGCACCTGGTGCTGAGCGCCCCGCGGCCGGTGGCCGGACTCGTCCTGTTCACCGGCGGCTACCTCGGCACGGCGCCGCCGGTGCCGGCCGGACAGGGCCTGTGCGGAGTTCCCGTGGTGCTGCGGAGCATCGAGGACGACCCGTGGGGCCCCCGGCACCGGGTCGAAGAGACGGCCGCACTGTTGCGGCAGGCCGGAGCGGAGGTGGACCTGCGCATCGACCCGGGCACCGACCACATCATCACCGACGAAGCCTGCGCGACGGCCACCCGGCTGCTCAACGCGGCGGCCGTCGCCGAGGCGCCGTAGCCGCCGCTGAACTACCCGTCATTGTCCACTTCGGACGGTACGCCGCGCGGGCCGAGGAAGGCGATGACGTCCCGGCTGAACCGGCGGTCGGTCATCACCGTGTGGTGCCTGCGTCCCTCGTAGAGCTTCAGCCTGCCGTCACGCACACCTTCGGCCACCCTTCCGGCGAGCTCCGGCGGGTAGAAGGCGTCCCGCGTGCCGGCGATGACCAGGGTGGGTGCGGTGATCTCATCGAGCCGGTCCTCGATGGCGAACGCGTCCTCGGCCCGCAGCAGGGCCACCATTCCGCGGGGGTCCGCCGGGCGGGCGGCGGTCGCTCGCAGCACGCCGGCCAGCAGAGCACGGCCGGCACGCGCATCCGCGATCCCCGGCGCGAGCGCCGCGGCCGCCGCCCGGTACCGGCCGGCGGCCAGCAGGTCCGCGTACGCGTGCTGGATGCGCCGGCCGTCCGGTCCGAGTCTCGACCCGGCGGCACCGACCACGAGCCGGCGGACCAGTCCGGGGTGGTCGGCGGCGAACTGCTGGGCGAGGCAGCCCGCGGTCGAAACGCCGAGCACGTCCACCGGGCCGTCGAACCGTTCACGCAGCTCCTCGGCGTGGTGGGCGGCGAGCTCGGCCATGGTGACGCCGGGTTCGAGCCCGGGACGGCGGCCGACGACCAGCACGGTGAACCGCGCGGCCAAGGCCTTCAGGGAGCGCACCTCCGCCCAGCGTGCCGCGCCCGAGGGATTGGCCGAGTCCGGCAGCACCGTGCGGAACACGACGAGCGGGTCCCCCGTGCCGAATTCCCGATAGGCCGCGCCACCGGTGAAGACACCTTCGTGCACAGTCACTCCGTGGTCAGTCCGGTGGCGACGATGTCGATGAGCCGGTCGAGCACGCCGGGATAGCGGTCCTCACCGATGTCGTCGCGGTGCATCGGGAGGAGCAAGACCGCTTGGAGCACGCCGAGCAGCTCGTCGGTGCCGGCGTCGACCAGCTGCCCCTTGGCCCGGGCGGCGGCCAGGAACTCCGGCAGCGGCAGCACCTCCCGGGCCCGCGCCGCATCCGCCGGCCCGACGCGCCCGGCCACGGCCCGCATCTCCTCCGGATGCGTGATCAGCCGGTGGTAGAGCGGGTCGTCCTCCAGGATCTGCACGGTGGCCCGCAGGAAACCGCGCAGCGCCGCCCGGGTGTCTTCGGCCTGTTCCAGCACCGCGGACAACCGGCTGTGCAGCCGGGGCGCCTGACGCAGCATCAGCTCCAGGTACAGCGCCTCCTTGGAGGCGAAGAAGGCGTAGAAGCTGCTCTTGGCGATCCCCACCGGGGCGGCCAGGTCGTCGAGGGCGGTCTTGCGCAGGCCCTGGGTGGTGAACAGCCGGTATCCCGTCTCCAGGAGCCCTTCGGTGATCCGGGCGCGCTCCCCGGCCGTGAACGCGGGTGGCAAGCCGCCTCCTGAAACTCTGCGAACAGATCGTTCATTCGTTCACAGGCTACCCGCGGAGCACGAATTTGTCACCGCGTCAAACCGTCGTGACCTTGCTCTTGTCGTAGAACTTCACTTCCCCGGTGGCCGGAAAATGGACGCCGACACAGTAGACGTGCGCGTTGCCGGAGCCGAAGCTTTTGCCTTCGTCGACAACCAGACCGATGTCTTCACGGTCGAGGACCTTCACTTGCCGCGGCTCCGGTTGTTCTTCGTTCGCGTACTGCATCTCGACTCCTGTTCGAAGAGGCTGTGGCGGGCGGTAGGACACTACGTGATCCGGCGCTGATGCGGACGGCTCAGCTGATGAACCCGGCCGACTTGAGCCAGTCGCGGGCCACGACGCCGGGCTTCCGGCCGTCCACGCTGACCTTCTTGTTCAGGTCCGTGAGCGTGGCCGTGTCGAGCTTCGCGGCGATCGGGGTGAACACCTGCTCCAGCTGCGGGTACTTCTGCGCGACGCCGGTGGCGATCGCGATGGCGGGGTTGTACGTCGGGAAGAAGTGCTTGTCGTCCTCCAGCACGGTCAGGTTCTGCCCCGCCACGCGCCCGTCGGTGGAGGCGACCGACCCGAAGCCGCAGGTGTCCCCCTTGCCGACGCCGGCGTAGACGACGGCGTCGTTGAGCAGGTGCACCTGCGGTGCGGGCAAGGTGAACCCGTAGGCCTTCTCCAGGCCGGGGAACCCGTCGTCGCGGCTCTTGAACTCCGGGCCCATGCACGTCGAGGCCGCGGCCGGGTCCCGCTTCACCAGGGCCGCGTAGTCCGAGATCGTCTTGACCCCGGTGCGGGCGATCGCCGCCGCGTTGCCGGCGAGGGCGTAGGTGTCGTTGGCCGGCGACCGGGCCCACCAGGTCACCCCGTTGGCGGCGTCGGCCTGTTTGACCGCGTCGTACTGCGCCTGCGCGTCGGCGATCGGCTCGGTCCGCTTGAGGTAGCTGATCCAGGCGGTGCCGGTGTACTCCCAGTACAGGTCGACCGCGCCGCTGGTGAGCGCCTGCCGGACGTTGCTCGAGCCGGTGATGTTGGTCTTGTCCTGCGGGCTCGCCCCGGCCGCCTGCAGCGCGACCAGTGCGATCTGGCCGAGCAGCAGCTGCTCGTCGAACTCCTTGGAGCTGACGCGGATCTGCGCGCCGGCCAGCGCGTCGATCTTCTCGATGGAGCCCGCCCCCACCTCGGAGCCGGTCTGGTCCTTGCCGATCGTGCAACCGGCCGCGAGCGCCGCGGCGAGCACGACGGCCGCGACCGTCGCGCGCTGGGAGATCCTCATGGATCGGTCCTCCTCGAATCGTGGGAGAGCTACCTACCGCGCGGGTGCAGGACCTCCTCGGCGACCAGGCCCAGCCAGTCGGCGAAGAGCGCCAGAGCGGCGACGACGATGCCGAAGGTCAGGCTGAGGATCGGGCGGTACAGGCCGATCCCGGCGACGAGCCCGCCGCCGAGGCCGCCGCCGTCGATGAAGGTCGCCAGCGTCGCGCTCGCGACGGTGAGCACGAGCGCCGTCCGGACGCCGGCGAGGATCACCGGGACGGCCAGCGGCAGCTCGATCCGCCACAGGATCGCCGTCTTCGTCATGCCCATCCCCCGCGCGGCGTCGACGAGCGTCGGGTCGACGCCGTCGAGGCCGACGATCGTGTTGCGCAGCACCGGCAAGGTCGCGTAGACGACCAGCGCCGTCACCGCCGTCGCGGTGCCCGTGCCGATCCAGAGCGCGAGCAGCACGACGAGCCCGATCGACGGGATCGCCTGGCCGAGGTTGCCCAGGCCCAGGCCGATCGGCCGGACCCACCGGGCGCCGGGGCGGGTGAGCAGGACGCCCAGCGGGAGGGCGACGGCGAGGGTGCACACCGTCGAGATGAGCGTGAGCCGCACGTGCGCGCCCAGCTCGGCGAAGATCTCGCCGGCGTTGAGGTAGCGCTGTTCGATCGAGTCGAGCGGCTGCGCGCGCACGAGCAGGAAGAGCGCCAGCAGGGCGAGGGTGAGCAGCACCGGGCGCACCAGCAGCCCGAGCCGGCGCCGTCGGTGCCGCGGGGGCGGCCCGGTGTCCCGGCCGGGTGCGGCCCCGGCGTCCGGGACCGCGGGCGGCGGTGCCCCGCCGGCTGCCTGCAGCGCCGCGACGAGGCCGGACACGTCGCACTCCCCCAGCGCGCGCCCCGTGCCGTCCTCGGTCACCACGACCGCGGTGCTGCCGGTGCGCACCATCGTGTCCAGTGCGTCCAGCAGGGTGGCCTCGCGCGAGATCGTGGGCCGCCCGCCGGCCCCGGCCACCGGCCGGAGTTCCAGGTCCGCCAACCGGATCAGCCCGAGCCGCTTCAGGTTCCGCTTCGAACCGGCGAAGGCCGCGACGTAGTCGTCGGCCGGCGCGGCGAGGATCGCCTGGGGCGTGTCGTACTGCGCGATGCGCGAGCGTGGCCGCAGCACGGCGATCCGGTCGCCGACCTTGAGCGCTTCGTCGAAGTCGTGCGTGACGAACACGATCGTCTTGCGCACCTTCCGCTGCAGGCGCAGGAACTCGTCCTGCAGCCGGGCGCGCGTGATCGGATCGGTGGAGCCGAACGGTTCGTCCATCAGCATGACCGGCGGGTCCGCGGCCATCGCCCGCGCCACGCCGACGCGCTGCTGCTGGCCCCCGGAAAGCTCACGCGGGTACCGGCTGCCGTGTTCGCGGGTCAGGCCGACGACGTCGAGCAGCTCCCGCACGCGGGAGGCGATGCGGCGGCGGGTCCAGCCGAGCACCCGCGGCACCACCCCGATGTTCGCGTCCACCCGCAGGTGCGGGAAGAGCCCGACCTGCTGGATGACGTACCCGGTGTGCCGCCGGTGTTCGTCGAGGTCCAGTGCGGACACGTCGGTTCCGCCGATCGTGACGACGCCCGAGGTGGGCTCGACGAGCCGGTTGATCATCCGCATGGTGGTCGTCTTGCCGCACCCCGACGGGCCGGTCAGCACGACGATCTCCCCCGCGGGGATCCGCATCGTCAGGTGTTCGACCGCGGGCACCGCCTGTCCGGGGTAGTGCTTGCCGAGGTCCCGCAGCTCGATCGTCTCGCCGCCGGCTCCGGCCGCTTCCCCCGGCGTCTCCGGGACCGCCTCCCGGCGGGTGCGCGGACGTCGCCGGGCGGTCAGCTTGCCGACGACCACGAAGGCCAGGTCGAACAGCAGCGCCAGCACCACGATCCCCAGCGTTCCGGTCAGCACCTGGTTCAGCGAGTTGACCGAACCGAACCGGCCGAGGCCGTCGAAGATCTCGTTGCCCAGCCCCGGGCCCTTGACGTACGCGCCGATGGCCGCGATGCCGATCGTGAGCTGCGTCGAGACCCGGATCCCGGAGAGGATCACCGGCCAGGCCAGCGGCATCCGCACGCGCCACAGCAGCCGCACGCGCCCGAGACCCATGCCGCGCGCGGCGTCCACCACGGCCGGATCGACGCCGCGCAACCCGACGATCGTGTTGCGCGTGATCGGCAGGAGAGCGTAGAGCACCAGCGCGAACAGGACGTTCGTCAGCCCCAGCCCGAACGGGCCGATCAGGATGCCCAGCAGCGCGATCGACGGGACGGTCAGGAACGCCGCGGTCGTCGTGGTCGCCACCGACCCGAGCCACCGCCGCCGGTAGGTGAGCACGCCGATCGTCATCCCGGTCAGCACGGCCAGCGCCACCGCCGCAAGGGTGAGATCCACGTGCAGGATCGCGTCGTTGACGACGTCGATCCAGTTGTCGCGGAGGTACTCCGACAGGCTCAGTGGCGCACTCCTCGACATCGCGGGAGGCGGAACAGACCGGCCACCCCCGGGTCCGGCTGGGCCCCAAGCCCAGCACGTCCGCGGGGTTCCTGTCCACCGCCGGCCGGACGAGGGCGGCGCGACCAAGGTGATCACCAAGAGCGTCGACGAGGCCGGCGGCATCCCGAGCGCGAAGGTCAACGCCGACGGGATCCGGTGCGCGCAGCCGGGTCTGTCGCCCCTGCTGGACGCAGTGGATCCGTTGTCCGCCATCGTTTCCGGGTTCGCCCGCGGTACGCTCGACGTGCCGTTCGGCGCGAGCGTGCACGCGAAGTCGGCGGTCGTGCCCGGCCGCGACGCCCGGGGCGCGATCCGGTACCGCGAGCCCTTCTCCCCGCCGTGCGCCGGCACAACGACGGCCGCGCCGCGACCCCGACCGGGAGGAGCTGATCATGCTGGGTGTGCTCGGCGGCATGGGTCCCGCCGCCACCGTCGATTTCCTGGACAAGCTCGTCCGGGCGACCGAGGCCGGCCGGGACCAGGACCACGTGCCCGTGGTCGTCTGGAGCGACCCGAGGGTGCCCGACCGCACCGACGCGCTGTGCCACGGCGGGCCCGACCCGACCCCGGCGCTGATCACCGGCGCGACCGCGTTGCTGGCGATGGGCGCCTCGGTGCTGGTGGCCATCTGCAACACCGCGCACCTGTTCCTGCCCGAGGTCGCCGCGGTCACCGGGGCCCGCTTCCACAGCATGATCGACGCGACGGTGGCCGAGGTGACCGGGCTGCTGCCGCCGGGGGTGCCCGTCGGCCTGCTCGCCGGCACCGCGGCAGTGCGGAGCGACCTCTACGCCGCTCCGTTCGCCCGCGCCGGGCGGCCGTTGCTGGTCCCGGCACCGCCGGACCAGGAAGAAGTGATGGCCGTGATCCGGGCCGTCAAAGCGGGTGACGTGTCGGAGCGGACCGCCGGGCGCCTGCGCGCCGTCACCACCGAACTCCGCGCGGCCGGTGCGGGCGCGGTGATCGCCGGCTGCACGGAGCTGCCCCTCGTCTTCGACGGCGACCCGCGTCCCGTGCTGCCGGTGATCGATCCGACGGCGGTGCTCGCCGCCTCCGCCGCACAGCTGTTCCGCCCGGTCCGCCTCGCCGTCACCTGACCGGTCCCACCCGCGGACGACGTCGCGCGGCTGTGCTCGTCGTCCCGCGAGGGCAGTCGTTCGCTGCTAGGATTCAAGAGGTTGCCGAGCGTGATTTCGAGGAGACACCGTGGTGGGTGACGACGACATCTCCGGGTGAGATCGGAGATCCGGCCGCAGCTTGCCCTGCTGACGCGGGTGCTGCGGCGATGTCGTATTGCCCTTTTCGGCCCTGCGGGGTTGCGCCTTCGACCATGGATGCGAGTGTCTCCTGCCATGTCCGACGCTTCTGTCGTCTGCACTGATCTGTCCTTCTCCTGGCCCGATGACGTTCCGGTCTTCCGGGACCTCTCCTTCACCGCCGGTAGCGGCCGCACCGGGGTCGTGGGGCCGAACGGTGCGGGAAAGTCCACCTTGTTCCGGCTGATCGCCGGGGAACTCACGCCCACCGGCGGATCGGTCGTCGTCCAGGGGACGCTGGGGTACCTGCCGCAGAACCTCACCTTCGCCGAGGACATGAGTGTGCTCGACGTGCTCGGCATCGCGCCGGTGGTCGCCGCGCTCGATGCCATTGCCGGCGGGGACGCGGCCGAGGAGCACTTCGGCGTCATCGGGACCGACTGGGACATCGAGGAACGCACCCGCGCGCAGCTCGACCGCCTCGGGCTCGGGGACGTCCCGTTCGACCGGCGGCTGCGCACCCTCAGCGGCGGTCAGGTGACCTTCCTCGGCATCGCGGCCCAGCTCATCAGGAATCCCGACGTGCTGCTGCTCGACGAGCCGTCGAACAACCTCGACGCCGGCGCCCGGCGCAAGCTCTACGCCGTCCTCGACGACTGGCCGGGTGCGTTGCTCGTGATCAGCCACGACCGGGCGCTGCTGGACCGCGTGGACCGGATCGCCGAACTGGACGGCAGTGCGGTGACCTTGTACGGCGGTGGCTACACCGACTACGAGAACGAGGTCGCCGCCGAGCGCGAAGTCGCCGAGAAGAACATCCGCACCGCCGAACAACAGGTCAAGCGCGAGAAGCGGGAAATGCAGCAGGCCCGGGAACGAGCCGCGCGGCGCGCGAGCGCCGGCGCGCGCAACGCCCGCAGCGGCAGCATCCCGAAGATGGCGGCGGGCACCTTGAAGCGGCGTGCCCAGGAGTCGGCGGGCAAGGCCGGTGACACCCACGGCAAGCGCCTCGCGGAAGCCAAGTCCCGCCTCGACGCGGCGGAACGCTCGCTGCGGGACGACAAGCGCATCTCGCTGCAGTTGCCGGAGACCCGGGTCCCCGCGGGCCGCACGGTCTTCCTCGGCGAGCACATCAAGGTCCGCTACGGCGACCTGGACCTGTTCGCGGGCGACGGGGTGGACCTCGCCATCCGCGGACCGGAGCGGATCGCCTTGACCGGCCGCAACGGCGCCGGCAAGTCGACCCTCGCCAAGGTCGTCACCGGCGACCTCGTTCCGGACTCGGGTGCGGTCAAGCGCGTCGACGGCCGCATCGCCCACCTTTCCCAGCGCCTCGACCTCCTCGACGTCGAGCGCACCGTCGCCGAGAACCTGGCCGCGGCCGCCCCGGCCAAACCCGCCGCGGACCGCATGAACCTGCTCGCCCGCTTCCTGTTCCGCGGCGATCACGCTCATCTCCCGGTCGGTGCCCTCTCCGGCGGCGAACGCCTCCGCGCCACCCTGGCCTGCGTGCTGGGTGCGGAACCGGCGCCCCAGTTGCTGCTGCTGGACGAGCCGACGAACAACCTGGACCTGGACAGCGTCGAACAGCTGGAGGGCGCCCTGGAGTCCTACGAAGGAGCGTTCGTGGTCATCAGTCACGACGAGCGCTTCCTCAAGGAGATCGGCGTCCAGCGTTGGCTCCAGCTCGCCGACGGTGTCCTCACCGAGACCGGCGCGCCCGAGGAGGCCTGACGATGCCGGACAAGGACGTGCTCGCCGCCGATCGTCGTTCAGCCCACTTCGCGGCCGAGGGAGTTCAGTGCACCCTCGGCGACCGGGTGGTGCTGCGGAACATCTCCCTCACCGTGGCCGGCGGCGAGCGGATCGGCCTGATCGGCGAGAACGGCCGGGGCAAGTCGACGCTGCTCCGGGTGCTGGCGGGAGACCTGCCGGCGGAGCGCGGTGAGGTGCTGCGGGCGGTGCCGGGACGGCTGGGGTTCCTCCCGCAGCAGCCGGACTTCCCGGCGGGCACGACAGTCGCCGACGTGGTGGCCGAAGCCCGCTCGGCGGTCGCGGAGCTGGCCGCGCAGCTGCACGCGCTCGAAGGGGCGATGACGGGCGACGTGGCGGATCTGCCCGCCTTGCTGGCCGAGTACGGCGATCTCCAGGAGGAGTTCACCCGCCTGGGCGGCTGGGAAGCCGAAGCCCGCTCCGGTGAGGCGCTGGACGTCTTCGGGCTGGGTTCCGTCGACCGCGAGCGGCCGACGTCCACGCTGTCCGGTGGCGAGCGGGCCCGGCTGGCGCTCGCCGCGCTGGTGTTGCGGGAGCCGGCGGGACTGTTGCTCGACGAGCCCACGAACCACCTGGACGATCGCGCGGTGGACTGGCTCGTGCGGTGGTTGTCGGAGTACACCGGGCCCTGCTTGATCGCGTCGCACGACCGCGTACTGCTCGACGCGGCGGCCACGGTGATCGTGGACCTCGACGGGCCACGCGGCGAGGCGGTGCGCTACGGCGGGAACTACCGCGACTACCTCGACGAACAAGCCCGCGCCCGTGCCCGGTGGGAGCAGCGGTACCGCGAGTGGGCGGGCGAAGTCGGCCAAGCCCGGGCCCGGCTGGACGGTGCGGGCAAGAGCGCCGCCGGGCGGGGCCCCCGGGACAACAACAAGCTGGCCTACAACGCCGCGGGCAGCGCGGCCGAGGCGGCCGCGGCACGGGCGACCCGGGCGGCGCACCGGCAGCTGGCGGTGCTGCTGGAGAACCGGATCCCGCGGCCGCCGGAGCCCCTGCGGTTCACCGCCGTCACCGCGGACGAGACGGCCGAGGCGGGCCGGGAGGTGCTGCTGTCCGCGGAGGACGTCGTGGTCGGGAACGTCCTCCGCGGGGTGGATCTGCAGCTCTCGGCCGGCGAGCGCCTGGTGGTCGCCGGTCCCAACGGGAGCGGGAAGTCGACGTTGCTGCGGACGCTGGCCGGGATCGTGCCGCCCGATCGCGGGAAGGTGGTCCGGACTCCCGGTGCCCGCATCGGTTACCTGCCCCAGGAAGTGGACTTCGGCGCGGACGGCCGGAGCCTGCTGGACGCCTTCGCCGCCCGGCGGGAGACCTACCGGGAGGACGCGGCCGCGGAACTGGTGCGGTTCGGGTTGTTCCGGCGCCGGGACTTCGAGGTGCCGGTCAACCGGTTGTCCGTGGGCCAGCAGCGGCGCCTGTCACTCGCCTTGCTGTTCGCCGTCGGCCCGGACGTCCTGCTCCTGGACGAGCCCACCAACCACCTGAGCCTGCTGCTGGTGGAGCAGCTGGAGCAGGCCGTCGCCGAGTTTCCCGGGCCCGTGGTGCTGGTGACGCACGACCGCACGGTGCGGGAGCGGTACGAGCCGCGGGTGCGGGTGCTGGCGGACGGGCGGCTGGCCCCCTCCGGCTACCGGATGTAGCGGCCGTCCAGGTACTTCTTGGCCAGTTCCAGGTAGCGGGGATCTTCGGAGTTCCGGATCAGCTCGAAGAAGAACATCTCCCGCGTGATGAGCTGGGCTCCTTCCGCGGCGAGCCGGTCCAGGCCCGCGTCGTGGTCGGACCGGTTCCGCGCCGAACAGGTGTCCCGCAGGACGAACACCGACTTCCCGCGCTCCAGGAGGCCCAGCGCCGACTGGAGGATGGCCACGTGCGTCTCGGCTCCCGCCACGACGTACTGTTCGCGCTCCTCCGCGGTCACGTGCTCCTCGACGGGCGGCTCCCGGAGGAAGTCGAAGTGCTCCTTTTCGAGGCGCGGCGCGTCCGGTGCCGCGTCCACAAGGGACAGTGCCAGGCCGCCGAGCTTCTTGTGCTCGGTCAGGGTCAGCGGGAGCGCGAACTCGCGGGACACCTCCGCCAGCCAGCAGCAGTCGTGCAGCAGCTGCGTGCCGTGCACCAGGAGCGGGATCAGTTCGAGCTGCATGTCGAAGATGACGACGGCCGTCTTGTGCTTTTCCACCAGCATATTTCGGATCCGATCTGTTCGGTCAGTTCACCGTCGCCCAGAAACCGGCGAGGGCTTCGTTGACGACCCGCCCCGCCGTCAGGGGGACGTAGTGGCCGTGTCCCGGCAGTTCGCGGACCCGGGCGCCGGGAACCCGGGTCAGCAGGGCCGCCGACTCCGCGTCCACGACGCAGTCGTCGCCGCCTCGCACGAGCAGGCACGGGACCGTCAGCTCGGGGAGGCGATCGACCACGTCGAAGGCGGTCAGGGCGGCGAAGTACCCGGCGAGGACGTCCATCGGGGCCGACGCCGTGAACGCCGCGGCGGGATCGCCTCCCCGGTCGAAGACCGCCTCCAGCAGACCGCCGTGGCGGTGGAGCTCGTGGCGGAGGTCGAGGGTGCGCTCGAAGACGTCTTCACGGTAGCGGGGGGCGGTGTTCACCAGGGTGAGGGAGCGGACCCGGCCGGGGTGCCGGAGCGCCGCCAGGAGGGCCACGCACCCGCCCAGCGACCAGCCGACCAGGTCGGCCGGCTCGTCCCCCGCGGACGCGGCGACCTCGTCGGCGAGGTCGCCGAGGGAAAACCGGCCGGAGTCGAAGGGCACCTCGCCGTGTCCCGGGTAGGCCGGGACCAGGATGCGACGGCCCGCGGACAGCAGGGCCGGAACCTGCTGCGTCCACGCCCGGTGGTCGGCGTTCATCGGCGGGAGGAGCACCGTGGTCCGGCCGCTTCCCCTTTCCCGCCACCGCAACTGCGGGCCCGGGGCGCCGGTGCGCGCGGCGATGGCCCGCGCGAGGTCGGCGACGGTCTCGAAGCCGAACAGCTCGTGCGCCCGGACCGGGTCGGTCCCCTGCCGGTACGGCGCGAGCAGCTGAGCGGCCGACAGCGAGTCGAGGCCCAGGGTGGCGATCCGGGTTCCGGGACGCACCCGGTCTTCACCGTCGCCGAACCCCAGCAGGGTGGTCAAACCGGCACACAGACGCTCGGCCAGGTGCGCGTCGGCCGCCGCCGGCTCCGGATCGGCCGGGGCCGCGTCCCGCGCCCAGTGGCGTTGCCGCTGGAAGGGGTAGTCGGGGAGCGAGATGTCCGCGAGATCGGCGGGCGCGGTCAGCTTCCGGCGCACCGCGGCGGTTTCCCCGGCCTGCCAGAGCGCCACCAGCTCGCGCAGATCGTCGTCCTGGGAGGCGTCCGCGGCCTCCGGCAGTGCCTCGGCCTGCAGGGCCTCGACCAGCTGACGCCGCCCGGCGGCGACCACGACGCGCGCGTGTTCCCGCCGGGGACGTCGCAGCAGGAGCTGCGACAGGTCCCACAGCTGCTCCTCGGGCAGGTCGACGGCCACCTCGCGGAGGCGGCCCCCCAGTTCCTCCAGGCTCTGCCGGGTTTCGGCGGAGAAGCAGAACGGAAGCGGACGCGGACGGGGCCGGGCCGTCGTCCCGGCCGGGTCGGGCCGTCGCAGGACGACGTGGCCGTTGGAGCCGGTGAAGCCGAACGCGCTCACCGCCGCCAGCGGCTTGTCCGCCGGCCAGGGCACCGGGCCGGGGTTGACGCGGAACGGCGTCAGATCGAGGGAGGAGACACCGTCCTCCGTGGGGACCGCGGGCGGGATCGTCTCGTGGCGGAAGCCGAGCAGGACCTTGATCACCCCGGCGAGGCCGGAGCACACGAGGGTGTGCCCGATGAGCGGTTTCACCGCTCCCAGCAGCAGTTCGCCGCCGAAGGCCTGCTTGAGACCCGCCAGTTCCAGCGGATCGCCCAGCTCCGTGCCGGTGCCGTGGGTTTCCACGAGCGCGATGCGGGCGGGGTCGATCCGGTGGCGCCGCTGGACGTCGGTCATCAGGCCGGCCTGGGCGCGCCCGCTCGGCGCGGCGAGACCGTTGGTGGTGCCGTTGTGGTTCAGGCCGCCGGCCAGGATCGCACCGTGCACGCGCAGACCCCGGGCACGGGCCTCGTCGTTGCGCATGACCACCACGGACGCCACCCCCTCGGCGGGGACGAACCCGTCCGCCGCGTCGGTGAAGGGCCTGCTGGTGCCGGTGGGTGAGCTCATCCGGGAAACGCGGGCGAAGTCCGGGACCTCCGGGGTGCTGAACACCGACACCGCGCCGACGATGGCCGCGGCACACTGGTCCGCACGGACGTTGAGCAGTGCCGTGTGCAGTGCCGCCAGCGAGGACGAGCACGCGCTGTCCAGCGTGACCGACGGGCCACCGATGTCGTAGTGGTAGGAGATCCGGCCGGACAACGTGGACGGTGCGTTGCCCAGGAAGCTGTGCGCGCTGAGGGCGAGTTCCGGGCGCTGGGCGACGACGGTGCGGTAGTCGCCGGGCAGGCCGGTGGCGAACACGCCGCACCGGAGCTCACGGAGGTCGTCCCCGGTGAGGTGGGCGTCGTCCACGGCGTGCTGGACGTTCTGCAGGAGCAGGCGCTGCTGCGGATCCATGCACCTGGCCTCGTTCGGCGAGATCCGGAAGAACCGCGCGTCGAACTCGTCGTGTCCCTCCAGGAAGCCGCCGGTGAGCCCGGTCGCGCCGGGCCACCGGCGAGCGGGACCGAGCGCACCGCGCCCGGACATCAGCCGCCGCCAGTACGCGCCGGTCCCGTCGGCACCCGCGAACCGGCAGGCCATGCCGACCACCACGAGCGTGTCGTCTGCGAGCCGGTCGTCGTCCACGGTCATCCTCCTGTCCGGCCTGGTCACTCGAACCAGAACTCCGTCGGCTCGAAGGCGTAGCCGGGCACGGCCAGCCTCCGGTAACGCCCGTCGGCGAACACCGCTGCCCAGTCCAGCTCCTCACCGCCGAGGTAGCGGGACCGCAGCGACTCGAGCGCGGCGCGGTATTCCACCGGGTCGGCGGGCAGTTCGGGCGGGCGGGCGGCCACCCGCTTGCGCTCCCGGCGGGGCACGTCACCGGGTCGCGCCGCCTCGACCTGGGCGAGCAGGTCGGCGGTGTCCGCGGCCACCCAGGCGAGCCGGTGCTCGAAGTGGTCGCGGCCGGTGGCGAGGGTGTGCGCGATGTCGGCCAGGTCGGCGTCCGCGGCCCGCAGCCACCGGGCCAGAGCCTCGCGCATCACCCCGAGCGACCACGGCGAGCGGGCGCTGAGCACCACCAGCCGCGCCGGTCGCGGCCGGTGCCGGGCGGCGGGGGCGGCCGGTGGCTCGGACAGCACGACGTGCGCGTTGGACCCGCCGAAGCCGAACGAGCTGACGCCGGCCACCCGCGGCCCGTCGGCGCTCCACTCCTCGTTCTCGCGCAGCAGGCGCAGTGGGCCGTCCGCGAGCTCGATCAGCGGGTTCAGCTCGTGGAAGTGCAGGTTCGCCGGCAGCTGCCGGTGCCGGAGGCACAACACGGCCTTGAGCAGCCCGGCCACGCCCGCCGCGGGTTCGAGGTGGCCGACGTTGGTCTTGACCGCGCCGAGCGCGACCGCACCGGGCCCGCGGTGCGGAGCCAGCCGCTCGATCGCCGAGCGCAGGGCGCCGACCTCGATCGGGTCGCCGAGCGCGGTGCCGGTGCCGTGGGCTTCGACGTAGCCGACCCGGCCGGCCAGCTCCGGGCTGTACGCCCTGGTCAGCAGGGCGATCTGGGCGTCCGGGCTGGGAGCGGTGAGCGAGTTGGCGCGGCCGTTGTGATTTTCGGCGACGCACTCGACGACCGCGAGCACCGGGTCGAGGTCACGCCGGGCGTCGGCGAGCCGCTTGAGCACCACACAGCCGACGCCCTCGGCGCGCACGTACCCGTTGGCCGCCCGGTCGAAGGTCGCGCACCGGAAGTCCGGTGACAGCACGCCGAGCCCGGTCGCCGCCTCGGTCGCCGCGGGATCGACCAGCACGCTGACCGCGCCGACGAGTGCGACGTCGCACTCCCCCGCCGCCAGCGACAGCACACCGCGGTTGAGCGCGACCAAGGCGCTCGAGCAGGCGGTGTCGACGGTCTGGCTGGGGCCGCTCAGGTCGAGCAGGTGGGAAACGCGGTTCGCGAGCATGGTGTGCGCGTTGCCGGTGACGGCGTAGGGGTGCGCGCGGTCGGGACCGGTCTGCAGCAGCGCCTGGTATTCGGCGAACTGCACCCCGGCGAACACGCCCGCCGCCCGCACCGATCCCGGGGCCAGTCCCGCGTCGAGCAGGGCGTTGTAGGCGGCCTGGAGGAACAGCCGGTGCTGGGGGTCCATGAGCACGGCTTCCCGGGCCGAGACGCCGAAGAAGGTGTGGTCGAACCGGTCGTAGCTGTCGATGGTGCCCGCGAACGCGTCGTGCTCGAGCCCCTTCCAGCGGTCCACGCGGCGGATGGCGTCGCGGTTCTCGACGAGCAGGCGCCAGAAGCCGTCGAGGTCTTCGCTGCCGGGCAGGGTGCCGCTCATGCCGATGATCGCGAAACCCTCCTGGGCGGTCCCGGCTTCTCCCGGCGACGGCGTCGCGGTCTCCCGGGTCGTGGGTTCCCGGGTGGACGGTGGCCCGGCTTCCGGAGCGGCCGGCGGCGGGGAGGCGGCTGCCGTGGCACCGCGGCCGGCCAGGTGGGCGCTCAGCGAGCTGATGGTGCGGTAGCGGAACAGGGCGTTCGGCGGGGTGGCGACGCCGAACTCCGCGCCCACGCGGGCCGCCAGCTCCTGGAGCATGACCGAGCTGTAGCCGAGGTCGCCCCAGGTGTGCTCGGCGGTGATGTCGGCCGGGCGCAGGCCGGTCTGCTCGCGGACCAGGCCGGCCAGCCGCTCGGTGAGGTCCGCCGCCGAGGTGCCGGCGGCGGCGACCCGCGGTGGCCGGTCCGGCCCTCGCCGGACCGGTGGGCGGAGCAGGCGACGGCGGATCTCGGCGGCGTCGCCGACGCAGGCGAGCACCTGGTGGCACCCTTCGGGCGTGGTGTCGGCGAGTTCGGCGAACAGCCGGGCCCCGCGGGCGGCGGTGAGCGGTTCGAGACCGAACTCCTCGCGCAGGTATTCGGCGAGTGCCCCACGCCCGTCGCGGCTGCTGTCGGAGGCCAGCCACAGCGGCCAGTCGACCGCGAGCGTGAATCCGCGGCGCTCGCCGCGCGCGACCTGCCGGGCGCGGTCCGCGGCGAACTCGTCGAGGAACCGGTTGGCGGCGATGTAGTCGCTCTGGCCGACGTTGCCGAGCACCCCGGCGATCGAACCGAACAGGCAGAAGAGGTCGAGGTCGAACCCGGCGGTCGCGGCGTCGAGGTTGCGCGCTCCCTGCAGCTTCGGCGCCAGCACGGCCTCCGCCTCGCGCACGGATTTGGTGTGCACCAGGGAATCCCGGAGCACGCCGGCGGCGTGGATCACGCCGTCGAGGCCGCCGAGCCGCGCGACGACGCGATCGACGAGGTCCCGGGTCTGCGCGGCGGAGGTGACGTCCGCGCGCTCGTGGTGCAGGCCGTGGCCGGTGAGCCACCGGCGTTCGGCGGTGCCGGGCTCGGACCGGCCGGCCACCACCACCTCGGCCCGGTACTCGTGCACCAGGTGTTCGGCGACCGCCCGGCCGACCTCGCCCAGTCCACCGGTGAGGAGGTACCGGCCGCCCTCGCGCAGCCGGGTCCCGCGGGCCGGCGTGACCTCGGTGAAGTCGCGCACCCGCCGGTCGTCGCCGAGCCGGACTTCGGCGGGCCCGGGCGCGGCGAACTCGGCCAGCAGCGGCGCCCAGCCGGGCCGGGTCCCGGCGCGGACCCGCACCGATCGGAGGTGCGGGTTTTCCTCGGCCAGTCCGTGCAGGAAGCCGGGCATCGCGCGCGATTCGGGGTCGTCGTGGTCGAGGGACACGCTCAGCACGGTCGACGGAACCCGGTGCGCCTGCAGGAAAGCGGCGAACGCGAGGAGCTCCGGCACCGTCCACTCGCGACGGAGGTCCAGCCAGTGGAGCGGCTCGCCCCCGGCCTGGCCGGCGAGCCGGGTCAACGCGCCGGGGTCGGTGACGTCGGCGGGACCGACGGGGACGACCCGGAGACCCTCCGGTGGCGGGGGCACTTCCCCGCCGTGGTCGGTGAGGACCAGGACACTGCCCACGGTGCGTTCGGCGGGACCGACCGGCTCCGGCCGCCACACCGGCGTGAGCGGGACGGAACCGGGCGAACGCCGCCGCGGGGTGCGGCCGGGCGCGCGCCGGTCGAGCGACGGGATGACGTAGCGGTCCGCGGCGAACGGGTAGAGCGGCGCGTCCACCAGCAGCCGCACGGGGAACAGCGGGGTGAAGTCCGGGGTGGCGCCGTCGGTGTAGGCGGCGACCGCGTGCTCCCATGCCCGGTCGACGTGCGGGGCCGGTGGCCGCTCTTCGCCGGTGAGGACGTCGAGCAGCTGCCGGGTGCTGCGGGCCCAGACCCCCCGGCGGACCCGCAGGTGCTGCCGTGCGCAGCAGAGGGTCCAGCTCAGCCCGTACAGCGAGGTTTCGGGGGCCTCGCGCAGGTGGTCGGCGAGGTCGGCGACGCGCCGGTCCAAGGCGGCCTCGTCGCGTCCCGACAACGGGACGAAGCACCACTCTGGCGACGGCACGGCCGGTTCGGGGGCGACGAACTCCTGGATGACGGCGTGCCCGTTCGAGCCGCCGGCACCGAAGGAGCTCAAGCCCGCGAACCGGGTGGCCGCACCGCCCGGCGGCCACGGCCGGGTTTCCTTCACGAGGGTGAACCGGGTCGCCGCGAGGTCCAGCTCCGGATTCTCCAGCTCGCAGTGCAACGTGGGGACCAGGGTGCGGGTGGTCAGCTGGCGCACGACCTTGACCAGCCCGGCGAGCGCGGCGGCGGACTCCAGGTGACCGATGTTGCTCTTGACCGTGCCCAGGTGGGCCGGTCCGGTCCCGGGACCGCCGTAGGCCCGGCTCAGTGCGCGGACCTCGATGGGGTCCCCCAGCTCGGTACCGGTGCCGTGCGCCTCGACGTAGGTCACCGCGGCCGGATCGATGCCGGCCCGGGCGAGGGCGGCGGTGATCACCCGGTGCTGGGCGTCCTCGGACGGCACGGTGAAGCCGGCCGTGCGGCCCCCCGAGTTGACCGCCGTGGCGCGGACGACCGCGTGGACCCGGTCGCCGTCCCGCAGCGCGGCGGACAGGCGTTTCACCACGACCGCGGCGGTGCCCTCGCCGGGCACGTAACCGTCCGCGGCGACACCGAAGGCGTGGCAGGCGCCGGTGGGGCTCAGGAACTTGCCCTGGGTCAGCAGCCGGTACTTGCCCGGGTGCGGCATGACGTTCACCCCGCCGACCACCGCCACCTCGCAGTCACCCGCCCGGATGGCGGTCGAGGCCAGGTGCAGCGCGGTGAGCCCGCCCGAGCACATGGTGTCGACGGCCACGCTGGGCCCGTGCAGGTCCAGGGCGTGCGAGACCCGGTTGGCCACGGCGGCGAAGGAACTGCCGACGACCCGGCCGTCGGTGTCGAGGTCCTGGTAGTGGCCGAACATCGCGGCCACGAACACCCCGGCGCCGGGCTCCGGCCGGGCGAAGCAACCCGCGTCCTCCCAGGCGTGGTAGGCGGTTTGCAGGAAACGGCGTTCCTGCGGGTCGAGGGCTTCGGCTTCGGCGGGAGCGATGCCGAAGAACACCGGGTCGAAGTCCAGCGCGTGCGGGAGGAAGCCGCCGTGCCGTCCCTGCGCGGCGCCCGGCTCTTCGGGAGCGGGGCGGTAGTCGGCCCGCCAGTCCCAGCGGTCCTCGGGGATGACCCGCACGGAATCTTCGCCGCGCAGCAAGGACCGCCAGAACGTCTCGACGTCGTCACCGCCGGGGAATTCACCGGCCATGCCGATGATCGCGATGTCGTCGGGCCGGTGGTCCGGTTCCCCGGCCGGGGCGGCCGGCGCCTCCGCGACGGCGGGCGTGGTCGCCGCTTCGGTGGCCGCGCCGGAGAACCGGGCGGTCAGCTGCGGGTGCACGGTGTCGAGCAGATGATCGGCGAGCGCGTCGACGGTGGGGTGCTGGAGGACCAGGGCCCGGCTGAGCCGGAACTGCTCGCCGAGGGCCAGCCGGGATTCGAGCTCGCGGCTGATCCGGGCGCTGCCGACACTGTCGACGCCCTGTTCCATCAGGTTGTCCCCGGTGCCGATGCGGGTCAGGCCGGTGTGCCGGACGACCACGGCCCGCAGCCACTCCACCGTCCGGTCCCGCAGGTCCGCGCCGGAACCGGACGCGGCGGGACCGGACGCGGCCGGTTCCGGCGGCCGCTCGGGGTCGACGCGGATGTCGCCGTCGAACACGACCAGGCGGTCGGCGCCCGCGGCGAGAGCGGACACCAGCGCGTCGCAGGCGCGCTCGGGCGCCATGGCACGCAGTCCCGGCACCTCCTCGGCCGGCCGCATGCCGTCGGTGTCCCACAGTCCCCAGTCGACGCAAAGCCAGCCGGGGGTGCGCTCGGCCAAGCCGCCGGCGAAGGCGTTGGCCGCGCCGTAGCCGGCCTGTCCCACGTTGCCGGTCACCGCGGTCAGCGAGCCGAACTGGACCACCCGGGCCGGGCGGTGCGGCCCCCGGAGCGCGGCCAGGCCCAGCGCGACCCCGGCCTTGGGCCGCAGCACGGCGTCGAGGCGGTCTTCGGACAGGGTGCCCAGCAGGCCGTCGGCCAGTACCCCGGCGAGGTTGACCGCGAGCCTGATCGGGCCGAACCGCTCGTGCACGTAGCGGAACGCCTCGTCCAGGGCACCCGGGTCGTCGGCGGCGACGCTCAGGTAGGCCGCCGCGCCCGCCTCCCGCAGCACCCGCGTCCGCTCGGGTCCCGGCCTGCCGCGGCCGAGCACGACCACCCGGGCACCGCATCGATCGGACAGGTACCGGCACAGCGGCCGTCCCACTCCTCCCGCACCGCCGACGAGCACCACCGCGTCGCCGGAGCCGAGCACCTCGGCGGGCCGGGCGGGCGGCAGCTCGGCGGGCTCGTGCCGGAGGCACCCCAGGTCGCCGTCGGCGGCGACGAGCCGCGCGCCCGGGTTCGCCGCCGCGGCCGCGATCCAGGTCGCCAGCCGCTCGCCGGTGACCGGCCCGGCCACGCGGACCGACGTGTGGCGCAACGGTTCCTCGCGGGCCACCGACCCGGCCATGCCGTCGAGCACCGGTGCCAGTGCGTCGTCCTCCCGCGACAGCACCACCAGGTGCCGGACGCGGCCCGCCGCGGCGCGCAGCAGATCCGCGCAGCCGCGGGCGAAGGGCGGCACCACGTCGTACGAGGGTGCCGCCTCGCCGCGCCAGGCGATGACGAGCACGTCGACCCCGTCGAGGTCGGCCGCGCCGGCCGCTTCGCGCGGGCCGGCGTGGCGGTGTTCGACGCCCGCGGCGGACGCGGCGGCGGCGACGTCGTCGCGGTCGGTGAGCAGCAGCACCGGGCCGGCCGGCCGGTCGCCGGTCGCGGTCAGCGGGTGGCGCCGGGCTTGCAGAACGTGCATCGGGTGGTTCTCCCTCGGTGAGGGTGTGCGGACGGGAGCGTTCAGACACCCATGAACTCCTCGACGACCTTGAACTGGGCCGCGGCGCCCGGGTCGTCGGCGAACGGGTGCGGCACGCCGAGCCGGGCGGCGATCACCATCCCGGAGACGATCGCGCCTTCGTGCCCGGTGACGCTCGTGTCCGTGCCGCAGAACCAGATGCCGTCGCGGCCCTGCAGCTCGGCCAGCCGCCGCTTGTGCCGGATGTCGGCGGGGCGCAGCTGCGGCAGCTTCCACCGCCGGCGCGCGAGCACCTTCGTTTCGTCGACCGGTTCCTGCGGGTCGAAGGTGATCAGCACCGGCTCGTCGACGTCGCGGTGGGAGTGGAGCACCGAGCAGTCGCGGGTGAGACTCCCGGTGGCCTCCTCGGCGCGGGCGAGATCGAAGCCCGGCCCCATGCGGAACCGGCAGTACACGTCGGAACCACCGTCGCCGAGCCAGCCGGTGTCCTGGTGCAGGACGCTTTCCACCGGCACGTAGGCGAATCCGCCGAGCAGCTCCCGGTACCGCGGCCCCGCGTCGCGCAGCATTTCGTGCGCGATGTCGGCGTGGGTGGCGACGACGACGACGTCGAAACGGTGTTCTCCGCCGCCGGCGGACAGCAGCACCCCGCCGCCGGGTGCGGGCACGATCGCCTCGACCGGGGTGCCCAGGCGGACCCGGTCCCCCAGCTCCGCGGCGATGAGCTCGAGGTAGCGGTGGATGCCGCCGTCGGCTTTGCGCCAGTAGCCGGGAGCGAAGAAGGACAGGAGGTTCATGCTGAACGACAGGGCGACGTACATCAGGGTGTAGTCCAGCGAAGGCGCGTGGCAGCCCGAATACACGCTCATGATCGGGTCGACCGCCTGGTGCTTGAACGCCCGCGAGTAGCCGTTCTCGTCGAGGTACTCGCCGATGCTCAGCCCGCGCAGCCGCTCGTCGGCCGTCGTCGCGACCTGGTTCATGGCCAGGTGGAAGCGGTCGAACTCGTCGATCAGCTCGGCCCGCAGCGCGCCCTCGCGGTCCTGGTTGCTCCAGGTCCGGTCCGCACCGGGGAACTCGACCCGGATCGAGGAAGGGGCGACGTAGGTGCCGATGCCGAACCCGGTCAGCAGCCGGTGCAGGTTCGGGGCCAGCTTCTCCGTGAAGTGCTCCACCCCCATGTCGACCCGCACCGTGCCGGTGCCGGTCTCGACCGGGTGGCTGTACGCGTGGCCGCCGAGCCGATCGCCGGCCTCGAACAGCACCACGTCGTGGGTCCGGGAAAGCAGCCAGGCCGCCACGGATCCCGCTCCGCCGCCACCCACGACCGCCACCCTGGTGCGTTCTGCCGTCATGCCGTTCACACCCGCCGCTCTGCTCTGGGCGGCGCGCCGCCGAGGATCTTCGGAGTCAGGTCGGTCAGCACCGTGCCGGGCCCGACCTCGTGGAAGGCGGTGGCCCCGGCGCGGGCCAGGTACTCGACGGTCTGCCACCAGCGCACCGGCTTCACCAGCTGGAAGACCATCTCCTCCAGCAGGCGGGCGACCGTGACGACCTGTCCGGTGGTGCTGGAGACCACCGGCCGCACCGGCGGCCCGAACTCCCGGTCCAGCAGGAACCGGGCGAACTCACGCCGGCACGGTTCCATGTGCCGGGAATGGAACGCCCCGCTGACGGCCAGCGGCACACAGCGGTGCCCCGCCTCCTCCAGCAACGGAGTCAGCTCCGTGAGGCGATCGGCCGGACCGCTGAGCACGACCTGCTCGGGACTGTTGTAGTTGGCCACTTCCACGTCGAAGAACTCCCACCGCGCGAGGTCCCGGTCCACGTGGGGGGCACCCGTGCCGAGCACGGCGAGCATTCCGCCGCCCTCGACGGCCTGCATCAGCTCGCCGCGCCGGGCGACGATCTCCAGCCCGCCGAGCAGGTCGACCACCTCGGCGGCGAACAGCGCGGCGTACAGGCCCACACTGTGGCCGACCAGCGGCCCGGTCACCTCTCCGCCGGCTTGCTCGGCGTGGGCGAGGTAGGCCAGGCAGCTCACGAGGTAGATCGCGGGCTGGGTGTGCGCGGTCTGCTGCAACCGCCCGCCGGGGTCCGACCGGCACAGCTCCGTCAGCGGGTAGCCGATGGCCGCGTCGGCCTGCGCGCAGAGGTCCGGGTAGCGGCCGAACAGCTCGTCCCCCATGCCGGGGTACTGCGCCCCCTGGCCGGGAAACATCAGGACGTCACCGGGCACCACACACCTCCTCAGCTCAGCTCGAAGACTTCGAACGCGGACGGCCGCCGCGGGGCGGGAGCGCCGCCGGCCGCCACGGACACCGCCTCCTCCAGCAGCACCAGCGGATCGCCGTCGACGTCGGTGAACCGGAAGTCGAACGTCCGGGTGCGGGCCGAGCCGCCGGGGCGCTCGGCGCAGTCGCAGAACACCGCCTCGTCGCGCGGGACGCGGACGACCGTCAGCCGCCCGAGGTGGTACGGGACGAACACCGGCGCGGCCGCGTCTTCGCTCCCCGAAAGCAGGATCGACAGCTGCATCCCCGCGTCCAGCAACGCCGGGGAGAGCTCGAACCCCCAATCCCGGTCGACGTGCAGGAACGCCCGGACCGCACCCGGGGCGACCTCGGCCCACCGCACCCCGCGCAGGGCCGGCCCGTAGTCGTAGCCCAGTTCGCGGAACCGGGCGTAGACCTCCTCGCCGCCCATCCGGCGGCCCCCGTCCACCGGCGTCGCGGCGAACGGCCGGGCTTCGCCGGGCTCGACCACTTCGGCCGTGCAGTACGGTTCGCCACCGCCTCTGTCCACAAGGGACATTTCGCGGCCGCGGGTGACAACCTCGACGGCACCGGGGTCGGTGACGGGCCGCTGCCACAGCACGTGCCCGAGCGCCTTGCCGCCGACGTGCGGGGAGAGCACCGACAGCGCCCACGCGGCGGGCACGACCTCCTCGCCGCCGATGCGGTGCGCGGACACCAGCCCGCCGAGACCGCCCAGGTCCGATTCGGCCGAGGCGACCCAATGCCGGTGGCGCAGGAACGGGTAGCCGGGCAGCGAAACCGGCTCGCGAAGCGGGTAGAAGCCGTCCCAGCCGGGGTCGCCGCCGGACTCGAACAGGGCGGCCACGTCCGGCGCGGTGTCCGCGGTGAGCACGCCGGCCGGTCCGGTGGGCGTCCGCCCGGACCGCCGCTGCAGGTCGACGCCGAGCTGCCGGACCAGGTCGTCCTGGTCGCGGCAGACGAGGGCCACCCGGTGCCGGAAGGCGTCGCGGCCGCAGGCCAGCGTGTACGCGAGGGCGTCCATGTCGACGCGGCGGGCGAGCAGGGCGGCACGCAGGTCGTCCATGAGCAGCTGCAGCCCGGCACTGCTGTGGTGCGAAAGCGGGATGACGTAGCAGTCCCGCTCGGGCCGGGGTGGCGCCGAAGCGGGCGCCGGCACCCCGCGGAGGACGACGTGGGCGTTGGCGCCGCCGGCGCCGAAGGAACTGACGGCGGACACCAACGGCAGCGCAGCCGGCCACTCGGCCGTCCGGGTGTTGAGCACGAAGGGCGTGGCCGGGAAGTCGATGTGCGGGTTGGGCCGTTCGGCGTGCAGGGACGGCACGAGCTTGCGGTGGCGCATCTGCAGGACGGCCTTGAGCACACCGGCCAGGCCCGCCGCCGACTCGAGGTGGCCGACGTTGGCCTTGACCGACCCGAGCCGGATCCGCTCGGTGCCCGCCGCGGCGTAGGCCTTGCTCAGGGCCCGGACCTCGATCGGGTCCCCCAGCTCGGTGCCGGTGCCGTGCGCTTCGACGTAGCCGACCCCCTCCGGCGGGAGGTCCGCGGCGGCCAGTGCCCGGGTGACGACGCGGTGCTGGGCGTCGACGTTGGGCGCGGTGTAGCCGTTGGCCCGCCCGCCCGCGTTGACGGCGGATCCGGCGATGACGCCGTGCACCCGGTCGCCGTCGCGCCGGGCTTCGGCCAGCGGCTTGAGGACCAGGCACACGACGCCCTCGCCGTCGACGAAGCCGTCGGCGCCCTCGCCGAAGGGACGGCAGGTGCCACCGCGCGAAAGCATGCCCATCCCGCTGAGCAGCCGGAACTGCCGCGGGTGGGTGATCAGGTTGACCCCGCTGACCACGGCCTGCCGGCACTCGCCGGTGCGCAGCGACTGGCAGGCCAGGTGCAGGGCGGTCAGCGACGCCGAGCAGGCGGTGTCGACGGCCATGCTCGGCCCGTGCCAGTCGAAGTGGTACGAGGTGCGGTTCGCCATCGACCAGAACAGCGAAGTGGTGGGCGGCTCGGCCGGATCGGCGGGCGTGTGCCAGGCGTAGCCGCTGTTCATGACGCCGACGAACACGCCGGTGTCGCCGCCCGCCAGCCCGGCCCGGCTGTACCCGGCGTCGAGCAGGGCCTGGTAGGTCTGCTCCAGGACCAGCCGCTCCTGCGGGTCCATCACGGCCGCGTCGCGCGGGGTGAGGGTGAAGAAGGTGTGGTCGAACGCGTCGACGTCGTCGACGAAGGCGCCGCGTCCGGTGTAGCTCAGCGGCTCGGGACCGGCGGTGACGTCGACCTTCCACCGGCCGGGCGGCACGTCGGAGGTGGCGTCGACCCCGGCGACGAGGTTGTCCCAGAACTCTTCGACGGTCCGCGCCCCGGGCAGGCGAGCGGACATCCCGATGACGGCGACATCGCCGTCACGCCCGGCCGGCTCGTCCGCGGCGGGCTCGGCAGGCTCGGCAGGCTCGGTGGGCGCGGCGGGTTCCTCCGCGACGGGCTCGGCAGCCGGGGCGTCGGCGAATTCGGCGCGCAGGGTGTCACCGTGCTCGGCCACCAGGTGCTCCGCCAACCGCGCCACCGTCGGGAACTCGAACAACACCGTCGCCGGCAGGTACCCCACGACCTCACGCAACGGCTTCAACAACTCCATCGCGATCAACGAATCGATCCCCATGTCCCGGAACGGCCGATCACGCTCCACTTCGGACACCTCGAACCGCATCGTCTCCGCGATCACCCCCCGCACGAACCCCTCGACCCGCTCGACCACGGACCCCTCGGCGTCCTCACCGGCCCCCTCGGGAACGGCCACCTGCTCCCCGGGGAACGCCCCACCCAGGGCGTCACCGTGCTCCGCCACCAGGTGCTCCGCCAACCGCGCCACCGTCGGGAACTCGAACAACACCGTCGCCGGCAGGTACCCCACGACCTCACGCAACGGCTTCAACAACTCCATCGCGATCAACGAATCGATCCCCATGTCCCGGAACGGCCGATCACGCTCCACTTCGGACACCTCGAACCGCATCGTCTCCGCGATCACCCCTCGCACGAACCCCTCGACCCGCGCGGTCAGGCCGGCGCCGTCCGGGGCCGGGCGGACGAGTTCGGCCGCCGGGCCGGCGAGGGCGACCAGGACCTGCTGCTCCTCGCCGCCGTGGGGCAGCACCTGCCCGAAACCCGCCTCGCGCAGCAACCGCTGCCACTGCGTTCCGGACAGCAGCGGGCTGTGCTCGAGCCGGTAGGGGTCGTCGCCCAGCCACCAGCCGTCGGTCAGGCCGAAGGTCAGCGTGGCGTAGTCCTGGCGTGCGGTGATTTCGCCGAGCACGAGGATCCCGCCGTCCCGCAGCATCCGGCGCACGTTGCGCAGGGTGGCGGGCACGTCCGGGGTGGCGTGCAGGACGTTGGTGGCCACCACGACGTCGTACCGGCCTTCGTAGCCGGACGGCGGGTCGGTGACGTCGCAGATCTCGAACCGCAGGTACGGGTACGCGGCGAACGCGTCGCGGGCCCGGTTGAGGAAGGCGTGGGAGAGGTCGGTGAAGGTGTAGGACACGTCGTGCGGGTCGAGCCGGTCCAGC
This sequence comes from Amycolatopsis sp. lyj-346, assembly GCF_046548975.1. Lineage (NCBI taxonomy): Bacteria > Bacillati > Actinomycetota > Actinomycetes > Pseudonocardiales > Pseudonocardiaceae > Amycolatopsis > Amycolatopsis sp. lyj-346. The sequence continues at coordinate 375,866 of NZ_JAJPWT010000002.1, forward strand.
ACGAACCGGGTGGTGCTGCCGGTGCCCGCGCCGATCTCCAGGATCCGCAGCGGCCGGCCGGGCACCTGCCGCTGGTAGGCGGCGACCACGTGCCCGGAGACGCCGTTGAAGTAGTCGGCGATCGGGTTGCTGCGGTAGACCGGGGCGACGAGGTCGAAGCTGCCGCCGGGGAAGATCACCTCGAGCGGGTCGAGCTCGCCGCGCAGCACGGCGGGCAGGCCCTCGACGCAGCGGTCGAGCAGGGTCAGGTGGCCCGCCAGGTCCGGGAACTCGCGCAGGAGTTCCGCCCGCGAAGGAGATGGCGCGTCCGGGATGGCCCGGACCGCCGCCAGCAGGCGGGTGTGCCGCGGGGTCGCCTCGGCCGGCAGGTCGGTCCGGTGCAGGGCGGCCCTGGCGTAGGCCTCGATCCGCTCGGCCAGCGTCCGGTTGCGGGCGGCGTCCGGGGTGTCGTCGGCGAAGGGCGGCACCAGAGCCGCGAGCCCCTCGGTGGCGCCGGTGTCCGCCACGGACTCGTGCGGGGTGATGTCCATGCGCTGCAACGCCTCCGTGCTCGCCTTGACGACGGTGATCTGCCGGTGCTCGCCCGCGAGGAGCCGCTCGACGACGGCGAGGCCTTCGGCGGGCTCGAGGGAGCCGACGCCGAGCCGCCGCATGCGCTCGCGGTACTCCGGCTTGGCGACGATTCCGACCGAGCCCCAGTAGCCCCAGTTCACGACCCGGGCGTCGATCAGGAGGGCCTCGCGGAGCAACTCGGCGTAGGAGTCCGCGGCCACGCTCGCCGCGGCGTAGTTCCCCTGCCCCGCATTGGCCAGGTAGGACTGCAGGGAGGAGAAGAACAGGCAGAAGTCGAGCTCCCGCCCGCGCAGGGCCTGGACGAGGTGGTGCGTGCCGTGCACCTTCGGCCGCAGCACGTCCAGCAGCCGCCGGTCGCTCATGGTGGCCAAGGTGGCGTCGTCGAGCACGAGGGCGGAGTGGATCACGCCGTGCACGACCTCGTGCCGGTCCAGCGCCGCGCGGAGGGCGGCGCCGTCGGCCAGATCGACCTGGTGGTGGTGCACCGCGCGGGCGCCCAGCTCGCCGAGCCGCCGCCGGGCCGCCTCGGTGCGCTCGGGCGCGCGCCGGCCGAGCAGGACGATCTCGGCCTGGTAGCACTCGGCCAGGTACTCGGCGAGCACTCCGCCGAGGCCGCCGGTGCCGCCCAGGATCACGTAGGTGCCCCCCGTCCGGAACGCCGGCCGCGAGGGCCATTCCCCGAGCCGCACGGGAGCCATCCCGGCGGTGGCGATCCGCTCGCCGTCGAGGCAGAGCGCCTTGCCGGGTGCGTCGGGCAGCGCGAGCCCGAGCGCCCGGTCCAGTTCCGCGGCGGAGAGGTCACCCAGGCACAGGCAGCGGATCCGCCACTCCGGCCGTTCCGCGGCGAGGGTCCGCGCCAGGCCGACGTGCACGCCGTCGACCGGATGCCCCACCGCCGGGAACAGCGGGCTCGGGACGGCCTTGTCGGTGACGACGTCGAGCGTGACGGCGGCCCGGGAGTCCAGCGCCCGCACCAGCCGCAGCAGCGCGGTGAGGTCCTCGTCCCGCACCCCGTCGGACCACGACGTGCGGGAGACGAAAACCAGGTGTGCGCCGTCGGGAGGGGCGGTCAGCGGTTCGCGCAGGGCACGCACCTCTTCGTGCGGGAACGCTTCGGCCAGCTCGCGGCGCAGGGCCTCCTGAGCGGGCGGGACCAGGAACACCCGGGCGGCGCCGGGATCGGCCGCCGCGGCGGGGAGGGAGCCGACCGACCACCGCGGCGCGAACGCGAGCCCGTCGACCTCGGCGCGGCGCACCGCGCCGGCGCCGGGGCGTTCGTCCTGCTGGTTCACGGAGTTCTCCTTCGTGGTGGAGCGGAAGTCAGCGCGCGGGCTTCACGCCGAGGTCGAAGACGGACAGCAGCGGCTCGTAGCCGTCGTCGTAGACCGTGCAGCCGGTCCGGAAGGGCGAGTGCTTCTCGGTCAGCACGAACGCCGATGGCAGCGGGAAGACCGGGGGCCGGTGCACCACCAGCTGTCCCAGCGAGAACGGCATCAGGCTGTCGCGGTGCTCGCCGATGGAGATGGCCATCCCCGCCTGGAACGCGCAATCGAGCAGGGGCACCGGCTCCAGCCGGATCCCGTCGTTGCCCGTCAGCAGGGCCAGCGACGCCTGCCCGAGCCGCTGCACGTAGCTGATGCGGCGGAAGTGGGCTCCGTAGTCGATGCCCATCGCGGCGAACTCGGTGTAGATCTCCCGCCGCGTGAAGTGCGAGCGCGAGTCCTCGGCGATGCGGTCGCGGACCGCCGTCGGCACCGACGGCGGCCGCTCCTGCGGGGTCAGCTGCAGCGTGCCCAGGCCGCAGCGCAGGCCGTGGTTGTCGATGGTGTAGCCGGCGGTCCGCCCGTCGGGGGCGACGCGGAACCGCAGCACCAGATCCACCGGTTCGTCGCCGCTCACCGGCCGCAGCCACGCGCCGTCGGCGACACCGTGCACCCGAGCGCCCGGGCACACCAGATCCAGCCCGCGGAAGGCCAGCTCCAGCCACACCACACCGGGCAGGATCCGGCGGCCGCGCACGACGTGCTCGCGGAACCAGGTGTGCTCCGGATCGATCGTGGCGCGCACCGCACCGGGTTCACCGGGCACGGCCCGCAGGTCGACCGGCTCCGGTCCGCGGTTCGGCGCGGCCATCAGCGGGTGAACCAGAAGTCGGTGTCGTCGAACGGGTACGCGGGCAGCCGCGCGAACCGCGGGGAACGTCCGGCGAACAGGGACGGCCAGTCGACGGGGTGACCTTCGAGGTAGGCGCGGCGGGCCTGTTCGGGGTCCGCGGTGGCGACCCCGGCGCCGTCCGGGCGGACCCGGACCGGCTCGGCCGCGGCACCGAGCGCGTCACGCAGCTGCGTGGTCGAGGACACGACCCACGCCTGGCGGTGCTCGAGGTGCTCCCGGCCGCGGCAGAGCGTGTGGGACAGCTCGGCCAGCCCGATCCGCGGCAGCTCCGCCCGCAGCGCTCCGGCGAGTGCGTGCAGCGCCCGCGGGGTCCGGGCCGACAACGGGACCAGGTACGGCCCGCCGTCCTCCGGCCGGCCTTCGGGAGCCGGCGGCGGCGCGGAAAGCACGACGTGGGCGTTGCTGCCGCCGAAGCCGAACGAGCTGATGCCCGCGACGAGCGGCCCGGTCCACGACACCGGCTTCTCCAGCAGCTCGAACGGCGTGCCGGCCAGGGAGATCCGCGGGTTCAGCTCGGTGAAGTGCAGGTTGCCCGGCAAGGTGCGGTGCTCGAACGCCTTGACCACCTTGACGACCGAGGCGATGCCCGCGGCGGCCTCCAGGTGCCCGATGTTGGTCTTGACCGCGCCGAGCCGCACCGGCTGCGCGGGCTCGGGCACCAGCTCGGCCCAGGCCCGCGCCAGTGCGTCGAATTCGATGGCGTCGCCGAGCGCGGTCCCGGAGCCGTGCGCCTCGATGTAGCCGGTGCGGCAGGCCAGCTCCGGGGTGTAGGCCTCGAGCAGCAGGCTGCGCTGGGCGTTCGGGTTGGGCGCGGTGAGCGAGTTGGCGCGCCCGCCGTGGTTTTCCACCGCGCTCTCGACCACCGCCAGTACCCGGTTCCCGTCGGCCAGCGCGTCGGGCAGCCGCCGCACGACGAGCGTTCCGTAGCCCTCGCCACGGACGTAGCCGTCGGCCGCGGCGTCGAAGGTGGCGCAGCGGTGGCGGGGTGACAGCAGGCCCGCGGCGTGCAGGCCGTCGTTGACCTGCTGGTCGAGGATGAGGTTGACGCCGCCGACCACGGCCGTGTCGCAGGCGCCGGTGCGCAGGTCGCGACAGGCACGGACCAGGGCGACGAGCGAGCCCGAGCAGGCGGTGTCCAGGGTGGCGGACGGACCGGTCCAGTCGAAGAACGCCGAGAGCCGGTTCGCCAGCAGGCTGGCGGAGGTGCCGACCAGCGAGTGGGGCGCCTGCTTCGCGGCGGCTCGCGCCTGGAGCACCGCGTAGTCGGCCCCGGTGGCGGCCACGTAGCAGCCGGTGCGCGTACCCCGCAGCTCCGCGGGCGCCTGGCAAGCGTCTTCCAGGGCGTGCCAGGTGGACTGCAGCAGCACCCGCTGCCGCGGATCCATCCAGCCCGCCTCGAGCGGGGAAATGGAGAAGAACCGGGCGTCGAAGCTCTTCACGCGCGGCAGGAACCCGGCGAACTCCCCCGGCAGCCCGCGATCCGGATCGGCGGTGCGGACGGCGTCGACGCCGGCCAGCAGCGCTTCCCAGAACGCGTCGGCGTCGCCGCCGCCGGGCAGCACGGCGGCGAGGCCGACGATGGCGAGCCGGTCGTCGGCGGCCGCCGCCGCGGACGTGGCGCGCTCGCCCGTCGGCTCGGTTCCGGGAGCTGCCGCCGTTCCGGACACCTCCGCGGCGACCGCACGCAGGGTGGTGAGCCGGTAGAAGTCGTGGGCCTGGAACGGAACGCCGTAGCGCTCGCCGATGCGCACCGCGAGGACGTTGTACCCCAGCGACCCGATGCCCTGGTAGCCCAGCGGCTGATCGGCGTCGGGCGGCGGCACGCGCAGCTCGTCGGCGACCAGCCGGCGCAGCTCGGCGACGAGCCCGCCGTCCCCGGGCCGCGGTGCCGGCTCTCGCCCGGCCTGCGGCCGCGCGAGGTCCAGCTCGGCGGGCGGCCGTTCCGCCAGCGCCTTGGTGTCGGCTTTCCCGTTGGGGGTCAAGGGGATGCGGCGAAGCCGGTCGATGGTCTTCGGCCGCAGGTAGTGCGGCAGGGCGGCCTGACAGCGGTCGCGGACCGCGCCGGCGTCGAAGTCCTCGCCTTCGGGCAGCCAGACGAAGCACCGCAGGTGGGGTTCGGGGTCGGCCGCGACGACCACGAAGACCGTGGCGGTGGGCACGACACCGCGCACGACGGCGGCGACCTCACCCGGCTCGACCCGGTAGCCGTTCACCTTGCGCTGGTCGTCCTTGCGGCCGGCGAACACGATCCGCCCTTCGCCCTCGTGCCGGACGAGGTCTCCGGTCCGGTAGGCGGGGGTGCCGCCGGGCAGCGGGCGGAAGGGGGCGTCCGGGGCGTTCAGGTAGCCCTTGGCCACGCAGTCGCCCGCGATCACCAGCTCACCGGGCGCGCCGGGGGCGACGGCACGGCCTTCGTCGTCGACCACGTGGTAGGCGGTGCCGCGGACGGGCGTGCCGAGGTGCACGTCACGGGGGCTCGCGACGCGGTGCCAGCTCGACCAGATCGTGGCTTCGGTGGGGCCGTACATGGTGTAGACGGCGCTGCCTTGGGCCAGCAGGTACTCCGCCACCTCGGGTTCGAGGTGCTCGCCGCCGCACAGCAACGTCATCGGCGTGCGTGCCCGCCAGCCCGCCGCCTTGAGCACCCGCCAGGTGGACGGGGTCGCCTGCACCAGGGTGATCCGGCCGCTGTCGAGGCGTTCGGCGAGTGCGGACCCGCTCAACCGGGCTTCGTCGGACAGGATCTCGACGGCGGCCCCGTGGACGAGCGGGAGCAGCAGTTCCAGCAGGGAGATGTCGAAGCTGACCGGCGTCAGCGCCAGCACCCGGTCTTCGGGCCGCAGACCGGGGTCGTCGCCCACGGACAGCAGGAAGTTGACGAGGTTGTCCTCGCCGACCACCACGCCCTTCGGGGTACCGGTCGAGCCGGAGGTGAACAGCACGTAGGCGGCGCGGCCCGGGTCCCCGCCAGGCTCGGGGACCGCGGCCGGGGCCGGCCGGGCGGCGGTGACGTCGTGGACGCGGGCCCGCGGGAACAGCCGGGCGGCGCGCTCGCGGGTCGTGCCGTCGGCCAGCACCACCCGGACGTCGGCGGCCGCACCGCAGCGGGTGAGCCGCTCGTCGGGCGAAACCGGGTCGAGCGGGACGAAAGTGCGTCCCAGCAGCAGCGCGGCGAAGTAGCACACCGGAACCGCCGCGGACCGCGTGACCAGGACCCCGATCGCGCCGGGATCGGCGGCACAGGCGGCGGCGAGGGCGGCGGCTTCGGCGAGCAGCTCGCGGTAGGTCAGCGTCCGGTGGTCGTCGGCGACGGCGACGCGGTCCGGGTGTTCGACGGCGGTGTCCGCGATCATCCGGCCCAGGGTGCGCTGCCCGGCGCCGGTGGACGGCGCCCCCTCGGCGACCGGTCCCGCGGGCCGGGAGAGGTCGCATCCGGACAGTGGCCGCTCCGGGTGCGCGACCGCGAACCGCGCCAGGGTCAGGAAATCCGCCGCGAACGCCGCCAGGGCTTCCGCGGTGACCAGCCGGGACGAGGAGTCGAACGAGAAGTGGATTCCCGTTTCGCCGGAGGCGAAGGTGACCGTCAGGTCGCTGGAACTGGCGGTCTCCGGCGTGCGCAGCCAGCGGACGGCCAGACCGGCCAGCTCCGGCGGGGCGCCGGGCAGCGTCGCCGGGGAGGAGTTCACCACGACGTTGAGCAGCGGCCCGGCGGACCGGCGGGGGCCGGGCTCGGCCAGCGCGAGCAGGTCCAGCGCGGGAAAGTGCTGGTGCGGGCGCATCTTCTCGCGCTGGGCACCGATTTCGCCCAGCAGCGTGCGCGAGCTCCGCGACGCCGGCGCCGGAGCCAGCCAGAGCGGGAGCAGCGTGGTGTGGCAGCCGTGGGGGGCGCCGTACGGCCGGGTGTCCACGGTGTGGGCCACCACGACGGGGTGGTCGTCGTCGCCGGTGCGGGAGTGCAGGAGCGCGCCGGTCAGCGCGACGACGAGCTGGAGCAACGTGGCGTCCTGCTCCCGCAGGAGCCGGTGCACGCCGTGGGCGTCGCCGATCGTGTGGCGCACCGACAGCGGTCTCGCGGAACCCGGTGATCGGGCCGCGCGGCCGAACCCGAGGGGCTGGTGCAGCGGGGCGCCGTCGATGGCGGTCCGCCAGAACCCGGCCGCGGCGGCGTGGTCGGGCGGTTCCGGTTGCCAGGCCGCGGATTCCGGTTCCGGCTGCGCACCCCGCCAGCACGCCGCGAGCGCGGCGAAGAACGGCGCGAACCCCCCGCCGTCGAAGACCAGGTGGCTGAAATCCAGGCGCAGCAGCAGAACTTCGGGCGACTCGCGCCGGCAGAGGAAGCGGTAGAGCTGCTGGCCCGCCGGGTCGAGCGCGGGGGCGTCGTGCAGTTCGCCGTCGGACGCGCAGTGGTGCAGCACGCTGCGCGGCGCGGGCCGGGTCCGCACCTGGAGGGAGCCGCGCACCTCGGTGAAGTAGTCCAGCAGCCGGGGGAACGCGGTCACCACGACCTCGCGCAGGGCCGCGTCGAGCCGGCCGGTGTCGGCCGGGCCGCGGAGTTCGCACGTGTAGCCGATGGTCAGGTTCGGGTCGCCGGGATTGCCCCGGAAGCGCAGCCACTGGAAATGTTCGTGCGCGGTCGCCTGCCGCATCGTCATTCGCAAGAAACCTTTCCCCCGGTCCGCTTCGGCCCACGCGGGCGGCGGCCGGATCATCGGGGACTGCTGCCGAAACGCCACCGGCGCGGAATGTCCGCCGTTGTGCACGTCCCGCTTCGCACCACCTATTTCATGGTGAACACGACGTGCTCCCGCGGTCAACCCGGGAGTCCGGCGCCAACCGAACACCAGCCGTATGCCGGATCGGCACACGCGGAGCGTGAGCTTGCCAGGCGAAGTCGTAAACTGTATATCGGCAGCGCGCAAAGCACCGGAAATTACTCAGCTGAGGAGTGTCGTGCACCAGAATTCCCTGGTACGCTTGATCCCCTTTTATCTCATCATCTTCATCGACAACCTGAGTGTCAGCCTGGTGCTGCCGGTGCTGATCCCGATCGCCTACGACCCCGCCGCGGGGCTGCTCGCAGACGGCGGTCCGGGCACGCGGGACCTGCTGTACGGCCTGGCCATCGGCACCTATTCGCTCGCGATGTTCTTCGGTGCGCCCGTGCTCGGTTCGCTCTCGGACCTGTTCCGGCGCAAACGCACGCTGGCGCTGTGCCTGGGCGGGCTGGCGCTGGGTTACGCGCTCACGGTGTGGGCGATGCTGGCCAAGGACGTGCCGCTGTTCATCGCCGGGCGCGTGGTCTGCGGCCTGTTCTCCGGCAGCCTGCCGGTGGCGCAGGCGGCGATCATCGACGTCACGCCGAAGGAGCGCCGCGTCACCGCCATCGGCCGGATCATGTTCTGGGTGTCGATGGGCTACGTCGCCGGGCCGCTGATCGGCGGCTACCTCAGTGACCCGACGCTGGTCTCCTGGTTCTCGCTGCCGACGCCGTTCGTCTTCGTCGCCGGCACTTCGCTGCTGAACCTGCTGATCCTGCTGACCACCTACCGGGAGGAGCGCCGGCCGGACGAGCTACCGGCCGGCAAGGTCTCGATTCCCAACCCGATCGCCCGGCTGGGTGAAGCGTTCCGGTTTCCCGGGATCCGGGTGCTCTCGCTGTCGCTGCTGCTGATGTCACTGGGCTGGACGGCGTTCTTCCAGTTCATCGGGCTGTACCTGACCGCCAACGAGGGCTTCGGCCAGCGCACCGTGAGCAACCTGATTTCGGTCGTCGGCATCGGCCTGGCGGCCGCGTTCCTGGTGTTCGTGCCGCTGGCGGCCCGCTACCTCAAGCCCGCGGTCTCGGTCCCGGCCGCGCTGGTGGTCATGACGGCGTGCATCCTCGCCACCGCCCTGACCGGCTCCCTCGTGGTGCTCTACCCGGTCTGCCTGATCGGCGCGATCGGCTACGGCATCTCCTACAGCGGCCTGGTCGGCCTGATGTCGGTGTCGGTGGACGACAGTCACCAGGGATCGGTCATGGGCATGGCGGGAGCGATCGCCGCGTCGACCGCCGGGCTGACCGGCGTGGGGTTCGGCCTGCTGGACGGGTCCGGCTCGGCGCCGATCCTGTCCGCGGCGGTGTTCGTGCTGGCTTCGGCGGCGCTGATGGGCCTGCGCCCGGCCGCGCGACGGCGGACCGAGGTTCCGGTGGGCACGGACCGCGCGGACAGCTGAGGGGTTCCGGCCACGCGGAAACTCATCCGGGCTGGTCAGACGGGCTGGGTTGTCCCGCCGGCGGGACAACCCCGGCCACCGGACCGGGCACGACCAAGGGCACCCCGGGCTCGACGGCGGCATCGAGGAGCAGCCGGACCAGTGCGGCCGCGACCGGCTCCACCGCGGCCGCTCCTTCCGCCGCCCCCGGGGTGTTGGTCTGTTCCGTTCGCAGCATCCCGGGGCGCGCCACCACGAACCCCACTCCGGCGTGGTGCCGGGCCGCCCAGGTCACCAGGCCCTCCAAGGCGGCCTTCGCGGTCACGTAGTGCGGCCAGTCCCGGGGCGGGTCGTGCAGGGCCGAGGACGACACCACCAGGCACCGCCCGCCGCGGCGGTCCAACGGCGCCAGCAGGCCCGCCAGCGGCGCGGTGACCAGGCGAACCGAGGTGTCCAGGAACCCGCCGAACCGGCCCAGGTGCTCCGGCACCGGCTCCAGCGGCCGGATCGGCGGGGCCGCCGAACACACGAGGAAGTCCAGTTCCCCGAGGTCCGCGGCCAGCCGCTCGCTCCACCCGGGGTCCGCCGCATCACCCTGCGCGGGCCGCAGGGTTCCCGGCAGGTCCGCGGCCTCGGCGAGCAACCGCTCCGGGAACGCGCCGCGGTGTCCCACCCGCACGGCGCAGCCCTGGCCGGCCAGCGCCAGCGCCACGGCCGCCCCCAGCCCGCGGCTGCCCCCGGTCACGACCGCGGACCGCCCCGCCAGCCGCGTCGAGGGCGGCAGGTGGGCGGCGATCGCCGCCGCGGACGGCAGCGGCGCCGGCGTGCGGACGACCGCCTCGATCTCCACCTCGGCGAGGAGCCCGCCGGCCGCGGTGAGGGTGCCGCCGGTGGTCAGCAGGCCGAACCGGCGATCGAGGGCGAGGACCTCGGCGGTGAAGGCCAGCGGCGCGGGAACCGTCCCGCCGGCCGGATGGCAACGCAGCGAAATCCCGGCCAGCAGGCACCGCTGCCCGGGCAGCAGCATGCCGGCCGAGTAACTCGACCACAGCAGGGCGACGAGGGCGCCCGGGCCCAGCGCGGCGGCGGCGCGCGGAAAACGCCGGCGCAGCGCGGCGAGCCCGCGTGGCCCGTACTCCCCCGACACACGCGTGCCCGGCGTCAGGTCGTCGAGGGTGCGGACGGCGGCCGCGCCGACGGGCGGTACTTCGCTCAACGCGGGCTCGGCCGCGCGCCCGGGACGCCAGCGGGCGGACAGGCACACCCGGTTCCCGTCACGCAGCTCGCACGACGGCACCGGCCCGTCCCCGGCGCTCGCGCGATACCGGACGCCGGGGTACACCGGGCCGCGGAATTCCACCTCGAGCCCGGCGGCACCGCCGGGTTCCGGGCGCACTTCCTCGAGCGTGGCGAGCAGGGCCAGGATCCCGTGCGCCACCACCCCGCCGAACGGCGTCGCACGCGCGTGCTCCGGCGAGCGGTGCAGCGGATTCACGTCCCCGCTGACCTGCGCAAACAATTCGACATCGCGTTCGGAAAGCAACACGGGCATTCTCCACGGGCCGACGGTCAGGAGCATGCGCGAACCCGGCGGGCGGCGGCGCAATGGTTGCGATACCGCACCGGGCCTCCCTACAGTGGATTTCGTTCGCAGGTGACTGAACCATTGTGCTCGCCGCAATCGGCGATTCACGCGAAATCTGACCGCGTCCGGTCGACATCGAGGGTACACGTGACGGATGAAAGCATTCCGACCATTTCCGACGAAGCCGCGCAAACCACGGTGCTCGAAGCGTTCCGGCACGTGCTGGGGATCGCGGAGGTCGACCCGCAGGCGCCGTTCGGCGCGCTCGGCGGCGACTCCCTGCGGGCGGTCCGGGTGCTGTCGCGGGTGTGGCGCGAACTGGGTGTGGAGCTGCCCGTCCACGCCTTGCGCGACACCACCACCGCCGCCGAATTCGCCGCGGTGGTGCGCGAACGAAGCGGGACGCCATGACCCGCGGCATCGCGCTGGCCGCCACGTTCACCCTCGACCAGATCGCGGCCGCGGCGGCGGACCGGGCCGCGCGGCTGGACACCCCGGTGGTCGCGGCGCCCTACGGCCAGACCGTCGAGCCGCTGCTGGACCCCACGAGCGCGTTGCTGGCCAACACCGGGGTGAACGCCCTGCTGCTGCGCCTGGAGGACCTGCGCGGTGGCCTGCTCGACGAACTGCTCGCCGCGCTGGCCGCGGCACCCGGCCGCTGCACGGCGACCTGGCTGGTCGCGTTGACTCCCCCATCGCCGCACTCGCTCGGGGACCCGGCGACGGCCACGTGGCTGAGCAGCGCCGAGCGCCGCGTCGCCGACGCGGTGGCCGCCCTGCCCGGCGTGCACCTGATGCCCACCGACGACATCGCCGCGCACTATGCCGTCGCGGAGGTGCACGACGAGTACGCCGACCGGATCGCCCACCTCCCCTACACCGACGAGTTCTCCGCCGCACTGGCCGACCGCGTGGTGCGGCTCGCCGCGACGACGTGGCGCGCGCCGCGCAAGGTCGTGGTGCTGGACTGCGACGACACGCTGTGGTCCGGCGTGTGCGGCGAAGACGGGGCCGAGGGCGTCGAGGTCGGCGACGGCCACCGCCGGGTGCAGGAGTTCCTGCTGGCCCAGCGATCCCGCGGCAAGCTGCTGTGCCTGTGCAGCCACAACAACACCGACGACGTGCACGCGGTGTTCGACCGCCACGCCGGAATGGTGCTCTCGCTGCGCGAGATCACCGCGCAGCGGATCGGCTGGGACCCGAAGCCGGCTTACCTGCGCGAGCTGTCCGCCGAACTGGGACTGGCGCTGAACTCCTTCATCTTCGTCGACGACGACCCGGTGGCGTGCGCGTCGGTGCGCGCGCAGCTGCCCGAAGTGGTCGTGGTCGAAGTGGACCGCGACGGCGGCCGCGCGTGGCGGCAGCTGGTGCACGAGCCGGCGTTCGACCAGCTCGCGGTGACCGACGAGGACCGGCTGCGGTCGGACTGGTACGCGGCGGAAGCCGAACGGAAGACGCTTCGTCAGTCCACAAAGGACTACGAGGAGTTCCTGGCCCGCTGCGACATCGAAGTCTCGCTGGATCGGCTGGCCGACCGGACGCTGGAGCGGGCCGCCCAGCTGACCGCGCGGACCACCCAGTTCACCCTGACCGGCTCGGCGTGGACCGTTCCCGAACTGCGCGCGTTCCTGGACCGCGGCGGCACCGGGTGGGCGGTGCGCGTTCGCGACGTCTTCGGCGATCACGGCGTCGTCGGCCTGGTCCTCGCGGAAGCCCGGGACGGCGTGCTCGACGTACCGGTCTTCCTGCTGAGCTGCCGGATGCTCAACCGCCGCGTCGACGGCGCGGTGCTGCGCCTGCTCTGCGCCGAGGCACTGTCCGCGGACTGCCCGACAGTGCGCCTGCACCACGAGTCCACCCGCCGGAACGCGCCCGCGCGGCAGTTCCTCGAGCAGCTTACCGGCGCCGCCGTCGGCCCGGCGGATCCGCCCGGCTCGGCCGACATCGTCGCGGCCGGCTGGGCCACCGGGGCGGCGGCCGCCCCGTGACCGGGTTTTCTTGACCAGCACAGTCAACCAGCACAGCGAGGGGAGCACACCGTGCCACGCATCGGACACCCGGCCAGGCGAGCCAGGGCGCGGACCTGGGGCGCGGCCGTACTGGCCGCCGCTCTCGCCGCCACCCTGCCGGTCGGCGCCGGTCCCGCCGGCGCGGACGTGCGCGCCGGGAGCACCCCCGGGCGGGCCGACTGGCCCAGCGCCGGGCAGAACAACCACAACACCCGGCACGCCGCCGCGGAACACCTGCTCACGCCGGCCAACGTCGGCCGGCTCAAGCCGAAGTGGGCCCTGACGACCGCCGGCGACGTGTCGGCGACGCCGGCTGTGGTCGACGGCGTCGTCTACGCGCCGGACTGGGGTGGCCGGCTCTGGGCGGTCGACGCGCGAACCGGCACCCCGGTCTGGTCGCGCGCGGTCTCCGACTACACCGGCGTCACGGGGGACGCTTCACGCACCAGCCCCGCCTACTGGCGCGGCCGTCTGTACCTGGGCACCGGGGTGCTGGCGCAGGGCTCCGGCCCGGCTACCACCCCGGGCAAGGGCGCCCAGGTGGTGTCCGTGGACGCCCGGACCGGTGAGCGGGTCTGGACCGCCGTCGTCGACCCGGACCCGGTCGCGATCATCACCGGCGCGCCGACCGTCGAAGACGGCGTGCTGTACGTGGGGGTGTCGTCCAAAGCTTCGATCACCGAAGGGCCGATGACCTTCCGCGGCTCGGTCGTGGCGCTCGACGCGCACACCGGGCGCCTGCTCTGGCGGACCCGCACCGTGCCCGAGGGGTACACCGGCGGCGCCGTGTGGGGCAGCCAGCCGGTCGTCGACCGCCGACGTGGCCTGGTCTACGTCGGCACGGGGCAGAACTACTCGGTGCCCGCCGGGGTGTGCGAGACACCCACCCAAAGCGGGTGTGTTCCCCCGTCGCCGGACGACCACTTCGACAGCATCCTCGGGCTGGACCTGCGGACCGGTGCGCTGCGCTGGGCCACCCCGACGTTGACCGCGGACACGTGGACCATCTTCCAGCCCGACCGGGGCCCGGACTTCGACTTCGGCGCCGGGCCCAACCTGTACCGGACCACGATCGGCGGGAAGAGCACCGAACTGCTGGGAATCGGGCAGAAGAGCGGTGTCTACTGGGCGGTCGACCCGTCGACGGGGCGCGTCGTGTGGCGCACGCAGGCCGGACCCGGCGGCCCGCTGGGCGGCATCCAGTGGGGGACGTCGACCGACGGGAAGCGGATCTACGCGGGCATCGGCAACGGCAACCACCTGCCGTGGACGCTGAAGGCGGCCGACGGCAGCACGTCCACCACCACCGGCGGCGGGTTCGTCGCGCTCGACGCCGCCACCGGCGAGATCGAGTGGCAGGTCGCCGACCCCCAGGCCGCCACCGGCGACTGGCTCGACGACGCCTTCGTCAGCAGCGCCAACGGCATCGTGTTCGCCGGCTCGTCCGCACCGAGCGGCACGAACATGTACGCGCTGGACGCCGCGACGGGTCTGGTGCGGTGGAGCTTCGCCGCCGGCGGGTCGGTGTTCGGCGGCGCCGCGGTCGTCGACGGCTCGGTGTACTGGGGTTCCGGCTACTACTACGCCAACGTCTGCCCGGCGGGCTGCCCCGGCCACAACAACAAGCTCTACGCCTTCAGCATCGACGGAAGGTGACGAACGGCGGTTCAGCCGCCCGGGAGCGGGGAGACGACGAACGGTTCCTCGTTCCCGGGCGCTTGCCCGGTCACGACCACGGGCACCACCGGTACCACGGGTTCCGCCGCGACCTCGACGTCCGAGAGCACGTGGGTGGCAGCCTGGTCGAGACAGCCGATCATCCAGGACTCCAGGCTGCTCCCGGACTCCGCGGCGGCGCGCATCCACCGGTCCACCCGGTCCTGGTCCACCTTGAGCGGCTGGACGACCGGCCCGGCGGCCGCGGTTTCCCCGCCCCGCTTGACGCTCTGGACCTGCGCCCGCAGAACGTTGCGCGACCACCCGTGTGCTTCGGCTTCGGCCAGGAGCCGATCCTGGTCCGGCGGATCCAGCGAGGCCACCTCGGCGTGGTGCTGGAAGCTGACCCCGTCCCGGCGTCGTTCGACGGGGAACCGGCGAGCCACCCAGGCGTAGTTGCGGACGGTCTGGTAGTCCAGCCCGACCGCTTCGACGGCTTCCCGGTACCGGTCCTGGTACCGGTTCTGGCCGCAGACCAGCCAGTCGCCGACGAACCAGGCCGACGTACTCGCGATCCGGGCCACGCTGTGGCCGGCCCGCATCCACTGCGCGTACGAGAGCGCTTCCGGGAAGCGCAATCCCAGGTCGGTGGCGACCACCCGCCCGGGAAACCTGGCCGGCCGTCCCGAACCCAATCGCGCGGCACTCCGCCTTCCGGCCGTCATCTCGACACCCCCATGTCACATTCCCGTGAAGGGGACGTGAATATCGTCTCACCGTCCCCGACACTCGAAACAATGCTCCTCCGCAGCGGCAGGATATGCATGGTCCGCAACCTGCCGATACCCCTGGAAGGTTGAACTACCTCCCGGTCGCGTCACCGTGTGTATCCACCGCTTCCGCTTGTCCCGCGCCATACTCCCTGAGTGACGGTTTCGTCTATCACCAAGAGTGACGGTGTGCTCCGTGGCGCGCACCGCTCGGACGTTGCCGAATTCGTGCCCCGGAGACAATTCCCCGATATCGAGAACGGGTGCGCAACGCGGCCTTCGCCCTGTCACTGCCCCGATCCATCGACCGGGAAGAGGACACTCGACCGAAATCGCCTGGACGCGTGGCGCAGTCCCGGCACATACTGCGGTTGATCATGCAGGTTCCGGCCTCGCCGGGACTCGAGACCGGCGGCGCCTCGGCGAAAGGATCCCGGCGTGCCGCCTCCAGCCACCGCCCGCGTGTCCACCACCGAGTACCCGAAACGACGCCGCGGGCCGGCGATCGGCGCTCTCGCCCTCGGCGCGTTCGGCATCGGCCTGACCGAGTTCGTCGTCGTCGGCCTCCTCGGACCGCTCGGCGAAGACCTCGAGGTGTCCATCCCCACCGCCGGGTTGCTGGTCACCGGCTACGCGGCGGCGGTGGCGATCGGTGCACCGATCATGACCGCCGCCGGAACCCGGTTGCCGCGCAAGACCATGCTCGTCGTGCTCATGGGCCTCTTCATCGCCGGGAACGTCCTCGCCGCCGTCGCACCCGGATACGGCGTGCTCATGACCGGCCGGGTCGTCTCGGCGCTGTGCCACGGCGCCTTCATGGGCATCGGCCCGGTCATGGCCGCGAGTCTCGTCGCGCCCGAGCGGCGCTCGCGGGCCATCGCGCTGATGATGACGGGCCTGACGCTGTCGACCGTGGTCGGCGTGCCGTTCGGGACGGCGCTGGGCCAGCAGCTCGGCTGGCGATCGGCGTTCTGGGCCATCGCCGGAATCGGTGCGGCCGCACTGGCCGCGATCATGGCCTTCGTCCCCTCGCGACCGAACGACACCGGCAGCGGGCTCCGCGGCGAACTTGCCGTGTTCCGCCGCCTCCAGGTGTGGCTGGTGCTGGCCGTGACGATGCTCGGCTGGGGTGCGGCCTACGCCGCGATCACCTTCCTGGAACCGATCCTGACGCGCGTCGCCGGTTTCGACGCCTCGGCGGTGCCCTGGCTGCTGCTGCTCTTCGGTGCGGGGCTGACCGGCGGCAACCTGCTGGGAGGCAGGCTCGCCGACCGGGCGCTCACGCCCACCCTTTACGGCACCATCCTCACCGCGACTGCCGCACTGACCGTGTTCGCCTTCGCGGTCCACAAGCAGGCACCGGCGGTGATCATGGTGTTCGTGCTCGGGGCCGCGAGCTTCGCGATGGTCCCCGTCTTCCAGACCCGCGTGATGGACGCCGCCAAGGACGCGCCGTCGCTCGCCTCTTCCGCGAACGCCTCGGCGTTCAACGTCGGCATCGCTCTCTCCGCCTGGCTCGGGGGGATGGCGATCGGCGACGGCTACGGACTCATCGCCCCGGTGTGGATCGGCGTCGCGCTGGGCGTCACGGCGCTCGGCGCCGCCTTGGTCTCCGGCGCCGTCGAGCGCCGCACTACCCGGTCGTTGTCTTGACCGGTTGTCGTAGCAGTTGTTCGCGGCTAGTCCGGACGGGTGATGCGGCTCAACCCGCGGGCGTGGTGGGGCGTGGAGTCGGCGTTGACCGATTCCGAGGGGGAATTCGCATGTTCCGACGCGCTGCCGCGCTCACGTTCGCGGCACTCGCACTGGGCACCGCCGTCACCGCGCCTTCCGCGACCGCGGCCGGGGCCTGCACCTGGACGGCGCACAAGGTCGTGGCGCCCGACGGCTACCTCGACACCGACGTCGAGATCAGGGGGACCGACAGCCACGGCAACTACTCCGGTGACGTCATCGACCGGCGGGTCAACATGGGCAAGGTCGTGCTCTGGACCGACGGCAGGCCCCGCATCCCGGACGCGCTCGCGCCGTTCGTCTACCCGCACGTCGCCGACGAGAACTCGGCGGGAACAGTGCTGCTGGACGGCGGTCTTCCGGCGACGACCCGGGGCGTCTACCTGTTCGGCGGCGGCCACCGCGGTCCCGGCACCCTGACCCGCCTGCCCGACCCGCCCGGATACCGGCTCGACTCGGCCGTCGCGCTCAACGACCGGGGTGACGTGCTCGCCGCCGCCACCGATCTCAAGGACGGCCACCGGGTGAACGTCCTCTGGTCGGTCCTGGCCGCGGGACCGCGGATCATCGACATCCCGGACCGGTACGGCATGGACCTCGACGACGACGGCACGGTGCTGCTCGCCGCCCCGGACAACAAGCTCGGCGGGCTCTGGCGGGCCGGCGTGGTCACCCCGCTGACCGGCGAAGACCGTCCCGTGCTGATCCGTCAGATCCGGAACGGCGTCGTGGTCGGCACGGCGATCGACTCGTGGCCCGCTTCGCGCGCCTTGGCGTGGCACGGCCCGGCCGACCCGCGACCCCTCGAGCAGGGTGGGACGGCGGAAGCGATCAACAAGCACGGACTGATCGCGGGCAGCCTGACCGACCTGATCGGACCATCCGCGGTCTGGCAGGGCACCAAGCTGCTCGGCCTGCTCCCGTTCCCGGAGGGCGGCGACGCGGACGTGTACGTCATCGGCGACGACGGCGTGATCTTCGGCAACACCGGCGGCGATCACGCCGCGCTGCGCTGGACCTGCGACTGACGAACGAGGAGCTTCCCGTGAAATTTCTGCGCTGGACCCTGGCCGCCCTGCTGAGTGTCGCGGCCGTCCTGACGGCCGCGCCGCCCGCCGGAGCGGCCACGAACCCGTACACCCCGGCCGAAGTCTGCGGCGCCGGTTACCGGGTCATCTCCTCCCTGCCGGCCAAGACCGACGGCGGGAGCAAGTGGGGCGGGGTCTACCTGCTCTACAAGGCCGGTGGCTACAACTGCGTCGTCACCATCAAGTGGTCGTTCATCGGGGTCGCCACCGACACCTTCGCCGGGCTGTACCGGGACTCCGAGGATTCGAGCAAGAACGTCTACGACCGCGGGAACTTCAAGTACTACGCCGTCGCCCGGGGGTACGCGCCCGATTGCATCAAGTACGCGGGCTGGGTCGGCGACAAGATCGGGGACGCCGGCACACGCGCGGGCGCCGCCAGCGGCTGGGGCTGGTGCGACTGAGGCTTGGGGCTTGGGGCTTGGGGCTTCAGGCTTGAGGCGGAACGGAGGTCCGGCTCCGCGGTGTGCACCAGCCGCGGGCCGGGCTCTCCGCCGGATATCGACAGCAAGCCGCGGGCGCCCCGGAGCAGCAGCGTGCTCACGGGCATATCGTTGGGCTGTGTCGGATCCCTGGCTGCTCATCGAGGTGCTCGACGGGCCAGTCTCGGCGAGCGAGTGGCGTCATGCCCACGCTGGTGCACTGATCGACGCCGCGATCGCGGACCGGGCCGTGCGGTGGTCGTGGCAGGTACGTAGTCGTGGTGTGGCGTTCGAGATCGTCTTCCGGACGGAGCGCATCCGCGACGAGTTCTGCAGCCGGCTCTCGGTCAAGGCAGCACTCGACGCCGTGCCGGACCCGCGGTACGGGCTCAACGTTGTTCCCGGCGGTGGCGACTAGGTATCCGTCACGCTGACCCGACATGAGCGGATCCCAGTGCAAGAACGACGCGGTCGTCTCTTCCGCGAACTCGCGACAGTTGAATAGGCCAGCTCACCAGTCGCCAAACCCGATCAGGTGATAATTCTGAGCTTCGAACCCCTCGAACAGAGCATGAGAACCACCGAAATCGCCTGGCAGGAGTATCTCGACCGCGGGGACCTGTTGAGGTAGCGTTCCCCGCCCGACTGGGCGTCAAGGCCAACGATCGGGCAACCGAGCAACGGGAACTCGCCGCACGACGCGAAGAGTGGTGGCGCCGGTTCACCTGGGCTGCCGAGCTTGCGCTGGACGACTCGAAGGCGAAGCGGACCGTCGGCCTCGGCTTGATGCTGAAGCTGGCACGGTCGGAGCTGGCACAGCAAGACGAGTACCAGATGCTCGACGTGTTTCATCAACGCGTGCTCGATGAGATACTGAACCCGACCGACAAGACGGGGCAGGGCCGATGACTCGATCGAACCGCGTGACCGAGGAGCAAATCGCCGCAGCTCAACTTCGTGTGTATCTGGATCAGAAGCAGGGGCGCACCACTCCGGATGTCGTGCAAAAGATCGCCGACTCTCTCCCCGGAGCCGAACTGGCCGACTTGAAGGCCACCCCGCTCGCCGCCGTCGAAATTGAACAGCCGGAAGAAAAGAGTTCGGCCACGGACCCGAGGCGCACTCTGGCGGCCGCCATACTCAGGAAGTACGCAGCAACACCCAGACACGATGAGACCGCGGATTCTGAAACTCTTCTAAGTAAAAAAATATACGATCAACTTGTGTTTCACCCATGGGCCAACGGCCCTTCTGATGCCGATCAGGTCATGCGAAAAGCGGATGCTCCACCATCGGATATCATCTGGCTCCCCCATCACGTCGATGATTTGACCATAGAAAAATCAGAAGGACTTCAAGAGTTGGTGGAGTTGGCCCGCGAACTCCTGGAAAGCGGTCCGGAAAAAGGCTGACGCCGGCCGGCTCGCCGCAGGCCCCGGCATCGG
This sequence comes from Amycolatopsis sp. lyj-346, assembly GCF_046548975.1. NCBI lineage: Bacteria > Bacillati > Actinomycetota > Actinomycetes > Pseudonocardiales > Pseudonocardiaceae > Amycolatopsis > Amycolatopsis sp. lyj-346. The sequence continues at coordinate 395,518 of NZ_JAJPWT010000002.1, forward strand.
CTCGCAGCAGGGCCGGGACCGAGCGAAACCCGGGTTCGGTAGCGCCTGGCCCGGCGCAAGCTGGGCACGTCCCCAGCCGGGGGCACTTCCGGACGGAGGGGGACGTGGTGAACACCGTGGATCCGGCGAAGGCCCGCCAGGAACGGCTCGAGCGGTGGCGCGGGCACCCCGGGGTGCTCGCCGGTGCGGTGATGGCTTCGGTCGCCGCCCTGGTTTCGGGTGGTCTGGCCGGGTTGGGGTTCGGCGGACTGGTGGAGCAGTTCCGGACCATGGCGATCGACAGCGTCTTCGACGACCGCGGGGACGGGGAGCCGCCGTACGTCGTCGTCTGGGGCAGTCTCGGTGTTCTGCTCTGTCTCGCCACGGCCGCGCTCGCCGGTGCCGCCGTGCGGCGCTACCGGGGACGTTCGGGGGGCACCGGGTTCCCGGTCGTCCTGGTGCTCGCGGGGAGCACGGCCGGCACCTGGGTGTCGGCCCGGGATTGGCTTCCCCCGCTCGCGGTCGGCACCGCGGTCGACCCGGTGTTCCACAAGGACGAGGCCTGGGGGTTCTGGGCGTGGGTGTTCTACTACGCCGACTGGTGGGCGCCCGCGCTGCTGCTGGCGCTGACCCTGGCCACGCTGGCCTACGCGGTGGCGGAGGGCCGGCGGCACGCCGAGCTGGCCCGGACCCGGGATCGGCTGCTGGCCCACGGCTGCCGGGTGCGGGCGGACGTCGTCGAAGTCAAGCTCCGCCTCGCGAGCGACGAGGGAGGCACCCGGGTCGTCGGGTCCACCGTCACCGTGTCCTACGCCGACGCGGCGGGCGTCCGGCGCTGGGCGACCCGCCGCTCCCGGGAAACGGGACTGGTGATCGGGCCCGGCGGTGCGGAGGTGCTCTTCGACCCGGCGCGGCCCGGCGACGAGAAGTCGGTCTTCGTCGCGCTCCGGCGGTATCCCGTCCTCACCGACTGGCTGCCCGCCGGGCGCACGTGAGCCTCGCCGTGATGCTCACGATAACGAACACGCCCGACCATTCGGCCAATGCGACCCCATCCGAAGGCCTGACCCTCCCGCGCCCGCCGGGCGCGGGAGGCGAACATCAGCAGCAACACGTCGGCCGCGAGGCTCAACGGTGATGGGCACGAACAACCCGTCCACGCTACGCATCAGGTAGTCCTCCATGGACAACCCGAGAACCGTCGAATCCCTGACAGGCCTTGCACGGCGGCGGCCGTGCGGTGAACGCCGGCCGCCGGCAATTCCAGACGGGTCAGGGTTGCGGGCTCACCTTTCCGCCGAGGACCCGGTGCTCGATGTCGGTGGCCGCGGCGGCGCCGTACGTCGCGGTCAGCCGGGCGAGGAACTCCTCGGGCGCGAACAGGTATTCCTGCCCCCCGGCCGACTCCAGGACGACACTCGCCAGTGCGGCGCCGATGCGGGCGGCCTGCTCGATCCCCGTTTGCCGGCTCAGCCCGGCCAGGAATCCGGCGCGGAAGGCGTCGCCGACGCCCGTCGGGTCGACGACGGCGTCGGTCGGCACCGCGGGGATCGTCAGCGGGGGTTCCGTCCCCGACTCGATCCGGACGCCGTTTTCGCCGAGCGTGGTGATCCAGCGCCCGACCCGGAACAGGACGTCGCTGCGGGTCCAGCCGGTGGCCGACAGCAGCATGTCGTGTTCGTATTCGTTGGTGAACAGCAGATCGGCGCCCTCGACGAGGGAGCGGATCTGCGGACCGGTCAGGCGGGCCAGCTGCTGGGACGGGTCGGCGGCGAAGCGGAAGCCGTGTGCGCGGCAGTCGCGGGTGTGCCGGAGCATGGCGTCGGGATCGTTGGGGGCGATCAGGACCAGGTCGAGGCCGCCGTGTCGGGCGGCGACGCGGGCGAGGTCGATGTCGCGGGCTTCGCTCATCGCCCCGGCGTAGAACGAGGCGATCTGGTTCTGGGACTCGTCGGTGGTGCAGAGGAACCGCGACGTGTGCCGGGTCGCCGACACGTGCACCGAGGCGGTGTCGACGCCGTGGCTCTCCAGCCAGGCGCGGTAGTCGGCGAAGTCGGGGCCGACCGCCCCCACCAGGATCGGGGTCAGGTCGAGCTGGGCCAGCCCGAAGGCGATGTTGGCGGCGACGCCGCCGCGGTGGATGTGCAGGTCGTCGACCAGGAACGACAGGGACACGCGGTCGAGCCGGTCGGCGATGAGCTGGTCGGTGAAGCGGCCGGGGAACACCATCAGGTGGTCGGTGGCGATGGAGCCGGTCACGGCGATGCGCATGGTCACAGTCCCGTCGATGGTCACAGTCCCGTCGCCTGGCGCAGGTCCTCGACGCGGTCGGTGCGTTCCCAGGGCAGGTCGAGGTCCGGGCGGCCGAAGTGGCCGTAGGCGGCGGTCGGGGCGTACAGCGGCCGCAGCAGGTCGAGCTCACGGATGATCGCCGCGGGACGCAGGTCGAACACCTCCACGATGGCCTGCTGGATCTTCGCCGGGTCGACCGTCTCGGTGCCGAACGTCTCGACGAACAGCCCCACCGGCGCGGCTTTGCCGATGGCGTAGGCGACCTGCACCTCCATCCTGGTGGCGAGGCCGGCGGCGACGGCGTTCTTGGCCACCCAGCGCATCGCGTACGCGGCGGAGCGGTCGACCTTGGACGGGTCCTTGCCGGAGAACGCGCCGCCGCCGTGGCGGGCCATGCCGCCGTAGGTGTCGACGATGATCTTGCGGCCGGTCAGGCCGGCGTCCCCCATCGGGCCGCCGACGACGAACCGGCCGGTCGGGTTGACCAGTACCCGCAGCTCGGCGGTGTCGAGGTCGAGGTGGCCGGTCACCGGGGCGATGACGTGCTCGCGGACGTCGGCGGCCAGCAGGCGGTCCGGATCGATGCCTTCGGCGTGCTGGGCCGACACGACGATGGTGTCGAGGCTGACCGGCCGGTCCCCCACGTAGCCGACGGTGACCTGGGTCTTGCCGTCCGGGCGCAGGTAGGGCATGAGCCCGGACTTGCGCACCTCGGTCAGCCGGCGGGCGAGCCGGTGGGCCAGCGCGATCGGCAGCGGCATCAGCTCGGGGGTGTCCGAGCAGGCGTAGCCGAACATCAGGCCCTGGTCGCCGGCCCCCTGGCGGTTGCTTTCCTCCTCGTCCGACTCGACCCGCGACTCGTACGCGGTGTCGACGCCCTGGGCGATGTCCGGCGACTGCGAGCCGATCGCGACGTTGACGCCGCAGGAGTTGCCGTCGAAGCCCTTGGCGGAGGAGTCGTAGCCGATCTTGAGGATGACGTCGCGGACGATCGCCGGGATGTCGGCGTACGCCTCGGTGGTCACCTCGCCGGCCACGTGCACCTGGCCGGTCGTGACGAGGGTCTCGACGGCCACGCGGGAGCGGGGGTCCTCGCTCAGGAGGCTGTCGAGGACGGCATCGCTGATCGCGTCGCACATCTTGTCCGGGTGGCCTTCGGTCACCGACTCGGACGTGAACAACCGTTGCGGCATGGCGGGTCTCCAGTGTGGTCAGGTGGGCAGGTCGTCGTGGAGCAGTGGCCCGAATTCGCTGTGGGCGATCTCGACCGCGTCGATCTTGTTCAAGACCTGTCCCGCGAGGCTCGGGTGTGCGTGCAGGTACGCGTGCGCGTCCGGGGCGGTGGCGTGGAATCCGGTGTGGAGGCAGGCGACGGCGAGCGGGCCGGTGCGGGCGACGGCGGCGAGCAGCACGACGGCGCCGGGTGGTTGCCAGTGCCAGTGCGTGCCGTCGAAGCGAACCGTGATGCGCCGGTCGTTCCCGGGGTCCCGGGAGACGATCGTCGCGGGCCGCCCGGTCATGAGGGGGATCCCGAGTGCGCCGATCGCGCACGTCGCGTTCAAGACGAACCCGCGGCCGAGTTCGACCCGGTGCGGGGAGGGCCGCCCGGACAGCGGATAGGCCGCGGCCACCTCGCCGTCCGGGGCCAGCCGGACGAGGTCCGCCTCCGCCAGCGCCCGCAGCGAGGCGCCTGCCTGAAGCCCCGACGCCCCGGCCATCCGGTGCAGCGCACCGGCCGGGGGTGGCCGTCCCGTCGCGAGCATGTGCCGCAAGAGCCCGCGGTGCAGGCGGCGCAGTGCGGCGGGAAGCCGTGACTGGCTGCCGGCGATGCCACCGCGCGCGACGGCGTCGATGCCTTCGGGGAGCACGTCGGCGAACCGGCGGCGCCGGTGCCCGGAGACCACCGGCGCCGCCGGCCGCGGAATGCCCGAAACTTTCGACGCGACGGTCGCCGGAACGTCCTTCCCCAGCACGTTGTTCCCTTCTCGCGATCGGCGGCCGTCACGAAAGTACACAGTGGACATACGCGGGAAGTCCCGCGGCCCGCTCGGAAAGAAGCTTGCCGAATGATCCCCAGAACACGAAAGCGGCAGAAGCCACACCGTAAACGCGAGACGATCAGAGGTCAATCGTCTTCGGGCACACGCAGCTTTTCGGCGGAATCGACGCCGCCATTCCGCCTAGATGCCCGCGACCAGCAGTGATGCACGTCACGTCCAGGGCCTGGCCACGGCAAACAGGAGGCCGCACCAGGCAAAACGCCAGGAAGGAATCGTGGCCTCCGCCGTTAACGGCCGGTATCACATTGCCCGCAGGCGCCGGCCGGAACCGAAGTGCCACGGAGCGCCGACCGCTAGAGTAACTGCCATACTCTATTGTCGGGAACCGATTCGGCCCATGCTGTTGGAGTGCAACGCACGGGGGACTGCAGTTCTCCGGCGGCCGTGGCCGCGGTATCCGAACGCGGCCGGTGCTCGTCGGTCATCGGGTGTGGGGGCGAGGCTCCGGACACCCTTGTCTTCGTGATCTCCCGCAGCCTCATCCCGCCGAATCGGAGGAACCCTTGGACGGCAACATCCAGTCCTATGTGGTCGTGCTCAACGACGAGGAGCAGTACTCGATCTGGCCCGCCGACCGCGGCCTGCCGCTCGGCTGGCGCGGCGACGGCGTCCGCGGTTCCAGGGAGGAATGCCTGGCCCACATCGGCGAAGTCTGGACGGACATGCGCCCGCTGAGCCTCCGCAAGGCCGTGGCCCAAGCCGGTCCGGCCACCCACTCCCACAGTGAAGGATAGCGTGCGAGATGGTGCTTGATGAATTCCACGCCCAGGTGGCCGAGGCACCGGACGCGCTCGCGGTGCAGGACGGCGACCTGCGGCTGACCTACCGGAACCTGGCCGCGCACGCGTCCGGCCTTGCCGCCGAGCTCACCGAGCGGGGGGTCGGCCAGGACAGCGTCGTGGCCGTCTACGCCAACCGGTCGGCGGAACTCGTGGTCGCCGAGCTGGCCATCCTGCTGGCGGGCGCGGCATTCCTGCCGCTGGACCCGGCCCACCCGGCCGCGCGGATCCGCCAGGTGCTGGAGCTCTCCGGTGCCGCCGCGGTCCTCAGCACCGCGCCGCTGGTGGCCGGGGACGCCCCGCTCGGCGACGACGTCCTGGTGGTCGATCTGAGCCGGGACCCCGGGGACTCCTCAGCCACGGCCATCCCCGCCCCGCCCCGGGTGAACGGCGCCGCACTGGCGTACGTGATCTACACGTCGGGTTCCACCGGCGAGCCGAAGGGCGTCGCGGTGACCCACGCGGGTCTGGCCAACCTCATGCGCTGGCACCACAAGACGTACCGGACGCAGCGCACGGACCGGTCCACGCTGCTGGCCAGCCCCGGCTTCGACGTCTCCGTCCAGGACATCTGGTTCACCCTGACCGCCGGTGCCGCGCTGGTGATCCCGCCCGCCGAGGTCCGCACGTCGCCACCCGAGCTCGCCACCTGGCTCGCCGACGAGCAGATCACCGTGACCTTCCTGCCCACCCCGCTGGCCGAGGCCATCCTCGACGAGACCTGGCCGGCGCACACCGCGCTCCGGTTCCTGCACACCGGTGGCTCGGCGATGCAGCGCGGGGTGCCGGCGGGGTTGCCGTTCCCCGTGGTCAACCTCTACGGGCCCACCGAGGCCACCGTGAAGGTGACGGCCTGCGAGGTGCTGCCGGACGGCCCCGTGCCGCCGCCGATCGGCGTGCCCGTCGACGGCGTGCGCTGCTACGTGCTCGACGGGCTCGACCCGGTGCCGGACGGCGAAGCCGGCGAGATGTGCCTGGCCGGCGACTGCGTGGCGCGTGGCTACCTGGGCGACCCGGCGAGCACGGCGGCGGCGTTCGTGCCGGACATCACCGTTCCCGGGCAGCGGATGTACCGGACCGGCGACAAGGTCCGGCGCCGGCCCGACGGCGTGTTCGAGTACATCGGCCGGTACGACGACCAGGCCAAGATCCGCGGGTTCCGGATCGAACCCGGCGAGATCGCCACGGTGCTCAAGCGGCACCCGGAGGTCCGCGACGCCTTCGTCACGGTCGAAAACTCGGGCCGCCCGGACGCGCGCCTGGTCGCCTACGTGGTCTCCGCCGTCGCGCCCGCCGAGCTGACCGCGTTCGTCGGGGCCCGGCTGCCCGCGTACATGGTGCCGGCCGCGATCGTCGCGCTGCCCACGCTGCCGCTGACCCCCAACGGCAAGGTCGACCGGAACGCCCTGCCCGCGCCCGACCGGGCCGCGGCCGGCCTGGCCGACGACGTCGTGGCGCCCCGCACCCCGACCGAGATCGCGGTGGCCGGGATCGTGGCCGGGTTGCTCGGCATCACCGAGATCGGCGTGCACGACGACTTCTTCGCACTGGGCGGGAACTCGCTGCTCGTCGGCAAGCTGGCGGTCCCGCTCGCGACCGAGCTGAACGCCGCGGTCAGCGTGGCGGAGCTGTTCGAGGCCCGGACCGTGGCCGGCCTCGCCGCCATCGTCGACGAGCGGGCCGCCGCGACCGCGGGCAACGGGCACGAACCCGTCTCCCCGCTGATCCAGCCGATCCCGCCGCCGGTGCGCCGCGTCCCCCGGGACCGGCCCATCCCGCTGTCCCTGCCGCAGGAACGGGTCTGGTTCTTCGAGCAGGTCTCGCCCGGCAACCTGGCCTACAACTTCCAGGCCACGGTGTCGCTGAACGGCAAGGTGAACGTCGACGCCCTGCGCGCCGCGCTGAACGAGATCGTCCGGCGACACGAGGTGCTGCGGACGACCTTCGTCGCGATCGACGGGGTCGGTCACCAGCAGCCCGTGGCGGAAGCCGAGGCGCCGCTGAAGGTGCTCGACGTCCCGGCCGCCGAGGCCGACGACGTCGTCGCCGCGGAACTGCGCGAGCCGTTCGACCTCACCAAGCCGCCGCCGGCCCGCTGGGTGCTGCTGCGCCACGAGAACGACCAGAACACCTTCCTGCACGTGGAACACCACTTCGTCCACGATGGCTGGTCGCTGTCGATGTTCCTGTCGGAGCTGCGCGTCCTCTACCCCGCCTTCGCCGCCGGACAGCCCTCCCCGCTGCCCGAACTGGCCGTCCAGTACGCGGACTACGCGCACTGGCAGCGGAACTGGATGCAGGGCGACGTGCTGCGTGCGCACGTCGACCACTGGACCGCCCGGCTGGCCGGCGCCCCGGACACGCTGGAACTGCCCACCGACCGGCCGCGGCCGCCGGTGATGACCTTCCGCGGCCGGGCACCGCGCATCCTGTTCCCGAAGGAGCTGTCCCGCGCGTTGCGCGCCTTCAGCCGGCAGCACAAGGTGTCGCTGTTCGCCACCATGTACGCGGGCTTCGCGGCTCTGCTGAACCGCTACACCGGGCAGCGGGACATGCTCGTCGGGACCGGCGCGGCGAACCGGAACATCCCCGAGCTCGAGCCGTTGCTCGGGATGCTCGTCAACACGCTGGTCCTGCGCACGAAGGTCGCACCCGACCAGCCGTTCAGCGACCTGCTCGAGCAGGTGCGGGTGTGCGTGGCCGAGACGCTGGCCTGGTCGGACACCCCGGTGGACGCGGTGATCGACGCGATCGACCCGGCCCGCGACCCGTCGCGCACCCCGCTGTTCCAGGTCATGTTCAGCTTCCACGACTCCGCGGTGCCGGACATCGACTTCGGCGGGCTCACCGGCCGGGTCACCGAACGCTCGAACCGCACGGCCAAGTCCGACCTCAACGTCATCGTGATCCCCCGCGCCGAGCAGCGCCTCGGCCGGGCGCCGAGTCCCGAGGACGACGACCTGACGATGATCTGGGAGCACTCGTCGGACCTGTTCGACGAAGCCACCATGACGCGGATGATCACGCACTACCTGACCCTGCTCGCCGACGCGGTGGCCAGGCCGGACACCCGGGTGGGCGCGCTGCGCCTGCTCCCGGACGAAGAAGCGGACCAGCTCGAGCGCTGGGCGCACGGGCCCGCGACGGCCGGCACCGAACCGGTGACGGACCTGATCGCGCGGCAGGTGCGGACGCGACCGGACGCCGTCGCGGTGAGCTGGCCGGAGGGGCAGCTCACCTACGGCGACCTGTGGCGGCGCGCCGGCGGGCTGGCCGACCGGCTGCGCGAGGCCGGCATCGCCGCCGAGGAACCGGTGGCGGTGTGCGCCGACCGCTCGGTCGAGCTGGTGATCGGCGAGCTCGCGGTGCTCATGGCCGGCGGGTGCTACCTGCCCGTCGACCCGAGCTACCCGGCCGAGCGGATCACCTTCATGCTGCAGGACGCGGGCGTGCGCAAAGCCGTGGCCACGCTGCAGATGCACCTGCAGCTGCCGCCGTCGACCAGCAGCTTCCGCGTGTTCGACCTGGGCACTCCCGACGCCGACGCCGGAGACCCGGCGGGCACCGACGGCCCGGTGACTCCGGACCGGCTGGCGTACCTCATCTACACGTCGGGGTCGACCGGCAGGCCCAAGGGCGTGGCCCTGTCCCACCGTGGCCTGGCGAACCTGGTCGGCTGGCACACCGCCGAGTACGACCTGGGCCCGGCGGACCGGACCGCGCTGTTCGCGAGCCCCGGGTTCGACGCGTCGACGTGGGAGATCTGGCCCACCCTGGCGGTGGGTGCCACGCTGTGCGTCGTCCCGCCGAAGCTGCGGGCGGCCCCGGCGGAACTGGTGCGCTGGCTCAGCGAAGAGCGGATCACCGTGGCGTTCCTGCCCACCCCCGTCGCCGCGGCCGTGCTGACCGAGCCGTGGCCCGCCGACACCGCGTTGCGTGCCCTGCTGACCGGCGGCGACGCGTTGCCCGCCGCGCCTCCGGAGGGACTGCCGTTCCGGCTGTTCAACCACTACGGGCCGACGGAGAACACCGTGGTGGCCACGGCGGGCCTCGTCCCGCCGGGTCCGGCCGGACCGCGGCCGCCGATCGGCAGGCCCATCGCCGGTGTCGACGCGCACGTGCTGGACGCCGAAGGCCGCCGGGTGCCCACCGGGGTCCGGGGCGAGCTCTACCTCGGCGGGACGGCGGTCGCCCGCGGCTACCTGAACCACCCCGAGCTCACCGCGGCGAGCTTCCCCGCCGACCCGTTCACCGACGACCCGGGCGCCCGTCTGTACCGCACCGGCGACCTGGTCCGCTGGCTGCCCGACGGGCAGCTGGAATTCCTCGGCCGGGCCGACGAGCAGGTGAAGATCCGGGGGTTCCGGATCGAGCCCGAAGAGGTGGCGGCCACGCTCCGGGAGCATCCGGAGGTGCGGGAGGCCGCGGTCATCGCCCGCGCGCCCGAGGAGGGGGCCGAGCTCGCGCTCGTGGCCTACGCCTGTCGTGACGGCCGGGGCGAAGCCGCGCCCGACGAGGAACTGCTGGCGTTCCTGCGCGACCGGCTGCCCGCGTACCTGATGCCGGCCGAGGTCGTCGTGCTCCCCGCCTTGCCGCTCACCGAACACGGCAAGGTCGACCACGGCGCGCTGGCCGCGCTGGCACCGAGCGCCCCGGTCGTGCCCGAGGCGGAGCAGGCCCCGCGCACACCGACGGAAGAACGCGTCGCGCAGCTCGCGTCGGCGTTGCTCCGCGACCGGCCGGTGGGGCGTGAAGACGACTTCTTCCGCGTCGGTGGCCATTCCATGCTGGCGGCCCGGCTGGTGACCCAGGTCAACAACGCCTTCGGCGTCGAAGTGCCGATCGCGCTGTTCCTGCAGCGGCCCACGGTGGCGAACCTCGCGGACGCCGTGGCCGTGGCGACCGCGGGAGCGGGAACGGGTCCCGGTCCGATCCGGCCGGGTAGCCGCCGCACGGCCACGCGCCTGCTGTCCGAGCTCGACCAGCTCAGCGACGAGGAGGTCGCGTCGCTTCTGCGCGATGCGGAGGGAACCGCGGAGGGGACCGAGGTGCAGCCGTGAGCACAACCATCGAACCGGCGGCCGGGGACCGGCGGGCGCAGCTCGCCGCCCTGCTGCAGCAGAGGTCCGAAGAGGACAGTGAGACGCCGCTGTCGTACGCGCAACGGCGGCTGTGGTTCCTCGACCAGCTGCAGCCGGGCAGCGCGGTCTACAACGTGCCGCTCGGCTACGACATCACCGGCCCGGTGCACGTCACGGCGCTCGAAGAGGCGCTGACCGAAGTCGTGCGGCGCCACGAGATCCTGCGCACCGCCTTCCGGTCGACCGGCGGGACGCCCCACCAGGTGGTCCTGCCACCCGCGCCGGTGTCCATCCCCGTGGTCGACCTGACCGCACCCGGCCGGACGGCGGACGAGGTGGCGCGGCTCGCGGACGAGGAGGCAGGCACTCCGTTCGACCTGGTGGCCGGCCGGGTCATCCGGGCTCGCCTGCTGCGCCTGGCCGAGCAGCGGCACCGGCTGCTCATCACCGTGCACCACCTGGCCTGTGACGCCCCGTCGGTCGGCGTGCTGGGCCGGGAGCTCGAAGCCCGGTACCGGGCCGCACTGGCCGGTGCGGCCCGGCGAGAGCCCGACCTGCCCATGCAGTACGCCGACTTCGCCGAATGGCAGCAGGACACGCTGGCCGGGCCCGAGCTCGACCGGCTGCTGGCGTACTGGACGGACCGGCTCGCCGGCATGCCCACGCGGCACCTGCCCACGGACCACCCCCGCCCGCCGGTGCAGAGCTACCGTGGCGCCGCGCTCTCCTTCGAATTGCCGCCGGACGCGGTCCAGCGGCTGGAGGAGCTGGGCCGGGAGGAAGGCGCGACGCTCTTCAGCGTCCTGCTCGCGGCCTTCGCGGTGCTGCTGCGGGCCCACGCGGGCGAGGACGAGGTCGTGGTCGGCACCCCGGTCTCCGGGCGGGAACGGCCCGAACTGGCCGGGCTCATCGGGTTCTTCACCAACACCCTGGTGCTCCGCTGCGACCTCGCGGCGCGCCCGACGTTCCGGGAGCTGATCCAGCGGCTGTGGGCCGAGGTCAAGGGCGCGCTGGCCCACCAGGACCTGCCGTTCGAGAAGCTCGTCGAGGAGCTGCACCCCGACCGTGACCTCGCCCAGAACCCGTTGTTCCAGGTGCTGTTCAGCTACCGGTACGAGGAGGAGGGAGCGGGGCTTCGCCTGGACGGCTGCCAGGTCCGCCCGGTGCTGGGCGACACCGGCACGGCGCGGTTCGACCTCACGCTGAGTCTCGCGCGCACTCCCGCCGGCCTGACCGGCCGGCTGGAGTACAACACGGACCTGTTCGAGGCCGCGACGGCCGAGCGGATCGCCGAGCGGTACGTCAGTGTCGTGACCGCCGCCGCGCAGGCCCCGGACCGGCCCGTCGACGAACTGGCGGTGCTGCCGGCGGCCGAGCTGGCCACCTTGGCCGGCTGGCAGGCCGGTACCCCGGCCGAGCTCCCCGACGTCCTGGTGCACCAGCTGCTGGCCGAGCGGGCGGCCGCGACACCCGACGCGGTCGCCGTGGTCGCCGCCGACGCCACCCTGACCTATCGCGAGCTCGACCGGCTCGCCGAGCGGTTCGCCGTCCGGCTGCGGCAGCTCGGGGTGGCACCGGACGAGCCGGTCGGCGTCCACCTCGGCCGCACGTCCCTGCTGATGGTCGCCCTGCTGGGGATCCTCAAGGCGGGTGCGGCGTACCTGCCGCTGGATCCCGCCTACCCGCGCGACCGGCTGGCGTTCATGGTCGCCGACGCGGGCGTGCGGCTGGTCGTGGCGGACTCCCGGTCGGCCGCCTCCGCCGGGCGGCTCGGCGCCGAGCAGGTCGTGCTGCCCGACCTGGCCGGGACACCGGACACCGAGCCGGACGGTCCGCCCCCGGCGGTCACCGCCGGCAACCTGGCGTACGTGATCTACACGTCGGGGTCCACCGGGCGGCCCAAGGGCGTCATGGTGTCCCACCGCAACGTGGTCAACCTCTTCGCCGGGATGAACGAGACCTTCGGTGCCGACGAGCCCGGCACCTGGCTCGCGGTGACGAGCGTGTCCTTCGACATCTCCGTGGTCGAGCTGCTGTGGGCGCTGACCCACGGCCACCGGGTCGTGCTGCGCGGCGAGCCACCCCTGCCGTCGGCCGCGGCCGCCGCGGAATCGGCCACGGCCGCCGCGGCCCGCGCCCGCCCCATCGACTTCAGCCTGTTCTACTTCGGCAGCAGCGACTCGGAAGCCAACGCCGGGGATCGCTACCGCCTGCTGCTCGAAGGCGCGAAGTTCGCCGACCGCAACGGTTTCACGGCCGTGTGGACGCCCGAGCGGCACTTCCACCAGTTCGGCGGGCTGTACCCGAACCCCTCGGTGATGGCGGCGGCCGTCGCCGCGAGCACCGAACGGGTCCAGGTGCGCGCGGGCAGCGTGGTGCTGCCGCTGCACGACCCGCTGCGGGTGGCCGAGGAATGGTCCGTTGTGGACAATCTTTCGGGAGGCCGGACCGGTATTTCCCTCGCGTCGGGCTGGCACGCCAACGACTTCGTGCTCGCCCCGGACCGCTTCGAGCGGCGCAAGCAGCTGATGATGGACGGTCTCGCGGAGGTCCGGCGGCTGTGGCGCGGCGAAAAGGTGGCGCGGCGCAACGGTGCCGGCGCCGAGATCGAGGTCGGCGTGTTCCCCCGGCCCGTCCAGCCGGAGCTGCCGGTGTGGCTGACCAGCGCCCGGCACCCGGAGACCTTCCGGCTGGCCGGCGAGGCGGGCACCGGGGTGCTCACCCACCTGCTCGGGCACAGCCTCGAGGAACTGGCCGAGAAGATCGCGCTGTACCGCAAGAGCTGGCGCGAGGCCGGGCATCCCGGGGACGGCCACGTGGCGGTCATGGTCCACACGTTCGTCGGCCAGGACCTCGACGAGGTGCGGGAGCTGGTCCGGGAGCCGATGAGCCGGTACCTGGAGACCTCCTTCGACCTGATCGCCTCGCTCGGCGCCACCACGGGGAGCGCCGAGGAGTTCAAGGCGTTGTCCCCCGGCGAACTGCGGGAGCTGGTCGACCGGGCCTTCGAACGGTTCTTCGCCACCGCCAGCCTCCTCGGCACCCCGCAGGTCTGCGCCGACATGGTGGACCGGATGAAGGCCGCCGGGGTCGACGAGGTCGCCTGCCTGATCGACTTCGGCGTCGACGAGACGGCGGCACTCGACGCACTGGCCCACCTGACGACCGTCCGGGAGATCACCGACGAGCGCCGGGAGGCCGCGCTGGCCAAGGCCGAGGCGCCGATCGCCGAGCAGCTGCGCGAGCACGCGGTGACGCACCTGCAGTGCACGCCGTCGCTGGCCCGCGCCCTGCTGGCGGACCAGGACGCGCGGGCCGAACTGCCCCGGCTCAGCCGGTTGCTGGTGGGCGGCGAGGCGCTTCCCACCGACCTGGCCGGCGAACTCTCCGGCGCCGTCGGCGGCACGGTGCACAACATGTACGGGCCGACCGAAGCCGCGGTCTGGGCGACGACGTCCGCGATCCGGCCCGGCGGCGGCCCGGTCTCCATCGGGCGGCCGCTGGCGAACGTCCGTGCCTACGTGGTCGACCGCGAAATGCGGCCGTGCCCGGCGGGCGTACCGGGAGAGCTGCTGCTCGGCGGGGGCGGTGTGGTCCGGGGTTACCTCAACCGCACCGAGGTGACCGCCGAACGCTTCCAGCCCGATCCGTTCGCCCCGGAGCCGGGCGCGCGGCTCTACCGGACGGGCGACCTGGCCCGCTGGGCGCCCGGCGGCGGGCTCGAGTTCCTCGGCCGGCTCGACGACCAGGTGAAGCTGCACGGTCACCGGATCGAGCTCGGCGAGATCGAGACCGCGCTCGCCGAACACCCGGGGGTCCGGACGGCGGTCGCCGTCATCCGGGGCGCCGGCGCGGAGCAGCGCATCGTCGGCTACTACGTGCCGGCCACCGGACGGCCGACGACCACGGCCGAGCTGCGGTCCTTCCTCGCCACGCGGTTGCCCGGCTACATGGTGCCCAGCGCGTTCCACCTCATCGACGCGGTGCCGTTGACCCCGAACAAGAAGGTCGACCGCCGGGCGCTGCCCGACCTGTCGGACGCGCGCCCCGAGGGCACGACGGCCTACGCGCCGCCGACGAACGCGACCGAACGGCTGGTCACCGACGTGTGGCGGGAGGTGCTCGGCGTCGACCGGGTGGGCGTGGACGACAGCTTCTTCGAGCTCGGCGGGAACTCGCTGCTCGTGGTGGTCGCCAGGGCCCGGCTGCTCGAACACCGGGAAAGCGGGCTCTCGCTGGTCGACATGTTCCGGTACCCGTCCGCACGGGCGCTTGCCGAGGCCATGGACCGGAAACCGGCCGGAGGATCCGACGAGGCGGTCGGCGCCGGGGCTGCCCGGGCAGCCGCCCGCCGCGCCGCCGGCCAGGCCGCAACACGGCGAAAGGGCAGGGCGGGAGTGTGAACGTGCCAGCGACGTTTTCGACACGGCAGCAAGCCGTTGGGGGCCTTCGGTGAGTACCGAGACGGAAGACGGGATGGAACCGATCGCGGTGGTCGGGCTCGCCGGGCGGCTGCCGGGCGCGGCCACCATCGACGAGTTCTGGCGCAACCAGCGCGACGGCGTCGAGTCGGTCAGCAGGTTCAGCACCCGGGAGCTGGTCGACGCCGGGTGGCCGGTGGAAATGGTGACCCACCCCGACTACGTGCCGGCGGCCGCGGTCATCCGGGACGCCGACCAGTTCGACGCGGAGTTCTTCGGGTACACCGCGCAACAGGCGGAGATCAGCGACCCGCAGCAGCGGCTCTTCGTCGAGTGCGTCTGGAACGCGCTCGAGGACACCGGGCACGACCCGGCGCGGTTCGACGGCGCCGTCGGTGTCTACGCCGGTTGCTTCGCCAACAAGTACCTGCCGCTGAACCTCTTGGCCAACGAGCGGTTCCGGCGGTCACTGGCGGCGTTCTCCGCGCGCCCGTACAACGACAAGGACTTCCTCGCGACCCGGGCGGCGTACCTGTGCAACCTGCGCGGTCCCGCGATGACCGTGCAGACGGCGTGTTCCACGTCGCTCGTCGCCATCCACCTCGCCTGCCAGGCGCTGCTGGGGCACGAATGCGACATGGCGCTGGCGGGCGCAGTGGCGCTGCCCATCCCGCTGATCGGCGGCTACCCGCAGGTCGCGGGCGGGATCTTCGCCAGCGACGGCCACTGCCGGCCGTTCGACGCCGCCGCCGGCGGGACCATTCCCGGGTACGGCGTCGCGGTCGTGGCGCTCCGCAGGCTGAGCGACGCGCTCGCGGACGGCGACCACATCCGCGCGGTGATCCGGGGTACGGCGGTCAACAACGACGGTTCGACGAAGTTCGGGTTCAGCGCGCCGAACATGCAGGCACAGGCCGAGGTGATCGCCACCGCGCACGCGGTCGCCGGCGTCCCGTCGGAGACCATCGGCTACGTCGAGGCGCACGGCACCGGCACCCCGCTCGGCGACCCGATCGAGGTGGCCGGCCTCACCAAGGCCTTCGACACCCGTGAACGCGGGTTCTGCGCGCTCGGCTCGGCGAAGGCCAACGTCGGTCACCTGGACGCCGCCGCCGGGGCGGTGGGTTTCGCCCGGGCGGTGCTGGCGCTGGAACACGAGGAGATCCCGCCCAGCATCAACTTCGCCACGCCCAACCCGGCGCTGGCGCTGGACCGCACTCCGTTCTACGTGCCGACCACCGCCCGTTCCTGGGCCCGGGGCGCGACGCCGCGCCGGGCCGGCGTCAGCGCCTTCGGGGTCGGCGGCACCAACGCGCACGTGGTGCTGGAGGAGGCGCCGGTGCGGCAGAACACCGCGCCGCCCGCACGCGGGACGCAGGTGATCGTGCTGTCCGCGCGGACCGGGAAGGCGCTGGCGGACGCCGCCGCAAACCTCGCCGGCCACCTGGATCGGCACGACGAAGTCGACATCGCCGACGTCGCCTACACCCTGCAGGCCGGCCGGGCCGCGTTCCCGCTCCGCCGTCACCTGGTGTGCCACGACCGGACCGAGGCGGTCGCCGCTCTCCGGGCATTGGCGCGGACCACGGACGTCGCCGGCGGGGCGAAGGCCCGGCAGGTGATCTTCATGTTCCCGGGCAGCGCCTCGTACCGGCCGGGCGCCGCGGCGGAGATCTACCGCAGCGAGCCGGTTTTCGCCGAGCAGGTGGACCACTGCGCCGAACTGGTGCGGCCGTTGCTCGGGTACGACGTTCGCCCGTTGCTCTTCTCGTCCGCCCAGAACGGTGACGGGCGGGGTGTTCCGGCTGCGGTCTTCATCCTGCAGTGGGCCCTCGCGCGGTTGTGGCAGTCGTGGGGTGTCGAACCCGCCGCGATGATCGGCGTGGGCGACGGCGAGTACGTGGCGGCCTGCCTGGCCGGCGTGATCGGCCTGGCGGACGCCCTCGACGTCACCATCGCCCGTGCGGACCTCGGCGCCCGCGCGGCGGAGTTCGCCGACCGGGTGGCGCGCTACGAGCTCAAGCCGCCGGAGGTGCCCTACCTCTCCGACGTGACCGGCACCTGGATCAGCCCCGAAGAGGCCGTGGAGCCGGTCCACTGGGCCCGCGGCCCGCGCGAGCCCTCCCGGTTCGCCGACGGCCTGCGGGAGCTGGCCGGCGAGCCCGGCCGGATCCTGCTCGAGGTGGGGCCGGGCAGCACGCTGACCGAAGCCGTCGCGCGGCAGGAGATCGCGGGGCTGGTGGCGCTGTCCGCGCTGCCGGCCGCGGCCGCGGGCCGATCCGACCTGGCCCACCTGCTCGACACCGTCGGCAGGCTGTGGCAGTCCACTGTGGAAATCGACTGGGATGCCCTGCACGGCACGTCGCGACCGCGGCGAGTGTCACTGCCGGGCTACCCCTTCCAGCGGCGCCGGTACTGGCTCGGGCCCGACTCCGGCAGCTACCAGCCACTGGGCCTGGAGGAGGCGTCATGGACGAGCCGTTCGTTGCCATCGTAGGTGCGGGTGTCATGGGCACCGGGATCTCGACGCTCGTCGTCGGGCACGGCCTGCCGGTCGTGCTGGTGGACGTCGACGAGGGCGTGCTCGAGCGCGCCCGCGCGGCGTCCGCCACCGGGCTGCGGCACGCACAGCTGACGGGGGCGCTGCCGCCCGGCTGTGTCCCGGGGAAGCTGCACACGACACTTTCGCTGAGCGACACCGCGGACGCGATCGCGGTCATCGAGGCGGTCACCGAGCTGCCCGAGAAGAAGGCGGAAGTGCTCGCCGGCATCTCGGCGCTGGTCCGGCCCGGGACTCCCCTGATTTCCAACACGTCCGGCATTCCCATCGACGAAATGGCGGCGTGGGTGCCCCGCCCGGAAGACCTCATCGGAACGCACTTCATGAATCCCGCGTACCTGATCGCGATGGTCGAGGTGATCCGCGGCCCGAAGACCGCGGACAAGACCGTCGAGTCGGTGCTCTCGCTGCTGACCCGGATCGGACGGCGGCCGGTGGTGGTCAACGACGCACCCGGTTTCGTGACGAGCCGGCTCCTGCACCCGATGATCAACGACGCGGCACAGGTGGTCGGCGAAGGCACCGCCAGCGTCGAGGAGGTGGACACCCTGATGCAGGGCTGCCTCGGTCATCCGACGGGTCCGCTGCGCACCGCGGACCTGATCGGCATCGACAACCTCGTCGACGCGCTGAACGCACTGCACGCCCGGACCGGGGACGAGCGGTGCCGCCCCAGCAAGGTTCTCCTGGAAAAGGTCCGGCGAGGTGAACTCGGCCGGAAAAGCGGCCGCGGCTTCTACGTCTACAGTGAGGCAAAGTCATGAACTCGGAACAGCAAACCGCCAAGGCACCCTTCGACACGGACGTCGTCATCGACGAGATCAGCAGCTTCGTGGCCGAGCAGACCGGGACCCGGCCCGAGGTGGACCAGGATCTCTTCGCCACCGGGCTGGCCAACTCCATGTTCGCCATGCAGCTGGTCGTGTTCCTGGAACAGGCCTACTCCGTGACGGTGGCCGGGCCGGACCTGCAGCTGTCCAACTTCCTCACGGTCAAGAGCATGGCCGCGCTCACCAGCCGGCTCCAGGCGGAGTCCGCCGCAGACTTCGATGTCTGACGGGCTTACCCCCGGCCACGCGGACACCTGGCGCTTCGTCGAGGAGAACGCCGGCGCCTGGGACATCGCGGGCGAGATCCCGCGCACCGTCCTGAGTGGACTCGGGTCCGCCGGCGTTCTCTGCGCGGAAGTGGGGAAACCCTACGGCGGGCTCGGCCTGCGCAGCCTGGAGAGCGGGGAACTCACCGCGTACGCCGGGAGCCTGTGCAGTTCCGTGCGCAGTGTGATGACCTCACAAGGGATGGCGGCCTGGACGATCCAGCGCCTGGGCACCCGCGAACAGCGGGCCGTCTTCCTGCCGCAGCTGACCGGCGGCCGGCTCGCGGCCGTCGCCTTCAGCGAACCCGACGCCGGCAGCGACCTGGGTGCGATGACCACCGAACTGCGGTTCGACGGAGACACGGTGGTCCTCGACGGCAGCAAGACCTGGATCACCGCCGCGGCCTACGCCGACCTGATCGTCGTCATCGGGAAGGCCGGGGAGAACGCGGCGGCGGTCGTCGTCCCGGCGGACGCCGAGGGGGTGCGGATCGAGAAGATCCCGCACCCGCTCGGCTGCCGCGCGGCCGGACACGCGCACGTCCGGCTGGACGGCGTGCGGGTGCCGGCCGCGAACGTCCTCGGCGGCACGGGGCTGTCGCTGCCGTTCCTGGTGACGACGGCACTGTCCTACGGCCGGATGTCGGTGGCGTGGGGCTGCGCCGGCATCCTGCGCGGCTGTCTCCGCGCGGTGACCGGGCACGCCGGTTCGCGGCGGCAGTTCGGCAAACCGATCGCGGAGCACCAGCTGGTTTCCCGGATGGTCGCCGACCTCTACGCCGCGGAGCAGGTCGCCACCGCGGTGTGCCGGCGCGCCGGCGAGTGCTGGGAGTCGGGCTCGCCGGACCAGGTGATCGCCACGGTCCTGGCGAAACACGTGAGCGCGACCGAGGCCGTGCGCGGTTCCGCGTCGGCCGTGCAGATCATGGCCTCGGCGGGCGCGTCGGACGGCCACGTGGTCGCCCGCGCCTACCGGGACGCCAAGTTGATGGAGATCATCGAGGGCAGCAGCGAGATTTGCCGGCTCGAACTCGCCAGGCACGCCCTCGCCACCGGGAACGGCACCGCACGGCAGGAGGCGCAGTGAGCGAATCGTTGGCAACCGGCAAACCGGTCACCACCGTCAAGTGCGTCGTCTGGGACCTGGACAACACACTGTGGAAGGGCACTCTCCTCGAGGGGGACGACGTGGTCATCGACGACGGCGTCCGCGAGACGATCGTGGCGCTCGACTCCCGCGGCATCCTGCAGGCCGTCGCCAGCAAGAACGACCACGGCCCCGCCTGGGAGCGCCTCGAAGCCCTCGGTGTCGCCGAGTACTTCGTGGCGGCCAGGATCGGGTGGGGCCCGAAGTCGTCGTCGGTGCGGGAGATCGCCGACGAGCTGAAGTTCGCCCACCACACGATCGCCTTCGTCGACGACCAGCCGGCGGAACGGGCGGAGGTGGGGTACCACCTGCCGGAGGTGCGCTGCTACCCGGCCGAGTCGATTCCCGGGTTGCTGGCGCTGCCCGAGTACACCCCGGCGACGGTGACGGTCGACTCACGCCGCCGCCGCGAGATGTACCAGGCGAACGTGCGGCGCCAGGCCGAGCAGGAGTCGTTCGACGGGCCGTCGGAGGAGTTCCTGCGCTCGCTGGACCTCGTGATGGAGATCAGCCGAGCCACGGCCGGCGACCTGTCCCGGATGGAGGAGCTGACCCTCCGGACGAGCCAGATGAACGCGACCGGTGTCCACTACTCCGACGCCGACCTGCGCGCGCTCCTGGACGACGCCCGCCACGAGGTTCTCGCGGTGACGATGAGCGACCGCTTCGGCTCGCACGGCGCGGTCGGCGTCGTGCTGCTGGAAACCGGGCCGGCGGTGTGGCACCTGAAGCTCCTGGCCACCTCGTGCCGGGTCGTTTCGTTCGGAGCCGGCGCCACGGTCCTGAACTGGCTGGTCGACGAGGCGGCGACGGCCGGCGCCCACCTGGTCGCGGACTTCCGGCCGACCGCCCGGAACCGGATCATGGAGGTCGCCTACCGGTTCGCCGGGTTCAGCGACGAGCACTGTGCCTGTGTTGCCGGACTGCCGCAGTCGGAAAGCGCGGAGACCCAACGACTGCACATCACCCCGGCGCCGAGACCGGCGCCCGGCACCATGCAGCTCACCGCTGTCCGGCTGGCCACGACCTGACCGCCGGTTGGCCCGAAATGGCCCTTCTCCTCGCCACCGCGAGGGGAAGGGCCATTTCCTTTCGGGCGGATCACTCCCGGGCCAGGAGGTTGCCAGGCCTGTACCCCGTCGGTGAAGTGGACCGTTCCGGACGTGGTGCTGTTGCCGTAGGCCATCCGGAGCTCGGTTCAGGGAATGGGAGAAGTCACGACAGCAGGCACGACTTTGCCGGCACCCCCGGTGCGGGGGTGCCGGCAACAGTCAGTTCACGGGTGCGGGAGCTTTCTTCCGGGCGAGGGTGATTCCGTCGGCCATCGTCAGCATCGAGACGTCCACCCGCGGATCGTCGCGCAGTGACGCGTTGAGCGCCCGGACCCCGGCGGTGTCCGGGTCCCGGCTGGCCGGGTCGACCACCCGGCCGAAGAAGAGCGTGTTGTCGATGACGATCAGCCCTTCCGGCCGCACGAGGCCGAGTGCGGCCTCGTAGTACGTCCCGTAGTTGGCTTTGTCCGCGTCGATGAACACCAGGTCGAAACTCTCGCCGCCGCGCTCGTCCGCGAGGCCGGCGAGCGTCTTCGTCGCGGCACCGATGCGCACCTCGATGCGTTCGGCGACGCCGGCGCGCTGCCAGTAGTCGGCGCCGATCGCCGGCCAGCGGCCGTCGACGTCGAGGGTGACGACCGTGCCGCCCGGCGGCAGCGCCCGCGCCATGCACAACGTGCTGTAGCCGGTGAAGGTGCCGATCTCCAGCACCGAGGTGGCACCGGACAAGCTCACGAGGAGGGCCAGCAGCTGGCCCTCCTCGGCCATGACCTGCATGGCCGTGCCGCCCGGCAACCCCGCGGTCACCGCACGGAGCTCGGCCAGGATCGGGTCCTCCCGCAGGGACACACTGCGGACGTACTCGTGGATTTCCGGTGTGGCCACGATCTGATCAGCCATGCCGCGGCTCACTTCCTCGCGACGCAGGCGAACGACAGCGGGATCGGGTCACCCGCGATCCGCCAGTTGTGGTCGCCGTCGGACTCCATCAACGGGAGCCGCTGCCGCGCGTCGTAGGGAACTTCGCGGAGGTGCTCGATGGTCAGGCCGGCGGCGATGAGCGAATTCACCACTTCCTCCACGGTCCACCGCCAGCCGTAGATGGAGTGCTTCTCCACCTCCACCGCGTCGTCGATCTTGTCCGCGTAGCTCTTGTCCATCTCGTGGTGCACCTGCCGGGACTGGAACAGCGAGCGGGTCACCCGCAGTTCCCCGTCGACGGCGTCGAACAGGTTGAGGATCGGGTGGATCTCCACGATCGTGAGGGTGCCGCCCGGCTTGACGAACTGCGCCGCCACCTCGGCCCAGCGGGGGATGTCGGGCAGGAACGAGAGGGTGCCGTAGCCGGTGAACACCATGTCGAACTGCCCGTCGAGCACCTGGGGCAGGTCGTAGAGGTTCGCCTGGACGAACTTCGCGTCGAGGTCCAGCTCCTCGGCGAGCCCGCTCGCGATGTCGATCGCCTCGTCCGAGATGTCGGTGCCGGTCACCTTCGCGCCCATACGGGCGAGCGAGAGCGAGTTGACGCCGATGTGGCACTGCAGTTCCAGCAGGGACCGGCCGCTGACGTCGCCCAGCTCCTCCCGTTCCAGCCTGCGCAGCATGTTGTGCCCCTGCTTGAACCGTTCCACGTCGTAGTACGACGATTGCAGGTGCGCCCGCGCTCGCAGGTTGAAGCCTTCTTGGTTGGCCGAGATCTTGTCCAGGTCGCTCATCGCGGTCATCGGTGGTGGTTCCCTTCGGCGTGGATGGGTGGTTGTGGACGGTCGACGGCGACCAGCGGGGCCAGCTCGCGGCGGCTGGTCACCCCGAGCTTCTGGTAGGCCCGGCCCAGGTAGTTGTCGACGGTGCGGGCGGACAGTCCCAGCCGGTGCCCGATGGCGGGGCTGGTGAACCCGCCGGCGGCCAGCAGCGCGACGTCCCGCTCGCGCCGGGTGAGCTCGGCCAGCGGGGCGGTGAGCCGCAACAGCGGGGTGGCCGCGTCCGGACGCGCGAGGCCGCCGGGGCGCGTGGCCGTGTGCCGCAGTGCGGCCGCGGCGGTGGCGGTCTCCGCGGCGAACAGGTGCATCCCGAGTTCGGTGAACTTCGCCGTGGCGACGTCCAAGGCCGCGGAGTCGGACCGGGCCAGCGCGGCCGCGGCGCCGGCCATGGCCGGCACGACCGGCCCTTGCACCACGTCGGCGAGCTCGGCGAGGCGATGCCGCACGGCGTTCGGATTGCCGAGGCGGGACACGTCGTACCGGGCCAGTGCTTCGACGGCGTACTGCCCCGAGGCCATGGCGATGTCGGCCGCGGAGCGCGCCTGCCGGGCGGCGAGCGTGGTGTCCCCGCCGGCCGCGGTGGTCCACGCCTGGCTCAGGGTCAGCCACGGGACGAACAGGCGGCTCCCGGGTGCCCGGTCGGCGAGCTGCCGGGTCTGCTCGGCGCCGGCCTGGTCGCCGGACATGGCGCGGGCCACGGCGAGCTCGGCCAGGCACGGTGCCAGCAAGAGGCCCGAGCTGCCGCCGTCGAGCAGGCGCGAAGCGGTCTCCAGATCGGCGATGGCGGCGGCCAGCTCGCCGCGCGCCTTGGCGACCTGGCCGCGCAGGGCGAGCCAGCCGCCGGCCACCGCGATGTTCCCGGCGGCCATCGCCTCCCGGTACCCGTCCCCGGCCATCCGGTGGGCGTGGCGCACCCGGCCGGCCATCAGCAACGCGAAGCAGTGCGCGTAGCCGATCTCGGCGGACCGCGACCGGCTCGCGCCGGGCCGGTCCGCGGCCGCCAGCGCCTGGTCGAACCGGCCGGCCAGGCTGGCGGCGACGACCACGGTGGCCACCGCCGGCCGGATCGCCTCGCCGGGCGCGTGCCGGTCGCGCAGCACGTTCTCCCCCGCGGCCAGTGCCGCGCGGGTGCTGCCGTCCAGCAGCAGCAAGCCGGCCCGGTGGGCCTCGGCCACCGGGCTGCCGACGTCGCCCAGCACCCGGTACGCGGCCTCGACGTCGCCCGCTCCCCAGTACTTGATGGCCGCCGCGGTCACCGCCCAGCGGGTGCGGCGGGCGAGGGGCGCGTTGCTCGACGGCTGGTGCGGCAGCACCTCGTCCGCGTACTCGTACAGGCCCCGCCGCACCAGCACTTCGGCCGCGAGCTGGTCGGCCGCGTTGCCGCCACCGTGGAGGCGCTGGGCCGACGTCGCCACGGCCTTGGCCAGGTCCAGGTGCACCTTGACCAGCACCCGCTGTGCTTCGGGGAGCAGCCGGGGCCGCCGCGGGACCGTGTCGAGGGAAACCGGGTCGAGGGAACCGGCCGGCAGGACCACGGCCGAGCAGGGCGCCCGCACGTCGCCGACCTCCGGACCCGCCATCACAGGACCCGTCCGGACGAGGGGGCCTTGCGGGTGGACACCGGGAAGCGCGCATTGCCCACTACCGGCGAAGCTGTTTTCACAAATTGGCATTCGGCGTGTTCATTTTGCCTTGACAATTGACTGCACAACAAAGAACTCCCCCAGTGTGTCGTCAGGAACGTTCGCGCTGAGCCCGCTGTCCAGAATGCACGACCGACAGCATCAGAATGGATAACTCAAGGTTTGATCAACGAACCCCCCAGGGTCCTGTCAACCTTCGAACCGTTTTCCAGCATAGACAGCAATTGTGCGCATTGTCAACCAATTGTCCGCTTCGACCACCCTCCGGACGCATCCCCTAGACCATTTCGGTCAGCCGAGCGATTTGCGCACGGTTCCCTGGGTATCCACCGGCTGATCTTGATCTTTCCGCCGTATACCCGCGCCAATAAACAAAGGTGATTCCACCCCGCGCGTGCCGCACGAGGTGGAATCACCTTTGTCTTATATGTCTGATTTTCCGGGTCAGACGGCGGGGTTCATGTCGACCTGCTTCTCGGGCTCGGCGGCCGGAGCCGCCGGGGTCCGCCTGAAGTTCAGCGCGACCAGCACGATGAGCACGATGCCGGCCACGGTGACCCACATGGTGGTGCGCAGACCGTCGGCGGTGGCGGCACGCAGCGCCTCACCGGCCAGCCCGTCGTGACCGGAGTTGAAGACCGCCACCAGGACGGCGAGGCCGACCGCGGCGCCGACCTGCTGGCCGGTCGAGGCGATGCCCGAGGCGATGCCCTGCTCCTCTTCCGCGACCCCGGTGGTCGCCGCCGCGTACATCGCGGTGAACACGGTGCCCTGACCGATGCTGAGGACGAAGACCCCCGGCACCAGCGCCAGGTACGAACCGGTCGCCGAGATGGTGACCGCGAAGGCCACGGTTCCGACGGCACCGGTGAGGAGCGCGACGATCAGCGTGGTGCGCACCCCCAACCGGGTGGCCAGCTTCCCGCCGGACAGGTTGCCGATGAGCACCCCCACGCAGGGTACGAGGAACGCCAGACCGCTGAGCGTTGCGGAGTAGCCGAGCACGGCCTGGAAGTAGACGGTGTAGAAGTAGGGCAGCGCACCGAACGTCCCCATGAACACGAAGACGACGACGGTGCCGGTGCTCAGGTTGCGGTTGCGGAACAGGCGAAGCGGCAACAGCGGGTCGCGGCCGCGGCCCTCGATGGTGAAGAACACGCCGAGCACGGCCACCGCGATGGCCGCGGTGAGCAGGATCGTCGGCGAAGTCCAGCCCGACACCGGTCCCTGGACGAGGGTGAACACCAGCAGCGTCGCACCCACGGTCGCGGTCAGCGCACCGGGCAGGTCGAACTTGCGCCGGACGATCCCCTGGTCGGTGTCCTTCGGGATGATGAGGAAGGTGAGCAGCATGGCACCACCGGCGAGCGGGACGTTGGCGAAGAAGATCGACGCCCAGCCGAAGGCGCCCGTCAGCACGCCACCGAGCAGCGAACCGAGAATCATGCCGCTGCCACCGGCCCCGCCCCAGATCGCCAGCGCGCGGTTGCGCTCGGGACCTTCCGCGAAGGTGGTGGTGACCAGCGAAAGCGTTGCGGGAGCGAGGAAAGCGCCACCGATACCCTGCACCGCACGCGCGACGATCAGGACCACCGGGTCGTCCGCGAGCCCTCCGGCGAGCGAGGAAGCCGCGTACAGGAACAGGCCGAAAGCGAACATCCGGCGGCGTCCGAACAGGTCCGCCGCACGGCCGCCGAGCAGCAGGAAGCCACCGAAGGCGACGGCATAGGCGCTGACCACCCACTGGAGGGTGTGCGCGGAGAAGCCGACGCCGGTACCGATGTCGGGCAGGGCCACGAAAACGATGCTGTAGTCGATGGCGTAAATGCACTGGGCAAAAGCCAGCAGGGCCAGGATCCAGCCGAGGCGTCGGCGGGACGGCGTCTCGACGCCGGCGACTGCAGGAGGCATTTTGTGTGCCTATCCTTTCTGAGTGTGGTTTCTTCGGGCCGAGCTGGTCGACGAAATTTTCGGGCAGCGTGAAATCACGGTTTTGTCCTCAATGGACAGCGAATGATCGAGAACCAGAAGGGAAACCGCGACATTGCGGACCCACGGGGTGACGCCGGCGTCCGGCGAGCCGGGACAGCGCGGTGCCGAGAGTAATCTTCTCACTACCACAGGCGCTGGCGCCAGCTATTTAGTGAATGTGTGACTCCCTCGGTTGTATTCAGGGTGAACTGGCGGCGTTCGACAGCTGTTCGACATCGGCGGGACGCGGCTCGAGATAACCGCGGAACCACTGCTCGACCGCGGCGTCGAGTTCGTCCCATTCAGCTCGGTCATCCGGGAGATGACCGCGGGAAAGGCGGATGAACCGCACGGTCTTGCCCAGCCCGGTCAGCGTCGCGTACAGCTGCTCGGTGCCGTTGATGACGACCGTGGTGTCGTTTTCCGCATGAGCCAGCAGCAGCGGCGCCCGGATGGCCGCCGCGTGGGTCAGCGGGCTCGTCGCCTTCAGCCGCGCCAGGTCCTCGGGGTCGTCGACGTCCCCGATCCACTCCACGACCCGCCGGCTCCACGTCGGCGGCAGGGCCCGGACGTCCTCTTCGAGGTCGGCCGGCCCGCAGATCGCGACCCCGGCCCGCCAGTACTCCGGCAGCCTCGTCAGGCAGCTCAGCGCCGCGAACCCGCCGTAGGAAATCCCGTAGACACCGAGCCGGTCGCCGTCCACCCAGTCCAGGCTTCGGAGAAAACCCGCGGCCGCCTCGAAATCGGCCAGGTCGCCGCCGCCCCAGTCGCGGTAGATCAGCCGCTGGTAGGCCAGCCCCCGTCCGGTCGACCCCCGCACGTTGGGCGTCAGCACGGCGATTCCGGCGCGCACCAGACGCTGGGTCAGCGGGTCGTGGACCGGCAGCGCGGCCCACTCCGGCCCGCCGTGGATGCTCAGCACCGCGGGCACGGGACCCGCCGTCGAACGCGGGCGGTACAGCAGCCCGGAGATCGCCGTCCCGTCCCGCCCGGTGAACCAGACCGTCTGCGGCGCGACGAGGTCGTCCGGCAGTGCGTCGCTGAAGCCGGTGAGCAGGCGCCTCTCCCCGGAGGCCGGGTCCACCAGCAGGAACTCGGTCGCCCGGTCGCCGGCGCCGACCTGGACGAGCAGCCGGTCTCCGGCGAATCGCGGCACGTAGCCGTCGTAGCCGAACGGCTGGGAGGCGAATCCGGGCAGTTCGATCGCGGTCTCGGCCGTACACAGGATCGTGCACTGGTCCTGCGGCAGCGCCCAGAAGACCTGCGGACCCACGATCACGTTCTCCACGTCGGCGTCCGGCGTGGCGATCCACTTCAGCGGCCGGCCGGGGACCAGCAGAGCGACCCCGAGGAAGTCGCGGCCCTCGGTGGTGCACAGGTAAATCCCGTCCTCGTTCCACCCCCCCGGCTGGTACTTCGCCGGACCGTCGTGCGGGGTGAGGTGCCGGACCTCGCCGGTCTCGAGGTCGCAGGCGTAGAGGTCCTGGTCGGTGTTCTGGTGGAACTTGAGGACGAGCAGGTACCGGGAGTCCGGTGAGAAGAACATGGGCACATACCGGTCGTCACCCTCCAGGACCATCTTGGACTCACCGGTCGCCAGGTCCCGCACGTAGACGTCCAGACAGGTGACGTCACGCGCGCTGGTCGCGTAGGCGAGCAGGCGGCCGTCCGGGCTGTACGGCTGGCTCACACTCGAATACGGCACGCCGATTTCGCGCCGGACACCGGGTTCCGCCGCGATCCACTCCACCTCGCCGGACACCGGATCGAGTTCGGCCAGCCGGTAGTCCTGGCCGCCGGTCACGTCCGCCACGACCAGGAGGCGTGACTCGTCGGGCCGCCACGCCAGCCGGGTGACCGCACCGTCGATCGGGAACATCCGCCGCTCCCCCGCCCAGGTCTGGAACCACGGCTGCGGCCGGCCGGATTCGTCGCCGACGTAGGCGAAGCCGTCCTTCGCGGGCCAAGCACCCCAGACGCTCATGAGTGCGCCGCCAGCGCGAGCTGGATCGTCGCCGCGGCAACGATCCCCCGGTGGAACAGGTCGAGGTCGAGGTTCTCGTTGGGGGCGTGGTTGGCCTCGTCGGCGTTGGCCAGCGGCACGCCGTAACACGGACAGGCGAGCCCCTCGCTGAGCACGGCGATCGGCAGGCTCCCGCCGAGCGACGGAACCAGCAGCGGCCGTTGCCCGAGCGCGTCTTCGACCGCCTGGAGAATCGTGCCCGTGTACGGCGTTTCGGGCAGTGTGCTGGACGGGGCCACCGCCGCGTCGGGCACGAACTCGACATCGGGAGCGTACTTCGCGACGTGCCGCCGGATGGCTTCGGCGACCTGGGCCGGCGTCTGGCCGGCGACCAGCCGGGCCTCGCACCGGGCGATGGCGACGTCCGGGATCACCGCGCGGTGGTCGCCGGAATCCTCGCAGCTCAACGAGTTCACGGTCAGCGTGGGCACGGCCAGGCGTTCGTGGAAGCCCAGCCCGGCCGGTGGTTCCATACCGGTCGCCCCGATCCCTTCGAGCGTTCCGGCCACGTCCACCGGGAGATCCGCCAGTGCGGCGCGCTGGCCATCGCTCAACGGCGCGACGTCGTCGGCGAACCCGGGCACGGTCACGGTCCCGTCCGCCGTCCGCATGGTGGCCAGCAGCTGGACCAGCGCCCACGCCGGGTTCGGTGCGACGCCACCCCAGTGTCCCGAGTGCAGCGGCCGGTTCGCGCCCCGCGCCCGCAGTTCGAACATCAGGATCCCGCGCATGCCGAGGACCACGCACGCCCGGCCCGAGTCGTGCACCGGCCCGTCGCTCCAGACGACCAGATCGGGCTGCCCGACCTGGCTCACGGCCGCGGCCAGGTTGGGGCTGCCGATCTCTTCTTCGCCGTCGAGCAACACCGTGACACGACAGGGAAAGCCGCCGGTCAGGTCCCGCAGGGCCCGCAGCCCCAGCAGTTGCGCGAGGTTCTGCCCCTTGTTGTCGCCCGTGCCCCGCCCGTACATCCGGCCGTCACGGATCGACGGCAC
Source organism: Amycolatopsis sp. lyj-346 (assembly GCF_046548975.1). Classification (NCBI taxonomy): domain Bacteria; kingdom Bacillati; phylum Actinomycetota; class Actinomycetes; order Pseudonocardiales; family Pseudonocardiaceae; genus Amycolatopsis; species Amycolatopsis sp. lyj-346. The sequence goes on from NZ_JAJPWT010000002.1 coordinate 424,377, forward strand.
GAACGGCGGCGTCGTCCACAGCTCGAGCGGCCCGGCCGGCTGCACGTCGTAGTGGCCGTAGATCAGCACGTGCGGCCCCGGCCCGTCCGCCGTCCCGATCAGCGCGGGCCAGCCACCGGTCTCGGCTTCGCGCGCCTCCAGGCCCGACGCGCGGAGCAGCCCGAGACCGTGGTCCGCGGCCTCCGCCATGCCTTCGCCGGTCCGGCTCACGCTCGGCCGGGAGATCCAGTCCGCCAGCTCACCGACCAGATCCCGGTCGTCAACCCACTCCCGGAGCTGCTCGATCACCGGACCTCCAACTGATTGCACAGAATGATATCGATAACAGTCAAGCAAACCGATGGCGGCTTGGCAAGGTACAGTGCGGGGCGTGGAAGCGACTGTCGAAGAACTCAAGGCGCTCGGACACCCGGTCCGCTGGCGCATCCTGCGGCTGTGCCTGGACCGCGCGTTGACCAACAAGCAGCTGTCGGTCGAACTTGATCTTTCTCCGGCAACCACGCTGCGCCACATCCGCGCCCTGGTGAAGACGAACTTCCTGGTCGCCGAGCCGGTTTGCACCGGCGAGAACGGCGCACTGCAGCGGCCCTACCGCGCCACCGCACGCACCTGGGGCCTGACGATCATGCCCGACGACTCGGGCCTGGCCCAGCAGGTCGACCTGGCCGTGCTCGGCGCCCACCGCGCCGAGCTGATCGCCGCGGGCAAGGACTCCGGCCGTGGCGCCAAGCGGGGCGTCCTGCGGTTGCGGCCCGAGTCCGTCGAGTCGCTCCACCGCCGGATCCAGGAACTGATCGCCGAGTACACCGACGAACCCGATGGCGAGCCGCTCAGCTATCTGTGGTCGCTCGCCGCGCAGGCCCAGCTCGACCTCGACCCCCGCGACAATGACGCCGACCCCGATTGACCGAAAGGTGCGACCGGTGGTTGACTAATTTCGTCCGCCACCGGACGAAGATCACTTGCGATCGCTTCGGTGTCGTCCGTCCGCTGATCACTTGTCACGGCACAGCTTTTGGGGCAGCTGCTCGTAACCGAATCCGACGCGCGGGGTCAACGAGGATTCCCGTCGGCGGCGGCGTTTCGTGCCGGGCTCCACCGTTCCACCGCCTCGCTCGAAGACTGCCAGCAATGGGGAGAAAAGGAAATCGGATGAAGATTGTCATCGCCGGGGGCCACGGCAAGATCGCCCTGCGGCTGACCCGGCAGCTCGCCGGGCGCGGCGACTCCGTCGTGGGCATCGTGCGCAACCCCCGCCACGTCGGCGACGTCGAACGAGCCGGCGGGGAAGCCGTGGTGCTCGATCTCGAGCACGCCACAGTGGACGAAGTGGCCGCGACCCTCGCCGGCGCGGACGTTGCCGTCTTCTCGGCGGGCTCGGGCAACGCCGCCACCGCCGCCCGCCGGGACCGGATGGACCGGGCCGCCGTCGTGCTGGTCATGGACGCGGCGGAACAGGCAGGCGTGCGCCGGTTCCTGCACGTCAGCTCGATCAACGTGGGCTGCGCCGACGACCGCGGCATCGGTGAGGGGTACGCCGTCTACCTGCGCGCCAAGCGCGCCGCCGAAGAGCACATCTTCGAGCGCGACAAGCTCGATTGGACGGTCCTGCGGCCCGGCGTGCTCACCGACGGCGACGGCGACGGCACCGTCAAGCTCACCGCCGGGGACCGGATCGGGCCGAAGCGCGCCAGGTTCGACCAGGTCGCCAGGGAAGACGTCGCCGCGGTACTCGTGGCGCTCATCGACCGGCCCGACACCGCCGGCCGCATCTACGTGGTGGTCGGCGGCAAGACCCCCATCGAGAAGGCGATCGACGTGTAGCGCAGAGGTGACGACGATCTGCCACGCAGCCGAGCCTGGGGAGGCTTCCGTGATCATCGTCCCATCGACCGAAGACCGTGCGACGGTCCTGCGCCAGGCCTTCGCCTGCTTTCCCAGCGGGGTGACGGCGATGTGCGCGGTGTCCGGCGGCGAACCGGCCGGGATGGCCGTCAGCTCGTTCACCTCGGTGTCCTTGGACCCCGCACTGTTGTCGGTGTGCGTGCAGAACACCTCGGCCACCTGGCCGAAGCTGCGGGCGTCCCCGCGGCTCGGGCTCAGTGTCCTGGCCGAGCACCAGACCGCGGCGGGCCGGCGGCTGGCCATGAAGACCGGCGACCGGTTCGCCGGGCTGGAATGGCAGACGAGCGATGACGGCGCGCTCTTCGTCCTCGGTGCCTCCGCCTGGTTCGACTGTGCGATCCAGGCGGAGGTGCCGGCCGGCGACCACACCGTCGTGCTGCTGGCGGTCCACGGGGTGCACGCGAACCCCGACGTCCCGCCGCTGGTCTTCCACGGCAGCCGGTTCCGCCGCCTGGAGAACGACGAGCTCGCCGTGGGAACGTCATGAGCCTCCGGCTCACCCCCGCCCGAGCGGCGACCGAGTCCCCGATCGACCGGGCACTCGCCGCCGTGACCGCAGGCGAACCGGTCGTGCTCGTCGACGACCACGCACCGGAACCGGCCGGTTTCCTCGTGGCCGCCGCGGAATCCGTCACCACCCGGGTGACCGCCTTCCTGGTCCGCCACTCGTCCGGGCTGCTGTGCGTCTCCCTCCCCGGTTCGGAGTGCGACCGGCTGGGGCTGCCCCCGATGTCCGCCGCCGGCCACGCGCCGCCGCGGTTCGAAGCGTGCGTCACGGTGGACGCGGCGACCGGCATCACCACGGGAATCTCGGCTCACGACCGGGCTCGCACCGCGGCCTTGCTGGCGAGCGCGGACTCGTCCGGAAGCGATTTCACCCGTCCCGGTCACCTGATTCCGGTGCGCCACGCCGCCGGTGGCGTGCTCCGGCGCCGGGGGGTGGCCGAAGCCGCGGCAGACCTGGCCCGGGCGGCCGGAAGACGCCCGGCGGCCCTCTTCGCCGCGATGGTCGGGCTCAGCCGGCCCACCGAGCTCGCCGCCCCGGCCGAGCTCACCGGGTTCGCCGGGGCCCACGGCCTCGCCGTGGTGTCGCTCGGCGACCTGATCGCCCACCGGTTGAGCCTCGACCCCCTCGTGACGCGGCGCGCCACCACCGGGTGGCCCGCACGCACGGACACGATGCACGCGATCGGTTACGCCGGCGCGTTCGACGGAGCGGAACACCTCGCCCTGGTCACCGGCACCCCGGCCGGAGCCGACGACGTTCCGGTGTACGTCCACCGCGAGTGCCCGGCCGGCGACGTGCCCGGATGGCCGCGCTGCGAGTGCCGGCGCCGGCTGGACTCCGCCTTGACGACCATCACGGCCGAGGGGTGCGGCATCGTCGTGTACCTGAAGCCGGGGAGCCGCCCGGAAGAACCTTCGGCACCGGCCCGGCTCGCCGAAGAGCAACTGCTCTCCTCCGTCGCGGCGAACATCGTCCAGGACCTGGGCGCGCGATCGGTCCGCTTGCCGGCCGGCCAGGAACCGCACCGGACCGCGTTCCGGCGCCGGGGTTTGCCGGCCCGCGTCCACTGGTTCGACCTGACTCCCTGAAGGCAGCGGCAGGCCACGAGCCCGCCGGTTCCGGGAACGGTTTTCGCCGACGCCGGAAACCGTTCCCGGGCGTTCGCGGCAGCTCCACCGCTCCCTCCTGCGCGTACAGCGCGGCACCGCCCGGTGCGGCGCGGGCCCGTCCGCCCCGGCAGGCTCCAAGCGCCCCAATGTGGCCTTCGGTGCGTCCAACGCACCCAAGGTGGCCTTCGGTGCGTCCAACGCACCCAAGGTGGCCTTGGGGCGCTCGCGGTCGACGAGCCTGCTCGTGATCGACGGTACGAGAAGGCGCCACCAGGTCGGGCTGCCTCCGTTCGGGTGGGCCGGTGGCTGCTTCCGCGGCGGAGAACCGGAAGAACGGCGTCCACGAGACCCGGCGCCTCAGCTTTGTGGCCTGACGCGGTCCCGGAAGCTCGCCGGTGTCGTGCCCGTGCGGTACAGGAAGTACTTGGAGAAGTTGGACGGGTCGTCGAAGCCGAGGTGTTCGGCGGTGCGGGCGATCGTGTCGTGCCCGTGGGCGAGGAGGCGCTTGGCTTCGAGCACGACGCGTTCGTCGATGAGCTGCTTGGCGGACAGGCCGGTGTTGTCGCGGGCCAGGCGGTTGAGGGTGCGGGTCGAGTAGCCCAGGCGGGCGGCGTAGTCGGCGACCTTGTGGCGGGTGCGGAAGTTCGCCTCGAGCTCGTCGCGGAACCAGAGGAACGCCTGGTGCGTCGGCGGGCGGTGGCCGCTGCCTTCCTTTCCGGCCAGGACGAGCAGGAGCAGGGCCGCGGCGAGGGCGCGGGCCAGTGCGGCGTCGCGGAGGCCCGCGCCCGGCGGGGCCGCGGGGGTGGCCAGTGCGGCGTCGAGGGCGGCGGCCGCCGGGGTGCCCGCGATCGTGGCGGCGGTCCAGTGGTTCGGGGTGGCGACTTCCGCGGCCCGGATCAGCTCCCGGGTACCGCTGTCGATCGCGGCCGGGGCGATCAGGAAGACCTGGCCCTCGATGCCTTCGATGGCGCCCCACTGCTGCACCTGCCCGGCTCGCACCCAGACGACGTCGCCGGGTCCGAGCGGGTAGCCGGTGAAGTCGACGGTGTGCACGGCGCTGCCCGCCTCGAGCCGGATCAGCAGGTCGAAGCCGAGGCGCTGCGGGGCGACGAACTCGTGCGGACCGCCGCGGGCCCGCATGCGCGCGAGCGAGGTGAGCTCGATCTCCCCGATCACGCCGGGCGGTGGGGCATACCGGACAGACCGGATGTTGCCCCGCGGCGGATGTCCCATTTTTACCATGGTACGTCCGGCCACGACCGTGAAAAGCGCAGGTCCGCTTCCTAGGCTGAGAACCATGAAAGCGAGATTGACCTACGTGTTCGACGCCTACTGTGGCTGGTGCCACGGCTTCGGCCCGGCGATCCGCGAGTTCGCCGCCGCGAACTCCGGGCGGATCGACCTCGAAGTCGTCAGCGGCGGCCTGTTCACCGGGGCCCGGGTCGCGCCGATCGGCACCATGCCGTACGTGGCCGGCGCCAACGCGCGCATCGCCGAGCTGACCGGGGCCGAGTTCGGGCCCGGTTACCGCGCCCTCGTCGCCGACGGCCGCTTCGAGATGGACTCCACGGCGGCGGCCGCCGGGTTCGCCGCGCTGCGCGCCGCCGCGCCCGGGCAGGCGCTGGACGCCGCGGAAGCCATGCAGCGGGCGTTCTACGTCGACGGGCTGAGCCTGTCCGAGGCTTCGACCTACCGGCACATCGCCGGACTGCTGGGCCTGGCCGCCGACGCGGTGCTGACCGCGTTCACCGCCCGCACCGGGGCGGCCCAGGACTTCACCCGCGCCGCCCGGCTGGGCGTCACCTCCTACCCGACGCTGCTGCTGCACACCGGGACCGGCGTGCTGCGGCTGGGCGGCCCGGCGGCCACGGCCACGCAGCTGACCGCCGCCCTCGACCGCCACCTCGCCCCCGTTTCTCACTGACACTGCCCGCTGACACGCGAAAGCAGGACCTGACCATGAGTTCCCTGAGCTACCGCGTCATCGACGCCGCCGACACCTCGCTGCACAAGACCAGTGTGCTGGTCACCGGCGAGACCGAGGCCGTCGTCGTGGACGCGGCCTTCACCCGGGCCGACGGGCACCGGATCGCCGCCGCGCTGCTCGACTCCGGCAAGCGGCTGACCACCGTGCTGATCACCGCCGGCGACCCGGACTTCTACTTCGGCGCCGAGGTCATCGCCGACGCCTTCCCCGAAGCGGCGTTCCTCGCGCCGGCCGACGTCATCGAGCACATCCGCGAGACCTACGAGAAGAAGCTGGCCGCGTGGGCGCACCTCGGCGCCAACCTGCCGACCCGGCTGGTCGACATCGCGCCGCTGACCACGCCGTCGGTCACCGTGGACGGGGTCGAGCTCGAAGTGCGCCGTGCCGGCACGGCTCTGGGCGACCGCGCCTGGTACGTCTTCGAGCCGGGCGAACGCGCCCTGCTCGGGGGCGTGCTCCTGTTCGAGGGCCTCCACGTCTGGACCGCCGACGCCGCGAGCACCGGGCAGCGCGCGGAATGGCTCCGCGTCCTCGACGAACTCGAAGCGCTCGACCCTGCCTTCGTCGCCGCCGGTCACCGCGTGGCGGGGGCGCCCACCGACCCGACCGCGATCCGGTACACCCGCGAATACCTGCGGTTCTTCGAGAAGACCGTCACGGACGCGGCCGACGCCGCGGCGGCCGAGGAAAGCCTGCTGGCCGCCTACCCGGACGCCGGGCTGAAGATCGCCGCGTCGCTCGGCACCAAGGTCGCGAAGGGCGAAATGACATGGGGCTGACCGACGACACCACGCCCGCCGCCGTCGTCCGGCGGCAGTACCTCGCCTCCGCCGCGGGCGACCTCGCCGCGCTGCGGGCGACCCTGGCCCCGGACGTCGAGTGGACGGAGATGGCCGGGTTCCCGCTCGCCGGCACCTACCGCACCCCGGAGGGCGTGACGAGCGGGGTCATGGAGAAGCTGGCGCAGGACTGGGACGGCTGGGCGGCCCACGACGACACCTACGTCGTCGACGGTGAGAACGTCGTCGTGCTGGCCCGCTACACCGCGACCCACCAGGCGACCGGCCGCGCGTTGAACGTCCGGGTGGCCCACCACTTCACGGTGCGCGGCGGGCTGATCGTCCGGTTCGAACAGTTCACCGACACCGCACTGGTCCGGGACGCGGCCACCGCCTGAAGGCGATCACCCCGGCGGCAGGGCCACCGAAGCACTGCCGCCGGGCCCGGTCACGGTCGCTCGGACCGTGAGCGCGGCCGGCAGCCGGACGATCGTGACCTGCCAGGTCCGCGGCGAGCCGACGTCGTGGGTGCCGGTGGCCCGGGCGACCAGGTCCGGGATGCGGTCGGCGGGCACCTCGCGCAGGTCGAACCGCGGGACGGCGGAATCGGCGGGCGCGAAGACCACCGAAAGCCGGTGTTCCTCGACGACGGCGGTGAGCACCTGCGAACCGTCCACCCCGCCGGCCAGAGCGTCGATGGCCCGGCGCAGCGCCCCCGCGTCCAGCAAGGACTGCTCCGGCCCGACGGTGATCGTCGCGGCGCCCGAGGCGGACGTCACCGTGGTGGACGACGACTCTGTCGACGAGGCCGGCTGTTCGGCGACCGACTCCGGGCTGAACAGCTCGGCGCGGAACAGGCCGAGGACGGCGGCCGCGCCGAGCAGCAGCCCGAGGAACACGACCACGGAGAACCCGCACCCCTCCGCCGGCCGCTGGACCAAAGTGGACCCCGGCGCGAACTGGACGGCCGTCTCCGCCGCCCGGCGCGCCCACTCCTCCGCCGGGTGCGGCACGACTTCGGTCCGCCACGGCTGCTCCGGTGGGTACTCGACGACGAGGACGTCACCCACCCGGTAGCGCGGGAGGTTGACCAGGTTGACGTGGTGGGTGGCCTCGACGCGGAACGACGGCGCGGCCTCGGGCGCGACCGTCAGGACCAAGGTGAGCGGGACGTCCCCGGTCTCGGTGCCGCCGGCACGCAGGCTCTCGATCCTCGCGAGGGCGACGCGGGGAACGACCGCCGCCTCGCGGGCGCGGCGCGGTATGCCGGCGACGTAGAGCAGGAGACCGTAGCCGAGCGGAAGTCCCACGCACGCCAGGAACACCGGCACGCTCTCGATGACGACACCGGTGACGCCCGCGCACAGGGCCGCTCCGACGACGCCGCCGGTGAGGAATCCGCGCGCGAGGGCGACCGGGCCGAGGTGGGTGGGCGCAGCTGACATGGACGTGCTCCGGATTCTCGAAGGGAGTGCCGGGGACCCGGCCGATGGCTTCGGGTCAGGTCCGCTTGCGGCTCGCGATCACGTCGGCGAGCTGCCGCACGTGGGCGGGGTCCGCGTCCCGGGCAAGGGCGACGTAGTGGTCCATGACGGCCGGCCGGTAGCGCACGGGCAACGTCCGTCCCGGGGCGAGCCGGGTGAGCTCGGTGATCGTGAGGTTTTCGTCCGCGATACCGCGGAACGAGAGGCCGTCGGCGGTCTCCACGTCGAACATCAGGACCACGCGTGGACTGCCGTCGCTGCTGACCTCCCGCCAGTCGACGAGAACGCCGAGCGCAAGCACCCCCGTACGCAGTTCCGCATTGCGCTTCCAGGCATCCCGGCTCAGGAGCGGGTTCGGGGCGACGCCCGGGAAGCCGGGTCCGACGCCGAGCGATTCCCGGCTCAGGTCGGGCCTGAGCTGCGCCATCAGATCGTCGAGGTTCTTCTTCCAACCGAACATCCTGACTCCTGTCCGTGCACCTGAACCCCTGTTTGTTTGCCGGACCCGCCCTAGCCGAACGGCGGACCGGGGAACGCCGCCGCCGGATCCGGTTCCACCAGCACCGCTTCCGGGTCCCGGGGGTCGTAGCGGACCAGCACCGACGAGCCGCGGGCCGGAGCCTGGAACAGCGGCGTGATCATCGTCGTCACCACCGTGCGCTCCCCCGTCTCCGCCGGGAACCGGACGTGGACGACGAACCGCGGGTGCCCCATGACCCAGACGTCGGTGAACTCCACGTGCGTCACGTGGCCGGTCACCTGGCGGCCGGTTTGCCTCAGTGCCTCGGCGCGGTCGTCCGCCTCCGCCTCGGTGAGGAAGGACCGCAGCATCATCACGATCAGCACCAGCGCCACCAAAGCGGCCACCGACGGCACCAGGTACGGCTCGTAGTAGACGACCCAGTCCACATCGGACCACGGCACGGCTTTGCCGTCGGCCTGGGACGGCAGCCGCTGCCCCACCGACTCCGGCGGGGTCCACGACGGGATCGCCACGCCGGAGCCGAGCGCCACGCCCAGTGCCGTGCTCAGCGAGCTCGCCCGGAAGCCGAGCCCGAGGTGGGACAACGACAGGCTGCCGTCCCACAGCATCGCGAAGCCGAGCGACGACGCCACCGTGATCGCGGCGCTGAAGAACAGCACGAGCGAAACCGCCGGGCCCGCGTCGGCCCCCCACGCGTCGACGCGGTTCAGCGACATCAGCCGGAAACCGTCCAGCAGCCCGAGCGCCCCGGACCAGCCCACCGCCGCCCAGGCGAGCGTCGTGGGCACCCCGAGCAGCCACAGCCGCCGTCCCCGGCGGACCGGCCGCCGATCGCCCGGCAGGCCGAGGTCGAAAGCCCCGAACACCGTGCCCCCTAGGCGATCGGGCCGAACACGGCGACCTTCGCCGGGTCGGCCGGGTCGAGGCGGGCGTCGTGGCGGGTGCCGGGCGCGTACTGCTGGATGGTCGCCTGCGGGGTGATCAGCGGGGTGACCGTCCGGTAGGTGGTGCCGTCGGCGCGGGTGACCTCGAGCGTCGCGGTGTAGCGGGCCTGCCCGGCGACCGTCCGGCCGGTCGGCTCCAGGGCCCGGACGACCAGGGTGGCCGGCTCGCCGGTGTCGTACAGGCGCCGCAGTTCGGTGCCGTAGGCCTGCAGTTCCTGCTGCTGGCGCAGCTGTTCCTCCATCGGCAGCGCCAGGTACGCGGCCATGTCGGGGTCGGCGTTGAGGTTCCGGAACGCCTGGGCGGCCAGCTGCGGCGTCGGCAGCTGCGGGGTGATGTCGTACCCCTGGGCCGCGGCCGCCCGCCGGAACTGCTCCGCGTGCTGCTGGAACTCCTGCGCGCCGCGGGCCGCGCCCTGCTGGGTCGCCTCGTTGACCTTGTCGCGGATCTTCTTGAACATCGGCCCTGCCCTTCGCTGTGCGGTGTGCTCACAGCTTCGGCGGGACACGCTGCTACCGAACCCGGGTTTGCCCGTCGTCGGAGGCGTCGAGGCAGGTCAGGGCCGCCCAGAAGACCGGCGAGCGGGCCGGCTCGGGCCGCTCCCGCCATCGGGCGAGCCGGGTCCGCTGCCACGCGCACAGCTCGGTGACCGGGTCGTCGCCGTCGAGGGCGGTGTCGACGGCGATCAGCAGTTCGGCCATCGGGTCCGCGCCGGGTACCGCGGCCGACGTCGGCAGCGCCCACACCGTCGCGGCGACCAGCCGGGCCCCGGCCGCGACCGCGGCGAGCAGCACGCCGAACGGCTCGGGCAGGCCGAAGTCGCCCGCGCTGGCGCAGCCGATCAGCGCCACCCTGGCCGGCATGGTGTCCACTTCGGACAGGGCGAGGTCGGCGGCGGTGAACGGCCGGTGCGCCCCGATCGGCTCGGCCGTGCCGGGCAGCTCGGCCGGGCAGGACAGGTGCAGCGCGGTCTGCGCGCCGTGTTCGTCGCGGACGCGGCTGACGTGCCCGGCGAACACCAGCCGCGAACACGGCTCGGCCAGCAGCCGGGCGAGCAGCCGCCGGTCGGTGTCGGTGCGGCGGACCAGGTCGAGGCCCCGTGCGGCGGCCGGGCGGACCGGGCCGGCGGCGAGCCGCGCGTCGAGGTGGCGGATCAGCGGCGACGCCGCGTCCTGCTTGCCGAGCACGGAGCCCAGCTCCCCGAAGGCGCTCTGCCCGGGGATCCGCGGGTCGAGGAAGTACACCGGCGGGCCGTCGGGGGCCGGCGGGCGGCGCGGGATCCCGGCCGGGGCGAGCAGGGAGACGTCGGCGATGTCGAGGACGCGGTCGTCGCCGTCGAAGCAGGTGCTTTCCGCGCCGGGTTCGAGCGCGTGGTCCGGCCGCCGGTCGGGCAGGGCCAGCAGGCCCCACGGCACCGCGGCGAGGCTCGGTGACGGCTGCACGCGCAGCAGCGGGCGCCGTCCGCCGTCGGCGGCCTCCCGCAGCCGCGCGACGAGGTCGGCGGGCAGCAGGTTGAGGGCGAGGATCCGGGCCAGCCGTCGTTCGCCGTCGAGCGTGCCGAAGGCCGCGAGCGACCGCTGGACGGCGCCGGCGACGCTCTCGCCTTCGCGCGGCGTCGGCGAGGCGTCGGCCAGGAACTCCCGGGCCGTCGCGACCAGGGCGGCGTCGACCGGGTGGGTGTGGACGGTGTCGAGGTCGCCGGTGGTCCGCCAGCTGAGGTAGGTGTGCCCGGCGTCGGCGTAGCGCAGGAGGAACGTCTCGCGGCCGGGATCGGCGGCGGGCCACGTCGCCACCGTTTCGGTGGCCGGGCGGGGCAGGCCGTACCGCTCGGCGGCGACCTCGAGCCAGCGGTCGAGCTCCATGGGCGAGCCGGGAGACCAGCGCAGGGCGGGCGGCGGCGCGAGCCGCAGCGGGAGCGACGCCGTGACGGTGCCCAGTGCGGCCAGCGGCAGCCCGGCGGCGGGCGGCGCCACCGGGTGGGCGGGGACCGAGCCGGTCAGGTCGAGCGCGGGTGCCCCGGCTCCGGTGTAGGCCCCGACCGCGCAGGTCCGCTCGATCAGTTCGGCGGCCAGCCGCGGCTCCTGCAGCCGGGCCAGTACCGCCATCAGCAGTTCGGTCGCCGGGCCCGCGACGTCACGCGCCCAGACCGTGCGCGCCTGCGGCGACGCGAACTCGAACCGGTAGTCCGCCGCCGCCAGCGCCACCGGGAGGAGCAGGTCCAGCACCGCCCGCAGGTCTTCGCCGCGGGCGAAGCCGATCGTGGCCGCCACGAAGTCCGTGTGCAGGCGCTCGGTCCACTCCCCGGCCGCCCGCGCCGACTCCCGCGCGCGGGTCACGTGCTCTTCCGCCGTCGCCCAGTCGCCCTCGGCCGCGGCGCAGCGGGCCAGCGCGACGTCGAGCCGGCGCCGGCCCGGGGTGTCCCCGTTGGCCGTCCAGAGCTTGCCCGCGTGCTCGAACTGGTCGCGGGCCTGCCGGGGGTCGCCCGCGAGCAGCAGCAGCGTGCCGAGCGCGTGGCTCGCGTCCGCCACGTCGCCGGTCGCGCCCGCCGCCGCGAGTTCGTCGCGGGCGGTGACGATCGCCGCGACCGCGCCCGGGAGGTCGCCGCCCAGCGCGCGGTCCGCGGCCAGGTCGATGGCGAACTTCGCGGCCGCCGGCCGGCCTTCGTGCCCGGCGCCGAGCCGGAACAGGTCCGCCCGCGCGCCGGCGTCCTCGCCGCCGGCCTGGCGGAGCCGGGCGCGTTCGGCGAGCGCCATCGCCCGCAGCCCCGCCACCTGGGCATCGGCCCCGTCGACGCCCGCCAGGGCCGTGAGGATCTCGTCGATCTCGGCCAGTGCGCCTGCCGGGTCCCCGGCGGTCACCCGCACGCGCGCCTCGAGGATGCGCAGCTCCAGTTCGTCGGTGCCGTGCGGGTCGAGCAGGTCGGGCGGGTACTGCCCCGGCCCGGCCGCCTTCCGCTGGGCCGCCCGGCGGCGCTGCCCCGCGATCAGCTCGCGGGCGCGCGGCACGTCACCCTCCTCAGTGGACAGAGAGACGAGCACGCGCTCGGCGACCTCGCGGGACCCCTCGATCGTCCGCAGTTCGGCGTACTGTCCGAAGTGGACGGCCGCGGCCGCGCTCACGCGGAAGGCGGCCACCACGGCTTCGGCGCACTGCCGGGCGTTGCGCAGGTCTCCCGCCGAATAGCAGACGGTGGCCAGATCGCTGACGGCGGCCAGTTCGAGGTCGGTCCGGTCGAGCTGGCGCGCGAGCTGCCGCATCCGGCCGTAGGCCCGGTGCGCGCCCGCGATGTCCCGTGCCGCGGCGAGCCGCTTGGCCTTTTCCTGGATCTGGACGGCTTTCACGAGCAGCCGCCGGTACCCGGCTTCGGTGAGCGAACACGCGGGCAGTTCACCGTACGGCGCCGGGTCGAGGCCGAAGTGCACCGCGACGCACCGGCAGTTGTAGCCGTGCGAACTCGCGCCGGCCAGTTCCGCCGGGAGCGGCCGGTCCGGCGGGGTGTGCGGCGGCGGCAGGCCGACGAGCACGTCAGAACTCCTCTTCCGCCGACGCGGCCGCCGCGCGCTCGGCCAGTGTCCTGGCCTCCGGCGGCAGTGCCGCGCGCGCCCGCACGAGCGACACCACTTCGGCGCGGTCTTCCCGCGTGGTCCCGGTGCCGCCGTCGGCCGTCACGCCCACGACGATGCCGATGGGGGCGGCCACGGCGCGCCGGGCCGCGGCTTCGGCCAGGTCGGCCGCGCCGGCGAACCAGCCGGCTCCCAGGTGCAGGGGGACCTCCGCGAACACCTCACCGTCGTGGGTCGCGAACGCGGTGAGCGCCGCGTCGGCGAACGCCCCCGCGACTTCGACCTCCAGCCGGGCGCCCGTCTGCGGCGTGACGATCCGCCAGGCCACCGTGTTCTCCGCGGCGTCGAGGATGCCCGGTGGCACCCGCGCCCAGTCGACGCTCGCCCGGCCCCCGGCCACGACCCCCGCCGCGGGCGCCGCCGAACCGGCCCCCGCGGCCAGGGCGTACTCCCGCTGCCCCGGCGACGCGGCGGCGGCCGGCGCGGCCGCGGCTTCGGCGCGCACGACGTCGTCCCGGTCGTCGAACCACGCCGACAACCGCCGGCACAGGCCGCGCACCTCCCCGGCGACGGCCGTCGCCGCGACCCCCTCGGCGGCGGCGTCGAACAGCTCCGCCGGGGTGGCCTCGAAGCCGTCGAGCATGCCTTCGGCCACGGTTTCGACCGCTGCCGTGGCGACGGCGGCTTCCAGGTCCAGCAGCGCGGGGTCCAGTGACGGCACGCCGAGCGCCGGGCTCGCGGGCCACCACCGGCGGGCCCACAGCAGCAGCGCGAGCGCGGCCGGTTCCGGCCGGGCCGGAACGTCCACGTGCCCGGCTTCGAGGGCCGCCAGCGCGCGCTCCGCGCCGACCAGCCGCGTCAGCCACGGTTCCGCGGCCGCCGCGTCCGTGAGTTCGACGCGCATCGACCCTGGCTCGCCGGCGAGCAGGTCGGCCAGTGCGAACCGGAGGAGGGCGCCGTCCGCGGCGAGGACCGGCGTGTGCACCGGGTGCGTCACGACACGGCCTCCAGGTCCGGCAGGCGGGCCACGAGCGCACGGCGCACCTTCGTCCGCAGGTCCAGCGAGGTCGACCGGACGACGCCGGTGACGAGGTCCCGGACGTCCGCGGCGCCGTCCGGGACCTCGCCGCGGACGTCGAAGCCGTGCAGCCGGATCCACAGCCTGCCGAGGAACTGCTTGGCGAATTCGCGCAGCTCACGCACGAGTTCGGCGTCGGGTCGCGGGGTGAGCGGTGTGGCGCCGGCCAGTGCCCGCCGGGCGTGCAGCACGTAGCCCTCGCGCGCGACCTGGGCGTTGAGCTGCCGCGCGAACGCGGGCCCGCCGGCCGCGGCGCCGTCGAGGGGCCGGAGTGCGGGGGCGAGGACGACGCCGAGCGCGAAGCAGGCGGCCAAGGCGGGCAGCTCGAGCCCGAACCCGGCGGCGACCCGGGCGAGCTCGTCGTCGACGAGACCGGCGACCGGCCCCCGCTCGTCGGCCGGAAGCCGGCGCAGGGTGGCGCGCACGCGGCGTTCGACGCTGCGGTCGAGGATTTCGGGGCCGGTTTCGTCCTGCCGTCGCAGCGGCGGGACTGTGGCGCGGGCCCCGCGCTGCAGGCCGAGTCCCGGCAGCCCGGGGACGGCCTCGGCGAGGACACCGGCCCCCTCGAGGTGGCGGAGGGCGAGCCCGAAGGCGTGCCCGGCGGCGGACTCGGCGAGCGCCAGCCACGCGGCGTCGGTGAGCTGGTCGACGAACTCGCCGAGCAGCGCCACGGCGTCCTCCGGCGCCAGGCCGGCGTCGGAATTCCCGTGCCAGCGCCGGTGCAGTTCCGCGGTCAGGTCCGCCGCCACGCGAGGATCGGCCAGGTACGCGCTCAGCCGGGCAACGCCGGCTTCGCCGTCTTCGCCGTGCAGCTCGCGCAACGCCGCCGCGGCCGTCTCCGGCGCATCCGGACCCGGCATGCCGAACCCCGTCGCCAGCTCGTAGGCCAAGGGGAAGCAGACGTCCTGGACATCGCCGGCCGTGATGCGCAGGACCCGGCGCTGCCGCTTCAGGTGCGTGAACCACGCGGCCGTCGCCCGCAGCCGCGGCGCGTCGGCCAGCAGCACCCCGGTCAGCTCGGCCGCCGCGGCCGGCTCCAGCACCGGACGCCCCAGCCGCGGCCGCGCCGCCGTGCGGACCACCAGCGGATCGATGATCTTCTTGACGGTCCGCGTCAGCGGGCCGCCATCACCCGAGGAGAGCACGTCCACGCCGGGAATCCGCGCCCACGCCGCGGCGAGGACGGCGGAGCGCAGCCGCGGTTCGCCCGATCCGGTCAACGGTCACTCTCCCCCTCGCTCCCCCGCACCTTACCGAGGACGGCGCCAGAGGCAGGTAGGCCCGGCGGGGAGACCGCCGGGATCCAGGGGACGGCCTCCGGACTCACCGGCCCGGGCGGCTCGACCACCACGCACGACGCCGACACGAGCCACGCGTACGTCCTGCCGTACTGATCCCGCGCCGGGTCAGTTCCGGGTCCACTGCTGGGTGGTTCCGTGGGTGCAGGTTCCCAGACGCACGGGGGTGCCGTTCACGGTCGCGCCCGCGAGTTCCAGGCAGAGACCCGACTGCGTCGCGGTGACGCTGCCGTCGGAGCCGACCCGCCACTTCTGGTTGGCTCCGCCGTGGCACGCCCAGGTGATCGCGGCCGTGCCGGGGGCGGTCCCGCCGCCCTCGGCGTCCAGGCAGCGCAGCGTGCCGCCGGAGTAGACGGTCAGCTCACCGGCCGCGGTCGCCCTCCACGTCTGGTTCGAGCCGCCGTGGCAGTCCCAGACCTGCATTCGCGTGCCCTGGGTGGTCGACTGGCCCGGCACGTCCAGGCACCGGCCCGCGGCCACGGAGCGCACCGGGCCGCCGGTGGTCGCGCTCCCGCCGCGGTCGAGGCCGAGGAAGGAGATGGCGTACGCGAGCATCCCCGCCTGTGGCAGGGTGTGCCCGGTACTCGCGATGGTGATGCCTTCGACGGTGGCCTGGGTGCCGGTGTCGCCGTAGCGGTTGCGGGTCCACGACGACTGCGGGTGGTCGGTGAACGACGGCGTCTGGCTCAGCCCGCGCAGCGTGGTCCACTGCTTGATCTCTTCGCCGTGGTTCGGGTACGCCAGGGTGGTGTCCTGGTTCCCGTGCCACAGCTGCATCCGCGGGTAGGCGCCGGCATAGCCGGGGTACATGGCGCGGGCCTGGTCGGCCCACTGCTGCGCGGACTTGACGACGTTGCCGCCGGCGCACTGGCTGTTCCAGAGGGAGCCGTCGGTGGTGGCGAAGCACCCGGCGGGCACGCCGGAGAACGCGGCACCGGCGGAGAAGACGTCCGGATACTGCGCGGCCAGGACGTTGGTCATCATGGCACCCGAAGAGAAGCCGCTGACCACGATCCGGCCCGGGTCCACGTCGTAGTGCTGGCGGGTCCACGCCACCATCGCCATGATGCCGGTGGTGTCGCTGCCGCCGTCACGGGTCAGGCCCGCTTTCGTGGAGACGTCGAAGCAGTGGCCGTCCCGGGTCGCCTCGGGGACGACGACGAGGTAGCCGTAGCGGTCGGCGGCCGTCGCGTAGTCGTGCCCGTTGCCGTTGAAGATCGCGCCGGCCGAACCACTGCAGTAGTGCACCAGCACGAGCAGGGCCGGTTTGGGCGCCACGTTGTCCGGCACGTACAGGTACATGCCGAGATTGGTCGGGTTGGCGCCGAAGCCGGTGACGCGGGTCAACGCGGCGGCCTCGGCCGGGCGAGCCGTCAGGACCACCCCGGCGACGGCGAGGGGCAGCAGGAGGAGGAACGCGAGCAGGCGTTTCACCGCAGGCTCCACTGCTGGTTGGCCTGGCCACCGCAGGACCAGAGGATGATCTTCGTACCGTTGGCCGTGCCCTGCGCGTTCGCGTCGACGCACAACCCCGACTGGACGCCGGTGATCGTGCCGTTCGCGTTGACGTTCCACTGCTGGTTCACCTGGTTGTGGCAGTCCCAGATGATCACCGGGGTGCCGTTGGCCGTGCCCTGGCCGGACGCGTCCAGGCACTTGTTCCCGTAGACCATCAGCTGCTTGCCGCTGGTGTAGGTCCACTGCTGGTTCGCGGCCTGGCCGGCGCAGTCCCGCAGCTGCACCTGGGTCCCGTTGGCGGTCGACGAGTTCGGCACCTCCACGCACCGGCCGGAGGGCTTTCCGACGATCTGCTTGCCCGACGACGGGGTGCCGGGCTGGCCGACGCCGGCGCCGGTGAAGTGGACCCAGTTGACGTTGAACAGGAAGGCGGCGCCGCTCTGGCCGGCGGGGTTGCGGGCCACGAAGTAGAGCTTCCCGGTGCCGGCGGGCGGGCTCGGCAGGTTGACCGTGAACTCCTGCCAGTTCTGCCAGCCGCCGGTGCCGGTGATCGGCACCGAAGTGACCAGGGCACCGTCCGGCGCGTTGCGGCGCACCTCGAGCGTGCCGCCGGAGCCGCCCGAGGACGCCCGGACGTGCAGACCGGTGATGTTGTCGAGCGCGAGCGGGTCGTAGGACCACCAGTCGCCGTCCTGGACGAACGCCGCGCTGCTGCCGCCGCCCATCGGATCCGTCGCGGCTTCCACGGTGACGCCCGCGGTGTCGGTGCCCTTCCCGTCCGCGGTGCGGCCGGTGGCGCTGAAGAACTCGGCCTGCTTCATCTTGGGCTGCAGCACCACCTGGGCGCGCCCGGTGACCGGGCCGGCTCCCCCGGATCCGCCCTTGTCGGTGTAGGACGCTTCGACGACGTAGAAGAGGTTGTCGTTTTCGTTGTGCCCGGAGGAAAGGGTGGTCTGCACCCGCGCGGTGCACCCGTGGTACTGATCGAGCGGGTGCCCGTGCGCGTCGTGTCCGAGGTAGGCCTGGACGGTCACCTGCGAGCAGTCGATCGTCCCGTCCTCCGGGTCGCTGACCGTGACGGCGACGTTCACCGCGTCGCCCCACTCGAACAGCCCGCCGGTCGGTGGCGTCGTGATGGTGAGCGTCGGTGCGGTGTTGCCCGAGGTGACCGCGACGCTCGCGGTCCCGGTGGCACCGGCCGTGTTGGTCACGGTCAGCACCGCGGTGTAGTTGCCGGCCGCGTAGGTGTGGCTGGGGTTCGCCGCGGTGGAGGTGGTGCCGTCCCCGAAGTCCCAGCTGTACCGCAACGTGGACCCGCCCGGGTCGGCCGAGCCGGCGCTGGAGAAGTTCACGGTGAGCGGGGCGGGCCCGCTGGTGCGGTCCGCGGTGGCCTTCGCGACCGGCGCGGCCGAGCCACCGCCGAGGTAGTCGACCCGGACGATGGCCGCGTCGCTGTTGCCGCCGCCGTAGCCGGTGCCCCACTCGATGACGTAGAGCGCGCCGTCCGGGCCGAACTCGAAGTCCATCGGCCGGTTGAACTTCATCGACGGCAGCAGCGGGTCGATCGAGGTGACGTTCGAGCCGCCGCTGTCGAGCTGGAAGGTGAACATCGCGCTGGTGTTCCACTCGGCGAAGACCGCGCGGCCGTCGAAGTCCACCGGCCACTTGCGCGCCGACGCGAGGCCGGGATCGAACCGGTAGACCGGCCCGGCCATCGGCGCCCCGCCGGACAGCTGCGGGAAGTGCGCCGGGTCCGCCTGGTAGTGGTAGTACACCTGCGCCGGGATGGCCGGCGGCAGCTTCGTCAGCCCGGTGTTGTTGGGCGAGCTGTTGGTCGGACCGCCGGCGCAGTCGAACTTCGCGCCGGACGCACCGGTGGCGAAGTTGTACTGGTTGTAGGGCAGGTTCGGGCCGATGCAGAACGGCCAACCGGCGTTGCCCGGCCTGCTGACGACGTCCCATTCCACGGTGTTCTGAGGCCCGCGGTTCGGGTTGGCCGCCCCGGCGTCCGGGCCGTAGTTGGCGACCAGGGGGTAGCCGGTCTTCGGGTCGAGGCCGATCCGGAACGGGTTGCGCTCACCCATCATGTAGATCTCCGGGCGCGTGCCGGCCGTGCCGGACGGGAACAGGTTGCCCGACGGGATCGTGTAGGTCCCGTTGGCTTCCGGGTGGATCCGCAGGAGCTTCCCGGACAGGCTGTTGGTGTTGCCCGCGGTGCGCTGGGCGTCCCAGCTCGCGCGCCCGGAGCGCTGGTCGAGCGGGCTGTAGCCGTCCGAGGCGAACGGGTTGGTGTTGTCACCCAGCGCCAGCCACAGGTTGCCGTTCTTCTTGTCGATGACCAGGCCCGCGCCGTGGTGGCAGCATTCGGCGCGCTGCACCGGCACGTCCAGCACGACCTTCTCGGTCGACTGGTCGATGGTGTCGCCGTTGACGGTGAACCGGCTCAGGCGGTCGACGTTGCCGGCGTTGTTCGGCGAGTAGTAGACGTACACCCACTGGTTCGTGGCGAACCCCGGGTCCAGCGCGATGTTCAGGCCGCCGGACTCGTTGGCCGTGAAGACGTTCAGGTGCGTCGAGAGGACCGCGGTACCGTTGGGCTTGACGACCTTCACGTCACCGAGCCGGTCGATGTAGAACACCCGCCCGTCCGGCGCCACGTCCAGCGCCATCGGGTTGGACGTCTCGTTGTGCAGCGTGACCTTCTGGAACTTCGAGTCCGGCGGCAGCGCCGCCGCGGCGGCCGGGACGGCCGCGTTCACGGGGGTCGTGAGCACCGGGATCAGGGCGGCGGCCAGGACACCGGCCACCGCCAGCGCGCCGCGGCGCAGCGCGGAAAATCCGGACATGACGGGTCTCCTCGGGGCAGCCGGGGTGGTGCGGACGGTTCAGCGCAGGGTCCACTGCTGGTTGGCCTGCCCACCGCACGACCACAGGATGATCTTCGTGCCGTTGGCCGTGCCGCGCCCGGACGCGTCCAGGCACAGGTTCGACTGGACACCGGTGATCGTGTTCGCGTTCACGTTCCACTGCTGGTTGGGCTGGCCGGTGCAGTCCCAGATGATCACCGGCGTGCCGTTGGCCGTGCCGCGCCCGGAAGCGTCCAGGCACTTGTTCCCGTACACCGTCAGCTGCTTGCCCGCGGTGTGGGTCCAGCTCTGGTTCGCCTGCCCGGCCACGCAGTCCCGCAGCTGCACCTGCGTGCCGTTCGCCGTCGAGGCGTTCGGCACCTCCACGCACCGGCCCGACTGCGCGCCCACGATCTGCTTGCCCGTCGGCGGGGGTGTCGTGGTGACCGAGCAGTCGGCGGGGACCGCCCCGGCCGCGGTCCGGATCCCACCCAGCAGCAGGCGCAGGAAGTTCGGTTCGCTGAAGCTCTCGACGGTGTGGCCCATGCCGGTGTACCAGGAGCGGCCGCCGTCGAAGTCGTGGCACCACGTGGTGGGGTGGTCCGCGCCCATCGTGGCGCCCGAGTAGCTGGATTCGTCCACAGTGGTCAGGACGTGGACAGCCGACCGCGGGTTCGCCCGGAAGTCGTACCACTCGTCGAACCGGGTGTACTGCGCGGGCAGCCCCTGCGTGGACGGGTGGACCTGGTCCTCCACCTTCACGAGTGCGTTCTGCTGCGCGGGGTGCTGCTTGAAGTAGGCACCGACGAGCTGGCCGTACCAGGCCCAGTCGTACCCGCTGTCGGAGGCCGCGTGGACGCCGGCGAACCCGTGGCCGCCCTGGATGTACCGCCGGAAGGCGTCCTTCTTGGCCTGCGTGCCCACCGGGTCGCCGGTCGTGGACAGGAAGATCACGGCGGCGTAGGGAGCCAGGCCGGCGTCGGTGAACACCGAGTCGTCTTCGGTGGCGTCGACCGCGAAGTCGTTCTGCTGGCCCAGTTGCCGGATCGCGGCGATCCCGGCCGGGATGGAGTCGTGCCGGAAGCCGGTGGTCTTGGAGAAGACCAGGACCTTGAAAGCCGCTGCGGGCGCGGCGGACACGGGTGTCGCGACCCCCAGCAGCACCACGGCGAGAAGAATGGCCGCGCGCAGAGTACGAGACAGCGTTGTCACGGGGTACTCCTCTTCGGGAGTGCAAGGAGCGCGCGAGGTGCGCGCTGTGAAGTCGCCCGGTCACCGGCCGGGTAAAGCCACCATAAGGTCGCCGGGCGGCAACGTCAAAGAACCGTGAAACTTACTCAGCCGCAACGGATCGCGCGCGCGGCGAGTTTCCTGATCAGTCCACAAAGGAGCAACGGCGGACGCGCCGGGTGCACCGGCCGGTGCACGATCATCAGGGCACGAGGACCGGCGGGCTGAGTGTCACGGCCGCGGAGCCGGGCGGCCCGACCGTGACGCCCGCGCGGTAGGTCCGGGTGATGCCGCCGCGGGTGACGCGGATGTCGTACACCGCCGATTTGAGGAACTTCTCGATCAGGCCCTGGTCGAGCGCCAGCCGGGTGAGGATCTTCTTGTCGCCGCTGGTGAGCATGCCGCGGATGAACGGCGACAGTTCGTCGCCGTCGAAGGTGGTGTACGCCACCTTGAAGTCGACGTCGGCGCCCGACTTGAACTCCCGGCGCATGAAGCCCTCGATGTGGTTGTTGGCGAACTGGTTCGCCCGCTCCGGCGCCAGGAAGATCGGGTACCCCTCGCGCCCGAGCCCCGGTCCGTGGAGGTGGTAGCGGATGTAGTCGACCAGGCCGTACTTGCTGCCCAGGTGCAGCAGCGACTCGTCACCGCCCCTGGCGAGCGCGGCGGCCACCCGGCTCCAGTCGAGGGTGCGGCTGATCGTCTTGACGCGAGACGCCATCTGGGAAAGCACGAGCATTCCCTGCACCCGGTTGCGGGCGATCGCCGAAAGGCCGAGGGTGCCGAGGTCCAGAATCAGGTCCAGCTGCGCAGCGCCGCGCTGCCCGGCCCGCCCCGCCGGCATCAGCGCCGGCCACTTGGTGCCGCGCAGTGCCGAGCCGGCCCGGCCCGCGGTCCGCGCGATCCCGGACGCGGCGGCGGACACGTAGGGCAGCGCGCTCGTGATGAGCGTGAACACCATCGCGGCGCGCTTCGCGTCGGCCTGCTCGCGCGCCGCCTGCGCCGCGTCCTTGCTCGCCATCCGGGCGGCGGCCGCCGCGCCCAGCACGTCCGCCCGCTTGTCCGCCGCGGCCGAGTCGGCGTAGGCGCTGCCCGCCGCGGCCACGTCCATCACCGCGAGGAACGCGCCGGCGGCGGGGGCGGCCGGAGTCAGCAGCGCCAGCATCGCGACCACGTTCGCCACCGCGAGCCCCAGTTCGGCCTGGGCCTTCGCCTTCTCCGCCTCGGTGATCTTCTTGTGGTACTGGTCCACGAAGTACTTCACGCCCGCGGTGGACCAGTCCCGCCTGCCGTTCTCGCCGCCCAGCAACCGGCTGATCGACGGGCCGAGGATCTTCCAGTCCACTTTGCCCGGTGTGCCGAGCATGGTCAGGAACGTCTTCGCGTCGGTCGCGTTCTGCTTCGCGGTACGGATGATCGCGTCGGTCGCGACGGCCTCGGACTGGCCGGACAGCGCGCTGACGGACTTCAGCTCGTGCCGCTGGTGCAACACGGCGAGGTTGGCGTCCTCGGCCAGCATCGCCGCCATCAGCTCCTTGAACATCGCCGCGTTCTCGAGGCACTGCCGGTGGACGTCGCGCAGCACGCCCAGCGCGGCGTCGTCGATCTCCCCGCCCCGCTTGCGTTCGGACTCGGCATCGAGGTCCGGGGCGAACAGCACCGGCGAAAGCTGCTCGCCCGGCGGCCCCGCGTCGGTGCGGGCGGCGTCCCCGCCACCGGGGCCGGGCAGCAGCGTGGGTGCCGGCGCGGCCGGCGGCCCGGGCGGGGCGAGCAGGCTGATGCCGGTGCGGCGCACCCCCACCTGCGCCCCACGCAGGATCTCCGGCCAGTTCTCGAGGAAGTCGACCACCGTTGCCGCGTCGACCAGGCTGCCCGCGTCGGCCAGCGGCTTCGGGGTGGTGCTCCGGCTCACCAGGTTCTCCTTGTCCTCGACCCCCTCCGGGCCGCTGTGCTCGGCCGGCATCTTGGACTGGTTCTCCTTGGCCTTGTCCTCCTTGGCTTGCTGCAGCTCCTGGGCGAGGTTCTCGAGGCGGATGACCTGCGAGCCGAGCGTGGACTGCGACAGCGACACGGTGTCGGCCGCGAGCGCGGACAGCAGCGGACGAGCGGCCGCGACCGGGTCGATCTTCTCCTTGGTGACCGACCGGTCCCACAGGTCCTTGTACGCCGGATCCGCGATGGCCTCGGGCAGCTGCAGCCCGAGCTGCGCCCAGAGCCGCTCCAGCGTGCTGTTGAACGGGACCATGCTGTCCAGTTCCTTCTTGATCGGCGCGGCCTGGCTGGTGTCGACCTGCCGGGACACCGGCAGCACGCCGGGTCCCGCCGCACCGGGGCGGCGCAGGAACCGGCCGACCGCCTGGTTCCCGGCGAGCCGCTGCAGCCGCAGCAGTCCCCCGCCGCCGGATCCGGGGGCGGGCGCGTCGCGGTGCGGGCCTGCCGGGTGGGGCTGCGGGCAGGCCCGGGTGACCGGTGCGGAGGTCCCCTCCACGCGCTCCGACATGGCTCGAAGGTACGTCCGCGGTCTCCGTTGTGCCCAGGCCGGTGGCCGTCGTTTCGGGCAGCTCGGGCTGCCCCGGAAGGCAGCCGGGCGGGTGGCGACCCCGGCGTGGAACGACGAGGAGCCCCAGCCGTCCACCGGCTGGGGCTCCTCGTCGTGCTGGGTGTGGCTAGCGCTGCAGGGTCAGCACGCCCGGCCGCCACGGGAGCCGGTTGTACTCACCGCCGGCCGCCGGGTCCTTGCCCTGGTAGAGGAACTGGAGGTTGCAGGGGTCGATGGTCTTGGTCTGGTCGGGGTTGGTGCGCACGATGTCGCCGTGGCTGATGTCGTTGGTCCAGGTGGCACCGCTGTTGGCCTTGCCCGCGAAGGGCCGGCTTTCGCTGGCCGCCTGCGGGGTCCACGAACCGCTGAGGCTGTTCGAGGTGAACGACCGGAAGTAGCGCCCGCCCGAGCCCATCGCCTCGACGATCATCAGGTACTGGTTCTGGCCCTGGACCTTGTAGACCTCGACGCCCTCGAAGAGGTTGGCCTTCGTGTCGCTCATGATCGTCGTGTAGTTCGACCCGAAGTTGCCCGGGAAGTTCCCGATCGGCATGCTGGCCCGGTAGATCTTGCCGTTGTCACCGGCGAAGAACAGGTACATGTTCGAGCCGTCGGCGATCAGGGTCTGGTCGATCGGTCCGGTGTCGGAGCCGGAGATGCTGCCCGTGAACAGCGGCTGCGGCGCGGACCACCCGTTGGGGTTGGTGGGGTCGCTCGACGTGCGGTAGATGAACGGCCAGGCACCCCACTGGTAGGCCAGCACCCAGATGTTCTTCGGCGCGAAGTAGAACAGCGTCGGGGCGACGGTGCCGGAGTTCATCCCGTTCTGGGCGGCCGAGGCCATGTCGGACCAGTTCGTGAAGGTGCCGAAAGCCATCGAGCCGTACTGCGCGGACGAGTTGACCGTGGACCCGTAGACGAGGTGCTTGCCGTTGTACACGACGTTCGTGAAGTCCTTGAGCGCCAGCCACCCGTTCTTCGGCTGCGCCAGCACCCCCGACGACGACCAGCGGTAGGTCGACGGCAGCGTGCAGCCGTTGCCCCCGGTCGTCGTGGTGGTGGTCGTGGGCGTGGTCGACAGGCCCGTCCACTTCTGGTTGGTGCCGCCGTGGCACGTCCAGAGCGCCACCGCGGTGCCGTTGGCCGTGCCGGCGCCGGTGACGTCCAGGCAGAGCCCGGACTGCACCCCGGCCACCGAGCCGTCGGCGTTCACCCGCCACTGCTGGTTGGCCCCGCCGTGACAGGTCCAGATCTGCACCCGGGTGCCGGCGGTGGCGCTGCCGGGTACGTCCAGGCACTTGCCGCCGAAGACCGTCAGCTGACCGCTGTTGGTCGACGTCCACTGCTGGCCCGCACCGCCCGAGCAGTCGTAGATCTGCAGCAGGGCACCGTCGGCCTGGCTGGAGTTCGCCACGTCCAGGCACCGGCCCGAACCCACCCCGCGCAGGGCGCCGGTGACGTCGGCCTGCGCGGCGTTGGCGCCGAACAACGCCGTCACCGCGACCGTCGCCCCGGCGGCGAGCACGGCGATCAAGTGCCGGCTTCTGCGGCTGATATTTCCTCTGTTCATGACGACCTTCTCCCGGTCAGCTACCCGCCGTTGGACGGCCAGATCGGTGTGCGCATGGGCAAGACGATTACTGTTATCGCTAACATGCGTTGCGCAAGCCTGAACGTCCGGGAGCGGGATTGTCAATCCACGCGAACCGGCCGCGACGTCCCCGAAGCCGAGCCGGGTGACTTTGCCTCCTCAACGCCCTGCGGTCGGTCCACAAAGGACGAAGAATTCGTGAAAGTTACACGCACGCAGGGCCTTCGAAACTTTCGGAACACCTGGTCACGGTGACACGAATGCGTCGCCGAGCGCGGCGGGAACGCCGGGATCCAGGACGGCGAGTACCGGCCTGCACGGCCGGGCGGGCTGTCACGGGCCGTTACCGGACCCGGGGCATCACCCACCCGATCGTGTGCCCGCCCCCCTCAGCGGCCGACCTTGCGGTCGGCCCAGCTGATGACGGCCCGGAAGTAGTCCGGCGCGTTGGGCGCGTAGTTGATCGCGTGCCCGTAGCCCTGCAGCGCATACGTCGTCAGGTCCGCGCCGAGCCGGTAGTACGGCGACTCCGAGCTCTTGATCCCGCTCGCCGTCCCGCAGTCGGTGGCCAGCAGCCCGCAGAAGACCGTGTCCTGGCCCAGCACGACCATCACCGGCCGGTCGATCAGCAGCGAGTAGGGCGCGATGATGCCGAGCGGGAAGAGGTCGGCCGCCTGCTCGTACGCCGAGGTGTCCTTCGTGGCCTCGTCGAAGGCGATCGCCCCGGCCACCTTCGGCCCCGGCGCGTGGAAGATCGAGTACCGGCTGTCCGGAACCGTGGTGAGGTACCCGGGGTCGTAGCCGGCGGTCGCGAACCGGGGATCGAGCAGCGCCGGGTAGGTGGAGGTGAAGACCGCCGCCGTCCCGACGAGGTTCAACCGGTGGGCCAGCCCGGTGACGAGCACCGCGTCGACGTCGTTGAACGTGGCCGCCTCGATGCTGGCGGTACCCGAGCCGAACGAATGCCCGGCCAGGATCACCTTCCCGAAGCGCGGCCCCTGCGCACCGGACCGCACCGCCTGGATCACCTGGTGCACCACGGTGGCTTCGGTGACCGTCGTCAGCACCGCGCTCGGCGGTGTGCTGCTGCGCCCGGTACCGAGCCGGTCCAGTGCGAGCGTGGCGTACCCGGCGTTGTTCATCGCCAGCCGGTAGGACCGGATCTCCGGCTGGTACCCGATGTCCCAGTAGGAACTGTTGTACGTGCCGCCGGGAATGAGCACCTGCACCGTGTTCGCACCACCCGAGGGCACGCACAGGGTGCCGTGCATCGTCTGCGGGAGCGCCACGAGCGTCACCGGGAAGTACACATCCCGGCAGCTCGCGCCGTCGGCTCTGGCGGACACGGGCACCAGCAGGAAGCCGAGTGCCACCAGCACGAGCACGGTGGCCCGACGGCGACGGCCGGCGGCGCGCTTCATCCCACCACGGAATCCGGACACGAGAAACTACCTCCGAAAAGATCAGTGCTGATCAGGTTGGCAAAACGATCGAGAAACGGGGCCGATCGGGGTTTTTCGATGCTGGGGTCGGTGCTGGGGCCGGTGCCGGTCAGACCCCCCGGCGGGGAACCACGGTCATCGGCATCCGGTCGGGATAAGCCGCCGACGTGACGGTGAGACCCACCGGCACACCCGGCACCGGAAACAGGTTCCACCCGGCCAGGACGGTGGCCGCGACGAGCGTGATCTCGGTGTGCGCGAAAGCCTGCCCGATGCATTGCCTGCCACCCGCGCCGAACGGGACGTACGCGCCCCTCGGCACGCGCGCCGCTCGCTCGGGCAGCCAGCGATCGGGATCGAACCGCTCCGGGTCGTCGTGGAACCGCGGATCGAAGTGGAGCGAAAAGGGACTGAACATGACCTCCGTACCGGCGGGCAGCCGCACCCCGCCGAGTTCGACGTCCCGCAGGGCCCGCCGCATGAGGATCCAGATCGGGTACATCCGCAGGACCTCACTGACGATCCGGCGCAGGTACCCCAGCTTCGCGACGTCGGCGAACGTGGCCGCCCGGCCGGCCAGCACCTCGTCCACCTCCGCCCGTGCCCGCCGCTCGATCTCCGGGTGCCGGGCCAGCTCGTGGAACAGCCAGGTCAGCGCCACGGCGCTGGTCTCGCTGCCCGCGGTCAGCAGCGTGATCACCTCGTCGTAGACCTGGTCGTCGGTCATGCCGTCGCCGGTGCCGGCGTCCCTCGCCAGCATCAGCATGGACAGCAGGTCACCGTGGTCCTCCCCCGCGGCACGCCACCCGGTGATGACCTCGTGCACGACCTGCCGGAGCCGTTCGACCGCCCGGTCGAACCGCCGGTTGGCGGGAATGACCGGGACGTGTTCGAGGAACCTCGGGGACAGTGCCCGGACCATCCCCGCCTTGAGCACCACCGGGATCGACCGGCGGGCCTCCGCGACGGCTTTCCGCCCCAGTTCGGTGGCGAACAGCGTCTCCCCGACCACCGTGACGGCCAGCCACTGCATGTCGGCGTCCAGCCGGCGGACCTCGCCCGACCGCCAGGTACCGGTCAGTTCCGCGGTGACCCGCACCATCGTGTCCGCGTACGCGGCCAGCCGCGTCCCGTGGAACGCGGGTTGCATCAACCGGCGCTGCCGCAGGTGGAAGGCCCCTTCCGACATGACGAGCCCGTTTCCCATGAACGGCCGGAAACGATCGAAGATGATCCCCTTCGAGAAGCAGGTTCCCTGGGTGACGAGCACGTGGTTGACCAGCTCCGGGCTCGTCAGGAAATACGTCTCCAGCGGACCGAGGAAGAGCCGCACGATATCGCCGTGCGCACGCAGGGAAGACGTGAACCCGACCCGCTGCCGCAACAACGACGGGGTGTGTCCCAGCAGGATCCGACGGCCTGGTGCGACCGGGACGTCCATTTCCTCTCCTTGGCTGTCCGGAAGGAGATCTGCCACCTTAGGCCCATCCGGCGGCAGGCGACAGCACCCATCGGCTGAAAACCCGTCACACCGATGGCGTAATCGAGGAGGCCACGGGAGTGAGTATGTTCTTCGTTCGACAGATGAGCGAGGTGCATGATGACAACACAACACCGCGAAGAGGAATGGGTTCCTCCGGGTATCGACACGACGAAACCCAGCAGTTCCCGTACCTACGACTACCTCCTGGGCGGCGCCCACAATTTCCAGGCCGACCGGGAGGCCGCCGAACAGGCCGAAAAGATCATGCCCGGCATCCGGGACGTCGCCCGGCTCAACCGCGCGTTCCTCGGCCGGGTCGTGCGCACGTTGATGGACCTGGGCATCCGGCAGTTCCTCGACATCGGCTCGGGGATCCCCACGGTGGGCAACGTCCACCAGATCGCCGGCGAGCTCGACCCGCACTGCCGGGTCGTCTACGTCGACCGCGACCCGATCGCCGTCGCGCACAGCAAGATGCTCCTGCGCGCCAGCGAAAACGCCACGATCGCGCACGCGGACTTCACGAACCCCGAAGGCATCTTCGCCGCCCCGGAAGTGCGCCGGCTGGACTTCGGCGAACCGATCGGCCTGCTGATGGTGGCCATGCTGCACTGGATCCCGGACGCCAGCGATCCGCACGCGCTGCTCGCCGAGTACCGCCGCCGCGTCCCACCCGGCAGCTACCTGGCGATCTCCCACCTGGTCAGCGACCGCGACAGCGACCGGATCAACAGCGCGGTCGGCACGTTCAACCTGGCCAAGGGCCACGATCAGGCGACCACCCGCAGCTACGACGAAGTCGAGACGATGTTCGGCGACTTCGAGCTGATCGACCCCGGCCTGGTCGGCTGCGCACTCTGGCGCCCGGGCGGCCCCGGCGACATCTCGGACGACCCGTACACCAACACGCAGCTCTACGGCGGAGTGGCCCGGAAGGTCACCGGCTGACCGCGGTTTTGCCCGGGGTTTTCCGGTAGTGGAGTTTGCGGCGGGTCCCGGTCGGCGTTCCTCCGCTTGGCGACGGCGTTCTGCTCCATCCGCCGTGCGACTCCCCGGCCGTGCGGCGTCCCGGCATTGTCGAATTTCCACCGGTTCACGGCGCAGTTCATGAATCGTTTTTGGCGCGCCACCCGGGCCGAGCCGCGCGGATCATCGCTCCGACCTGCGACGTTACGAGCGTTTCCGCTTCGGGACCATACCGTGACCCGCGGCGGCGGCTCCGCGTGAAACGCCGGGGCGAGATGTGGCGATTAGTACAGCGGGTGACCATCCCGCTACGCGAAACGGAGCAGCCGGCTGGGCTACCCGCACGAGAACTGGTTCCCCGATTTGCCCATGGGGGTCCAGACCATTTCTGGTGGACGGGGGAAAGATGCGCCGGACATTCGTCGTCGCCGACTTCGGTCGTCCCGCGGGGTACGAAGACCGGCTGAAACGGGTGCTCCACGATCTGCACGACGGGCTCGGGCCGACGCTCACGGCCGCCGTGCTCGGGCTGCGTGCCGCCCGGGACCTGATCGGGCGGGACCGGGCCGGCACCGAGCACCTCCTGGCCCGCCTCGAGGACGAGCTCTACGGCGCGATCACGGACCTGCGCCGCATCGTGGCCGACGCACGGCCGCCCGCCCTCGACGAGGCGGGGCTGGTACTGGCCGTGCGCCGGTACGCCGCCACGCTGACCGGGCGGGTGCCCGCCGAACACGGGCCGCTGCGGGTCGGGGTCG
This sequence comes from Amycolatopsis sp. lyj-346, assembly GCF_046548975.1. NCBI lineage: Bacteria > Bacillati > Actinomycetota > Actinomycetes > Pseudonocardiales > Pseudonocardiaceae > Amycolatopsis > Amycolatopsis sp. lyj-346. The sequence goes on from NZ_JAJPWT010000002.1 coordinate 453,827, forward strand.
AGGTGCGCGGCGAACTGCCGCCGCTGTCGGCGGAGGTCGAGGTCACCGCCTACCGGATCATCCGCGAGGCGCTGGTGAACGTCGCCCGCCACTCCGGGGCCCGGGAGTGCACCGTGCACCTCTGGCCGCTCGACGGCGACCTGCACGTGGAGATCGTCGACGACGGCGTGGGCACCGACGGCGAGGCCCTGCCCGCGGTCGGCGGCACCGGGCTGCGGTCGATGCGGGAACGCGCCGGCGACCTCGGCGGCGGCTGCCGGGTCGAGCCGGTTTCCTCCGGTGGCACGCGGATCGCCGCCTGGCTGCCGCTCGCCGCGGGGAAGTGAGGCGGTGTTCGGTGCCCTGCGCGTCCTCGTGGTGGACGACCACCCGGTCTTCCGGGCGGCCCTCTGCGCGATGCTCGACGCCACCGACGGCATGGAGGTCGCCGGCGAGGCGGCCGACGGCCTGACCGCGGTCACCGACGCGGGCCGGCTGGAACCCGACGTCGTCCTGATGGACCTGAACCTCCCCGACCTGGACGGGGTCGAGGCGACGCGGCGGATCGTCAGCGCGAACCCGCACACCGGCGTGCTCATGCTGACCATGTTCGAAAACGAGGCCGCGGTGTTCGCCGCCATGCGTGCGGGCGCCCGCGGCTACCTGCTCAAGGGCGCGCGCAACGAGCAGATCATCCGCGCGGTGCGGGTGATCGGCGACGGCGAAGCCATCTTCAGCCCGGCGATCGCCACCCGGGTGCTGTCACTGCTGGGGACGGCGACCCCGCGTGACGAGTCGTTCCCGCGGCTCACCCTGCGCGAGACGGAGATCCTGCGGCTCGTCGCGCAGGGCATGGGCAACGCCTCGATCGCCGAGGGGCTGGTGCTGAGCCAGAAGACCGTGCGCAACCACGTGTCCCACATCTTCCGCAAGCTCCGGGTCACCGACCGCACCCAGGCCATCGCCAAGGCCAAAGAGGCCGGCATTGCCCGATCGGAGTAAGGAAAACGGGACATATCGGGACTCCATGTCCCTGTTCGGCAGGCGCCCGCACCACGATCCTGGGGGTGGAGCGATCCGACGTCGTTCGAGGGAGGGCCACCGATGATCACCGACCAGGTTCCGGTGCTGCTGCACGCCACCGACACCATCACCCACGCGGGCGTCACGGCCGCGCTGCGGTCACGTCCCGAAATCCGCTTCGCCGACGAGGACTCCGGCGAGCCCGCCGTGGTGCTGGTCATCGTGGAGCGGCTCAACGAGGAGGCCCGGCAGCTGCTGCGCAGCCTCCAGTGCGCCGGCCACGCGGGCGTCGTCCTGGTTGCCGGGGAGGTGGAAGACTCGGAACTGCTGGACGTCGTGGGCAACGGGGTGTCGGCGATCATCCGCCGAGCCGACGCCACCCCGGACACCCTGGTGCGCCTGGTGAAGGCCGCGGCGGTCGGCGAAGGTGCGCTGCCGCCCGATCTGCTGGGCCGCCTGCTGTCGCGGGTGTCCCGGCTGCAGCGGGACGTGCTGCACCCGAACGGGTGGGACCTGGCCGGGATGTCCCAGCGGGAAACCCGGGTGCTGCGGCTGGTCGCCGACGGCTTCGAGACCAAGGAGATCGCCGACCAGCTGAGCTACTCGGAGCGGACGGTGAAGTCGATCCTGCACGACATCACCAACCGCTTCCAGCTGCGCAACCGCGCCCACGCGGTGGCCTTCGCCATGCGCGAAGGGCTCATCTGACCCGGGCTATTCGACCCGGCCGGAGAAGGAGACCGACGGGGTGCAGCGGCCACGGTCGCCGGGGTTCTGGCAGCTGACCGCGAGCACGATCTTCTCCCCCGGCTGGAACCGCCAGGCCTGCAGCCAGTGGTGGTCCAGATCGCGGAAGTTCGAGAGCCCGACCTCCAGCAGCACGGTCTTGGTGCCGCCGGCATCCCGCAGCAGCCGCAGGGTTCCGGTGTCACCCCGCGGGTTCTGCAGGATCAGGTCGGTGATCACCAGCGTCTTGCTCGCGTCCGGCAGGGTGTAGGGGAATTCGGCGAACCGGTTGAGGTTCGAGTCGATCCGCGCGTCCGCGGCCACCCGGAAGTCCGTCGGCGTCCCGTCGGCGGCGGCGTTCGAGACGCGGGTCGGGGGTGTGCCGGGACCGGAGCCGGGGGGCGCGGGGTTGTCACCCGGCGGGGTCAGGCCGACGGCCTTCATCGCCTCTTCGGAGTTCTGCTTGGCCTGGTCGGCGTTCTTCTTCGCCTGGTCGGCCCCGGCGCCGGCGTCCTGCGCCGCCTTCACGATTTCCTGGTTCTGCTCTTCGGCGGCCTCCCGGGCGGCCGACTTCACCGCGGGCCGGAGCACGGTGAACCACAGCGTCACCAGGGCCAGCAGGAGGATGAGCAGCGCGGCAAGCGCGGGCAGCAGCCACTTCGGCAGCAGCTGCCGCTGCACCATGGTGCCTTCGGTCTTGAGCGGCTCGGCCCCGTCGGCGACGACGAACACCTGGAAGCGGTGCCGGACGGGTTGCCCGCGCAGGAACCGCTTGCGCGGCCGGGTGCGCATCCGGATGAACGCGGCGGTGCCCGGCGCCAGGTCGGCCCGGTCGCGCTCGAGCCGGAAGTCCAGCTCGTCCTCCGGGTCCAGCGGGCTCAGCTCGACCGCCACCGGCCGGTTGCCGCGGTTGTCGACGGCGACCTCGAAGTCGGCCTTGGAGCTGCCCTCCACCTTGGCCGGCACGATCTCGGCGGTCACCTCGGTGAAGGCGCCGAGCTCGACGGTGCCCTCCTCGACGACCGAGCCGGCGGGGTCCTCGCTGGAGAACACCCGGACGCCGAACGGGATCGTCCCGGCGGGGACGTCGGAGGACCGCGGCGGCGCGAACCGCACGGTGACCGTCCCGGTCTCCCCCGGCATGAGGTTGACCGTCGCCGGTTCCGCGGTGGCCCAGCCACTCGCGTCGCCGACCACGTCGATCGCGAACTGGTCGACGACCTGCCCGGCGTTCCGGATGGTCACCGTGCAGCTCGTCTCCTGGCCGGGTTCCGCGACCAGGCCGGCCTCGGACAGCGTCGCCGTTGCTCCCATGCCCGGAAGTCTGGCCGCCCGCGCCCGGCCGCGGCACCAGCGGACGGGTGTGCGGCCGTGCGCCCCTGGTTGCCCCTACGGGCAGCGAACCGGAAAAGGGGCACTTTCACGTGAAAGTGCCCCTTCCCCGGGGGCCCGCGGGCCGCTCAGCGGGTGAGGAACGGCGGTTGATGGGTGCGCAGGACCACCAGGACCTCGTTCGACCCGGCCGCCCCGAACTTCGGGCCGCTCACCGAGGTGACCGACACCGTGCGCGGCCCGATCAGGTCGTGGTGGAAGATCAGGAACTGCGCGTCGAACTTCCCGTCGACCCCCACGGTGACCAGGCCCGGGGTCGCGGAGATCCCGGCCGACCAGGCCAGCCGGACCGTCGCGCCCGGCGGGAAGTCCGTGCCCGTCACGCGGGGCACGGAGCCCAGCGGGCCGACGCCCGGATCCACGGCCACCACCGGCCGGCGGATCACCACCCGCGCACTGGCGGTGTTGTCGCTCGCGTTGTCGTCCGGCCCGCTCGTGCCGACCGTGCCGGACACCGGCGCGTCCGCCGCGGCCTTGGCCGCCAGCGAAATCCGGAGCTCGACGGTCTGGCCGGGCGCCAGCGTCCCGAGCGCGCAGCTGCCCCCGCCCGGCGCGCACCCCGGTGCCACGGACGTCACCGGCAGCTGCGGCGGCAGCTGGGTGACCAGGCGGACGTCCGGCATCGGTGCCCCGGAACCGTTGTGCACCAGGAAGGTCAGCACGACGTCGTCGCCGCCGGTGAACAGCGGGACCGCCGACACCGCCAGCCCCACCGACAGCGAACCCGGCGTGACCGGGGGCAGCGGCTTCTCGCCGACGGTCACCACGGCCGTGGCGGAGTCGTCCCCTGCGCCGGCGTCCTGGCCCGCCGTGGTGACCGTGCCCGTCGCGGCCTGCGGCCCCGGTTCGGCGCCGGTGGCGCTGAACCGCACCCGCGCCTGCGCACCCGGCTCGAGCGTGCCGAAGGAGCAGACGAGCTCCGGTGTGCACGTGCCCACGCTGGTGATCGGCGCCTGCGGCCGCAGCCCGGCGGTCAGCCGGACGAACAGCCCGACGCCGGGTGACGCGGCGACGCCGTGGTTGGTGACCACGAATTCGAACGTCGTGAGCCCGGAGAACGGGATGGCGGCCGGGACGGCGGTGGCGGTCACCCCGACGTCGGCGATCCGCTGGAACGCCGGCTGCGAGGCGCCGCCGGGTCCGGCGATCAGCACCACCGGCGTGCCGCCGGCCGACGGCACGGTCCGGATGCTCGGCCGGGCTTCGCCGGGCGTGCTGTCGAAGGCGACCAGTGTCCCGTCCGGCGACCAGGCCGGGCCGTCCACGGAGCCGGTGTCCGCCACGAGGAGGCGTGCGGGGCCGCCGTCGGCGGGTGCCACGCAGAGCCGGCGCCGGTCGTTCTGGAACACGAGCGCGGCGCCGTCCGGTGAGACGTCCGCCGAGCCCTGCGCTCCGGCGCCGCACGGCGCCCCGAACGACGGCGAGAGATCGCGCTGGGTGCCGGCGACGACGCTGTCCGGCCCGGCGGCGAGCGAGATCTGCCACAGCTCCTGCCGGAACTCCCGGCCGGGGTCGACGGACATGACGGCGGTCTCGGTGGCGGTGCCGCCCCGCCCGGTCGCCGTGCAGGTCACGGTGGTGGCGCCGACCGGGAAGAGGCTGCCGGACGACGGCGTGCAGAACGGCGTCACGGGGGTCTCGCGGTCGGCGTCGACCGCGGTCACGGGGTACTCGACGGCCGTGGGCCCGGTCCCGGTGACGGTCTTGTCGTGCACGGTGATCAGCGGCAGCCGCGGATCCTTGACCCGGACGGTGACGTCTTCGGTGTAGCCGGGGCGGACGGTGGGCTCGCCGCCCAGCCGGAACTCGACCCGGCAGTGCAGGAACGCCCCGATCGGCGCGGCCGGCGCGACCGCCGCGGTCTCGACGAAGTGCGCCTCGGTCCCGCCGGGTACCTGCTGCGTCCCGTCCGGGCTGAACGTGAGCGTGAGCCCCGGATCGCAGAAGGGCACCGGCTGCACTTTCACCTTCAGCTCGCCGATCTTCTCCGTGATGACGGCGCTGATGTTGCCCGGATCGGTGCTCGCGACGACGCCGTCGGTCGCGTTCACCACCTGGGTCGCTTGGTGGGTGCTGTCCAGGCCGCCGCCGCCGGCCCCTGCCGACACCGCGACCACCCGGATGCCCTGGGCCTTCAGGTGCTCGATCGCCTGGGCGAGCGTCACCCCGCGGTCGTCGTGCACGGGGTCGCCGCTGGGGTCGTGGCTGGGCGCGTCGCCGACCAGCACGATGATCTTGCTGCTGTCCGGCCGGAAGGTGACCGCGCCCGTGGCGACCCGGTCGAGGGCGTAGATCCAGTCTTCCGGGATGTCCCCGCCGCCGAACGGCGTGATCTTCTTGAAGGCGTCGGTCACCGCGGTCTGGCTCTTCGTCAGGTCCTGCTGCACCTGGAACAGCCGGCCGTCGGGGTTGTTCGCGTCGACGATGTCGTCGCGGTCGCCGAACGCCACGGCGGCGTACTGGGCTTCCGGCTGTGCCGTGCTGATGGTGGTCATGACCTGGGTCAGGTTGGTCTGCATGTCCCCCAGCGCGGTGCCCATCGAGCTGCTCTGGTCCATCAGCAGCACGATGTCCGGCTTGGCCGGCACCTTGTCGGTCGGCACGGTCTTGGCGATCGACGCCGAAGACCCCTGCCCGACCGGGATGTCGACCACCGACGGCTGCACCCTGCCCGGCGCAGGCGGCGCGACCCGCGAGGCCGCCCGCGTCAGCGTGATCTTCGTGCCGTCGGCCGACCACACCGGCTGCGCGTCGTCACCGCGCAGGTGCGCCGGGATCGGGATCTCGCCGAGGATCCGGCCGTCCGCGACGCGGGCGATCCGCACGGTGTCCCGGCGGCTCTCGCCCTCGGCCACGGTGTTCGTGAAGGCGATCATCGTCGCGTCCGGCGACCAGGCCGGGTGCTGCTCGCGCTTGGTCCCGTCCCGCGGGCCGGTCAGGGCGCGGGGTGCGCTGCCGTCGGCGTTCGCCACGAAGACCTCGGTCTCCGACGACGACTCGCCGGGGCCGGCCTGGGTGTAGGCCAGCTGCGCGCCGTCCGCGGAGAACGCCGGGTCGAATTCGTCGGCGCCCGGGCGGTGGGTGAGGTCCCGGCGATCGCCGCCGGAGGCGTCCGCGCTCCAGATGTCGGTCGTGCCGCCGGCGCGCAGCTCGGTGAACACCGGCCGGCCGTCCGGGCGGAACGCCGGTTCGGTCTCACCGGTGGCGGTCAGCGCCGAGATGATCGACACCACGCCGCCTTCGACCTGCTTGACGTCGCCGAGCGGGTCCTGCGCGCGGGTCGTGAAGGCCAGCCGGGCGCCGTCGCGCGACCACGCCGGCTCGGCCGAGTCCCCGGGATCGGGAACCGCGCGGGTGACCGCGCCACCGGTGTCGGCGACCAGTGCCACGTCGCCGGCCGGGCGGAAGCGGGTGGTGGTGAACGCGATCCGGGCCGGCCCCCACGCGGGCTGGGTGTCGGCGGCCGGGTCGGCGGTCAGGCGTGCCGGGGTGCCGCCGGCGACCGGGACGGTGTAAATGTCCCCGGCCGGGTCGTCACGCGTGCTGCTGAACGCCAGCCGGGTGCCGTCGGGCGACCAGCTCGGCGAGTCGTCGGTGGCCGGGCCGGACGTCACCTGGCGCAGGCCGCGGCCGTCCACGCCGATCACGAAGAGCTTCCGGCTGCCGGTGCGCCCGGAGGCGAAGGCGACCGTGCGGCCGTCCGGGGACAGCGCCGGGTGGAGGTCGACGGCGTCGTCGTCGGTCAGCTGCCGCGCCGCCGGGGCCCCATCGGGGAGGTGGAACAGCTCGCCGTCCCGCTCGGCGCCCCCGGCGGCCGCGGCGCGGTGGCTCACCCACACGAGGCCGCCGGGGCCGGCGGACGCGTCGGCGTCGACGCTGCCGAGGCCGCGTGGCAGCGCCGGCTCCGCGCCTTCGCCGGTCGCCTGGTACAGGCCGGTGGTGGCGCCGCTGACGTAGCCGACGCGGTACGGCGCGGCCACCGGCGCCGGTGCCTGCGCTTCGGTCGGCGAGAGCGCTCCGCTGATCGCCCAGCCGCCGAGCAACGCAACGACCGCGATGCCCGCCACCGCTCGGTTCGCGCGCATGGTCGGTCCTCCCCAAAAGACTTCGGGTGAACCTTGTTCAGCCGTCGGCCGGCGCAAGGGTTACCACGACCAGCAGGTTGCGGTCCGTAGCGCCGACCTGACCAGAACAAGATTCAGTGAATCAGCCGGCTTCGAACAGCTCGATCTCGGAGATCGCGACGTCCGTGCCGTTGAGCGAGCGGTACAGCCCGGTCACGTGCAGCTCGACGCTCGTGGCGCCTTCGCTGTTCTCGATCGGGACTTCCTGGGCGTCCGGCGTGTCGGCCAGCACCATGTCGTAGGTCTTGCCGGTGGAGAACACCAGGTGCAGCTTCTGCGGCCGGTGCGCGGCCGGGAAGTTCGCCGCGTCACCGGAGTACACGATCGCCTTCCGCAGGTCCGCCGGGTGGTCGAAGGTGAACACCAGCACCTGTTCCCGGTCGGCCGGGGCCGCCCAGAACGTGTTCTTGGCGTTGTCGGTGACCAGCGGTGCCGCGTGCCCGGTGCTCTGCGCGGTCGCGGTCACCTTGACGGGGTGGATCGGGTTCAGCTTGGCCTCGAAGATCCCGGTCACCTGGCTCCACAGCCCGACCGCAGCGGTGTTGATCGCGCCGCGGAACGGCTGGTAGAGCGCGTAGATCAGGGCCGAGAAGAGCAGCGCCACCACGACCGCCCGGCGGATCACCTTGCCCACGGTCCGCCGCGCGGCCCCGGCCCGGCCGGTCCGGCGGCGGACGCCGTCCTTGCCCGGCCGCGCCCCCGCCTTGTGCTCCTTCGGCTTGCGGCCGAACAGCCGCCGCCACCACGAGGTCCTGGCGACCTCGGACTCCGCCAGCGATCCGCCGCAGCGGCTGCAGAAGTTCCGGGTGGGCACGTTGCCCTTCCCGCACCGGCCGCAGATCAGGTCGCCAGGGTTGAGCACCTCCTCCGCCACGGTCTGCTGCACCGGCTGCCGGACCGGGGCGAGCGGCTCGGCAGGCTGCACGACCTGCTGCTGCACCACCGGCTGCGCCCGCACCGCGGCGACCGGGCCGTCGTCGTCCCACTTCAGGTAGCGGCCGCATTCGCCGCAGAACTCGACGTCGGCGGGCCCCTGGTGCCCGCACTCCGCGTAGATGACCATTCGCTAGCCCTCCAGCACTTCCACCGTGACCCGCACGTGGGCGGGCACCGCATCCACGACCGTCGCCGTCAGCCGCCGCACGTCGACCCGGGCCGGGTCCGGCACCCGCACGCGCACCTGCACCCACGGCGGTCCCGGGTCCGGCAGCGGCGCGCCGGGCTGCGGCGCTTCGACGACCCCGCCGCTGTCGGTCACCTCGACCACGCCGCCGGTCAGCAGCCGCACGTGTTCGGCGAGGCCGCGCGGCGTGCCGCGCCACCGGTGCAGCTCGACCGAGCACGTCACCAGCTGCCGCAGCTGCTCCGGGCTCCAGCTCTCGTCGACCCGCAACGCGACCCAGTGGGCCAGCCAGCCGACGAAGTCGGCGGGCGCCACACCCGGGTCGAGGTAACCCGCGAAGTTGTCCAAAGTGGAGATGACCGGGGCGAGCACCTCGTCGAGCGCACCGGTGAAGCCCTGCACGAACCGGTCCTCGGCGTACACCGCGGGCAGCAGCTCGCCGATCGGGTGCGGGCTCGGCAGCCCCGGGATTCCCGTCCTCATGCGCCCGCCTCCCGGACCCGCACCTGATGCCCGAACGAAAACGCCAGCGCGTTCGACGGCAGATCAAGCCGGTCGACCTGCTCACCCCGTTCACGCGTGATCGGGTTCGCGGCGAACAGCCGCACGTCCTCGACCAGCTCGACGCCGGGAAGCCGTTGCAGCACCGCGAACACCTCACCCGACTGGACCGGGCGCCCGAACGGCCAGCCGTCGCCGTCCGGGCCGCCGCTGATCGGGTTGAAGTAGTCGTACAGGGCCTGGCTCGCCCGGGCGCCCAGCGTGCCCGCCGTCGTCCGGCGCCGGGCGCGCAGCCGCGCGACCACCGTGACGCCCTGGTAGAACGGCGGTTCCACGGACACGAGCGCGCCCACGCAGCGCCGCTCGCCGAGGTAGCGCTCGATCCGGCCGCGCAGGCCGGCTTCGAGCATCAGGGTCGCGAAGGCGAGTTCGCCGGTGTCGGGCACGGCCGGCACGACGAGGACCCGGATCGCGCCGGTCTCGCGGCCGTCGGCGCCGTGCGCCGGGATGCACCGCACCCGGGCCGCTTCCGGCGCCGCTTCGCGCGCGAGCTGCTCGTAGTCCTCGGCGGTGACCGCGCGGTCGCGGGTGCGCAGCAGCAGCGGGCCGCGGACCGCCGCGTCCCGCACCGATTCGCCGTCGACCCCGCCGATCGCGGGACGGCGGTTGACCACGCTGCTGACGAACGGGATCGGGTCCCGCTGCACCTCGAGGACCTCGCGGGCGACGTTGCCGCGCCGCCCGCCCCCGGACCGGTACTCGGGCACGCGGATCGCGGCCGACTTGGGCGGGACGGCCCCGTAGTACCGGAGACCGCCCTCGGGCTGGCGGACCGCGGGCCCGAACGCGACCTCCCCGCCGACGCGGTCGAGCATGACGTGCCGGTCGTCCGGGCCGGAGTCGGCGAAGGAGCGGACCTCCGTCCACTGCTGCCAGCCGTCCGGGCCCGAGACCTCGACGAGGAGTTCGCCCTCCCCGACGACCACCGGCGGGCGGCCGAGCGGGAACCGCTGGCCCGGCGTGCCGTCGGAGGTCCCGGCGACCTCGTTGCGGATGATCTCGGCGTGCACGGCGCCCGCCGTGCCGCCGATGGTCGACGCTTCGACCGCGTACAGCCGCGGCGAGCGCTGGTAGAACGGCTGGTTCGGCTTGGCCTCGACCAGGCGGCACCGCAGCCAGCCGGCCCGCTGCCGCGCGAGCACCGACATCGCGTGCCCGTGCGGGACGTGCACCACGATGTCGCCGGCCCGGTTGAACGCGCCGGTGCTGTCCCGGTCGACCTCGCACGCCGCCCAGCCGGTGCCGTCCCACGCCTCCCACAGCCACGGCGGGTCGCGCGGGTCGACGCCCTGGCCCTCGACCTCGCAGTTCATCCGCAGCAGCACCGCGCAGCCGGGGACGGCGTCCGACAGCCCGAACAGGACCGCGTCGCCGGGGGCCGGGGTCTCGGAGAAGGCCGCCGGGCCGCCGCCGACGAGCAGCTCGTCGGTGCGGTCGACCGGCGGCAGGCCCGTGTCGGCCGTGCTGGTCGCCAGGTGCGCGAGCGAGCACGGCACGATGTTCAGCGTGCGCTCCACGGTGAAGACCACCGGGTCCTCGACCTCGTTGCGCACGCTGGCGACCTGCTTGCCCGCCGCGACCACCACCGGGACGTCGCGGGCGGCCGAGAGCCAGAACGTCACGTCGGTCCGCGCCGCGGCGGGCGGGAACAGCCGGACCCCGATCAGGTCGAGGAAGCGCAGGTAGTGCAGGTCGGGCACCCGGTTGAGCCGGTAGAGCAGCTGGTCGACCATCTGCGCGAACGTCTCGATCAGCGTGACGCCGGGGTCGGAGACGTTGTGGTCCGTCCACTCCGGACAGTTGCGCTGGACCAGGTACTTGGCTTCGTCGACCAGGTCCTGGAACCGGCGGTCGTCGAGGTTGGGCATCGGCAGGGACATCACGCACCGTCCTCTGTGGACTCGTGCGGCGGGATGACGTAGAACGGGAAGACGAGGTTGCGGGGATCGTTGGTGCCGCGCAGGCGGTAGCGGATGTCGATCAGCAGGGTGCCCCGGTCGGCCTCGTCGAAGCCGACCACGACGTCGTCGAGACTGATCCGCGGCTCCCAGCGCTCCAGCGCGACCCGGACCTCGTAGGCGATCTGCCCGGCGGTGGCCGCGTCGGCGGGCGCGAACACGAGGTCGTGCACCGCGCAGCCGAACTCGGGACGCATCGGGCGTTCGCCCGGCGAGGTCGCCAGGATCAGCCGGATGCTCTCGACGACCTCGCGCTCGCCGCCGACCAGCGCGATCGAGCCGGTCGCGTCGGTGTGCAGCGGGAACGCCAGCCCCCGGCCGAGGAAGTCCTTCCCGGTCACGTCCTTCCGTGTCACAGCCACGTCAGCCTCCGATCAGGACGGTCGGGCAGCCCATCACGATCGGCGCGCCGCAGGTGGCCATGTCGCCCATCCGGGCCGCCGGCATGCCGCCGATGAGCACCGTCGGGCAGCCCGGCGGCGCGATCGGCGTCGGCGGGTGCACCGCGGGCGGCGGGAACGAGCACGTGTGCAGCGTCCCGACGTTCGCGGCGGGCATCCCGCCGATCAGCACGGTCGGCACCCCCGGCCCGGCGATGACGCCCGGGTGCCCGGTCGGGTCGCCGACCCTCGCGGCTGGTGGCATGTCGCTCCCCCGTCAGTTGATCTTGACCACGCTGCCGCGCACGGTGACGACACCGCTCGCGGTCAGCTCCGTCTGGCCCTGGCCGGCGACCGAAACGGTGGCGCCTTCGACCTTCACGCCCGCCGTGCCGGTCAGCTTCAGCTGGCCGGCCGCCTCGATGCCGGCGTCGGTCTGGGACTTCACGGACACCTTCTGGCCCTTGAGCTCCAGCGGCCCGGTCCCGGCGTCGATGCTCACGCCGTTCCGCGCCTTGATCGTGACGCTCTTGCCGCTGGTCACCTCGATGACCTGGTTCTTCTGATCGATCTTGACCACGAACTTCGCGTCCCCGGAGGACAGGATGATCCCGTCGTCCTCGGCGAACTCGAGCTTGTGGCCCTTCCGTGAGACGAACCCGCGCAGGGCGACCTCCCCGCTGTTGGCGTCGACGACGGGCTTGGTGAACTTCGACGGCGCGGTGTCCTTGGTGCTGTGGAGGCCGCCGAGCACGTAGGGGGCCTCGAAGTCGCCGTGTTCGAAGCCCACCAGGACCTCGTCGCCGACTTCGGGCAGCACCAGCGCACCCCGGTCCTGGCCCGCGCCCGCCTGGACCGTGCGTGCCCAGGTGCTGGCGAACTCCTTGTCCAGCCACGGGAAGGTGAGCTTGACGCGGCCGAGCTTCGCCGGGTCCTTGAGGTCGGTCACCAGTGCGGGGACCACACCCGGCCACGTCGAACTCCTGGCGCCGCCGGCGACCAGCCCGTAGAGCGAGCGTTCCTGGCGGCCGGACACGGCGAACTCGGTGGTGTAGCCGACGTCGTCGTTGAACAGGTGGCGCGTGCTGGTCAGCGTGTACTTGCCCGCGAAGGGCAGGCCGACGCCGGTGAGGGTGACGGCGGTGCCCGCGCGCAGCTTCGGGTTGCCCTTCGCGACACCGTCGAGTTCGGTGCAGGCGCTGCCGAACCGGTCGGCCAGCGCCTGCGCGGTCGCGTTCGCCTCGCCCTGGGTGCGCCGGGGCGAGGCGGCTTCGAGGAAGGGCGGGCTCGCGAACTTCCCCGCCAGCGCCACCGGGTCCACCGACGGCACCTCCGCGCCCGCGTTCTTCGGCGTCGCGGTGGCGGTGATCGGCTGCTTGTTCTCGTAGTCCCAGCCGTTCACCCGCACCTCGGGGACCTGCTCGGCCGCGGTGACGCTGGCGCGCAGGCTGACCAGCGTCCCGTGTGCCTCGAGGACGAGCGGGTCGGCGGTGGCCTTCGTGGTGGTCGACGGCGCGCCGGAGGGCTTCTCCGGCAGTTCGAAGTTCAGCTTCCCGTCGCGGACGGCGATCTGCGCGCCCACCACGTCGGCGAGCCGGGACAGGAACTCCCAGTCGCTGACGTTGTCCTGGCTCAGCTGGGTGTTCGGGCGGCCGCCGAAGCCCTTGACGTTGTCGATCTTCCCGGCCGGGATGTTCGCGCGCTGGGCGACCCTGCGCACGACGTCCGCGACCGTCATGTCCGGGTACGCCGCGACCCGGCGGCCCCGGAACAGCCGGTGCGCGTGGTCGTACCCGCGGACCTCGGTGAACGTGCCGTGCGCGTCCAGGTCGACGGCGACCGCGGTGACCTCGCCGGAGAGCAGGTCCTGCGGGCCTTCCGGGTCGGACGTCTGGACCTTCAGCTTGATCTTGGCCCCGACCTTGAACTTGCCCTTCTCCAGCACCACCGACCCGGGGTCGCGGAAGCGCAGCACGAACGTGTCCGGCAGGTTCCGGCTGTCGTCGACGTAGGCGTAGCCGAGCATCACCTTGACGTCGTCGGGCAGCGCGGTGCCCTCGACCTCGACCATGAGCGTGTTCGTGAAGGTCTCGTTAGCCATCGAGCTCCTCCAGCGCGGGCACCAGGAGCCGGGTGCCGGGCCGCAGCCGCATCGGGTCGTCGATGTCGTTGGCGTCGGCGATCTCGCGCCACTTCCCGGCGTCGCCGTAGGCGCGGAACGCCACCGACGGCAGGGAGTCCCCGGCGACGAGCACGTGCGTGTCCCGGGCCGCGAGCGCGCCGGACGTCGGGTTCTGCCCGCCCAGCTCGCCCGAGATCTCTTCGAGGTTCACCGTGCAGACCGCGCGCACCGGCGTCCCCGACGGCGTGAAGAGCGTGTACTTCGCGGTGACCGACGCGACGTAGGCCGGAAAGCCCGTCATGCCGCCCCACTTGAAGATCACCCACGGCGGCGAGGGCTTTTTGTGCTGACGGCTGTCCTCGGTGGCCACGCAGCAGGTGAACAGCTGCTCGACCTTCTTGACGACGGCGTCGTCCATCTTGTCGGTGGCGTCGAGGAACATTTCCAGCGCGAGCTTCGCCGGATCGGACCCCTTGAACTGCGGGGGCGCGCTCTTCTTGGCGTTGGGCTGCGCGTCGCGGCCCCATTTGGCGTTCTTGCTGACCGAGAGTTCCTTGGGGTTGAACTGGAACTTGATGTCGAACAGCTTCTCGCCGGGCGGCTGCCCGGTCCCGCCGGACTGCGGCGGTTTCCGGACTTCCAGCAGCGCGCGCTGGAGGTTGCTGGGCGCCGGTTCCCCGGAACCGTAGGCGGCAGGCGGCTGGGCGCCGGCCGAGGTGAAGGTGACGGGCGAGGACATGGCTAGCCCTTCTTCGCCGGGCTGAGGAAGCCGTGGTGGGCCAGTTCGAGGGTCTCGGTGGCGACCTTGGGCGAGTCGGGCGAGAGCTGCGGCCCGCTCCAGCGCACCGGGACGACACCTTCGAGGGCCCAGCTGGCGATCACCTTGCCTTCGAGGGTGCGGGCCTCGATGGTGGCGGTCTTGCGCTCGATCCCGCTCGCCAGGCTGGCGAACCACTTGGTGATCTGCGAGCTGGCCTCGGTGACCGGGCGCGAGAGCTTGATGTTCGAGTACTTGATCCGGGTCGGCAGCTGCCAGACCATGCCGTTGTTGCCGCCCTCTTCCCGCTGTTCCATGACGAATTCGCAGCCGAGCCCGTCGCAGCTGGAGAACGCGCCGAGGTTGCCGAGGTTCTTGTCGTCCAGCTTGACGACGTAGCACACGGCAACGGCCTCTTCGGTGTCCGGCATCGGCTCCTCCTTCAGTGCGGGCGGTCGGTGAGCGCGCCCCGGCGTTCACGGTCGAGACGGAGTTCGGTCTTGAGGCGGCGCAGCAGCGGATCGAACAGTTTCTTGACGAGCTCTTCGGTTTCCGGCTGCTGTTGCTGTTGCTGTTTCTGTTGCTGCTGCGGAGGAGCGGCCGGCGCGGGCGTGGCCGCCGGTTCCGGTTCGCGCTGGACGACCGTGGTGAAGGTGGAGCCGGCCGGTGGGGCCTGGACGGCGCGGTGACTTGCACCTTGGTCGGCGATCCTCGCCACCGGCAGTGGTGCGGGAGTTTCGCTGTGGAGCACCGGCGCATCGGCGGCCCGCGGAATCGGGGTCGCGGAGCCCTCGACGGCCCGCGCGACGGGCAGGGACGGCACCGCGGTGCCGGGCAGTTCGGCGGGGAGTGCAGGGGTTTCGGCCGCCCGCGCCACCAGAAGCGGCGGCGCGGACCCGGCAACCGGCGCCCGGCTTTCGACGGCCGGTGCCACGGAGTGCGGCACCACCGCGGCTCCGGTCATCGGCGCCAAGCCATCCAGCGCCCGTGCCACCAGGAGCGACGGCACCGCAGCCCCCGCCACGGGCACCGAGTCTTCGAGGACCCGCCCCGCCGAACGCGACGGCAGCTCGAAACCATCGGCAACCCGCGCCACCGGAAGCAGCGGCGCCGCAGCTCCTGTCATGGGCGCCAAGCCTTCGACGGCCCGCCCCACCGAACGCGACGGCAACTCGAAACCATCGGCAACCCGCGCCACCGGAAGCAGCGGCACCGCAGCTCCCGCCACGGCCGCCGAACCTTCGAGAGCCCCCGACGCCGGGCGCGACGGCAACCCGGCGCCGGTCACCGGCGCCAAACCATCGGCAGCCCGCCCCGCCGAACGCGACGGCAGCTCGAGTCCACCGCCCACCGCCAAACCATCCACAGCGCGCGCCACCGAACGCGACGGCAGTTCGACTCCGCTGCCCGCCGCCAAACCATCCACGGCCCGTGCCACCGGAAGCAGCGGCACCGCAGCTCCCGCCACGGGCGCCAAGCCTTTGAGAGCCGGTCCTGCCGGGCGCGACGGCACCACCGTTCCCCCAGCGCCTTCGGCCGCGGGAGGCTGGGGGAATGCCGCGGTCTCGACCGCCCGCGCCACCGGCAGCGAGGCCCCGGTCGCCGGCGCCGAGCCATCGACGACCCGGATCACCGGGAACGGCGAAGCTCCCCCACCCTCGACGGCGGAAGTCACCGGGAATGCCGCGTTATCGACCGCCCGCGCCACCGGCAACGAGGCCCCGGTCACCGGCGCCGAGCCATCGGCGACCCGGATCACCGGGAACGGCGAGGCTCCCCCGCCATCGGCGGCGGGAGTCACCGGGAATGCCGGGGTCTCGACCGCCCGCGCCACCGGCAACGAGCCTCCAGCCACCGGCGCCGAGCCACCGGCCGCACCGGCGGTAGGCGCCGGAGTCCCGATCACCCGTGCGACCGGCAGCGGCGGGACCGTGTTCGCCGGCATCGGGGCCGCCGCCCCTTCGATGGCACGAGCCACGGGGAATCCCTGGGTCTCGACCGCCGGTGGCTCGGCCCCGGCCACCGGCCCGGAGCCACCGGCGGCCGGTTCCGGAGCCTCGATCGTCCGTGCGACCGTGCTCTCGGCCGCGCGAGCCACGGGCAGTCCCTGACTCTCGGTCGCCCGGGCAACCGGCAGCAGCGGCACCGCGGTCGACGGCACCGAAGCCGCCGCCCCCTCGGCCGCGCGAGCCACGGGCCATCCCGAAACCTCGATCGCCCGGTCCGCCGGTAGCGTCGATCCGCCACCCGGAGTCTCGGCCGCCCTCGCCATCGGGGGCGAGCCTTCGATGGTGCGAGCAACCGGCAGCGGAGCACTCTGCGCTGCTTCGGCCGGGGAAGCCGGCGAGTCCACGACCGCTCGAGCGACCGGGAGCGGTGCCCCCGCACCGGCCGGGGTGGTCACTTCCGTCACGGGGAGCGCCGGAGCCTCCACCGCTCGCATCAGCGGTAGTGGCGGCTGCTCCGCCGGGCGCACCGAGGGGTCGCCTCCCGGCAGCGCGGGTACTACCGGGTGCACAGGCGTCTCCCCCGCCCCCGGGGCCACCGGAAGCGGGGACTCGGCCGCCGGCGACGGCGGGGAAACGCTCGTCGAGCCGCCCGGTGTCCCGGGCGGCTCCGTGGTCCCGGACCGGTTCTCCGGGGTGTCGAACGGGCGGAAGCTGTTCACCGGCGGTGGTATCGCGGACGCCGCACTCGAAAGCGGTAAGCCGGCGTCCGCGCTGCGGGACACCGGGAGCGATGGTGCCGGGGAAGACTCCGGCAGTATCGGCGCGCCGAGGCCCAGCCGGCGCGGCACGGCCTGCTCGGTCCGCTGGACGAGCGGCAGCTCGGGCCGCGCGGGCTCGACCGGCTCCGCCGGGGTGTCCACAGGGGACGGCTCCGCGATGGCCTGGAGGGTCCGCACCGGCGGGGTGACCGCGCTGCCGGCCGACGTCAACGGCGGCACGACCGTGCGCCCCGCGACGACCGGCAACACCAATGGCAGCTCCTCCGGTTCCGCGGACCGGTCGCCGTCCGGCGCGACGACCCGCTGCACCGAGCCGTCCTGGCCGCCGGACGGCCGCACGAGGTCGCCGATGACGCCGGCGGGCTCCGCCGGCCCGACCCGGTGCCCGAGCGGCTCGAGGTAACCGGGACTCCGCCACGACGTCAGCGTCGAACTGAACCGCTGCACCGGGTTGACCAGCGGGTGCTCGGCCAGGACACGCTGGATCGGCGCCACGCTCCGCCACTCCGCGCGCGTCACCGGCAGCGCGGCCGGTGCCGGCGCGGCCTCCGGAGGCGTCTCCTTCCTGCGAAACCACATTCCAGCGTCACCGTCCCTGGCTCATCCGGGTGTTGATCCGGGCGATCTCGGCGACGTAGGTCAACCGGTCGGGGTGTTCGAGGTCGAGGATGTCGTCGAGCGACCAGTGCAGGTGGTAGGCGACGTACGCGACTTCCTCGTGCAGCCGGTCGGCCGCGTACGTCACGATTCCCCCAGGCGGCCACCGGCGACGTCGACGACGAAGCTGTGGCCGCACTCGGGGCAGGCGACGCCCGCCCTGGTGTGGCCCTCGCTGTTGACCCGGCGGTACATGTCCTGCAGGAACGCCAGGTCGGAGGCGAACAGGTTCTCGATGATCCCCGCGTGCACGTCGGTGATGTCGCCGATCCGGGTGACCACCCGGGCCAGCAGCACGACCGTGAGGAACGCCGCGTTCTCGCGCACCCGGTCGTCCCGCAGCGGGATCAGCTCGTCGCGCGCGGTGGCCAGGCGCATCACGCCGGAGTGGTGCACCTTGCCCTCGTCGTCGACGTACCCGCGCGGGAGCTCGAACGCGAACTCCGTCCGCAGCTTCGGCCGTTCCGACCGGGGTTCGCCCACCGGCAAGGGGGCTTCCTCGGCCGGCGCCGACGCCATCACCCTGCGCATCGGCTCACTCGACTTCCATCTGCTCGTAGGTGATGACGAGCTTCTCGGTGAGCACGCTCGTGTCGCCGGCCTTCAGCGAGCCGATCTCCAGGCTCTTCGGCCAGGCGTTGGTGAGCTTGTAGCGCTTGAGCGCGGTGCCCTCGTAGTCGTAGACGATGATGGCGCCGCCCTTGCGCGCGGTCGCCATCTTGCCGAAGTGCGCGTCCTTGACCCACTTCTCGAAGCTGTTGTCCTCGGTCAGGCCGCGGGTCAGCGTGACCTCGCCCGCCTTGGGCCTGCCGGGCAGCTTCTTGATGACGTACTTGCCGTCGACGGTGTTCTGCTTGAGCTCGATGACGTCCTGCTCCATCTTGAGGCCGGAGACCTCGGAGATCTGCTTGATCTGGACGCCGTCGATCTCGAGCCCGAAGGAGTGGCCAACAGCCTTGTCAAGGTCGGGAAGTGCCATGTCGGAGCCCTTTCATCACTCGTTGACGAGGCTGGTGCCGCCGGACATCTGGGCCAGCCGGAAGATCACGAACTCCGCCGGTTTCACCGGGGCGATGCCCACTTCGCAGATCACCTGGCCGAGGTCGATTCCCTCGGCCGGGTTGGTCTCGCGGTCGCACTTGACGAAGAAGGCCTCGTCCGGGGTGAGCCCGAACAACGCGCCCTTGCGCCACTCCATCACCAGGAACGCGCTGATCGTGCGCCGGATCCGGGCCCACAGCGCGTCGTCGTTCGGCTCGAACACGACCCACTGGGTGCCGCCGAGGATCGACTCCTCGAGGTAGTTGAACAGCCGCCGGACGTTCAGGTAGCGCCACGCCGGGTCGCTCGACAGCGTCCGCGCGCCCCAGACCCGGATGCCCTTGCCGGAGAACGACCGCACGCAGTTGACGCCGATCGGGTTGAGCAGTTCCTGCTCGGCCTTCGTCAGGTGCGTCTCGAGCGCGAGCGCGCCGCGGACGACCTCGTTGGCCGGGGCCTTGTGGACGCCGCGGGTGGCGTCGGTGCGGGCCCACACGCCGGCCATGTGGCCGCTCGGCGGGATGAACGTGTTGGTGCCCGACGCGGGGTCGAGGACCTGGACCCACGGGTAGTACAGCGCGGCGTACTTCGAGTCGTAACCGGCGGCGTCCATCCGCCAGCTGCGGACTTCCTGGGGGTTGAGCGCCGGCGGCGGGTCGATGATCGCCATCCGGTCGCCCATCAGCTCGCAGTGGGCGATCATCGCCAGCTGCACGGCCTTGACCGTGTCGAGGTCGACCAGGTCGCGCTGGTAGGCGGCCATCAGGTCCGGCGCCGCGACCATGGTGATCTCGTCGATCGCCTCCAGGCCGCCGAACCCGGTCCGGTCGGCGACGTCGCCGACGTAGTCGTCGGCCGCGACCCGGCGCGGGACCGGCGGTGCCTCCGCCTCCTTCGGCGGCGCGGAGAGCACCGCGGTGCCCTTGTCGGGCTTGGTGACGGCGCCGCCGGTGGCGACCTCTTCGATGGTGATCAGGCTCGACTTCTCCCGCACCGCGGTGACGACGTTCTCCTTGGTGCGCTTGGTCGTCACGTTGTGCGTCTCGACGACCTTGCCGTCCTGCTTGACCAGGACGGTGAACCGGTCTTCGGCCGGGTTGTCACCGGTCGGGTCGGCGACCTCGACGGTGATCTCCCCGGCCGGCTTGCCCTCCGGCAGCTCCTTCGCGACGAAGCGGTAGCCGCCGAGCACGGCCTGGCGGGCCGTGATCTGCTTCGGCGCGGCGCCGTTGTCCTGGGCGCGCGATCCGCCGATGCGGACGATGTAGCAGTTGCTGCCCCCGTTGAGGAAGTAGCCGTAGACGGACTGGGCCAGGTAGCAGCCCTCGATGAAGTCACCGAAGGTCTGGGTGAACTGACCCCAGTTGGACACCAGCGTCGGGGTGTTGAAGGGACCGTCCGCCGCGAAGCCGACGAAGGCGGCGACCGCGGTGCCCACGCCCTCGATCGGCCGTGCGCCCGCCTCGATCTCCTCGACGTACACCCCCGGCGTGAGATAGGTGGGCATGCGTGCCTCCCTTGTCGACGCACAAGTCTTGTCTTCGGCGATGCTGCTGCCGGCGCGTTCTCCGCGGAACGACCGTGCGGCTAGGCCCGCGGGAACCGATCTCTGCCCTTAAAGGCAGCTGCCCGTTCGGGCAGCCGTGCCCGCCCGTCCGGCCGTTGGCAACCGGCCCGCCACGGCCGACAGTGGAACCCATGCCGACAGGGCGGGACAAGGCGCCACGAGAGCCGTCCGGGCAGTCCGCGCGGCCGGCCCGGCCGGCCCGCCGGGCGACCCCGCCCGCGTTGCTGCGCCTGCAGGCCTCGGCGGGCAACGCGGCGGTGTCGAGGCTGGTCGCGCTGCAGCGGCAGGGCTGTCCCGCTCCCCCGGTCGCGCCGCCCGGTGTGACGCCGGAGTCCGACCCGAAGTTCCAGTCGCTGAAGAAGGACGTCGGCGGCAAGGCCAAGACGGCGAAGGCGCACCCGCCCGCCGGTTCGGAGGTCAAGAAGGCGCAGGACGCCGCGGTGGCGCCTACCGACGACAAGGACGCGCAGGCCAAGGCGGCCCAGGCGGACAAGATGGCGGCGGCGAAGCCGGCCGGCTTCGACAAGGCGGCCTTCATCGCCGCGGTGAACGCCGCGATCGCCAAGCAGGCACCCAAGAACCTCGACGAGGCCGACAAGTTCGCCTCGTCCGGCAAGGCCGACCAGGTCAAGTCCGAGGTGCTGGGCAAGGTCACCAGCGGCAAGGACGCCTCCGCCAAGGACGTCACCGACCGGACGAAGGAGCCGCCGGACCCCAGCCGGGCCGTGGAAAAGCCGGTCACGCCGCTGCCGGAACCACCGGCCACGCCCGCGTTGGCCCCGCCGGACGCACGCAAGGCGATCCCGGACAAGGCGCCGCCCGCGCAGACCGATCTGCGCGCCGACCAGTGCGAGACGCACGGGGCGATGGCCGCGGCGGGCGTCACCGACCAGCAGCTGGCCGAATCCCACGAGCCGGAGTTCACGGGCGCGCTGGCCGCGAAGCAGGAAGGCGAGCAGCACACGGCTGCGGCGCCGGCCGCGGTCCGCGAGTCCGAGGCGGGGCAGCTGGCCGCCGTGACCGGCGCGGCCCAGGCGTCCGGGCAGGCCGCGGTGGCGGGCATGACGGGCGCTCGTTCGTCGGCCGGGCAGAAGGGCCAGGCGGCGAAGTCGGCCACGAAGTCGAAGGACGAGCAGGACCGGGCGCGGATCGCCGGCGAGATCAAGGCCATCTTCGACGAGACCAAGACGAAGGTCGAGGGCGTGCTGGGCGCGCTCGACGACCAGGTGGCGAAGAAGTTCGAGGCGGGCGAGGCGCAGGCCAAGGCCGCGTTCACCGCCGATCACCAGGCGCGGATGAAGCGCTACAAGGCCGAGCGCTACGACGGGGTCACCGGCGCGGCCCGCTGGGCGTACGACCTGTTCGCCGACCTGCCTGCCGAAGCGAACAATCTCTTCCTGGAGGCCAAGAAGGTCTACGAGTCGAAGATGCAGGGCGTGATCGGCGAAATCGCGGACTTCGTCGGCGAGAAGCTGGGCGAGGCGAAGCAGCTGATCGCGGACGGCCGCACCCGCGTGCAGCAGAAGGTGGCGTCCCAGTCGCCGGCGTTGCGCAAGATCGCGGGCGAGGCGGCGAAGGAGTTCGGCGGCCAGTTCGACGATCTCGAGAAGTCCGTCGACGAGAAGCAGGATGCGCTGGTCGAGGACCTGGCCCAGAAGTACCGCGAGGCCCGCACCGCCGTCGACGAGGAGATCAAGGCGCTGCAGGCGGAGAACAAGGGCCTGTGGAGCAAGGCGAAGGAAGCGGTCGGCGGTGCGATCGAGACGATCCTGAAGCTGAAGGACATGCTCCTGGGCGTGCTGTCCCGGGCCGCGAACGCGGTCGGGCTGATCATCGCGAAGCCGATCGAGTTCCTCGGCAACCTGGTCAACGCCGTCAAGACCGGGGTGGTGAACTTCGGCGCCAACATCGTCCAGCACCTCAAGGACGGCCTGAAGGGGTGGCTGCTGGGCAACCTGGCGAGTGCGGGCATCGAGATCCCGGAGACGCTGGACGCGAAGGGCATCCTGAAGATGGTCCTGTCGCTGCTGGGCCTGACCTGGGCGAGCGTGCGGGCGCGGATCCTGCGGTTCATCCCGGAGCCGGTGCTGGCCAAGCTGGAGCAGACCCTCGACGTGGTCAAGGTGCTGATCACCGAGGGCGTGCCGGGCCTGTGGCGCTGGATCGTCGAGAAGCTGGGTGATCTGAAGGAGCTGGTGCTCGGCCAGATCAAGGAATTCGTGATCGAGAAGATCGTCAAGGCGGGCATCACCTGGATCATCTCGATGCTCAACCCGGCGGCGGCGTTCATCAAGGCCTGCAAGGCGATCTACGACATCGTGCTGTTCTTCGTGGACAAGGCCGCCCAGATCAAGGAGTTCGTCGACTCGGTGCTGGACTCGGTGGAATCGATCGCCCGCGGCGGCGCGGGTGCGGTGGCGGGGCTGATCGAGCGGACGCTGGCGAAGGCGTTGCCGATGGTGCTGGGGTTCCTGGCGAGCCTGCTCGGGCTGGGCGGGATCTCGGAGAAGATCAAGTCGGTGCTGGAGAAGGTCCAGTCCCCGGTCGGGAAGGTGATCGACTCGGTCGTGGGCACGATCGTCAAGGCGGGCAAAAAGGTCTGGTCGAAGCTCAAGGGCGGCAAGAAGAAGGACAAGGACGTCGACCCGAGCGACAAGGCCGGCGTCGCGCGGGCGGCGGCACAGGACGCGCACAACCGTCTCACCGCCGGCAACGTGGCACCGTCCGCGGCGAAGGGCGTTCTCGATTCGGTGCTCAACGTCTGGCGGCCGAAGGGCCTCCAGGAGCTCAAGCTGGTGCCGGACGGCGAACACCAGTTCAAGGTGCAGAGCAAGGTCAACCCGACCGACGAGCAGGGACCGGTCGTCTTCCGGCCACCGCCCATTTCGGAGATCTACCCCGGCGATCCCACCGGCGACCGGATGCTCACGGCCGACCAGGCGGCCGCGAAACCCCCACCCGAGGAGGACTTCGGTCAGACCGTCGCGCGTGGCAGCTTCCTCTACGGCGGGCGCGGGCACGTCGTCGGACCGGCGACCAGCGGCGCCGAGCGCGGTACCCAGAAAGCCGCGGGCGTCAAGACCGGCGCGCACGCCGAGGAGATCGTCGTCGCGATGTTCAAGCAGATCTGGGTGGACGCCCTCAAGCGGCCCCGCGGTCTGGAAATCAAGATGGAAATCGACGTCAACCGCAGCAGCTGCCCCAACTGTGCCGCCTACATCGCCGGGTTCATCAAGGAGCTCCGCGACGCCGACTGCCAGGTCGAGGCGAAGATCTTCTTCTCCCAGATGTACAAGAGCACCAAGCCGCAGCGGATCCCGGCGACGACCGCGGCCACCCACGCCGACGTCATCGGCAAGTTCCTCAGTGCCGGCAAGCTCGTCAAGACCAAGGAAGGCGGCCGGCACTGGGGCAGCAGCGTGCTCACCTCCGATCCCCGCAAACGCGCCAAGGGGTGGTACGAGATGCGGGGCGGTAAGGTCGAGGGCGACCTCCAGAACGCCAAGGCTGCGATCGGCATCCTGCGCACGGCGGGTGTCGAGGTTTCGGCACTGGGACTCGACAGGATGGACCCGAAGAGCGTCGAGGAGATGCGGCCGTCGGAGAAGGCAGCAGCGGAGACGAGGGCGCGCGAAGTGACCGAAGCGGTCAAGAAGGTCGACGAGGTGCTGGGACTCAGCGCGAAAGCGGGATGACGGACGTGCGCGTACTGACGGAATGGCTCGCCGAGTACTGGGAGCGGGGATACGAAGAGGTGGCTCTCTCCCAATGGGCGGTCACGGCACGGTACGCGCCGGACAAGGCCGATCGCTACCTCGTGGACTTGAGGGCCCTCCTCGACGGCACCGATCCCGGAAAGCTGACCGAGGTCCTGGCGAATTCCGGCATCGACCTCGACGAAACCGGGGACAAGAGCTACGAAGCGTGGTTGAGCCGGGTGCTCGACGAGTTCACCCGGGTACTCGCCGAGCATCGTCCATGACGAAACCGTTCGGGGATCAGGAAGCCTCTTCTTCGGTTTCTTCCTCGCGCTGCACGTAGGTCTGCGCCATCTTCGCTTCTTCGGCCTCTTCGGCCTCAGGCGCTTCCTCGCGCTGAACGGTCATCCGCTGCACGGAATCCTCGTGCGCGCCGCCGTCCTCGCAACGCTGGACCGCGGGCCCGGCCGGAGCGGGCGCGGACATCAGCCGGTCCGCGTTCGCCACCGCCTCGCGCTCGAACCGGTCCGACGGATCCGACACCTTCACCCCACCCCCAGCATCCGTCCCGTCCACCGGGCCGCTGCGCTGCTGCACCACGTGGGTCAGCTCGTGGGTCAGCATGTGCTTGCCCGAATCCGAAGCCGGGTCGTACTTGTCGCGCTGGAACACGATGCTCGAGCCCACCGTGTACGCCTGGGCGTTCACCGACTTCGCCGAGTCGTGCGCCGCCGCGTCCGTGTGGACCCGGACGTCCGAGAAGTCCGCACCGAAGCGGCCCTCCATGTCCGTGCGCGTCGCGGCGTCCAGCGGCGCGCCACCCGAGCCGACCACGTCGTGGACCGGGGAGCGCTCCTCCTCCACCAGCGAAGCGGTGCCCGCGTTGCCCACCGCGCGCTGCAGGCCCAGCATGCCCGCCGGGCCCAGGACGTCGGTGCGGCCGGCCACGGCCGCGCGGCCCAGGAGGTCGTGGTCGTCCCGCTCGATGCGGTCGCCCTTCGGCCGCAGGGCCGGGTCGAGATCGTTGTCGTGACTGTGCCCGCGCATGTCCGCTCCCTCCGCCGACGTCCAAGCTTGCCCCGCCGGCGCGCCGTGCGCCAGGCTGCGGTGCACGGCCGGACGGGCAGCGAAACCTGCCCCTACGGGCAGCTCAACCGTCCGTCACCATCGCCAGGTAGGGCCCGAACTCGCGGTCGAGGCAGAGCCGGCCCAGCTTGCGGTATTCCCGCGCCACCGCGCCGACCAGGTCGCTCATCGCCACCGGGCGGCCCGCCTCGGCCGCCAGGTACGCGCCGGTGACCGCGGCCGAGCGGATGTGGCCGCCGGCCAGTTCGAACGCTTCGGCGAGGAATCCCAGGTCCAGGTCGGCACCCCGCGGCATCCGGGCGCCGAGGCAGCGGTCCCACAGCCGGTGGCGGAGTCCGACGTCCGGCAGCGGGAAGTCCACGATGACGTCCAGCCGCCGGGTGAAGGCCTCGTCGAGGTTCGCCCGCAGGTTGGTGGCCAGCACCGCGATGCCGTCGAAGGTCTCCATCCGCTGCAGCAGGTACGCACTTTCGATGTTGGCGTACCGGTCGTGCGCGTCGCGGACCTCGGAGCGCTTGCCGAAGATCGCGTCCGCCTCGTCGAAGAGCAGGACGCCGTTGACCCCGGACGCCTCGGTGAAGATCCGCTCCAGGTTCTTTTCCGTCTCGCCGACGTACTTGTCGACCACGGTCGCCAGGTTCACGGTGTAGAGGTCCAGCCCGAGCGACGAGGCGATGACCTCGGCGGACATCGTCTTGCCGGTCCCCGAATCGCCCGCGAACAGCCCGGTCACGCCCCGGCCGCGGCCACCGCCCGGGCGCATCCGCCACTCGTCGAGCACCTGGTCGCGGTAGCGCGCCCGCGCGGCTAGTTCGTCCAGAAGGGACAGCACGCCGGCCGGCAGCACGAGGTCGGCCCAGCCGACGACCGGTTCGATCCGCCGCGCGAGCCGTTGCAGGCCGGCGGCGTTCTGGCTGCGCGCACCCGCCCGGACGTGGGACGCGCGGACCAGCCCGTCGTCGGCCAGCGCGGTCACCGACGCGGCCTTCGCCGCGCGGGCGATCTGCCCGGGCCCCAGCACGAAGTGCGCGGTCGCCTCGGCCGGGTCGACGTCCGGGGCGAGCTGGCCGTCGAGGCGGCTGCGCCAGAGTTCCGCGCGGGCCGCGCCCGACAGGGGCAGCGCGTCGAGCTGCAACGGTGGCGTCGCGCTCCAGCGCGGGTCCCAGGCACCGGTCCCGTGCACCACCAGCGGGACCGCCGGATGGGCCAGTTCCTCCAGCCGCGGGTCCTCCACCGGGCCCAGCACGATCCCGGCACCGCGCAGCAACGCCTCTCGCCGCAGCGACGCGGTGAGCTCGGCGTGGCCGGGTTCGGCCTGCCAGCGTGCCGCGTCCACCACCAGCGCCGGGTACCCGGCCGCGGCCAGCGCGCCGGCCCCGAGTTCCTCGGCACCGCCCCCGGGCTGCTCCTTCAGGTAGACGAGCCCGACCCGGCCGCGGATGGCGCGGGCGAGCCGGTCCCGGCCCGGCACTTCGACGAGCTCGGTGCCGAGGTGCGCGCAGCCGGCGAGCTCGGGCGCGAGCCGGTCGTCGCCGAGCAGGTGGTTCACCACCCGGTCGGGGACGCGCAGCGTGCGCGACAGGAACGGCCGTTCGTCCTCGCCCACGGCGAGCAGGCCGCAGGCGACCAGCGGGGAGCCGGCGTCCAGCCGGGCGCGGCCGGCGGCCGACGCCTCGGGGATGCCGCACAGGCGCAGCGCGAGCCCGGCACTGGCGCGGCGGCGGGTCACGTCGTCGTTGAGGTAGCCGTAGAACTGCTCGAACCGGCTGT
Organism: Amycolatopsis sp. lyj-346; assembly: GCF_046548975.1. Taxonomy (NCBI): domain Bacteria; kingdom Bacillati; phylum Actinomycetota; class Actinomycetes; order Pseudonocardiales; family Pseudonocardiaceae; genus Amycolatopsis; species Amycolatopsis sp. lyj-346. The sequence continues at coordinate 480,519 of NZ_JAJPWT010000002.1, forward strand.
CCAGGTCGGGGGCGAGCGCCACCAGCAGCAGTTCGACGTCGACGCCGGTGAGCCCGGCGCGTTCGGCGAGCGGGCGCAGCCTGCCGTCCGGGACGGAGTCGGTGAACGGGGTGAACGGCTCGCGGTGCCCGTCCAGCAGGGCGTCGATCGTCTCGTTGGACAGGTACAGGCCGCGGAACGGGTCGTCGGGGTTCGGGTCGGCCGCCCGGCGGCTGTCGACCGCGTCGCGGATGCGCTGTTCGAGCCGGGCCAGCCGCTCGAACAGGTACTCCAGGCTCACCGGGGCTTCCGGTGGGTGCGGGCCATCGCGACCCGGCGCTGCCCTTCGACGGCCCCGGCCGCGGACACGTGGTGCCCGATGCGCTCGCCGTCGCCGGTGTCGAGCTTGAGGCCTTCCTTGGCGGGCGGCCCGGCCGGGAAGACGCGTCCACTGTGGATCGGGGCGGAGACGACGACGTCGAGCGACGGCTTGAGTTCGCCGCCCAGCGCGGTCCACACGTCGGCGAACGCGCGGTCCTCCGGTGGCGGCAGCGCGACGGTCATCGGCACCGGCAGCGCCATCTCGGCCAGCGATCCGGTGAGCACCTCGGCCGGCACCGCCTCGTGGCGCAGCAGGCCGAGCAGCAGGTCCGACAGCACGCGGTGCTCGTCCTCGGGACGCTGGGTCCACGCGGTGACCAGGTAGGACAGCTTGACGTGCTTGGGCGGCAGGTGCCGCGCCGCGACCTCGCCACGCTGGTCGTACTCGTTGAGCAGCCCGCGCGACCGGCGTCGCATGTCCTCCCGCACGTCGTAGAGGTAGATGTTCACCGTCGGTGCGTTGCGCCGGGCGGCCCAGTCCTTGGTGGGTGCGTCGAAGGCGACGTCGACCTCGCTGCCGCGCAGCGCCTCGTCCTTCACCAGCCGGCGCAGCGCCTCGTCGACCTCGTGGATCACCGGCGGACCTCCTCGCACTGGCGGTGCCTCCACGATGATCGCGAGCGAGCGGACCGGCCAGCCGCGCAGCGGCAAACCTTCGGGTACCCCCGGCTGCCCGTACGGGCAAAGTGGGCTGCATGACGATCACGACCAGGCTCGCCGCCGAGGCCGACCTACCGGCACTTCTCGCCCTGTTCCAGGAGTTGCACCCGGACGACCCCGCCCCGTCCGGGCAAGCCGCGGCCGACGCCTGGCGGGCCATCGAGGGCCAGTCCGGACGGGCGATCCTGCTCGCCGAGACCGGCGGCGTGGTCGTCGGGACGATCGACTGCACCACGCTGCCGAACCTCACGCGGGGGGCACGGTCGTTCATGGTCGTCGAGAACGTCGTGGTCACAGCCGGACACCGGCGGTCGGGCGTCGGTGCCGCCCTGATGGAGGCGGCCGTCGCCCGGGCCCGGCAAGCGCGTTGCTACAAGGTCCAGCTGCTGTCGCGGTCCGGCCGCGAAGCCGCGCACGCCTTCTACGAATCGCTGGGATTCCGTGCCGTTGCCCAGGGCTACCGCCTGTACCTCGGCTGAGGACAGCGCGATCGGCCCCCGCACGTTCGCGGTTCGCGGTGCACCGGCAGCCGCCATGGCCACGATGGGCCTGACCGCGCAGGACTACCTGGTCCGCAGCGCCGACGGCCTCTTCGCCCCGATCGCCGTCGTGATGGCCGCGGTGCCCGGCCCGCTCCGGACGACCGCTGCCGCCCGCGGTGGCGACCACCGAGTGGCTCGCGACGTTCGCGCTGGTCAGCGTCGGGCTCTTCTGGGCCGTGGCCGGCTACTCCGCCTCGGTCGGCGGCGGCCGGGCCATCCAGATCGAGGCCGCGCTGACCGCGCCGCCGGAGGCCGTCCTCTACAGCGCGAAGAGCCTGAACCTGACCGCGCCGGGGTCCGCGAAACCCCGTGCCGCAACCCCGGCACCGCCTACAGTTCCGCTACACCGGGCTGAAGCTGATCCTGCAGTCCGGCGGCCAAATCTTCTTCCTCCCCGTGCAGTGGCACAAGGCTGACGGGACCGCCGTCGTGCTGCCCCGCACCGACGCCCTGCGGCTGGAGTTCACCCCGGTCGCCGACCCGGACGCCCCTGCTGAGCGCACCGAGCGAGCCGGGTCCGCACGGTGCGGACCCGGCTCGCTCGGCTTCGGCTTCGATCGGGGCGGTCAGTCCTCGTCGACGGCGAAGTCGTCGTCCACGTCGTGGTCGACCACCCAGTCGTCGTCGTCCGCCTCCGTGGCGTCGGCCACCGCGGTGACCGAGTGCGCCGCGGCCCCGCCCACACCGGCCGAGGTGTACCAGGCGTGGTAGCCCGCGTAGTCCGGCACGGCCACCGCGTGCGCACCCTCCGACGATGCGCCGTGGGGGCCGGCCGTCAGCTTCTCCGCCTCGTACGTGGCGTGGTGCTCACCCGCGTGGCTCGCCACGTGGGTCGAGGACGCACCGTTCACGCCGGCCGAGTGCTGCTCGGCGAAGTAGCCCACGCCGTCGTCACCGTCGTCGTCACCGTCGTAGCCGCTGTCGTAGTCGCCGTAGTCGGCGTCGTCATCGTCGTCGTCGGTGTCGTACACCGGGCGCACGACGTAGCCGGCCGGTTCCTGGTCCACCGGGTCGGGGTGGCTCACGACGTGGTGGACGACGTGGTCGACGTCGTCGTCCGCGTCGTAGTCGTCCGCGTCGCAGGCGCAGTCGTCGTCCCCGTCGTACCAGCCGTTGTGGACGGTGTGGTGCCACGGCCGGTGCCAGCCGTCGTCGTGGCCAGACTCGCCGCTGTGCGTCACGTAGGCGCCGCCGATGCCGGCCACCGCCGAGTCCTGCTCCGACCAGTGGTGTCCCCACCCGGTCGAGCCTTCTTCGGTGTCGGTCGTGCCCGCGCCGCCGATGCCGGCCCAGCTGCTGGAGCTTTCGGCGCTCCAGGAGTCGTGCGGCCAGTCGAGCGGGTGCGCCGTCGCCGGGCAGGCGATGACGAGGGAAAGCGGCAGCGCGAAAGCGCCGGCGACAGCCAGTCGTCGCAATGTGGACATGATTTCTCGGGGTTCCCTTCCTGAGTGCGGCAGCCGGGTTTCATTCGGGGCCCGGACGCCGGGGCAGAAGTTCTGTCCGAGAGGTGACGTTACCGCCCCGCGTGCCATCGACAGGGCTTTGACCTGCGCAAATACCCGATCGGTACGGGGGACGCACCGAGTGGAGGACAGCTGTCGAATGGGGTCGGACCAGCCTAGTTCGCCGCCGCGGAAGCGACTGGAATGAATGGCGGTAAATCACTCGCTCAGGTAGTTCTCGGTTTAACGGAACAAAACCGGGTCCGGCCGCCGGGGCGCCGGGAGCGGAGCCGTGGGACGACGCAGCCGCCGTCCACCGCTCGCCCGCCGCCGCGCTCGGCCGCCCGGCTGACCGGGACGCGGCAGGTGGCCCACCGCGCTACCCCGGCCGAGTGTCGCCGAACTTCCCCCTTCGGCAGGATTCCGGCTGCGAGCCGCCGCCGGACCACGATAACAGAACCGTCCACAGATTGTTCCCACGGTATTCACAGTCGTGGAGTAATCACGGCTTTTTTCGTTACCTGGTGCACCCAAAAAGCAACACAAATGGACTCGTTCGGACCACGCCGTTTCGCCGTGAATTGCGTAGGTTGCACGGCATGTCGCCGATAAGATCCATTCTGGCTGTCGTTCTGCTTGCCGCGTTCATCGTGCCGCCCGGCCCGGCGGTGGCCGAGGCCGCGGCGACACCCGGACCGGTGTGCGACCACCAGCCAATCGCCAACACGACGCCTCCCGCGGGCGCCGTCACCGCCGACCCCGCGGTGCCCGGCGACCTCTACCGCAAGACGCAGGAGTCGCCGGCCGGCACGACGTTCTGGCTGCCTGCGGGCACGCACAAGCTGGCGTCGGACCCGTTCGGGCAGATCATCCCCAAGAACGGCAACGTCTACCTCGGCGCACCGGGCGCGGTGCTCGACGGGCAGGGCATCAACCGCGCGGCCTTCACCCAGCAGGCGAAGGACGTCGTCATCCGCGGGCTCACCATCCAGAACTTCGTCGCCGAGCAGGACCAGGGCGTGGTGAACCACGATTCCGGCGAGCATTGGATCATCGAAAACACCACCGTGCAGAACAACAAAGGCGCGGGAATCATGGCCGGTGCGCGCCAGGAGGTGCGGCACAGCTGCCTGCGCAACAACGGCCAGTACGGGATGAACGCCTACCGGGCGGACAGCACGATCACCGCATTGATCGTCGAGGGCAACGAGATCTCGGGGAACAACACCGACGACTGGGAAACGCGCAGCCCCGGCTGCGGGTGCAGCGGCGGGATCAAGTTCTGGGTGGTCGACAAGGCCGACATCCGCGGGAACTGGATCCACCACAACCACGGCGCCGGGCTGTGGGCCGACACGGACAACAACGACTTCCTCATCGAGCACAACCTGATCGAGGACAACGACGCCGAGGCGCTGTTCTACGAGATCAGCTACAACCTCGTGTTCCGCGACAACGTCCTGCGCCGCAACAGCCTGGTCGCGGGCAAGTGGCGCGCCGACCGCGGCGACAACTTCCCGGTGGCGAGCGTCTACCTGTCCGAGTCGGGCGGTGAGCCGCGGGTGCCGGGCCGGACCTACCTCATCGACATCTACGACAACGTCTTCGAGGACAACTGGTCCGGCATCACCGCGTGGGAGAACGCCGACCGGTTCTGCAACAGCCCGGCCAACACCTCGATCAACACCTGCACGAAGCTCGTCGACGACCGGACGCAGTGCTCGGCGCCGGGCATCGCGTCCCCGCCGCTGTACGACGACTGCCGCTGGAAGACCCAGCTCGTCATGGTGCACGACAACACGTTCCGCTTCGACCCGGCCCGCGTCGGCTGCACGAACGGCAGCTGCGGCAAGATGGCGCTGCTGGCCAACTACGGGACGTACCCCTCTTGGTCGCCGTACAAGGGCACGCTCGTCCAGGACGCCATCACCCACGACCAGGACAACTACTGGTTCAGCAACGCCTACCACGGGCCCTGGAAGTTCGTCGCGGGTGACACGTCCCGGATCATGACGGCCGAGCAGTGGCAGTCGACGCCGTGGAACCAGGACAACTGCGCGTCCTTCGACGGCGTGATGCCACACTGCTGAGCAGGCCCAGCACGGCGGCGGACTTCGCCTCGTCGAGGAACCGCAGGCCCATGAAGTTGTCGCCGGGGGTGAAGCCGGGCAGGGCCCAGATCGCTTCGTAGGGCAGGTCGACGCGCCGGTAGCGGCGCAGGCTGTAGACGTTGCTGAACAGGCACTTGCCCGGGTCCGGGTTCCAGAGCCGGCGGGCGAACGCGGGGTTGCGGAAGCCGTGCCCCACCTCCGCGGTGGCCCGGACGTGCTTGCCGCCGGTGAAGAGCACGACGTCGCCGGTGGTCACGGTGTCCATCCGGCGGTCGTACTTGTCCTTGGCGCCCCAGAACCGGGCTCGCCCGCCCGGGTGCAGGGCGTCGAGGCGGGCGAGGTCGGCGGGGTCGAGCCGGTCGGCGAGCTCGCGGAAGGCCACGGTCCGGTCGAGGGATTCCGCGCCGTAGCGGCGGGCGTCCGCGGTGCCGTACGCGGGCTGGACGAAGACCTGGACCACACCCGGCACGGTAGCTCAGCCGCCGTGGGTGCGGTCGCTCTGGTAGTCGGTGTAGGTGTACGGGTTGTCCAGGACCTTGGTCTCCGGGACGTCCGGGTTCATCCCCTGCCGCCACGCTTCCTCCCCCAGCTGCCCGCGCAGGTGCTCCACGGTCTCCTCGACGCGGCGCCGGACGGCCGGCAGGTCGGCGCCGACCAGGCGGCCGTCGCGCTTGACCACCCGGCCGCCGACGAGCACCGTGTGGACGTCGGCGCGCTGGGCCTGGAACGCCACGTGGCCGTAGGGGTGCAGCAGCGGGAAGGACACCAGCGAGTCGTCGTTCTTCAGCAGCACGACGTCGGCCGTCTTGCCGACCTCGAGGCTGCCCAGGTCCGCACGGCCCAGTGCCGCGGCGCCGCCGCGGGTGGCCCACTCCACCACCTGTTCCGCCCGCAGCGCGGCGTGGGTCACCGTTTCGCCCTTGGTGTGGGCTTCCAGGTGCTCCCGGGACCGGTCGGCGCCCAGGGTCGCGCGCATGGCCGAGAACAGGTCGCCGCTCCACCACACCGAGGTGTCCATCGACAGCGACACCGGAATGCCGTACTGGCGCAGTGCCCAGGTGGGCGGGTAGCCCTGGCCCGCGCTCTGCTCGCTCTCGGTCGAGACCGACACCGACCCGCCGGTGGCGGCGATGCGCTGGTAGGAGTCCGCGGACAGCGACGCACCGTGGACGTAGATCGTCTCGGGGGTCATGAACCCGTGGTCGTACATCAGGCGGATGCCGTCGTCGCCGGTCGCGCCCCAGACGCCGGCGTGCGTGGTCACCGGCACACCGAGGTCACGGGCCACCTCGAACGCCGGCTTCTCGGGGAAGGCCGGATCGCCGGTGACGTCGAAGGCGAGCTGGAAGCCGAGGTCACCACCCGTGCGCCGCGAGACGAAGTCGCGGAACTCCCGCGTGGCCGTCCAGTTCGCCGGGGCGTCCTGGATGTTGCCGTAGGCCAGGACGAACCGGCCGGGGACGGCTTCGAGCGCGTCGGCCGCCGCGTCGGCGTGCCCCGTGGTCTGCAGGCCGTGGGACCAGTCGACGGTGGTCGTGACACCGGCCTCCAGGGCTTCCCACGCGCCGAGCAGGTTGCCCGCGTAGATGTCGTCGGGGCGGAACACCTTGCCCCATTCGAGGTAGTACCAGACGAAGTACTGGGTCAGCGTCCAGTCGGCGCCGTAGCCGCGCATGGCCGTCTGCCACAGGTGGCGGTGGGTGTCGATCATCCCGGGCATGACGATGCCACCGGAGGCGTCGATCTCGGTCGTGCCCGCCGGGACCTCCAGCGCCGGTCCGATCGCGGCGATGCGGCCGCCGTCGACGAGGACGTCTTCGCCGGGCAGGACGCGGCGCGCGTCGTCGAGGGTCAGCACCGTGCCACCCCGCAGGACGATCGATCCGGACATGACTGCCTCCGTTGCGTACACTTGTCCGCTGAGCGGACACTCGCCGGGTGACGTCACCCTTGCCCAGTGCCGCACCGGTGTCAATCCCCGCGGCTACGCTGCGGTGACAACCGGAGCTTCGCTCTGAGCCGGGGGCCCCGCCACCCGGACCCCCGAAGGTTCGGCTGTGGAAGACACAGAGGAGGTCGCGCATGCCACGCGAGGGAACCGGTCCCGACTTCATCGAGGCGCTGGCGCGCGGGCTCGAGGTGATCACGGCGTTCCGCCCGGGCCGCCCGGCGATGACGCTGGCCGAGGTCGCCACCGCCGCCGGGCTGGCCCGCCCGACCGCCCGCCGGATCCTGCTGACCCTCGAAGAGCTCGGCTACGTCCGCACGGACGGGCGCGACTACGCCCTGACACCGCGGGTGCTCGACCTCGGCGTCGCCTACGTGCACTCCACCGGCCTGTGGGACGTGGCCCGCCCGCACCTGGAGCGGCTGGTCGCGCGCACGAACGAGTCGTGTTCGATCGCCCAGCTCGACGGGTCCGACATCGTCTACGTCGCCCGGGTGGCGGTCCCGAAGATCGTGGGACTGAGCGTGCAGATCGGCACCCGGTTCCCCGCGCTGCCGACGTCGCTGGGCAAGGTGCAGCTGGCCGCGCTGCCGCCGGCCGAGCTGGAGGCGGTGCTGGCCGAGCCGACCCGCTCGGGGCTGGTCCCGCGCTGGCAGCCCGGCCGGGCCGAACGCGACGCCGAGCTGCGCGAGGTCCGGGCCCGCGGCTGGGCGCTGACCGACGAGCAGCTCGCGCTGGGCATCCGGTCGGTGGCCGCGCCGCTGCGCGACGGGTCCGGCCGGGTGATCGCCGGCGTCAACGTCAACTGCCACGCCGCGGAAACCCCGGTCGAGCGGCTGCTGGAGCACCACCTGCCGCTGCTGCTGCAGACGGCCGGGGAGATCAGCGCCGACTTCGCCCGTCTGCACGCCCTCCCCGCCGTGGTCGTGAGCGGCAAGGCGGGTTAGCAGCCGCCTTACCGCTCACGACCGGCTCCTTGACCGCGGCCCGGCGGTTGTCGCAGACTGACGGACAAGAGTCCGCCTGACGGACAGAAGGCGAGGAGCTGCACTCTTGTATGCCCACACCGCCGAACCACCCGCCGGCCCGCTGTTCGGGCTGCTGGTCGCGGACTTCTCCCGGGTGCTGGCCGGCCCGTACGCCACCATGCTGCTCGCCGACCTGGGCGCCGACGTCGTCAAGGTCGAGGGCCCGCAGGGCGACGAGACGCGCACGTGGATGCCGCCGGTGCGCGGGGACGTCTCGACCTACTACCTCGGCGTCAACCGCGGCAAGCGGTCCATCGCGCTGGACCTGCGCGACGAGGCCGACGCCGTCGTCGCCCGCGAGCTGGCGGCCCGCGCGGACGTGCTGATCGAGAACTTCAAGCCGGGCGGGCTGGCCAAGTACGGCCTGGACTACGAAGCGGTCCACCGGGCCAATCCCGGCAGCGTCTACGCCTCGATCAGCGGGTTCGGGGCCGGCGAAGGCGCGCACGTGCCCGGCTACGACCTGATGGTGCAGGCGATCTCGGGTCTGATGAGCCTGACCGGCGATCCGGACGGCCCGCCGTACCGGGCCGGGATCTCGGTGTTCGACGTCATGGCGGGCAACCACGCGGTGATCGGCATCCTGGCCGCGCTGCGCCACCGCGACGCGACCGGCGAGGGCCAGCACGTCGAGGTGAACCTGCTGTCCTCGGCGCTGACCGGGCTGGTCAACCACAGTTCGGCCTTCGCCGCCGGTGGCGTGGTGCCGTACCGGATGGGCAACGCCCACCCCAGCGTCTTCCCCTACGAACCACTGCCGACGGCCGATGCCGACCTGATCGTGGCCGCGGCCAACGACGGGCAGTTCCGCCGGCTGTGCGAGGTCCTCGACCTGCCCGACGTTCCGGCCGACCCGCGGTTCGCCCGGAACGCCGATCGCACGAAGCACCGCGAAGAGCTCCGGCCGATCCTGGTCGAACGGCTGGCGAAACGCGGCGCGGCCGACTGGTTCGACGCGCTGACCGCGGTCGGCGTCCCCTGTGGACCGATCAACACCATCGACGGCGGGTTCGCGATGGCCGAGCGCTTCGGGCTGGACCCGATCGTCGAAGTCGGCGACGGCGACCGCGCGGTCCCGACGACCCGCCACCCCATCCGGTTTTCCGCGACCCCGGCCGGCTACCGGCTGCCGCCGCCGGAGCTCGACGAACACGGCGCCGAGCTGCGGGCGTGGCTGACGGAGGCCGCCGATGGCTGAGCCGGTCTACGAAACCGCCCTCGGCGCGTCCACAAAGGACAAAATCACGCTGCTCGGCCGGGACCTCGCCGAAGACGTGATGGGCACGGTCGGGTTCGGCGAGCTCGCCTTCTGGCTGGCGACGCAACGGCGTCCGTCCGCGGGGGAAACCCGGGTCTTCGAGGCGGTGCTGGCCGCGCTGGCCGACCACGGCTTCACCCCGACCGCGATCGTCACCCGGCTGACCTGGCTGTCCGCTCCGGACTCGGTCCAGGGCGCGCTGGCCGCCGGCCTGCTGGGCGGCGGGTCGCGCTTCCTCGGCGTCACCGAGGACTGCGGCCGGTTCCTGCACGACGTCCTCACCGGCGTCGAGCTGCCCACCGACGAACCCGGCTGGGACGCGCTCGCGCTCGAAACCGTCGAAAAGCGCCGTGCGGAGCGGAAGTTCGTCCCCGGCCTGGGACACCACGTGCACAAGGACGGCGACCCACGCACCCCGCGGCTGTTCGAGATCGCCGGCGAAGAGGGCCTGCGCGGCCCCCACCTGGAGCTGTTCGCCGCGATCGGCCGGGTGCACCCGCGGGTGCTGGGAAAGACGCTGCCGCTCAACGGGGCCGGCGTCTGCGGCGCCGCGCTCGCCGATCTCGGGCTGCCGCTGGAGCTGCTGCGCGGGTTCGCGCTGCTGGCCCGGACCGCCGGGCTGATCGGCCAGCTCGCCGAGGAGCTGCGCCACCCCGTCGCCAACGACGTCTTCTTGTCGGTCGACCTGAACAACCGGTCGGTCCCGCCGGATCCGCACGCGTGAGAGGAACGCCGATGCAGCTGGTCACCGAGGACAACATCACCGAGCTCGCCGCGCAGCGCTGGGCGAGCGCGCACGATCCGCGGACGGCCGAGGTGCTGGCCGCGCTCGTGCGCCACCTGCACGCCTTCGCCCGCGAAGTGCGGCTGAGCGAGCCCGAGTGGATGGCCGCGATGCGGTGGCTGACCGAGGCCGGGCGGATCAGCGACGAGAAGCGGGAGGAGTTCATCCTCGCCTCCGACGTGCTGGGCCTGAGCATGCTGGTGGTGCAGATGAACCACACCTTCGACGCGAAAGCCACCCCGGCCACCGTGCTCGGCCCCTTCCACATCGAGGGTTCGCCGGAGAAGGAGTTCGGCGGCGACATGTCCGACGGCCTGCCCGGCACGCCGCTCTACCTCACCGGCACGGTCCGCGGCCTGGACGGCTTCCCCGTCGTCGGCGCGGTGCTCGACGTCTGGCAGGCCGACGAGGAAGGCGCGTACGAGTCGCAGCTCCCGGACATCGACGAGGCCCGGCTGCGCGCGAAGTACACCAGCCGCGCCGACGGGACCTACTGCGTGCGGACCATCGCGCCGAAGGGGTACTCGATCCCGATGGACGGCCCGGTCGGCGAGCTCATCCGCGGCACGGACATCAGTCACTTCCGGCCGGCCCACGTGCACTTCCTGATCAACGCCGCCGGGTACGAGCCGCTGATCACGCACCTGTTCCAGGAGGGCGCGCAGTACCTGGACAGCGACGTGGTGTTCGGCACGAAGCAGGAGCTGGTGGTCGCCTTCGAGCCGCGTGATCCCGGACCGACGCCGGACGGCGGCACATCGGCGCAGCCCTGGCTCGAAGCCCGGTACGACTTCATCCTCCAGCCGGTGTGACCACCGGTGCGCCGGGCGTGCGCCAACGCCCCAAGGTGGCCTTGGTTGCGTTGAACGCACCGAAGGCCACCTTGGGTGCGTTCAACGCACCGAAGGCCACATTGGGGTGCTGGTGCCCTGAGGCGTGTTCCCTGCTCTACCGTGAGTCGGCGGTCACTGGCCTCCAGGGCCGGGTTTCGGCACGTCGCCGATGTAGGGGCCGCCTCCGACCCCGCCGACCGGCGACGGGTCGCTCGGGGGACCGCTCGCCGCGGACGCCACGGGGGCGAGCAGGGCGAGCGCGGCCGCGGTGAGCAGAGCGGCAGCTGCAGTACGGTTCATCGTTGGGCTCCTTCGCGTTCCCCCGTATTGTGCGGGATCCGGCTTCCGAACCGCTTCCGCGCCCGGAAAGCTCCCGCCGATGGGCTGTTCGGTCCGGTTTCGGGGGTGCGCCGTTCAACGCGCGGTGCCTCACGACGGAGGCGCGGGGTTCCCGCAGAGTGCGGTGGGGAACTTCGGTTCGGCGGCCAGGATTTCACCGCAGCCGCCGCCCTTCGCCGAGGCGAAGTCGCTCCAACCGGTGCCCGTCCAGCGGTACGCGACCCGGCGCGCGGGTTCGCCGCCGTGCCGCTGCAGGTCGTGGATCAGCCAGTTCTGGTCGCACGCCCGCATGGTGCCGGGGTGCTCGGCCTCGGCGCCGAACTCCAGCGGCGCGATCCGCACCGGGCTGCAGTGGTCGGCGGGCGGGAAGCAGCCGACGATCCGGTCGCACCTCTGCCAGCCGCCGGCCACCAGTCCCCAGCTGTCGCCGAGGTTGACGTACACCGGCCGTTCCCCGATCGGCGCGGCCGTCTTCACCGGGAAGCCGGCCGGGGAAACCCCGCAGTTCGCGCCGCTCGGCATCCGGTACCGGACCTCGGCTTCGATCCGGTGGCCGGTCTCTTCGACCTGGGCCACCGGTGCTTCGGCGCAGGTGGGCAGGTTGACGTGCAGCACCGCGGTGTGGTCGTCCGGACCCGCCCGGACCTCGGTGACATACGCGCTCAGCGCCGCGGGCGGCGGCGCCGGAGTGGTGGTCGCCGAGGTGACCGGCGTGGTTTCGGGCGCGGCGGTGCTCTTGTACGGGATGTCCAGGGCCAGCAACAGCCAGAACGCGAGCAAGCCCGCGGCGAGCACCCCGGCCGTCCACAGCGCGGGCTTGATGAATCTCGGCATCGACGGTCCCCCCACCGTGTTCCGGCGGGAGCCTACCGAGGCCGGCGACCCGCCCTAGCGGCCGTAGCCCTCCGCGGCCAGCACCTTGCCCATCTGGTCGTAGGCCGCCGGGTCGTCCGGGGCCACCGTGGCGAGGCCGTCGACGTAGCGGTTGTACATGCAGAACGCCGCGGCGATCAGGACCGTGTCGTGCAGTTCGACGTCGGTCGCGCCTTCCGCGCGGGCCGCCGCGATCAGCTCGGGGGTCACGGCACGGCCGGTTTCGCGGACCGCGAGCGCGATCCGCAGCAGGGCCTTGAGCTTCTCCCCCACCGGTGCGTCGTCGACCCCGGCGCACGCCGCGTCGACCACCGCACGGCCACCGTCGAGGGTCTCGGCCGCCGCGGCGGCGTGGCTGCCGTGGCAGAAGCGGCACTCGTTGCCGTTCGACACCACCGCCGCGATCAGTTCCCGCTCACCGACCGTCAGGCTGCTCGGGCCGCGCAGCAGGGTCTGCGCCAGCTGGTTGAGCGGGACGGCGGTTTCGGGCCGGAACGCCATCAGCGACCGGATCCCCGGCAGCTGCGGGTCGAGCGGGATGTGCGGCATCGGTCCTCCTTGCGGGGCGGAAGATCTTCCTCGCGCAGTCTTTCGGCCCGCGGCCGTCCGGCCAACCTCCGTGTTGCCCAACCGGCCGCCGCCGAACGTCCCAGTCCGTTTCCTTGCCCCCACGGCGTTCGCGGCCGACGCCCATGATCGAGTACTCCGCTCGGCGCGTACCCACACGGTGAGCAACGATCGCGACAAAAACGTTCCAAGGCCGGGAGGTGGCCGGTAGCGTCCTGGTCCATGCGGGTGACGTGGGGGAAGAATGGACAACGCAGAGTGACCAAGCCGTGGCGAGCGGCCCCGAAGGCCGCCCTCTCCAGCCCGCTGACACTGATCGTGGCGGCCGTGACCTCGCTGCTGGCCTGTTTCCTCGGCACGGCCGCCGTGCTGCAGGCATCCGCGGCCGGCGGCGCGACGGTGCAGTACCAGACGGGCATCACCTGCCCGGACAGCTACGGCCCGATGTTCGGCAAGGGCAACATGCCGGTGCGGGACATCCCCGCGGTGACCGGCGCGATCCAGCGCCACGCCGCCGCCCACGGGTTCGGCACCCCGGTCGTCGGCCAGTTCACCAACGCCCTCCCCGGCACCGAATTCAACGGCGACCCGCACTACAAGGTCCGCCTCGGCTACCGCGACCAGGCCGGCCTGGACAACCTGACGCTGCAGCAGGGCACCCGCGCGCCGGGGCTGTGGCTGGGCAACGTGGTGGCCGACGCCGAACACATCGGCGTCGGCACGAAGCCGAGCCTGCAGGGCACCCCGCTGCCGCCCGTCACCGGCATCTACCGCGACCTGCTCGACCCGCCGCCCCGGTGGTGGTGTTCCCAGCAGTCCGGGGCCGTCGTCGACCGGCTGGCCAACGACCCGATCGACTCCATCGTCTTCGCCACCGACCGCAAGACCTTCGACGACGCGATCAAGGCGATCGGCCTGCCGACGATGCAGTACTTCCACGTCTCCTTCTACGAACCCGCGCCGACGACGCTGAGCGCGGCGGAAGACCTGCTGCAGCGCTCCCGGGACCTGGTCGCCGACGTCCGCGCCGACCTCACCGCGCAGGGCCTCGGCTCGCTGATCGCCGCCGACGTCCCGACGTTCCAGCGTTCGGTGCAGATCGCCCGCCAGGCCCAGGACAACGTGTTCGTTTCGATCCTGCCGCTCGCGCTGATCAGCGTCCTGGTCGGCTGCGCCGGTCTCGGCTCCGTCGCCCTGCAGTGGTACCAGCGGCGGCACGCGCAGCTTCGGCTGCTTTCGGCCCGCGGCAGCGGCCCCGCGGCACTCGGCGGGCTCGCCGTCGCGGAACTGGGCCTGCCGATCCTGCTCGGCGGAGCGGCGGGCGCGGTCGCGGCACGGCTGCTGCTCCGCCTGTACGGCCCGCCCGGTACCCCGGACCCGGCGGCCGAACTGCGCGCCGCCGGCGTCGCGGCCGCGACCCTCGCGGTGTCCCTGACGCTGCTGGCCCTGGTCGTCGCGGTCCGGGTGCACCGGGAGTTCGAGCTGGGCCGGATGCGCAGCGGTGGCCGCCGGGTGCGCCTGCTGGCGTACTTCCCGTGGGAGCTGGCGACGGCGGGCATGGCGTGGCTGGGCTGGACCCGCCTGGCGCAGTACGGCACGGCGTCGCGGCTGGGCAATCCGCTGCCGCAGGTGGACCCGCTCGCCCTGACCTACCCGGTGTTCGTGGTGCTGACCGTCGGGCTGCTGACCGCGCGGCTGGCGTGGCTGGCACTGCACGCTTCGCACCGGGCCCGGTTCTGGTCGCGCCCAGCTTTGCAACTGGCGATCCGGCGGCTGGCGGGCGCCCGTGCCCCGGTGACCGGGGTGCTCGTCATCGGCACCCTCGCCATCGGCACGCTGGCCACCGGGATCGGCATCGCCCGCGGCCAGGAGGAGGCACTGGCGACCAAGTCGGCGATCTTCGTCGGCAGCAACGCCCGCCTCGACACCGACAGCCCGATCGGCATGGGCGAGGTGGCGATGCCCGCTTCGCTGGCGGGCACCAGCACGGTGGTCGGCGAGCTGACCGGGACCGGCAGCGTGGTGCTGGTCGTCGACCCGGCGACGTTCACCCGCGGCGCCGCGGTGGACCGCGTGCCCGGCGACGACCTGGCCGGGCTGCTCGAGAAGATTTCGCGACCGGACCCGCGTGGCACGCCGGTGATCCGGGTCGGGCACACGGCCAAGCAGGACGCCAAGCTGCCGGACGGCCTGCCCGACGCGGTCGTCGCCGGCGACCTGCCGGTGTTCCCGTTGATCGGCACCTCGCCCGGTTACGTCGTCTCGCGCACGGTGCTCAGCCACGCGCAGCTCGACGGCATTCCGAAGTGGAGTGTGCTGACGACGGCGCCGATGGCGGAGGCGACCACGGCGTTGCGCGCGGCGGGGGTGTTCATCCCGAACCGGGTCAGCCGCGAGTCCGCTTTGGACGGTC
The DNA here is from genome assembly GCF_046548975.1 of Amycolatopsis sp. lyj-346. Lineage (NCBI taxonomy): Bacteria > Bacillati > Actinomycetota > Actinomycetes > Pseudonocardiales > Pseudonocardiaceae > Amycolatopsis > Amycolatopsis sp. lyj-346. The sequence goes on from NZ_JAJPWT010000002.1 coordinate 495,677, forward strand.
TGCCGTTCTTCGTGGTGGCGTGGACGTTCTCGTTCGTGGCGCTGCTCGGCGCGGTGCTGGGGGTGGTGGCGATCCTGGCGCTGCTGGTGGCGGTCGAGGTCCGGCGGCGGCAGAACGCCCTGGCCGGGGCGCTGGTGCTGCGGATGGGCATGCGGCCGCGGACGCTGCTGGCCAGTCACCTGATGGAGCTGGGGGCGCTGAGCGGGCTGGCGATCGTCGTCGGGGTGACGTGCGGGGTTTCGGTGGCGGGCCTGTCGGTGCCCCGGTTCGACCCGGCGACGTTCCTCGCGCCGCGATCGGAGCTGCCGGATCCGCTGCCGTTCGTGCTGACTGTCGTCCTGATCGGCGTGGTGGTCGTCGCGCTGGCCGGCTGGATCGCGGTGCGCTCGGTGCGCACCGCCCGGACCGCGGAGCTGATCCGTGCCTGAGAAACCGATCTTCTCCCTGCGTGGCATCGGCGTCGACTACCAGACGCCCGCCGGGGTCGTCACCGGTGTCGACGACGTCAGCCTCGACGTGCCCGCACGCGGGATGACCGTGCTCGCCGGGCCGTCCGGGTCGGGGAAGTCGACGCTGCTGCGGGTGCTGGGGCTGTTCGAGCAGCCCGCCCGCGGCACGCTGACGTTCCAGGGCGCCGACGTCCGCAAGCTCAAGCACCGCGAGCGGCGGGCGCTGCGGCGCCACCACCTGGGGCTGGTGTTCCAGAACCCGGCCGACAACCTGCTGGGCTCCCTGACCGTGGCCGAGAACCTGCACGCCGCGGCCGAGGCCGCCGGGACCGAGTGCAGTGCGGACGACATCCTCGGGCAGCTGGGCCTGCACGGCACCGGCGGCTGGAAGATCACCGCGCTCTCGGGCGGGCAGCAGCAGCGGCTGGCGTTCGGGTGCGTGCTGGCCGCGCGCTCGACGGTGATCCTCGCCGACGAGCCGACGTCGCAGCTGGACGAGGCGTCGGCCGACCTGGTGCTGGACACCCTGCAGTACCTGGTGGACCAGGACTTCGCGGTCCTGGTCGCCTCGCACGACGAACGCCTGATCGACCTCGGCGCGCGGGTGGCCCGGCTGCACAAGGGCGCGCTCGAGGGCATCGAAGAACGGGAGCTGCCGGCATGACACTCGTGGAAGCGGTGGGACTGCGCCGCAGCTTCGCCCACCCCAGCGGCGACATCGAGGTGCTGCGCGGGCTGGAACTGCGCGTGGGCGCCGGCGAGCTCGTGACGGTGTCGGGCCGGTCCGGCTCGGGCAAGAGCGCGTTGCTGGCGCTGCTGTGCGGGTTCGACTCCCCCGACTCCGGCTGCGTGCTGCTCGACGGCGTCCCGATCAGCGGCGCGCCGCCGTGGCACACCTGCGCGGTGCTGCCGCAGGCGCTGGGCCTGGCCAACGAGCTGACGATCGCCGAGAACGTCGCGCTGCCGCTGCGGTTGCGCTCGGACGTCCCGCGGCCCTCGCCGTCGGCGATCGACGAACGGGTCACCGGCCTGCTGGACGAGCTGGGCATCGGCGAGCTCGGCGACCGCTACCCGCTGGAGGTGTCGTTCGGGCAGCAGCAGCGGGTAGCGCTGGCCCGCGCGGTCGCCGGGCGGCCGCGCGTCCTGCTCACCGACGAGCCGACCGCGCACCTGGACGCCGGGTCCACCCCGCGGGTGCTGCGGCTGCTGCGCCGCTGCGCGGAGGAGGGCGCCGCGGTGATCGTGGCGACCCACGACGAGGAGGTCCACCGCATCGCCGACCGCCGCGTCCGCCTGCTCGACGGGGTGCTCACCGCGCTGCTGGACTGACCGCGGCTCCCGCATCCGGCACTCCCGCGTAGCCGGGCAGCTCGGCGCCGTTGAGCGCGCGTTCGATCAGCGCGGTGAGCGCCTCGGGCTCGGCTTCCGGTTCCGCGGCGGCCGCGTCGCGGCTTCGGACGTGCAGCCGGCCGATCTCCTGGTTGGCCTCGACGAAGGAGCGCATCCGCTTCTCGTAGCCGTCGAACCCGGCTTCGGGGTCCCAGCCGGCGGCGGCGAGTTCGCCGGCCAGCAGGTAGGCGCCGACCAGGGCCAGCCCCGTGCCGCCACCGGACATCGGCGACGAGCAGAACGCCGCGTCGCCGATCAGCCCCACCCGGCCGTGTGACCAGCGGTCCAGCACCACCTGGGCGACCTGGTCGAGGTAGAAGTCCGGGGTGTCGTCCAGGTGCGCGAGGATCCGCGGCGTCCACCAGCCCAGGCCGGCCATCCGCTCGCGCAGCAGCCGTTTCTGCGCCTCGACGTCGCGGTGGTCGACGTCGAACCCGGCCGCGGGGAAGGAGAGCATCGCCATCGCCCGGGTGGCGTCCTTGAGGGGCCGCAGCCCGGCGGAGCGCCCGGACGCCGGGTCCTGGTGGTCGATCATCCAGCGGTCGATCCCGAACTCGTCGGGCACGCTGTAGAAGGCCAGTACGAGCCCGAGGTGGCGGACGAACCGCTCGCGCGGCCCGAAGACCATCGCGCGCAGCGCCGAGTGCAGCCCGTCCGCCCCGATCACCAGGTCGAAGCGGCGCCGTCCGCCGCTCGCGAAGGTCACGTCGACCCCGTCCGCGTCCTGGGTGAGCTCGGCGATCCGATCGCCGAAGAGGTACTCGACACGAGCGCGGGTGTCTTCGTAGAGCACCCGGGACAGGTCGCCGCGCAGGATCTCGATGTCCGCGATGTACCCGTCGCCGCCGTGGTCGTCGGCGCGGTAGGTCTCCAGCACGTTCCCGTCGGCGTCCACGGTGTGCGCGCCGGCGGTCTCGGTGCGGGCCGCGCGCACCGCGGCGTCCAGCCCCATCCGCCGGACGACCTCCTTGGCCACCCCGCGCGCGTCCACCGCCTGCCCGCCGGAACGCAGCCCGGGAGCGCGCTCGACCACGGTCACCTCGGCGCCCCGGCGGCGCAGCCAATGGGCCAGCGCGGGTCCCGCGATGCTCGCCCCGGCCACCAGCACCCTGCTCCCGCTCACCGCGGTCCCCCCATCGCCGTCCGGATGACGACCGGAGTGTAGGGCGAGCCACGTGGGCTACGGCACGGACGGCCGGGCCTCGTCGAACGCGGTGGCCCGGCTGACCTCCTCCCAGGCGGCCAGGTCCGCCGCGACGGCCTCGTGGTGGGCGCGGATCGCGTCGACGGCGTCCGCGCCCAGTGCGAGGCGCAGCGGGGCGTCGTCGCGGCCCACCGCACGGACGATCGCGGCGGCCGCCTTGGCCGGGTCGCCGGGTTGGGTGCCGTCCATGGTTTCGACCGCTTCGCGCGTTCCGGCGGTCGAGACCGCGTAGGCGTCGATCGTGCGGGACCGGTGCAGGCGGCCGCCGCCGAACTCGGTGCGGAACGCGCCCGGCTCGACGATCAGCACCCGCACCCCGAACGGCGCGACCTCCGCGGCCAGTGCCTCCGAGATGCCTTCCAGGGCGAACTTCGCCGCGCAGTAGGCGCCGTAGCCGGGCGGGGACAACTGCCCGCCCATCGAGCTGATCTGCACGACCGTGCCGCTGCCCTGTGCGCGCAGGTGCGGCAGCACCGCCTTGGTGACCGCGACCGCGCCGAAGAACATGACCTCCATCAGCGCACGCAGTTCGTCCATGGTGAGTTCTTCGACCGCGCCGACCGAACCGCGGCCGGCGTTGTTGACCACGACGTCGATCCGGCCGAACGCCTCGAGCGCGGCTTTCACCGCCGTGTCGATCTGCCCGGCGTCGGTGACGTCCAGTGCCGCGGTCCGGAGCCGGTCGCCGCCGCGCTCCTGCAGCTCCGTCAGGGTTTCCGGCCGGCGGGCGGTGGCCAGCACGCGGTCGCCGGCGGCCAGCGCGGCCAGCGCGATCTCCCGGCCGAAGCCGGCGGAGCAGCCGGTGATCAGCCAGACGCGGCCGTCGGTGTTCGTCATTTTCCGTGTCCTCCCAGTGCTTTGCTGCCTTTCATCCTGGAGACGAACCGGGCCGGGCCGCCAACACCGATGTCCTGTCACGGCTACAGTCGGAGCCTGTGACCCCCGAGTTGCGGCAGCTCCGCTACTTCGTCGCCGTCGCCGAGGCGACCAGCTTCACCCGCGCCGCCGCCGGGCTGCACCTCGCGCAGCAGTCGCTGTCCCAGCAGATCACCGTGCTGGAACGGGCCCTCGGCGTGCGGCTGTTCGACCGCGACGCCCGTGGCACGCGGCTCACCGCCGCCGGGCGGCTGTTCCTGCCCGAGGCGCGCGCGGTGCTGGCCCGTGCCGAAGAAGCCGTCGCGACGCTCGGCCGGGTGGTGCGCGGGGAAGTCGGCGACGTCCGGCTCGTCTTCCTCGCCACCACGGCGAACCACCTGCTGCCGCCGGTGGTCCGCGCGGTGCGGGAGCGGTACCCCGGGCTGGCGGTGACGACGGCCGAGGCATCGATCGCCGAGCTCGTCGAGGGTCTGCGCGAGGGCCGGTTCGACCTGGCGTTCACCCGGCCGCCGCTGGTCGGCGACCTGGTGTCCCGGACGCTGCTGACCGAAGAGGTGTGCGCGGTGCTGCCCGCCGGGCACCCGCTGGCCGGGCGGGCCTCGCTGAAGCTGGCCGACCTGGCGGCCGAACCGTGGGTGCTCACCCCGCGCGACAGCTGGGAACCGTGGCACCGCAGCTACGACGACGACTTCGCCGCCGCCGGCTTCACCCCGCGGGTGGTGCAGCGGGCCGCGACCGTGCAGGGCCTGCTCGGGCTGGTCGCGGCGGGCGTCGGCGTCACCCGGCTGACCCGCTCGTCGCACAGCCTGCGCCGCACCGGCGTGGCGTTCGTGCCGCTGGACGGCGACGTCGCCCGCACGGAACTGGTGTGGCTGCCCGGCAACGACAACCCGGCGGTCCGGGCGATCACCGAGGTCGCGGCCGGCCTGGCGGCGGCGACGGACCTGACCCAGGCGGGCTGACCGCTTCCGTTCGCGTTCAGAACGTCTTGGCGGCGTCGCGGGCGGCTTCGTGGGCGATCCGGCCGAGTTCGGCGGCGTCGCCGGTGAGGGTGGGGTGGAACCGGATCTCGGTGACGTCGTCGATGCCGGTCCAGTTGAGCCAGCCGGTGAAGAACGGCGCCTGGAAGTCCGCACCGAACTCCGGCCCGAGCCCGGGGGCCCACACGGCGCTGGTGTAGACGACCGCGGCGCGCTTGCCGCGGCCTTCGAGCAGGTGCCGGTAGCCGGTGACGGGGTCGACGCCGAAGACCCAGCCGGGCTGGGACACCACGTCCACGAACTGCTTGAGCACGTAGGGCACGCCGGAGTTCCACATCGGCACGCTGAACAGGATCCGGTCGGCGGCGTCGAACCGGGCGAACGCCGCCCCCGCGGCCGCCCAGGCCTCGGCTTCCGCGCCGTGCGGGGTGCCGCCGCCGAAGACGGTCATCTTGGCGCCGGCCGCGGCGGGGCCGAACGCGGGCAGCGAGCCGTCCCAGAGGTCCCATTCGTCGATGTCGGCGTCCGGGTGGAGGCTGCGGTAGGTGTCCAGGAAAGTGGCTGCCAGACGCAGCGACTCGGACGTTTCGCCTCGTGGGGACGCGGAAATGTGCAGCAGATCGGGCATTTGGAGGCTCCTCGAAGGAGGGCCGGCTTTCGCCGGACAGAGAATCGGACTAGAGTCCGTTTATGTCCTCGAACCGTAGTGGACCGCAGTCCGCTTCGTCAACGCCCGCCGGGCTGCCGGTCCTCGGCGCGCCCGTCCGCGAGCGGGCGGACGCCGCCCGCAACCGGGTCCGCGTCCTGGAAGCCGCCGAGAAGCTGTTCGCCGAACGCGGTGTCGACGCGGTGACCATGGACGACGTCGCGGGCGCCGCCGGCGTCGGCAAGGGCACGCTGTACCGCCGCTTCGGCGACAAGGGCGGCCTCGCCATGGCCCTGCTCGACCAGCGCGAACGCGAACTGCAGGAGCGGATCCTCACCGGCCCGCCACCCCTGGGCCCCGGCGCGGACCCCGCGGACCGCCTCGGCGCGTTCATCGAGGCCTACCTCGGGCTCCTGGACCGGCAGCTCGACCTCGTCCTGCTTTCCGAAACCGCCACGACCGGCGCCCGGTTCCGCACCGGCGCGCACACCCTGTGGCGGCAGCACTGCCGTCACCTGCTCGATGCGGGCGGCGCGGACGGCGCCGAGATCGCCGCGGACGTCCTGCTCGCGGCCCTGTCGGCCGAGCAGGTCCGGCACTGGCTCCGGGACCGGGAGATCGGCACGGTGACGCTGGCGCAGTCCCTCGTCCGGCTGGTGCGGAGCTGGTTGCCGTGACGCACCGTGTCCGCCGATCGGCCGGTCCGTAGAATCGGCGGCGATGCGACGTTTTCGGTGGTACTGGGGAGCCCTCGTCCTCGCGTGCGTGGCCCTGCTGGCCGGGTTCTTCGTCTTCTTCGGCTCCGAAAGCCGGCCCGGGCAACCGCAGCCGCGGCAGGGCCCACCGGGCACCGGCCCGCTCACCGTCGTCGCGATGGGCGACAGCACCGTCTCCGGCGAAGGCGCCGGCCAGTACACCGCCACCACCAACGGCCAGGGCGGCAACTGGTGCCACCGCTCCCCCAACGCCTTCGTCGAGAAGATCGCCGCGCCGGGCATCACCGCCCGCGTCAACCTCGGCTGCTCCGGCGCGCCCGCCGAGCAGGTCGCGCTCGGCGACGTCAAGCAGTGGACCGAAGGCTCGCAGGCGCAGCAGCTGGCCGCGCTGGTCGAGGACCACCGGGTCGCCGCGGTGGTGATCGCGGTCGGCGCGAACGACGAGCCGAAGTTCTCCAACCAGGTCAACGAATGCTTCAAGGCGTGGTTCGACGCCGGCGGCCCGCCGTGCAGCACCGCGCTGAAGCAGACCTGGCAGTCCAAAGTGGACGCGATGGTGCCGAAGGTCGCGAAGGCGGTCTCGGACGTCAAAACCGTGCTGGCGCAGGCGGGGTACGTGCCGGCCGACTACCAGCTGATCCTGCAGTCCTACGCGGCCCCGATCGGCCCGGACCTGCCGGAGGACCTGCGCAGCCTCAACGGCTGCCCGTTCCGCACCGAGGACCTGCGCTGGATCGCCCAGACCGGCATCGGCGTGCTGTCCTCCGGCCTGAAAGCGGCCGCCCAGCAGACCGGGGCGCGGTTCCTCGACCTGGCCAAGGCGGGCGTCAAGCACGAAGCCTGCAGCGGCGGCGCCAACCCCGCGACGGAGTGGTTCACCCGGCTGACGCTCCAGCTGGCCGACCTCGGCCGGGCCGAGCGCGCCGGGCACGCCCTCCAGGAATCCTTCCACCCCAACGCCGCCGGCCACGCGGCGATCGCCACCTGCCTGACGGAGTTCATCGCGGCCAAGGACGGCAACGCCTCCTGCCTGGCCGGCGCGGACGGCAAGCTCCACGCGATCCCGGAGGTCGTGGCCCGCTGACCCCGGACGGCCGGCTCACCAACCGACCCTCCGAGTACGCGGGCCGACCCGCCGAGTACGCGGGCCGACCCGCCGAGTACGCGAACCGACTTCCCGGGTACGCGGGCCGGGCGGGTACGGGTTTGTCAGTGCCCTTTGCGGACCGAGGTGGTGTCCACGCCGGCGGGGGTGCCGTCGACGCGGGTCGGCTGGAGCGGGGCAGCGGGGTGGCCCTGGTCGTCCACGAGGACCGAGTGGGGTTCACCGGGCTGGCGCTGCCGCTCGCGGCCGCGCCGTGGCGGCTGAACGCGGCGCTGATCGGCCTGTCCGGCAGGTGTCGTGGCCGGTCGTCGCCGGCTGGGCGGGGTCCGGTGTTCTCGCCCTGTGCGCACTGGCGGCCGGCCTCAGAGGTCGAGGGCGGCTCGCAACGCGATGTCGATGCGCTCCTGGACGTCCTGGTCGATCTCGGCGATCCGCTCGTCGAACCACGGGCGGTAGAGCCGGGTCAGGTTGAGCGTGGACACCCAGTAGCGGGCGTCGATCGCGACGCCGAGGATGTCCATCGGGTCGCGGTCGAGCAGTTCGGTGCCGAGCAGCCAGGGCCGCTCGGATTCGTTCACCCCGTCCGAGGACAGCAGCACCACCGTGCGCTGCCGGGCCGGATCGGTCGGGGGGTGGTACGTCCAGACTTCACCCCTGCGCACGCAGATCCTTTTCCGCCGCGCTGCGCTCGGCCTCGTCCGAATCCGCGACGGCCGGTTCCGGCCTCTGCGGGGTGTAACCCGTGCGCACCGCCTCGCGCCTGGCCGCCTTCGACAACCAGGACGAGACCGAGATTCCGTGGGCTTTCGCGGCTCGTTCGGCGAATTCCAGCGCGCCGCTGTCCAGCGAAAGAGTGACCTTACGTGTTGCCATACCTTTTACCGTACCAGCGCCCCGGCCGCCGGACGGAGCGCTGGTCTCAGAACGTCGGCGAACGTCCCTCGAACGGCGTAGAGAGCACCACCGTCGTGCGGGTCGACACCTTCGCGGCCTCCCGGATCCGGCGCAGCAGATCCTCCAGCGCCAGCGGCGACTGGACGCGCACCAGCAGGATGTAGGACTCGTCGCCGGCCACCGAGTAGCACGACTCGATCTCCTTGATGTGCTGGATCCGCTGCGGGTAGTCGTCCGGTGCCGCCGGGTCGTTCGGCGTCAGCGAGATCAGCGCCGTCAGCGGCAGGCCGATCTGCTCGCCGTCGAGCCGGGCGGTGTAGCCGAGGATGACCCCGCGCTGCTCGAGGCGGCGCACCCGCTGGTGCACCGCGGACACCGACAGCCCGACGCGCTCGGCGAGGTCGGTGAAGCTGCGCCGCCCGTCGGCCGCGAGCTCCTGGACGATCGACTGGTCCAGCGGTTCCAGGCCGCCGGTCGTCATGCGTCCAGCACGACGAGCTCGTGCGGCTGGTTGTTGACGGACTCGACGCCGTCGCCGGTGACGATCACGATGTCTTCGATCCGGGCACCCCACCGGCCCGGCTGGTAGATGCCCGGCTCGACGCTGAAGGCCATGCCCGGCTCCAGCGGCAGCGCGTTGCCCGCGACGATGTACGGCTCCTCGTGCACGTCCAGGCCGATGCCGTGCCCGGTGCGGTGGATGAAGTACTCGCCGAAACCCGCCGCCGCGATGACGTCCCGCGCGGCCGCGTCCACCTGCTCGGCGGTGACGCCAGGCTTGACCGCGGCCACCGCGGCGGCCTGGGCGCGCTGCAGCACCGCGTAGGTTTCGGCCACGTCGGCGTCCCGCGGCTCGCCGACGGCGTAGGTGCGGGTGGAGTCGGAGTTGTAGCCGGCCGGCAGCGGGCCGCCGATGTCGACGACCACGACGTCACCCTTTTCGATGACGCGCTCGGAGACGTCGTGGTGCGGGCTGGCGCCGTTCGGGCCGGAGCCGACGATCACGAAGTCCGCCTGGACGTGGCCCTCCTCGACGATGGCCGCGGCGATGTCGGCGCCGACCTCGGCCTCGGTGCGGCCCGGCCGCAGCCACTCGTGGACGCGGGCGTGCACCCGGTCGATCGCCGCGCCGGCTTCGCGCAGCGACGCGATCTCCGCGGCGTCCTTGCGCATCCGCAGCTCCCGCACGACCGGCCCGGCCAGGGTCTGCTCGGCCTCACCGAGCGCCGCCCGCAGCGCGAGGACGTGCAGGGCCGGGGTGAAGTCGCTGACCGCGACCCGCCCCGGCTTGCCGAGCCGGTCCGCGACCAGCTTGTACGGGTCGTCGCCGTCGACCCAGGTGAGCAGCTCGACCCCGAGCTCGTCGGTGGGGACGTCGGCGTACCCGGGCGCCTCCAGCTTCGGCACGACCAGCGCGGGGGTGCCGTCGGCCGGGACGACGAGGGTGGTGAGCCGCTCGAACGAGCCGCCGGCCTGACCGAGCAGGTACCGCAGGTCGGAGCCGGGCGCGATCAGCAGGGCATCGGTGCTCGCGGCGGCCGCGGCGGCACGGGCACGGTCCAGCCGGGCCCGCAGGGCGGCGGCGTCGGGAGCGGGCGTGTGAAGGGAACGGCGCGACATGGAGGCGAGCCTAGTGGGGCGGCCGGGACGGCGGACGCGCCCGGGCCCGCGACATGCCGGGCCGGGTGACGCAACCCGCCGGGTGTGTCGAGGCCGGGGCGGCCGCACTCCCGACCTCCTGCCGTGCCGAGTCGCGTGGCTTGCCCCTCGCCCGGGCCGCGGACGTGGCAGGCTGGGCGGGTGACCGGACCCCTTGCCCTGCTCGACTCCGCGAGCCTGTACTTCCGTTCCTTCTTCGCCCTGCCCGACTCGATGCGCGCCGCGGACGGGACGCAGGTCAACGCCGTGCGCGGGTTCGCCGACACGATCACGCGGATCCTCACCGACCGGCGCCCGGCGCGGCTCGTCTGCTGCCTGGACGCCGACTGGCGGCCGAAGTTCCGCACCGACCTGCTGCCCAGTTACAAGGCGCACCGGGTGGCCGAGGAGACCGGCACCGGCCCGGACGTCGAAGAGGTGCCCGACACGCTCACCCCGCAGGTGCCGATCATCCTCGACCTGCTCGAAGCGTTCGGGTTCGCCACCGCCGAAGCCGCGGGCTACGAGGCCGACGACGTCATCGGCGCGCTGGCGACCCGTGAGAAGGCCGACCCGGTCGAGGTCATCACCGGCGACCGGGACCTCTTCCAGCTCGTGCGCACCGAACCCACGCCCACGTCGGTCATCTACGTCGGCAAGGGCTGGGCCAAGGCCGAGGTGCTCGGACCGGCCGAGATCGCCGAGCGCTACAGCCTGCCCCGCGAGAACGCCGGGCCCGCCTACGCGGACATGTCCGCCCTGCGCGGCGACCCGTCCGACGGGCTCCCCGGGGTCGCGGGCATCGGCGAGAAGACCGCCGCGAAGCTGATCACGCAGTTCGGGTCGCTCGAAGCACTGGTGGCCGCGGGCGCGGCCGGGGACTCCGCGGTCCCGCTCAAGACGCGGCTGCGGCTGCAGGAAGCGGCGGACTACCTCGCCGTCGCCCCGACCGTGGTCCGGGTCGCGGTCGACGCGCCGGTGGAGCAGTCCCGCCCCGACATCGTGCCCGCGACGCCCGCCGACCCGGAGCGGGTCGCCGAGCTGGCCGAGCGCTGGAACCTCGGCAACTCGGTCGAACGGCTGCTCAAGGCCCTGCCCGGCGCCTAGTGCCGCGCCTGCCGGAACAGGGTCGCCGCCGACGGGGTGCGCCCCAATGTGGCCTTCGGTGCGTTCAACGCACCCAATGTGGCCTTCGGTGCGTTGAACGCAACCAAGGCCACCTTGGGGCGCTTGGGTGACGGACCGCTGTCAAACGAACCTCGGACGCGCGACCCTAGAAGGGCGTGCCGCACCACGGCGGCGCCGTCGTGGTGAACAGCTCGTCGGCCCGCCCGAGCGCGGCCGGGTCACGGACGTCGATGCGGCCGGCCTCGGCCAGCGTCGTCGCGGTCCAGTGCCCGAGGTAGAGCATGCCGAGGGTGTCGACGTCGAAGGCCAGGTCCGCCGCCTCTTCGGTGCGCCGGACGCCGTCCGGGCCGACCTCGTAGTGCCCGGTGTTGGCCGGCACCAGCCGGTCGGTCACCGCGAGCACCACCGGGGCGGCCGCGCGGTAGGTGCGGGCGGCGAGCGCGGCCGCGACGTCGACCGGCCGCAGCCAGAGGTCGTCCTCGACGGCGAGGGTGGCCGCGTGCCGGTGGTCGGTCAGCAGCAGGGCCAGCGGCTCGTCGACCGGGCGGTGCCGGGCCCGCACCTCGGAGACCAGGTCCACCGACAGCAGGTACCGCCAGAGCGCGGCCCGCGCCTCCGGGCCGGCGGCGTGCAGGTCGTGGACGTCCAGCGCGGCACCGCGGTCGGGTGCTTCGAAGGACCGGCGGTCGATCGTCGCGTACACGGCGAAACCGTCGTCCCCATCCGGTCCACTGTGGACGGCGACGAGGTGGGCGCCGCCCGGGCCTGCCTGCCGGTCGTGCGAGATCGGCCACCACTGCCCCGGCCGCCCGATCATGCCCGGCCGGTGCAGCCCGATCCGCCGGTACAGCCGGGGAATCTCCGTCACCGCCTCCTCCGGCGTGAGCAGCCGGACGTCGCCGCCGGCCGCCACGCGCTCGTGCAACCGGGCCGCCGGCCGCTCCACCCGCAGGGTCTTGCCGAGCGCGGCCGAGCCGTAGCCGAACCGCCCGTAGATGGTCGGCTCGCTGGCGTGCAGGACGGCCAGCGGCACCCCCCGCGCGGCGAAGTCCGCCAGCTGCGCGGCCATCATCGCGCTGAGCACCCCGCGGCGGGTCCGGTCGGCGCGGACGCCGACGCCCTCCACCGCGGCGACCGGCAGGGTCCGCCCGCCGGGGACGGCGATCTCGGTGTCGTAGGAGCTGACGATCCCGACCGGGGCCCCGTCGTCGAACGCGGCGAACTTGCGCGCGGCGGGCCAGGACGGCCCGATCCGGGCCCAGACGTCGTCGGTGACGGGCTGGACGTGCAACGCGCGGCGCAGCAGGTCGAAGGTGCTGCGCCGCTCGTCTTCGGTGATCGGGCGGACGTCGAAGGCGGTCATCCTCCCGATCTTGCCGCGGGACACCCCACCCGGCACGCGGTTTTCCCGCACCCGCTCAGAAGGGACTGCCGCTCCAGGCCGCCAGGCGGGTGCCGAACAGCACGTCCGCGGCCGCCGGGGCGGCCGGGTCACGGACCTCGATCCGCCCCGCCGCCGCCAGCGCCGAGGGCCGCCAGGTGCCGAGGTAGGCCATGGCCAGGGTGGTGACGTCCATGCGGAGCCCGGCCGGCCGGTCCGTGCGCGCGGCGCCGTCCGTGGTCACGAGGTAGGCACCGCTGTTGCCGGGCAGCAGCGGGTCGGTCACCTCCACGACCACCGGCTCGGCGGGTCCGTACGACCGGCCCGCCAACGCGGCCGGGACGTCGACGAGCCGGATCCAGTGCTCGTCCCCGATCCGGTCGACGTTCCCGCACCGGTGGTCGGCCAGCAGCAGCTCGATCGGATCGTCGAGCGGCCGCGACTCCGCGACGATCCGGTCCACCAGGTCGAGGCCGAGCAGGAACCGCCACAACCCCGCGTACGCCGTGGCCGAGCCGGCGAACAGGTCCGCCACCTCGACGGTCTTCGTCCACGGATGGGCCAGTGGGCCCGCGACGTGGTAGGTCGCGAACCCGTCCGGCCCGCCGGGCCCGTGGTGCACGACCGCCTTCACCGGCGGAGTGTGCCGACGCAGCTGCGTCTCGTAGAGCCGCCACAGCACCTCCGGCCGGGTCATCATCCCCGGCCGGTGCTCGAGGCGGTCGTACACACCGGGACAGACTTCGAGCGCCCGGTCGAGGTCCAGCAGCTCCAGCTCCCCACCGACGGCTGCGTCCGGACGCAGCCGCGCCCGGTGCCGGTCGATGCTGTAGCCGCGCGACCGCGTGGCCAGGCCGTAGCCGAACCGGCCGTAGATGCCGGCTTCGGACGCGAGCAGGTTCGCGAACACCACCCCGCGCGCGGCGAAGTCCTCCAGCTGCGTCGTCATCAGCGCGCGCAGCACCCCACGGCGCGTGCGGTCGGCGCGCACCCCCACCGAGGTGACCCCCACCATCGGCAGCCGCGCCCCACCGGGCACCGTCAGCTCCGCGTCGAAGGACCGCGCGGTCCCGACGAGCTCCGGATCGAACGCCCCGATCGTGCCGCCGGGCTGGTAGTACCGCGCCGCGTACACCCATTCGGCGTCGTCGGCCGACGGGAAGTGCACGGTCTCCCGGAACAGGTTGCTCGCCGCCCGGTGCTCCCCGGTGTCCAGCGTCCGGATTTCGAAGTCGCTCATACCCGGATCATCTCCGGAAACGACGAAGCCCGGCCACCGGAAAACCCGGCAGCCGGGCCCCGGGCCCCGCGCTACTTGGCGACGGGCGGGGAAACCTCGTAGTTGCCGCCGTCACCCTTCACCGTGATCGGCACCTGCTGCGGCTTCCCGGCGATCGTGGCGGTGCACTCGAACTTCGCCCCGTCCTCCACCTTCTGCTCGGCCGGGCAGGTGACGCCGGTGACGCCGTCGATCTTGTAGGTCTCGGTCAGCAGCTTCTGCACGTCGGTCTGCATCTGGGTGTTGTTGAAGACCTGCGTCTTGAAGAACCCGGGCGCGACGAACCCCAGCACCAGCACCACGGCGACGGCCACGATCGCCGCGACCACGCCGATCAGCAGGCCCTTCTTCGACTTCGCCGGCTTCTCCCCCTCCGGAGCCGCCGAGCCGGGGAACTGCTGGCCGTAGTCGTACTGGCCACCCGGCTGCTGCCCGTACTGCGGCTGGGCCTGGGGCCCGCTCGGCGGGTACGCCCCGCCGGGCTGCTGCCCGTACTGCGGCTGGGCCTGCGGCCCGCTCGGCGGGTACCCACCCCCCGGCTGCTGGCCGTAGGGCGGCGGCTGCTGGCCCCACTGAGGCTGCTGCGGCGCGGCGTACCCGCCCGGCTGCTGCCCCCACTGCTGCGGTTGCTGGGGCTGCTGCGGCTGACCCCATTGCTGCTGCTGGTTCGGGTCGTAAGGAGGCTGCTGCGGCTGTCCCCACTGCGGCTGCTCCTGCGAGCCGCTCGGCGGGTACGCGCCGCCCGGCTGCTGCCCGTACTGGGGCTGCTGTGGGTCGTTGCCGCCATAAGGCGTGCTCATCGTCTGCCTCCGCCTGCTTCACTCATCTCGCTGTCCACCCCGAACCACCGGCAAGCCGCGCACACACGGTGTCGAGGCGATCCAACCACAGGTGGGAGCCGAGCACACGTGTCCACGCTCACCGGCTTCCCGCCCGCCGAGCTGGGCTAACACCGAGTTCACGCCGCGCCGGCGGCCACGACCCCGCGGCGAAGCGCCTTCACCGCGTCGGCCGCCGCCGCACCCACCGGATCGGCCTTGCCCAGCACGTCCCGGATCTGGTCGAGCAGGTCGATCACCTGACGCGACCAGCGCACGAAGTCACCGGCCGACAGCTCCTGGCCGTTGGCCTCCGCCGCGGTCAGCACCTTCTCCAGGGATTCACCACGGGCCCAGCGGTAAACCGGCCAGGCGAACCCGGCGTCGGGCTCCCGGGTCCGGTCGAGCCGGTGCCGCCGCTCGTCCTCGGTCAGCTCCACCCACAGCCGGGCCGTCTCCTGCCACGCCTCGGGCACCGCCCCGCCCGGCAGCCGCGGCTCCCCGGCGGTGTCCCGGCGCGCCTCGAACACCAGCGTCGACACGACCGCGGCCAGCTCGGCCGGGTTGAGCTTGCGCCACACGCCGTGCCGGATGCACTCGGCGGCCAGCAGGTCCGACTCGCTGTAGAGCCGCGTCAGCCGCCGTCCGTGCTCGGTGACGCGATCCTCGCCGTCCCCCGCCGACTCCGGCCCGAGATAGCCGCGCTCACCCAGGAGCGCCAGGATCCGGTCGAACGCCCGCGCCAGCGAGTGGGTCGTCGCGGCGACCTTCCGCTCCAGCTGCTGCGTTTCCGCCGCGAGTCGCTGGTACCGCTCCACCCAGCGCAGATTGGCCTCACGCTCGGCCAGCCCGTGACACGGATGCGCGCGCAACGCCCGCTGCAGCGCCGCCAGCTCACCGTCCTCGTTCGCCCCCGACCGCCGCTTCTGCCTGCCCGGCAACGAAATCCCGGCGTTGCGCAGCGTCGCGGCGATGTCCCGGCGCGTCCGCGGCGACCGCAGCTCGATGTGCTTGGGCAGCTTGATCCGCCCCAGCGCCTCGACCGGCGACGGGAAGTCCGCCACCGACAACGGACCCGACCACCGGTCCTCGGTCACCACCACCGGACGGGGCTCCCGGATCGGGTCCAGCCCCGGATCGACCACCACGGCCAGGCCCGCCCGCCGCCCCGCGGGCACCGCGATGACGTCACCCTTGCGCAGCTTCTCCAGCGATTCGGCGGTCCCGGCCCGCCGCGCGGCCGTGTTCTGCCGCGACAACGCCTTCTCCCGCGTCGAAATCTTCGCCCGCAGCTCGACGTACTCGAGCATCTCGTCGAAGCCGCCGGTGACCGCGGCCGTGTAGCCCTTCAGCGCCTCCTTGTTCCGCTCGATCCGGCGCGCGGTACCCACCACCGACCGGTCGGCCTGGAACTGCGCGAACGACTGCTCCAGCAGCTCACGCGCCTCGGCCGCGCCGACCTGCGCCACCAGGTTGACCGCCATGTTGTAGCCCGGCCGGAACGACGACCGCAGCGGGTAGGTCCGCGTCGAAGCCAGCCCGGCGACCTGCTTCGGGTCCACCCCCGGCTGCCACGCGACGACGGCGTGCCCCTCCACGTCGATGCCCCGCCGCCCGGCCCGGCCCGTCAGCTGCGTGTACTCCCCCGGCGTCAGCTCGACGTGCGCCTCGCCGTTGTACTTCACCAGCCGCTCGAGAACCACCGTGCGGGCCGGCATGTTGATCCCCAGCGCCAGGGTCTCCGTGGCGAACACGACCTTCACCAGCCCACGGACGAACAGCTCCTCGACGGTCTCCTTGAACGCCGGCAGCAACCCCGCGTGGTGCCCGGCGATCCCGCGCTCCAGCGCCTCCCGCCACTCCCAGTAACCCAGCACGCCCAGATCGCCCTCGGGCAGCTCCGCCGTGCGCTCCTCGATGACCCGCCGGATCTCCTCGACCTCACCCGGCCCGTTCAGCCGCAACCCCGACCGGACGCACTGCGCCACGGCGGCATCGCAGCCCGCGCGCGAGAAGATGAACACGATCGCCGGCAGCAACCCGGCCCGGTCCAGCTGCTCGACGACGTCGACCCGCGACGGCGGCCGGAACCGCGGCATCCGCGGCGGCGCACCCCGCCGGTTCCGCGGCCCGCGGAACCCCGCCGGCGCGTACTGGCGGCCGATCTCCTCGGTCCGCCGCAACAGGGTCGGGTTGATCCGCAGTTCCGCACCCGGCGCGTGCACGTCGTCCCCGGCGAACAGGTCCAGCAGCCGGTTCCCCACCAGCATGTGCTGCCAGAGCGGCACCGGCCGGTGCTCGTCGACGACGACCGTCGTGTCGCCACGGACCTCCACCAGCCACTCGCCGAACTCCTCGGCGTTGCTGACCGTCGCCGACAGCCCGACCACGCGGACGTGCTCGGGCAGGTGCAGGATCACCTCTTCCCACACCGCGCCGCGGAACCGGTCGGCGAGGTAGTGGACCTCGTCCATCACCACGTAACCGAGGTCGATGATCGTCGACGAGCCGGCGTAGAGCATGTTGCGCAGCACCTCGGTGGTCATCACGACCACCTGCGCGTTGCCGTTGATCGAGGTGTCCCCGGTCAGCAGGCCGACGGCGTCGGTGCCGTAGCGGGCCACGAGGTCGGCGTACTTCTGGTTCGACAGCGCCTTGATGGGCGTCGTGTAGAAGCACTTGCGGCCTTCGGCGAGCGCCAGGTGCACGGCGAACTCGCCGACCACGGTCTTGCCCGCCCCGGTCGGGGCGCAGACCAGCACGCCGTGGCCGTCTTCCAGTGCCTCGCACCCGCGGATCTGGAACTGGTCGAACTCGAAGGACGCCTCCGCGGCGAAGCGCGTCAGCTGGGGGTACTTCCCGCGGCGCGCGGAGGCCGCATAGGCCTCGGCCGGGGACGAAGAAGGGCTACTGGCCACCTCGTCAGGGTTTCACATCCCCCGGGCAGTCCGCACGCCGCGTGACCGACGGGCGTGGCGTGCGGGGCGTTATACAGCGGGATCGGGGCGGGAACCGGATCACGGACGGGCGCGTCGGAGCGGCGGAGGAGGTCCCCGATGATCGAACCGTGTCCCGGGTGCGGGCAGCTGGACCGGGTGCAGCACGTGCCGGCGGTCTACCACGGCGGGCACTCCTACTACCGCGGCCAGGGCCCGCTGGTCGCGGTGCCCGCCGGTGACGGCGTCGTGTACTCGAGCAGCCAGGTCAGCGGGGTCACGGTCACCGCGGTCGCCCGCTCGCTCGACCCCTTTCCCCCGCCGCGCCGCAGCGGTGGCCTGCTGGCGGCGGTGATCGTGCTCGCGCTGGCCGGGAGCTGCTTCCTGCTGCTGCCGTTCTCGGCCGCCGACGACCCGCCGCCCGGCGGGACGGCCGCGAAGGCGCTGGGCTACGCGGTGCTCTCGCTGCCGGCGTTCGGGGTGTACCTCGCCGTGGGCGTGCTGGTCTGGCTCTACGCCCGGCGGGTGCGGGCGCACCGGAAACAGCGGAAGGGCGTTCCGGCGGCCCGGCAGGTCTGGGAGCAGGGCTGGTTCTGCCACCGCTGCGGTGGCGTGTACTTCGCCGACGCGGGACGGCTGCTGACCCCGGCGCACTTCCGGCACCTGGTGGCGCGCGCGGGCGGCTACGACCGTTAGGCCAGCACGGTGAGCGCGCCCGGCACGCAGCCGGCCGTCACCGGGACCGTGCCTTGCGGTTCCCCGTCGGCGTAGACGGGCCAGGTGTTGCCGGTCAGGGTCACCGAGCGGGCACGCAGCGTGCGGACCGCCGGGTGCGTCACGTGCCGGCCGGTGCGCAGGCCCGGGAGCATGCGCAGCAGGCCGCGGCGGGTCGTGTGCCCGACGATCGTGACGTCGAAGACGCCGTCCTCGGGGTCGGCCGTCGGGCAGATCGGGACGCCGCCGCCGTAGAAGCGGGTGTTGCCGATCGCCACGAGCGTCGCGACGAGCTCGAGGCGGGCGGTGCCGGTGTCGACGACCACCGGGCGGGCGCGGAACGCCGCCAGTTCGGCCAGGATCGCGACGTCGTAGCGGCGCGGCCCGGACGGACGGCGCATCCGGTTGGCACGTTCGTTGACGCTCGCGTCGAATCCCGCGCACAGGACCGTCGCGAACCAGGTGTCGCCGACGCGGCCGAGGTCGATCCGCCGCCGGGCGCCCGAGCGCAGGGCCGCGACCAGCGCGTCGACCGCCGGGAGCGGTTCGCCGGGGAGGCCGAGGGCGCGGGCGAAGTCGTTGCCGGTACCCGCCGGGACGAGGCCGAGCGCGACGTCGTGGTTCGCGCAGAACTGGACGCCCTGGTGGGCGGCACCGTCCCCGCCGAGCACGATCAGGACGTCGAGCCCGGCGGCGTGGGAGGACCGCATCAGCGCGCGGGACTCCTCGACGGAGTGGGCGACCAGCACGTCGAGGCGGTCCACGGCGGTGCGCAGCCGCTCGGCGACGGTGTCGGCGATCCGGGCGGCGGCGCCGTGCCCCGACGCCGGGTGTACGGCGAGCGCGGCGTGGATCCCCACTAGGTGACGTCGTCGGTGCTCGACCGGCCGCCGGACGCGGTCGGCGCGGACGGCTCG
The DNA here is from genome assembly GCF_046548975.1 of Amycolatopsis sp. lyj-346. Taxonomy (NCBI): domain Bacteria; kingdom Bacillati; phylum Actinomycetota; class Actinomycetes; order Pseudonocardiales; family Pseudonocardiaceae; genus Amycolatopsis; species Amycolatopsis sp. lyj-346. The sequence goes on from NZ_JAJPWT010000002.1 coordinate 514,747, forward strand.
TCGTCGACGGTGCTCGGCGTGTAGTCGAACGGGGCGGCTTCGTCGTCGGCGAGCTTGTCCCAGCCCTCGTCACCGCGGGCCTTGTCCAGCTTGCGGTCGTGGAAGCGGGCCATCTGCACGGAGATTTCGAACAGCACGGTGAGCGCGCCGGCGAGGCCGAGCATGGAGAACGGGTCCGAGCCCGGGGTGGCGAACGCCGCGAAGACGAACAGCGCGAACACGATGCCGCGCCGCCACTTCTTCAGCTGCACGTACTTGACCACGCCGACCTGGTTGAGCATCACCACCAGCAGCGGGAGCTCGAAGCTGATGCCGAAGATGATCAGCAGCGACAGCAGGAACGAGATGTACTTGTCCGCGGTCAGCGCCGTGACGAACGCGTCCTGGCCGAAGCCCATGAGCAGCTGCAGGGCGTGCGGGAAGAGGATGTAGGCGAGCACGGCGCCTGCGGCGAACAGCACCGACGCGAACCCGACGAACGTCAGCGCGTACTTGCGTTCCTTGCTGTACAGACCGGGCGCGATGAACGCCCAGAGCTGGTACAGCCAGGCCGGCGAAAGGAGCACGGCACCGGCCGCGATGCCGACCTTCAGCTGCGTCATGAACGCCTCGAACGGCACGGTCTGCAGCAACCGGCACCCTTCGGCGCTGTCGAGCCGCCGATCCGGCGGGATGGCGCAGTACGGGTCCTTCACGAGGTCGCCCAGCGACGGGATCGGCCCGATGTTGGTGCCGAACCAGATGAACCCGAGGATTCCGCCGAGCACCACCGCGAGCATCGCGAAGCCGAGGCGGCGGCGGAACTCGTAGATGTGCTCGATGAGCGTCATCGTGCCGTCGGGGTTGGCCCGACGGCTGCGCTTGCGCCGCTTCGACCGGCGGCTGTCACCGTTTCCGGAGGCGGATTCCGCCACGGGTTGTTCCGTTCTCGTCGGAGTCCGCCGGAGCGCGCCGGGTTCGGCGCGCTCCGTGGACGGGGGACCGGGTGTGGCCTAGCCGCTCAGCTGACGTTCTTCTGCGGCTGCTCGGCGGCCTGCTGCTTCTTCAGCTCGTCGAGCTGCCGCTGCAGGTCGGCGACCTGCTGGTCGGTCGAAGCGGGCGTGACGGGCTTGGCCGGGATCTGCTTCGTGTCGGCGGGCTCGGCGTCTTCGTGCGCCGCGGCCTTGTCGCCGGTGAGGTCCTTGGTCTCGGCCTTGAAGATCTTCATGGACTTGCCGATGGACCGGGCCGCGTCGGGAAGCCTCTTGGCCCCGAACAGCAGCACGACGACGAGCACCAAGATGATCAAATGCCACGGCTGCAATCCGTTCAGCATGGTGGCCTCCTATCTGCGTCTGGTAGGGATGTTACTGGTTTTCCGCTTTGTGGTGGCGCCGCGCGAACGCGACGCGCAGCCCCGCCGCCCGGGCACGGACGAGCCCCGCCCGGTCCTGGGTGTTCGTAGCCACCATGCTTGCGGTCTGCCGGAAAGCACGCAAGACCTTGACGGTCCGCACCAGCAGGACCACGAGGACGGCGAGGCCGAGCACGATGAGCACAGCGGCGGGCAGGTACGGCACGCCGCCAGCCTAGTGGTCGCAGGTTGACGGAAGGTGACGGGCTCGGGCCACGGCGTCGGCGGCGCGGCGGCCGACGTCGGACGCGAGGTCCGCCGGGCTCTCCACCAGCGCTTCCCCGCCCAGTCCCAGCACCAGGCGGACCATCCACGACTGGTCGGCGTAGCGCATCCGGATCCGCAGGCGGCCACCGTCGAGTTCGTCGAGCTCCTCGCACGGGTAGTACTCGGCTACCCAGCGTGCGTCCTGGTCGAGGACCAGGACCGCCTCCCGCTGGTCGGGACGCTCGCGGAAGACGCCGTCGGAAATGTCGGTGGGGTGGGCGTGCGCGGGCGGCCGCGACGGCTCGTCGAGGATCGTCAGCTCGTCGATCCGGTCGAGCCGGAACAGCCGGACGCCCTCGGCGCGGCGGCACCAGGCCTCGAGGTAGCCGACGGCCTGGACGATCAGCAGCCGCATGGGGTCGACCGTGCGCTCGGTGATCTGGTCCTTCGAGGCGGTGTAGTAGCGGATCCGCAGGGCGCGCCGGCCCTGCAGGGCGCGGGCGACCTCCTCGCGGGTCCGCGCCGTCTTCTTGCCCTCCCGCACTCCCCCGCCGACGACCACGCCGGCCGGCTGGGCCTGCCCGGCGGCGGCTTCGATCTTGGCGATGGAGCGGCGGACGGCGTCGCCGTCGACCACGCCCGGCGTCTCGGCCAGTGCCCGCAGCGCCACCAGCAGCGCGGTCGCCTCGCCGCCGGTCAGGCGCAGCGGGCGGCTCATCCCGGCGTCGTGGTTGACGACGATCGTGTCGCCCTCGAAGGACAGGTCGATCAGGTCGCCGGGGCCGTAGCCGGGCAGCCCGCACATCCACAGCAGCTCGAGGTCCTTGCGCAGCTGCTTCGGCGTGACGTCGAAGTCCTGCGCGGCCTCGTCGATGCGGATGCCCGGGCGCGCGAGCAGGTACGGCACGAGGGCGAGCAGTCTCGGCATCCGGTCGGTCGATCCGCTCACCGGACACCGACCTGGCGCGCGACGACGGCTTCCAGCCGGTCCTGGACGCTCTTGGCCAGCACGTCGGGTTCGAACACGACGACGTCCGGACCCTGCGCGCTGATCCAGTCGGCGGCCGACTCGGGGTAGAGCAGGCCGATCTCCACGAGGTCGCCCTCTTCGCCGTCGACGGTGGCGCGGCCGACCACGGCGCCGCGGCGGCGGACGCCGGCCGCGCGGCCGTCGGCGACCCAGACCCGGGCGGTGGTCACCGGGGCCGGTTCGCTGTCGCCGGTGGCCGTGACGAGCTTGAGCAGGTTGACGCCCTCGGGGCGCCGGACCTCGCCGGGCTTGCCGACCGGGCGGACCTGCCCGGTGACGCGGGAGAGCCGGAAGCAGCGCGTGGCGCCGCGGTCGCGGTCGTGCCCGACGACGTACCAGCGGGCCCGCCACGACACCACGCCCCACGGTTCCAGGGTGCGCATGATCCGCTCCGGGGAGCCGCTGCGGCGGTATTCGAACCGCACCGCCTGGCCGTTCTGGACCGCGGCCAGCAGCGGCCCGAACGCCGGTTCGGCGCGCACGCGCGGCTCGACCACGGTGGGCGCCTGGTCGTCGACCTCCAGGCCGGCGGCGCGCAGCTTCACCAGTGCGCCCTGCGCCTGCCCGGTCAGCTCCGGGGAGTCCCACAGCCGGGACGCCAGTGCGACGGCGGCGGCCTCGTCGGGCGCGAGGTCGATCTCGCCGAGTTCGTAGTCGCGGCGGGCGATGCGGTAGCCCTCGATCGCGTCGAACGCGGAGTTGCGGCCGGTCTCCAGGGGGATGCCGAGCTCGCGCAGCTCGGTCTTGTCCCGTTCGAACATCCGGAAGTAGGCCTCGTCGCTGGCCGCGTCGCCGTATCCGGGCACGATGCCGCGGATCCGCTCGGCGGTGAGGTACTGCCGGGTGGACAACAGGGCCAGCACCAGATTGACCAGCCGTTCGGCGCGTGCGGTGGACACCCGGTAGAGCCTAGCCCGCGCGCCCCGGCCCGATCGTGAGGTCCGGGGTACGCGCGTCGTAATCGGTCCGGGCGGCGTCGACGGCTTCGAAGTTCGCCTCGGCCCACGCCTTGAACCCGGCCATCAGCGCGCGCAGCGATTCCCCCAGCGGCGTAAGGGAATAGTCGACGCGCACGGGCACCGCGGGCGTGACCTCGCGGTGGACGAGACCGTCCCGTTCGAGCACCCGCAGCGTCTGGGTGAGCATCTTCTGGCTGACGCCGGCGATGCGCCGCGAAAGGTCGCTGTAGCGCTGCGGGCCGTCACCGAGCGCGACGAGGACGAGGCTGACCCACTTGCCGGCGATCTCGTCCAGCAGCTTCCGGGTGGGGCACGCCGCCAGGTAGGCGTCGTAGGCGGCTTTCTCGGCTTGCCGCCGCTGTTCCGCCGTGCGCGTGGGCACCGGGCGAACCTCCTCGTGCCGTGGGCACCTGCAGGTGCGTACTTCCCATCGGAGAGTAGCTCCCCATACGTTCGCGGGGAAGGTTGCGGCTCGCGAAGGGAGACGAAGATGCGTGCGGTGGTGGTCCGGCGGTTCGGGGAGCCGGAAGTGGTTTCGGTGCCGGTGCCGGATCCGGGTCCCGGCCAGGTTCGGATTCGCGTGGCGGCGGCCGCGGTGAACCCGGTGGATCTGGCGACCACGAGCGGGGCGCTGAGCGCGGCGGGGGTGGTTCCGCCGCGGGAGGTGCTCGGCCTGGGGTGGGACGTCGCCGGTTCGATCGACGACGCCGGGGACACCGGATTCCGGGTGGGCGATGCCGTGATGGGTCTGCGTGACCGGATCGCCACGCCGCTCGGCGCCTACGCCGAGCAGATCGTGCTGGACGCATCGGCGGTCGCACCTGCACCGGCGGGTGTGTCGCCGCTTGAAGCCGCGACCCTGCCGCTGAACGCGCTGACCGCCGCCCAGGCGCTCGACCTCGTCGAAGCCACCGGGACCGTGCTGGTCACCGGCGCGGCCGGGGCGGTCGGCGGGTACGCCGTCGCGCTGGCGCACGCGCGGAAGCTGCGGGTCGTCGCCGTGGCCTCCGAAGCCGACGAAGCGCAGGTCCGGGCGTTCGGCGCGGCCGAGTTCGTGCCGCGCGGGCCGTCGCTGGGCGACCGGGTGCGCGCGGTCGTGCCGGGCGGGGTCGACGCCGCCCTCGACACCGCGCTCCTCGGCCTCGACGCCCTCGACGCGGTCCGCGGCGGCGGCGAGTTCGTGGCCTTCGCCGCGGGCGCCGCCCCGCTCCCGCTGCGTGGCATCCGCGTCCGCAACGTCTGGATCCGCGCGGACGGCGAACGCCTGGCCGAGCTGGCCCGCCTGGCGGAGAACGGCACGCTGGCGCTGCGCGTGGCCGCAACCCTGCCCCTGGCCGAAGCGGCGGCGGCCCACGCGCGTCTCGCCACAGGCGGCCTGCGCGGACGGCTCGTGCTGGTGCCCTGAGAACCAAGCGCAACCAAGGCCACATTGGGTGCGCCCAACGCACCGAAGGCCACCTTGGGTGCGCCCAACGCACCGAAGGCCACATTGGGGCGCTGGAGAGCCGGGGAACCGCCTTAGCCTGGAGTGCATGGCTGATCGTGTTCTCCTCATCACCGGTGCCTCCCGCGGCCTCGGCGCCGCGACCGCGCGCCTGGCCGCCGGCTCCGGCTCCGGCTTCAAGGTCGCCCTCGTCGCCCGCGAAGCCGGATCCGTCGCCTCCCTCGCCGCCGAGCTCGGCGAAGACCGGGCCGTCGCCCTCGGTGCCGATGTCGGGGACTGGCCGGGCATCTCCGGGGCCGTCGCCGAAACCGTCGAACGGTTCGGGCGGCTCGACGCCGCCTTCGCCAACGCCGGCATCGGGGTCGGGACGTCCTTCTTCGGCACCGACGATCCCGACCCGCGGGCGTGGGAGGCGATGGTCCGCACCAACGTCCTGGGCGCGGCCTACACCGCCCGCGCGGCCCTCCCGGCGCTCGCGGAGACGTCCGGGCACCTGCTCATCACCGGCTCGGTCGCCGGGCGCTACATCCGCAACGCGAGCCTCTACTCGGCGACGAAGTGGGCCGTGACCGGCATGGCGGGGGCGATCCGCGAGGAGGCCGTCGGCACCGGCGTGCGGGTCACGCTGATCAACCCGGGCATCACCGACACCGACATCCTCAGCGACGAGCAGCGCAGGAAGCCGAAGCTGGCCGCGGACGACATCGCCCGCGCGGTGCTCTACGCCCTCCAGCAGCCGCCCACGGTCGACGTCAACGAGATCATGGTCCGGCCGACCGGACAGGTCCTCTAGCGCAGGCGTGCCACCCGGCCCTGTGCGCCGCTGGCCCAGCAGGCGGCGCCGGCGCAGTCCACGCTGTCGAAGCTGCCGGTGTCGAACGACGTCCAGTGCCGTCCGCCGTCGGGGCTGTAGTCGCTGCCGCCGGGGCCGACGGCCAGCACCGTCCCGCCGCGCCAGGCCAGCCCGGAGCGGTAGCCCGCCGGGTACTGGCCCGGGGTGGTCCAGGTGCGGCCGCGGTCCCGGGTCAGCGCGACGGCCGGGCCGGGTGCGTCCGGGTTCGCGAAGTCGCCGCCGATCGCGATGCCCCGGGACGGCGAGCGGAAGGCCAGTGCGAACACGCCCGCCGACGGGCTGCTGGGCAACGGCGTGTCCGACACCGTCCAGTGCCGTCCGCCGTCGCCGGAGTGCAGGACGCGGGCGGTCGCGCCGCCGCCCGTCGCGAGCCAGGCGTCGAACGGCCCCGCCGTCGTGAGGCACTGGCCGCTGGCCGCGAACCCGGCCTCGCCGGGCAGCGCGGGCGGGAAGCCGCTGTCGGGCACCGGCCGCCAGCTGCGGCCGCCGTCGAAGGTGGCCTGCACGCGGAACCGGCCGTCGACGGGGTCGCTCATCGCCAGGCCGCGCCACGGGTCGAAGAAGGCGAGGCAGTCGTAGAAGGCCGCCGCATCGGTGTTCTGGAACGTCTGGCGCCAGTGCGCGCCGCCGTCGTCGGTCCGGTAGACGCGGGAGTCCGTCCCGGGGCCGATGGAGAGCACCACGGCGCGGTCGGCGTCGAAGGCCTCGATGTCACGGAACTGGAGCGTCCCGGTCCCGGGCGGCCCGACCGAGGCCCAGGTGCGGCCGCCGTCGACCGTGCGCAGGACGGTGCCCTGCGTGCCGCTGACCCAGGCCACCCGCGCGCTCACCGCGGACAGGCCGCGGAACTGGGCCGTGACGCCGGTCGGTTTCAGCTCCCACTCCGGCGGTCGCTCCCCCGCCGACGCCGGAGCCACGATCGAAACCAGCAAGGCGAGCACGAGCAGCACGACACGCATGCGCCCGATCCTGCCGCACCAGCCGCGCGACTTTCGTCGGGACCGCCGAGGGGGACGCCCGGCGCGGACGTCCCCCTCGGCGGTACCGGCTAGAGCGAGCTGATCAGGCGTTCCACCCGCTCGTCGACCGAGCGGAACGGGTCCTTGCACAGGACCGTGCGCTGGGCCTGGTCGTTGAGCTTCAGGTGCACCCAGTCGACCGTGAAGTCGCGGCCGGCGGCCTGGGCGGCGGCGATGAAGTCGCCGCGCAGCTTGGCCCGGGTGGTCTGGGGCGGGGTGTCCTTGGCGGCTTCGATCTCGCCGTCGTCAGTGACCCGGCGGACCAGCCCCTTGCGCTGGAGCAGGTCGAAGATGCCCCGGCCACGGCGGATGTCGTGGTAGGCCAGGTCGAGCTGCGCGATGCGCGGGCTGGACAGGTCCAGGTCGTGCTTGGCCCGGTAGCGCTCGACCAGCCGGTGCTTGATCGCCCAGTCGATCTCGGTGTCGATCTTGCCGAAGTCCTGCTGCTCGACCGCGTCCAGCGCCCGGCCCCACAGCTCGACGACGCGCTCGTTCGCCGCGGTCGTGCCGTTGTCCTTGATGTGCTGGATCGCGCGGGCGTGGTACTCGCGCTGGATGTCCAGCGCCGAGGCCTCGCGCCCGCCCGCCAGCCGCACCTGGCGGCGGCCGGTGAGGTCGTGGCTGATCTCGCGGATCGCCCGGATCGGGTTGTCGAGGGTGAAGTCGCGGAACTGGACGCCGGCTTCGATCATCTCGAGCACCAGGTTCGCCGAGCCGACCTTGAGCATGGTCGTCGGCTCGGCCATGTTCGAGTCGCCGACGATGACGTGCAGCCGCCGGTAGCGCTCGGCGTCGGCGTGCGGCTCGTCACGGGTGTTGATGATCGGCCGCGACCGGGTCGTGGCGCTGGAGACGCCCTCCCAGATGTGTTCCGCTCGCTGGGACAGGCAGTAGACCGCGCCCCGCGGGGTCTGCAGCACCTTGCCGGCACCGCAGATGAGCTGGCGGGTCACCAGGAACGGGAGCAGCACGTCCGCGATCCGGGAGAACTCGCCCGCCCGGGTCACCAGGTAGTTCTCGTGACAGCCGTAGGAGTTGCCCGCCGAGTCGGTGTTGTTCTTGAACAGGAAGATGTCGCCGCCGATGCCCTCGTCGGCGAGCCGCCGCTCCGCGTCGACCAGCAGGTCCTCGAGGATCCGCTCCCCGGCCTTGTCGTGGGTGACCAGCTGGACGAGGTCGTCACATTCGGCCGTCGCGTACTCGGGGTGCGAGCCGACGTCCAGGTAGAGCCGCGAGCCGTTCGAGAGGAACACGTTGGAGGAGCGTCCCCACGACACGACCCGCCTGAACAGGTACCGCGCCACCTCGTCGGGCGAGAGCCTGCGTTGTCCGTGGAAGGTGCACGTGACCCCGAACTCGGTCTCGATGCCAAAGATCCGCCGCTGCATTCCACCAGAGTAGGCGCTGGACCCCCTCCGACGGTGCGCCGTTCGGGCGTCGACACGCCCCCAGTACGCCACAGACGGTGAATTCACCCCGAATACGGCACGATTGGAGCACGGCTCTTGACGTCATTCGGAAGGCAGGACTCCTTGTCACACCAGCTCATCCGGGCCTTCCGGCGGGTCGGCCGGACCGACCGCGCCCTGATGCGCCGCAGTGCCTCGCTGCCCGCGTCGAAAGCCGACGACGCGCTGATGACGCTGTCGAGATCGGCGAACAAGTCCCGCCTGTGGTGGGCGGTCGCCGCGCTCCTGGCCACCCGCAAGGGCGCGCCCCGCCGGGGTGCGCTGCGCGGGGTCGTCGCGATCGCCGGGGCCAGCGCCGCGGCGAACCTCATCGGCAAGCCGCTGTTCCCCCGCCGCCGCCCGGCCGAGGAGGAGGTGCCGATGCACCGCCGCCTGCGGAAACGGCCCACGTCCTCGTCGTTCCCCTCCGGGCACTCCGCGTCCGCGGCGGCCTTCGCCACCGCGGTGGCGATGGAGTCGCCGCGGGCCGGGCTCGCCGTGGCCCCGCTGGCGCTGGCCGTGGCCTACTCGCGGGTCCACACCGGCGTGCACTGGCCATCCGACGTGGGCGTCGGGCTGAGCATCGGCGTCGGCGTCGGCCTGGCCACCCGGCACTGGTGGCCGCTGCACGACGACGTCCCGGGCCGCACGGCCCACGACGCGGACGCCCCCGAGATGGTCGACGGCGAGGACATGCTCGCGGTCGTCAACCCGAACTCCGGGGTGGCGAGCCAGGACCCGACCGAGGACGTCAAGTTCGCCTGGCCGAAGGCCACGCTGCTGTACCCGGACCCCCGGGGTGACCTGCGTGCCCAGCTCGAAGCCGAGATCGACGCCCGCGGCACGGTCCGCGCGCTCGGCGTCGCGGGCGGGGACGGCACCGTCGCCGCGGTGGCCTCCGTCGCCGCCGAGCGCGACCTGCCGCTCGCCCTGGTCCCGGCGGGGACGCTCAACCACTTCGCCCGCGACGTCGGCGTCACCTCGATGCCCGACGCCGACGCGGCGACCGAGGTGGGCAACGCCGTCCGCGTCGACCTGGGCGAAGTCGAGATCGACGGCGTCGGCGGCCCGGCCCACCGCTGGTTCGTCAACACCGCCAGCCTCGGCGGCTACCCGGAGATGGTCCGGCTGCGCGAGAAGCTCCAGCAGCGCCACCCCAAGTGGCCCTCGGCCGCGATGGCGCTGGCCAGGACGCTGCGGCACGCCAAGCCGCTGACCGTCCGGCTCAACGGCAAGCGGACGCAGATCTGGCTGCTGTTCGTCGGCAACGGCACGTACGCCCCGAAGGGGTTCGCGCCGAGCCGGCGGCCGGCGCTGGACACCGGGCTGCTCGACATCCGCTACCTGCGCGCCGACCTGCCCTACTCCCGCGCCCGGTTCCTGCTCGCGATGATCACCCGCAGCCTCGCCGCCAGCCACGTCTACCAGGAGCTCGACCTGCCCGAACTGAAGGTCGAGCTGCTCGACGGCAACCGCCGCGTCGCCACCGACGGCGAGGTCGGCCCGCTCGGCAACCGGTTCTGCTTCCGGTCGCGGCCGAGGGCTCTGACGCTCTACCGCCTGTGAGGTTGCTTTACCTTCTCTCAACGAACCCACAGGCGCCCGTGGCTAGGTTCGCGGTCGAACTGCGGGCACGCCGGCCCGCACCAGGGGACGAGCGGGGATTCGATGGACGGGCACGGCCTGGCGAGCGTCATCCACCGGGCCGCGACCGACCCGGTGCTCCCCGGTGACGTCACCGCCCGCGCCCGCGACCTCGGCCCGCTCGAGTCGCCGCTCATCTGGCTCGGCGTCGCCTCGGCCGCCGTCGCCGTCCTCGCCGTCGTGGTCGCGCTCGGGTACCGCCGCCGCGTCCGGCGCTGGGGCTTCACCGCCTTCGGCGTCCTGCTCCTGCTGACGGCGGTCACCGCGCTCAACAGCTACGTCGGGTACGTCCGCACCTCCGACGACCTGGCCCGGCTCCTCCAGCGCGGTCCTGGCGTCGTCAACCTCGCCGGCCACCTGCTCGACGACGGCAAGGAGGCGCCCGAACCGTCGGCGGGTTCGGCGTCCGCGCCGCACGCCGGCGCGGTCACGGCGGCCGCCGGGCAGCGGATCGACGTGCTCACCCTTCCCGACCCCGCCCACGGGATCCCGTCGGGCAGCAGCTACGTCATCCTGCCGCCCGGGTACGACGCCGGCCCCGCCCGCCGGTACCCGGTCGTCTACCTCATCCACGGCTACCCGTTCGGCGGTCCCCGCGACTGGCTCACCTCCGGCGACGCCCCCGGCACGCTCCTGGCGCTCCAGCAGGCCAACGTCATCGCGCCGATGATCGTGGTCAGCGTGGACATGACCGCCGGCACTCCCAGCACCGACTGGGAGTGCCTGAACGTGCCCGGGGGCCCGCAGCTGGAGAGCTACCTGGCCGGCACCGTGGTCCCGGCCGTCGACCAGCACTACCGGACGCTGGCCGACCGGACCCACCGGGCGCTGGGCGGCATGTCCGGCGGCGGGTTCGGCGCGCTCAACATCGGGCTCCACCACGTCGGCGAGTTCGCCACCCTGGTGATCGCCCTGCCGTACGACGACCTCAACGACTCCGTCGGCATCCTCGACGGCAACCAGGCCGCCATCGCCGCCAACACGCCTCGGCGCTACCTGCCTGCGATGAAGTTCAGCGCTCCGATTTCGGTGATGCTCGCGGTCGGTACCGGCGCGCCGACCGACGTCACCACGGCGCACCGGATCGCTGACGCGCTGCGGGCGCGGGGGCAGGAGGCCGTGGTTCATGCTGAACGGGGGTTCAACCACACCTGGCATACCGCGCGGGCCACGCTGCCGTACTTGCTGGCGTTTGCTGATCAGGCTTTTCGGACTTCTCCGGAGACGTTCTGAGGTCTGTGGGGTCTGCCGGGGTGTACCCCCGCCGGCCGAACGCCGGATTGTTCAACGGCCGACAGACCGTGTCAAGGCGGGAAAGCGTGCCTTGACACGGCCTGCCGGCCGCTGAGGCGGCTTCGTATCGGTCGGCAGGGGGGTGTGGCCGATGGGTTGTGTTGGGGTTGGTGCAGACGAAAAGCGGGGCGTGGCCGTCCGGCCACGCCCCGCTTTGCTTGGAAAATCACTCGCCTTCGGGCTTGCTCTCCGGCTCTTCGCCCTGGGGGTCCGGGACCGGGAGGAGCGTGTCCAGTGCCGTGCCCGTCAGGCGGCGGAACATGCGGCGGGGGCGGTCGCGGTCCAGGACCGCCACCTCCAGCTTGATCGGGTCGGCCTCGCCGTTTCCGTTCGCCGATGCGCTCGCCGATGCGCTCGCCGACGACGAGGACGAAGACGAAGAGGACGAAGTCGATGCCGGCTGGGTCGGCGTCCGCAGGGCCGCCACCGCGATGCCCAGCGCCGCCTGGAGGTCCAGGCCCTCCTCGAATGTCTCCTTCAGCTTTGCCGCGATCTTCTCGTTCTGACCGCCCATCACGGTGTACTGCGGCTCGTCGAAGATCGACCCGTCGTAGGTCAGCCGGTACAGCTGGTCCTCCGCCGCGGTCGCGCCGACCTCGGCCACGCAGACCTCGACCTCGAACGGCTTCAGCTGCTCGGTGAAGATGCTGCCCAGCGTTGCCGCGTAGGCGTTCGCCAGTGCACGGGCGCTCACGTCACGCCGGTCGTACTGGTAGCCCTTCAGGTCCGCGTGCCGGATGCCCGCCACGCGCAGGTTCTCGAACTCGCTGTAGCGCCCGACCGCGGCGAAGCCGATCCGGTCGTAGATCTCGGAGACCTTGTGCAACGTCGCCGACGGGTTCTCCGCCACGAACAGCACGCCACCCGAGTACTTCAGCACCACCACGCTCCGGCCGCGCGCGATGCCCTTGCGCGCCAGCTCGGAACGCTCCCGCATCAGCTGCTCGGGAGAGGCATACAACGGCATCGTCACGGTGTGCGCTCCAGGTCTTTCGGTGTTCCAACGTTCACTGGTCCGGCTCCGGTCAGGACAGCCGGCGCTGCTGGCGCTCGATCCGCCCGGCCACGACGGCCTCGGCCACGGCCGCCGTCTCGGCTTCCGACAGCTGTACGGCGCCGTGCTCCGCGGTGATCGTGACGACGCTCGGGAAGATCCGCCGCACCAGGTCCGGGCCGCCCGACGCGGTGTCGTCGTCCGCCGCGTCGTACAGCGCCTCCACCGCGACCCGCACCGCGCCGTCGACGTCGGCGTCCGGGTCGTGAAGCTTCTTCAGCGCGGACTTCGCGAACAGCGAACCCGAGCCGATGCCCGCGTAGCCGCCGTTCTCCTCGTAACGCCCGCCCGCGGCGTCGTACGAGACGATCCGTCCCGCGTGCTTGGCGTCCTCGGCCTCCAGGTCGTACCCCACGAACAACGGGATCGCCGCCAGCCCGGCCATCGCCATCTCGAGGTTCGCCTTGACCATCCCGGCCAGCTTGTTCGTCTTGCCGTCCAGCGACAGCGTGACGCCCTCGATCTTCTCGTAGTGCGCCAGCTCGACCGCGTACAGCCGCACCATCTCCACGGCCAGCCCCGCCGTGCCCGCGATGCCGACCGCCGAATACTCGTCGGTGACGTGCACCTTTTCGATGTCGCGGCTCGCGATCAGGTTGCCCGACGTCGCCCGCCGGTCACCCGCGATCAGCACACCGCCCGCGAACGTGCACGCGACGATCGTCGTCCCGTGCGGGATGCCCAGCTCAGCCACGCCCTGCGCCACGCGCCGCTCGGGGAGCAGCTCCGGCGCCTGCACGCGCAGGAAGTCCGAAAACGACGACGTCGCCGAGGAAAAGTAAGTCGAAGGCAGCGCGGGACCCGAGATGCCCCTGGTGTTGTCCATACGTGCTCAAAAATCCCATCTGTGCGGGCCGGAGCCCCGCGCGCGGAGGACGCACGCGGAACCCGGCCGCCGGCTGAACGGTCGGCAAGGGCGCAGTGCCCCGGAGCGGCTACTCGCCGCCCTTCTGCACGTAGGCCCGGACGAAGTCCTCGGCGTTCTCTTCGAGCACGTCGTCGATCTCGTCGAGGATCGTGTCCACGTCCTCGCCGAGCTTCTCGCGCCGCTCCTGACCCGCCGCGCCGGTGTCGTCGAACTCCTCGTCGGAGTCACCACCGCCGTGCTTTTCGATCTTTTCCTGGGCCATCTCGCCTCCCGGTCTGGCTGATGTTTCCTAGCCTACCCAGCGGCCCCGACATTCGGGGCAACGCCGCGATCGGTGTGCCAACCGCCTAGTCCGAACCGGTGAGCGCCTCCACCAGCTCCTCCGCCGTCGCCGCGTTGTCCAGCAACTTGCCGACGTGCGCCTTCGTCCCCCGCAGCGGCTCCAGGGTCGGGATCCGCACCAGCGACTCCTTGCCCACGTCGAAGATGACCGAATCCCACGAAGCCGCTGCGATGGAGGTCGCGTACTTCTCCAGCGCCCGGCCCCGGAAGTAGGCCCGCGTGTCCGACGGGGGCGTCGTCACCGCGGCCAGCACCTCCTCCTCCGAGACCAGCCGCTTCATCGACCCGCGCGTGACGAGCCGGTTGTACAGGCCCTTCGCCAGCCGCACGTCCGAATACTGCAGGTCGACCAGCCGCAGCCGGGGCGCGCCCCAGGCCAGGTTGTCCCGCTGCCGGTAGCCCTCCAGCAGCCGCAGCTTCGCCGGCCAGTCCAGCCGGTCCGCGCACTCCTGCGGATCCCGCGCCAGCGCGTCCAGCACCTCGCCCCAGACCCGCAGGACCTCCTTCGACGCCTGGTCCGCGTCCGTGCGCTCCAGGTTCTGCGAAGCGATCTCGTGGTAGGCGAACTGCAGGTCCAGCCCGGTGTACTTCTTGCCGTTGGCCAGCGCGACCTGCGTCTTCAGCGTCGGGTCGTGGCTGATCTGGTGCACGGCCTTGACCGGCTCGTCCAGCTTCAGCTCGTCGAACCGGATCCCCGACTCGATCAGGTCCAGGATCAGCGCCGTCGTCCCGACCTTCAGGTACGTCGAGTACTCCGACATGTTCGCGTCGCCGATGATGACGTGCAGCCGCCGGTACTTGTCCGCGTCCGCGTGCGGCTCGTCGCGGGTGTTGATGATCCCGCGCTTGAGCGTGGTCTCCAGGCCGACCTCGACCTCGATGTAGTCCGCACGCTGGGAGAGCTGGAACCCGGCCTCTTCACTCTGCTGGCCGATCCCGACCCGGCCCGAGCCGGTCACGACCTGCCGCGACACGAAGAACGGCGTCAGCCCGGCGATGATCGCGGTGAACGGCGTCGACCGCGCGCACAGGTAGTTCTCGTGCGTGCCGTAGCTCGCGCCCTTGCCGTCGACGTTGTTCTTGTACAGCTGCAGCTGCGGCTGGCCCGGCACGGACGCGGCCTTCATCGCCGCCTCCTCCATCACCCGCTCGCCCGCCTTGTCCCAGATGACCGCGTCCCGCGCGTTCGTCACCTCGGGTGCGGAGTACTCCGGGTGCGCGTGGTCGACGTACAGCCGCGCCCCGTTGGTCAGGATGACGTTCGCCGCACCCAGGTCCTCGACGTCCGGGTCGTGCCCCGGCCCGCCCGGGCCGGTCAAGTCGAACCCGCGAGCGTCCCTCAGCGGGCTCTCCACCTCGTAGTCCCACCGCGCCCGCCGGGCACGGGGGATGTCGGCCGCCGCCGCGTAGGCCAGCACGACCTGGGTGGAGGTGAGTACCGGGTTCGCCGTCGCGTCGCCCGGCACGGAGATGCCGTACTCGACTTCGGTTCCCATGATCCGCCGCATGTCCCCACCCTACGGGGTCGTCCTAGTGGAACGATGCACCCATGCCAGGCAGTGACGAACTCGTTGCCCTCTATGACCAGGCCGGCGCGGTGGTCGGCACCACCACCCGCACCCGCGTCCGCGCCGGCGCCCTGTGGCACGCCGCCGGCGTCGTCCTGGTCCGTTCGGGTGACGGAAACGCGGTCTACGTGCACCTCCGCACCCCCGGGAAGGACGTCTTCCCCTCCACCTGGGACTGCTGGGCCGGCGGGGTGGTCGCCGCCGGCGAGACCCCGGCCGAGTGCGCCCGCCGCGAACTCGCCGAAGAACTCGGCGTCCAGGGGGTGGAACCGGTGCCCCTGTTCACCAAGGTCTACGACGACGGCCGCAACCGCTGCCACAACTTCGCCTTCGAGGTCCGCTGGGACGGCCCGATCCGCCACCAGGCCGAGGAGATCGTCGAAGGCCGCTGGATCACCCTGGCCGAGCTGCGGGCCTGGATCGACGACCCGGCCCCGGAGCTGCCCTTCATCCCCGACGGCCGCGAAGGCGTCCAGGAGTGGTTCCGCCGCTACGGCTGAGCGGCCAGCTTCGCCGCCATCGCGGGCAGCAGGCGCTTCGCCGCGTCCACCGCCCGGGTCTCCGTGCTCGCCGAAACGGTCAGCCCGGACACGAGCCTCCCCTTCGCCAGCAGGACGGTGCAGGTCTTGCCCTCGCACCACGCCCGCTGGCGATCGACACCGGCCTGCGCCGGGACACTCACCGTCTTGCCCGCGCAGCCGGCACGCGCCACGGCGTCCGCCGCGGACTCGTCCGGGTAGGCCGCGACGCGGTGGCGCAGCACCGAGCCGCTGGGATAGCGCCAGGTCGCGGTGCGGCTGGTGGCCGAGATCCCGTCGGTCAGGCACCCCGACGTCTCACCCGAAGCCGGCTGCACGCCCTCCTCGGCGACGTCCGCATCGGACAGCAGCGCGCGCTGCGCGAGCGCACCGAGATCCGGCGTCACCGGGGCCGCCTTGGCGGGGCCCACCGGGGTTTCCGCGGCGGCCGGAGGCGTCGAGGACGTGGGGACCGGATCGTCGTAGTACGTCTCGAGGTTGTTCGGGTCGGGCCCGTCGCAGCCCGTGAGGCCGACCAACGCGACCGCGGCCAACGCGATCGCCTGCCGATGACGCACCTGTCCCGGCCTCCCGTCGTCCGTGGCGTGCCTGCGAAGGGTAGTGCAGCCGCTCAGTCCCACGCCAAGGAGGACCGGTGTCGCCAGTACGCCCCGGGTGCCTCGGCGAGCGTGGCCAGGACATCCCGTTCGGCCGCGGTCAGTTCGAGGGCCGTGGCCCGCAGGTTCGCCGCGAGCTGCGCCGGGCTCGCCGGGCCGATGACCGCCCGGCCCGCCCAGTCGTGCGCCAGCACCGCGGCCACCGCGACCGCGTCCGGCCCGGTGCCGTGCGCGGCCGCGATCTCGCGGACCGCGGCCGGCGCTTCCACCGCCAGCCTGCCGTTGGCCAGGGTTTCCTTGACCAGCACCCGGTTCCCGGCCGCGTGCGCCGCGGCCAGTGCCGGCCCCGCGGACGGCTCCAGGACGTTCCAGGTCGACTGCACCGCCGAGAACACCGGCTGCCCGGCCACTTCCAGCGCGAACGCCCGCTCGATCGCGTCCGCCTGGGCCGGCCCGGACGTCGAAAACCCGACCGCGACGCCGTTCGCGGACAGTTCCGCCAGCGCTTCGAGCAACGGTTCGTCACCGAAGAGCGGACTGTCCACAGTGAGCGAATGGACCTGGTGGAGCCCGACCCGGTCCCCCAGCAGCGCCAGGGTTTCCGCCCACTGCGCGGCGAACCGCGCCGCCGAGTGCTCCTTCACCTCGTGCACCTCGGCGTCGAGCCGCCACTCCCCGACGTAGGCGTACCCCCACTTGCTCGAGATCTCCACGTCGGCGTGTCCCCGCTCGGCGAGCCAGCCGGCCAGGAACTCCTCGGAGCGCCCGTACGAGCGGGCGACGTCGACGTGCCGGACGCCCGCGGCGTACGCGTCGTCGAGCACCGCGAAGGTCGCCGCTCGCATCGAAGCGACGTCCCGCACCGGCGGCAGCGCCCCGTCCCGGCCCAGGTTGATGTAGGCGGGACGGCCCAGCGCCGCCAGGCCGAGGGCGATCCGGTCCACGCGGGCGCTCACGCGGTCTGCTTGTGCCGCAGGATGGCCAGCCACTGACTCGCGGTCTGGGCCTGGCGGTGCAGCTTTTCGAGGCGCGCGGCCGGAGCCCGGACGTAGCCCTTGCCGAAGACGGGGGCGATCTGGCGCAGGCTCGCGCCGCCCTCCCGAGCCGCGAGCAGCAGCCAGTCCGAAGCGTCGGCGCAAGCCGCCGACGCGCGGCGCAGCTCGCCGAGCATGTCGATGAGTTCCTGGGCCCCCACCTCCCCCGCTTCGACGGCGGCCGCCGTCGTCTCCAGCCAGGCCAGGACGTCGGCTTCGGTGATGGGTGCGCGGGGCCGGGTTTCTTCGGTCACGGCCGTGAGTATAGGTCGTTATACGGGAAGGTGCGCGGAGCACACGCCGGGGCGGTTATGCTGATCTCGAGGCCTCATGACTGCGCACACCGAACCCGAACCCGAACTTGAACACGCCGAGCAGCTGCTCGACGTGTTCAAGGCACTCGCGAACCCGGTACGGCTGCAGGTGCTGCGGTGGCTGCGCGAGCCCGTGCGGCACTTTTTCGATGAACAGAGCCCGCTCGAGCGGGCCATCGCCGATCCGGTCGAGGTCGGCGTGTGCGTGACCCACATCCAGAAGAAGACGGGGCTGGCACAGTCGACCGTCTCGGCGTACATGGCCGAACTGCAGCGCGCCGGCCTGGTGCGGGCGACACGTGTCGGCAAGTGGACGCACTACAAGCGCGACGAAGCCCGGATCGCCGAGCTCGTCGGCACGCTCGGCCGCTCGCTCTAACCCCTCCCCTTCCCCGGTTCCAGTCCCCGCCGGTTGCATCATATCGAAAATCTGCGATACTTCGATTTATGGGTATGATCGAGAACATGCGCCTCGGCCGCTACGGGATCTGGACGTTCGACTTCGAGGACCAGCCGGCCGGTCTGATCCGGGACTCGGTGCGGGAGCTGGAAGAACTCGGCTGGCCGTCGATCTGGATCCCGGAGAGCCAGGGGCGGGAAGCACTGACGCACGCCGGGTTCCTGCTGGCGGCCACCGAGCGCCTCACCGTCGTGAACGGCATCGCGCGGATCTGGGCCCGCGAGGCGCAGTGGACCCGCGGCGCGGCCCTGCTGCTGGCGGACGCCTACCCGGACCGCCACCTGCTGGGACTCGGCATCGGTGCCGGAAAACCCGGCACGAAGCCCCTTCAGGCGATGAACGACTACCTCGACGCCTTGGACGACGGCCAGTCCGTCAACCCCGCCCCGCGGGCACCGATGCGCCGCCTGCTCGCGGCGTACGGACCGAAGATGCTGGCGCTGGCCCGCGACCGGTCGGCGGGCGCGCACACCTACCACGTAACGCCGGAGCACACGGCTCAGGCACGGGAAATCCTCGGGACGGAACCGTTCCTGGGCGTCGAGCACGCCGTGCTCTTCGAAACCGACGCGGCCAAGGCCCGGGAGATCGCCCGCGCGCACCTGCACCCCTACCTCACCTCGGAGTACAACGTCGCCAAGTTCCGGCGGCTCGGCTACACCGAAGCGGACCTCGACGGCGGCCGCGGCAGCGACCGGCTCGTCGACGACCTCGTGTTCTGGGGCGACCTCGACACGATCACCACGAAGCTGGGCAGCCACCTCGAGGCGGGCGCCGACCACGTCGGCGTCCAGGTCATCGGGGTCGAGCCGGGCACCTCGGCCATGCCGCACTGGCGCCGGCTGACCGAGGCCCTGCTACCCGCGTAAGCCGAACCGCGCAGTGCAGTGCCACACGCGCTTGAGCACCTGGGGGTCGTGCCGGCCGGCGCGGACGGCGCCGCCGATGACGCGGGCGTCCAGCCACCCGTCCTCGGCGATGTCTTCGCCGGCCCGCACGGCTTCCTCGCCGCGGTAGTCCGCGTGCTCGGCGAGCTTCGCCACCGGGAGCCGGAACCCGTGGTGCCAGCGGGTCGGGAACCGGAACTCCGCGGCCGCCGCCTCGACGTCGGTGCCGCGGAACGCCGGGTCCAGCACGAGGGCCGCGACGTCGTCCGGCAGCCGGAGCGGGCCGTGGACGTGAGCCTCGATGTAGCCGTCGAGCTCGTCGGGAGCGTCCGCCTCGACGAGCGGGATCAGCGGCATGTGCGTGCGCGTGCCGAAGTGCGCCGGCTCGCGGAAGCTGTCCGGGTAGCAGAACGTCGTCCGGTCCAGGACCTCCCGCTTGAGCCGGAGGTGGGCCGAACCGAACCGCACCGAGCCGCCGGCCCGGCGGCGGCGATGGTTGAGCGAGCCGTACTTCGGGCGGGCCGACGGCGGCAGGTCGTCGTAGACGCCGCCGAACATCCGGTGTTCCCAGTGCCACCGGTCACCACCGGGGTGCGCGGTCAGGCCGCCGTTGCCCGTGCCGGTCTCGAACTGCGAGCGGTAGACCCCGTCGGTAAGCCAGTGCCGCAGCAGCGGCACCTCCCCCACCAGCCGGTCCGGGTGGAAGTGGATCGTGACGTCCAGGTCTTCCGGCAGCGGCGGTCCGGTGACGCGGCTCGCGACGTGGCTGACGGCTTCCTGCCACCGCCGTCCGGTTCTCCCCGCCACGGAAACATCCTACCGCCGGGCGGTATAGGGCGTTATACGCAGCGCGGGGTCGGAAAACCGCTGGCTTCGCGGCCGGTTCGCCGGTTTGACTGCGGCCATGCGATTGGCGGAGTTCGGGGTCACGGTGCGGTTCGCGCTGCTGGCCGTGGTGTGGGGTGCGAGTTTCCTGTTCATCAAGGTGGGTCTCGGCGGGCTCTCCCCCGGCCAGGTCGCGCTCGCCCGCGTCGCGCTGGGGGCGGCGGCGCTGGCCGTGATCCTGCTGGTGCGCCGGCGGCCGCTTCCCCGTGATCCCGTGCTGTGGGGGCACCTCGCGGCCGTGTCGGTGCTGCTGTGCGTCGTGCCGTTCCTGCTGTTCTCGTGGGCGGAACAGTACATTTCGTCCGGATTGGCCAGCATCTTCAACGCGACGACGCCGCTGGTCACGATGCTGCTGGCGGCCGCCGCGCTGCCGGCGGAACGGTTCACCCCGCCCCGGGTGCTCGGCCTGCTGCTCGGGTTCGCCGGCGTGCTCACGATCGTCGGGGTGTGGCACGGCATCGACGTGTCGCACCAGCTGACCGCCCAGCTCGCCTGTCTCGGCGCGACGACGTGCTACGGCGCGTGTTTCGTCTACCTGCGCCGATTCGTCTCACCTCGGGGGACGGATCCGGTCGTCGTCGCGTTCGGGCAGACGGCGTCGGCAACGGTGATCCTCGCCCTGCTGGCTCCGGCGATCGCGGCCACGCCGGTCCACCTCGACCTGCCGGTGGTCGCGAGCATGATCGCGCTCGGTGTCTTCGGCACCGGCATCGCCTACGCCTGGAACACCCGGATCATCGCCGCCTGGGGCGCGGCCAACGCCTCCGCGGTGACGTACTTGACGCCGGTGGTGGGGGTCCTGCTCGGCGTGCTCGTGCTGGGCGAGCCGGTGAGCTGGAACCAGCCGGCCGGGGCACTGCTGGTGGTGCTGGGCATCCTCGCCGCCCACGGCAGGTTGCGCCTGCGCCGCTCAACTCCGGCCGAAGCCGAACTCGTCCGCCGTTAGACACGCCGATGGGGCGGCTGCCGAAGCAGCCGCCCCATCGAACCTTCGAACCTACAGGTACTGACCGGTGTTCGTGGCGGTGTCGATCGCCCGCCCCGAGTCCTGGTTCTTGCCGGTGACGAGCGTGCGGATGTAGACGATCCGCTCGCCCTTCTTACCGGAGATCCGGGCCCAGTCGTCCGGGTTGGTGGTGTTGGGCAGGTCCTCGTTCTCCGCGAACTCGTCGACGATCGCGTCCAGCAGGTGCTGCACGCGCAGGCCGGGCTGGTTGGTCTCCAGCACCGACTTGATCGCCGACTTCTTCGCCCGGTCCACGATGTTCTGGATCATCGCGCCCGAGTTGAAGTCGCGGAAGTACAGGACTTCCTTGTCCCCGTTGGCGTAGGTCACCTCGAGGAACCGGTTCTCGTCGCTCTCCTCGTACATCCGCTCGACGGTGTGCTGGATCATCGCGTCGAACGTCGCCTTGGCGTCGCCGCCGAACTCGGCGAGGTCGTCGGCGTGGATCGGCAGGCCTTCGGCCAGGTACTTGGAGAAGATGTCCTTCGCGCCTTCGGCGTCCGGACGCTCGATCTTGATCTTGACGTCGAGCCGGCCCGGCCGCAGGATCGCCGGGTCGATCATGTCTTCGCGGTTGGAGGCGCCGATGACGATGACGTTCTCCAGGCCTTCGACACCGTCGATCTCCGACAGCAGCTGCGGCACGATCGTGGTCTCGACGTCGGACGAGACGCCCGACCCGCGGGTCCGGAAGATCGAGTCCATCTCGTCGAAGAACACGATCACCGGGGTGCCCTCGGAGGCCTTCTCGCGCGCCCGCTGGAAGATCAGGCGGATGTGCCGCTCGGTCTCCCCGACGAACTTGTTGAGCAGCTCGGGGCCCTTGATGTTCAGGAAGTAGGACTTCCCGTCCTCGTTGTCGCCCCGCGCCGCCGCCACCTTCTTGGCCAGCGAGTTCGCCACCGCCTTGGCGATGAGCGTCTTGCCGCAGCCCGGCGGGCCGTAGAGCAGGACACCCTTGGGCGGCCGCAGCTGGTACTCCTGGTACAGGTCGGCGTGCAGGAACGGGAGCTCGACCGCGTCCCTGATCTGCTCGATCTGCCGGGTGAGGCCACCGATGTCCTCGTAGCGGACGTCGGGCACCTCCTCCAGCACCAGGTCTTCGACCTCCGCCTTCGGCACGCGCTCGTACGCGTAGCCGGCCTTGGAGTCGACCAGGAGCGAATCGCCCGGCTTGAGCGGTTGCTCCGCCAGCAGATCGGAGAGCAGGACCACCCGCTCTTCGTCCGCGTGCCCGACCACCAGTGCGCGAGGGCTGCCGCCCTCGATGTCCGGTGCGAGCACTTCACGCAGGGCGCACACCTCGCCGACGCGTTCGAAACCGCCGCCTTCGACCACGGTGAGCGCCTCGTTGAGCCGCAGCGCCTGGCCACGGCGCAGCGACGCGATCTCGACCGCGGGCGAAACCGACACCCGCATCTTCCGGCCCGCGGTGAAGACGTCCACCGTGTTGTCCTCGTACGCCTCGACGAAGACGCCGTACCCGGACGGTGGCTGGGCCAGCCGGTCGACCTCCTCGCGGAGGGCGAGGAGCTGTCCTCGCGCTTCGCGCAGGGTTTCGACCAGTTTGGTGTTTCGCTCGGTGAGCTGGCTCACCCTTTCCGAGGCCTCGGCGAGCCGCTGTTCGAGAACGCGGTTCTGCCGTGGCGAGTCCGTCAGTTTGCGACGCAGCAGCGCCACTTCCTCCTCGAGAAAACGGATCTGCCGAGCCTGCTCGTCCGCCGTCGTCCCAGCTCCGGATGTTGCTGAAGGGTCGGCCTCCTCGCGCCGACCTCCGGGAAGGTCATGATGCATCGGGCACCTCCTCGGAGTGCTTTTCATTCCACGGTACCGGCGATCACCGACAAGAAAAGGCCTTTCCGCATCACAAGATCGGCGCGTCGCGGTTTGCCTGCCACCCCCAGCACGGACATTCCCGCAGCGCAAGCGGCCATTTCGGTGCCCTGGCGCTGGTGCAAGACGGGTCCTTCCGGGCCGGGATGAAGCGAGCACGTCGGGAGTACCCCGCCCGCGAGAGCGCCAACCTCCGCGCGGGATCCGGGCATTTCCGGCCAGTTCCGCCCTAACCGCGCGGCGGTCCGGCCCGGTGGCTAGCATCGGGCAACGCTGTGCCGGCCCGACGGCCGGGCGCTACCGAAGGAACGCTAGGGGGCACCCGTCATGACCTACCCGCCGCAGCAACCGGGCGGCTACGGCCAGCAGCCCGGCGGCTACGGGCAGCAGCCCGGGCCGTACGGCCATCCGCAGCAGGGCGGCTACCCTCCGAGCGGTCCCCAGCCCCAGCCCGGCTACGGCGGCACTCAGCAGTACGGCCAGCCCGGCGACTACGACGGCGGGACCCAGCAGTACGGGCAGCAGGGCGGCTACGACGGCGGCACGCAGCAGTACGGGCAGCCCGGTCCGTACGACCAGCCCGGCCAGGGCGGTTACCAGCCGCAGACGGGCCCTCAGCCCCAGCAGGGCCACCCGCAGTACGGCCAGCAGGACCAGTGGGGCCAGCAGCCCCAGTCCTTCGGCGGCTACGACCCCTACGGCGGCGGTGGCTTCGGCGAGGCGCCCCCGCCCAAGAAGAAGAAAACCGGCCTGATCGTCGGCATCGCGGCGGGCGCGGTGCTGCTCGTCGGCGGCGGCGTCACGGCTGTGATCCTCGCCAACGGCGGCGACGACCAGCAGGCCGCCGCACCGCCCGCGAGCAGCAGCTCGGCGGCGCCGTCGACGGCGCCGAAGGCGTCCACCCCGAAGCCGAAGACCACCGCGCCGACCAGCCCGACGTCGAAGAGCAGCAAGCCCGCGGGCGGACCGGCCCCGGCCGGCAAGGCCGGCTCACAGGAGCTGTTCGACGCGACCATCGCCGCCTACAACGCGGGCGACGAGAAGGCACTCGGCGACACCATCTGCCGCAGCGTCTACGAGGGCAACACGGGCAACATCCCGAAGGTCACGGTCAAGCTGACCGGCACCCCGGAGGAGACCGGCGACAAGGCCACCGTCCGCTACTCCGCCACCGACGGCAGCGCCACCAAGGTCGGCACGATGTCGGCGCAGAAGGAATCCGGGCTCTGGTGCCTGTCCAACGTCAAGGCGGACGGCTCGTGAGCACCCGGCGGCGGTGAACCGCCCGATCGCCGCCGGGCTGGTCCTGCTCGGCGGCGCCGGGGCGGGCGTGGTGCTGGGGCTGCTGCTCGTGGCGCCGTCCGATTCCCCGCCCGTCGCAACCAGCCCGCCGGCGCCGTCGACCCGCCCTTCGGCACCGCCGCCCGCCCCCGACGAAGCCGACACGGCGGCGGTGGCGGTGCTGGCCCAGGCCATCGTCGACGCGATCACCCGCCACGATTCGGCGGCTTTCGGGAAGCTCACCTGCCGTCCGCAGACCGCCGAAGCACTGGCGGGCCTGCAGCGGACGTGGGACGCGGCCGGCCCGGTCACGGCGAGACTGGCCGCACCCCCGGAGCTGCGCGGCGAGTCGGCGACGGCGAAGGTGCACGTCGAAGCCGCGGGCGGCACCAAGGACACGCCCTTCCCGCTGCGCAAGGAGAACGGCCGCTGGTGCGTGCCGGGCTGAGCCGGCGGCGAAAACCCGGCGGGCGTCCGCTCAGCCCTTGCCCTTGCTCGGGCGACGCGAGACCCGCGGGGACACGGTGCCGTCCGCCAGCCGGCGGGCGGTGAGCAGGAACGCCGTGTGCGCCACCATCCGGTGGTCCGGGCGGACCGCCAGGCCCACCACGTGCCACGGGCGCATCAGCGTCTCCCACGACTCGGGCTCGGTCCAGCACTGCTGCTCGCGCAGCGACTCCGTGACGCGCGACAGCTGCGTCACGGTCGCGACGTAGACCGTCAGCACCCCGCCCGGCACCAGGTGGGCGGCGACGTTCGGCAGCTGGTCCCAAGGCGCCAGCATGTCCAGCACGACGCGGTCGACTTCGCCCTCGTGCGACGCCAGGTCGGCCACCGTGAGCGACCAGTTGGCCGGCTTCTCGCCGAAGAACTTCACCACGTTGCGCTCGGCGTGTTCGGCGTGGTCGTCGCGGATCTCGTAGGAGTGCACGCGCCCGGCCGGGCCGACCGCGCGCAGCAGCGAGCAGGTCAGCGCGCCGGAGCCGGCGCCGGCCTCCAGCACGCGCGCGCCCGGGAAGATGTCACCCCACATCACGATCTGCGCCGCGTCCTTCGGGTAGATCACCTGCGCGCCACGGGGCATCGAAAGCACGTAGTCCGGCAGCAGCGGGCGCAGCGCGAGGTACGTCGACCCGCCCGCGGACGTGACCACCGAACCTTCGGGGCGGCCGATCAGGTCGTCGTGGGCCAGCCCGCCGCGGTGGGTGTGGTACTCACCACCGGCGGCCAGCGTCAGGGTGTAGTGCCGCCCCTTCGAGTCGGTCAACTGCACCCGATCACCCGCGCGAAACGGTCCGCTGACCGACAACACTTCCTCCTGTAACCCGTTTGGCCGACGCCAGATCTTCGCAGGCCGCGCGAGCCAGGGGCTCAGCGGGTACGGCGGTTCAGCGCGGCCCGCAGGTCGTCCCGGCGCAGCACGCCCGCCGGGCGGCCCTCGTCGTCGACCACGAGGAACTGCCACGCCGCGGTTTCGCGGACCCGCTCGACGACGTCCTCCCCCGGCTCCGACGCCAGCAGCACCGTCTCGGCCCGGATGGGCTCGGCCGCGAACTCGGCCGGCGCGTTCGGCGAGGAGCTCGCGAGCCGCTCGGCCGCGCCCTCGTCCAGGAGCCCGGCCGCCACGCCGTCGGCGCGGACGAGGACCACGCCCCGGCCGGCCGACGCGGCCAGCGCGTCCGACACCGGGCTCTCGGCGGGCAGCTGCAGCACCGGCCGGACCAGCTCGCCGAGGACCAGGCCCTCCGGCCAGGTGCGGCGGGCTTCGGCGGCCAGCTCCGAGCGCGCGCCGAGGATGACGAACCACGCCGTCACGACGCAGACGCCCAGCCGCAGCCAGCGGTCCGGGCTCGCGGTCGCCAGGCCCCAAATGGCCCAGACCAGCAGCCCCGCGGCCACGACCGCGCCGCCGGCGACCGCGGCACGCGTCCCCTTCGCCCGGATGCCGGTGGCCGCCCAGACGCCGGCGCGGACCAGCCTGCCGCCGTCCAGCGGCAGCCCGGGCAGGAGGTTGAACACGCCGACGGCGAGGTTCGCCACCGCGCATTCGGCGACCAGGAGCCAGACCGCACCGTCCGGGGGCACGGCGAACATCAGCAGGCCGCAGAAGCCCCCGAGCAGCAGCGACACGGCGGGACCAGCCGCGGCGACCAGGCCTTCGTCGCCGGGGCGCTTCGGCGTGCGGGCCACTTCGGACAGGCCGCCGAGGAGGAACAGGCGCAGCCGCCGCACGGGGATCCCCAGCCGCAGCGCGACCAGGCAGTGCCCGAGTTCGTGCGCGAGCACGGACAGTCCCAGCAGCAGCGCGAACGCACCGGCCAGCAGCCACGACGTCGTGGTCGAGGCATCCGGCAGCAGCCGCCCGACCAGCGGCGCGTACAGCACGACGACGATCAGCGAGCCGATCCACCAGGACGGCGCGAGCAGCACCGGCACCCCGGCGACCCGGAACAGCACGAGGCCACCGTCCGAACGGACGGCCTGCCGGGTCCCCCCGGTGCCCTGCTCACTGGTCGCGGCCATGCGCAGAGCCTAGAGCCCCGCGTGTGGGTACCGGGTGATCCGGCCCCCACCAGTGTCGCCCCGCCTCAATGCGCCCCAATGTGGCCTTGGTTGCGTTCAACGCACCGAAGGCCACCTTGGGTGCGTTCAACGCACCGAAGGCCACCTTGGGTGCGTTCAACGCACCGAAGGCCACATTGGGGCGCTCGGGGCCATGGCTGGGTGGGGGCGGGTGGGCGTGGTGGGCGTTGCGGTCGCCGGAACTGTCGGACCCCGGCGTTACGCTCTGCCCATGCCCGACGCCGACACCGTCACCACCGACACCATGGACACCCCAGCCTCCGCCGTCGCCACCGAGGTGCGGCGGCGGCCCGCGTTGTCGCCGTCGAGGGCCAGTGACTTCAAGCAGTGCCCGCTGCTCTACCGGTTCCGCGCGGTCGACCGGCTGCCGGAGGTCCCGACCAGGGCCCAGCTGCGCGGCACGCTCGTCCACTCCGTCCTGGAACGGCTCTTCGCCCTGCCTGCCGCCGAACGCGTTCCACCGCGGGCGCGCGAGCTGCTCGGCCCGGCGTGGACGGACCTGTCCGCGGACCGTCCGGAGTGGACCGAGCTGTTCGACGGCGCGAAGCCCGAAGACCACGCGGAATGGCTCCGGTCGGCGGAAAAGCTCCTCGACGCCTACTTCGAGCTGGAGGACCCGCGGCGGCTCGAACCCGAAGCCTGCGAGCTGCACGTCGAGATCGAACTCGGCTCCGGCGTCCTGCTCCGCGGCTACATCGACCGGCTCGACGTCGCGCCGACCGGGGAAATCCGGGTCGTCGACTACAAAACCGGTGCCGCGCCGCGCGAGATCGGCGAGGCCAAGGCGATGTTCCAGATGAAGTTCTACGCCGTGGTCCTGTGGCGGCTGCGCGGGATCGTGCCGCGCCAGCTGAAGCTGATGTACCTCACCGACGGCCAGTCGCTCGCCTACACGCCCGACGAAGCCGAGCTGCTGCGCTTCGAGCGCACGCTGGAAGCCATCTGGCAGGCCATCCTCAAGGCCGGCAAGACCGGCGACTTCCGGGCGAACAAGAGCAAGCTGTGCAACTGGTGCGACCACCAGGCGCACTGCCCCGAGTACGGCGGCACCCCACCCGAATACCCCGGCTGGCCGGAGCCCGACGCGGGCGACGAGACGCCGCTGGACCGGGCCGACTGATGGCCGACGCCTTCTACGTCCCGCTCGGCGGCGACCGGTTCTCCGCCACCGGGCACACGGCCGGGCCGTGGACCCCCGAGGCCCAGCACTTCGGCCCGCCGTCGGCGTTGCTCGTCCGGGCCCTCGAAAACGTCGAAACCACCCATCCGGCCGCACTCGGACGGGTGACCGTCGAGATCCTCGGCCCGGCACCGGTCGCCGAGCTCACCGTGCGGGCCCGGATCGAGCGCCCCGGCCGGTCGGTCGAACTGCTGCAGGCCGAACTCGCGAGCGCCGAGCGCGTCGTGGCGCGGGCGTCGGCCTGGCGCATCGCGACGGCGGACACGGCGGAGGCCGGCACCGACGCCGGCCCGCTGTTGCCCGGCCCGGGCACCGTCGCCGAGTCGCCGTGGCCGGAGGGCTGGCTGGGCGGCTACCTCGACGCGATGGAGTGGCGTGCGGTGCGCGGCGGCATGGACGTACCGGGCCCGGCGGCGGTGTGGGCCCGCCAGCGCGTCCCGCTGGTCGACGGCGAAGAACCGAGCGGCCTGCAGCGGCTGTTCGCCGTCGCCGACTCCGCCAACGGCGTCTCGAACTACCTCGACCCGCAGAAGTGGTGGTTCATCAACTCGGAGCTCACCGTGCACCTGCGGCGGACGCCGGAGGGCGAGTGGATCGGCCTGGACGCGGTCACGCTGGTCGGCAAGCACGGCATCGGCACGGCGACGAGCATCCTGCACGACGACGGCGGCCCGGTGGCCACCGGCGCGCAGGCGCTGATGGTCCGGCCGCGACAGGCCGGGGGCGGATAGCCACCCACAACGGGCCCGCATCCAATAACCTTCGCGGAACGACCGACTTGAGGAGCGCTCCGGCATGCAGATCACCTCGGTGGTCAACCAGAAAGGCGGGGTCGGCAAGACCTCACTGAGCGTCGGCACCGCGGCCGCACTGGCCGAGCGGGGCCGCCGGGTGCTGCTGGTCGACCTCGACCCGCAGGGCCACGCGACGACCGAGATGCTCGGGCTGTCCGAGGTGCCCGCGGACCAGCCGAGCCTGGCGAAGGCGCTGGCCAAGACGTGGAAGGGCCCGATCGAGGAACTCGTCGTCCCGCACCCGCGCAGCAACCTCGGCCGCGGCGGCGCGCTCGACGTCGTGCCGACGTCACCGGGGATGTTCGACCTGATCCGGCGGCTCGACTCGTTCCGCGTCCCCGGCTGGCAGCTCGCGCGGGTCATCCAGTTCGCCAACTACGACCACTGCGTCATCGACTGCCCGCCCGCGCTGGACGTGCTGACGAACAACGCGCTGGCGGCGTCGCACGGCATCCTGGTCCCGGTCCAGCCGGACAAGACGAGCATCCGCGCGCTGCGGCTCCTGTCCGACCAGGTCCGGTACGTCGAGCAAACAGTCGGTCGGCAGCCGCTGTCGTGGTTCGGCCTGGTGCCGAGCCTGTACCGGCGGCCGATCTCGCACTACGCGGCCGCGGCGCTGCAGGAGATGTACGACTTCGGCATCCCGATGCTGTCGCACCTGCCGCTGGGTGTGGTGATGAACGAGGCGGCGGCGCACGGCGTCCCGGTGACGACGTACGCGCCGGAGACGTTGCAGGCGCTGTCCTTCCGCGAGATCGCGGGCACGCTGGACAGCCACCTGGCGCAGAACCAGGCGCCCGCGGTGGTCCCGGCCGACGAGGAGTTCGTCTTCGAGGACTTCATCTCCGAGGTCGCGGTGGCGCGCAACGTCAACGACAACGGCGTCCGCAAGGGCCTGTACGACCTGCTGCCCAAGAAACCGAACCGCCCCCGGTAAACGCCATGAACGACTCGTTCATGGCGTGGGACGTCACGAACGAGTCGTTCACTTCATGCGGTGGGGCCGCGGCCGGCGGTCAGAGGCGGCAGGAGCGGATGTCGGAGGCCAGGATCGCCTTCGCGCCGACCTCGGCCAGCTCGTCCATGACGAGGTTGACCTTCTTGCGCGACACCATCGCCCGCACGGCCACCCAGTCGTCGTCCGCGAGCGGGGCCACCGTCGGCGACTCCAGGCCCGGCGTGATCGCGATCGCGCGCTCCACCAGTGTCCGCGGGCAGTCGTAGTCCAGCATCAGGTACTGCTGCGCGAACACGACCCCGCGCAGGCGCGCGGCCAGCTGCGTCTTCGGCTTGCTCTCCTCGGAGCCCTTCCGCTGCAGCAGCACCGCTTCCGACACGCAGATCGGGTCGCCGAACGCCACCAGGTTGTTCTGCCGCAGCGACCGGCCCGACTCGACGACGTCCGCGATCGCGTCCGCCACGCCGAGCTGGATCGAGATCTCCACCGCGCCGTCGAGGCGGATCACCTCGGCCTCGACGCCGTGGCGGGCGAGGTCGTCGCGGACCAGCCGCGGGTACGACGTCGCCAGCCGCTTGCCGTGCAGGTCCGCCGGCTGCCAGTCCCGGCCGGCCGGGGCGGCGTAGCGGAAGGTCGAGCCGCCGAAGCCGAGCGCCTGGACCTCCTCGACCGGGGCACCGGAGTCGAGCGCGAGGTCGCGACCGGTGATGCCGAGGTCGAGGTCGCCGGAGCCGACGTAGATCGCGATGTCCTTGGGCCGCAGGAAGAAGAACTCGACCTCGTTCACCGGGTCGAGCACGGTCAGGTCGCGCTGCTCATGCCGCTTGCGGTAGCCCGCCTCGCCGAGCATCTCCGTCGCCGCGGCGGCGAGGGCTCCCTTGTTCGGCACGGCAACACGCAGCATTTCGCTTCTCTCCTCGTGGTCAAGCGACGTTCTTCGAGCGACCCGTCACAGGTGGCGGTAGACGTCCTCGGTCGACAGGCCGCGGCCGAGCATCAGCACCTGCACCCGGTACAGCAGCTGGGAGATCTCCTCCGCCAGGCGCTCGTCGGACTCGTGCTCGGCGGCGATCCACACCTCGCCGGCTTCCTCCAGCACCTTCTTGCCCTGGGCGTGCACCCCGGCGTCGAGGGCGACGACGGTGCCGGAGCCGTCGGGACGGGTACGCGCGCGCTCGGCAAGCTCCGCGAACAGCTCATCGAAGGTCTTCACGGTCCGCGATCCTTCCATCCCGGACCCCGCCGCGCCGCCCCGCCCCGCCCCGGGTGCCGCCGATCTCACACCACGGTGGACCCGGTTCCCAAGACGTGGGATCAGAAGAGGGCCCCTGCTCGAAGTCGAGCAGGTAGCGCTTGCGCTCGAGCCCGCCGCCGTAGCCGGTCAGCGAACCGGTGGAGCCGACCACCCGGTGGCACGGCACGATGATGCTGATCGGGTTCTTGCCGTTGGCCAGCCCCACCGCGCGCGACGCCGCGGGCTTGCCGAGCCGGTCGGCCAGCTGGCCGTAGGAGATCGTCGCGCCGTAAGGGATCTTGCACAGCTCCGCCCAGACCAGCTGCTGGAACGGCGTGCCCGCGAAGGCCAGCGGCACCTCGAACTCGTGCCGCTGCCCGGCGAAGTACTCCTTCAGCTCGGTTTCGGCGCGGTCGAAGACGGCCGCGCCGGGGTCGTGCAAGCCGAAGGTCAGCTCGTCCGGGCGGTGGCGCTGGTCGACCATGTAGAGGCCGCAGAGCGCCGCACCCTCGGCGACCAGGGTCAACGGGCCGCACGGGCTGTCGACGACGGCATGGGTACGCATGGGACTTCCTTTCGAAGAGCTAAGCGGCGGGCATCCGGTTGATCGGGTGGTCACCGGTGGCCCACAGGTGCTGGGTGGCGTAGGCGCGCCAAGGACGCCACGCCGCGGACCGGGCGACGACGGCGGCCTGACCGCCGAGCCCGAGAGCCTCCGCCGCGTACTTGATACCGAGGTCGGTGGGGAGGAAGGCGTCCGGGTCGCCCAGCGCGCGCATCGCGATGCTCTCGACCGTCCACGGCCCGAAGCCGGGCAACGCGCTCAGCGCGGCGCGGGCCGCCTCCCAGTCGCTGCCCGCGCTGAGGTCGAGCCCGGCCGTCAACGCCACCACCAGTCCCAGCAGGGTCCGGCGACGGCTGCGCGGCATGGCCAGGGTCTCCGGATCGAGGGAGGCCAGCGCCTCGGGCGACGGGAACAGGTGGGACAGGCCGCCTTCGGGGTCGTCGACCGGTTCGCCGTGCGCGACGACGAGCCGGGCCGCGTGGGTCCGCGCCGCCGCCGTCGAAACCTGCTGCCCCAGCACGGCCCGCACGGCGAACTCGGCGCCGTCCACCGTGTGCGGGACGCGGCGGCCCGGCGCGGCGGCGACCAGCGGCGCGAGCAGCGGGTCCGTGGCGAGCTGGTCGTCGACGGCGACCGGGTCGGCGTCGAGGTCCAGCAGGCGGCGGCACCGGCTGGTGGCGGCGGGCAGGTCCCGGAGGTCGGCCAGGGTGAGCCGGCAGGCGATGTGGCCGTCCTCCGGGCGGAGCGCGACGACGCCGTGGCCGTGCGGCAGCCGCAGCGTCCGGCGGTAGGCGCCGTCCCGCCACTCCTCCACGCCCGGCACGCCGGTCGCCACGAGGTGCCCGAAGAGGTTGTCCGGGCACAGCGGCTTCCGGTAGGGCAGCCGCAGCACGAGCGCCCCGGCCGCGGCCTGCGGCGTGCCCTTCGCGCGGCTGCGCAGCTCCGTCGGGGAGAGGGCGAACACCTCGCGGACGGTGTCGTTGAACGTCCGGATGCTGCCGAACCCGGCGGCCAGTGCGAGCTCGGTCATCGGCAGGGTGGTCGTCTCGATCAGGGTCCGCGCGGTCTGCGCGCGCTGGGCCCGCGCCAGGGCCAGCGGACCGGCGCCGAGCTCGGCGAAGACCTGCCGTTCGACCTGCCGGACGCTGTAGCCGAGCCGGGCGGCGAGTCCGCTCACGCCTTCGGTGTCGACCACGCCGTCGGCGATCAGCCGCATCGCCCGCGCCACCAGGTCGGCGCGCTCGTTCCACAGCGGCGAGCCGGGGCTGGCGTCCGGGCGGCAGCGCTTGCAGGCCCGGAACCCGGCCTGCTGGGCGGCCGCGGCGCTCGGGTGGAAGGTCATGTTCCGCGGCTTGGGCGGCACCACCGGGCAGCTGGGCCGGCAGTAGATCTTCGTCGTCAGGACGGCGGTGTAGAACCACCCGTCGAACCGGGCGTCCTTCGCCTGCACGGCCCGCACGCACCGCTCGAAGTCCTCATGCACCGCCTCAGCATCGCGGACCCGGGCGACTCGGGCTAGCGAAAATGCGACATGGTGGTGCTCAGCCGAGCAGGGCCGCCAGTCCGGGCACGTCGATGCCCACGAGCGAGTCGCGGAACACCCGCCGCTCCCCCGCGTCGACCGGGACGTCGTTGGGGACGACCAGGACCGTGCAGCCCGCCGCGACCGCCGACGCCGTGCCCGGCGGCGAGTCCTCGACCGCGACGCACCGCTCAGGCGAGACGCCCAGCAGCTCGGCCGCCTTGAGGTACGGGCGCGGGTGCGGCTTGTTGAGGCCTTCGACCTCGTCGCCGCACACGGTGACGTCGAAGAAGTCCCGCCCGATCGTGTTCAGCGCCAGCTCGGTCAGGACGCGCTCGGTCGAGGTGACCAGCGCCGAGCGCACGCCCGCCTCGCGCACCGCGATCAGCGCCTCGCGG
Source organism: Amycolatopsis sp. lyj-346 (assembly GCF_046548975.1). Taxonomy (NCBI): domain Bacteria; kingdom Bacillati; phylum Actinomycetota; class Actinomycetes; order Pseudonocardiales; family Pseudonocardiaceae; genus Amycolatopsis; species Amycolatopsis sp. lyj-346. The sequence continues at coordinate 547,938 of NZ_JAJPWT010000002.1, forward strand.
GCACCCGGGCGCCACGGCAGCTCGTCGTCGAACAACCCGGCCGTGCGGCGGCGGATCTCCGCACCCGTCGACGCGATCGCCTCGGGATTGACCGGACGGCCGACGACCTCGAGCAGGTACGCCGACGTGTCGTCCATGTTGGACCCGACGAGCGTCATCCGCTGTTCTTCGGTGAGCTTGCCGCCGAGCCACTCCGTCGTCTCGTAGAGGGCGACGTCCCACAGCTTCTCGGAATCGACCAGTGTGCCGTCCATGTCCCACAACACGGCGTCGAGTCCGTCCACAGTGGATTCTCCCTCAGGTGTTGAAGTACTTGGCTTCGGGGTGGTGGCAGACGATCGCGTCGGTCGACTGCTCGGGGTGCAGCTGGTACTCCTCGGACAGCTTGACGCCGATCCGGCCCGGCTCGAGCAGCGCGACGATCTTCGCCCGGTCCTCGAGATCGGGACAGGCGCCGTAGCCCAGTGAGAACCGTGCTCCACGGTAGCCGAGCTTGAAGAAGTCCTCGACGTCGTCGGGGTCCTCTGAGGCGACCGCCACACCGCCGGGGAAGGTGAGCTCCTGCCGGATGCGGCAGTGCCAGTACTCGGCCAGCGCCTCGGTCAGCTGGACGCCGAGGCCGTGGACTTCGAGGTAGTCGCGGTAGGCGTCGGCGGTGAACAGCTCGTTCGCGTAATCGGCGATGGGCTGGCCCATCGTGACGACGGTGAACGGCACGACGTCCACTTCGCCTGACTCGCGGGGCCGGTAGAAGTCGGCCAGGCAGAGCCGCCGGTCGCGGCGCTGCCGCGGGAAGGTGAAGCGCAGCCGCTCCGGTGCGCCGGGCGACGGCTCGGTGAGCACGACGAGGTCGTCGCCCTCGGCAACGCACGGGAAGTAGCCGTAGACGACGGCCGCGTGGGCCAGGACGCCGTCCGCGGTCAGCCGGTCGAGCCAGTACCGCAGCCGCGGCCGGCCTTCGGACTCGACCAGTTCGTCGTACGTCGGCCCGCTGCCGCCGCGGGCGCCCTTGAGCCCCCACTGGCCCATGAAGGTGGCGCGCTCGTCGAGCATCGCGGCGTAGTCGGCGAGCGCGACGCCCTTGACCACCCGCGAACCCCAGAACGGCGGGGACGGCAGCGGCACGTCGGTGGCGACGTCCGAGCGCGCGGGCAGCGGTCCCCCGAGGGCCTCCTCGTCGGCCTTGCGGGCTTTGCGCGCCTCGGCAATCCGCAGCGAGCGTTCGCGGCGTTCCTTGCGCTCCTGACGCTTCTGCTCCGCGTCGGCGTCCACCGGGGGCGATTCCCCGCGCTTGGCGGCCATGATCGCGTCCATCAGCCGCAGGCCCTCGAACGCGTCCCGCGCGTACCGGACGTCGCCGAGGTACAGCTCGCTCAGGTCGTTTTCCACATAGGACCGGGTCAGCGCGGCGCCGCCGAGCAGCACCGGCCAGCGCGCCGAGACACCCCGGGAGTTCATCTCCTGGAGGTTCTCCTTCATGATCACCGTGGACTTCACCAGCAGCCCGGACATCCCGATCGCGTCGGCGCCGTGCTCCCCGGCCGCGTCCAGGATGGTCGTGATCGGCTGCTTGATGCCCAGGTTGACGACCTCGTAGCCATTGTTGGACAGGATGATGTCGACGAGGTTCTTGCCGATGTCGTGCACGTCGCCTCGGACGGTGGCCAGCACGATCCGGCCCTTGCCCGCGTCGTCGCCGGACTCCATGTGCGGTTCCAGGTGCGCGACGGCCGCCTTCATCACTTCGGCGGACTGCAGCACGAACGGCAGCTGCATCTGCCCGGACCCGAACAACTCGCCGACGGTTTTCATGCCCGACAGCAGCGTGTCGTTGATGATCTGCAGGGCGGGCCGCTGCTCCAGCGCGGCGTCGAGGTCGTCGGTCAGCCCGGTGCGCTCGCCGTCGACGATCCGGCGTTCCAGCCGTTCGAACAGTGGCAGGGCGGCCAGCTCCTCGGCCCGCGACGCCTTCGACGACGCCGTGCTGACGCCCTCGAACAGGGCCATCAGCTCCTGCAGCGGGTCGTAGCCCTCGCGGCGGCGGTCGTGGATCAGGTCGAGGGCCACGGCGCGCTGGTCGTCCGGGATCCGGGCCATCGGCACGATCTTGGACGCGTGCACGATCGCGGTGTCGAGGCCGGCTTGGACGCACTCGTGCAGGAACACCGAGTTGAGCACCTGCCGCGCGGCCGGGTTGAGACCGAAGGAGATGTTCGACAGGCCGAGCGTGGTCTGCACCTCGGGGTGGCGGCGTTTGATCTCGCGGATGGCTTCGATCGTCTCGATGCCGTCGCGGCGCGACTCCTCCTGGCCGGTGGCGATGGTGAAGGTCAGCGCGTCGACGATGACGTCGGAGGTCCGCAGGCCCCAGTTCCCGGTGATGTCCTCGATCAGCCGCGTCGCGATGTCGGCCTTCTTCGCGGCGGTGCGAGCCTGGCCTTCTTCGTCGATGGTCAGCGCGACGACGGCGGCGCCGTACTCGCGCACCAGCTCCATGACCTGGGTGAAGCGGGACTCGGGCCCGTCGCCGTCCTCGTAGTTGACGGAGTTGACCGCGCACCGGCCGCCGAGCCGTTCCAGCCCGGCGCGCAGCACCGGGACCTCGGTGGAGTCGAGCATGATCGGCAACGTCGATGCCGTGGCCAGGCGGCCGGCGAGCTCGGCCATGTCCGCCGTGCCGTCGCGGCCGACGTAGTCGACGCACAGGTCGAGCAGGTGGGCGCCGTCGCGGGTCTGCTCGCGGGCGATCTCGACGCAGTCGTCCCAGCGGCCCTCCAGCATCGCGGTGCGGAAGGCCTTCGAGCCGTTGGCGTTGGTCCGCTCGCCGACCATCAGCACGCTGGCGTCCTGCTTGAACGGCACCGCCTGGTACAGGGACGACACGCCGGGCTCGGGCCGCGGCCGCCGCGGGACCGGCGGGGTGTCCGCCACCGCGGCGGCGAGCTGCCGGATGTGCTCGTCGGTGGTGCCGCAGCAGCCGCCGACGAGGCCGACGCCGAACTCGCGCACGAACCCGGTCAGCGCCTCGACCAGCGCTTCCGGGCCGAGTGGGTACACGGCGCCGTCCGGGCCGAGCTCCGGCAGGCCGGCGTTGGGCATCACCGACAGCGGCACCCTGGCGTGCTTGGCCAGCTGCCGCAGGTGCTCGCTCATCTCGGCCGGGCCGGTGGCGCAGTTGAGCCCGATGACGTCGATGCCGAGCGGCTCCAGCGCGGCCAGCGCCGCGCCGACCTCGGTCCCGAGCAGCATGGTGCCGGTGGTTTCGACCGTGATCGAAGCGAGGATCGGCACCTGCCTGCCTTCGGCGGCCATCGCCCGCTTGGCGCCGATGATCGACGCCTTCGTCTGGAGGATGTCCTGGGTGGTTTCGACGATCACCGCGTCGGCGCCGCCGGCCAGCAGACCCCGGACCTCCTCGCGGTAGGCGTCACGCAGCGTGGCGAACGGCGCGTGTCCCAGCGTCGGGAGCTTCGTGCCGGGCCCGATAGAGCCGAGCACGAACCGCGGGCGGTCGGGCGTCGCGAACTCGTCGGCGGTCTCGCGGGCCAGCCGCGCCCCGGCCTCGGCGAGCTCGAAGATCCGCTCGGTGATGTCGTACTCGGCGAAGTTGGCGAAATTGGCCCCGAAAGTGTTGGTTTCGACCGCGTCCGCGCCCGCTTCCAGGTACCCGCGGTGCACCGAGCGGACCACGTCCGGCCGGGTGACGTTGAGGATCTCGTTGCAGCCCTCGAGACCGCCGAAGTCGTCCAGGCTCAGGTCGTGGGCCTGCAGTGCGGTGCCCATCGCCCCGTCGGCCACCAGGACGCGCGAGCGCAGGGCATCGAGGAACGGCGACGACGGGCGTTCGGACATGCTGAACAGCCTAAGGCCGGTGGTCGTAGGCTGGTCCGGTGAGTGAGCCCGTCGACGAGACCCCGCGGCCGCCCGGCGGCCGCCCCGAACCCACCCGGCCTTTGATGGTCGTTGCCTTCGAAGGCTGGAACGACGCAGGTGACGCGGCCAGCCGGGCGGTCGAGCACCTGCAGCTGAACTGGGACGCCACCCCACTGGCGGAACTGGAGCCCGACGACTACTACGACTTCCAGGTCAGCCGCCCGACCGTCCGGATGGTGGACGGCGTCACTCGCCGGGTGGACTGGCCGACGACGCGGCTGTCGGTGTGCCGCCCCGACGGCTTCGACCGTGACGTGGTCCTCGTCCAGGGCCCCGAGCCCAACATGCGCTGGCGCGCGTTCTGCGGGGAGCTGCTGGAGCACATCCAGCAGCTCGACGTCGCGACGGTGGTGACGCTGGGGGCGCTGCTCGCCGACACCGCGCACACCCGCCCGGTCCCGGTCACCGGGACGGCGTACGACAAGGACACCGCGTCCCTGTACGGCCTCGACCTGAACAACTACCAGGGTCCGACCGGCATCGTCGGCATCCTGCAGGACTACTGCGTCCAAGCGGGCATCCCGGCCGTGTCGATCTGGGCCGCGGTGCCGCACTACGTGTCGCACCCGCCGTCCCCGAAGGCCACGCTGGCGCTGCTGCACAAGCTGGAGGACATCCTCGACGTCGAGATCCCCCTGGGCGCGCTGCCGGAGCAGTCCGAGGAGTGGCAGCGCACGGTCAGCGAGATGGCCGACGAGGACGAAGAGATCAGCGAGTACGTCCGCAGCCTCGAAGAGCGCGGCGACGCCCAGAGCGAGGTCGCCGAGCAGGACGTCAGCGGCGACAAGATCGCCGCCGAGTTCGAGCGCTACCTGCGCCGCCGCGGTCGTGGCGGCGGGCAGGAAGGCTTCGGCCTGCGCTGAGTCACGCGAGCCAGCTGGTGGCGAACGCCCGTGCGGGGTTCGCCACCAGCATGGCCGTGACGACGTCGCCGCCGAGCTGCTCGGTCAGCCGGGGCGCGAGCGTGGTGAGCAGGTAGGACGCGCCCGGCTGGTACCGGGCCGCGGCGGTCGTGGTGTCGCCGCCGAGGAGCAGCTGCCCGCCGTGCCCGGCCTCGACGAGCGCTTCGAGGCCGTCGAAGAGCCGCCAGTCGGTGGCGTGGTTGGCCCGCGACGGGCCGTCGAAGCCGAGGAACACGCCGGTCTCGGCGATCTCCCGCTGGATCCGCGGGTCCGGGTTGCGGTTGAGGTGCCCGAGGATCACCTGCTGCGGGGGCACGTCCAGCTTGCCGCAGAGCAGTTCGACCGTCTCCAGGCCCGCCGTGCCGAGTTCGAGGTGCACGGCGATCGGCGCGCCGGTCTCCTGGTGGGCGACCGCGGCGGCGGTCATCGTCAGCCGGGCGTGGGAGTCGATCGTGTGGAAGGCGCCGGCCACCTTGACCAGCCCGGCGCGCGGGCCGGTCCGCGGCTCGCCGGGCAGGTCGGCGGGCTGGGTTCCCTCGGTCAGGTCGGCGACGAACTCCCGCGCGAGGTTGTCGACGACGTGGCCGAGGACCGCCGGAGCGTAGTGCTCCGCGCGGTGCAGGCCGGCGGCCGCGACCACGTGCACGCCGAGCCGCTGCGAGATCGAGGCCAGCTCGCGGGTCCGCCGGGTCAGGCCGTACGGCGTCCACTGGACGAGCGCCGCCCCGCCCCGCACCTTGAAGTCGAGGAGTACTTCGGCGGCGTCGGCCGGGTCGTCGAGCTCCTGGCCCGGCAGCTGTTTCGAGGCGAAGAAGAGGTGGTCGTGCGAGTTCGTCACGCCCAGTTCGGCCGGATCGATGTCGCCCAGCACCGTGCGGACCTTGGGTTCCCCAGTCACGACCGCGAGTGTAACGGCTCAACCGTTACGATGGCGAGGTGTCCGAAGACTTCCGCCTCGACATGGGCGCACCCTGGCTGAACCTGCTCGCCACGCGCGGCCGCCACTTCGGGGCCCAGCCGGTCGAGCGGATCCCGACGCCCGCGCGGCTGAGCGAATGGCTCGCCCGGGTCGAGCTGACGCCGCTCGCCCCGGTCACGGACGCCGACCTGCGCACGGCCCACGAGCTCCGCGAGGCCCTCCGCGAACTCGCACTGGGCGTGATCGACGGGACTCCGCCGAGAGCCGGCCAGGCGAGCTCGCTGACGCCCTTCCTCAAGGCCGAGCCGGTCCACCTCGCCGCGCTCGACCGGCTGCACCGCAGCGCGCCCGCGACCGCCGCCGACGCGCTCGGCCGGCTGGCGCACCAAGCCGCGGACTGGCTCACCGGGCCACTGCGAGCGGACCTGCGGGCGTGCCCCGAGCAGGACTGCCGGGGTGTCTTCGCCGACCCGGGCGGCCGGCGGCGGTGGTGTCCCGCCCCCGCCTGCGCCAGCCGCGGCCGGGTCCGCGCGCTCAGGGAGCGGCGGCGCGGAGGATCATGACGGCCACAGGATCCGGCGCATCGGCACCGCGCCCCGGGCCCGCTTCCGCCACTCGCGCGGGTAACCCAGCGAGACCTCTTCGAACCGGACGCCGTCGGCCTCGGTGCTGCGCGGGATGTGCAGGTGACCGTAGACGGCGACCTCCGCGCGGTAGCGGACGTGCCAGTCCTCGGTCTTCGTCGTGCCGCACCACAGCGCGAACTCCGGCCAGTACAGCGGCGCCGTCGGGTGCCGGTGCAGCGGCCAGTGCGACATCAGGATCGTCCCGTGGTCCCCGGGAATCGCGTCGAGGCGTTCGGTGCTGACCTTCAGCCGGTCCGCGCACCACGCCTGCCGGCTGGGGTACGGGTCCGGGTGCAGGAAGTACTCGTCCGTGCAGACCACGCCGGCCTCGCGGGCCTGGCGCAGGGCCTCCTCCAGGGGCTTGCCCGCCGCGTCCGGGGTCCGCCAGCTGTAGTCGTAGAGCAGGAACAGCGGCGCGATCGTCAGCGGCCGCGGGCCGTGCCGCCAGACCGGGAACTCGTCCTCCGGCGTCAGGACGCCGATCTCGCGGCACTGCTCGACGAGGTACTCGTAGCGGGCCTGGCCCCGCAGCTGGCAGGGGTCGTTCTTCGTGGTCCACAGCTCGTGGTTGCCCGGCACCCAGACGACCTTCGCGAACCGGCTGCGCAGGGTCTTCAACGTCCCGATGGTGGCTTCGGCGAGCTCGGCGACGTCGCCGGCGACGAGCAGCCAGTCTTCGGGGGTTTCCGGGACGACCGAGTCGAGGATCGGGCCGTTGCCCTCGTGGGTCACGTGGAGGTCGCTGGTGGCGAAGAGGTGCGGCACCCCTCCACCGTAGCCACCGCGGCCGGGGAAGCTTCGCGAAACCTGCGGATCGCTTCCCGCTGGACCGGGCTCAGGCGGTCCGGTCTCGCCGTGAGCGTGACCGTCCCGGAGCCGGTTTCGTGCAGTTCCAGGGGGTCGGCGATGGCCGGACGGCGCCGGATCGCGTCGAGGGCCGCCACCGCCCGGTCGCGGGACCAGCCGAGGGCGGCGGCCAGCCCGTCCGGGGTCACCGGCCGGCCGGCGTGCACCAGGGCGGCGACCACGGTCAGTGCGTCGTACCCGGCGGCCTCCGCCAGGGTGCTGCCGCCCATCTGCTCGCTGAGCCGTCCGAAGAACCGGCCCATGCTCGCCAGCCGGGTGCCGGCGGTCGTGTCCGGCCCGAAGATCCCGATGCCCCGCTGCGCGACGGCCGCGATCCGGCCGTGGGCCCCGGTATCGGCCTGCCACGCGCGCAGCCAGACGTCGTCGTCGATCGTGTAGCGCTCTCGGCGCCCGCCCGGGTCCGGCCGTCGCCCGACCAGCTCCATGGCTTCGAGGGCGCCGATGGACTTGGACACCGAAGCCGGGCTGACCTGCAGCAACCCCACCAGCTCGGCCGCGGTCAGCCCGTCGTCGCCGGCGGTGAGCAGGCAGACGAACACGCGGGCGGTCATCCGGGGCAGCCCGGTGGCGGCCAGCAGGGCCGCGAACTCGTCGACGAACCCGCGCACCACCCCGGCGGGCTGCCCGGGCGGCGCACCCGGCCGGGGCGGCCTGCGGCGGCGGGCCCGCCGGACGGTGGATTCCTGCGCGAGGCCGGGCCGGTATTCGCCGGACGTGCTGTTGCGGGCCACCTCCCGGCTGATCGTGGACGTCGGACGGCCGAGCCGCCGTCCGATCTCGGCGAACCCGAGCCCGTCGGCGAGCCAGCTCGCGATGCGGCGGCGGTCGTCGAGGGTCAGCCTGCCTCCGGGCACCGGACCCTCCTCCCTGTGCGTTCATCGACAGTGCAGTGCAACGGCTCGTTGCGTTCGTCATCAGCGCTGTTGCAATTTTTTGCCGGTCTACCAGGCATTATGGTCTCATCCTCGGTGACCGAACTGCAAACGCAACGTAGCTTTTCCGCATGAGGAAAGAGAAGACACACGTGCTGGCCGTCTCGCTGGCGGTCGCGAGCAAGGACGGCACCAGGGCCGAGGCCACGAACGCGGTCGGGCTCGCCCGATGACAATCCGGGACCGGGTGGCGGCCCTGCTGACCGGGTACGGCATCCCGAGCGCCGCGATCGGCGTGCTCCGCGACGGCGAAATCACCGAGTTCGCGGTCGGCGTCAAGAACGTCGAGACCGCCGAACCGGCGACCACGGACACGGTCTACCAGTGCGGCTCCATGACGAAGACGTGGACCGCACTGGCCTTCCTGCAACTGGCCGACGAGGGCAAAGCGGACCTGGACGAGCCGATCCGGACCTACCTGCCGGAGTTCTCGGTGGCCGATCCGGAGACGACCGCGAAGGTCACCGCCCGGCACCTGCTCAACCACACCAACGGCATCGAAGAAGCCTTCGGCGACCCCGGCGAAGACGACGACATCCACGAGCGCATGGTCGAAAACATCGCCGGCGCGCCGCAGGTCTTCCCGCTGGGCCACACCCACGGCTACAGCGCGGCGCTCGGTTACGCGATCCTCGCGCGGGTCGTGGAGGTGCTCGACGGCAAGCGCTGGGACGACGTCCTGCGGGACCGGCTCTTCACTCCCCTGGGCCTGACCGGCACGAACAGCCGCCCCGAGCGGGTGGACGAGACCCGCGCCGCGACCGGGCACCTGATCCGCTCCCCGGCCGAAGGTCCCTTCGTCACGCCGATCGACTACTTGCCGAGGGCGTTCGGCGCCGGCGGCGGCATCACCTCGACGGTCCGCGACGTGCTCACGATGGCGCACGTCCTGCTGAACGCCGGAACGGCGCCGGACGGCAGGCGGATCGTGTCGGCGGCGAGCGTCCGGGAGATGATGCGGTCACGGGTTCCGGTCCCGGACCCGTACATGTTCGGGCCGGAGTGGGCGCTCGGCCTGATCGTCTGCGACTGGTCCGGCGAGACCGTCTATGCCACGGACGGCAGCACGATCGGCCAGAACGCCCGGCTGCGGATCCTGCCGGACTCGAACACCGCCGTCGTCGTGCTGACGAACGGCGGCCCGCGGGAAAGCTTCGCGCGCGAGGTGTTCCGCGAGATCCTGGGCACCGTACCGGAGCTGCCAAAGCCGGATCCGGCCCTGAAGCTCGACCTGCCGAGGTACGAGGGCGTGTACGAGCGGCCGGGCACCCGGTACGAGGTGTCCGCCGACGGCGGGGCCCTGTTCCTGACGCTGGACCTCGACCCGATGCAGGCGGAGTTCCTGGGAAAGCCGGCGCGGCTGAGGTACGAACTGCTGCCGGTGAGCCCGACGCACTTCCTGATGCCCTCGGCCGATCCGCTGGAAGACACCCAGACGGTCGCGATCTACGACTTCGCCGACGGGGCCGCCCGGTACCTCCACACCAACTGCCGGGTGCACCCGCGGCGCGGCAGCAGCATCAGCACCCCGGCGAGGACGTAGCCGCCGGCCTGGACGTTCAGCAGCACGGCGGGCCCGGTCGTCGCGACGAGCGTGCCCGCCAGCAGCGCGCCGGCCGTCGTGCAGGTGGCCACGGCGGCGAACGTCGTGCTCAGCACCCGCCCGGCGCGCTCGGGCGCGACCGCGTGCTGGATCTCCGACAGCACCCCGGCGCCGACGACCACGCCCGGCGCACCGGCCACGACGAACAGCCCGACGTACACGCCCAGCGCCGTCGTGACCGGCGCGAGGTTCCAGATCACCGCCGACACCAGGCCGAGCGCGAGGGCGCCCCAGCCGAGCAGCGCGGCCGGCGCGACCCGCCGCGCCACGGTGGCCAAGGCGAACCCGGCCGCCAGCCCGCCGAGGGCCTGCACGCCCCGCAGCAGGCCGGCGTCGGCTTCGCTGCCGCCCAGCACGTCCAGGACGTAGACCACGAAGAGCACCAAGAACATGCCCTGCGCCAACGACGTGAACACCAGCGCGAGCCCGGTGCGGCGCAGGCGCCGGTTGCGGGTCAGCTCGCGCAGACCGTCGAGCCAGGCCTGCACCACCGGTTCCCGCGCGGGCGCCGCCGGCGGCGCGGTGACCCGGCGGAACGGCTTGGCCAGCAGGGCCGCCGCCACCACGAGGACGGCCAGGTAGCCGAGGACGACGTCGGCGAGCCCGCCGAAGCCGAGCAGGGCACCGCCCGCCCAGCCGCCGGCCAGCCGGGCGACGCTGCCGTTCACGCTCATCAGGCCGTTCGCCGCGGTCACGTCCGCGACGCCGACGAGCTCCGGCACGAGCGCGTTGCGCGCGGGTTCGAACACCGACGCCAGCGCCGCCTGGGCGGCCATCACCGCGTACACCACGGTGACGCCGGGCTCGGCCAGCAGCGGCAGCGCCACGACGGCGAGCCCGGCGCAGACGCCGAACAGCACCGCGCGGCGGTTCCACCGGTCGGCGACGACCCCGGCCACCGGGCTCAGCAGCACCGCGGGCAGCAGGCCGAGCACGATGCTCAGCGCCGTCGTGGCGGCGGAGCCCGTCCGCTGGAAGACGTGGAGCGGCAACGCCACCTGCAGCATCCACTCGGCCGTCTCGCCGAAGAACGCGGCCACCCACAGCCGCGCGAACGCCGGAACCCCCAGCAGCTGCCTCATTCCTCCGCCTTCCCCGAGTGTTCGATGCGCGGGAACGCCCGCAGGCCGACGTGCACCGGCCGCGCGCCGGCCGGGGCGTCGGTCCGGATGGCGCCGATGTACGGGCGGACCAGCGCGTCGATCGCTTCGGTCAGCCGGGTCAGCTCCGCCGGGGTGACGCGCAGGGCGTAGGTCGACAGCCCGGTCGCGGCGCGCCAGGCCGGGTCGAGGTCGTCGAGGGAGTCCAGGTACCGCTGGGTCAGCTCCTGCTCGTGGGTCAGGGTCGCGCCGACCACGCCCAGCTGGGCGGCCCGGTGTGCCGGGTCGTCGGCCAGGTCCCCCAGCTCCAGGCCGACCTGCCGGGCGCGCCACGGGCGTTCCCGGCCGTCCTCGGCGTCGGCTCGCTCGACCAGGCCGTACTGGGCGAGCTGGCGCAGGTGCCAGCTGCAGTTGGACGCGGTCGAGCCGACGGCCTCGGCGCACTCGCTCGCGGTCCGCGGGCCGACGGCGGTCAGGTGGTTCAGCAGCGCCGACCGCAGCGGGTGCGCCAGTGCCCGCAGCAGCTCGACGTCTTCGATCCGCTTGCGCGGCGGCAGCCCGGCCATCGGTGGTCCAATCTGAAAGAAGTGTTTCGAAAGTGCTCTTTCAGAGTTGATCCCGCCTGCGGATTTGTCAAGCGGCTCCGCTATCGTTTGCGGGGCAGTGACTGCGCGGAGCAGTGACCGCGTCGTGACCCGACCTTGGATGGACGTTGCCCGACCAGCGCGAACTCGCCACCGCCGCCGCCCTCGCCCTCCCCCGCTTCGTGGGTTCGACCGCGCTCTTCCACGCGGCGGTCGCCGAACGGATGGGTGTCACCCCGACCGAGCTGCACTGCCTGCACCTGCTCCACGGCGGCGTCAGCGACTCCCCGTCGGAACTCGCCCGGCTGCTCGGGATGAGCACGGGCGCGTTCACCCGGCTGCTCGACCGGATGGCCCGGCACCGGCTCGCCGAGCGCGCCCCCGATCCCGCGGACCGCCGCCGGCTGGTCGTGCGGCCACTGCCCGACCGGATGGCCGAACTCGCCGAGCTGTACGCGCCGATGGCCCGGTTCGTCGGCGAGCGCCTCGCCCGGTTCGACCGTCGTCAGCTGACGGCCCTGCTGGAGTTCCTCACCGACGGGACCGCGGCAGCCGAACGGTCGACGGCCGACCTCCCGGACGTGACCCAGGTCATAACGGTTGACTAACTCTACGGTTGTTGCGTTAACCTGGCTCCACTATGAGGAACTGAACCGCGCCCATCCCGCTTCCGAGGCGGCCCCCGGTCGAGCCTGACGCTCCCGGCGGCCACGACGCCCGGCGGGATTTCCGCTTTCTTCCCCCAGGGCTCGGTGATCGCACATGTCCACCCTTTTTCCCTTGCAGGCCAAGGACGTCGTCTTCGGCTACGGCACCCGCGTCGTCCTCGACGGCGTCTCGCTGACCGCGTCGGCCGGGCAGCGGCTCGGCCTGGTCGGCGAGAACGGCACCGGCAAGTCCACCCTGCTGCGCCTGCTGGCCGGGCTGGAAGAGCCTCGCTCCGGCGAGGTGCTGCGCGGCCCGGACGTCGGGTTCCTGCTGCAGGAACTGCCCCATCCGATGGACGCCACCTTCGCCACCGTGCTCGACGACGCGCTCGCCGAGATCCGGGCCGCCACGACCCGGCTCGACGAGCTGACCGCGGCCATGACCGACCGGCCCGACGACGCGGACGTGCTCGAGGAGTACGGCCGGGTGCTGGAGTGGGCCCAGGCCCACGACCTCTGGGACGCCGACCGACGCGCGAAGCTCGTCTGCGACGGGCTCGGTCTCGGCGGCGTCGAACCGGACCGGCGGCTCGGCACGCTGTCGGGCGGCCAGCGCTCCCGGCTCGGCCTGGCCGCGCTGCTGATCCGGCAGCCGCAGACGCTCCTGCTCGACGAGCCGACCAACCACCTCGACGACTCGGCGATGGAGTTCCTGGAACGCCACCTCACCGAACTGACCGGGATCGTGGTGCTGTCCTCGCACGACCGGGTGTTCCTCGACGCCGTCTGCACCGACATCGTCGACCTCGACCCGGCGGCGGCCGACCGCCAGGCCGGCGGCGCGGTCCGCTACGGCGGCAGTTACACCGATTACCTCGGCCACAAGAAGGCCGAGCGGGCACGCTGGGAACAGCGTTACGCCGACGAGCAGGAAGAACTGAAGGAGCTGCGGGAAACCGCCGCGGTCACGGCGCGGAACGTCGCCTCCGGCCGCGGGCCTCGCGACAACGACAAGTTCATCCACCACTTCAAGGGCGCCCGCGTCCAGAAGACGATCTCGCGGCGGGTCCGCGACGCCGAGCAGCGCCTGGAGCACCTGGAGCGCGACCAGGTGCGCAAACCACCGGCACCGTTGCGGTTCAAGGCGGAGCTCACCGGCCGGGCGACCGGCAACGGCCCGGCGATCTCGGTGCGCTCACTCGAAGTCCCCGGACGCCTGCGGCTGCCCCGGCTCGACGTCGACGGCTCGGCCCGGCTGCTCGTCACCGGCGGGAACGGCGCCGGCAAGTCGACGCTGCTCTCGGTACTGGCCGGACGGCTCGCCCCCGCGGCCGGAACGGTCCACTTCGGACACGGCGTGCGGGTCGGGCTGCTGGAGCAGGACGTGGTGTTCGCCGAGCCGGAACGCAACGCGGCCCGGGTCTACCGGGACGCGCTCGGCGAGGACGCACCCCCGCTGAGCGGGCTCGGCCTGCTGGCGTCACGGGATCTGCGGCAGCCGGTGGGTGCGCTGTCGGTCGGCCAGCGGCGGCGGCTGGCGCTGGCGATCCTGCTCGCCGACCCGCCGGACGTGCTCCTGCTCGACGAGCCGACGAACCACATCTCGCTGACCCTGGCCGAAGAGCTGTTCGCGGCCCTGGAAACGGCACTGGGCGCGGTCGTCATCGCCTCCCACGACCGCTGGCTGCGCCGCGACTGGCCAGGCGACCACCTGGCCCTCGCCCACGGCCATCCCGTCGCCGCATAGCCCGTTCCGCACACGAGTGCGGCACTTTCACGCGAAAGTGCCCATCTCGCATCTTTCCCAGGGAAAGTGACGACCTCCGCCGGGTCAGAAGGGGGCACTTTCACGCGAAAGTGCCCCCTCTCGTCGTCAGAGGGTGATGCCGAGGAGGGCGTCGACGGCGTCGCGGATCAGGGCCGGGGCCGTCGGGTCGGTACCGTCGCGGCGCAGGGCCTCGTTCGCCCACGCGTCGATCGCCGCCAGGGCCTTCGGCGTGTCGAGGTCGTCGGAGAGGTGGTCGCGCAGCCGCGTGACGGTGTCCGCCGCCGCCGGTCCGGTGGCCAGTGAGACGGCTTCCCGCCAGCGCGCGAGCCGGGTTTCGGCGTCCGCCAGCAGCTGTGCCGTCCAGGGGCGGTCGTCGCGGTAGTGGCCGGCGAACAGCGCCAGCCGGATCGCGCCCGGATCGACCCGGTCGGCACGCAGGCGCGAGACGAACACGAGGTTCCCCCGCGACTTCGACATCTTCTCGCCGTCGAGGCCGATCATGCCCGCGTGCACGTAGTGGCGGGCGAACTGACCGTCCTTCGCGACGGCCTCGGCGTGCGCCGCGCTGTACTCGTGGTGCGGGAAGATCAGGTCCGAGCCGCCACCCTGGAGGTCGAACCCGAGGCCCAGCCGGTTGACCGCGATCGCACTGCATTCGATGTGCCAGCCGGGGCGGCCCGGGCCGAGCTCGGACTCCCAGGACGGCTCGCCTTCGCGGGCCACGCGCCACAGCAGCGCGTCCAGCGGGTGACGCTTGCCGGCCCGGTCGGGGTCGCCGCCGCGTTCGGCGAAGTACTTCGCCATCGTCTCGGCGTCGTAGTTCGATTCGTAGCCGAACTTCCCGGTCGCCGTGTGGTCGAAGTAGACGTCGGGGAACTCCGGGTCGTCCGCGCGGTACGCGGCGCCGTTGGCCAGCAGTTTCGCGATGACCTCGACGATCTCCGGGATGCTCTCGACGGCGCCGACGAACTGCTTCGGCGGGAGCACGCGCAGCGCGGTCATGTCCTCGCGGAACAGCGCCGTCTCGCGCATGCCCAGCACGACCCAGTCGTCCTGGTCGCGCGTGGCGCGTTCCAGCAGCGGCTCGTCGATGTCGGTGACGTTCTGCACGTAGTGGACGTCGTGCCCGTTGTCCCGCCAGATGCGGTTCACCAGGTCGAAGGCCAGGTACGTCGCGGCGTGCCCCAGGTGCGTCGCGTCGTACGGCGTGATGCCGCAGACGTACATCCGGGCGGTGGCGCCGGGCGCGGTCGGGCGGATCTGCCCGGTGGCCGTGTCGTGGAGCCGCAGCGGGCGGGGGGTGCCGGGGATGCGGGGCACGTCGACCGATGACCAAGTCTGCATACCTCGACTGTAAGGGCTGGTGCGTCACGCCTTCCCGAGCGGTGGGACGAGCCTCACGCGCGCGTACGCTTCGATCGCCCGAGCCAGCCACGCCGGGAGCGCGGGATCGGCCCGCTCGGCCAGCGCCCGTTGGCGGGGATCGGTCAGGTACAGCCCGCCCATCGCCGCGTAGGCCGGGGCGGTCGGCTGCCAGAAGTGGCTCACGGACTCGTAGTGCTCGGCGACGGCGTCGAGCGCGGCGGGGTCTTCCGGCGCGGCACCGGAGCGCATGACGGCGGCCAGCCGCCGGAACAGCGCCGCGCTCCGGGCGGCGGCGTGCTCGTAGTCCGCGGCGGTGAGCCCCTCCTGGGCGGCCTGGGCGGTGTCGAACGCCACGGCGGCGCCCTCGCCGAACGTCTCGCGGTAGTTCTGCCGCATCGCGGCGCCGTCCTTGCGCAATCCGGCGAAGAACCGGTCCGGGTCGTCGATCCGGGCGCGGCCGAGGTCGGCGATCGTCTCCTCGACGGTGGCGATGACCCGGTCGAGGCGGCGCCGCTCCTCCTCGAGCTGGGCCAGGTGCCCCCGCAGCGCGGCCGCTTCTTCGACCTGGTCGCCCAGCACGGCGCCGATCTCGGCCAGGCCGAGCCCGAGCCGGCGCAGCAGCAGGATGCGCTGCAGGCGCAGCAGTTCGAGCCGGCCGTACCAGCGGTAGCCGTTCGCCGCCACCGAAGCCGGGGTCAGCAGGCCGATCGCGTCGTAGTGGCGCAGCATCCGCGCCGAGACGCCGGACGCCTTCGCGACCTGGCTGATCGAGTACTGCATCCCTTCAGCTTGAAGTTGACCTTGACACTGTGTCAACTTTTATCGTGGGCGCGGTGACCACGACCATCACCGGCGCCCGCGTCTTCGACGGCGAGCGCCTCACCGACCACACCGCGGTCCGGATCGCGCACGGCCGCATCACCGCGGTCGGCGACGACACCCTGCGCCGGCCCGGCGACGAGCACGTCGACGCCCGCGGCGGCACCCTGCTCCCCGGGCTGATCGACGCCCACGTGCACCTGCTGCCCGGCGCACCGCGGCAGGCGCTCACGTTCGGCGTCACGACCGTGCTGGACATGTTCAGCAAGCCGGACACGGTCCGGGACGCCCTGGCGCGCGCGGCGGAACCGGACTGCGCGGACGTGCGGTCGTCCAGCGTCGGGGCCACGGCACCCGGCGGACACCCCAGCCTGATGTACGCGCCTTTCCCGTACGTGACCGGACCGCGGGACGCCGAGCGGTTCGTCGCCGACCGCGTCGCCGAAGGTGCGACGCACCTGAAGGTGCTCTACGACGACGGCACCGGCGGGCCGATGCCGATGCCGTCACTGGACGTGCCGACGATCGCCGCACTGGCCGAAGCCGCGCACCGGGCGGGCCTCGTCGTCGCGGCGCACGTGTCGACCGCGCGCGGGGCGGTGGACCTGCTGGCCACCGGGGTGGACGTGCTCGCGCACGTCCCGTTCGACGCACTGGCCGGCCGCCAGGTCGCCGCCGTCGCCGCGGCCGGGGTCGCGGTGATCTCGACGCTGTCGGTGGCCGACGGCTTTCCCGGCGGCTCGCTGCTCGCCGAGCCCGCGCTCGCCGGCCGCCTGGGTCCGGCGTGGTGTGCGGTGCTCGAACGGCAGGCGCAGCGGTGGCTCCCGCCGCAGCTCCCGGATTTCACGGTGGCGCGGGCCAACGCCCGGCTGCTGCACGAGGCCGGCGTGCCGCTGCTGGCCGGGACGGACGCGCCGAACCCGGGCACCGTCCACGGCGCGAGCCTGCACCGCGAGCTGGGGTACCTGGTGGCGGCGGGGTGCTCGCCGCCGTCGGCGCTCACCGCGGCGACCGCCCGTCCCGCCGATGCGTTCGGGCTGGCCGACCGCGGCCGGATCCGGCCCGGGCTGCGCGCGGATCTCGTTCTGGTCGACGGCCGCCCGGACGAGGACATCACCGCGACGCAGCGGCTCACCGCGGTGTGGAAGCAGGGGGTCCGCACCGATCCGGCCGGTTACGTCGGCTCGGCCGACGAGCAGGCCGGGCTGGCCGCCCTGGAGGCGCAAACCGAGAAGGTGATCGCCGCCGTCCGCGACGGGCTGGGCG
Source organism: Amycolatopsis sp. lyj-346 (assembly GCF_046548975.1). Taxonomy (NCBI): domain Bacteria; kingdom Bacillati; phylum Actinomycetota; class Actinomycetes; order Pseudonocardiales; family Pseudonocardiaceae; genus Amycolatopsis; species Amycolatopsis sp. lyj-346. The sequence continues at coordinate 565,269 of NZ_JAJPWT010000002.1, forward strand.
TGCCGCCGATCGACGTCCGGCGGGAGGAGGACGGCGAGCTCCTCGGCCACCTCCGGCTCACCGGAGCGGGCTGGGAGCCGGTCACCGTGTTCCACGCGGCACTCGCCGAGCCGACGAGCCGCGAGGAAGCCGAGGAGGTCGTCCGCCGCACCGGCCTTTCCTGCCTCGCCGACCCGTGGTGGGTCGAAGAGACGCCGGGCCGGTGGACGGAGGCGCGGATCCAGGAAGCGCACCCGGACCGCCTGCGGGTGCGGTGGACGGACCCGCTCGCCGGCCAGCCCGCGCACGGCCGGTGGATCGACCCGCGGCAGGTGCGCGTCCGGCGGCACCGCCGGTGAGCGGACGCTCCCGCCGGCGGTGCGAGAGCGTCCGGGCCGGTCACCGCCGGGTGCGCAGGTAGTCCCCCACCACGGCCGCACCGAGGCCGTCCAGGTCCGGCGCGATCACCCGGCCGCCCGACCGGCGGGCGATCAGGTCCACGAAGGAGGTCAGCCGCGGGTCGTCGCCCAGGCGGAACACCGAGATCGACGCACCCAGCTTGGCCAGGCGGTCCACTTCGGACAGTGTCTTGTGGAGGGTACGGGGCTGCGGCGGGTAGTCGAAGACCGCCTCGCCGTCCGGTTCGAGGTGCGCCGTCGGCTCGCCGTCGGTGACCACCAGCACCACCGGCTGGGCGTCCGGGTGCCGCCGCAGGTGCTGCCCGGCGAGCAGCAGCCCGTGGTGGGCGTTGGTGCCCTGCTCCCACGCACCCTCCAGGCCGACCAGCTCCGGCAGCTCCACCGACTGGGCGTAGCGGCCGAACGTGATCAGCTGCAGGGCGTCGTTGCGGAAGCGGGTGCTGATCAGCTGGTGCAGGGCCAGTGCCGTGCGCTTCATCGGCAGCCAGCGCCCTTCCTGCACCATCGACCACGACGTGTCGACCAGCAGCGCCACCGCCGCGCGGGAGCGGTGCTCGGTCTCGACCACCTCGACGTCCTCGACGTCGAGGCGCACCCGCCGCTCCCCTGCCGACACCGACCTCAGCACCGCATTGCGGATGGTCCGCGGCACGTCCCAGGGCTGCATGTCCCCGAACCGCCACGGCCGGGACGCACCGGTGGGCTCGCCCGCCGCGCCCGCCGACTCGGTCTCGCGTTCGCCGGTCTTGCCGCGCAACGCGTTCACGATGTCCGACAGCGCCGTCTCGCCGAGGCGCCGCAACGCCTTGGGCGACAACCGGAGCGAGCCGTCGGCGGCGCGTTCGAACAGGCCCTGCCGGCGCAGCTCGCGCTCCAGTTCGGCCAGCCGGCGGGCGTCGACGCCCGCGTCCTTGCCGAGCTGCTGTTCGAGGGCCTCCAGGTCGATGTCCTCCAGCCGCGCGCCGGGGTAGGACTGGCCGAGCTGCTCGGCCAGCGCGTCGAGCTCGGCGAGGTCCGCCATGGCCTGCGCGCCTTCGCCCATGCCCAGCGGGTTGTTGCCGCGGAAGCGCGCCGAACCGGTCCAGTCCTCACCCGGCCGCGCCGCCCGCAGCTGACCGTCCAACCGGGACAGCTGCTGGGCCAGGCGCGGGTCGCCGAAGGCCTGCTGGGTCAGCTCGGCGAGTTCCGCGCGCTGCTCGGCCGACATCGAGTTCAGCATGCGCTGGGCGGCCGCCGACCGTTCGGCGAGCGCGTCGATCAGCTCCTCGACGTTCCGCGGGTTCTCCGGGAAGAACTCGCCGTGCTTGCCCATGAAGTCTTCGAAGCGCTGCTGGATGTCCTCGGCTCCGCGCGCGTGCGCCTCGAGGAGGTCGTTGAGGTCGCCGAGCATCGCGTTGATCCGCTCGACGTCCTCGGGCCCGGCGTTCTGCAGCGCCTGCTTCATGCCCTGGAACCGGGAGTCCATCAGCTCCTGGCCCAGCAGGTCCCGGATCTGCCGGTAGTTCTCGCGGCCCTGTTCGGAGCGCCAGTCGTAGTTCGCGAGCTCGTTGACCGCCGCGGCCGTGCCCGGCGGCAGCGCGTCGAGCTGGGTCTCCCGGAACCGGGCGTCGTCGTCCGGGTCCGGGAACAGCTCGCGCCGTTCGGCGTCGAGGGCCTCCTGCAGCAGGCGCTGGACCTCCTGGAGGGTGCCGTCGAGCCGGTTGCGCCGCTGGATCTGCGAGCGACGCTGCCAGAGTCGGCGAGTGAGCTCGTCGAGGCCCGCGGTGCGGTTCGTGCCGCGCCGGAGCAGCTCCTCCAGCGCGGACCGCGGCGACGCCCCGGCCATGACGTCGCGGCCGATCTCGTCGAGCGCGTCACGCAGGTCGGCCGGCGGCGCGAGCGGGTCCGGCCCGTCGTGCCACGGGCCGTAGGAGTAGCCGTCGGGAAGCGGGACCGCGGTCATCGGCCGTAGACGGTCGTCGCGTCGTCGGAGTCCTTGGCGAGCCTTCGCGACAGGAACAGCGATTCGAGCGCGAGTTCGACGGCGGCCGCGATCCGCCCGGCGGGCTCGTCGGCGGCGACCCCGGCCCGCTGGGCGACCTCGTGCAGCACCGGCAGCTCCGGCAGGGCTTCCAGGACGTCCTTGCCCGGCACGCGCTCGCCGGTGGCGACCAGGTGGCCATCGGCGACCGCGTCGGCCAGCGGCCGCAGGTCGAGCCCGGCGAACCGGTCACGCGCGGTTTCCGCGATCGCCAGGCGCAGCAGGTGGACGAGGTGCTCGATCTCGCGGCCCTCTTCGCCGGGCTCGAACTCGATCTTGCCGCGCAGCACCGACGGCACCGCGTCGAGGTCGACCGGGCGCGCCACCGCGGGCTCCTCCCCCGTCAGCGCCGAGCGCCGCAGGGCCGCGGCCGCCACGGTCTCCGCCGCGGCGACGGCGAACCGCGCCGAGACGCCGGAACGCTGGTCGACGACCGTCGATTCGCGGAGGTTCCGGACGAACCGGGCGATGACCTCCAGCAGCGGCTCGCCGACCTCGGCGACGAGGTTGGCCTCCTGCCGGACGACCGCCACTTCCGCTTCCACGTCCAAGGGGTAGTGGGTGCGGATTTCGGCGCCGAAGCGGTCCTTGAGCGGGGTGATGATCCGGCCGCGGTTGGTGTAGTCCTCGGGGTTCGCGGTGGCCACGAGCAGCACGTCCAGTGGCAGCCGCAGCGTGTAGCCGCGCACCTGGATGTCGCGCTCCTCCATCACGTTCAGCAGCGCGACCTGGATGCGCTCGGCCAGGTCGGGCAGCTCGTTGATGGCGACGATGCCGCGGTGGGCACGCGGGACGAGACCGAAGTGGATGGTCTCCGGGTCACCGAGGCTGCGGCCTTCGGCGACCTTCACCGGGTCGACGTCCCCGATCAGGTCGCCGACGGAGGTGTCCGGCGTGGCGAGCTTCTCGGTGTAGCGCTCGGAGCGGTGGCGCCAGGCCACCGGCAGGTCGTCGCCGAGCTCGGCGGCCCGCCGGATCGACGCCGGCGTGATCGGCTGCAGCGGGTGTTCGCCCAGCTCCGAGCCTTCGATGACGGGCGTCCACTCGTCGAGCAGGCCGGCGAGGGTGCGCAGCAGGCGGGTCTTGCCCTGACCGCGTTCGCCGAGCAGGACGACGTCGTGGCCGGCCAGCAGCGCGCGCTCCAGTTGCGGCAGCACGGTGCGGGAGAACCCGACGATGCCGGGCCAGGCGTCTTCGCCGTTCCTGAGGGCGGTCAGCAGGTTGTCGTGGATCTCTCGGGCGATCGGGCGCGGTTCGTACCCGGCCGCGCGCAGGGCCCCGGCGGTGCGGGGAAGAGCGTCTGGAACAGCGTTCACCCGGTCGACGCTACTGCCGGATCGGCGGTCCGTCGACGTGGAGCGGCTCCAGCGTGGGCGCGCTCCTGGCATCGCGGGCGAGCCGGTAAAATAGGGCGTCGTGTGCCGTCCCAGTGCGACTTTCGCCGTCTGGTCGAGTGCGTGGCTCAACGGGGCCGCCGCGTCCGACGATGTCCTCGATGCCCTGCTCGCGTGGGGTGAGGCCCATGACGTCGTGGCCGCCGACGCGGCCGCGGCCGACAGTTTCGCGCTCCCGCTGGCGTTCAACCGGGCGGCCACGCCGGTGCAGCTGCTGATGGCGCTGCGTTCGCAAGGAGCGAAATCCCTCCGGCTGGTGCTGCCGGTCCCCGGCGACGTCCGCGGCCTCGGCGGCGGCGGCCCGTTCACCGAAGCGGCGTTGCGCGCGGGCGACGCGCTGGTGCTGGCCGACCTCGGGTTCGGCCTGGTGCCCGAGCCGATCGCCGAAGGCCTGGTGCGCTGGACGGTCTACTCGCTGGCCTCGCAGGCCACCACGGAGCACGTCCCGCTCGGCGAGGCCGAGCACGGGCTGACGGACGCGATCCGCGCCAGCGCCGGGGCGTTGCAGACGCTCGACGTGGCCTCGGACCGGCCGGGCGTGCGTGCGGAGCTGTCGGCCCACCTGCGTTCCCGCCCGGACGTCGACTGGCCGGCCGGGACACCCGGGCGCTCGTTGCGGGTGCTGCAGCGGGCCGAGGAGATCGCGGCGATCCTGGTGATCGCCTTGTCGGACGACCCGGGCGGGGCGTTGTCGGCGTCGGCTTCGTCGTTGCGCGCCCAGGCGCTGCGGCCGCTGTCGGACGCGGTCCGCACGGCCCGCTGCGCGGCGGTCAACGAAGCGGTGCGGGTGTTCGCGGAACAGACGGCCCGCGAAGGCTGAGACTTCCAGCGCCCCAATGTGGCCTTCGGTGCGTTGAACGCACCCAAGGCGGCCTTCGGTGCGTTCAACGCACCCAAGGCCACATTGGGGCGGTGGGCCGGGGCCACCTCGTGGGGTGCCGGACCTAACGGCCGGGGCGCTTCGCGGGTTCGCAGCAGCCCACCGCGCACGGCGCGCCGTTGAGCGTGCAGCCCGCCGCCGGGAACGCCGACAGCTTCCGCGGCACCACCCCGTGCGTATGCTCTCGGATCAGCTCCACCACCAGCTCCGCGAACCTCGGGTCCGATCCCGCCGTCGCCGCGCGGGCGAAGGCCATTCCGTGCTCCGCCGCGCGTTCCGCCGCCTCGTTGTCCAGGTCCCAGATCACTTCGAGGTGGTCGGACACGAACCCGATCGGCGACACGACCACGCCCGGCACCCCGTCGGCGTGCAGCGCGTCGATGTGGTCGACGATGTCCGGCTCCAGCCACGGGATCTGCGGCGGCCCGGACCGCGACTGCCACACCACGTCGTAGGAGCCGACGCCCGCCTCGGCCGCCACCAGGCGCGCCGCCTCCGCGATCTGGCGCGAGTAGCGGCGGCCGCCTTCCGACGGCGGGCCCGAGGCGCGGTCCGCGCTCTCCGGCACCGAGTGTGCGGTGAACACCGTGCGGATCCCCGGCTCGTCGCCCAGCGACGCGTGCGCCGCGCGGACGCCGTCGGCGACCGCCGAGACGAACAGCGGGTGGTCGAAGAACTGCCGGATCTTCACCAGTTCGGGGGCACCGGCACCGACGGACGCGCGGGCGCGCTCGATGTCCTCGTCGTACTGGCGACAGGCGGAGTAGCCGCCGTACGCGCTCGTGGGGAACACCAGGACGCGCTGGGCGCCCTGGGACGTCAGCGAAGCCAGGGTGTCCTCGACCATCGGGTGCCAGTTGCGGTTGCCGAAGTGCACCGGCAGGTCCACACCGGCCGCCGCGAGCTGCTTCTCGACCGCGGCCATCGCGTCGCGGTTCAGCTCGTTGATCGGCGAAACCCCGCCGAAGTGCCGGTAGTGCTCGGCCACCTCCAGGAGCCGCTCGCGCGGCACCCCCCGGCCCCGGGTGACGTTTTCGAGGAAGGGCATGACGTCGTCGGGCCCTTCCGGACCTCCGAACGAGAGCCACAGCAACGCGTCGTATCCCACCCCGCCATCTTGCCGCGGTGGCGGCCCGCACGCTGACGGGGGCCCGTTATGAATCGACCAGTACAAAACTCTGCTACGGTGGGTGCCATGGCCAGGCCACGGGAGTTCGACGAAACCGCCGCCGTCGAGAAGGCGATGCACGCCTTCTGGGAACACGGCTACGAAGCGACGTCCACGCAGGACCTGTGCCAGGCCACCGGGCTCGGCCGCAGCAGCGTCTACAACACGTTCACCAGCAAGCGAGCCCTCTTCGGGCGTTCGCTGGCGCACTACACCGGCACCCAGCTGGACAGGCGCCAGGCGATCCTCGACGGCCCCGGTACCGCGGCCGAACGGCTCGCCGCGGTCCTCGACAGCGCCATCGAAGACGACGCCGAGGAGCAGCCCCGCGGCTGCCTGGTGGTCAACACCCTGGCCGAACTCGGCGTGCCCGACGACGAAGTGGGCGCCGCACTGCGCAAGGACACCGCCCGGAACCTGACCATGTTCGCCGAATGCGTCCGCGAAGGCGTGCTCGACGGCAGCCTCCGGGACGGCCTGGACCCCGCCGAGGTGGCGGAGTACCTGCTCAGCACCACCTCGGGCCTGCGGGTGATGGCCCGCCGGGGCACGAGCCGGGCCGGCAGGCGCGCCGTCGCCGATCTCGCGCTTTCGGCGATCGTCGCCCGCTGACACGTTCGCCCGGCGAAGTCCGGCGCCGCCTGCCGCAGTTTTGAACTGAACGATACACAACCTGGAGGGAAGCCCCATGCCCCTGGCCGTCTTCGTCCTCGGGCTCAGCGTGTTCGCGCTGGGCACGTCCGAGTTCATGATCACCGGCCTGCTCCCCGGCATGGCCGCCGACCTGCACGTGAGCATCCCCGACGCCGGCCTGCTGATCTCCGCGTTCGCCGTCGGCATGGTCGTCGGCGCGCCGCTGCTGGCGGTCGGCACCCTCCGGCTCCCCCGCCGCCGGACGCTGCTGGCCATGCTCGGCGTGTTCGTCGTGGCCCACGTCGTCGGCGCCCTCGCCGAGGGCTACGCGCTCCTCTTCGCGACGCGCGTGGTCGCGGCGCTGGCCTGCGCCGGGTTCTGGGCGGTCGCACTGGCGACGACGATCGCGCTCGTTCCCGTCGACCGGCGCGGCCGCGCGATGGCGGTACTGGTCGGCGGCCTGACCGTCGCGAACATCGCCGGTGTGCCCGCCGGCACCTTCCTGGGCCAGCACGCCGGCTGGCGGACGGCGTTCTGGGCGGTCGCGGTGGCGACGCTGCTCGCGGTGGTGGGCGTGGCCCTGCTGGTGCCGGAGACGACCGGGGACGCGGTGGGCGCCCGCGGCGAGCTGCGGCTGTACCGGCGCGGGCGGGTCTGGCTCGCCCTCGGCGTGATCGCGCTGTGCCAGGCCATGATCTTCGCCGCGTTCAGCTACCTGGCGCCGCTGCTCACCGAGACCGACGGCCTCCCGGCGGGCTGGGTTCCGGGCGTCCTCGCGCTGTTCGGCGTCGGCGCGCTGATCGGGATCAGCGCCGGCGGCCGGCTCGCGGACCGGCGGCCGTTCGCCACGCTCTACGGCTGCCTCGCGCTCGCGCTGGGCGCGTTGCTCGTGCTCGCCCTCACCACCGACGCGCTCGTCGCCGTCGCGGCCGTGCTGGTGTTCGGCGTGGCCGCGTTCGGCGCCAACCCGGCGCTGAACGTCCGCGCCTACCAGGTCGCGGGCGATGCGCCCACGCTCGTGGGCGCCAGCGCGACCGCGGCGTTCAACGTCGGCAACACCGTCGGGCCCTGGCTGGGCGGCGTCGCGATCGACGCCGGGCTCGGCTTCCCGAGCGTCGCCTGGACCGGGATCGCCCTCGGCGTCGCCACGCTGGCCGCGCTCACGGTCGCCGCCGCCGTCCAGCGCGGCGACGACCGTGAGCCGGTGGCCGTGTGAGGCTCAGACGCCGAGGAAGTGGACCCCGCCGTCGACCATGATCATCGAACCGGTCGTGGCGGGGAGCCAGTCCGACAGCACCGCGCAGACGCTCTTCGCCACCGGGTCCGGGTCCGTGCTGTCCCACCCGAGCGGCGCGCGCTCGCCCCAGCCGTCCTCCAGGTCGACGAAGCCCGGGATGGACTTGGCCGCCATCGTCTTCATCGGGCCCGCGCTGACCAGGTTGACCCGGATGCCCTGCGGCCCCAGTTCCTTGGCCAGGTACCGGTTGACCGACTCGAGCCCGGCCTTCGCGACGCCCATCCAGTTGTAGACCGGCCACGCGACGCGCGCGTCGAAGTCCATGCCGACGTACGAGGCACCCCGGCCGAGCAGCGGCAGGCACGCCTTCGCCAGGGACATGTACGAGTACGTCGAGATCTCGATCGCCGTCTTGACGTCTTCGGCGGGCGCGTCGAGGAACGGCGCGCCGAGGCAGGTCTGCGGGGCGAAGCCGATCGAGTGCAGCACACCGTCCAGGCCGTCGACGTGCTCGCGGACGCGGTCGGCCAGCGAGTCGAGGTGCTCGGTGTTGGTGACGTCCAGCTCGAGCACGGGCGCCTCTTCGGGCAGCCGCTTGGCGATGCGCTCGACCAGCGACATGCGGCCGAAACCGGTCAGCACCACCTTCGCGCCCTCCTGCTGCGCGATCTTGGCCGCGTGGAAGGCGAGCGAAGCGTCGGTGATGACACCGGTGATCAGCAGGCGCTTGCCTTCGAGCAGTCCGGGCACGGGTCCTCCAGGTCTTGGTTCGGTGAATGTGTTTTCGAAGACTTCAGTGGCCGAGGCCGAGACCGCCGTCGACGGGCAGCACCGCGCCGTTGACGTAGCCGGCTTCGTCGGAGGCCAGGTAGCGCACGGCGGCGGCGATCTCCGCCGGCTCGGCGTAGCGGCCGGAGGGCACCTGGGCGAGGATCTCCTTCTTCCGCGCCTCGGGCAGCTCGTCGGTCATGTCGGTGTGGACGAACCCGGGCGCGACGACGTTCGCGGTGATGTTGCGCGAGCCGAGTTCGCGGGCCAGCGAGCGCGCGAACCCGACCAGGCCCGCCTTCGACGCCGCGTAGTTGGCCTGGCCGGCCGAGCCGGAGAGGCCGACGACCGAGGAGATGAAGACGAACCGCCCCCACTTGCCGCGCAGCATGCCGCGCGAGGCCCGCTTGGCGACGCGGTAGGCGCCGGTCAGGTTGGCGTTGATGACCCGCTCGAACTGCTCGTCGCTCATCCGCATCAGCAGCGTGTCGTCGGTCAGCCCGGCGTTCGACACCAGCACCTCGACCGGCCCCTGGTGCTCCTCGACGAGCTTGAACGCCGCGTCGACCTGCTCGGTGTCGGTGACGTCGGCCTGCACCCCGAACAGCCCTTCGGGCGCCCCGGAACCACGGTGCGTGACGGCGACCTGGTGCCCCTGTGCGGCGAGGTCCCGGGCGATCGCCAGACCGATGCCCCGGTTGCCCCCGGTGACCAGAACCGACCGTCCCACTGTGTTCTCCCTCTTCGTGAACTCCTGCGCTGCTGACGCGCACGAGGTTATCGGCAGCACCGCCGGGTCGCGCACCCGCGCCCGGCCTCGCCGCGACCGTCTTAAGCGGGCGTTATGCCGCCGCGTCAGCACGTGCGGCCACGCCGACCAGAACTCAACCAAAGAACGCACCGGTAACCAAAGATCACCGGTGCGTTCTTCCACACAACCCGCCGGTAACGTGCGACGCCCGCCACAGAGCGTCACCGGGAGAGCTCACCGCTGTCGCTGGTTCTCACCTCGTCATGATCGCCGGACGGGGCTCGGCGCGATGCCGTGCTGGCGGCGGTAGATCGCCTCGCAGCGCGGACACTGGTGCGGCACGCCGCGCTCTCGACGTTTTGCCAGCACGTCGAACACGGCCACGCCCTGCGTTCCGCACAGCATCAGCAGTGGCTCGCCGGGTTCCGGGATGCCGCCCGACCGCGTCCGGTGCCAGAGGCCGTCGATCACCGGGTGGATCGCCTCGGGATCGATGTGGATCACGGCGGACATCAGCTCTCCTTCTCGGCGCGGCACATGGGTAGCATCGCCAGCACAGCGCGTGAGATGAAGTGGAGAAAGGTCCACAAGGTGTCCACACCCGTGACAACGGTGCCGGGTTCCCGGTTGAGGGAAGAACGTGAGGCCGCAGGCCTGTCGCTCACCGAGATGTCGAAGAAGATCAGGTTCTCCAAGTCGCTGCTCGGCATGGTGGAGACCGGGCAGCGGACGGCCTCGATCGAGCTGATCGAGGCGTACGAACAAGTCCTGGGAGTCGACATGTGGCGCAAGGACATCACGCACTCGAACCTGTTGATCGTGGACAAAACCAGTCGTGCGGCCCTCCTGGCCGGCGTCGAGCGAGGCGACCCCGGACCGCTGCGCAACACGCCGACGGCGCATCGGACGGACGTGAGTCTGGGCAGCGTCGTCTCCGAGAAGGCCATCGAGTGGTTCCGAAAGTGGGCCGTCGAAGGCGACACCGCGACGCTGCGCACGAACTCGCTGAGCGTGATCGCCAAGGTTCCCGGCAAAGAGAACGCCGACCTCGTCATGCAGGTGCTGGAGAACGACCCGAAGGTGCGGCGGCTGATCGTCGCGAGCGAGATCTCGCGGTTGACCCAGCTGGACTGGAAGACCGCGCTCAAGGGCGCAGACGACCCGACGACGATCCCCGAGCCGCGGAAGCTCGCCCCGAAGCTGGCCAAGGGCGCGATCAGCCCGAAGGGCACCGAGTCGCGCTGGGCGTGCACCTACCTCCTCACCCGGATGGTTCCGGTCCTCGGGCGGTAGCGCGCCGGCGTGACGGCCGGCCACCGCGCATCATCGAGCCGGACATCCGCGTCCCCGTCATCGTCCTAAGCACGTGTTAGGAACTGCCTCCCGAGCTTGCTGGTTACCCGCTGGTTGGTCACCGTGAGTCGCGACACAGGAGGTCGACGATGACAACCCGGATCGACGATGCCACTCCGGCGGCCGTCAGTGAAAAGCGTGTGATCGGCAACGTGCTGCGCGGCTCGATCGGCAATCTGGTCGAGTGGTACGACTGGTACGCCTATGCGGCGTTCACCACCTACTTCGCCAAGTCCTTCTTCCCGACGTCCGACACCACGGCCGCGTTCCTGGGGACCGCGGCCGTGTTCGCCGTCGGGTTCCTCATGCGGCCGCTGGGCGGGTGGATGCTCGGCCGGTTCGCCGACCGGTTCGGCCGGCGCAGTGCGCTGGTGCTCTCGGTGACGCTGATGGCGGGCGGCTCGCTGCTCATCGCCGTCACGCCGAGCTACCACACCATCGGCATCGCCGCGCCGATCCTGCTGCTGACCGCGCGGCTGATCCAAGGCCTGTCGGTCGGTGGCGAGTACTCCACCTCGGCGACCTATTTGTCCGAAGTGGCCACTCCCGGCAAGCGCGGCTTCTACTCCAGCTTCCAGTACGTGACGCTCTACGGCGGCCAGCTGCTGGCGCTGGGTCTTCAGCTGATCCTGCAGGCGCTGCTCACCGAGCAGCAGCTGACGTCGTGGGGCTGGCGGATCGCGTTCGTCGTCGGCACCTTCGCCGCCCTCGTCGTCATGTGGCTGCGGCGCGGGATGGACGAATCGGAGAGCTACCAGCGAGAGGCGGACGAGAACAAGGGCGAGAACAAGGGCGAACGCGGCACGCTGCGCGCACTCGTCAAGTACCCCAAGGAGATCGCGCTCGTCGTCGGCCTCACCCTCGGCGGCACGGTCGGGTTCTACACCTTCGCCACCTACAGCCAGAAGTTCCTGGAGAACACCGCGCACATCCCGCGCCGGCAGGTCACCATCGTGCTGTTCTGCGCGATCCTGCTCGCCGCCTGTCTGCAGCCGGTGTTCGGGCGCCTGTCCGACCGGATCGGCCGCCGTCCGCTGCTGCTGTTCTTCGGCATCGGCGGCACGCTGCTGACCGTCCCGCTCATGACCGTGATGGGCTCGACCCGCAACCCCGTCGGCGCGTTCTTCCTCGTGCTGGCCGGGCTGGTGATCGTCGCCGGGTACACCTCGATCAACGCCATCGTGAAGGCCGAGCTGTTCCCGACGAAGATCCGCGCCCTCGGCGTCGGGCTCCCGTACGCGCTGACCGTGGCGATCTTCGGCGGCACCGCCGAGCTGATCGCGCAGGCACTCAAGAGCGCCGGGCACGAAACGGTGTTCTTCTGGTACGTCGCGGGCTGCATCCTGGTGTCGCTGATCGTCTACGGCACAATGCGGGAAACCTCGAAGACCTCCGAGCTGGAAGAGCGCAGGGAAGACGAACGCTGACAGGGGGATGACCGTGCGCGTGCTCCTCGTCGAAGACGACGCGGGTGTCGCCGGCGCGCTCGCCGAGTCGCTGCACGCGCGCGGTCATCCCGTCACCAGCGTCGGCCGCGGGGCCGACGCGCTGCACCACCACCGCGCGGCCGACCTCGTCCTGCTGGACCTGGGCCTGCCCGACCTCGACGGCCTCGACGTCCTGCGCAAGATCCGGGCCGTCTCGCCGGTCCCGGTGATCGTGCTGACCGCCCGCGGCGACGAGCGGTCCGTGGTGCGCGGGCTGCGGCTCGGCGCCGACGACTACCTGACCAAGCCGGTCCGGCTGGCCGAGCTGCTGGCCCGGATGGACGCCGTCGTGCGGCGCGCGGTGGCCCGCGCCGCCCCGGCCGGCGACGTCGTGCGGGTCGAGGACGTCGAGATCGACCTCGGGGCCCGCCGGGTCCTCGTCGCCGGGCACGACGCCGGGCTGACCACCAAGGAGTTCGAGATCCTGGCCGTCCTCGCCGCCCGCCCCGGCACCGCGGTGAGCCGCCAGCAGCTCATGGACGAGGTCTGGGGCGACGCGTACCTCGCGGTGTCGCGCTCGCTCGACGTCCACCTGACCGGGCTGCGCGCCAAGCTCGACCGGCCGGGCCTGCTCACCACCATCCGCGGCTTCGGCTACCGGCTCGGCCGGGACTGACCGGTGCGCACCCGGCTCCTGGTGGTCCTGGTCGCCCTCGCCCTCGCGGTGGTCGCCGCGTTCGCCGTGCCGCTGCTGACCGCCACCGCCGAGCAGCGCACCCAGCAGCTGGTCATCGCCCGCACCGCCGACGTGGACCGGTTCGTCGTGCTCGCGCAGCAGGCCGTCGACACCCGCGACCCCGCGGCGCTCGCGGCCGACGCGGAGCGCTACGCCCAGGTGTACGGCGAAGGCGTCGTCATCGTCGACGCCCGGCGCCTCCCGCTGGTGCAGGCGGGCGGCCTGACCGCGGGCGAGCCGGCGGTGCGCGGGCTGGTGGAGGCGGCCATGCGCAACGAACCCGCGCCACGGGTGGACCGGCTGGACCCGTGGTCGGCCGAACCGGCCTACTTCGCCCGCCCGGTCGGCACCGGCACGCGGGTGGCCGGGGTGGTCGTGCTGCGCGCGTCGGTGACGGCGGCGGCCGCGGACGTCGCCACCCGATGGGGCACCATCGGGGCCGGCGCGGTGCTGGTCGCGATGGTGTTCGTGCTGCTCGCCGTGGTGCTGGCCCGGTGGATGGTGCGGCCGCTGCACGAGCTGGAGACCGGGGTGCTGGCCGTGGCGGACGGGCACCGCGCGCACGTCCCGGAACGCGCCGGGCCGCGCGAGCTGCGGTCACTGGCCGCCGAGGTGAACCGGATGTCGGAGGCGGTGCTGGAGGCGGCCGAGCAGCAGCACCGGCTGGTCGCCGACGCCTCGCACCAGCTCCGGAACCCGATGGCCGCGCTGCGCCTGCGCGTCGATTCCCTGGCCCACCAGGTCGACGGCGACGGCGCCACCTACCGCGCGACCGTCGCCGAGGTCGAGCGCCTCGAGAAGCTCCTCGACGGCCTGCTCGCCCTCGCGCTGGCCGAGAGCACCGCGACCCGCGTCGCGGCCGGCGGTGCGGACGAGACGTGCGACCTGGCGTCCGTGCTCGCCGAACGCGTCGACGCCTGGCGCCCGGCCGCCGAGGACGCGGGTTCGGCGATCGTGCCGCCGCCCGGCCACGACGAGCCGGTGACCGTGCGCTGCCCGGAAGGCGAACTGGCGCAGATCCTCGACGTGCTGCTGGACAACGCCGTCCACTACGCCGGCCGCGGCGCGAAGATCACCACGGACTGGGAAAGCGGCGCCTCGACCGCCACGCTCGTCGTCGCCGACGACGGGCCTGGTCTGTCCTCGGAGGACCGTGCACGGGCGACCGAGCGGTTCTGGCGCGCGGGTGGCGAAGGCGCCCCGCGCGGCACCGGCCTCGGCCTGGCCATCGCGCACCAGCAGGTGCGCACGCGCGGCGGTGTCCTGGAACTGCGCCAAGCGCTCCCCCACGGCCTCGAAGTCCGCGTCACGCTGCCGCTGCAGGAGGTGCCGGAATGACGCTCACCCGCCGCACGGCCCTGCTCGGCGGCCTCGGCCTCGCACTGGCCGGGTGTTCGCCGTCCGGCTACCGCGGCCCGGAACGCACGCTCACCATCGCGGCCGGCGAGCGCGGCGGCTTCTACCTGGCGTTCGCCGAGCTGCTCTCGGCCGAGCTGAACCGCGCGGAACCGCTGCTGCACGCCACCGCCGTGCCGACCGAGGCGAGCGTCGCCAACGTCGGCCTGGTGCAGCGGGGGCAGGCCGACCTCGGGCTGGTGCTCGCCGACGTCGCCCAGACCGCACTCGGCGGCGGGCCGCCGTTCGCCGCGAAGGTACCGCTGCTCGCGCTCGGCCGGGTGTACGAGAACTACCTGCAGCTGGTCGTGCGGGCGGACGGGCCGGTGCGCCGCCTGGCCGACCTCGCCGGACGCGCGGTGTCCCTGGGCGCGGGCGGCTCCGGGGCGGCGCAGCTCGGCGAGCGCCTGTTCGCCAAGGCGGGCGTCGCGGTGGACGCCCGCCACCTGCCGTTCGACGACGCGGTCCGCGCACTGGCCGGCCGCCGCATCGACGCGATGCTGTGGTCGGGCGGCGTCCCGACGCCGAAGCTGGCCGAGCTCACCCGCACGACCCCGATCGCGTTGCTGCCGCTGGATTCGGTGGTACCGGCCCTGCGCGCGGCGTACGGCCCGGTGTACGACCAGGTCCAGGTCCCCGACGGCGCGTACCGCGGAGTCGGCGCGCTGAGCACGATCGGCGTGGCGAACCTGCTGGTGTGCACGCCGTCCTTGCCCGGCGACGTCGCCGCGGCGGTGGTCCGGCTGCTGGTCGAGCGCGCCACCGCGCTGGTGCCCGCCGAGGCGGTGGGGACCCAGTTCCTCGACGTGCGGACACTCATCGGAACCCAGCCGGTCCCCCTGCAACCGGGCGCGGCAGCCGCGTACCAGGCCCTGCACGGCTGACTGTGCCGATCGTTCCCGATCCGGCCACAGTCACGGCCGAATGGCCTCGCAGGAACGTTACGGGCCGCTGAGGGGGGCGGCCTGCTTTTGGCCGGATCGGGAACTAGATTGAGCCCGTGTTCCGCGTCCTCTTCTACCACCCGGAAATCCCGCCCAACACCGGCAACGCGATCCGCCTGGCCGCCAACACCGGCTGCGAACTGCACCTGGTCGAGCCGCTCGGCTTCACCCTGGAGGACAAGCAGCTGCGCCGGGCCGGGCTGGACTACCACGACCTGGCGCGCGTCCACGTCCACGCCGGTCTCGAAGCGGCGTGGCACGCCTTGCTGCCGGCGAAGGTCTACGCGTTCACCGCCTCGGCGACGCGGCTGTACACCGACGTCGCCTACGCACCGGGCGACGTCCTGATGTTCGGGCCGGAATCGGTGGGCCTGCCTGCCGTGGTCCAGGAAGCGCCCGAGGTGACCGACCGCGTGCGGCTGCCGATGCTCCCGACGAGCCGGTCGCTGAACCTGGCCAACACCGCGGCGATCACCGTCTACGAAGCGTGGCGCCAAAACGGCTTCCGGTAGGTTCACCCGATGCGACAGCAGTTCCTGGGGGCGCTCATCGGCGCCGCGTTCGGTACCGTCTTCGTCCTGGTCAACTCCGGTGACCCCGTTCCCGCCGCGCTCGGCTGGGTGCTGCGGGCCCTCGCCGTGCTCGCCCTGGCGGCGGTGGTGGTCCTCGGCGTCCGCGCGGGCGGGCGTCCCACGCTCGAAGGGCGGCCGGTGTTCGGGCCGAGCTACCGGGTGATCGTCATCGGCGAAGTCGTGCTGCTCGTCGCCGGGTTCTTCGTGCTGAACCTGCTGGACGCGCCCGTGCAGGCCAACGTCGCGTGGATCGCCACGATCGTCGGGCTGCACTTCGCCGCGCTCGCCTCGGCGTGGAAGACCCGCTCGATCCTCGTGGTCGGCGTGGTCCTGACCGTGCTCGGCGTCGTCGGTCTGGTCCTGCTCGGGAGCGCCGCGGAGTGGGTGCCGTTCGTCAGCGGCGTGCTCTCCGGGGTGACCCTGCTCGGCGGAAGCCTGTACGGCGTCCGCCGAGCCTGAGTCACGGCAGTCTCTGTCCGAAGAAGAGGCTGGCCGCCGCGCCGAGCATGAGGATCAACGTCCCCACCACCACCCACGGCTTGCTCGCGTCGGCGTCCTTGAGCTCGTAGCCGATCTGCTCGCCGAGGTCCGCGTAGACTTTCTTCAGCTCTTCGGCGCTGGCCGCCTTGTAGAAGTCGCCGCCGGACAGCCGGGCGATTTCGCGCAGGGACTCGTCGTCCACGCTGACCGGCTGGGGCTTGCCGTCGATGTCGACCGAGCCGTGGGTGGTGCCGAACGAGATCGACGAGATCGGCACGCCGGCCTGCTTCGCCGCCTGCGCCGCGGTGTACCCGCCTCGCGCCGCGTACAGGTCTTCCGGGACCGTCTGCTTCCCGTCCGACATCAGCACGATCCGCGCCGGCGGCGGCCCGTCGGCCCCGCCGACCACGCTCGAGAAGCTCTCCACCGACTGGAGCGCGGCGAAGATGCCTTCCCCGGTCGCCGTCGACTGGGCCAGCTTCAGGTTTTCGATCGCCTTGATCACGCCGTTGCGGTCGGTGGTCGGGTTGACCAGCACCGTTGCCGTGCCCGCGAAGGAGATCAGCCCCAGGTTGATGCCCGGCGTCATGTTCCGCGCGAAGCTCGTCGCCGCCTCCTGGGCCGCCTGCAGCCGCGTCGGCTGGACGTCGGTGGCCTCCATCGACAGCGAAACGTCGATGACCAGCATCACCGTCGCCCGGTTGCGCGGCACCTTCTGCTCGGCGGTCGGTCCGGCCAGCGCCACGGTGAGCAGCAGCAGCGACAGCACGATCAGCACCGCCGGCAGGTGCCGGATCCAGCCCTGGCTCTTCGGCGCGACCTTTTCCAGCAGGTCCAGGTTCGCGAACCGCATGGTCCGCTTCCGGCGCGCCCGCTGCGCGAGGACGTACCCGATGGCGACCGCGGCGACCGCGATCAGCAGCAGGAACCACCACGGCGACGCGAACCCGGTAAAACTCACGCGACACCCCCCGACCAGCGGCGCTTGCGGGCCACGACGAACCGCACCATGTCGGCGATCCAGTCGGCGTCCGTGCGCAGCGTCAGGTGGGCCGCGCCCGCGCGCCGCAGGCCGGCCGCCACGCGCTGGCGGTGGGCGTGGGCCGCGGCCCCGAACTCCTTGCGCAGCAAGGCCGAAGCGTGCACTTCCCGCTGTTTCCCTGTCTCCGGGTCGGCCAGCACGACGGTGCCCACCTCGGGCAGGTCGACGTCGCGCGGGTCGAGGACTTCGATCGCGATCAGTTCGTGGCGCCCGCCCAGCGCCCGCAGCGGCCGCTCCCACGACGTGTCGCCCAGGAAGTCGGAGATCACCACGGCCAGGCCACGCCGGCGCGGCGGGCGGCGCAGCGCTTCGAGGGCCTGGGCGAAGTCGCCCCGGGTGCCCTCGGCCGCACGCGGCGTTTCGGCGACCTTGCGCAGCAGCCCGCGGGCGTGCGGGAGGCCGCCGCGTGCCGGGATGCGGGTCGTTTCGGCGCCGGTGGAGATCAGCGCGCCGATCCGGTTGCCGCCACCCCCGGTCAGGTGCGCGACCGCGGCGACGGCGCAGACCACCAGGTCGCGCTTTTCACAGAGCGCCGTGCCGAAGTCGAGGCTCGCCGAAAGGTCGGCGACGATCCACGTCTCCAGCTCCCGGTCGGCCACGGTCTCGCGGATGTGCGGGGTCGTGGTCCGGGCGGTGACCGCCCAGTCCATCCGGCGGACGTCGTCGCCGGGCTGGTACGGGCGGGCCTCGCCGGGCTCGGACCCCGGCCCCGGCACCAGGCCGAGGTGGTTGCCCTGCAGCAGCCCGTCGAGCCGGCGGCGGACGTCGAGCTCCAGCGTGCGGAGCCCGGCTTCCAGGCGCTCGCCGCGCAGCACCGGCGGCGCCCACGAAGGACGTTCGCCCTTCTCGTTCTTCGCCATCGCCGGGTTACCTGACCGGCGCGCCCGCCGGGACCGGGCCGCTCTGGCCGGCCCCGCCCTGCGGCCGGGCCGAGACCTGCGGCAGCGGCACGGTCTGCAGCACGCGCGTGATGATGTGGTCGATGGGCACCCCGTCGGCCAGTGCGTCGTAGGACAGCACGAGCCGGTGGCGCAGCACGTCGGGGACGACGTCGACGACGTCCTGGGGCAGCACGTAGTCGCGGCCGCGGACCAGGGCCAGCGCCCGCGCGGCGGCGATGATGCCGAGGCTCGCCCGCGGCGAAGCGCCGTAGGAGACCCAGCCGGCGACGTCGGCGAGGCCGTGCTCGTTCGGCGTCCGGGTGGTCAGCACCAGCCGCACGACGTAGTCGACCAGCGCGTGGTGCACGAACACCTGCGACGCGACGCCCTGCAGCCGGACCAGCTCGCCCGGGCTGAGCACCTCGTGCGGGGTGGGCGGCGTGACACCCATCCGGTAGATGATCTCGCGCTCTTCCTCCGCCGAGGGGTACTCGACGACGATCTTGAACAGGAACCGGTCGCGCTGGGCTTCCGGCAGCGGGTACACGCCCTCGTTCTCGATCGGGTTCTGCGTCGCGAGGACGAGGAACGGGTCGGGCATCGGGAACGTCTGGCCGCCGATCGACACGTGCCGTTCGGCCATCACCTCGAGCATCGCCGACTGGACCTTGGCGGGCGCGCGGTTGATCTCGTCCGCGAGCACGAAGTTCGCCACGACCGGGCCGAGTTCGACGTCGAAGCGCTCGGCGCCCTGGCGGTAGATCCGGGTGCCGAGGATGTCGGCGGGCACGAGGTCGGGGGTGAACTGGACGCGCGAGAACGAGCCGCCGACGACCCGCGCGAACGTCTCGACGGCGAGGGTCTTCGCCACGCCGGGCACGCCTTCGAGCAGCAGGTGGCCCTTGGCCAGCAGGCCGACGAGCATCCGCTCGACCAGGCGGTCCTGGCCGACGATGATCCGCTTGACCTCGAACACGGTCCGCTCCAGCAACTGGGCGTCCCGGGCCGGCGTCGCGGGCTGCTGCCCGTTCCCGCCCTCGGCGTAGCCGGGCTCGGTCACTCTGCCTCCTCGAATTCTCGTGCGCCGCCCCCGCGACGGTGATCACGCGGTGCGACCGTACTGCGCCCCCGGTCGGCCGTCTCATCCGGCACGCGGACGAACGCACCCGGCCCACGATCAGCCAACACGGTCACCGGTGTGGCACCTGTGAAGCACCTGTTTCGACCTGACAGCACGGCCGGGCTGGGCGAGGATGCGGGGATGCGGGGATGACCCGACCCACCGTGCGGCTCGCCGAACTGGTCGCCACCCTGTCGCTGGTGGCCGACCTCGGGATGGGCCGCCCGATGGAGCGCATGCTGCGCCAGACGGTGATCACGCTTCCCGGTGACCACGATCCGTGAGGTCACCGCGGTCATCGACCCGGCCACCGGCGAGCCCACCTGACACGGTCGCGGCTCGGCGGGGTGGCTCGACAGCCCGGCTCGGCGGCTCGGCACCCCGGCTCGGCTCAGCAGTGCGGCCCACCGGCACGGCCCGGCGGCCCGGCTCGGCCACGCAGCCCGGCGCAGCGGTGCGGCCCGGCCCGGCGGTGCGGCCCAGCAGTGCGGCCCGGCGCAGCAGTGCGGCCCGGCGCAGCAGTGCGGCCCGGCCCGGCGGTGCGGCTCAGCCATGGCGGTCAAGAGCTCAGGCGTGTCGACGCCACATCACCGGCATCCACCCGGCCAACCGGGGCCCCGGTGCGCCTCAGCGGTGGCGTTCGAGGTCCTCGGGCGTGTCGATGTCGTCCGCTTCGCCCCGTTCCGCCGGGAGTTCGGCCACCGTCAGCCCGCCCAGGACGCGGCGCAGGGCCGCGTTCTCCGGCTGCTCCGGCAGCGCCGTCCGCAGTGCCGCGAGCCGCCAGGCGCCCAGCAGCCACTGGCGCTTCCCCGCCGCGTCCACCAGGACCGCGCCGTCGCCGTCGCCGTCGCCGATGGCCGTCAGCAGTCTGTCCACTGTGGACCGGCGGACGCCGGGGAGGTCGGCGGCCAGCACCACGACCGCCTCGACGTCGCCGGGCACGAACAGCAGGCCCGCCGCCAGTGCCGCCACCGGGCCGGTGCCGGGCACCGGTTCGCGGGTCCACACGACGTCGAAGCCGGGCCGCCGCGGTCCGACCACGATCACCCGTTCGGCGCCGTCCAGGGCGTGGATCGCGCGGGCCAGCAACGGTTTCCCGCCCACCGACAGCGCCGGCTTGTCCACACCGGACAGCCGGCGGGCCGCGCCGCCGGCCACCACGATCCCCGCGTAGCGCACCGGGGCACCCTAGCGGCCCAGCACGAGGTAGGTGAAGCCCAGCACGCCCCGGTAGTCCCGGACGTATTCGCGCAACCGCCGGTCGAGCCACTCCCGCACCCGTTCCGCCCGGGGGTCGGCCGGGTGGGCCGCCAGCCATTCCGCCCAGCCGGCCCGCGAGGTCGACTCGAAGTCGTCCCACTCCAGCTGGTCGGCGGTGCTCAGGTGCAGCACGCGCCAGCCGGCGCCGTCGGCGGCGTCGAGCAGGTCCGGCAGGGTCACCAGGTCCGGGCCGAAGATCTCGAGCGCCGCCGGCCCGGGCGGCGCCGCCCAGAAGCCGTCACCGTAGAGCAGCCTGCCGGACGGCCGCACCAGCCGGGCGAGTGCTTCGAGCGCCGCCCGGGTCGAGCCGAAGACGTGGGCGGCCCCGACGGAGAACACCCGCTCGGCGGGTACGTCCCAGGTCGCGGCGTCCGCCTCGGTGAACTCCACCGACAGGCCCCGCGACGCGGCCGCGGCCCGGCCGCGGTCGAGGCCGGTCACGTCCGTGTCGACGCCGGTCGCGCGCAGCCCCGGCGTCCGTGCCGCCGCCCGCAGCAGCAGCTCGCCCCAGCCGCAGCCGAGGTCGACGAGGTCCCCCTCGGCCAGGGCCATCCGGTCGAGCAGCAGCTCCGCGTGCGGCTCGGACAGGGGCGTGTTCCAGCGCATCCGGGTGCGCCGCAGCGCGTTCAGCTCGTCGTCCACCCGGTGATCCTGGGGTCCGGAGGGTGACCGCGTCGACCGGGTTTCGCGCATACTCGCTTCCATGACCTACACCGTCGAGCCACGCGTGGACGCCTACATCGACGCCCTGCCCGCGTGGCAGCAGGCGATCTGCCGGGAGGTCCGCGAACTGGTGCACGCGGCGGACCCCGAGGTGGTCGAGACGATCAAGCGCACCCGGCAGCCCTACTTCGTGCTGGAGGGCAACATCTGCGCCCTGCTCGCGGCGAAGGACCACGTCAACGTGTTCGTCTACGACGGCGGCATCGTCCCGGACCCGGACGGCATCATCACCGCCGGCCACGGCAACAAGACCGCGCGGACGGTCG
The DNA here is from genome assembly GCF_046548975.1 of Amycolatopsis sp. lyj-346. NCBI lineage: Bacteria > Bacillati > Actinomycetota > Actinomycetes > Pseudonocardiales > Pseudonocardiaceae > Amycolatopsis > Amycolatopsis sp. lyj-346. The sequence goes on from NZ_JAJPWT010000002.1 coordinate 586,717, forward strand.
CCTTCCGCGAAGGAGAGCGGATCAACGCACCCGCGCTCACGGCGATGTTCCGGCAGATCATCGCGAACAACCGCGCGGGCGGCTGGCGCAAGCTCAAGGCCGCCCGCGGCTAGCCGATCAGGCGCGTCGCGTACGGCATGATGCCGCCGTAGCGGACCGGGGCGATCCGGACCCGCAGGCCGGACTGCGGGGCTTCGACCATCATCCCGCCGCCGAGGTAGAGCGCGACGTGGTGGATGCCGCCCGGGCCGCCCCAGAACAGCATGTCGCCGCGGCGGAGCTGGGACAGCGGCACCTGACGGCCCGACGAGTACTGGTAGCCGCTGTAGTGCGGCAGCGAGCGGACCCCGGCGAAGGCGTAGATCATCAGGCCGGAGCAGTCGAAGCCGATCTTGTTGTAGTCGCCGTAGCGGTCGGCGACGCCGCCGTCGCGGATGCCGCGGGTCGGGCCGCTCGCGTTGCCGCCGCCCCACGCGTACGGCATCCCGAGCTTGGACAGCGCCCGCGCGATCACCGCCTCGATCGACGACCCGGCCGGGGCCGACGGCGCCGGGCCACCCGAGGGACGGCCGCCGCCCCCGGCCGCCGCGAGCGCCGCCTTGCGGGCACGCTCCTCGTCCTCACGCTGCTTCTGGGCGAGCCAGTCCTGGTAGCGCTGGCGCTGGCCCTGCAGACCGCCGACCTTGGCCTGTGCGGCGTAGAGCTGCTGCTCCACGTCCGACTTGTTCTTCTCGAGCTGGGCGTTCTGGCTCGCCTGGCTGTCCTGGGCGCGCTCGGCGACGGTCCGCGCGGTGTCGGCGCTGTTCTTGGCCTGGCGGGCCGCGTCCTGCTTCTGCCGGGCGATTTCGGCGGCCTTGCGGGCCGCGGCGTCCTTGTTGGACTTCTCGGTCTGCGCCTGCTGGAGCCGGTCGAGGGCGTTGAGCCGGTCGCCGCCGACGGCGTCGAGCAGCTGCGCGCGGGCGAGCATGTCCTTGGGGCTGGCCGCGCTCAGGTACGCCGAGAGCGAGCCGACCGTGCTGCCCTGCTGGAAGCTCGCCGCGGCGAACGTCTTGAGGTCCGCCCTGGCCTTCTCGATGGCCGCCGAGGCCGCGTCCGCCTCGGTGCGCGCGGCCTTGGCGTCGTTCTCCGCCCGCGCCGCGTCGTCCTGCGCGGTCTGCAGGTCGACCAGGGCCTTGTTGGCCTGCTCCTGCTTGAGCTCGACGTCGTCCTGCAGCTGCGTCAGCTTCTGCTCGGCCTGGGCCAGCTGGTTGGTCAGCCTGCCGACCTCGCCGGCCTTCGCGTTGGCGTCGGCCTTGCCGGCCTGGATCTCGGAGTCACTGGGGTTGGGCGGCGGCGGGGGTGCCGCGAGGCCCGTGCCACCCGCACCGAACAAGATCACCAGCGTCAGCGTGCTCACGCTGAGTCCCCGGCGGACGCGCGGCACCCGCGCACCTCCGCACCGTCCCGCCACGACCGCACCTCCGCTCACCAGCGCACACCCCGTGTCACTGCAGTCACACCACTATCACAAGCATCAGCGGAAACTTACACAACGTAGGCACCAATTCCCCTCATTGAGGGACCCCGGATCAGATGGCGCAGCCCACACCGCGTGTCGTCTTGAACCGTAAACAGGACGCGCGTACTGTTTGAGGCACCGCGAGGTGTGCCATCCCGCATCCGGTCCTACGGTGGGGGTGCGCAAGACTCGCCCCACCGAACCGACCGAACTGACCCGGGACTCCCCTGCCGCACCGGCGCGGCGTCCCCGCCACTGGAGTTAGACGTGACCTCACCTGCCAGCAAGGACAGCTTCGGCGCCAAAGACACGCTGAAGGTCGGTGACGCCTCGTACGAGGTGTTCCGCCTGAACAAGGTCGAGGGCGCCGAGCGCCTGCCGTACAGCCTGAAGATCCTCCTCGAGAACCTGCTGCGCACCGAGGACGGCGCGAACATCACCGCCGACCACATCCGCGCGCTCGGTTCGTGGGACCCGAACGCCGACCCGTCGATCGAGATCCAGTTCACGCCGGCCCGCGTGATCATGCAGGACTTCACCGGTGTTCCCTGCGTCGTCGACCTCGCCACCATGCGCGAAGCGGTCACCGACCTGGGCGGCGACCCCGACAAGGTCAACCCGCTCGCCCCGGCCGAGCTGGTCATCGACCACTCGGTGATCATCGACGTCTTCGGCCGCCCCGACGCCTTCGAGCGCAACGTCGAGATCGAGTACGAGCGCAACCGCGAGCGCTACCAGTTCCTGCGCTGGGGCCAGGGCGCCTTCGACGAGTTCAAGGTCGTCCCGCCGGGCACCGGCATCGTGCACCAGGTCAACATCGAGCACCTCGCCCGCACGGTGATGTCCCGCAACGGACAGGCCTACCCCGACTCCTGCGTCGGCACCGACTCGCACACCACCATGGTCAACGGCCTCGGCGTGCTGGGCTGGGGCGTCGGCGGCATCGAGGCCGAGGCGGCCATGCTGGGCCAGCCGGTGTCGATGCTCATCCCGCGCGTCGTCGGCTTCAGGCTGACCGGCGAGATCCCGGCCGGCGTCACCGCCACCGACGTCGTGCTGACCATCACCGAGATGCTGCGCCGCCACGGCGTGGTCGGCAAGTTCGTCGAGTTCTACGGCGAGAGCGTGGCCGCGGTGCCGCTGGCCAACCGCGCCACCATCGGCAACATGAGCCCGGAGTTCGGCTCCACCGCGGCGATCTTCCCGATCGACGAGGAGACCGTCCGCTACCTCAAGCTGACCGGCCGCTCGGCCGAGCAGGTCGCGCTGGTCGAGGCCTACGCCAAGGAGCAGGGCCTCTGGCACGACCCGTCGCGCGAGGCCACCTACTCCGAGTACCTCGAGCTGGACCTCTCGACGGTCGTCCCGTCGATCGCCGGCCCGAAGCGCCCGCAGGACCGCATCGAGCTGACCGACGCCAAGTCGGCGTTCCGCAAGTCGATCCACGACTACGTGGACGGCGAGGACACCACGCCGCACACCAAGATGGACGAGGCTTCGGAGGAGTCCTTCCCGGCCAGTGACGCCCCGTCGCTGTCGTTCGCCGAGGACGACGCCGCGCCGGTCACCAGTTCTGCCGCGAACGGCGCGTCGGGCCGCCCGAGCAAGCCGGTCAAGGTCTCGACCTCGGACCGCGGCGAGTTCGTGCTCGACCACGGCGCCGTGGTGATCGCCTCGATCACCTCCTGCACCAACACCTCGAACCCGTCGGTCATGCTCGGCGCCGCGCTGCTCGCGCGCAACGCCGTGGACAAGGGTCTCGCGGTCAAGCCGTGGGTGAAGACGTCGATGGCGCCGGGCTCGCAGGTCGTCACCGACTACTACACCAAGGCCAACCTGTGGCCGTACCTGGAGAAGCTGGGCTACCACCTGGTCGGCTACGGCTGCACCACGTGCATCGGCAACTCCGGCCCGCTCTCGGACGAGATCTCCGCGGCGATCCAGGAGAACGACCTCACCGCCGTTTCGGTGCTCTCGGGCAACCGGAACTTCGAGGGCCGGATCAACCCCGACGTGAAGATGAACTACCTCGCGTCGCCGCCGCTGGTCATCGCCTACGCGCTGGCCGGGACGATGGACTTCGACTTCGCGAACCAGCCGCTGGGCCAGGACGCGCAGGGCAACGACGTCTTCCTGAAGGACATCTGGCCGACCGCGCAGGAGATCCAGGAGACCATCGACTACGCGATCACGCAGGAGATGTTCACCAAGGACTACGCGGACGTCTTCGACGGCGGCGAGCGCTGGAAGTCGCTGCCCACCCCGGAGGGCAAGACCTTCGAGTGGGACACCGAGTCCACCTACGTGCGGAAGCCCCCGTACTTCGAGGGCATGACGCCGGAGCCGGCCCCGGTCACCGACATCACCGGCGCGCGCGTCCTGGCCAAGCTGGGCGACTCGGTCACCACCGACCACATCTCCCCCGCCGGCGCGATCAAGCCGGGCACCCCGGCCGCGCAGTACCTGACCGAGCACGGCGTGGAGAAGAAGGACTTCAACTCCTACGGCTCCCGGCGCGGCAACCACGAGGTGATGATCCGCGGCACGTTCGCGAACATCCGGCTGCGCAACCAGCTCCTGGACGACGTGCAGGGCGGCTACACCCGCGACTTCACGCAGGAGGGCGCGCCGCAGGCGTTCATCTACGACGCGGCCCAGAACTACGCGAAGCAGGGCACCCCGCTGGTCGTGCTGGGCGGCAAGGAGTACGGCTCGGGTTCGTCGCGTGACTGGGCGGCCAAGGGCACGTCGCTGCTGGGTGTGCGCGCGGTCATCACCGAGTCGTTCGAGCGCATCCACCGGTCCAACCTGATCGGCATGGGCGTCATCCCGCTGCAGTTCCCGGCGGGCGAGTCGGCCTCGTCGCTCGGCTTGGACGGCACGGAGACGTTCGACATCTCGGGCATCACCGCGCTCAACGAAGGCACGACCCCGCGCACGGTCCACGTGACGGCGGCCAAGGCCGACGGCACCACCGTGGAGTTCGACGCGGACGTCCGCATCGACACCCCGGGTGAGGCGGACTACTACCGCAACGGCGGCATCCTGCAGTACGTGCTGCGGAAGATGACGCAGGCGTAAGGGTTTCCGCACCGAAGGCCTCCCCGTCGAGCAGGCGGGGAGGCCTTCGGCGTCCGGTACCGTGGCGCGCATGGGGGAACTTCTCGAGCTCGGCGACGGCACGCTGTCCTACGAAGAGCGCGGCGCAGGGCGGCCGATCGTGTTCCTGCACGCGGGCGGCATGACCCGCGCGATGTGGGACGGGCAGTTCGCGCGGTTCGCCCGCGAGCACCGCGTGATCCGCTACGACGGCCGCGGCGCGGGCGGCTCGTCGGACCCGTCCGGCGACTTCTCGCACCACGAGGACCTCAAGAAGCTGCTGGACGCGCTCGACGTCGACCGGCCGGTGCTGGTCGGCTGCTCGTTCGGCAGCCGGGTGTTCCTCGACTTCGCGTTGGCCTACCCGGACCGCGCCGGCGGCCTCTTCCTCAGCTCGCCGGGGATCAGCGGCATGGAGTTCCGGGACCCGTTCGTCCTCGACCTGCTGGGGCAGGCCGGCGAAGCCGCACGGACCGGGGACGGCCCCGCCCTGCTCGAATGTGTGCTGCGGTTGTGGGTCGACGGACCCCACCGCACCCCGGGCGAGGTCGATCCGGCGGTCCGGAAGGTGTGCCGGGACATGCTGGTGGAGAACGCCACCCAGGGCCACACCGCGCCGGTCCTCGGTACCGAACTGGGCGCGATCGGCCGGGTCGCCGAAATCCGGGCGCGGACGCTGCTCGTCACCGGCGACCTGGACTCGGCCGACATCTTCGCCGTCGCGGACCTCGTCGGCCGCGAGGCCCCGCACGCGCGCCGGGCGACGGTGCCCGGCGCGGCGCACATGGTGAACCTCGAGCAGCCCGCCCGGTTCGACGAGCTGCTCGGCGAATTCCTCCGCACCGGTTAGGCGGGCACGGCCTCCCACCGCACGCTCGACACCGACGGCTCCAGCGAAAGCCGCGACACCGCGGCCTCCATCTGGGCGTCGTCGCGCTGGTCGCCGACCAGTTCCGCCCGCACCTCGACCGTGTGGTCCGCCCGGTCGGTGCTCAGCACCGAGAGCAGGCGGAAGTCCGTGCGGGTCAACGACTGCACGAGCAACGCCCGCACGTGCGCTTCCGTCGCGTCGCGCGTGACGGCCTGGAACGCGTACCTCGTCGGCGTCTCGTCCCCGGCGTCCGGGCGGCGGTCGACCACGCGGCCGAGCGGGCGCAGCACCACGTTCACCCCGACCACGACGGCGGTGCCGGCCACCGCGACCGGGTACAGGCCCGCGCCGGCGAGCGCACCGACCGCGGCGGAGCACCACAGCGTCGCGGCGGTGTTGAGGCCGCGGACGTTGAGGCCGTCGCGCAGGATGACACCGGCACCGAGGAATCCGATGCCCGAGACGATCTGCGCGGCCACCCGGGTCGGATCGGCGTCGCCGCTCGAGGCCAGCCCGCCGAAACCGTGGGCGGACAGCAGCACGAACAGCGTCGCGCCGACCGCGACGAGGGCGTTGGTGCGCAGCCCGGCCATCCGGGCGCGGAACTGGCGCTCGATCCCGATGACGGCACCCAGGCCGACCCCGGCGCCGACGCGCAGCAGCATTTCGAAGATGGTCATTTCCGGCTCTTTTCCGGCGTGCGCGCACTGCCGGACAGGGGGGCGACCGGACTCAGCCCCGCCGGAAACCTCCGGTGAGCGCGCGCCCGGCCGTCCGATGACTGTCCGCTGGCATGTGCCGCTCACCTCGCTTCCCGTGTTCGTCGATGATCAACCTGGCCAGGGTAGCCGGTCCCGCGGCCCGGGGAAGGGCCGCGGGACCGGGTTCACACTCAGAACGGCTGGACGTTCGGCTGGAACACCTGCCCGTTCGCCGGCACCTTGAGGTCGGTCAGGTAGTCGGCCACGGCCTTGTCGACGCCGAGGGCGTCACCGAGGATGCAGTGGCCGAACGCGTCGACCGACAGCAGCCGGGCGTTGCCCAGCTCCGCCGCCATCCGCTGCGAGAACTTGTACTGCGTCGCCGGGTCGTAGTAGTTGCCGACCACGACCACCGGGACGTCGGTCTTCGCCCGCCACGGGCCGCGGTAGACGTCCGGCTTCTTCGCCGGCCACACCGGGCAGGCCGCCGTGTCGGCGAACGCCTGGTAGCGGCCGAACGTCCGCGACTCGCGCTCCCACTTCGCGGCGATGTCCGGCACCTGGTCCTGCTTGATCCGGAACGGCTTGTCCGAGCAGTTGACGGCGAAGTACGAATCGTCGCCGGTGTACGGGCTGTCCGGCCTCAGGTCGGCCAGGCCCCGATGACCGCCGGCGAGCACCTTCAGCGGCCCGGCCTGCAGCGACTGCGCCTGCGCGGACGGGTGGATCGCGTTGTAGTACGCCTGCAGGAACTCGGCCAGGTCGACGAACGCACCCGGGCTGTAGAGGACGCCCCCCACGGTGCCCGTGAACGCGTTGATGTCGAGCGGGTCGGCTCCCGGGAGGGTGATCGGCTGCTTGCGGAGGTACTCCCGCAGCTCGTCGAACTTCGCCCGCGGGTTGCCGTCGCTGAACGCGCACTTCGCGCCCACCTGGTCGCACCGCTTGAGGAACGCGTCGAGTGCGATCTCGAAGCCCTGCGCGCGCTCCCGGTCGTACTGGGCGCCGTCGCTGGTGCGCAGCGCCGGGTCGACGTTGCCGTCGATGACGATCGCGCGCGACTGCTTCGGGAACATCGACGTGTAGGTCGAGCCGATCAGCGTCCCGTAGGAGAAGCCGACGAAGGTCAGCTTCTGGTCGCCGACCGCCGCGCGCAGCTTGTCGAGGTCGCGCACGACGTCCTTGGTGGACATGTGGTCGAGCAGCGAGCCCGCGTTGTTCTTGCAGAACCGGCCGTAGTCGCGGTAGCTCGCCAGTGTCCCGGAGATCTCGGTGCGGCTCAGCGGCACCGCGATCTGGGCGGCGAAGACCTCGTCGGCGTCCTCCTGGGTGGTGAAGCAGCGCAGCGGGTTGCTCTGCCCGACGCCGCGCGGGTCGAACCCGATCAGGTCGAAGCGGTCGAGCACCTGCGGCTGGAAGATGGCCGGGCCGCTGATCGGCATCCGCAGGCCCGAGCCGCCGGGGCCGCCGGGGTTGAGGAACAGCGAGCCGACGCGCTTGTCGGGCGTGCGCGCGGCGCGCTTCAGCATGGCGATGTCGATGGTGCCCAGCGAAGCGTTGTCGTGGTCGATGGGGACGCGGTAGCGGGCACAGCTGTAGAACTGCACCTGGTCCGCGGGTACGCCGGCGAGCGTGGCGGCCGGGCAGGTACCCCAGTCCGGTGCAGCGGTCGCGCCGACGACGGCGGGCTTGACCGCCGAGTCTCCGGCCGCGGCCGCGGTCGCGGTCCCGGCCAGGCCCACGCCGGCCACGAGTGCCCCCACCAGTGCGAACGACCGCACCCGGTCCTGTGTGGATCTCGGCAAGACGTCTCCTCCCTAGGTCACGCGCTCTGCCGCGAGGTCACGACGTCACGGCGCGTTACCCGGGTGAGACTGGCACAAACCGGTGAACCCCGGCACCGGCCGAACGGATGGTGGGAACCTATCGGGCCACCGGCGTGAGCACGAAAACCGGCAACGGCCGGGCGGCCTCGCGCTGCTCCATCGCGTACCCCGGCCAGAAGGCGAGCAGCTCGCCCCACATCCGCTCGTACTCTTCGCCGTGCAGCTCCCGGGCGAGGACGCCGACCGGCTTCCCGGCCAGCGCCACCTCGGACTTCGGGTCGGCCCGCAGGTTGAGCGCCCACGCCGGGTCGTGCGGACGGCCCCAGTTGGACGCCGTCAGCACGAAGTCGCCGCCGCGCGGGTAGTAGAGCAGGTTGGTGCTGCGAGGCAGCCCGCTCTTGCGGCCGGTCGTGGTGAGCCGCAGCGACGGCAGCCCGGCGAGCGCCACGAGGCTCACCCGGCCGCCGAACGCCTTGTGCAGTTTCTTGTCCGCCCACACGACGAACCGGGCAGTGCGCATCAGCCACGGCTTCGTGCCGGCGGCCCGGGCCAGTGCCCGGAGAGGATTAGCCACGCACGGATTTTGCCAGGCTCACCCCGAACCGCTGCTGGGAGTCGGTCCACCAGTGCTCGAGGGCGAACCCGGCCGCGGCTAGTTCGGCCTCGACGCCGCTCGGGCGGAACTTGGCCGAGATCTCCGTCCGGATGTGCTCGCCCGCGGCGAAGGTCACCGTGAGGTCGGCGCCGGGGATGTCGACGGTCAGCGCGCGGCGGGCCCGCAGGCGCATCTCGATCCACTCGTTCTCCGCGTCCCAGTGCGCGACGTGGTCGAACTCGTCGGGGTCGAAGTTCGCGCCGAGCCGGGCGTTGACCACCCGCAGCACGTTCTTGTCGAACTCGGCGGTGACGCCGGCGGCGTCGTCGTAAGCGCGTTCGAGGATGCTCGCGTCCTTGACCAGGTCGGTGCCGAGGAGCAGCCACTCCCCCTCGTCCAGGACCTCCCGGACCGAGCGGAGGAAGGTCGCGCGCTCGGCGGGCAGGAAGTTGCCGATCGTGCCGCCGAGGAAGGCCACCACGCGCGGCTGGCCGTCCGGCAGCAGGTCCAGGTGCTGGGTGAAGTCGCCGACCACCCCGCGGACGGTCAGCCCCGGGTAGTCCTTGGAGATCGCCTCGGCGGCCTCGGCCAGCGCGGATTCGGACACGTCGAGCGGGACGAACGCTTCCAGCGTGCCGTGGCCGGTGAGCGCGTCGAGCAGCAGGCGGGTCTTCTCGCTCGACCCCGAGCCGAGCTCGACGAGCGTGTGCGCCCCGGTCAGTTCCGCGACGTCGCCGGCGTGCGCGGCCAGCACTTCGCGCTCGCTGCGGGTCGGGTAGTACTCCGGCAGCTGGGTGATCTTCTCGAACAGCTCGCTGCCGTCGGCGTCGTAGAACCACTTGGGCGGCAGCCACTTCTGCGCCGCGGTGAGCCCGGCGACGACGTCGGCGCGCAGTTCCGCGGTGACGTCGTCGCCGGAGCGGTGGTGGTCGAGATCGACTTCGGTCATGACGGCTCCTGGGTGAGGGGAAGCAGGTCGACGCCGGCCGCGGTGGCGCGCACGGCGTGGTGGTCGGGGACGGGCCGCCAGCGCGGGTCGCCGTCGAGGGGTTCGGACGCCAGCAGCACGCCGGCCGGGGTTTCCAGCACGGAGAGCGCGTGCGTCCAGGTGGTGCCGATCAGCGTTTCGCCGTCGGTGAGCAGGAAGTTGAGCCGGGAGCCGGGGGCGGCCGCCTCGACGGCGGCGGTCAGCTCCGCCACCGCCCTCAGCGGGTCTTCGCCCGTGGCCAGCCGGGCCCGCAGCAGGGCCCAGAGCACCACCGAGTCCGTCGGCGCTTCCAGCGTCAGGAGCTCGGTGACCGGCAAGGTCTTGGCCAGTTCGGCCAGCGAGCCCGGGTAGCCGCGGACGACGCCGTTGTGGCTGAAGAGCCAGCGTCCTGCGGTGAACGGCGCCGCGGCCGCCTCGGTCACCGGCAGCCCGGTGGTGCCGTTGCGGACCGCGGCGACGAACGCGCCCGTGGTCACCGCCGCCGCCAGCGGCGGCAGGGTCTCGTCCGTCCACAGTGGAGTGGACCGGCGGTGGCGCAGCGGCGGTGAGCCCGGGCCGGGGTACCAGCCCAGCCCGAACCCGTCGGCGTTGACCGAGCCGCCGCCGCGCATGTCGGCCGGCGCGTACGACTGCACCAGCAGGGAATGCGGGGCGCGGAAGAGCACCTCGGCCGGCGAGAGCGGCTCGCCGAGGTAGCCGATGTGGCGGCACATGCGCCTAGCCCACCTCGCCGGGTGCCGCGGCGCGGGCGGTGCGGAAGCCGGCGAAGATCTGGCGCCGGATCGGGTAGTCCCAGTTGCGGAACGTGCCGCGGATCGCCGCCGCGTCCGTGCCGAACGACCCGCCGCGCAGCACCTTGTGCTCCGGGCCGAAGAACACCTCCGAGTACTCCCGGTACGGGAAGGCCGAAAAGCCCGGGTAGCCGTGGAAGTCGGTGCTCGTCCACTCCCAGACGTCGCCGATCAGCTGGTGCACGCCGGTCGGCGACGCACCGGCCGGGTACGCCCCCACGGGCGCCGGGCGCAGGTGCCGCTGGCCGAGGTTGGCGTGCTCGGCGGACGGTTCCTCGTCACCCCAGGGGAACCGGCGCGACCGGCCGGTCGCCGGGTCGAACCGCGCCGCCTTCTCCCACTCGGCCTCGGTCGGCAGCCGCCGCCCGGCCCAGGCCGCATACGCCTCGGCTTCGTGGTAGGAGACGTGCACGACCGGCTCGTCGGCCGGGATCCGCTCGTGGACGCCGAACCGGGTCCGCCACCAGCCGTCCTGCTCCCGCTTCCAGAACCGCGGCGCGGTGATGCCGTTTTCGGTGCGGTAGGCCCAGCCGGCCGGGCTCCACCACCGCTGGTCGTCGTAGCCGCCACCGTCGAGGAACGCGACGTAGGCGCCGCACGTCACCGGCACCGTGTCCATCCAGAACGCGTCGACGGCAAGCTCGTGCGCCGGGCGCTCGTTGTCCAGCGCCCACGGCTCGGCCGACGTGCCCATCGTGAAGACACCGCCCGGCACCAGCACTTCGGCCGGCAGCGCGCCGGAGCGGGCCGGCGGCGGCTCGGGCGCGTGCAGCACCGGGTCGCCCTTGCGGAGCTGGTGGGTGGCCAGCATCGTCTCGTCGTGCTGCTGCTCGTGCTGGGTGATCATGCCGAACGCGAACGCCTGCTCGGTCAGCCGCCTGCCTGTCATCGGCGCGTGTTCCAGCACGTCGAAGGCCTTCTCGCGGACCTGTTTGACGTACGCGCGCGCCTCGGCCGGGCCGAGCAGCGGCAGTTCCGGCCGGTCGGCGCGGGCGTGCTGGAAGGCGTCGTAGATGTCATCGATCTCCGGCCGCAGCGGCTCCCGGCCGCCGACGTCGCGGACCAGCCACAGTTCCTCCTGGACGCCGATGTGCGCCAGGTCCCAGACCAGCGGCGACATCAGCTTCGAATGCTGGCGGACCAGGTCCTCGTCGTCGACCGCGTCGGTCAGCGCGAGGCTGCGCGCCCGGGCCCGCGTCAGCGCCTCCGCCGCGCGGGCGCGCAGGTCCTGCGCGCTCAGTTCGCCCAGTGCCTCTTCACCCAGTGCCTCGGTGGTCATGCTTCGCTCCTCGCTCGGTACACGCGCCCCTGCACGCTCTCGCTGATCCCGGTGATCGAGCCCTCCGCCAGCCCGGTCGCGCTCAGCTCGGCGCAGCCGAGGTCGGCCAGCGCCGCCGCGGCGGCCGCCAGCTCCGGGTCGGCCAGGCCGCGCCGCGCCGCCGTGGTCCACCGGCCCTCGACCCGGGCGCAGACCTCGCGCACCTTCTCGGCGGTGGCCGGCCGGGCGAGCAGCGCGGACACCAGGGCCACCGGGGCCAGCCACTCGTCCGGCGGTTGCGCGTCGAGGTAGCGGATCTCCAGGTACCCCTGCGGGCGAACCGGCGTGAACATGGTGGTCAGGTGGTAGTCCAGGTCCGCCACCGTCGGTCTCGGCAGCAGGGCGGCCGCGCCCCGGCCGTCGATCCAGTCGGCGAACGTCAGCCCGTCGGGCGCGTCCCACGGCCGGTCGCCGCGGGGCAGCACCATCAGGGGGACGTCCATCAGGCGGGCGGCCCACGCACCCGCCGGGTCGTCGCCCGCCACGGTGGCCGTGCGCGTGCGCACCGCTTCCGTGTCGTGCACCGCGAGCCAGCGGGCCGAGGCGTGCCCCGTGTCCCGTCCGGCGTGGACCCGGGAATTGGCGAAGAGGGCGAGCAACGGCGGACCCATCGCGTGCACGGCCGCCCACCGCGCGGCGTAGTGCTCCGGCTCGCCGGCGTCCACGCAGATCTGCAGGCCCGCGGTGCTGCACATCATCGTGAGGCCGCCGGGGCCGATCGGCGTGAACCGGCGCTCCATGGCCGCGTAGCGCGGGGTGTGCAGGAGCCGGCGGGGCGCGCGGTGGGCGTCGATGCCCGTTTCGCCCAGGACGAGGTGGTGCCGGGCGAGGCGGTCGCGCAGGTGGTGGAGGTCGGCCGTGACGACTGCGTCGAGTTCACGCAGGGAGGCCTGGGGAAGAGCGGAAATCTCGACCTGGCACCCGGGTTCGAGGCTCACGGGTGAGCCGGCCGGGAGCGGCGAGGCGGGGCTGCCGGGGCTGAGTGTCCGCGGGGTGTGCGGACCCAGTGTCGTGGCGAGGACGTCGGGATCAAGCGGTCTGGCCGGGTCGTCGGCGTGGTGCACGGTGAACTCCAGTTCCACGCCGGTCAGGCGCGGCGGGCCGTGCTTGAAACACACCGATGCGACGTACGCCTCGCCGGCCGCGCGGTCCGCCAGCACCCGCGCGGTGCGGTTCGAGGCACTACCCGACTTCTCGGGAAAATCGTGCACCGTGGACACCTCAGTCATGTCCGTTCCTGTTCCTTGTGGGGGGAACTTCTCGACTTCGGACGCTACACGCGGGGTACGACAAATTCAGGTCGGATCTTGCGCACCGGGAGGTGTTCACCACTCCGTAAGACGCCCCGGATCAGGGCAAAGCCGGTTCGGTGCCGAGGCCGAGCTCGGCCGCGGACGCCCGCACGGCGTCGATCACCAGGTGCAGCGCGGGGCGCCGGGACGCGGTGCGCCGGTAGGCGATCGACACCGTCCGCAGCAGCGGCGTGGTGAGCGTGACGACGTCGATCCCGGGCGGTCGCAGCAGGCGCAGGCCCAGGTCGGACACGAGGGTGATGCCCAGCCCGGCGCCCACCATCGCCATCGCCGTCGACTGCTCTTCGACCTCGTGGTTGATCTTCGGCGCGAAGCCGTGCCGCTGGCAGGCAGTCCGCATCGCGCGGCCGAAGTGCGACTTGGGGCTGGCCAGGATCCACGGGTACTCGGCCAGGTCGTCCAGGGACGCCGCCCCCGACGGCACGGTGCCCCGCGGCACCGCGGCGTGCAGCCGCTCCACGGCGACGACCACCCGTTCCAGCCCGGCGTCCCACGGCATCGGCGCGTCGGAGTAGTCGATGACGAACGAAAGGTCGAGGCGGCCGTCCCGGACCGCGTCGGCGGTGTCTTCGGGGGCCAGCTCGCGGGTGCGCACCTCGATGCCCGGGTGCTGGCCGGCCAGTGCGGTCAGCGCCGTCGGCAGCAGGCCGGAGGCCACCGACGCCCACACCCCGGCGGTCAGCCGGACCGTGCGGGCCTCCTGGGCCTCCTCCAGGGCGAGGGTGGCGCGTTCGACCGAGCCGAGGATCTCTTCGGCGTGCTCGGTGAGCAGGGTGCCGAGCTCGGTCAGCTGGACGCGCCTGCCGAGCCGTTCGAACAGCTTCGCGCCCACGTCCCGCTCGAGCTGCGCGAGCTGCTGCGACACCGCCGAAGCGGTGTAGTGCAGTGCCGCGGCCGCCGCCGTCACGGTGCCCCGGCGGTGCAGCTCGCGCAGCATCCGCAGGCGGTGCAGCGAAAGCTCCATACACAAAACTTAAACGAGATCGTGCAGCAGCGTTAAATGGACGGGCGGGCCACCGGGGGCGCACGCTCGTGGTGGCGGTCACGAGGCCGCCCCGGACTTCCCTGGAGGTGAGTGGCCTGATGACCCCCCGCGACGCCCAGCCGCTGATGCGGCTCACGTGGACCGATCCCGTCACCGGCGCGCCCGGCTACCTGGTCGTGCACAGCCTGGTCTCCGGCGTCGCCACCGGCGGCACCCGCATGCGGGCCGGCTGCACGATGACCGAGGTCGAGGACCTCGCCCGGGGCATGGCGAACAAGACCGCGACCTTCAACCTGCCGGTCGGCGGGGCCAAGGGCGGGATCGACTTCGACCCCAAGGACCCGCGCGCGTTCGACGTGCTGAAGCGGTTCTGCGCGTTCCTGCGGCCGTGGCTGGACGCGCACTGGGTGACCGCCGAGGACCTGGGCGTGCCGCAGCACCTGATCGACTCGGTGTTCGCCGAGCTCGGGCTGGAGCAGTCCTACCACGCGGCGATCCGCCGTTCGGCCGATCCGGCGCGCACCCTGCGCCGGGTGCAGGCGGGCCTCAACGCGCCGGTCCCCGGCGGCCTGCTGCTCGGCGACGTCGTCGGCGGCTACGGCGTGGCGCAGGCGTGCCTGGGCGTCGCGGCGACGTGGGACTGGGACGTGCGCGAAACGACGGTGGCGATCCAGGGCATCGGCACCATGGGCGGCGGCGCGGCCTGGTACCTGCACGAAGCCGGGGTGAAGGTGGTCGCGGTGGCCGACGCCGCGGGCACGCTGTACGACCCCGCCGGCCTCGACGTCCCGGCGCTGCTCGAACTGCGCGACCGCTTCGGCGAGGTGGACCGCTCCCGGCTGCCCGCCGGGGTCCGCTCGCTGCCGCGGGAGACGATCGTCGGGATCGACGCGGACATCTTCGTGCCGGCCGCGATCTCCTACGCGCTGCGGCCGGACAACGAGAGCGTGGTCAAGGCCAAGGTCGTCGTCGAAGCGGCCAATGCGGCGACGACGCCGGAAGCGGAGGCCGCGCTGTCGGCCCGCGGGGTCGCGGTGGTGCCCGACTTCGTCGCCAACGCGGGCGCGGCGGCCTGGGCGTGGTGGCTGCTGCTGGGTGAAGTCGGCGCGGACCCGGCCGACTCGTTCCTGCGGCTGCGCACGGAGATGCAGGCGAAGATCGCGCTGCTGCTGGCGGAGTGGAACATGGACCGGCTTCCCCTGCGCGTCACCGGGCTGCGGCTGGCCGAGGCCAACCGCGCCGGGCGCACCGAAGCCGCGCTCGCTCCGGAAGGCGAGCCGGCGCTGCTCATCCCCTGAGCGCGAAGCGGTCGGTCGCGCCGATCAGGACGTCCTGCATCGACGCGGCCGACACCGTGTGCCCGACGTCGTCCAGCATCACCAGCTCGCTGCCCGGCCAGGCGTGGTGCAGCAGCCAGGGCGTGCCGACGAGGTTGCTCGTGTCGAGCACGCCCTGCGCCAGCACCGCCGGGATGCCCGCGAGCTCGCCCGCCCGGCGCAGGATCTCGCCGTCCTCGAGGAACGCGCGGTTGCTGAAGTAGTGCGTGACGAGCCGGGCGAAGCAGAGCCGGTACGCCGGGTCCTCGAAGACGTCGTGCGGCGGCACGCCCGGCAGCATCGCGTCTTCCCAGGCACACCAGTCCTTCGCGGCCTGGTGGTGGACGGCGGGGTCCGGGTCCATCAGCAGCCGGTGGTAGGCCGCCGACAGATCGCCGTCACGCTCGCTTTCCGGCACGCCTTCGCGGAACTTGGCGAAGCCGTCCGGGAAGTACGCGCCGAGACCGCGGATGAGCATCTCGATCTCGATGAAGCGGTCGGTCGCCAGGCCCATCAGCACGACTTCGCTGACCCGCTCGGTGTGGCGCAGGGCGTAGGTCAGGCCGAGCACGGAGCCCCAGGATCCGCCGAACAGCAACCACTTTTCGATGCCGAGGTGACCGCGCAGGCGCTCGAAGTCCGCCACCAGGTGGGCGGTGGTGTTGGCGGACAGGTCGGCGACCGGGGCACCGGCGTGCGGGGTGCTGCGGCCGCAGCCGCGCTGGTCGGCCAGGACGATCCGGTAGCGCGCGGGGTCGAAGAAGCGGCGGACGTTCTCCGAGCAGCCGGAGCCGGGGCCGCCGTGCACGACGAGCGCGGGCTTGCCGTCCGGGTTGCCACAGGTCTCCCAGTAGATCTCGTGCCCGTCGCCGACGTCGAGCATGCCGTGCTCGTAGGGTTCGATCTCGGGGTACAGCATCAGCGCGTCCTTCCACCGGGAGATGCAACAGCGCTGTCACATTAGCGTCGCGCGCTGCCCCGCGCACGGCCTTTTCGGCCGGCTTTCGGTCGGCTTTCGGTCAGCGGAGGGTGCCGGCCAGCTCGGCGAGCGTGTCGGCCAGCTCCTGCGGGCCCGCCGGGCCGATGTGGATGACGGCGTCGTCGCCCGAGCCGGACGTGTAGCTGAGGTAGCGGCCCCAGTCGGTGTCGGCGTAGTGCAGCGGCTGCTGCAGGCAGCTGTGGCGGCCGACGTCGTCGCGACGGCCGACGTAGAGCTCCCCGCTGCCCGAGACCGGCCGCTGCACGAGGCTGATGACGTCGGCGACGGCCGGGTCGAGCGGGTAGGCGGCCTGCCCGCGGCGGGCCGCCTCGGTCAGGTCCGCCACCCGGACGGTGCGCAGCCGCCCCCCGCCGGGACCGACCGGCGGCAGCTGCTCGACCAGGGACTCGGCGAGCCGGTTCCGGTCGATTTCCTGCACGCCGACGTGCGTCCCGTCGGACACGGCCAAGACCGCCTGCAGCCCCTTCGCGGCGGCGAGCACGCCGTAGGTCCGGCCACCGGCGCCGACCCAGCCGTAGCACTCCCGCGCCGGGCTGACCAGCACCGGAAGCCAGTCGAGGAAGTCGACGGCGGCCCGGCCGCGGGCGTCGACCAGGCCGGCCTCGGCGAGCGCGGCGTCGACCCGCTTGCCGGCCTCCTCGCGCTCGGCGGCCGAGAGCCACAGCGGCTCCGGACGCAGGGTGAGGTGGAGCTGGCCGACCTGCTCGCGTTCGGCCAGCGCGGCCAGCGCCTCGACCGGAAGGTCCACCCGGCCTGTTGCCACGTCCACCCGCCTACTCGCCGATGACCGGCGGACTGGTCCGCTGGTCGGTACCGAAGATCGCATCCGGATCCGCTTCGATCAGGTAGTCCGGCCGCTGGTGCTCATCGTCGTCCTCGCCCTCGGCCCGCCGGCCCCCGGGTCCCATCGGCCCCATCTGCCCGGACCGCCCGGCAGCCGAACGCGCGGCGGCCGCCTCCGCGGCGGCGACGTTGCCGAGGCTGCCCATGCCGGAGCCGCGGCCGCTGCCGAGCCCGCGCTCGCCCGCACCACCGGCGCCGCCGCCGCTGCCGGTACCCGCGCCGGTTCCGCTGCCGCTTCCGGTGCCCGTGCCGGTGCCGCCCCGGCCGGTGGAGTCGAGCAGCCGTCCCCCGGCGTTGCCGCTGTTGGGGCCGCGCCCGCCGGTGCTGGAGTTGGGATCGTTGGGGTTCAGGTAGTTCTGGCCGCCCCCGGGGTTGGTGGGGTAGAAGTCGACCCCATCGACGTCCGGCGGCGTGTTGCCCGGCCGGTCGACGACCTGCTGCCCCGGCCGGGTCGGCGTGGTCGGGCGGTTGGTGCCGGTTTTACGGGTGTCGTCGCCGGGCAGGTCGACGCCGCCCGGGATGCCCCCGGGCCGATCGGTGTTCCCGGGGCGGTCGGTGCTCCCCGGCCGGTCGGTGCTGCCGGGGCGATCGGTACTGCCGGGCTTGTCGGTGCCGCCGGAGTTCGTGGTGTCGACGCTGGTGGTCGAGGTGCGGTCGTCACCGCCCGGGTCGCCGCCCGGGTATTCCGCGTACCACTTGTTCCGGTCGGTGGGCTCGTTGATCCACGGGTCGATGCGCCCGGGCGGATTCGGCGTGTTGACCGCGATCGCGGCGCCGTCGGATTCGAGAACGCCGTAGTCGGTGGGCAGTGCTGCGCTGGTGCTGTCAGTAACGTTGCTGTACTGATCCATTACGCGGACGTTGGTCTCGTTCGCCGCGTTGTAGCGCGCCATGCCCTCCTGGTAGTTGTCGATGTCGTCCTTGGCCATGAACGGCCCGGCGATCGGGATGGCGGCCTTGAGCCCGGTGGTCCACGGGTTCGGCTTGTCCGGCTTTGGCGGGACTTCGACGACGGCGTTGCTGGAAGAGTCGAAGACGGTGGCCTGGGTGTCGACGGAAGCCTTGGTCACGTCGAGGGGTGCGGCGGTCTCGGCAAAGGCCTGTTCGAGCGGACCGGCGCCGGCGTTCGCGGCGTCGGCGGCATCGCCGGTCCAGGCCTGCTTCATCCGCTCCTGCAGGGACTTGATGCCCTGCGCACGGTCCAGATAGGCCGACGAAAGCTTCGAGACCTCGTCCGCGGCGTTGCGAAGGCCAGTGGTGTCGCCCT
This sequence comes from Amycolatopsis sp. lyj-346, assembly GCF_046548975.1. NCBI lineage: Bacteria > Bacillati > Actinomycetota > Actinomycetes > Pseudonocardiales > Pseudonocardiaceae > Amycolatopsis > Amycolatopsis sp. lyj-346. The sequence goes on from NZ_JAJPWT010000002.1 coordinate 605,128, forward strand.
GTCTGAAGTTCTCGTAGATCTGCTTGCCGTCCACTCGTCATGCCCCCTTGAGTGTGGTGATGATCGACGCCGCCACCTTCTGGGCCGCGGCGCAGGAATCCTCCGCACCTTCGTACCCACCGGCGTACACGTTGATCGCGACATCGTCGGCGACGCCGACGTCCATGACGCAGTTGCCGATCGGCCGGCGATCACGCTTGTCCACGTAGATCGCCGGGTAGCCGTCCACATCAGGGGCGGGCTCGAGGAACGGGAACTGGCCGCTTTCGTGCGCTCCGTACAGGCCCGTCAGTCCTCCGGCGCCCCGGTCGCGGTTCCCGGTGCCGATGATGACCTGCATGCTCACGCCTTCGCCGGAAATCTTCCAGCCGCACCCCGGCCCGGCCGCGCCGAGTTCCTCGTCCTGCAGCTGGGTGTGCCCCGGGTTCGTGAACCGCAGGGACGACAGCACCGAACTCGGCACGATGTCGCAGGGCTTCGAGACGTACTTCGAGACGTCGAGCGGTGCGGCCACCTTGGGCACGGCGGGGTTGGCCGACGCACTGGCCGACGGCGGCCCGCTCGGCGCCGGCGTGGCTGTCCCGGTCGTTTCGGGGGAACACCCGGCGAGCAGCAGCGTGGCGGCTGCGCCACTGGCCAGGATTCGGGCAGTCAAGCGCACGGTCACACCGTCCGGAAGGGGTCGGCCATGCCCTGGTCTGTCGCGACCGTCTTCGTCTGCGCTTCTTTCAGCTTCTTGATGTAGCCCTGCACGTACTTGCGCATGGAGTCGTTTTGGGTCTGGAGCGCCGCAAGGGAGTCGACGCTCGTCGACACGTAGCCGCCGCTGACCGAGTCCTTCCCGGGCGCTTCGAGCATCCTCATGATGTTCTGGATCCGTTCGCCGTCGTCGACGATCTTGTCCAGCTCGGCTTCCCACTGGCCGATCACCGAGGCGAGTTCCTCGGGGTTCAGTTCGAACCGGCCGCCCCCGCCGCCACCGCCGCCGTAGACGCGGCCGCGCTCGCCGAGGATGTCGCCACCCCAGACTGCCTGGACCGCCTGTCCGGCCTCACCGATGATCACGACCGCACCTTCCCCTCAGCTCACCCACCGTGATGGGGCAAACCTTAGCCAACCGTCTCACTTCGTGTCAGCGAATCGCCGCAACGTTCAGACGGCTGGGCGGGCTGGGTGGTTCCCGGGCACTCCGGGTCACAGTACGTACGTACGGATTGCGAGATGCCGGTCCGCGGTGCCAGGATTTCAGGATGCCACGCGTAAGCCAGGATCACCTCGACGCACGCCGGCGCCAGATCCTCGACGGCTCGCGCGTCTGCTTCGCGCGTTACGGCTACGAAGGTGCCACAGTCCGGCGCCTGGAGGAAGCCACCGGTCTCTCGCGGGGGGCCATCTTCCACCACTTCCGCGACAAGGAGTCGCTCTTCCTCGCCCTCGCCGAGGACGATGCGCTCCGGATGGCCGACGTCGTCGCCGAGCAGGGGCTCGTGCAGGTCATGCGGGACCTGCTGGCCGGGGGTGACCACCCCGCCGACTGGCTCGGGACGCGGCTGGAGGTCAGCAGGCGGCTGCGCACCGATCCCGAATTCCGGGGCCGGTGGGCCGAACGGTCCAAGCAGCTGACCACCGCCACCCGGCTGCGGCTGCTGCGTCAGCGCGAGGCCGGGAACCTGCGGGACGACGTCGACGTCGACGTCCTCACCGCCTTCCTGGAACTCGTCCTCGAAGGGCTCGTCTCGCACCTGGCCATGGGCCTGCCCGCCGCGGGGCTGGGCCCGGTGCTCGACCTGGTCGAAGAAACCGTGCGGCGGCACCGGCCGGGCGCCGCCTGATCCGCGGGTGAGCGCGCCGACACACCGGTCGCGCCAGCGGGCGGTGACGGGGACGCGTTAAGATTGCCCCCATAACCGCAGTACACGCCGATTTCCCGCTAGGAGTGACCGTTTCGTGCGCGCAGCGCAGTCACCCGGTGACAGTACCGGGCCGGGTGACCGACCCGGCTGTCCGATAGGTTCGTCCCCCGCCGACCGGGCGGGTGCGGAATGACCCAGGTCCTCTTCGCCGTCGGCGGCGTCCTCCTCTTCGTGCTGCTGACGATCGGCACCGGGCTCGCCGTCGCGGCCGAGTTCTCGCTGACCGCGCTCGAGCGCAGCACCGTCGAGGCCAACGTGCGCCAGGTCGGCGACCGCCGCGCGCTGACCGTCCAGAAGGCGCACCGGACGCTGTCGTTCCAGCTCTCCGGCGCCCAGGTCGCGATCACCCTGACCACGCTGATCACCGGGTACCTGGCCGAGCCGCTGATCGGCGAGCTCGTCCGGCCGCTGCTGACCGCCGTCGGGCTCCCGGCCGGGTTCGCCGCGGGCGCGTCGATCGCAGTCGCCCTGGTCCTGGCCACGTCGCTGTCGATGATCCTCGGCGAGATGGTGCCGAAGAACCTGGCGATCGCCCGGCCGCTGCCGACCGCGCGCGCGGTCGCCGGCTACCACTCGCGGTTCTCCTCGCTGTTCCGCTGGCTCATCACGCTGATGAACAACAGCGCGAACTTCCTCGTGCGCAAGTTCGGCGTCGAGCCGCAGGAAGAGCTGCGGTCCGCGCGTTCGCCGCAGGAGCTGGGCTCGATCGTGCGGTCCAGCGCCGAGAGCGGCACGCTCGACACGTCCACGGCCGAGCTGCTCGACCGCTCGCTGCGGTTCGGCGAGCGCACCGCGGAAGAACTGATGACCCCGCGTGTGCAGCTCGAATCCCTCGCCGTCGACGACACCGTGGACGACCTCATCGAGATCTCCCGCCGCACCGGGTTCTCGCGGTTCCCGGTGCACGCCGAGGACCTCGACGACGTCCGCGGTGCCGTGCACGTCAAGCAGGCCTTCGCCGTGCCCGCCGCGGACCGGTCCGCGGTGCCGATCGGCTCGGTCATGCGGCCGGTACCGACCGTGCCGGAATCCCTTCCCGGCGACGACCTGCTGCTGCGCCTGCGCGACTCCCGCTTCCAGCTCGCCATCGTCGTCGACGAGTACGGCGGCACGGCCGGGCTCGTCACCCTGGAGGACGTCGTCGAGGAGATCATCGGCGACGTCCGCGACGAGCACGACGAGCGCGAAGCACCGGCGTCGCAGCAGGTCGGCGCGGACAGCTGGCTGGTGTCCGGGCAGCTGCGCGCCGACGAAGTCACCGGCGTCACCGGGTTCCGGATGCCGGACGGCGACTACGAGACCATCGCCGGGCTGATCCTCGAGCGGCTGGGCAAGATCCCCGCCGAGGGCGACGCCACCGAGGTCGACGGCTGGCTGCTCACCGTGACCACGATGGACAAGCGCCGGATCGCCGAGGTCGAAGTCGCCCCGGTCCGCGCGGCCCCGGAACCGGAGGTGGCCTCGTGAGCGACTGGCTGAACATGGTCCTCGTCGTGGTCCTGCTGCTGGCCAACGCCTTCTTCGTCGGCGCCGAGTTCACGCTGATCTCCTCGCGGCGCGACCGGCTCGAAGCGCTGCTGGAGCAGGGCAAGACGCGCGCGAAGATCGTCATCAACGCGAGCAAGCACGTGTCGCTGATGCTCGCCGGCGCGCAGCTGGGCATCACCATCTGCTCGCTGCTGCTCGGCCGGGTCGGCGAGCCCGCCATCGCGCACCGGCTGGCGGTGGCCTTCGACGCGCTGGGCCTGCCGCAGGTGCTGGTGCACCCCATCTCGTTCGCCATCGCGCTGGCGTTCATCACCGTGGCGCACGTGCTGATCGGCGAGATGGTGCCGAAGAACCTCGCCATCGCCGAGCCCGAGCGGCTCGCGCTGTGGCTGGTGCCGGCGCACGTCGCGTGGGTGAAGCTGGCCAACCCGTTCATCTGGCTGCTGAACTTCGTGGCCAACTCGCTGCTGCGCGCGTTCCGCGTCGAGCCGAAGGACGAGCTGGAGACCGCCTACACGTCCGACGAGCTGGCCGAACTGCTCAGCGAGTCGCGCCGCGAGGGCCTGCTCGACCAATCCGAGCACCAGCGGCTCGCCCAGACGCTCTCGTCGGTGCAGAAGACGGTCGCCGACGTGCTGGTGCCCACCGCCGAGCTGACCACGCTCCCCTGCGAGCCGACCGTCGGCGACGTCGAGCGGGCCGTGTCGTCCACCGGGTTCTCCCGGTTCCCGGTGTGCACCGACGACGGGCGCCTGACCGGCTACATCCACGTCAAGGACATCCTCGACCTGGCCGGGCAGGACCCGAGGACGACCGTGCCCGACTCGAAGACGCGCGCGCTGACCGAACTGCGCGCCGACGCCCGGCTCGACGTCGCGCTTTCGGCCATGCGCAAGGAACGCAGCCACCTCGCGCGGGCGCTGGACGCCGGCGGCAACGCCGTCGGGGTCGTCGCGCTGGAAGACCTCGTCGAGGAGTACGTGGGCACGGTGCGCGACGGCACCCACGTGGGCGCATGACCGGCGTGGAGGTGCTCGCCGAACCGGACTGGCTGGCCAGGGAGGCGGCGCACGTCGCGCGGGTGCGCCGGTGGACCGGGCCGCACCAGGAGCGGCGGTCCCGTGGCGAAAAGCACCCGGTGCTGGACTTCCTGTTCACCTACTACTCACACCGGCCGTCGCACCTCGAGCGGTGGCAGCCCGGGCCCGGCGTAGCCCTCGCCGGGCCCGCGGCGCGGCGCTTCCTGGACCGCAAGGGCTACGTCTCGACGCCCGACGGCGTGGTGCTGGATCCCGCCGGTTTCGGTGCGGGCAAGGTGCGGACGGCCGAGTTCGTCCTCGGCCTGCTGACGGCGACGGCGTCGCGCGCGCCCCGGCTGAGCTGCTTCGGGCTGCACGAGTGGGCGATGGTCTACCGCGAGCCGGCGGATTCGGTGCGCCACGACCAGGTGCCGTTGCGGCTGGGGTCGGCGGGCACCGACGCGGTGGTGGAGTCGCTGGACATCCGCTGCGGGCACTTCGACGCGTTCCGCTTCTTCACCGCGCCCGCACGGCCGTTGAACGAGCTGACGCCGTCGAGGGAGACGCAGATCGCACTCGAGCAGCCGGGGTGCCTGCACGCCAACATGGATCTGTTCAAATGGGCGTACAAGCTCGACCCGTTCGTGCCCGCGGAGCTCGTGGCGGACTGCTTCGAGCTGGCGGTGGAGATCCGGACGCTCGACATGCGGGCCAGCCCGTACGACCTGGCGGAGCTGGGTTACCCGCCGGTGCGGATCGAGACCGCCGCCGGACGGGCCGAGTACGCCAGGGCCCAAGGGGAGTTCGCCCGCCGGGCGGCGCCGCTGCGTCATCGCCTGATTGCGCATTGCCATCGCCTGGTCAGCGCAGCACCCTGAGCACGACCCACTGTGAGTCAGATTATTCTCTCTCCGATACTCACCTGTTAGGGTGATAACGGTTTGATTGCATCGCAGCGCGTGCTTGACGTGCGCTCACCCCGAAAGGATGACGGATGGGGCGACACTACCGGGACGAGGAGCCGGTGCCGCACCCTCAGGACCGCACCCCGCGCGTTCCCGCCGAGGGTCGCAGCGAGGCTTCCGGCGCTTTCCGCACCCCGGGACGCAGCTCCATCTCGGACGCCTTCGGCATCGCGGGCCGCGCCGGCCGCGAGTCATCCGGTTCGGCTTTCTTCACGGAAGGGGCCGAGGCGCCGGGCTTCCCGCCCGAGAACGGCGGCGTGCAGCCGTCCGCCCGGCGGGGCGAAGCTTCGGGGGCGTACCCGGCCGCGGGCCGGGGCGAATCGACCGCGACCCGCGCCCCTCGCCGCGGCGAGGCCTCCGGTGCCCACCCCGTGGCGAGCAGCGAATTCACCGCGACCCGCGCTCCGCACCGCGGTAACGCCTCCGCCGCTCACCCGGTCACGAGCAGCGAAATCACCACGACGCTCTCCCCTCGCCTCGGTGAAGCCTCCGGCGCGTACCCGGTCGCCGACACCGCCTCCCGCCGCGGCGAGGCCTCCGGCACCCACCCGGTCGCCGAGACTGCGACCACCACCCGCTCCCGCCGCAAGGGCGGCGGCCCGGCCGCGGACCGCATCGAGGCCCCCGGGGCCGGCAGAGCCACCCGCGCCTCCCGCCGCGGTGAAGCCACCGGCGCCCACCCGGTCGCCGGGCCCGCCGAAGCAACCGCTCCGCGCTCGCGCCGCAGGGGCGGCAAGGCCGTCCCCGAGCGGCCCGCCGAATCCGCCGCCGAGCGGACCGAGATCATCACCCGGCAGGACGACGACCTCACTGCCCGCGGCGAAACGTCCGGGTCGGCCCGCACCCTCGACCGGAGCGACGACACCGGCGCCCGGGCCGCGGGCCGCGGCGAGCGCGGCGACAGCCGTGACAGCACCGGGCCGCAGCGCGCCGGCCGTGACGACAGCACCGGGCCGAACCGGACCGACCGCGGCGAGGTCACCGGTTCGCACCGGGTCGTCGCCAAGAGCGACGCCACCGGTTCGCACCGCATCGTCGGCAAGAAGGCACCGCGCCGCCGGATCGCCACCTGGCCGATCGCCTGTCTCGTGCTCGCCGTCCTCATCGGGCTCGGCATCGTCGGCTGGAACTGGGCCGACAACGAACTCAACAACCGCGCCGAGGCGCAGGCCGCCAGCTGCGACGGCGGCACCACGCACATGCGGGTCATCGTCACCCCGGGCGCGCAGAAGCCCGTCGCCGCCGCGGCCGACCGGTGGAACCAGGCCGCCACCGTCGTCCACGGCGAGTGCGTGCACGTCATGGTCGAAGCCAAGCCGTCGGCGCAGGTGCTCGACGCGCTGGTCGGGCGGGCCAACATGGACTCCATCGGCGGGCTTCCGGCCGCCTGGCTGCCCGAGTCGTCGTACTGGGTCAGCGAGCTCACCACCAAGAAGCCCGAGATGATCGGCTCGCCCGGCCAGTCGGTGGCGAACGCGCGCTCGGCGGACTACCCGTTCATCGGGCTCGCCGGCCCGGGCATCGACGACACCTCGCTGCGCGCCGCCCAGACCTTCCGCGAGTACCTGGAGCAGCCCGCCCAGCAGGCCGACTTCGCCGCGGCGGGCATCAAGTCCGCCTAGTGCCGCGCGTTCCGGGGGCCGGAACCGGCTCGCTCCCCGAAACCGGCCCGATCAGCGCGGGCTTCCGGCCGCGGCCAGGAGACTGTCGGCGAACCTCAGACGCGCGTGCCGTTGTCGAGCTCGGCCACCACGGCGAGGTCGTCGTCGGCCAGCTCGAAGTCGAAGACGCCGAAGTTTTCCCGGATCCGGGTCGTGGTGGCCGACGCCGCCACCGCGACCGTGCCGGTCTGCAGGTGCCACCGCAGCACGATCTGGGCCGGGGTCTTGCCGTACTTGGCGGCGAGGGCGGTGACCGTCTCGTCCGACAGCAGCGCGGCGTTCGCGGCCGGGCTGGCGGCGACCGTCACGATGCCCCGCTCGCCGTGGAACTCGCGCAGTGGCAGCTGCTGCAGCCACGGGTGCAGCTCGATCTCGTTGACGGCGGGCACCGCGCCGGTCGCGTCGATCAGCCGGCGCAGCTCGGAGACGCCGAACCCGGCGACGCCGAGCGCGCGGACCCGCCCGTCGGCACGCAACCGGCTCAGCGCGCGCCAGGTGTCGGTGAACGCGCCCTTCGTGCCGTCCAGCAGGAGCAGGTCGGCCCGCTCGAGCTGGAGCGCCTCGAGTGCCTGGTCGGCGGCCCGGCGGGCGGTGTCGTAGCCCTGGGCGGGCACGTGCACGCTGACGAAGAGGTCCTCGCGGGGCACCTCGGCCGCGGCGAGCACCGCGCCCACCGCCGCCTCGGTGCCCGGCGTGGCGTCGATGCCGCGGTAACCGGCGTCGAGGGCGATGCGGACGGCCCGCCCGGTTTCGGCCGGGGACAGGCCGGCGACGCCGAACAGCAGCTGGGGGATGCGGACTCCGACGGACAAGGCGAGCGAAGGCGGGACGGCCATCAACCGGTGATCCTCACTTCGGATGCTGCGCGGACCCCCATCATCCCACCCGGGCGGCCCGCTCGCGCAGATACGCCGCCGTCGCCGGGTCGGCCGGGAAGAAGGACTCGATCACCAGTTCCGCCACGGTGACGTCCAGCGGGGTGCCGAACGTGGCCACCGTGCTGAAGAACGTCAGGTCGGTGCCGTCGTGGCGGAACTCGAGCGGCACGAAGATGTCACCCGGTCCGGGGACCTCCACCTCGGGCACGGGCTGGTCGCACGGGTACCCGCGCAGTTCGTCCAGCAGCTCGGCGAGACCCGTGTCGGCGGTCTGGGTCACCTGGCGCCGCAGCCGGCCGAGCAGGTGGGCCCGCCACTCCCCCAGGTTGCGGATGTGCGGGGCCATGCCGTCGGGGTGCAGGGTCGCCCGCAGGACGTTGGTGGTCAGCTCGGCCGGGATCCCGGCCACGAAGAGGCCGACGGCGGCGTTGGCGTCGACGAGATCCCAGTTCCGGTCGACGACGGCGGCCGGGTACGGCTCGTGGCCGGCCAGCAGCTGCCGCACGGCTTGCCGGACGGCGTCCATCCCGGGGTCCCCCAGCGCGCTCTCGGTGTAGGCGGGCGCGTACCCGGCGGCGAGCAGCAGCCGGTTGCGTTCCCGCAGCGGGACGTCGAGGTGCTCGCCGAGCCGCAGCACCATGTCCCGGCTCGGCTTGGAGCGCCCGGTTTCCACGAAACTGAGGTGGCGGGTGGAGATGTCCGCCGAGATCGCCAGATCGAGCTGGCTGATCCGGCGCCGGTCGCGCCATTCGCGCAGCAGTTCCCCGACGGGCCGCTGCCGCGCCTGCACCATGGTCGTCACGACAGCGACGCTACGGCGATCACGGGGTGGCTGCCATTACCCCGGGGGTAATGGGGCGGCATTACCTCTCGCGTAATCGACGCGCCGCCGCCGCGCCGCCAGAGTGGGTTCCAGCGCCGGGACGACGGAAGCCGTTGTCCCCCAACGAAAGGATCCACCATGACCGACGTCCGCACCATCGTCGAGCAGTACCTCGCCGTCTGGAACGAGACCGACGCCGGCAAGCGCCGTGCCCTCGTCGCCGACGTCTTCACCGAGGACGCCCGCTACACCGATCCGCTCGGTGCCGTCGGCGGGCACGACGGGATCGACCGGTTCGTCGCCGGGGCGCAGCAGCAGTTCGGTGGGCTCACCTTCAGCCTGCCCGCCGACCCGGACGCCCACCACGACCTCGCGCGCTTCCAGTGGTACCTCGGCACCCCCGGTGCCGAGCCGGTCGCCATCGGCTTCGACGTCGTCGAGCTCGAAGACGGGAAGATCGCCAAGGTGCACGGCTTCCTCGACAAGCTGCCCGGCTGAACCGTGGGGCGCGTGCGCCCCAATGTGGCCTTCGGTGCGTTCAACGCAACCAAGGCCACATTGGGGCGCGTTGAGCCGGGCCGCCGGCAAAGCGGCTCAGACGCGCGGCACTAGGCCTTCAGCGCGCCCCGCCAGCGGACGGTCGGGCGCAGCTTCTCCGGGTTCACCCGGTGCTTGTTGGCACCCACGATGTCGAACATCGACTCGATCAGCGTGTCCGACAGCAGGTGCGGCTCGAGCCCCAGCCCGACCAGCCCGGTGTGCTTCACGTTGTAGTAGTGCTCCGGCGCCTCGGTGCGCGGGTTCTCCAGCTGCTCGATCTGCACCGGGCCGGGGAACCGGTCGGCCACCAGCTCGGCGATACCCGCCACCGGCATGCTTTCGGTCATCTGGTTGAACACGCGGAACTCCCCCGGCTCGGCCGGGTGCTCGACGGCGAGGCGGATGCACTCCACGGTGTCGCGGATGTCGATCAGCCCGCGGGTCTGCGCGCCCTTGCCGTACACCGTCAGCGGCTGGCCCAGCACCGCCTGGATGACGAACCGGTTGAGCACCGTGCCGAACACCGCGTCGTAGTCGAAGCGGGTCGCCAGGCGCGGGTCCAGCGCCGTCTGCGGGGTCTGCTGGCCGTACACCACGCCCTGGTTGAGGTCCGTCGCGCGCAGGCCCCACGCGCGGCAGGTGAATTCGATGTTGTGCGAATCGTGGACCTTGGTCAGGTGGTAGAAGGAACCCGGCCGTTTCGGGAACAGCACGCGATCGCGGCGCCCGTTGTGCTCGAGTTCCAGCCAGCCTTCTTCGATGTCGATGTTCGGCGTGCCGTACTCGCCCATCGTGCCCAGTTTGACCAAGTGGATCGCCGGGTTGATCTCCGCGATCGCGTACAGCAGGTTCAGCGTCCCGACCACATTGTTGTGCTGGGTGTACACCGCGTGCTCGCGGTCGATCATGGAATACGGCGCCGACCGTTGCTCGGCGTAGTGGACGACGGCGTCCGGTGCGAAGTCGCGCACCGCTCCGAACAGGAACTCCGCGTCGAGGAGATCGCCCTCGTAGCTGGTGATCGTCCGGCCGGAGACCTCGCGCCAGGTGGCGATCCGGTCGGCCATGGATTCGATCGGGACCAGGCTTTCGACGCCGAGTTCGGCGTCGTAACCGCGGCGGGCGAAATTGTCGAGGACGGCCACCTCGTGGCCTTTGTCCGATAAGTGCAGCGCGGTCGGCCAGCCCAGATATCCGTCACCGCCGAGAACCAGCACCCGCATTGTGCCGCCTTTCCTGATCGTTTACGACCCCGACGCTATAGATCACCTGCTGATGAGGACCTGGCAATGAGCTGTGAATCTCCTATGCGTAGGGGGGCCGGACGGCGGCGCGGCCGGCCCGCGGGGAGGATGGGGACATGACGACCGTAACCAACGGCCTGCGGCCCCGCACGGCGGAGAAGACCCGCCGCCGCGGCTGGGCCCGGCTGGCGCGCGCCGCGACGACGTCGGTCGCGGCCACCGTCGTCAGCCAGGTGGTGCTGCTCGCCGTCCTCGCCGCCGGCGGGGTCCCGGTCCTGGCGAGCGCACTGGCGTGGGCGGCCGGTGCGGTGCTGAACTTCCTGGTCACCCGGCGCTGGGTGTGGGGCCGCACCGGGCGGCCGCGCGTGCGGCGCGAACTGCTGCCCTACCTCGCGGTGATCGGGCTCGGCGGGCTGGTTTCGATCGGCCTGACGACCCTCGCGGGCTCGCTGCTGACTCCGCTGGACCTGCCGCGCTTCTGGTGGGTCGCGCTCGTCGACGGTGCGTACGTCGGCAGCTACGCGCTGGTGTTCGTCGTCAAGTTCACCCTGCTCGACCGGCTCGTGTTCGGCCGCGGCGCAGCACGTAACCCCGCCACCACGTCCCGGTCATGACGCGCGCGTAGTTGGCGCCGTAGACGAGGCTGCCGCCCTTCTTGCTCTTGCCCGCCTTGCGCAGCCGCATGCTCATCGGCAGTTCGACGACGCGGGAGCCGCGGGCGGTCACGCCGAGCAGCAGCTCCGACGACTGGTACTGCGGCTCGCGAAGCGGGACCGAGCAGGCCAGCTCCGCCCGCATCGCGCGGAACCCGAACGACGTGTCGGTGATCCGCCGCGCGGTCAGCACCGACGCCAGCACCGCGAACACCCGCACGCCGAGCCACCGGACGCGGCTGTCGGCCTCCTCGTGCCCGAGCCGCCGGGACCCGGTGACGAAGTCCGCGGTGCCGTCGACGACCGGGCGGACGAGTGCCTCCAGTTCGCTGGTGTCGTACTGACCGTCGGCGTCGGTCGTCACGACGTACTCGGCGCCGGCTCCGGCCGCCAGGTGGTAGCCCAGCCGCAGTGCGGCGCCCTGGCCTCGGTTGCGCGGTGCGACGCACACGTAGGCACCGTGGGCCTCGGCGATCGCGGCCGTGTCGTCGGTGCCGCCGTCGACGACGACGAGGACGTCCACCGGCAGGCCGAGGCACTCGTCGGGCATCTTCTCCAGCACCTCGCCGATGCCGCCGGCTTCGTTGTAGGCGGCGATGACGACGGTCAGCGGCGCCAGTGCAGGCTCCGGGTGCCGGCTGCGGAAGTCGTCGAGGGCAGCGGAGTCGACGTCGTCGGGGAAAGCGGCAAGCCGCTTCCGGCTCGCCGACGTCAGCGTCGTGAAGCCGAGCGCCCCGGCGACGGGCAGCAGCACGAGCGCCGGGATCTGGTAGCGCCAGGAGAACAGGAACACCGCCGAGGCGAACAGCAGGAGAAGCCCGCTCGACGCCGCGAGCAGCGCCCCGGCCTGGGCCCGGTCCAGGGGCTTCTTGCGCCGGAACACCGTCAGGAGGCCGAGGAGCGCGCCGATGCCGAGCACCGCGCCCGGGACGTACCCGCCGCCGAGCTGGTAGTCGCGCAGGATCTTGGCCAGCGGCCGGTCGACGCTCGCGACGACGCCGTCGTTCTGCAGCGTGACCAGGTCGATCAGGGACTGGTCGGCCCACTGCGGGTAGCTGAGCTGGAACTGCCACCGGTCCAGGGGGACGTCGGTGGGGTCCTGCTCGCGCGTCCAGGCGAAGCTCTTGGCGAAGTCGTCCAGGACCGCTTCGGCGACGTCGCCGGGCTGCTGCTTCAGGACGTCGATCGCGAACTCGTGCGCCAGCGCGGCCTTGTCCGCGCCGGGTGGCAGCGGGCCCGGCCAGTTCGGGTCGAGGTCGGCGTGGGTGTAGTTGTCGACGAGCCGGGTTTCGCGGGGCTCGGCCGGGCAGAACACCCGCAGCACCGGGTCGAGGTGGAGGTTCGCGCAGTCGGCGACGGCGGCGGTGCGGCCGTAGAGCATGTTCCCGGACGGCCCGGCCAGGCCCCACTTGCCGGTCTCCGAGTGCACCCGTGCCGAGTACGGCACCAGGACGGCGAGCAGGCCCAGGAGGCCGACGCCGGCCCGGCGCCAGCCCGCCCACTGCCGCCACGCTCCCCCGGCGGTGACGAGGAAGACCAGCAGCGGAACAACCAGGGAGATCCCGATCAGCCGCGTCAGCACGCCGAAGCCGAGCAGCAGGCCTGCGGCGCCGGCGCGCTTCCAGCCGGGGGTGCCCCAGCCGAGCAGCAGCCAGAGGAGCCCGAGGAGCACGGCCTCGAACGTCACCTCGGACATGATGTTCTGCTCGATCTGCAGCTGGTAGGCGTCGAACAGCACCGGGGCCGCGGCGAGCGCGCCGACCCACGGACGCCCGCCCAGCCGCAGGACCAGCCCGTAGACGCCGACCGCGATCAGGATGCCGCCGATGTGCTGCACCGCCGCGACCCAGGCGAGGCCGCCGACGGCCAGCAGCGGCCGCAGGACGAGGTCGTAGCCGATGGGGTCGAGCTGGTCGGCGCGCAACGCGTGCAGGTTGTCGATGTACCGGAACGAATCGATGAACAGCAGCGCGGGCCGGTAGGCGAGCCAGGTGAGCACCCGGAGCGTGATCGCCGGGACGAGGAGCAGGAGCAGCAGCCAGTGGCGGCGGAGGAACCCGCTCACGGTGTCGCGAGGCCGGAGAAGTACTTCCACGCCGTGGCCAGGCCGTCGGTGAGCGAGACCGACGGCCGGTAGCCGATGGTCTCCGCACTCGCCGAGACGTCGACGACGACCGCGGGCATCTCGCCGGCGGGGGCCTCGACGTGCTCGATCGGCAGCTCGGCGCCGGTCACCTCGCGCACGGCCTCGATCATCTCCAGGACGGACACCGAGCGCCCGGCGCCGACGATCGCGCGGCCGGAGTAGCCGCTGCCGAGGGCCAGCAGGACGGCGCGGACGACGTCGTCGACGTGCACGAGATCGCGGCGCTGGCGGCCGTCGCCGTAGACCTCGACCCCGGTTCCGGTCAGCGCGGCCCGCATCATCCGCGGCACGAAACTGTCCTTGTGGGACATTCCCGGGCCGTAGACGTTGGTGAACCGCAACGCACACGTCGTCATGCCGTAGGCCCCGGCGTAGCCCGACAGCAGCATTTCGCACGCCGCCTTGGTCGCGCCGTACGGCGTCAGCGGCCGCAGCGGCAGGTCCGGGGTGATGGTCGCGCCGCCGACGTCGCCGATCACCGCGTTGGTCGAGGCGAGCAGGAACTTCGGCACCTCGTGGCGGCGCGCGAGCTCCAGCAGCTCCTGGGTGACCAGGACGTTGTCGGCGAAGGTGTCCTCGGGCAGCTCGACCGACTTCAGCACCGACGTCAGGCCGGCGAGGTGCACGATGCCCGCGGTCGCGGCGGTCACGGCCTGCTCGCGGACGGCCGCCTCGCGGAGGTTGCCGACGACCACGCGCACACCGCCGAGTTCTTCGGGGAACGGGACCCGGTCCACGACGGTGACCGGGACGCCCCGGTCGCGGAGGGCGCGCACGACGGCCCGGCCGATGAAGCCACTGCCGCCGGTCACGACCACCGATGTCCGACCAGGACCGTGCGCACTCGCCATGGGCGTCAACCTACCCGGAGTTCCTGTGCGGCCGCAGTGCGCGTACGCAGAACTGCGTATGGCCGCCCGCCCCGCCGGCTTGGTGTCCTTGACCGGTCACACAGCAATGGGGAGGAACTCACCAATGAAACGACTCTTCACCGTTCCGGCGCTCCTGCTCGCTTCGCTCGCCGGGATTCTCGCGGCCCCGGCCGCCGCCCAGGCGGCCACGACCGACGTCGGGATCATCCCGGCGAGCCGGTCGTGCCCGGCCGGGACCGAGGCCATCGTGATCCGGATGGACGACGAAGACTCCGGCAACACGAACTCGCGCGGCGGGTTCATCGGCGCCGTCAGCAGCACGAGCAACACGGAGTTCTTCTTCTGCCGGGTGAACGGCACCGCGTTCCGCGGGTTCGTGCAGTCCGGCTCGTTCCGGCCGTACGCGGTCCTCAAGCTGGGCGCGAACTGCCCGAACGGCTCCCAGGAGTTCTCGCGGCGGTTCGACAACGAAGACGACGGCAACAACAACTCGTTCTCGGGCAACATCTTCCCGAACTCCAGCGACAGCAACACGCTGCTGCGGTTCTGCCTCTTCGCGCCCGGCGTGGCCACCACGACGGCGTTCCCGAACGTCGGCTTCGGCTACCTGGTGTTCTCCGGGGTGGACGCGTCGGGCTTCTTCCGCAGCGACGACGAGGACGACAGCAACAACAACTCCTACACCGCCCCGGCGGGGATCAGCAGCATCGCGCAGTCGATGGTGAGCGCCGGGTCGAACACCACGATGAACGTCCGGATCGCCCGGTAACACCCGTTCGTATCTCCCTCGGTCCTCCCGGGTCTTTTCCAACCGGGAGAACCGAGGGGGACAGCGAGTGACCAATGAAGTGACCGCGCGGTGCCTGCACCGCGCCCTGGAAGTCGTGCACGACCTGAAGGCCGGTCCGGCGGCCGGCCTGGCCGCGCTGGGCCGGCTCGTCGGCTGCGACGTCGTCGCGTGCACGAGCACCGAGCACACGACGCGGCGGCTGACCGGCACGGTGCTCGACCGTCCGGAGCAGAACCTGCTGCGCCACCCGGAGTTCCGCGCGCAGGCCCACCAGCACCCGGCGTTCGCGGCCCACCGCAGCGGCCGGCTGCCGCTGGGGACGTCGGCCGCGCTGAGCGACCTGGCGGATCAGCGCACCCTGCGTGCCTTGCCGCTGTACACGGATTTCTACCGGCCGCGGGGTACCGCCGACCAGCTGCTGTGCGTCATCCAGGTCGACGACCGCCACGGGCGCGTCCTGACGCTCAACCGCTCCCGGCCCGGCTTTTCCGCACGCGACCGGGAGCTGGTCGACCTGCTGGCCCCGCACGTGGCCCAGGCCTTCGCCCGGGAAGAGTTCCCGCCGGTCCAGCCGGTCACCGGGCTGCCACTCGAAGTGCTGACCGCACGAGAGCGTGAGGTGGCCGCCGCCGTGGCGCGCGCGGCGACCGACCGGCAGGTCGCCCGGCTGCTGGGGAACAGCCCCCGGACGGTGCAGAAGCACCTGCAGCAGATCTACCGCAAGCTGGACATCGCCGGCCGCGCCGAGCTGACGGTCCGGCTGTCCGGCGGGGAAAACCCGTGACGGGGTCAGGCGAACGCCTCCGGTGGCGGGCACGAGCAGACCAGGTTCCGGTCCCCCGCCGCACCGTCGATCCGCCGGACCGGCGGCCAGATCTTCGGCGCGGACGTCCCCGCCGGGAACACCGCGGTTTCGCGGCTGTAGGGCCGGTTCCACTCGCCCGCGACGCACCGGGCGGTGTGCGGGGCCTGCCGCAGCGGTGAGTCCTCGAGCGGCCACTCCCCCGCCGCGACGCGGTCGATTTCGGCGCGGATCGCGATCATCGCCGCGCAGAAGCGGTCGAGTTCGGCGAGGTCTTCGCTTTCCGTCGGCTCCACCATCAGGGTGCCCGCGACCGGGAACGACATCGTGGGCGCGTGCAGCCCGTAGTCCGCCAGCCGTTTCGCGACATCGTCGACCGTGACGCCGGTGGCCTTGGTCAGCGGCCGCAGGTCGAGGATGCATTCGTGCGCGACGAGCCCTTCGTGGCCGGCGTACAGCACCGGGTAGTGGCCGCCGAGGCGGCGGGCGACGTAGTTCGCGTTGGCGACCGCGACGAGGGTTGCCCGGCGGAGGCCCTCGGCCCCCATCATCCGGACGTACGCCCACGAAATCGGCAGGATCGACGCGCTGCCCCACGGCGCCGCGCTGACCGGGCCGACACCGGTGGCCGGGCCGGCCGCCGGCTGCAGCGGGTGGTTCGGCAGGAACGGTGCCAGGTGCGCGCGGACCCCGATGGGGCCGACACCGGGTCCGCCGCCGCCGTGCGGGATGCAGAACGTCTTGTGCAGGTTGAGGTGCGAAACATCGGCACCGAAGCGGCCGTACTGAGCCACGCCGATCAGCGCGTTCAGGTTGGCGCCGTCGACGTACACCTGCCCGCCGGCATCGTGCACCGCCGCGCACACTTCGCCGACGGTGTCTTCGTAGACCCCGTGCGTCGAGGGGTAGGTGAGCATGATCGCGGCGAGGACGGCCCGGTGCTCGTCCACTGTGGACCGGAGGTGGGCCAGGTCGATGTTCCCGGCGTCGTCGCAGCGGACGACGACCACGCGCATGCCCGCCATCACCGCGCTCGCCGCGTTCGTGCCGTGCGCGCTGGCCGGGATCAGGCAGACGTCGCGCCCGTGCTCGCCGCGGGAGCGGTGGTAGGCGCGGATGGCGAGCAGGCCCGCGAACTCGCCCTGGCTGCCGGCGTTGGGTTGCAGGGAAACGGCGTCGTAGCCGGTGATCCGCGCGAGCCAGGCACTCAGGTCGGCGGCGACGTCCAGGAGCCCGGCGGCGTCTTCGGACGGCGCGAAGGGGTGCAGGCCGGCGAACTCCGGCCAGCTGACCGGCTCCATTTCGGCGGTGGCGTTGAGCTTCATGGTGCACGAGCCCAGCGGGATCATGCTGCGGTCGAGGGCGACGTCGGAGTCCGCCAGCCTGCGCAGGTAGCGCAGGTAGCGCAGCATCGCCGTTTCCGAGCGGTACGCGTGGAACACCGGGTGCGTGAGGTATTCGCCGGTGCGCCGCAGCGGGGCCGGGAGCGCGTCGGCGGTGTCCGCGTCCAGGCCGTCCACATCGGACACCGAGACGCCGAACGCCTTCCACACGCAGGAAAGCCGCTCACGGGTGGTCGTCTCGTCGCAGGCGATGCCGACGTGGTCGGCGTCGATCCGGCGCAGGGAGACGCCGAGGTCGCGGGCCGCCGTGACGACCGCGTCCGCCCGGCCGGGCACCGCCGCGGCGACGGTGTCGAAGAACTCGCCGTGCACGACCTCGACGCCGCCCTCGGCGAGGCCGGCGGCCAGCACGGTGGCCATCCGGTGCGCCCGCAGCGCGATCGCGCGCAGCCCCTCGGGCCCGTGGTACACCGCGTACATCGACGCCATCACCGCCAGCAGGACCTGGGCGGTGCAGATGTTCGACGTCGCCTTTTCCCGGCGGATGTGCTGTTCGCGCGTCTGCAGGGCCAGCCGGTACGCGGGGGCGCCGTCGGCGTCCTTCGAAACGCCGACCAGCCGGCCGGGCAGCTGCCGCTCCAGGCCCCGGCGCACCGCCAGGTACGCGGCGTGCGGGCCACCGAAGCCGAGCGGGACGCCGAACCGCTGCGTCGATCCGACGGCGACGTCGGCGCCGAGCTCGCCCGGCGGCCGCAGCAGGGTGAGGGCGAGCGGGTCGGCGGCGACGATCACGGCCGCACCGTGCTTCTTCGCCTCGCCGATGGTGAGGTCGAGCTCCCGGACCGCGCCGGACGCACCCGGGTAGGACAGGAGCACGCCGAAGAAGTCCCCGCCGAGCCCGAGCCCGGTCAGCCCTTGGGAGAGGTCCTCGACGACCAGTTCGATCCCGAGCGGCTCGGCCCGCGTCCGGAGGACGGCGAGGGTCTGCGGCAGGGTGTCTTCGTCGACGACGAAGCGGGGGGACGTCGCCCGCCCGGCCCGGCGCACGAGAGTCATCGCCTCGGCGGCCGCGGTGGCCTCGTCGAGCAGGGAGGCGTTGGCGACGGGAAGCCCGGTCAGGTCCGAGATCATGGTCTGGAAGTTGAGCAGTGCCTCGAGCCGCCCTTGGGAGATCTCGGGCTGGTAGGGCGTGTAGGCGGTGTACCAGGCCGGGTTCTCGAGCACGTTGCGCCGAATCACGGGCGGGGTGACGGTGTCGTGGTACCCGAGCCCGATCATGGCGGCGGCCGGCCGGTTCCGGGCGGCCAGCTCGCGAAGTTCGGCGAGGGCCTGCGCTTCGGAGGCGGCGGGTGGCAGTTCGAGCGGCCGGGCGGACTCCCGCAGTGACGACGGGACGGCCCGCTCGGCGAGTTCGTCGAGGGAAGCGACGCCGATGACGTCGAGGATGTGCCGCAGTTCGGCCGGGCCGGGCCCGATGTGCCGGTCGGCGAAGGGGAGACCCTGTTCCAGAGAGGCGAGTGACGGATCCACGATGGCCTCCTGGGGACAGCAGCGCCTACCAACCCGACTTTGGTTCGCGAGGTGACCACGGCGGGGGTCCGGGGGCGGAGCCCGCCGGGCGGGGTGTGGGGGTTGCACCCCCACAAGACACTCCGGAGGGTTCGGGCGAGCGACTGCCGCGAGCATAGCTCGCCCAAACCCGGAGGAGCCCTCCCCACTCTGTCCGTACCCATTTCTGGGCGCCTGAGAGTTTCGCCCGCGTGGTTGAACCGGGCTTGCACCGTCGGCGGGGCCATCAGGCTGTGTCCTGACGACCCGCTTTCCAGAGGCGTCTCGTCCGCGCGGTCCGGGGTGCCTGAGAGGTTCCGGGGAGGACTTGCTCCTTCGGCGCCGAGCTCAAGGTGTGGCTCGGACTCTCCCGCGCGGATTCGTCGACCGCACGGTGAACCTTACTCCGCCTGCCGCGGTGGTGATCAACCGGTCTTGCGGGCGTTGCGGCGCTGGGTGAGTTCGTCCGGTTCGTGCGTCTCGACGATGCCGCCGTCGGCGCGTTCGGCCGGGAACTCGTGGATGGTGCCGCTGATTTCCTGCATGGCGCCGCTGACGGCGATGCCGAAGACGCCTTGGCCGCCCTGGAGCAGATCGACGATCTCCTCCGGCGAGGTGCATTCGTACACCGTGGTGCCGTCGGAGAACAGCGTCACCCTGGCCAGGTCGCGGACGCCGCGGACACGCAGGTGGTCGACGGCGACGCGGATGTTCTGGAGCGAGACGCCGGTGTCCAGCAGCCGCTTGACGACCTTGAGGACCAGGATGTCCTTGAACGAGTACAGCCGCTGCGAGCCGGAGCCGTGCGCGGTGCGGATGCTGGGCGCGACCAGTTTGGTCCGGGCCCAGTAGTCGAGCTGACGGTAGGTGATCCCGGCGATCTGGCACGCCGCCGGACCCCGGTAACCCACCAGCTCGTCGGGCAGCGAGTTGTCGGGGAACAGTTCGCCCTGCTCACCAGCCGCGACCTCGACAGGCTGCTTCTCGGAACCAGCCTCGACCACGCAAGCCTCCCCTCGCCCGACCAGGCGGCCGGCGAATGACAGCCGGACGGTCCCAGGAGCGGGACCCGCCGGAGATCAACCGCCACGGTCCGGCCCCAGACCGTGAATCACACCGTGACGATTTACCTGCTTCGACGGTAAGCGCCAGGACAGGGCGGGTCAACGCGACGCGCGGCAAGCCTCAACGGTCGGCTGAGCCTTTGAGCCGTTCGCCGTACCCCCGCTCGTGGTCGTTCAAACACGGTGGACGTTTTTACTCAGCCGTGTTAATTTTTACTCATGCAAGTAAACACCGACCTCATGGCCGAAATGGGCCTCAGCGTCACCGAGGCCGCGCGCCGAGCGCAGATCATCGGCGCGACCATCGGCGTCCTCGCCGACCTCGGCTACCGCCGGAGCACCTTCGCCAAGATCAAGGAGCGGGCCGGGCTCAGCAGCACCCGGCTGATCTCCTACCACTTCACGAACAAGGCCGGCCTGATGCAGGCCGTGCTCAGCACGGTCGTCGAAACGAAGAACGAGTTCCTCGCCGAACGCACCGGCGGCGGCCTCGACCCGGCCGACCGACCCGGCTACCTGCGGGCGCACATCGAGACGTCCGTGGCGTTCCTGCGTGCCTACCCCGAGTGCGTCCGGGCACTGACCGAGCTCGCCGCCAACGCCGACGACGCCGACGGCTGGGTGATGACGAAGGTGCTGGTCGACGACATGCGCGTGCACGGATTGGCCCGCCAGCTGCGGCAGGGCCAGGCCGAGGGCGCGTTCGGCGAGTTCACGCCGGAGGTGATGGCGATGTCCATCGCGCAGGCCATCGACGGCGTGGCCGCGGCCTACGCGGCCGACCCGGCCCTGGACCTGGAGAAGTACGGGCGCGAACTGGCGGACGCGTTCGTCAAGGCGACGGCGCCTTGAGGGCCCGGTCGAGCCGCTCTTCGATGCGGGCCTTCGGGAACGCGCCGACGATCGTCTCGACCGGCTCCCCGCCCGAGAAGAGGATCATCGTCGGCAACGACATGACCTGGTAGGAGCGGGTGGTCTCGGGGTTCTCGTCGGCGTTGATCTTGCGGACGGCGAGCTCACCGTCCCGCTCGGCGGCCAGCTGCGCCAGCACCGGGCCGACCATCCGGCACGGGCCGCACCAGGTGGCCCAGAACTCGACCAGCACGGGAACGTCGCTGCCGAGGACCTCGGCGAAGGTCGCATCGCTGATGTCGAGAACTTCGGACATGGGTGGGCTCCTTCACGGACGGGGTGCTCCGGGGACGACACACGGATCGGGCGCCTGCCGGGCAAGCGCCCCGGCGAGCTTGGCGGCCAGTTCGGCGCGGATGCCACCGAGCCGGGCGAGGAGTGCGTCGGCTTCTTCGAGCTTGCGCCGGTACACCTCGATCGAACTCGCGCACGAATCGCCGGTCTCGTGGCCGCTGCGCAGGCAGTCGACGAACGGCCGGGTCTCTTCGAGGGTCAGGCCGACCGTCTGGAGGGTCAGGATCTCCTTGACCAGCTGGAGGTCGTCCTCGTCGTACTCGCGGTAGCCGTTGGCCGAGCGCCGGGCCTGCAGAAGGCCCTGGTCCTCGTAAAAACGCAGCGCACGGGTGGTGACACCCGTGCGCTGCGCCAGTTCTCCGATCCGCATGCCCTCGACGCTAGACGTTGACGTCCACGTCAAGGCAAGTTCTCAGATGTCCGCTCTCGCGGAAATCTCAGGTGTCGGCTCCGCGGAAGTCTTCCGGCGACACGGAGTCGAGGAACTCGCGGAACTTCTCGACCTCGTCCTCCTGCTCGTCCGGGATGATCAGGCCGGCTTCCTCCAGCACCGAATCCACGGCGTGGATGGGGACTCCGATCCGCAGGGCCAGCGCGACCGAGTCGCTCGGCCGGGCGGATACCCGGATGTCGCCGTCGAAGACGAGCTCCGCGAAGAACGTGCCCTCTTTCAGGTCGGTGATGACGACCTGCTCGAGCTCCCGGCCCAGCGCTCCGATGACCTCTTTGAGCAGGTCATGCGTGAGCGGGCGGGCGGGGCGGACCCCCTGTTGCTCCAAGGCGATGGCGGTGGCTTCGACCGAGCCGATCCAGATCGGCAGGTACCGTTCACCCTCGGTTTCCCGCAGCAACAAGATCGGCTGATTCGCGGGCAGCTCGACCCGCACACCGACGACGCGCATTTCGCTCATCGGGCTTCGCCTCCCTCCCGTGCACACGGGCTGCAGCGCTGAACCGGCTTCACGCCCATACTCCCGACGCTACCCGTCATCCGTGCGCTGTGCTCGCTGTCCGGACTCTCTCGGTTCGCCTGCCGCAAACCCGTGCCTTCACGGTACGGCATGCGGTGCCGAACATTCAGTCATTGACATGGGACCGCAAAGAGGATCTCACTGCCCCGTTATCGATCAACACCCGGCGACGCCGCGGATTCCGGCCTTGACGAGGAGCGTGTGCAGGGTCACGGACAGTGCCGCGAGCTCCCGCACCACTTCGTCGGCCCGGGACTTGGCCTCCGGGTCACGGTGCCGGTACACCGGCGTCACGATCTGCTCCAGCAGCCCGACCTCGCGGTCGGCCGCGGCGCGGAAGGCACGCAGGTGTCTCGGTTCGATCCCGAATTCGGTCATCGCCTTCACCGTCCGCGCGACCAGCACCGCGTCCGGGTCGAAGAACCCGGCGGTGCCGGGCCGGACCAGGCCGTACTGCTGCAGCTCGGCCAGCGCGGGCTCGTCGATGCCGGCCTGCGCCAGGAGCTCCTCGCGGGTCAGGCGCAGCTCCTTGCCCGCGACGAAGTCGTCCGCCACGGGCAGGCCGACGTTCTCCGCCGGCGCGTCGATCGGCACCAGCCGGCGCGGCGGGCGGGGCAGGGCCACGGCGGGCTCGGCACCCGAGTCCGCCGCGTCCAGCTGTTCCTTGATGACCTTCAACGGGAGGTAGTGATCCCGCTGGGCGGCCAGGACGAACCTCAGTCGCTCCACGTCCGCCGCGGCGAACTGCCGGTACCCCGAGGCCGTCCGGCCCGGTTGGACCAGGCCTTCCGCTTCGAGGAACCGGATCTTGGAGATGGTGACATCGGGGAAGTCGCCGCGCAGCTGCGCGAGTACCGCCCCGATGCTCAGTCCGTGGTTCTGTGGCCGCCCGGCCGCCGTCACTGCGCCCCCTGGCCCCCGTGCCCCGGGCCGGTCAGGAAGACCAGGCGGAACTTCCCGATCTGCACCTCGTCGCCGCCGGCGAGCACCGCCTGGTCGACCGGCTCGCGGTTGACGTAGGTGCCGTTGAGGCTGCCGACGTCGATGACGACGAACTCGCCGCCCTCACGCCGGAACTCGGCGTGCCGGCGGGAGACCGTGACGTCGTCGAGGAAGATGTCGCTGTCCGGGTGCCGCCCGGCGCTGGTGGTGTCGCGGTCGAGCAGGAACCGCGAACCCGCGTTCGGCCCGCGCTTCACGACCAGCAGGGCCGAACCCGGGGGCAGGGCGTCGACACCCTGGACCGGGGCTTCCGGGGCGGGCTCGCGACCTTCGGCTTCGGCCAGGAAGTCGGCCCGGAAGACAGAGGTCCGCTCCGGAGACTGCTCCGGGGGAACGCCGCCGGGCCCGTCGTTCGTGCTCACCTGAGCTCTCCTCCACACATGCTGTGTTGCCAGTACTCAAGAACGTGTAGCTGCCAACGTACCGTGCCTGATCGATTCTCCGAGCCCCGGCTCCCCGAACCGGCGGAGCGGGCCTCAGCCCTTGGTCAGCGCGTCGTACGCCTCGGCTTCGAGCAGGGCTTCCAGGCCCGCCGGGTCGTCGAGCCGGATCTCGATCAGCCAGCCCTCGCCGTAGGGATCGCTGTTGATCAGCTCGGGCGAGTCGGCCACGGCGTCGTTGACCGCGACGACCTCGCCGTCGACCGGCGCGAACAGCTCGGAGACGCTCTTGGTCGACTCGACCTCGCCGAAGACGTCACCCGCGCTCACCTGCCTGCCGACGTCGGGCAGGTCGACGAACACGACGTCGCCGAGCTGGTCCTGCGCGTACTCGGTGATGCCGACGCGCACGAGGGTGTCCTCGCCGCGGGTGGCGACCCACTCGTGTTCCTCGGTGTAGCGAAGCTCTTCAGGAGCGGACACCGCCGGTCCCCTTTCATGCCCTCACTGGCGAAATGTGTTGGCGAAGTCTTACACCCACACGGCGCAGCCGCCCGCCACGACCCGGGCAAAGCTCACGCTTCTCCGGTTGCGCGGAGCGCGTTGCGCGCCTGCACGACGTAAAGCACCCCGGACCAGACGTAGAGGACGCCGCCCCAGATGGTGAAGGCGTACCCGATCGGCCGGGCGACCGCGGCGACGTCCGAACCGCCCTGTGCGAGCAGCAGCAACGGGAAGGCGTACATCAGGACGAAGGTGGCCCCCTTCCCGAGGTAGGTGACCTCGGGCGGCGCGAAGCCGCGGCGGCGCAGGGTGACGACGCAGACGCCGAGCACGGCCTCCCGCAGCACCAGCGGGACGACGACCCACCACGGGATGATGTCGCGGACGAGGAAGGCGATGAGGGTGGCCAGGATGTAGAGCCGGTCGGCGGCGGGGTCGAGCAGCCGCCCGAGCCGCGACATCTGGTTGAGCCAGCGGGCGAGCTTGCCGTCGAGCCAGTCGGTCAGCGCGCTGAAGACGAGCAGGGCGAGCGCCCAGCCGTCTTCTTCCGGGCCGAGCAGCAGCCAGAGGAAGACGGGTACCCCGGCCAGCCGCAGCAGGGACAGCATGTTGGGGACGTTGAGGGCCTGCCGCAGCAGCGACGGCTCGGCGGCGGGATCCGCCTGAGCGGCGGGTTCGGGGGCGGCTGTGCTCACGGGGCCATTAAACAGCGGAGCGGCGCCGGACCGCCCGGTGGTGCGGCGGCCGGGCTGTGGGTGACTGGGTGGCGGACGGATCGGGACCGGCTGGTGCCGCGGCGCCGGGATCGGGGCGCGCAGGCGGGCCGGAGCAGCTTGGTGCCGCGGTCATGGGGGCCGTGCGTGGCGGGCCGGGGCTGCCTGGTGCCGCGGCACCGAGATCGGGCTGCGCAGACGGGCCGGAGCAGCTTGGTCCCGCGGTCTTGAGGGCCGTAGGTGGCGGGCGGGTCAGGGCTGCCTGGTGCCGCGCTGCCGGGGGATCGAAGTCCGCGGGCGCTCCGCCTGCCAGGCGCTCGCAGCGCACCGGCCGGGCGCTCGCGCGGGCTCGACTTCCCGAGGCGCTCCCCCGCCGGCCCGCGGCGGAAGCCGGGCCGCCCCCGCGGCCCGGGCTCGCGCAGGTCAGCTCGCGCGGCGGTGGCTCCAGCCGCGTCGTTGCAGCTCGGCGCTGCTCAGCGACTCGGGGCGGCCGCGGTAGTCGGTGCCCATCCAGCGGGCGCGGCCGGCTCGTCCCTCGAGGACGTACGGGCGGCCGCAGCACCAGACCACGGTGCTCGGGACGGTCGGCGGACTGGACGGGTCTTCGGTACTGGTCACAGCGTCGGCGTTCATCGCTCTCACGGATTCGGTACGGGTGTCGGGGACGGGAAGCTCGTCAGCCTCCACCAAGATCTTCGGCGCCCGGGCCCGGATTGTTAACCGTTGCGGCACGAATTAGACCGATCGATTCTTGATGACAGCGGGAGGTTTCGAAGCGTGAACGGAATGTTAATCGTCCATTGTGGACATCGATCCGGCAGCCACCGGGCCGGGCCGCCACCCCCCTGTTGTAATCTCCGGCACACCCGTGGGCGCGTCGCTCCACCGGGACCAGGACGACCGGCCGCCCGGCCGGGGAGGAAGGATCGCGGTGCCCCACCCGACCACCACGAGGACGTGGCTCGTGGCCTGCCTCGCCCTGCCCGTGCTCGCCGCCTGCTCCGGCGATCCCGCCGCGCAGGCGCCCCCGGCTCCGCCGTCCTCGACCGCTCCGACGTCCGTGACGACACCGGCGGGTACCCCGCCGCCCTCGCCCGAAACCGGCGACGGCTCGTCCGCGCCGGCCCCCGCCACCAGGCCGTCCGGGCCACCGCCGTCGGTGCCCGGGTCGTGCGGCACCGTCACCGGCGCCAGCGGGATGACGCTCTACGTGTTCGACAGCGGCTCCGCCGGCGTCAGCTGCGTCGCGGCGACGAAGCTGGTCGGCGACTTCCACCGCAAGATCACCGGGCGGCAGGGCGCCGGCTCGAACGACGCGGTGAACGAGACCGTCGACGGCTGGCTGTGCACCTCCGGCCCGCCCGCCGCCCAGGGCGGCACCACCTGCACCAAGGGCGAGCAGACGGTCTTCGCCGCCGTCGTGCCGTCCGAGTGAGCCCGTTCGCCCCGGTGAGCTGCCGGAATCAGGACTTGAGGTCCGGGAAGTCCTCCTCGCGGTACTCGGTCCCCGCTCCGCGCTTCGGATCGCTCTCGCGGCCCCGCAGCTCGACCCGGCGGATCTTGCCCGAGATCGTCTTCGGCAGGTCCGCGAATTCCAGCCGCCGGATCCGCTTGTACGGGGCCAGGTGCTCGCGGCAGTACGCCAGGATCGACCGCGCGGTCGCCGCGTCCGGCGAGAACCCGGCCGCCAGCACGACGTACGCCTTGGGCACCGCGAGCCGGATCGGGTCGGGCGCCGGGACGACCGCGGCCTCGGCCACCGCCTCGTGCTCGATCAGGACGCTCTCCAGCTCGAACGGCGAGATCCGGTAGTCCGACGCCTTGAACACGTCGTCGGTGCGCCCGACGTAGGTGATGTAGCCGCGCTCGTCGATCGAGCCGACGTCACCCGTGTGGTAGTAGCCGCCGGCGAAGGCCGCCGACGTGCGCTCGTCGTCGCCGGTGTACCCCGTCATCAGGCCCACCGGCCGGTGGGCCAGGTCCAGGCAGATCTCGCCCTCCGCGGCGCGCTCGCCGCTGACCGGGTCGACCAGCGCCATCACGAAGCCGGGCAGCGGGCGGCCCATCGAGCCGGGCACGACGTCCTGGCCCGGGGTGTTCGCGATCTGGACGCTGCTTTCGGTCTGGCCGAAGCCGTCGCGGATGGTGACGCCCCACGCCTTCTCGACCTGGTCGATCACCTCGGGGTTGAGCGGCTCCCCGGCGCCGACGACCTTGCGCGGCGGGTTCTTCAGCGCCGTCAGATCGGCCTGGATGAGCATCCGCCACACCGTCGGCGGCGCGCAGAAACTCGTCACCCCGCACCGGTCCATCTGCGCCATCAGCGCGCCCGCGTCGAACCGGCCGTAGTTGTAGAGGAACACCGTCGCCTCGGCGTTCCACGGGGCGAAGAAGTTGCTCCACGCGTGCTTCGCCCAGCCGGGCGAGGAGATGTTCAGGTGGACGTCCCCCGGCTCGAGCCCGATCCAGTACATCGTGGACAGGTGGCCGACCGGGTACGAGACGTGCGTGTGCTGCACCAGCTTCGGCTTCGCCGTCGTGCCGGAAGTGAAGTACAGCAGCAGCGGGTCGCCGGCCCGGGTCGGGCCGTCCGGGGCGTACTCCGGCGACTCGGCGAACGCGGTGGAGTACGAGTACCAGCCTTCGACCGGCTCCCCCACCGCGATCCGCGTGTAGCCGCCGTCGATGCCGTCGAACTTCGGCGCGTCGGCCGACCGGACGACGACGTGCTTGGCGGCCCCGCGCTCCACGCGGTCGGCCAGGTCGGCCGGCCCGAGCAGCGTCGACGCCGGGATGATCACCGCGCCGAGCTTGATCGCGGCGAGGATCGTCTCCCACAGCTCGCCCTGGTTGCCCAGCATGAGGATCAGCCGGTCGCCCCGGCGGACGCCGAGCGAGCGCAGCCAGTTCGCCACCTGGTTGGACCGGCCGGACATCTCCGGGTAGGTCCAGCGGTTCTCGGTGCCGTCCTCCTCGACGATCCACAGCGCGTACCGCTCGGCGTTGTCCGGGTCGTGCGCCACGACGTCGAACCAGTCGATCGCCCAGTTGAACTCGGTGAACTGCGGCCAGGCGAAGTCGCGGTACGCCGTGTCGTAGTCCTCACGGTGGGTCTGCAGGTAGTCCCGCGCGACGCGGAACGCGTGGTGGACCTCCGAAGCACTCACCCTGCCTCCTCTACTCGCCCTTGAACTCCGGCGTGCGGCGCTCCATGAAGGCTTGGACCGCCTCGCCGAGGTCCTTGCTGGGCAGGAACGCCGAGTTCCAGGCCGCGACGTACCGGAGGCCGTCGGCGACCTGGCGTTCGGTGTTCGCCGCCAGTACCTGCTTCGTACCCTGCACCACGAGCGGCGGGTTCGCAGCCATCTCGCCGGCGAGTCCGCGCGCGGCCTCGAGCAACGCGGCCTGGTCGGGGTGGACGTCGTTGACCAGGCCGATCTTCTCGGCGCGGGCGGCGTCGATGTCCTTGCCGGTGAGGGCGAGCTCCCGCAGGTGCCCCTCGCCGATGATCGAGGCGAGCCGCTGCAGGCTGCCGAGGTCCGCGACGATGGCGACGCGCACTTCGCGGACGCTGAACTTGGCATCGGCGCTGGCCAGGCGGACGTCGGCGGCCGCGACGACGTCGACACCGCCGCCGATGCACCAGCCCGACACGGCCGCGACGACCGGTTTGCGGCATTCCGCGATCGAGCTGACCGCCGCCTGCAGCGACCGGACCTGGTCGAGGAACGCCGTCCGCGGGCCGGCCAGGCTGTCCCCGCCCAGCATCGGCGCCCAGTCGCCCATCATCGCCGGCAGGTCGAGCCCGTAGGAGAAGTGCTTGCCGCTGCCGGTCAGCACCACGGCCCTGACCTGCGGATCGGCGTCCAGCGCGCGGAACACCAGCGGCAGCTCGCGCCAGAAGTCCGGGCCCATCGCATTGCCCTTCGACGGACCGAGGAGCGTCACTTCGGCCACATGGCCGGCTACGTCGACCTTGAGGGACACGAGATCGGGCAGACTGTCAGCAGTAGCGGTCATGGGGTCATCTTGACCCATGCCCGGGACAACCCGCCATTGGCACCCGGTCAATTGGCCACGGTGGTCATGACCACGGTGGCCATGACCACAGCGTCACCGTGCCAACCTGGTCGGGGGATGCTTTCCTGAACGAGACTCACGCCACGACCCGGGGAGGACGGTGGGACATGAGCCCGGCCAGCGCGACCGCGATCGAACCCGACCCCCCGTCCGCCCCCGTCCGGCGGTCCTCCCGGCCGATCGAGCTGACCGGCTCGTTCGACCACGAAGGGCACCGGCTCTGGTACACCGAGTTCGGCAGCGGCGACAAGGTCCTCGTCCTCACCCACGGGATCATGCTCACCCGCCGGATGCACGCGCCGCTCGCGCGCCGGCTGGCCCGCGCGGGGTTCCGCGTGATCACCCTCGACCTGCTCGGCCACGGCGACTCCGACCGGCCGACCGAGTCGTGGTGGTACTCGATGCCGTCGTTCGGCGAGCAGACCCTGGCCCTGCTGGACCACCTCGAGGTGGCGTCCGCCGTGATCGGCGGGACGTCGCTGGGTGCGAACGTCTCGCTCGAGGTGGCGGTGCAGGCGCCTTCGCGGGTGCGCGGGTTGATCGTCGAGATGCCGGTGCTGGACAACGCGATCGTCGCCGGGCTGATCACCTTCGCGCCACTGCTGATGGCGGCCCGGTTCCTGCCGTTCACGGTGCAGGCGGTGGCGCTGGCGGCGTCGGTGGTCCCGCACGGCAACCAGTGGGTCGACGTCGTCACGGACACGCTTTCGCAGCGCCCGGCGCCGATGGCGGCCCTCATCCACGGCGTGCTGTTCGGCCGGATCGCACCCCCGAAGTCGGTCCGCCGCAAGATCACGACGCGCACGCTGGTGATCGGCCACCAGCGCGACCCCATCCACCCGTTCGGTGACGCGGACACCCTGGCGGTCGACATGCCGGACGCGGAGTTCGTCCAGGCCCGCAGCCCGGTCGAGCTGCGGTTCGACCCGACCCGGCTTTCGGACGCGATCCGGGATTTCGCAGCGAGCTGCTACGAGGACTGAAATATTTCGC
Source organism: Amycolatopsis sp. lyj-346 (assembly GCF_046548975.1). Taxonomy (NCBI): domain Bacteria; kingdom Bacillati; phylum Actinomycetota; class Actinomycetes; order Pseudonocardiales; family Pseudonocardiaceae; genus Amycolatopsis; species Amycolatopsis sp. lyj-346. Next base: position 634,726 of record NZ_JAJPWT010000002.1, read on the forward strand.
CCATGCCATTGGTGTGGGTGACCGGCAACGCGGGGGCCGGCAAGTGTCGACGGCACCCGGCCGCTGCCCGAAGTCGCCGACGCGATCCTCGCCGCCGCCCACCGGCTGCACTCCCCGTGATCAGAGCCGTGACTCGCGTGATTGAAGCCGTAACTCGCGTGATCCAGGCCGGATCTCGCGAGTTCCGGCTTCGATCACGCGAGATCCGGCCCCGGTCACGCGAGATTCCCGTCAGGACACGGGGGCGAGGCCGGCTACCGGGCCGATCACGATCACCGCCGGTGGGCGGACTCCCGAAGCCGCCGCGTCCGCCACCACGGTGTCCAAAGTGGACCGGAGGGAGCGCTGGGTGCGCATCGTGCCGTCCTCGATGATCGCGACCGGGGTGTCCGCCGGGCGGCCGCCGTCCAGCAGGGCCTTCGCGAACTGCGGGAGCCTCTCCACGCCCATCATCAGCACGATCGTGCCCCGCATCCGGGCCAGGAGCTCCCAGTCGACCAGCGACCGGTCGTCGCCGGGGGCGACGTGGCCGGAGACCACCACCACCTCGTGGGCCACGCCGCGGTGGGTGACCGGGACGTCCGCCACCGCCGGGACCGCGAACGCGCTCGTGATGCCCGGGACCATCGTCACCGGGACACCCGCCTCGGCGCAGGCCAGCACCTCCTCGAAGCCGCGGCCGAACAGGTACGGGTCGCCGCCCTTGAGGCGGACGACGAACTTGCCTTCCTTGGCGCGCTCGATCAGCGTCCTGTTGATGACGTCCTGGCTGGCCGCGCGGCCGTACGGGATCTTCGCCGCGTCGACGATCTCGACCTCGGGAGCGAGCTCGTCGAGCAGCTCGCGGGGCGCCAGCCGGTCGACCACGACGACGTCCGCGCGCGAAAGCAGGCGCCGTCCGCGGACCGTGATCAGCTCCGGGTCGCCCGGGCCGCCGCCGACCAGCGCGACGCCGGGCAGGCTGCCCTCGGGATGCGGACGGCGGCCGTCCTCGATGGTGCCGTTGTGCAGGCCGTCGAGCATCGAGTCGCGGACCGCGGCCGAGCGCAGCGGCTCGCCGCCGGAGAGCACGCCGAACAGCAGGCCGCCGTGCCGGCCCGACGCCGGGGTCACGGCCGAGCCGGACTCGCCCTCGTCGGCGCGGACGCAGAACACCCGCTCTTGCTCGGCTTCGGCGCAGACCGCCGCGTTCACGTCGGGGTCGTTCGTGCAGGCCAGCGCGTACCAAGCCGCGCGAAGGTCACCGGGAGCGTAGGGGCGTTCGTGCCAGACGAGCTCGCCCGCGTCCACCATCCCCTGCACGGACGGCGTCGTGTGCGGCGACACCAGTTCGACGCGGGCCCCCGCGCTGATCAACCGGGGCAGCCGGCGTTGCGCGACCGTGCCGCCGCCGATCACCACGACGCGGCGGCCGGAGAGCTGGAGGCCGGAAAGGTAGTGCGGGTCGTCCATAGGGCGGCAGTTTATTGGGGGTTCATCCGTACGCCAGCCCAGCGTGGGTCACGCCACCCGGAAGACCGGCCCGCGCGCCACGAACGGCAGCCGCGCACCCCGCGGCACCAGGTACGCGTGCTCGCGGCGCGGCCGGACGTGGTCGCACTGGGCGTCGGTGATGATCAGGATCGGCCCGTCGGCCGGGAAGTCGGCCGCGCGCTGCAGCAGGTCGACGCCGGGCTGCAGGACCGTCCCGCCGCGGCCGCGCACCTTGACCCGGCCCGCGATGTCCTCCACCGCGAGGTACCCGGCGTCGTAGGCGACGGCGTCGCAGAACACCACGCGGGCCGCCGGGACGTCCCTGGCCAGCGCGTACGACGCGATCGCGCCCAGCGCCTTGCCGAGCAGCTCGGCGTTCATCGAGCCCGACGTGTCCAGCACGACGCCGAAGGTGACGCGCCGGTCGAGCCGTTCCGGGCGGACCCGGCCCGGCCGCGGGATGTCCGGGGTCGCCGACTGGCGGCGCGACGCCCGCGCGTAGCTGCGCACCGGCAGCTCCACCCGGACGTGCTCGTCGAACCAGCGCGCGAGCCGGGCGTCCCACGGCAGCGGCGGGTGGTCCAGAGCCCGGATCTCCTGCTCCAGCCCGGCCGGCAGCAGCCCGCGGCCCTGGGCGTGGTGGTACTCGAGCCCCTGGGTGAGCGCCCGGCGGTAGAACTCGTCGAGGTCGACGCCCTGGACGCGGTCGCCCCACGGCACCGGCCGCACGCCCCGCCTGGACGACCGGCGCCGCGCCGCCTCCGGCTCGGACAGCCACTCCCCCAGCACGTCCCCGGCCTCGCGCGAGCCCAGGGTCAGGAGCTTGCGGGCCCGGCGGAGATCGGTCGTCAGCGTGTCGTACACCGACTCGGCCGACATCCCGGTCAGCTGCGGGTCGTGCAGGGCGCCGTGGGGCAGCTCGCCCACGCCCATGGCGACCAGCCAGCCGTTGACCACGTAGTCGCAGGCGACGTTCCACAGGTACGGGTCGCGGCCCAGTGCCCGCCGGTCGTGCCGCAGCGCGGCGTGCAGCATCTCGTGCGCGAGCACGAACCGCCACTCCTCGGCGGTCAGCGCGGCGGCCGGGTTGACGTGGATTTCGCCGTGCTCGGCGTCGACCGCCGCCAGGGAGATGTCCCAGGCGCGGACGACCTCGGCGTCGACGACCAGGGTGAACCCGGCCGCGACCGCGCCGAGCAGCGGGAACGACGAGACGAACCAGGACAGGGCGCGGTCCCACTCCCCCAGCGCCCGGCGGTGGCGGGTCCGGCCGCGGGCGTCGGCCGCGCGTTCCATCGCCTCGGTGGCCGACGCGATCAGCCCGCGGGCGAACCGTTCGGTCCACGGGTCGGGCTTGCCGCGGTACCGCAGTTCCCAGCGGCTCATCGGCGGTGCGGGGTCCAGGCAGAGCCGCGCGCCACCGGTCCCGAGGCCCTTGAACGGCTCCGGCACACCCGTCTCGCGCCACGTTGCGGCCAGCGCGGCCTCGTCGGTGCCCGGCAGCTCCGGCAGCTCGCCGAGGGGCGTCCCGACGCGGACGGCGTCGGCGAACCGGTGGACCGCGACGCAGCACGCGGCACCGTAGGCCTCGTCCAGGAGCGGCTCTTCGTCGAGGTGGCCGAGGCCGAGGTGCAGCAGGAGGTGCGCGAACACCCAAGCCCACTCGCCGGGCTCGGCGTCCCGGGCGCGGTTGGCCGTGACCAGCCCGCGCCCGTCGACGACGGCCCAGCTGCCCACGCCGGTCAGGCTCTCCTGGCTCAGGCGCGCGCCGCGGGCGAGGTGGTCGAGGACGGTGTGCGCGCGGACCTGGGCCCAGCCGTCTTCGATCGCCTTGTTCCGGCGCTCGCGGCGCTTCGCCTCCCCCTTGGCGTTCACGTGCGCGCAGCCACCAGCCGCGGGAGATCGCGGGCGGCTTCGACGAGGAACCACGACGGCAGCCGCGGGTGGCCCGCTTCGTCGTCGGCGATGACCAGCTGCGCCATCTCCAGGGAGAGCTCGGCCAGCTCCACCAGCAGGCTCTTCGCGCGGAAGGCGAACTGGCGCACGGCCGCCGACGCGTGCCGCTTGTCCGCGGGCAGGTCCTTGACCAGCCGGGCGCGGAACGTCTCGGCGAGGAAGTAGAGCAGGTCGCGGTCGCCGGGCTCGGCGGGCCAGCGCGCGTCGCCCTTGAGGATCGCCTCCAGGTCGAAGGCGTGCCGGGCCACCTTGAGGTAGGCGCGGAAGGCGCCGGCGTGTGCCGGGGTGAGGGTCGCGTAGGCCAGCAGCGCGACCGTCTCGTCGTCGGCCGGGTCGCCGGCGGAGTGCAGCAGGTCCGAGAGCATGTGCCAGGACCGCGGCGTCGAGAACGGCTCCTCGGACTTCGGCGGCGGGCTCCACAGGTGGTCCGGGCGCTGGGTGAGGTACTCGATCACCCACGGGTGGATGCCGGTCCCGGCGGCCCAGGTGAGCCAGTCGTCCGGCGCGGCACGCAGGTGGACGTGCACCAGGCGGTTGACCAGGGCCGAGGCCATCGGCCGGGCCAGTGCCTGGTCGGTGGCCCGGTTGCCGGCGCCGATCACGACCGAGCCCGGCGGCAGCTCGTACGAGCCGATGCGGCGGTCGAGGATGAGCGAGTAGAACGCCTTCTGGACGTCGGGTGCGGCGGCGTTCAGCTCGTCGAGGAACAGGCAGTACGGCTCGTCGCGGGCGATCTGCTCGGGCGGGCAGAACCGGCTGCGCCCGTCGACGATCTGCGGGACGCCGATGAGGTCTTCGGGCGCGAGCTGGGTGCCCAGCAGCGAAACGCAGTCGAGCCCCAACGACGCCGCGAAGTCGCGCACCAGCGAGGACTTCCCGATCCCGGGCGCGCCCCAGAGGAACACCGGCCGCACGACGGCGGTGGTGAGCAGGACCTCGGGCAGCCGGGCGGGCGTGACCGTGAGCTGGGCGTGCAAGCGTGGACCTCCTGTGTGAGGACATCCCTTGCGACGCCCCCTTCCGGACGCCCATGGTCGCGCACCGCCCGGTGGGCGTGCACTTGAATATCCGCTGTCAGCTCGCGCGGCCCGCGGACGGGTACGGCAGCAGGGCCATCTCGCGCGCGTTCTTGATCGCCGTGGCGACCTGTTTCTGTTGCTGCGGCGTCAATCCCGTCACCCGGCGGGCCCGGATCTTGCCGCGGTCGGAGATGAACTTCCGCAGCATGTTGGCGTCCTTCCAGTCGACCTCGGTGATCTTGTTGGCCCGGAACAGGTTCACCTTGCGCTTGGCGGGACGGTCGCGAGTCGGCTTCGGCATCCGGCTCACCAGCTCGACTTCGTGACGCCGGGCAGCTCACCGCTGTGCGCGGCCTGCCGCATCTTCACCCGCGACAACCCGAACTTCCGCAGGTAGCCGCGCGGACGGCCGTCCGCGACGTCGCGGTTGCGGATCCGCGTCGGGCTCGCGTCGCGCGGCAGCTTCTGCAGCGCGACGACCGCCGCCGCCTTCTCCTCGGCCGACGAGCCCGGCGAGGCGACGACGGCCTTGAGCGCACGGCGGCGTTCGACGAACCGGGCGGCGATCACCTTCCGCTGCTCGTTCTTCGCGATCTTCGACTTCTTGGCCATCAGCGCTCTTCCTTGAACTCGACGTGCTTGCGCGCCACGGGGTCGTACTTGCGCAGGACCATCCGGTCCGGATCGTTCCGGCGGTTCTTCTTCGTCACGTACGTGTAGCCGGTGCCCGCGGTGGACCGCAGCTTGATGATCGGCCGGATGTCGGTGCTCTTCGCCATTACAGCTTCACCCCCTTCGCCTTCAGCTCGGCGACGACGGCCTCGATGCCGCGTTTGTCGATCGTCTTCATGCCCTTGACGGAGACGCGCAGCCGCACCCAGCGGCCCTCACTGGGCACGAAGTAGCGACGGCTCTGCAGGTTCGGCTCCCACCGCCGGGACGTGCGGCGGTGGGAGTGCGAGACCTGCTTGCCGTAGCCCGGCTTGCGGCCGGTGACCTGGCAGACGGCGGACAAGAGACCCTCCCGAGTTGGTAGTGGTTATCATTGTCATCTACTCTACGCACCGTACCCCGCCCGTATTCCTGGAGCCCCTGTGACCCCCAAGCAGACCCGTCGCCCCCGCGTCCCGCTCGTCCTCGTGAGCGGCCTCGCCGCGGGCCCGAACGCCGAACTGGCGGAGCTGCTGCGCGCCGCCGGGCCGGGCACCGCCGTCGTCCACCACGACCTGCGGGAGATCCACTCCGGCGTCGTCCGCCGCCGCCTCCGGCTCGGCCCACGCGACGAGCTGACCGTGCTCGAACTGGCCCACGGCTGCGTCTCCTGCACGTTGCGAGAGGACCTCCTCCCGCTGCTGCGGCGGCTGGCCCGGCGCCCGGAGGTGACCCGGATCGTCGTCCGGCTCGACGAGGCCATGGAGCCGGAGCCGGTGAGCTGGGCGATCCGGAACGTCCTGGTCGGCGACCACCCGGTGCACGACGACGTCGACCTGCGGGCCGTGCTCACCGTCGTCGACTGCGCGACCTGGCTCGCCGACGCGACCGGCGACGACGAGCTGGCCGACCGGAACCTGCAGGGCAGCCCCGAGGACGAGCGGACGGTCGCCCAGGTCGCGCTGTCCCAGGTCGAGTTCGCCGACGTCCTCGTGCTGGCCGGCGCGGCCACGGACGCGTGGAGCGCCGCCAAGGCGACCGCGGTGCTCGACCGGGTGGCGCCGTCGATCCCACGGGTCGAGCTCTCCCGGATCGACGGCGGCAGCGTGCTCGACGCGGTCCCGGCGAACGCCCGGCGCGGCGAGGTCACCGACATGCACGGCGCCCTGCTGCGCGGCGAACCGCCCCTGCACGACGACTGCGGCATCGCCCTGCTCACCTTCACCGCGCGGCGGCCGTTCCACCCGGAGCGGCTGCACGACGCGCTGGACGTGCTGCTCGACGGCGTCGTCCGCACCCGCGGGCGCGCCTGGGTGGCCAGCCAGCCCGACGTCGCGTTCTGGATCGAGTCGGCGGGCGGCGGGCTGGGCCTCGGCCACGCGGGACCGTGGCTCGCGGCACCGGACGGTCCGGAGTGGACGGACGTTTCGCCCGAGCGCCGCACGCTGGCGTCCCTGCGCTGGGACCCGGTGCACGGCGACCGCGCGCAGGAACTGGTGGTCGTCACCGACCAGGCGACGCCCGACGAGGTCGAGGCCGCCCTGCGCGGCGCGCTGCTCACCGACGAAGAGCTCGCCGAGGGCCCCGACGCCTGGCTGCGCTACCCCGACCCGTTCGGGGACTGGCACGAGGAACCGTGCGAAGACACCGAAACCGACCCGGCCCGGCACGACGCGGCCGCGGCGAACCGAAAGGAAGACCAGTGAAACCCGGCATCCACCCCGACTACCACCCGGTGGTGTTCAAGGACTCGTCGACCGGCGATGCGTTCCTCACCCGCTCCACCATCACCTCCGACCGGACGATCGACTGGTCCGACGGGAACACCTACCCGCTCGTCATGGTCGACATCAGCTCGTGGTCGCACCCGTTCTGGACGGGCACCCAGCGGATCATGGACAGCGCCGGCCAGGTCGAGAAGTTCCACCGCCGCTACGGGAAGCGAGGCAACCGCTGATGGCCGTCCCCAAGCGCAAGATGTCCCGGAGCAACACCCGGTCCCGGCGGTCCCAGTGGAAGGCCGCCGTGCCCGACCTGGTGCCGATCAAGGTCGACGGCAAGGTCCAGCTGGTCCCCCGCCGGCTGATGAAGCACTTCCACGCGCAGTGAGCGTTCCGGTCACCGTGCTGTCCGGCTTCCTCGGCGCGGGCAAGACGACGCTGCTCAACCACATCCTCGCCAACCGGTCCGGGGTGCGGGTCGCGGTCATCGTCAACGACATGAGCGAGGTCAACATCGACGCCGCGCTGGTCCGGTCGCAGGAGCGGCTGGTCGAGCTGACCAACGGGTGCATCTGCTGCACCCTGCGGGAGGACCTCCTGGAGGAGATCGCGGCGCTGTGCGCGGACGACCGCTTCGACCACGTGCTCATCGAGTCGAGCGGCATTTCCGAGCCGATGCCGGTGGCGGCGACGTTCACGTTCCTGGACGAGGTCGCCCGCCTCGACACGATGGTGACGGTGGTGGACGCGGCGAACTTCGCCCGTGAGCTGGCCGGCGGCGACTCGCTGGTGGAGCGCCGGCTGGACCAGTACGAAGACGACGAGCGGACGGTCAGCGACCTGCTGATGGACCAGGTCGAGTTCGCCGACGTCCTGCTGCTGAACAAGACGGACCTGGTCGCGGCGGCCGAGGCGGACCGGCTGGTGGCCGTGCTGCGCCGGCTCAACCCGGCGGCCGACGTCGTCACCGGCAGCTTCGGGAAGGTGCCGCTGGAGCGGGTCTTCGGGACCGGCCGGTACGACCCGGTCCGGGCGCAGGAAGCGCCGGGCTGGGTGGCCGAGCTGAACGGCGACCACGTCCCGGAGACCGAGGAGTACGGCATTTCCAGCGTCGTGTTCCGCGCCGCACGCGCGTTCGACCCGGCGGCGCTCTGGGACTTCGTCAGCCGGCGGCTGGACTCCGGCGAGTTCGGGACGGTGCTGCGGTCCAAGGGGTTCTTCGCGCTGGCGTCCCGGCCCGGGGTGACCGGGCTGTGGTCGCAGGCGGGCACGGTGGCGCGCTTCGAACCGCAAGGCGTCGCCGAGGCACCGCGGCAGGAGCTGGTGTTCATCGGGATCGACCTGGCGGGGGAAGCCCTGCTCGAGGCACTGCGGGAGTGCCTCGGGGAGGCGACCGGACCGGACCCGTTCCCGGAGTGGGGCCCGGTCCACGTCCACTCCGCCTAGGCGGTCCGCCGCCGCTGGTCAGTGGTCGTCGTAGTGGTCGTCGTGGGTTGCGTGGCGGTGCCCGTCGTGCAGGTAGTCGACGTGGTCGCCGTGGGGTACCGCCACGTGGCCGCAGCCGTCGCCGTGGGTGTGGTGCTCGTGGCCGGCGTGCGGCACGTGGCCGGCGATTTCGCACTCGTCGAAGTGGCCGTCGTGGGCCCGGTGCAGGTGGCCCTCGTGCACGTAGTCCACGTGGTCGCCGTGCGGAACCGCCGCGTGGCCGCAGCCCTCGCGGTGGCGGTGGTCGTGGCCGGCGTGCTCGACGTGCGGCATGGTCATCGGCTGTCCCTTCGCGGTGTGTCCACTTCGGACGGTAACACCGGAGCGCGGCCGCGGCCCTGCCGAAAGCTCCCGGCTCACCCGATAGCGCCACCGGCGTCCGGGTCACCCCTCACGACGGGGTGTAAAGGGCGCCGAGGAATTCCAGCAGGAGACGCTCCCGGAGCGGCGGCGGTGCCGTGGCGAGGAGGGCGTTGATCGGGGCCATCCGGTCCGGGAGGCCGGCCGCGCCGCCGAGGCCGGCCGCGGCCAGGAGGCCGGCGAACTGGTCCGGCGTCAGCGTCGCCGGGTCGAGGGCCGCCACGAACTCCGCCACCGCCGGGTCGACCGCGACCGGGCCCGCCGCCCGCGCCGCGTCCAGTGACGCGGCCAGGTCGGCCAGGAACTCCTTCTCGGTTCCGTGGTTGGCCGCGGTCACCGTGAGGTGGAGGTTCGCCGGGGACGACAGGTGCGCGAACTGCGGCTGGACGTACCAGCCGCGCGCCTTCATCTCGTCGGCCACCGTGAACAGGTCGAAGCCGTCCGCGCCGGTGAACGCGATCAGCGTCGACACCGGGTCGCCGAGCACCCGCAGGCCCGGCAGCTCCGCGATGCCCGCCCGGATGCGCGCGGTCGCTTCACGCGCGGCGGACGCCAGCTGCAGGTAGCCGTCGGAACCGAGGTGGTGCACCACCGCCCACGCCGCGGCGAGCGGCCCGCCGGAACGCGTGCTCTGGATCGTCGTGTTCAGCATCGTGTAGCCCGGCCAGGCCGCGCTCGCGAAGTAGTGCGTGCGCCGCAGCTCCGCCGAGGCGTGCAGCAGCACCGACGTCCCCTTCGGACAGTACGCGTACTTGTGCAGGTCCACCGAAATGCTCGTCACGCCGGGGACGCGGAAGTCGAACGGCGGGACGTCCGCGCCGAGGCGTGCGAAGTACGGCAGCACCCAGCCGCCGATGCAGGCGTCGACGTGCAGCCGGACGCCGCGTGCGAGCGCCGCCGCGGCGATCTCGGGCACCGGGTCGAGCACGCCGTGCGCGTAGGACGGCGCACTCGCCACGACCAGGACCGTCGAGTCGTCGATCGCCGCGGCCATTGCCGCCGGATCGGCGCGGAAGGTGACCGGGTCGACCGGGACGTCGATGCGCCGCAGCCCGAACAGGTGGGCCGCCTTGTGGAACGCCGCGTGCGCGGTGGTCGGGAGCACGATCGACGGGGACGCGACCGCCGGGTGCGCGTCCCGGGCGGCAAGCACCGCCAGCAGGCACGATTCGGTACCGCCGGAGGTCACCGAACCGACCACGCCCGGGACGTCGCCGAGCAGCGCGGCGGCCGCGGAGACGAGGTCGTTCTCCATCTTCAGCAGGCTCGGGAAGGCCGTCGGGTCCAGGCCGTTGGCCGACGACGCGAGCGCGTGCGCCGCCGCGCCCAGCGAGTCCACTTCGGACAGGCCGCTGTCGTAGACGTAGGCCAGGGTGCGGCCGCCGTGCGTCGGCAGGTCGCCCGCGCGCAGCTCGCGCAGGGCCGCCAGGACGTCCTCGGGCGGGATCACGGGCGCGGCTCCAGCACCTTGCGCCGCAACAGCGGCAGGGCCAGCGCGATCAGCACGCCGGGGACGATCGACGCTCCGACGAGGATCGCCACGATGGCGCTGTCCGGCTGGAGCGCGGTGGCGTCCGTGCTGGACACGTACCCGCCGAACGCCAGGATCAGCGCCCAGAGCCCGCCGCCGAAGGCCAGCCCGAGGGTCTCCCCCGCGGTCCACACGCCCGCGGCGATCCCGGCGCGGGTCTCGCCGGTGCGTTCCTCTTCGGCCGTGATCAGGTCGGGCAGGATGGCCAGCGGGAACACCGAAATCCCGGCGTACCCGACGCCGCAGAGCGCCACGAAGACGAACGTGACGACCAGCGGGATCGACTGGGCGAAGACCAGGCCGAGCAGCCCGGCCGCGAAGGCCGCGGTGGCCAGGCGGAAGCCGTTCAGCTTGCCCACCCGGTCGCCCAGCCGCGGCCACAGCGGCATGGTGACCAGCGCCGGGCCGACGAAGATGACGAACAGGATCGTGCCGTACCCCTCGCTGCCGAGGATGCGCTGGGCGAAGAACGGGATCGCGGCGAGCACCGTGCCGATGCCGAGCGCCTGGATGAAGTACGTGCCGAGCAGCCAGCGGAACGGCCGCCAGGCGGCGAGCGTGCGCACGAGCTCCTTCAGGTTCACGGTGTTCGGGCGCAGCGAGCCGACCGGCGCGTCCTTGAGCCCGAAGTACACCAGCAGCGTCGCGGCCAGCACGATCAGCCCGATCACCAGGGCCATCACCCGGTAGCCGGCGACCCCGTCGATCGCGGCGGTGATCGCCGGGGCGCCGCCACCGCAGATCAGGATCGTCACGGCCAGCACGCCGATGCGGACGCTGGTGAGCTTCGTGCGCTCGGTCGCCGACTCGGTCAGCTCGGCGGGCAGCGCGTTGAACGGCACCTGGAACAGCGCGTACGCCGTGGCGCAGAGGGCGAACGTGATCGCCACGTACAGCGCGTCCGGCAGCGGTTTCCCGAAGCCGGGGTGGGCGAACATCGCCGCGAACAGGATCGCGACGCCGATGCCGCCGATCAGCAGGAAGCGCCGCCGGCTGCCGGTCTTGATCAGATCGGCGTCGGACATCCGCCCGGCGATCGGGTTGAACAGCACGTCCCAGGCCTTGGGCACGAACACGATCGCGGCGGCCCAGCCGGCGGGCACGGCCATCGTGTCGGTCAGGTACTTCACCAGCACCAGTCCGGGAACCGTGCCGAAGGACCCGGTGACGAACGAGCCGAGCGAATAGCGGAACCTCGTCCGGCCGGACAACGTCGCCAACAGGTCCTCCTCGGATGCGTACCGGGTGCAGGCCATGAGTATTCGATCTCGGCGAGCACCCGGTAGTGGTCGAGGGGAATCGTGCCATCGTCGTGACCAGGGCCACGGAGCGACCCGCCGGTCAGCGAAGAGCGCGGGCGATCTTCTCCAGCGTCGCGGCGTCACCGCGCAGGAGCAGCTGGGTCACCACGGTGTCCTCCCAGGCCTTCAGCTCCTCGCGGATCTTCTCCGGCGGCCCGATCAGCGAGGTGTCCTCCACCAGCGACGTCGGGATCGCCGCGGCCGCCTCCTCCTTGCGGCCGGCGAGGAAGAGTTCCTGGACCTCGTCGGCGACGTCGCCGTAGCCCAGCCGCGCGTACACGTCGTGGTGGAAGTTGACGCTCTTCGCGCCCATCCCGCCGATGTACAACGCCAGCGACGGCTTGATCCAGCTCGCCGCCTCTTCGACGTCGTCGTGCACGATCACCGGCAGCGAGCACGGCACCTCGAACGTGTCGAGGGTGTGCCGCGCGCCCGGCCGGGAGAAGCCTTCTTCGAGCGCGGCCTTGTAGAAGTCGTTGCTCTTGGGCGAGAAGAACAGCGGCAGCCAGCCGTCGCCGATCTCCGCCGCGAGGGCCACGTTCTTGGGCCCTTCGGCGGCCAGGTGGATCGGGATCTCCTTGCGCAGCGGGTGCACCGTCGGCTTCAGCGGCTTGCCGAGCCCGGTGCCGCCCTTGAACGGCAGCTGGTAGTGGTCGCCGTCGAGGGTCACCGGTGCCTCGCGGGCGATCACCTGCCGGACGATGTCGACGTACTCGCGGGTCCGGGCGAGGGGCTTCGGGTACGGCTGGCCGTACCAGCCCTCGACGACCTGCGGGCCGGACGCGCCGAGCCCGAGCACCATCCGCCCGCCGGAGAGGTGGTCGAGGGTCATGGCGCTCATCGCGGTCGCGGTCGGGGTGCGCGCGGACATCTGGACGATGTTCGTCCCGAGCCGGATGCGGCTGGTGGACGAGCCGTACCAGGCCAGCGGCGTGAACGCGTCCGAGCCGTACGCCTCCGCCGTCCACACCGAGTCGAAGCCGAGCTCCTCGGCCTTGAGGACGGCTTCCAGGGCACCCGGGGTCGGGCCGCTCTGCCAGTACCCGACGTGGAATCCCAGCTTCACGAATTTCTCCTAGATGTTCGGCGCGTAGTGCTCGGGTTTGCCCCGCTCGGACAGCGGCGGCAGGTTCCTGCCTGGAGTCTCGACCAAGGGCGCGTCGAGATCCACCTCGCCGCGTTCACGGCGCCAGCCGGCGCGGGCCCGCGGGTGGTAGCGGCGGTCGTGCGGCACGAGCTTGAACACGGCATTGACCAGCTTCCCGAACCGCCGGTGCCGCCGCGCGTCGCGCTCGGTCCAGCGGAAGCCGAGCAGGTCGCGGACCTCGCGGTCGTAGAGGCCGATCGTCAGCCAGACGAAGTTGCGCGCGATCACCCGCTGGACCGGCCGCCACAGCACGTCCGGCAGCCAGGGCAGGAACGGTGGCTTGCCGAGCCCGCGGATGTCCAGGACGTCCCGGGTGGCCTTGTTGTCCTCGAGGACCTCGGTGCACATGCGCTTCCAGTAGCGCTGGAAGTCCTCCCAGGTCTCGGGCACCGGCCGCAGGGTCATGCCGTACATCCGCCACCAGCGGACGTGCTCGTCGAACAGCTGCCGCTTCTCCGCCTCGCCGATGCCGCCCATGAAGTGGCCGGCGATCAGGATCGTGCTGACGAAGAACGTCGCGTGCGCCCAGTAGTAGGTCTCGGGGTCGAGCGCGTGGTAGCGGCGGCCCCGCGCGTCGACGCCCTTGATGCGGTCGTGGTAGCCGCGGACTTCGAGGGCGGTCGCGTGGGCGCGCGGGCCGTCGTAGACCACGCCGCCGATCGGGTAGAGCGAGCGGAACAGCCGCTGCCAGCGCTCCTCGAAGAACCGCGAGTGCTGCTCGACGCCGGCGCCGAGGCCGGGGTGCATGTTCTGCATCGACCCGGCCCACAGGCCGATGAGCAGGCCGCGCCAGTCGCCGAAGTACTTCCACGTCAGCGAGTCGGGCCCCAGTGGTTCGGGGGTCATCGGTGCACTCCTCGTCGAGTCCGGAACTGACTACAGGTGTTGTCAGGCTAGGATCTGACAACAGATGTAGTCAACCGAGGAGCTGTGATGCCGGGCCGGACCTGGGCGGGCACGACACTGGACGACCGGAAGGCGCTCCGGCGCGAGCAGCTGGTGGCCGCCGGCCTGGAACTGCTGGGGACCGAAGGCTCGGCCGGGACGAGCGTCCGCGCGGTGTGCCGGCGGGCGAAACTCACCGAGCGCTACTTCTACGAGAGCTTCGCCGACCGCGAAGAGCTCGTCGCGGCCGTGTACGAGCACGTCGGCGAAGAGGCGCGTCAGGCGCTCGTCGACGCCGTGCGGGACGCCCCCACCCCCGTGTCGCGGGCGGAGAACGCCGTCCGGGCGTTCGTCGAACTGATCGTCGACGACCCCCGCAAGGGCCGGGTCCTGCTGCTCGCACCGCTGACCGACCCCGCGCTGACCCGCCGCGGCCTGCACCTGCTGCCGGTGTTCGCCGCACTGGTCGGCGAGCAGCTGACCCGCGGCGACGAGACCGAACGCCGGATGGTCGCCATCGGGCTGGTCGGCGCGCTGACCAACGTCTTCGTCGCCCACCTCGACGGCTCGCTGAAGGTTTCGCGCGAGCGGCTCGTCGCGCACTGCGTGAAACTCGTCCTCGGCGCCGACAGCCACTGACGCACCTCCTCGCCCGACCTGCAGACAGTCGCGCGGCGGATCGGGCACACTCAACCCATGCGTACCGCTGGGCGGAACGAGGGCGTGAGCGGCGACGGCCTCGTCGCGGCCCGGCTCGCCGCGCTCCTGGAAGCCTTCCGGCCGGGTGACGAGACCCTCGGGGTCTCCGAACTGGCCCGCCGGACCGGGCTGGCAAAGACGACCGTGCACCGGCTCGCCGGGCACCTGACCGAGACCGGGCTGCTCGAACGCGAGGCCGGGGCGGTGCGGCTCGGGCTGCGGCTGTTCGAGATCGGCCAGCTGGCCTCGCCGCGGCGCGGACTGGTCGAGGCGGCCCGGCCGTACCTGGCCGACCTCCGCGAGGCCACGCGCAACACCGTCCACCTGGCGATCCTCGAAGGCACCGAAGTGGTGTACCTCGACGTGCTGCGCGGGCCGGACGCGCCGACGCTGCCCTCCCGCATCGGCGGGCGGTTCCCCGCGCACGCCACCGGCGTCGGCAAGGCCATCCTCGCGTTCTCCCCGGATTCGGTGGTGAACCAGGTGATCGACGCCGGGCTGCCGCGGGTGAGCGCACGGACGATCACCGCCCCCGGCCTGCTCCGCCGTCAGCTCACCCGGGTCCGCGAGGACGGAATCGCCTTGGAGCGCGAAGAATCCGGCGTCGGTGTCGTGTGCGCGGCCAGCCCGCTGCTCGACGCGGCCGGCGTCGCGGTGGCGGCGGTGTCGATCTCCGGCTGGGCCAACCGGATGCGGACCGAACGGGTCGCCCCGGCCGTACGGACGGTCGCGCTCGCGTTGACCCGGACCCTGTCCGGACAGCCGTAGAAATCTTGCCCGGCAACGGGTTTCCGGCGGCTGGGCCGTCCGGCTGACGGCGTGGTCCCGGACGGGACGGGGCAGCACCACCCGCTACGATCCGTGCAATGGTCCAGCACCGCCCGGTCTCCGCCGCGCACCGGTTGCTGTCGCTCGACATCGTGCTCGCGCTGCTGGCGCTGGCCGGCGGGCTGCGCGTGCTCTACCTCGCGGCGCCGTCGCCGGCCCTGCCCGCGGAGGCCGCCACCGTCGCCCACGCCTACGCGCTCGGCAACCTCACGACGTTCGCCGACGCGGGCGGCGCCGGGGTCAGCCCGTTCGGCTGGCTGCAGCTGGCGGCGGCCACGATGGTCTCGGACGCGTTCGACCGCTCGGCCACGGCGCTGGCCGCGGTCCGCGAGACCGTGCTCGTCGCGGCCCTCGCGGGCACGGTGCTGGCGTGGGTACTGGCGCGCCGCCTGGGCCTGACGCGCTGGGCAGCCGCGGCGGCGGTGCTGCTCGTCGCCGCGTCCCCGCTGGCGCTGGGCGTGCAGCGGCTGGTCGTCGTGGAGCACCTGGCGGTGGTGTGGGCGCTGGGGGCACTGGCCCTGATCACCCGGCGGCGCGCCCGGATCCGCCACGACGTCGCGGCGGCGGGGTGCCTGCTGGCGGCGGTGCTCACGTCGCCGCTGGCGCTGTTCTTCCTGCCCGCGGCGGGCTGGCTGCTGGTGCGCCGCGCACCGGTGCGGGCGGCGCTGGTCGCGGTGCTGCTGAACCTGGGGCTGGGGATCGCGTTCGGCCCGGCCGCGGGGGTGCTCAGGCCACACCTGGCGGCGGCGACCCGCCCGTCGGTGGCCGACTGGGCGGCGCTGGACCCGGTGTGGGTGGCGCTGTCGGTGGTCGCGTTGGTCGCGGCGCTGGCGGTCCGAACGGTGCGGCCGCTGGCGTCGACGGGGCTGCTGCTCGCGGCGACACTGCTCGTGCCGGGGGTGCCGGACACCGCCGTGCTGGCGCTGCTGGTGCCGGTGACGCCGCTGCTGCTGGCGGGCGTCGCCCAGGCCGCGGTCCGGCGACACGCCCCGGCACGCCACGGCTTCGCCACCGCCCGATCGGCCCCGGCGGACCACGGCGACACGAGCCGGGAAGGGCGCCCCAATGTGGCCTTCGGTGCGTTGAACGCACCCAAGGCGGCCTTCGGTGCGTTCAACGCAACCAAGGCCACATTGGGGCGCTGGAACCGGGCCACCCACACCACCACTCCGCACCCCACACACCGCGAGAGCACAGACCAGCCCGGCCAAGCCGAAGCCTCACCGTCCGCCGCCCCGCACCTCGCGCGCCACAGCCACACCACCCGCCGCCGGGCCGCGCCCGCGGCGGCCGCCGCCGTCCTCGTTGCTGCGATTGCCGTCAGCTGGAGCACCGGGTTCCCCTCACTGCGGCCGGCCGTCGACCGTGGCGGGCCGCTCGCCTCCGCCCGGGACTGGTTGCGGGCCAACGCCTCCGGGTCCCGGCTCCTCGTCGACGACGCTGCCTGGGCCGAACTCGCGAACGCCGGCTGGCCGACCGGCATGCTGGCCCCGCCCGCCGCGTGCACGACCGGGTGCCCGCCCGCCGAGTGGGCCGTCTTCGGGAACGACGGGCCCGGGCTCCGGAAGCGCTACCCGGCTCTGGACGGCGCCTTCGCCGGCGCCGGTGCCACCGCGGTGTTCGGCTCCGGCGACACGCGGGTCACCGTCTGGCGCCTCGGGCTGCCACCGCCCGATCCCGCCGCGCCGCCGGAAGCACCGGCCCGTGCCCACGCCGGCGAAGCCCTGACCGCGTCGGCCCGGATCACGCTGACCCCCGATGCCGCCGCCGTGCTGCGCAAGGGCGATGCCGATCCGCGGCTCATCGCGACGATCGCCGCGCTCGCCGCCATCCAGCCCGTGGCGGTCGCGGCCTTTCCCGAGGTCCCCGGCGAAGACGCTGCCGGGCAGCCGCGCCGCCGGGTGCTCTTCACCGGCGGCGAAGGCGGCACCACCGCCTTCTACACCGGCCAGCGCGACCTCTTCCGCCCGGCTTCGGTCGTCCACACGGCCGGCGGCGTGCTCGTCACCTACCCGCTGTTCGCGCCGCCGGGCCTGCTCGTCCCGGTCTCCTCCCGCTGAGCGGGCCGTGGCGATCCCACCCGCTACGGCGGCACGAGGGACACGCTTCGCAGGATGACGGACATCCCCTGCCTCCCAGCCGCGCCGGCCGTCCAGAGTCCGGGAGCATGACCACCACACAGACGACCCGGCGGACCGTGCTCGGCGGGCTGGCCGCCGCGGCGCTGGCGCTGCCGGCCGCTACCGGCACCGCGGCCGCCGCGGACCGCCGTCCGGGGCCGCGGATCGGCATCCTGCTCTACGACGGCTTCAGCCTGCTCGACCCGACCGGCCCGGCGGAACTGCTGTCGCGGCTCCCGGGCGCGACGGTCACCATGATCGGCGAGCGCCGCGGCCCGGTGCGCACCGACACCGGGCGCACGGCCGTCTTCGCCGACCGCGCGGTGTCCGAAGTGGACCGGCTCGACGTCCTGCTGGTGCCCGGCGCGGGCAACCGCGGCACGGTCGCCGCGATGCGGAACCCGGTGCTGCTGGACTGGATCCGGCGCGTCGACCGGCACACGACCTGGACGACGTCGGTGTGCACCGGCGCCCTGATCCTCGGCGCGGCGGGCCTGCTGCGCGAGCGGGCCACGACGTACTGGGCGTCGGCGGACTACCTCGAGGCCACCTTCGGCGTCGAGTACGTGCCGGAGCGGTACGTCCGCGTGGGCAAGGTGATCACCGCGGCGGGGGTCTCCGCGGGCATCGACATGGCGCTGTTCCTGGCGAGCGAGCTCGCCGGCGAGGAGGTCGCCCGCGCGGTCCAGCTGGCCGTGGAGTACGACCCGCGGCCCCCGTTCGACGCCGGTGACGCGGCGGTGGCGAGCCCGCGGCTGAAGGAACTCGCGTTGCGGCTGCTCGCCGAATCACAGGAGTAGCGCTGGTGGTGCGGGGTGCCGCCCCGCACCACCGCTACAGCGCGGCGACGTTGCGCTCCGGGTGCGCCGGCCGGGGCAGGGCCGGGACGTCGGCCAGCAGGCCGCGCCGGGCCAGCTCCGGCCGGACCCCGTCGCCGAACCAGTACGCCTCCTCCAGGTGCGGGTAGCCCGACAGCACGAACTCCGTGACACCGGCCGCGTGGTACTCCTCGATCAGGTCCGCGACCTCTTCGTGGCTGCCGACCAGCGCGGTCCCCGCACCGCCGCGGACCAGGCCGACGCCCGCCCACAGGTTCGGGTGGATCTCCAGCGCGCGGACCCCGCCGCCGTACCGGCCGCCGTGCAGCGCGACCATCCGCTGCTGCCCCACCGACTCGCTCGCGGCCAGCTGCGCCTGCGCCTTCGCGACCTGCTCCGGGCTCAGCGCGTCGAGCAGCTTCTGCGCCTCCGCCCAGGCCTCGGCCGAGGTGTCGCGCGAGATCGTGTGCAGCCGGACGCCGAAGCGGATCGGCCGGTCCCCGGCCAGCGCACGCACCTTGCCGATCTTCTCCGCGACCTGCGCGGGCGGTTCACCCCAGGTCAGGTAGACGTCGGCGTGCCGCGCCGCCACCGGCAGCGCGGCCGGGGACGAGCCGCCGAAGTAGATCGGCGGCACCGGGTCGGGCGCGGCCAGCGTCGTCGCGCCTTCGACCCGCAGGTGCTCGCCTTCGAAGCTGAACGGCTCGCCGGACCACACCCCGCGGACAATGGTCAGGAACTCGTCCGTACGGGCGTACCGGGCGTCGTGGTCGTGCCAGTCGCCGAAGCGGCGCTGCTCCACCGCGTCGCCGCCGGTGACGATGTTGAGCAGCACGCGGCCGCCCGACAGCCGCTGGAACGTGCCCGCCATCTGCGCTGCGAGCGTCGGCGAAATGACGCCCGGGCGGAACGCGACCAGGAACTTCAGCCGGGTCGTCTCCCGGATCAGCGCGGCCGTGGTGAGCCACGCGTCCTCGCACCACGTGCCCGTCGGCGTCAAGACGCCTTCGAAACCCTGCCGCTCGGCCGCGCGGGCGACCTGGGCCAGGTAGTCCAGGTCCGGGTCGCGCTGGGCGGCCGGGCCCGCGGAGCGGTTGGCGTGGAAGCGTTCCACGATCGTGCGGCCGTCGCCGCTGGTGGGCAGGAACCAGTGCAGCCTGATGCTCATCCGTTGCTCCTCGCCTGGTCCAGATCGGGACCGAACCGCCGGTCGACGAAGGCGGCGAAGTCCACCGTGCCCGGCAAAGTCTTCTCGTCGGTGAAGGCGTCCGCGAGCTGCTGTTCGGACGCAACAACGGCGTCGTCGAGCACGATCGGCAGGTCGCGGCCCGCTTCGACGGCCTTCCGCGCGACTTCGAGCTTCAGCCCGGTCTCCTTGGCCCACGCCTGCGCCCAGTCTTCGCGGTGCGTGTCGGCCCACTTCTGCGCCTTGACCACCCGCACCGCGAAGTCGCGCAGTGCGGAGTTCTTCCCGGGATCGGCGAGCGCGGCCGTGCTCGCGGTCAGGAAGCCGAGGCCGTTCGACGCGCCCCGGCCGTCGGCCAGCACCCGCGCGTGCGCCTCGAGCTGCGCCTGCGCGGTGTAGGGGTCCCAGATCGCCCACGCGTCGATGGTGTGCTGGGTGAACGCGGCATACGCCTCGGACGGCTGGAGGAAGCTCAGCTTGACGTCCTTGGTGGACAATCCGTTGCGGTGCAGCGTGTTCAGCAGCTGCCCGTGCGCCGAGGTGCCCTTGGCGACGCCGATCGTCCGGCCCCTCAGCGACGCGACGTCCCGCAGCGGCGAGTCCGGCGGGACGAGGACGGCTTCCCGCTCGACGTTGCTGCGCGACACGCTGATCACCTTGATCTTCGCCTTCGCGGCGGCCGCGAAGATCGGCGGGGTGTTGCCGACGCGACCCGCGTCGATCGCGCCGGCCGAGGCGGCCTCGAGCAGGGGCGGGCCCGACGTGAACGTCGCCCATTCGATCCGGTACGGCGTCCCTTGCAGCAGGTTCGCCGCGGTGAGCAGGGACTTCACCCCGCCCTTCTGGTCGCCCACCTTGAGCGTCACCTTCGCCAGATCGGCCGCGCCCACCGTGGCCGGCACCGGAGCTTCGCCGGTCGCCGTGCTGCAGGCGGAGACGGCGAGTGCGGCCGCGACGGCCGCCATTCCCTTACGCCAGAACATCTTCGGTCACTCCCAGGTCGGCCAGCACGCGGTGGCGGAGGTCGTCGTGGCCGTCGGCGTCGCGCGGCCGGTGCGCGGCCACGATCCGGCCGCCGTCGAGCACCAGCACCCGGTCGGCGAGCCGCAGGGCCTCGTCGACGTCGTGGGTCACCAGCAGCACGCCCGGCCGGTGCCGCCGCCAGAGGTCCTGCACGAGGCCGTGCATGGAGATCCGGGTGAGCGCGTCCAGTGCCCCGAACGGCTCGTCGAGCAGCAGCAGACCGGGTTCGCGGACCAGCGCGCGGGCCAGCGACACCCGCTGGGCTTCGCCGCCGGACAGCGTGAGCGGCCAGTCGTCGGCGTGCTCGGCCAGGTGCACTTCGGCCAGTGCCTTTTCGGCCAGCGTCCGGTTGCGGGACTTCGTGACGCCGTCCTGGCGCAGGCCGAGGACGACGTTGCGCCAGACCTTCCGCCACGGCAGCAGCCGCGGCTGCTGGAAGGCGACCGAGACGGTGCCGGTGACGTCCGCGCGGCCTTCGACGTCACCGTCGAGGCCGGCGAGCACCCGCAGGAGCGTCGACTTGCCGGACCCGCTGCGGCCGAGCAGGGCGACGAACTCGCCGCGCTCGACGGTCAGGTCCAGTCCGTTGAGGACGGTCCGCTCACCGAACCGCTTGGTGAGGCCGCGGACCTCGGCTACCGGGTTCGCCACCGCAGCACCTTCCGTTCGAGCAGCCGGACCAGCGCATCGGTGACCAGGCCGAGCAGGGCGTACAGAACGAGCCCGACGACCACGACGTCCGTGCGCAGGAATTCGCGGGCGTTGTTGATGAGGTAGCCGACGCCGGCGTCGGCGTTGACCGTCTCGCCTACGATCAGGGCGAGCCAGGCGAGGCCGAGCGACTGCCGCAGCCCGACGAGCGTCTGCGGCAGCGCGCCGGGCAGCACGACGTGCCAGAGCCGTTCCGCGCGGCTGAAGCCGAGTGCCCGCGAGGCTTCGACGAGCGCGGGGTCGGCCCCGCGGATTCCCGAGTGGACGTTGAGGTAGAGCGGGAAGGCCACGCCGAGCGCGACCAGCACGATCTTCGTCTCTTCGCCGATGCCGAACCACAGGATGAACAGCGGGATCAGCCCGAGGAACGGCAGAGTGCGCAGCATCTGCACCGGCGGGTCGACCAGCGCTTCGCCCCAGCGGGAGAGCCCCGAGACGATGCCGAGCAGGACGCCGGCGACCGCGCCGAGAGCGAAGCCCGCACCGACGCGGCCGAACGAAACGGCGAAGGCGTCACCGAGTTCGCCAGTGCGCGCGGTTTCGAGGCCGGCCTGCACGACCGTCCACGGTGAACTGAGCTTGTCGGGTGGCAGGGCACCGGTGGCGCTGGCGATCTGCCAGGCGGCGAGGAGCACCACCGGGCTGATCCAGCGCCGGAGATCGGGCCGCCGCACGGCTTTGCGCGGCGGCCCGGCGGCGCGTTTCCGGACGTGCGTGAGCACGCCCGTGGTGGAAATCGACACGGATTTCTCCCGGGACGGGGACGTTCGGCTTGCGTGGCCCCGACAATCCGGGGCGTGGGAACCGAAGTCAATCGGCGCCCACTCCGTGAACATCCCGTGTTTCACCCCGTGGAACGGCTTGTCTCAGCCGCCGAACATGACCTTCCATTCGCCGAGCGACCGCGGCCGGTAGACGAAGTTCGTGCGCTTGACTTCCGACAGCGCGGCCGACGGCTCGGCCGAGTACTGGTGCCCGGGGTAGACCACCGGGTCACCGGGCAGGCCGGCCAGCGCCTGCAGGCTGCGGTAGATCTCGTCGGCGTCGCCGCCGGGGAAGTCCGTGCGGCCACAGCCTTCCAGGAACAGCGTGTCGCCGGACACGAGCTTGTCCTCGACCAGGAAGCACTGGCTGCCCGGCGTGTGCCCGGGCGTGTGCAGCAGCCGGATGGGGACGGCCCCGACCTCGAGGACGTCGTCGTGGTCGTGCGCGCGCAGATCGGTGCCGGACACGCCGGTGACCCGCCGGACCCACTCGGTCTCGGCGCCGTTGACGTGGATGGGCACCTGCTCGATCGCGAGGAGCTCGGCGATCCCGGGCAGCGAGAAGCCGAGCATCTCGCCGCCGACGTGGTCGGGGTGGTGGTGGGTCGCCAGCACGCCGGTGAGCCGCATCCCGTCCTGCGCCAGGACATCGAGGAGGTCCCGCACCGCGTAGGCCGGGTCGACGATGACGGCGTCCCCGGTCTCGCGGTCGCCGATCAGGTAGGCGAAGTTCACCATCTGCGTCGCGACGGGGTCCCCGACGGCGAAGTCACGGCCGGCGAGCAGCTGCCGGAAATAGAGCCGATCAGTCATGCCGGACACCCTACGGTCCGCGCCGCGTCGGCGCGGCAGCTTGGGCGAGCGCGGCCAGGACGGCGGCCGCCGCGGGCGGGTCCGGCGGGTCGCCGTAGGTGGCCGCGTGGATGCCGCGGTGGACGCCGGGGAGTTCGGTGGCGTGGATGCCGGGACGGCGGTGGGCTTCCAGTGCGAGCCCGGGCAGGATGGCGACGCCGAGACCGGCGGCGACCAGGGACTGCACGACGACCATGTCGTCGCTGGACGAGCCGAAGCGCGGGGTGAACCCCGCCCCCGCGCAGACGGCGGCCAGCTCCTCCCGGCACCGGTCGCACCCGCCGATCCACGCGGAGCCGCGGTGGTCGGCCAGGCTGTCGCCAGGGCGTCGGCTGATCAGGTGGATCGGGTCGTCGGCGAGGTGGCGGAACCGGAAACCGTCCTCCTCGGGCGGGGCGCCGGCGTGCCGGAAGACGAGGGCGACGTCGAGTTCGCCGCGGCGCAGCATGTCCAGTGCTTCGACGGGGTGCCGGTCGAACAGGCTCAGCTCGAGCCCCGGGTGTGCCCGCGCCAGCGACGCGGCGGCTTTCGGCACGAGGGTGCTCAGCGCGGACGCGTTGGCGGCCAGCCGGACGCGCCCGGCCCGCAGGCCGGCCTGCGCGGCCAGCTCTTCGGCCGCCGCGTCCACGCGTCCGACGATCTCGGCGGCGCGGCCGGCCAGCAGGTGACCTTCCGGCGTCAGGCGGATCCCGCGCCCGGCCCGCTGCACGAGCCGGGCACCGGTGGCCGCTTCCAGGCGGGCCAGGTGGTGGCTCACCGACGGCTGCGAATAGTGGAGTTCCCGGGCCGCTTCGGTCACCGACCCGTGCCGGGCCACCGCGGCCAGGACCTTGAGCTGGACCAGGTTCAGCATTCATCGAGGATATCAATGAGTCATGGCCCGAATTGACATTGGACGCCATGCGATGTCCGGTCCATCCTGGTTCCGGAGCAACCGACCGAGGAGGACACGGACATGACCGGCAAGGTGACCTGCGATCTCACGATCACCCTCGACGGGTACGCGGCCGGCCACCACCAGACCGAGCAGCGGCCGTTCGGCGACGACGGCGGCGACGGCTGGGGCGACAAGCTGCACGCCTGGTACGGCGAAGGCCGTGCCGAGCACCCGGCCGAGTTCGACCGGATGATGACAGCCAAGGCGTTCATCATGGGGCGCAACATGTTCGGCCCGGTGCGCGGCGCGTGGGACCGGCCGTGGACGGGCTGGTGGGGCGACGACCCGCCGTACCACGGCCCGGTCTTCGTGCTCACCCACCACCCCCGTGATCCGCAGCCGATGGCGGGCGGCACCACGTTCCACTTCGTCACCGACGGCATCGAAGCCGCGATGGCCCGGGCACGCGAGGCGGCGGGCGACGGCGGGATCTCGGTCCACGGCGGCCCGACCACGGTCAACCAGTACCTCGCCGCGGGCCTGATCGACGAGCTGCGGCTGCACGTCGCGCCGTACACGCTCGGCGACGGCGTCCGGCTGTTCGACGGCGTCCCGCCGTTGAACCTCGAGCAGGTGGACTCCCGGGCGACGGCCTCGGTCACGCACCTGCGGTATCGCGTGCTCCGGTGAGCTCCCCACGTCAGGGCTTCCCGCCGCCGGCCCACTGGTGGACGCTTCCCCGGTGCAGGGCGGCGTAGGCCCGATCCCGGAGGGCGTTCGCCTCGCGATCGGACAGCGTCCGATCCAGCGGGCGGAGGACCAGGCGGACGAGGAGGTTCTTCTGGCCCGGCTTCGCGCCGAGCCGGGCTCGCGCCTGTGCCGGCAGTGCGGCGTACGGCGTTTCCTGCCGGATCTCGACCGACTCGACGACGTCGGCTTCGTCGCCGAGGGCGTCGCGCACGCGGTCGCCGAGGTCTTCGGCGCGGTCCCCGGCCGGCACCACGATCGACAGGTCGCGGCGCACCGGCGGCAACGTGGAGACCGGCCGGTAGGGCGCGAGGTCCGTCAGCTGGGCGGCGACGGCCGGCTCGGTGGAGCGCAGCAGCCGGATGTCCGGGATACCCTTGCGCAGCATCAGCATCCGGTCGAGACCCATGCCGAGCGCCAGGCCGGACCAGCCGTCGCCGAGCCCGGCCCGCGCGAGGACGCCCGCGTGGGCGAGCCCGCACTCGGCGACCTCGACCCAGCGCCCGCCGTGTTCGACGTCGAGCTGCGCACCGTCCACTGTGTACGGATGACGGCGTGGTTCCAGCCGCCACAGCAGGCCCGGCACGAGAGCGGCGACCATCTCCTCGAGGCCGGCCCGGGTGACGGTCCCGCGGACGATCCGCCAGAGGTCGAGCTGGTGCGGCGTGCCGCTGTGCAGCCGGTCGATGCTGTCGCGGCGGTAGACGAGGCCGGGGCACACGAGCAGGACGTCATCGGCGGGGTCCGCGGCCAACGCGCGCAGGGCCGCGGGGACCATCGCGCTGGAGTGGCTGCGCAGGACGTGGCCGGCATCGACGTACCGGGTGTAGCGAGCGTCGCGCGTGACGTCGGCGGGGGTCGTAGCCGAGGTTGTCGTAGTTGTCGGCAACGGTGACGATGCGCTCCCCGGGCCACCACCGGACGGCGCACGGCCACCGGGCGGCGAGCGCCTCGACGGCTTGGTCGACGACTCGTTGAATGGCATGTGCCCCGGCGGCGGGATCGGTCAGATCCCGGACGGCGAGATCGCGGGCAAGCTGGGCCGGGGTGAGTGTTTCGGGCATGACGGGACCTCCGGGCTCGGGATGGATTGGGGTGGGTTCCCCCTGGCCCGGGCGCCCGGCGAGGTTCAGTCAGTGTCGAGTGCGGACATGGCAACCGAACCCCGCTGGCGCCCGGAAAGGGCCAGGGGGCCGGTAAATCGGCGGTACTCCGCAACGACGGCCACGAATCCAGGTTAGCGGCGCTTGTCACGCGGTTTTTGTCGCAGTTCGCGAGCCGATGCGGGGTGGGCGGGGTCGAGCTGGGCTGGGCTGGGCTGGGCTGGGCTGGCCGAGTTGGACTGGGCAGGCCGAGCTCAGCTGAGCTGGATCGAGCCGGGGCCGGCCGAGCCGGATAGGGCGGGACCAGGCTCAGCTGGATTGGGCAGGCCAGGCCGGGCCAGGCCAGACTGGGGCCGGCTGGGCTCGACTGAGCCGAGCTGGGCTCGGCCCAGCACGGCACGGCCTGGCCGTGCCACGCCGGGCCAGGCCGGGCCGGGCCGTGCCACGCCGGGCCAGGCCGTGCAGGCCGTGCTGGGCCGGGCTGAACCAAGCCAGACCAGACCAGACCAGGCCGAGCTAGGCCGGGCTGGGATCGGCTGGCCGGCTCGGCTGGGCCGCGCGAGCCAGGCTGGCCGGGCCGGGCCAGGCCCAGTCAGGCAGGAACCGCCCGGCTGAAGCGGAACCCGACCGAAACCTCTCCTTCCCCCTCCCCCTGCCCACCCACCCGCCACCGCCGCCAGCTCAAGTCCGTTACTCGCCCACCTCCCCGTCCGCCAGCTCGCGCAGGACGTCCAGATGCCCCACGTGCCGTGCCGTCTCCTGGACCACGTGGGCCAGTACCCAGCGGACCGTGAACTCCGATCGCCGTCGCGTGCGGTCGTCCGGGGTCAGGCCGCGCAGGGCCTTCTCCGCCCTGGCCCACTCCGCCTTGTACGCCGCCGCCACCGCCGCCGGCGTGTCCTCCGGGCCGATGTCCCAGCTCGGGTCCGGGCTGCCCACCCACAGCGATGGCAGGTCCGCGCCGCCCGCCTCGATCGACAGCCACCAGCGCTCCACCGCCGTCAGGTGCTTCAGCACCCCCAGCGCGCTCATCCTCGGCGACGCCGGCAACGGTCTTGCCGCCGCCTGCGACGGTGACAGCCCTGCCAGTTTGTTCACCGCCGTGGCGCGCAGGAACTGCAGGAAGTCCAGCAGCAGGCGCAGCTCGTCGCCCGCCATCGGGGAAGGCCACTCGCGGTGCGTTTTCGAACTCGTGTTCGACATGACCGCACCGTATCGCACCGGTCCGACAAAACCGGGCCGGCGAAATAGAGTGATCGGCATGTGGTGGGGACTGCTCTGCGCCTGGGGTGCGGCATGCGCGTACGGCGTGGCTTCGGTGATGCAGTCGGTCGCCGCGCGGGCCACGGACACCGGTGCCGACGGGGTCGACCCGAAACTGCTGGTCCGCGTGCTCGGCCAGGGGAAGTTCGTGCTCGGGCTCCTGCTCGACGTCCTCGGGTTCGCCGCCCAGATCGCCGCCCTGCACGTCCTGCCCCTGTTCGTCGTCCAGGCCGCGCTCGCCGCGAGCCTCGCCGTGACCGCCGTCGCCGCGCGGTTCCTCGGCGTCCGGCTCGGCCGGCGGGAGTGGGTGGCGGTCGGCGTCGTGTGCGCCGGGCTCGCCCTGCTCGGCGCCGCCGCCGCAAGCGAAGGCTCGGACCCCGTCGGGCTCGGGTTCCGGCTGACGCTGCTCGGAGCGGTCGCCGTCCTCGCCGTGGCCGGGATCGCCGCCGGCAAGGCGAGCCGCCGGATCCGGACGCCGGCGCTCGGGCTCGTCGCCGGGCTGTGCTTCGGCGTCGTCGCCGTCGCCGGCCGCGTCATCCCCAGCCTCGCGCCGCTCGATCTGCTCACCGACCTCGCGACCTACACGGTCGCGATCGCCGGCGGGATGGCCATGCTGTTCTACGCGACGGCGTTGCAGCGCGGGAGCGTCACCACCTCGACCGCGATGATGGTGCTCGGCGAGACGGTCTTCCCGTCGATGATCGGCGTACTGGTGCTCGGCGACCGCACCCGGCCCGGCTTCGCGGCCGTCGCCGTGGCCGGGTTCGTCCTCGCCGTGGTGGCCGCGCTCGCGCTGGCCCGGTTCGGCGAACCGGCGACCGAACCGCGAACTGAGACGAAGCCGACCGTGTTCCCGTAACTTCTTTACTTAGACTAGCCTTACCTATCCCAGCTCTGGAGAGGGAGGCGCGGGTGAGCACGACGGGACGGCAGGTCCTCCGCCGGTCGATCGCCGGGCAACGACGATCGGTGGCGCTCGCGGCGCTCCTGACCGCGGGTCACCAAGGCGGCGAAGCACTGGTCCCGGTGGTGATCGGCGTGATCATCGACCAGGCCGTCGCGGGTGGCTCGGCAGGCACGCTGGTGACCTGGCTGGTGGTGCTGGGCGTGCTGTTCGCCGCGCTGTCGACCAGCTACCGCCTCGGCGCCCGCTTCGGCGAGCGCGCCGCCGAACGCGCCGCCCACGGCCTCCGCCTCGACGTCGGACGCCGGGTGCTGCACCCCGGCGGCGTGGGCGGCTCCGGCACCCTCGCCGGCGAGCTGGTGAGCATCGGGACGTCGGACGCCAAGCGCGTCGGCACCGTCAACGGCGTCCTGCCCTTCGGCGTCGCCGGGCTGGCCGGGCTGCTGGTCAGCGCCGTCGTCCTGCTCACCATGTCGCTGCCGCTCGGCCTGCTCGTGCTGCTCGGCACGCCGCCGATGCTGTACCTGGCGCACCTGATCGGGAAGCCCCTCGAGCGCCGCAGCGAGGCCGAGCAGGAGCGGTCGGCGTTCGCGTCCGGCGTCGCCACCGACCTGGTCGCCGGGCTGCGCGTCCTCAAGGGCGTCGGCGCCGAACGCGCCGCCGTCGACCGCTACCGGCGGACCAGCCAGGACTCGCTGCGGGCGACGCTGCGCGCGGCCCGCGCCCAGGCGTGGCACAACGGCGCGCTGCTGGCGCTGACCGGGATCTTCATCGCCGTGGTCGCGCTCGTCGGCGGCAACCTCGCCGCGGCGGGCGACATCAGCGTCGGCGACCTGGTGGCCGCCGTCGGGCTCGCGCAGTACCTGATCACGCCGTTCTCGATCTTCTCGTGGGTCAACGGCGAGCTCGCGCAGGGCCGGGCGTCGGCCGCGCGCATCGCCGACGTGCTGAACGCACCGCCGTCCGTCGGCGCCGGGGACGCGACGCTGCCGGTTCCGGCGGCCGGGCACGTCAAGCTGTCCGCGCTGAGCCGCGGCGCCCTGCGCGACGTCGGCTTCGAAGCGCGTCCGGGCGAGTTGCTGGGCGTGGTGGCCACCGACCCGGCCGCCGCGACCGACCTCCTGGACTGCCTGGGCCGCGCCGCCGATCCCGACGGCGGCTCGGTGTCGGTCGACTCGGTCGATCTGTCCACAGTGGATCCCAGCCGGGTCCGCGAGGTGGTGCTGGTCGCCGCGCACGACGCGGACCTGTTCGCCGGGACGGTCGCCGAAAACGTGGCCACCGGGCCGAAAACGGCCGAGGCGATGACCGCGGCCGCCGTCGACGAAGTGGTGAGCGCCCTGCCCGGCGGCGTCGCCACCGCCGTCACCGAACGCGGGCGGTCGCTGTCGGGCGGGCAGCGCCAGCGCGTCGCGCTCGCGCGGGCGCTCGCCGCCGACGCGCCGGTGCTCGTGCTGCACGACCCGACGACCGCCGTCGACACGGTCACCGAGGCCCGGATCGCCGCCGCGCTCGCCGAACTGCGGCGCAGCCGCACCACGATCCTCGTCACCACCAGCCCGGCGCTGCTGGCCGCCACCGACCGCGTCGTCCTGCTCGACGACGGGCGGGTCGCGGGCGAAGGCAGTCACGCCGAGCTGGCCGGCCGTCCCGACTACCGAGCGGCGGTGCTGTCATGACCCGCGAACTCCTCCCCGTGGCCGACGGCCGCCGGATCCGCGCCGTCCTCGGCGAGCTCGCCGGCCGGGCGAAAGGCCGCACGGCGGCCGCGTTCACCATGCTCTTCGCGGCCACCGCGATCGGCCTGCTGACCGCGCCGCTGCTCGGCCGGGTCGTCGACCTGGTCGCCACGCGGCGCCCGGCCGCGGAGCTCGTCACGCCGGTGGTGGGGCTGGTCCTCGTCGCGGTGGCGCAGGCGGTGGCGACCGCGATCGGCGTGTCGCTGGTCGCGCGGCTGGGCGAGACGATGCTGGCCGAGCTGCGCGAGCGCTTCGTCGAACGCGCACTCGGCCTGCCTCTCGAACAGCTCGAGCGCGCCGGGTCCGGCGACCTCACCGCCCGCGTGACGAACGACGTCTCGGTCGTCGCCGAGGGCGTCCGGCAGGCACTGCCCGAGCTGGGCCGGTCGGTGCTGACGGTCGTGCTGACCCTCGGCGCGCTGGCCGTGCTGGACTGGCGGTTCCTGCTGGCCGCGCTGCTGGCCGTGCCGATCCAGCTGTGGACCGTGCGCTGGTACGTGCCGCGCGCGAAGCCGTTGTACGCCGCGCAGCGCGAGGCCGTCGGGGCGCAACAGCAGCAGCTGCTGGACACCATCGGCGGCGCGAAGACGGTCCGGGCGTTCCGGCTGGCGGACACCCACCTGGAGCGGGTGCGGCAGCGCTCCGACGAGGCCGTCTCCCTCGCGTTGCGCGGAATCCGCCTGGTGACCCGGTTCTACGCGCGGCTCAACCTGGCGGAGTTCGTCGGGCTGTCGGCGGTGCTGGCGCTGGGGTTCGTGCTGGTGGGCGCGGACGCGGTGACGGTCGGCGTCGCGACGGCGGCGGCCCTGTACTTCCACAGCCTGTTCGGGCCGATCACGACGGCGCTCGCGCTGGTCGACGACGCGCAGGCGGCCGCGGCCAGCCTCGCGCGGCTGATCGGCGTCGCCGACCTGCCCGCCGAAGCGTCCCCTCCGCAGCCGTCACGGCCGGTGGACGCGTCAGTCAAGACGGCGGGGATCGG
Source organism: Amycolatopsis sp. lyj-346 (assembly GCF_046548975.1). Lineage (NCBI taxonomy): Bacteria > Bacillati > Actinomycetota > Actinomycetes > Pseudonocardiales > Pseudonocardiaceae > Amycolatopsis > Amycolatopsis sp. lyj-346. Next base: position 664,871 of record NZ_JAJPWT010000002.1, read on the forward strand.
ATACTCCTATGTGGACGGTCACCCGGTGCTGCGGGACGTCGACCTCGGTGTCGCGCCCGGCGAACGGGTGGCGCTGGTCGGTGCGAGCGGCGCCGGGAAGACGACGCTGGCCAAGCTGATCGCCGGCATCCACCGCCCGGACACCGGATCGGTGACGCTCGGCGGCGTGTCCTTGGACGAGCTGGGGCCGGAAACCACCCGGCGGACAGTGGGACTGATCAGCCAGGAGGTCCACGTGTTCGCCGGCCCGTTGGCCGACGACCTGCGGCTGGCCCGCCCGTCGGCGACGGACGCCGAACTGCGCGCCGCGCTGGCGAAGGTGGGCGCGCTGACCTGGGCGTCGGCGCTTCCGGACGGCCTCGCGACGGTGGTCGGCGAGGGCGGCCACCAGCTGACGGTGACGCAGGCGCAGCAGCTGGCCCTGGTTCGGCTGGTGCTGGCCGACCCGCCGATCGCGATCCTCGACGAGGCCACGGCCGAGGCGGGCAGCGCGGGATCGAAGGTGCTGGAATCGGCGGCCGCGGCAGCGCTGGAGGGACGCACGGCTTTGGTGGTGGCGCACCGCCTCACCCAGGCGGCGGCGTCCGACCGGATCGTGGTCCTCGACGCGGGCGCGGTCGTGGAGTCGGGCACCCACGACGATCTCGTCGCCGCGGGTGGTCAGTACGCGAAGCTCTGGGCAGCCTGGTCCGGTCAACGCGCCTGACACCGTGTCGTCCCGCCGGGGACGCGAGTCGTCCGGCCAGGTACGCGAGTCGCCGTTCCGGTACACGGAAGTCGCGTGATCAGGCGCCGAACTCGCGTGATCGGAGGCCGATCTCGTGTGATCGGAGGCGGATCTCGACTGCCCGCCGCCGCCTCCGCGCGCTCGTTCTCTCCGTCGGCCGGACCGCTGCAACGAGCTTGCAGCGGATCACGGCGGCAGGAGCGATCCAAGCCGGACACCCGGTGCGAGCCGGGCGCGGCCTCAGTTGTTCGTGTGCTCCACCGCCAGCTCCACCGCCGAAGGCAGGTCGTTCACCCACCGGAAGCCGCGATCGCCCAGGTGTGCCCAGCCCGGCCCCGCCGTGCCGACCTCGCACCCCGACGTGCGGATCCGGTCCGCCAGCAGGTCGTCGGCCGTGGCCGGGGCCATCGACCACAGCACCACGAGCACCGGGTCCAGGCGGGCCGCCAGGTCCGCCACCGTTTCCGCCGGGACCAGCTGGCCCAGGTACGTCGCCGGGACCGCCGCTTCGGCCAGTGTGGCCCGCAGCGCCTCGATCGGCAGCGAGTGCCGCTCCGCGGGGCAGCAGGCCAGCAGCACCGGGCGGCCCGGCACCGCCTGCGGGAACCGGCGGCTGAAGCGCTCGAACGCCAGGGAGATCTCCGACGTCAGCGCCCACTCCGACGCGAAACACACGTCGCCGCGTTGCCAGCGGTCGCCCAGGCCGCGCATGACCGGTGCCAGCACGTCGGTCCAGGCCGCCGACGGGCCCAGGGTGCCCAGCGTTTCGTCGAGCAGCCCGGCCACCGAGGCGTACCGGAGCTCTTCCGCGGCGTCGGTGAGCTCGCGCGCACGACGGGACGCCGGCACCTCGAGCCCGGCCGGCGCCCGGCCGAACGCCGCCTCCGCCGCCTCCCGCACCGGCATTCCCCGCGCGGCGAGCCGCTGCATGTGCTGCAGGCGGCGGACATCCGCGTCGGAGTAGCGGCGGTGGCGCCCGGTGACGGCGGGCGGGCCGATCCCGTACCGTGCGCTCCAGCTGCGCAGCGTCACCGGGGACACCCCGAGCAGCTCGGCCACCTTGCCGGGCGCCCAGGCCCCGGCGCCGGACGGCGCGTCGTTGTCGGGTTCCACCGTGCCCCTTCGCCTCTCGGATCGCGAACGGCCGAAGTTTAGCTATGAGCACGGCGGCCGAACGGCGGAGACACGCAGGCCGCGGCGGGGACGCGGCGGCGGGGCGATGGCCGGCCGCGTCCCCCTCCGGCGCCGCCCGGCACCGGTGATCCGGCCCGCGTCGGCCGGATCGGACGGCCGCGCGGTGTGGCATCCGCAACGGCCGGTGACGTACCGCAGAACCCGTCCCCTCTCCAAGCTATACCGTGCCGCAACGCTTGTGCATCGCCTTCCCCCGGATGTCGCAGCGGTCCGGGCGAATGACCTCGCGCCGCGGTGGGTATTCCTGCCAAGGTGTCCCAGGAGGAAGGAACCGATGACCGACCACCACTCCGCACCCGGCCCGGCCGGCGACGGCGTCGTCATCGTCCGCCGCGTCGGCGAACTGGACCTGCACCGCGCGCGCGAACTGCGGGACGCGCTGCTGGGACCGATCCACGACGGCGCCTGCGGGGTCGTCGTGGATTTCACCGCGACGACCTTCTGCGACTCGACCGTCTTCAGCGTGCTGGTCGAGGCCTACCGGGCCGCTGCCGCGCGTAACGTGCCGTTCGCCATCGCCGGCGGCGAGACCGCGGTCGCGCGCCCGCTGCAGCTGCTCGGCCTGGACCGGCTGCTGCCGCTGCACACCGGGCTCGACCCGGCGCTGGCCGCCGTCACGGAAAGAGCGGCCGCCGGGTGCGGTGACGCTTCCGGGCCGAGTGCCGCGCGGTCGTGACCGTCCGTCCACTGTAGGCACCGGCGCCGGTCACCCCGTCGGCCCTGTCCTGCCCCCCGTTCGACGGCTTGACGGAGATCGCGGTCTTCTGCGCCCATCGGCACGCCGGCCGCCCGCAGGCCGGCGTGGCGAGCCGCCCGCGGCGGGCTCGCCGGCACCGGACGAACCGGACCGGACGGGCGGCTGGTCCGGTTCCGCGGTGGCGGGTGCCGCCCGCGATCACCCGGGCAGTGACGGAAGACTCGTGGAATTCCCCTGTCCGCCAGACTGCGCCACCGACCCGTGAGGCCCTAGTGTTCGCATCATGAAGGTCGGCCTGCTCACCCGCGAGTACCCGCCGGAGGTCTACGGCGGCGCCGGGGTCCACGTGGAGTTCCTCGCCCGGGAGTTGCGACCGCTGGTCGACCTCGACGTGCACTGCTGGGGCACGGACCGCCCGGACGCCACCGGGCACACCGATCCGCACGGCTACCGGCAGCCCGCGTTCACGACCATGGACATCGCCGTGTCCATGGCGAACGCCCTCGAAGGCCACGACCTCGCGCACAGCCACACCTGGTACGCGAACCTCGCCGGGCACCTGGCCAAGCTGACGCACGGCATCCCGCACGTCGTCACCGCGCACTCGCTGGAGCCGCTGCGGCCGTGGAAGGCCGAGCAGCTCGGCGGCGGCTACCGCGTCTCGTCGTGGATCGAGCGCGAGGCCTACGAAGCCGCGGACGCGATCGTCGCCGTCAGCGGCGGCATGCGCCGGGACGTCCTCGCCGCCTACCCCGCGGTGCCGCCCGAGCGCGTGCACGTGATCCACAACGGCATCGACACCACGCTCTACCGCCCCGACCCCGGCACCGGCGCGCTGGCGAAGCACGGCATCGACCCGGACCGGCCGTACGTGCTGTTCGTCGGCCGGATCACCCGGCAGAAGGGCGTCCCGCACCTGGTGCGGGCCGGCGCTTCGCTGGACCCCGGTGTCCAGCTGGTGCTGTGCGCGGGTGGCGCCGACACCCCCGAGCTCGACGCGGAGTTCCGCGGGCTGGTCGCCGAGCTGGAGAAAACCCGCACCGGCGTCCGCTGGATCCCCGAGATGCTGCCGCGCGACGAAGTCGTGCAGCTGCTCACCCACGCCGCGGTGTTCGCCTGCCCGTCGGTCTACGAGCCGCTCGGCATCGTGAACCTCGAGGCGATGGCGTGCGGCACGCCGGTGGTGGCCAGCGACGTCGGCGGCATCCCCGAGGTCGTCGACGACGGGCGCACCGGCCTGCTGGTGCACTACGACGAACAGGACCCGAAGGGGTTCGAGGCGGGCCTGGCCGCCGCGCTGAACGAAGTGGTCGGCGCTGGGGACCGTGCCACCGCGATGGGTACCGCCGGCCGCGAGCGCGCGGTCGGCGAGTTCGGCTGGAAGGCGATCGCCGAGCGGACGGTCGCCCTCTACGAAGCGTGCGGGAGGTCGCTGTGAACGGCGAATGCCACGTCCTGGGCATCGTGCTCGCGGGCGGAGAGGGCAAGCGGCTGATGCCGCTGACGGCGGACCGGGCGAAACCGGCGGTGCCGTTCGGCGGCACGCACCGGCTGATCGACTTCGTGCTCTCCAACCTGGTGCACGGCGGGATCCGGCGGCTGTGCGTGCTGACGCAGTACAAGTCGCATTCGCTCGACCGGCACATCTCGACGACGTGGCGCCTGTCGGCGCTGACCGGCGAGTACGTCACGCCGGTGCCCGCGCAGCAGCGGCTCGGCCCGCGCTGGTACCAGGGCAGCGCCGACGCCATCCACCAGAGTCTCAACCTCGTCCACGACGAGAACCCCGAGTACATCGCGGTGTTCGGCGCGGACAACATCTACCGGATGGACCCGCGGCAGATGCTCGAGGCGCACATCGCCTCCGGCGCGGGGGTCACCGTCGCCGGCATCCGGGTGCCGCGGAAGGAAGCGAGCTCGTTCGGGGTCATCCGGACCACCGACGGGCTCCTGATCGACGCGTTCATGGAGAAGCCCGCGGACCCGCCGGGCCTGCCGGACGCCCCCGAAGAGGCGTACGTGTCCATGGGGAACTACATCTTCACCACGAAGGTGATGCTGGAAGCCCTGTACGCCGACGCCGAAAACGCCGCGTCGCACCACGACATGGGCCGCGACATCATCCCGGCGCTGGTCAAATCGGGCGAAGCCGCGGTCTACGACTTCAACACCAATGTCGTGCCCGGCGAAACCGAACGCGACCACGGTTACTGGCGTGACGTCGGGACCATCGACAGCTACTACGACGCGCATGTCGACCTCATTTCGACGCACCCGATCTTCAACCTCTACAACCGGAAGTGGCCGATCCTCGCCCACCCCGGCCAGCGCGCGGCGGCGAAGTTCGTCGAGGGCGGCTCGGCGAACCAGTCGATCGTCAGCAACGGCTGCATCATCTCCGGCGCCCAGGTCGTCGACTCGGTGCTCTCCCCCGACGTCATCGTCGAGCAGGGCGCGGTGGTGCAGGGCTCGGTCCTGCTCGACGGCGCCCGCGTCGGCCGCGGCGCGGTGGTGCGGCGGGCGATCCTCGACAAGAACGTCGTGGTCCCGCCGGGCGCGCACATCGGTGTCGACCTGGCCCGCGACCGCGGGCACTACCACGTCAGCGAGGGCGGCATCGTCGTGCTGGGCAAGGGGGAACGCGCGATCTGAGCCCCGTCAGGAGCGGGTGGCGGCCGAGATCCGCTCGACGACCTGCCGGGGGTCGATCCCCCAGCGCTCGGCGAGCTCCGAGATCGATGCGCCCGCCGCGTACTCGGCGGCGATCATGCTGTTGACGACGCCGGCCACGGCTCACTCCTCGCGCGGATGCTCGGGCACCCGAGATGCTACATGTTCGTCGCGGACGTCGAACAACGTGCTGTACGTCGGCGGCCCGCTCGCCGGTCACCGCCCGGATTTTTTCGGCTCTCGCGGCGGCTTCGGCGCTTTGGCCTGCGCGCGCGTCGCGCTGAACACGGCGTCGAAGATCGGCGTCGGCTCACCGTCGTCGCTCTCCGGCCGCTCGTCCCCCGGGTTTTGCTTTTCCTCTCCCACGCGCCCAGTTTCTGCGACGGCCGCCGATTTCGCTGGCGCCGACGCCGAAAATCGCCCGGCCGGGGGATCACCCACGCGGATTTCCTCGCTTTTCCGGGCGGAAAAACGATTTCCCGTTGCGCATTTCCTCGGTTACCGGGAATATCCCGGGCCGTCCGCGGATTGCACCCGGCATGAAAGCAGTCGTCTACCGCCGCCACGGCGGACCCGAGGTGCTGGAGCTGTCGGAACGGGCCGTCGCGGACCCGGGACCGGGCGAGGTCCGCGTCCGGATCGTGGTGTCCGCGGTCAACCCCACGGATTGGAAGGCACGCAGCGGCCTCCGCGCCGAGCCCGGGGCCGGCGTGCCGGAAACGGTGCCCAACCAGGACGGCGCGGGCGTGGTCGACGCGGTCGGCCCGGACGTCACCGGCTTCGCACCCGGCGACCGCGTGTGGGTGATCATCGCCGGCGCGTACGGGCCGGCGTCCGGCACCGCGCAGGAGTACACGGTGCTGCCGGTTTCGAAGCTGGTCCGGCTGCCCGACGGGGCCGGGTTCGACGAAGGCGCCGGGCTCGGCATCCCGGCGCTGACTGCGCACCGGGCGCTCACCGTCGCCGAGGACGGCCCGTCCCGGCTCGCTCCGGCCGCGCTCGACGGCCGCACGGTCCTGGTCAGCGGCGGCGCGGGCGCGGTGGGCAACGCGGCGATCCAGCTCGCCCGCTGGGCCGGGGCGACGGTGATCGCGACGGTCAGCAGCGACGAGAAGGCCGCCCTGGCCCGGGCCGCCGGCGCACACCACGTGCTGCGCTACCCAGACCCGGACCTGGGGGCCCGGATCCGCGAGCTCGCCACCGACGGCGTGGACCTGGTGGTCGAGGTCGCGATGGGGGTGAACGCGAAGCTGCACACGGAGGTGCTGCGCCCTCGCGGCACGGTCGCGACGTACGGCGACGACCGGGGTACCGGGACGGTGAGCCTCGATTTCGGGGCGAACCTGTTCCTGAACGCGCGCTACCAGTTCCTGGTGCTGTACACGGTGGGCGAGGACAAGCTGCGCGCGGGCGCCGAGGACATCACGGCGGCACTGGCCGACGGCGCCCTGCGGGTCGGCGAGGACCGCGGGGTGCCGATCCACCGGTTCACGCTGGCGGAAACGGCGAAGGCGCACGCCGCATCGGAGGACGGGATCAACGGGAAGGTGCTGATCGACGTCGGTCCGGCGGACTGACCCGCGGCCCGGCCCGGTGCCGTGCGGTGCGGCGCGGCCCAGCTCAGCCCGACGCGGTGCGGCGCGGCGCGGTGCGGCGCGGCGCGGCGCGGCGCGGCCCGGCCCAGCCTGGCTCGGCCCAGCCCAGCCCAGCCCAGCCCAGCTCGGCCCAGCCCGGCCCAGCCCGGCTCGGCCCAGCCCAGCCCGGCTCGGCCCAGCCCAGCCCGACGCGGCGCGGCTCGGCTCGGTGGGGGCTCGCCGGCGCCCCTGCCCCGTCGCCACCGGCGCCGGCCGGGACCCCGCCCACTGGCTCGCCCCCCGCCGCCGGGCGGCGGGAGGCGAGCCGGTCGGGCGTGGGAAGCCGGTCAGAACGTCGCGGGCGCGGTCAGGCCGATCTCGTCCTGCACCGCGCGGCCCGCACGCCGGTGCCGGTCCGCCTCCGCGTCCCGGCCCAGCGCGGCCTCCGCGGTCCCCAGGCCGAGCAACGCCCGCGCCTCCTGGGCGCGGTAGCCGGTCCGGCGTGCGGTCGTCAGGGCCACGCGGTACGCCGACCTCGCCGCGGGTGCGTTGCCGGTCGCCTGAGCCGCCGCGCCGAGGCTGTTGGCCGCCATCGTCGCCAGCAGCGGGTGGTTGAGCCGGGCGAGGATCGCGCACGCCCGTTCGGCGTGCCCGTGCGCTTCCGCCGGACGGCCGTCCGCCAGCAGGACCTCCGCGGCGTCGATGCGGCTCCACGCCTCCCCGAACGCGTAGCCCGCCTCGACCGCCGCGCGCACCGCCTTCTCCACCGTCGCCCGGGCCTCCGGGAAGCGGCCGAGACGAGCCAGGACCAGGCCCAGTTGCGCGCTCGCCAGGATCGCGCCGCGCGAGTCACCGAGCTCCTCCCGGATCGCGCGGGCGCGCGCCGCCGACGTCAGCGCCTCTTCGTACCGCCCGAGCACCTCCTGGGCGTTGCTGAGGTTGCCCCAGGCCACGCACGCGACGGCGTGGCCGCCCGTTTCCCCGGCCAGCACCAGTGCCTGCCGGTAGTGCCCGACCGCGTCGGCGTACCGGCCGAGCATGCCGTGCACCGCACCCATCCGGGCGAGCGCCGCCGCTTCGGCCGCGCGGTCGCCGGACTCGCGGACCAGCCGCAGCCGCTCCGCCGTGGTTTCGACGGCTTCGGCGAGCCGCCCGGTCTCCCAGTGCGCCGTCGTCAGGTTCGCCAAGCCGAGCTGCCGGGCGTGCGGATCGCCCAGCCGGTCCGCGGCCGCCGCGCCCGCGCGGGCCAGCGCCGTCAGCTCGTCCCGGTGCCCCTGCTCCCGCAACGCGGCCACCGCGCGGTCGGCGATCCGCCAGGCGTGCTCGTCGTGGCCTTCGAGCGCGGTGACGGCGACCAGGTTGGCGCGCTCGGCGGCGAAGGAGTACTCGCCGTCGCGGTAGTGGTCCAGGAGCCGGACGAGCGCCGCCGCGGCCTCACCGGAGTCCGCCACCGCCCGCGCGTGCCCGGCGATCAGGTCGTGGAAGCCGTAGCGGCCGGGGGCGGGCTGCCGCAGCAGGTGCGCGTCGAGCAGGTCTTCCAGGAGCCGTTCCGCCTGCGCGACGTCCGTGCCGTACAGGGCCGCCGCCGCGGCGGCCGCGAAGTCGCCGCCCGGGTGGCAGCCGAGCACCCGGAACATCCGCCGCTGCGGCGGCGTGAGGTCGCGGTAGGACAGCGCGAAGGCCGCCGCGACGTCCCGGCCGCCCGCGCGCAGCTCCCCCAGCCGGCGCCGTTCCGAGCCCAGCCGCGTCACCAGGTCATCCACCGTCCACAGTGGACGTGACTGCAGCCGGGCGGCGGCGATCCGCAGCGCCAGCGGCAGGTACCCGCACAGCCGCGCGACCGCGGCGCCGGGCCGTCCCCCGGCCGCCGCCGCGAACAGGGCCTCGGCTTCCGGCGGCGGCAGCACGTCCAGGGAAAGCGCGAGCGCGCCGTCCACCGCGGCGAGCCGGCGGCGGCCGGTGATCAGCACGCGGGCGCCCGGTCCGCCCGGCAGCAGCGGCACCACCTGGGCCGCCGAGCCGGCGTTGTCGAGCACGACGAGCAGGCGGCGCCCGGCCACGCGCGAGCGCCACCACGCGGCGCGCTCGTCGAGGCCGTCCGGCAGGCGGCTCGCCGGCACGCCGGTCTGCAGCAGCAAGGCGGCGAGGGCGGCCTCGGCCGGCAGCGGGTCGCGGCCCGGCGTGTGGCCGTGCAGGTCCACGAACAGCTGCCCGTCCGGGAAGTCCCGGGCGGCCCGGTGCGCGACGCGCACCGCGAAGGCCGTCTTCCCGACGCCGGCCATCCCGTCGACCACCACCGGACGGCCGGTGCGCAGCGCCTCCAGGGCCGCGGCGACGTCGGCCGCGCGGCCGGTGAAGTCCGGGACGTCGTACGGCAGGAAGCACCGGCCGGGCGCGGGCTCGTCGTGCAGCAGCTGTTCGTACGACGCCCGCAGCGGCGCGCCCGGGGTGATCCCGAGCTCGTCCGCCAGCCGCCGCTTCGCGCGCTGGTAGACGTCGATCGCGTCGGCCGGCCGCCCCGCCCGGTGCAACGCCCGCATGAGCAGCCCGACCAGGCCTTCGCGCAGCGGGTGCCCGGCGACCAGCGCGGTCAGCTCGGCGACGGTGCCGGCCTCCCCGGCGTCGACCTCGGCGGCCAGGCACTGCTCCAGCACCGCCAATCGGCGCTCCTCCAGGCGTTCGGCGTCCGGGCGCAGCGCGGCGCTGTCCACGCCGGCGAGTGCGGGACCCCGCCAGCAGCCCAGTGCCGCCCGGTATTCGCCACGGGCGGCGAGGTCCTCGAACACGTCGAGGTCGAATGCGCCGGGCCGCAGCGCGAAGCCGGGACCTTCGGCGGTGAGGACGTCTTCGCCGGCGCCGGCCGCGACGAGCGTGCGACGCAGCGCCGTGGTGAGGTTGCGGACCTGCCGCACCGCCGTCACCGGGGGTTCACCGTCCCACACGACGTCGACCAGCCGGGACACCGGGACGACCCGGCCGGCGTCGAGCAGCAGCGCCGCCAGGATGCGCTCCTGGCGCGGCCCGGACGGCCCGATCGGCCGCCCGCCGCCGAGCACTCGCACCGGACCCAGGACGCGGAACTCCATCACTCACCCCGCGGGCGAGGTTAACCACCCGCGCGGCGGCGCCGGTGCGGAAGTGATGCAGCTGTGATGCGCCGCCGCGGCAGCGTCGGGCCGGATCACGAGCCCGGCGAAGGGAAAGCAAATGCGCAAGTGGGGTTACGCGGCGTTGGGCACCGCGCTGGCGGCGGCGGTGCTCGGCACGCCCGCCGCCGCGGCAGGCGGCCAAGCCGGAAGCGGGCAGCAGGAGTGCCGGCGGGCGTTCGACCACGCCGTGTGGGAGGACATGGACAGCTACAACAAGCGCGACGCCGCCCGGTACCGCGCGATCATCCACCGCGACATGGTGACCGTGGGCCGCAAGGGCAACCTCTACATCGGCTACGACGCGAACGTGATCCCGGTGGTGGAGCAGCAGTTCAAGGTGCCCTACGAGTACGCGATGCCGTGGACGGTCACGCACACCGTCGTCGAGGACTGCAAGATGGGCTTCGCGATCCTGGACGCGCACTACCTCGAGCCGTCGCACGGCATCGACCGCCACTACACGATCAGCCTGACGCTGGTGCGCGAGCACGGCCGGTGGCAGGTCATCAAGGACACGGTCACGGACGTCGTGGCCTGACCGCGGGGCGGCCCGGGAGCACCGGGCCGCTCCCGCTCAGCCGGCCGTGATGCCGAGGCCGCGCCGCAGCGCGTCCAGCTCGTCGGCGAACATCCGGCGGGAAACCGCCGCCGTCTCGACCAGCGAGGACCCGTGGAAGGTGCCCGGGTAGTGGCGCAGGTCGACGGGCACGCCCGCGTGGGCGAGCCCCTGCGCGTAGGCGATTCCCTCGTCGCGCAGGGGATCGAACTGGCACGTCGTCACGAACGCCGGCGGCAGCCCGGCCAGGTCGGTGGCGCGCGCCGGGGCGGCGTGGGGCGAGACGTCCGGGCCGCCCGGTTCCGCACCGAGGTAGCTCGTCCAGCTGTACACCGCGTTCGGCCGGTTCCAGATCGGCGTGTCGGTGTAGGCCCGCATCGACGGGGTGTCCAGCCGGTCGTCGAGTTCCGGGATGCCGAGGTACTGGAAGCACAGCCGCGGGCCGCCGCGATCGCGGGCCAGCAACGCCACCGCCGCCGCGAGGCCGCCGCCGGCGCTCTCGCCCGCCACGCCGAGCCGGTCCGGGTCGATGCCCAGCTCGTCCGCCTTGGCCGCCGCCCAGGTCAGGGCCGCGTAGCAGTCCTCGACCGGGGCCGGGAACGGGTGCTCGGGGGCGAGCCGGTAGTCCACCGAGACGACCACGACGCCCAGCTCGTCGACCAGGCGCAGCAGGTGTGCGTGGAAGGTGTCGAGGTCGCCCAGGACGAACCCGCCGCCGTGGATGTACAGCAGGCCGGGCCCCGCCGTCGTGCGGTTGGCCGGCGCGTAGACGCGCACGGGGACGTCCGGGGCGTCGGACGGCCCGGGCACCGCGAGCTCGCGGACGTCCACGGGGTTCACCGGTTCGTAAGCGGGGAGTACCTGGCTGAGCTGCGCCATCGAGGAACGCGCGGCCAGCAGGGACTCGTGGTCGGTGAGCACCACGGCCGGGAGCATGTCCAGCCAGGGCAGCAGCTCGGGATCGATCGCGTAGGTCATGGTCCGATCATCGGCCGCGGACGGTGACCGGGCCACCGCCACGCGGCGGGCGTTGCGGGCCCGATCCTCGCCACCCGGCGGCGCCGCTCGCCATCCGGTGGCGGGCACGCCTATCGTGGCGGGATGAAGGGGCTGCTGCTGCGGCTGTCCGGGCTCGACGCCGACGCCGAGAACGCCGTGCGGGTGATCGGGTTCTTCGACCGCCTGATCGCCGGCCGAGCCGGGCTGGACGCGCTGGTGCGCAGCACCGCCGACCTGGCCGGCTGCCCCGTCGGGGTGCACGCTCCCGGTCAGGGACTTTCGTTGCGCGCTTCGCCCGGCGAGGGCGTCGTCACCCCGGGCGCAGCGCCTGCGGGAGCGGCCACACGGGCGCTCGAAGGCGGCGTGGCCGTGTGGGTGGCCCGGACGGGCCCGCCCGCCCCGCTCGACGACATGCTGCTCGAGCGGTACGCGATCGCCGCCGCGATCCTGCTGGAGCACTCCGGTGTGCCGCGGCCCGAACTCGGGGATCCGGCGCTGGTCGAGCTGGTGCTGTCCGAGAACACCGGCACCGCCGAGCGGTCCCGGGCCCTGCACCTGCTCGGCTTCGGCCCGGCGACGCGGCTGCGCGTGCTCGCGGGCACGGGCGTCGACGCGCTCGACGGCCGTTCGGCGCGGCTGGGCGGGGTGCGGGCCGTCCTGCTCACGGGCGAGGTGGCTTCGCTGCCGGACGGCGCCCGCGCGGGCGTCGGCCCGGACGGGCCGGCCATCGAGGTCGCCCGTTCCTGGGCGGCCGCCCGGACGGCCCTGCGGTTCACCTCGGCGGCCGAGCCGGTGGTCTGGTGGGAACGGCTGGGCGGGCTGGCCGCGATCGCGGGCAAGCTGGCGCCGTCGGAACTCGCGGAGCTGCCCGACGTCCGGGCGCTCGACCACCTGGCGGCCGAACCCCACGGCACGGACACGCTGGCGGCCCTGGACGCACTGTGCGCCACGGGCTCGGCCCGCAAGGCGGCCGCGGCCCTGCACCGCCACCACAGCACGATGCCGGCCCGGCTGGCCCGCGCGGAGTCGGTGCTGGGCTTCGAGGTCGACTCGCCATCGGGCCGCTTCCGCCTCCACCTGGCCCTCCTCCTGCGGCGGCTGCGGGACAACGCCGACCCGGGCTGACCGTCCTCAGTGGACTCGCGCGGCGCGGTCCGCGGCCTCGGGCCTCGGGTCGGGTTCGCGTGCCTGGCCGGTCGGTTGGTGTGGTCCCGGGGGTCGGCTCGCGTGCCCGGAGGGTCGGCTTGCGTACCTGGAGGGTCGGCTTGCGTGCCCGAGGGTCGGCTTGCGTACCTGGAGGGTCGGTTCGCGCAACCCGATCTTCCCCGGCACGCGAGCCGCCCCCGGGCGCCCCAGCCGACCGGTCACGTGCACAAGCCGACCACCCCAGTACGCGAACCGACCGGCCAGGCACGCGAACCGACCACCCGAGTACGCGAGCCGACCGGCCAGGTGCGCATGCCGACCGTCCGGGACGCGTGTCGCCGGAATGCGACACCACCCGGCCCCGGAGTTCCGCAGCCGCGAAAAGTGCCGGAGCCGGGCGTTGGGGTCAGGCGGCCGTTGTCAGGGGGTGCCGTGATCGTCGCACCAAGTTCTCGGCTGCGGGCGGCCACTCCGGGTACCTGAACTCGAAGCCCGCTTCCTTCAACTTGCCCGGGACCACGCGGCGGCTCTTCAGCAGCAGCTCCGTGTCGCTGCGGAGCACGAACGCGCCGATCTCCGCCATCCACTTCGTTGCCGGGAGGCCCCAAGGTACCCCCGCCGCCGTGCGCAGGGTGCGGAGGAAGTCGCGGTAGGGCAACGGCTCCGGGGCCGCCAGGTTGACCGGTCCGCTCAGCCCGTCGTGCTCGATGAGGAAGCCGAGCGCGCGGATCAGGTCCTCCTCGTGGATCCAGGACATGTACTGGCCGCCGCCCGCTACCGGGCCGGCCAGGCCGAGGCGGGTCAGGCGCAGGAGCGCGGCCAGCGCGCCGCCGGGTTCCGGGCTCATCACCATCGCCGTGCGCAGCGCCACCTTGCGCGTGTGCGGCGTTTCCGCCACGCGCTGCTCGCGCTCCCACGCCTTGGCGATGTCGACGCTGAACGACCAGTACGCCGGCACGTCCGGCTCGTCGCCACCGAGGATCCCGGTGGTTTCGTCGTTCGGGGCGGCGTACGTGTGCGCGTAGATCGTCGCCGTGCTCATCTGCAGCCACACCCGCGGCGGCCGGGCCGCGCGGGCGATCGCGCCGCCGACCACCCGGGCCGAGTCGACGCGGGAGTTCAGCATCTCGCGCAGGTTCGCCCGGGTGTACCGGCAGTTCACCGACCGGCCGGCCAGGTTGAGCACGACGTCGCTGCCGTCGATCTCCGCCGTCCACGGGCCCGGGCCGCGGCCGTCCCAGCGGACGTGGCGCACGCCCGGCTCCGGCCGCGCCTCCCGCCGGGTCAGCACCACGACCTCGTGCCCCTGCCCGGCCAGCGTGCGGCTCAGCACCCGTCCCAAGTGCCCGGTGCCGCCCGGAATCACGATCTTCATCGAACCCCCTTCACGATCCGCCCCCGTGCCACCGTACCGCAAGAATTGAACGCGTTCAAATGTCCCGAATGGGCTGCCCGGACACGGGGACGGGTGCGCCGTCCGGGACGCCGCCGGCCAGGGCGTGGGTGGCCTTTGTGGACGGTGACCCGGTGCCCGGGAGCCCGCCAGGTGTCGGTGCTGAGCTGGTCCGGAACCGGTGACGGCTCAGGCCAGACCGGTCAGCCGCTGGTAGGCCTGGCCGAGCGGACCGGCCGCGAAGATCGCCACCAGGGCCGCGGCGATCATGAACGGCCCGAACGGCAGCGCCGTCTTGCGGCCGCCCTTCCCGGCCGCCAGCACGACGACCCCGGCCACCGCGCCGAGCAGGAACCCGCCGAACGCCCCGATCAGCAGCGCCGGCCAGGACAGGGAGGCGAGGACCCCGCCGAGGATCCCCGCGAGCCGGACGTCGCCGAAGCCCATGCCCGCCGGGTACGCCAGCGCGAGGAGGAGGTAGAACCCGAACAGTGCGGCACCGCCGATCCCGGCGCGGGCGAGCGACCACCAGTCGCCGCGCCACCAGGCCGACGCCGTGAGCAGGACCAGCAGGACCGGGTACGACGGCAGCACGATCGCGTTCGGCAGGCGGCGGCAGTCGAGGTCGATCACGGCCAGCGCGATCCCGATCGCGCCGAAGTACAGGAACGCGGGCAGGTCCGGCGGGTCGAGCCGCACGGCCAGCAGCGCGAACAGCGCCGCGGTGCCGAGCTCGACCAGCGGGTACCGGACGCTGATCCGGGCGCCGCAGCCCGCGCACCGGCCGCGCAGGACGAGCCAGCCGAAGACCGGGACGTTGTGCCGGGCGCGGATGCCCTGCCCGCAGCCCGGGCAGCGCGACGGCGGGCGGACCACCGACTCACCGCGTGGCACCCGGTGGATCACGACGTTGAGGAACGACCCCACGAGCAGGCCGAGCACCGCCGCCGCCACGACCAGCGCCGCCATCGGGCTCCTTCGGGATCGGGGGCGAACGCCGCAGATCTTGCCCGACACGGGTCCCGCCCGCGACCGCACACTCCGCCATGCGTGATTGGCGGGTCGACACGCGTGATTGGCGGGTCGACACGGCATCCGGCTCGGGTGCGGCGTGTCGTCCGTTGCCGTACGGGGTCCCGGCCGCGGGCGGGCGGGCCTACAGTCTTGAGGATGACCGCCGCCGGATCGCCGATCGTCGCCGGGGTGGACGGGTCGGCCGAGTCGCTCGACGCCGTCCGCTGGGCCGCGCGGACCGCGCGCCTGCGGGAGGCGCCGCTGGAGATCGTGCACGCCCTCGACGTCCCGGCCCTGCTCGCCGGCGGGGTCGTCCCGCCACCCGAAGAGATGGTGGACGCCTTGCGCGCCCGGGGGCGCCGTGCGCTGCGGACGGCGCAGGAACTCGCCGCCGCGCAGGGGGTTCCCGACGCGGCGACCCGGCTCGACCCGGACCGCGCGGCCCAGGCGCTGATCGGGGCGTCGCGGTCCGCCGCGCTGCTCGTCGTCGGGGCGGCCGGGCACGGCAGGCTCACCAGCCTGCTGGCGGGGTCGGTCGCCGCGGCCGTCGGCACCCACGCGCGCTGCGACACCGTCGTCGTCCGCGGGGACAGCTGGGACGAGCCCGGCGCCTCCGCGCGGCCGGTCGTCACCGGTGTCGACGGCAGCGAAGCCGGCGCCCGGGTACTGGCGACCGCACTGGCCGAAGCCCGCACCCGCGGCGCACCGCTGCTCGTGCTGCACGCGTGGGCGGACAGCCCGCCGCCGCACCGGGACCCGCGGTGCGTCACCGAGGCGGGGCGGCGGCTGCTCGGCGAGCGGGTCCTCGCCCACGACACCGGGGACGTCGAGGTCGAGCAGGTCGTCGTCCACGCGCACCCGCGGAAGGAACTCGTCGAACGCAGCGGCACGGCTCAGCTGGTCGTGCTCGGTGACCGCGGCCGCGGCGGCTTCCCCGGGCTGCTGCTCGGCTCGACCGGGCAGGCCCTCCTGCACCACGCCGCCTGCCCCGTCCACCTGGTCCGCACCACCGCGGAGAACACCTCTGCGTAAACACCGCCGCGTAAAAGGGGAAGCGGAACGGAAGCGGCACCGGGCAGGATGACGAGCGAAGCGAGTGGGAGGAAGAAGATGAAGACTGCGGTAAAGGCCGGGCTGGTCGCGCTGGTGGCCGGCGCGACGGTGCTGGTGGCCCCGGCACAGGCGGCCACGATCATCCAGCGGACGGCCATCTGCCGGGCGGCCGACTACAGCGGCGCGTTCACGCTCCGGTACGAGACCGTCGGGGGCTACCACCGCATCATCGGCGGGTACACCACGTCGGGGCCGTACATCGGCGACGCCACGGGCAAGGTCGCCCTGCGCATTTCGTACCGCAGCGGGTCGACGACGACCACGGTGTACTCCCAGACGTCGGCCACGACCGGGAGCACCACGTTCACGACGCCGACGACCACCGCGGTGCCGACCGTCTACGGGGGCACGGCGGCGGCGACGTTCGACAACGGCACGGTGTCCTGCACCGCGACGGTGCCGATCAGCTAGCCGCGGGCCGAGGGCCTCGGCCGCGTGGGGGCGGTCGAGGCCCAGGCGCCGAAGCGCGCCCGGGTCACCGGGCGAGGAGCTGCTCCTGGCGGCCTTCCAGCCGGAACAGCGGGGCGACCGCGGCCAGGTCCAGCGCGCGCCGGACCACGGCGGAGGGCTTCAGCACCAGGTCGATCCCCGCGTCGGCGCAGCGGGCCCGCAGCCGGCCCAGAGATGCCACGCCCGTCACGCCGCAGAACCCGACGCCCAGCAGGTCGAGCACCAGCCGCCGCGGTGCCGCCGCGACCGCGCGGTCGAGTTCCTCGTCGAGGCGTGGCCGCGTCGCCATGTCGATTTCGCCGGTGACCGTGACGCGCAGCGTTCCCGGCCGGGGCTCCGCGGTCGTCGCGGTCAGCAGCAGCGCGGACAGGTCCAGGGCGCTCATCGAGGTGCTCCTTCCACGGTCAACGACAGGTGATCGTTTGCTACCCCGCCACCGCCGTCACCAAACCGCCCTTTCGCTCGGTGCCGTCGGCTGAAACGCTCGGACCGACCGTGAGGAGCGACGATGCCCGGACTTCTGCTGCGTGACGGCCGTCCCTGGAGAACCCGGCGGCCCGGCGGGCCCGCGCCGGCCGACCGGATCGCCGACGAACGCGTCCACCGCACCGACGTCTACTCCGGCACCGGGCTCACCGGGGCCGAGGTCGTCCGCGACACCGCCGCGCGGCTGGCCGGGCGGATCACCGTCGTGGTGGTCGACGCGGAGACCCGGCCCACGCCGTGGTGACGCGGCCTCCGCGCGACCTGGTCGTCAAGGCGGGCCACCTCGTCGCCCGGACCGACGCCCTCTCACGGCCGCCACGGCGGTGAGGACACCGGCCGGACCGGCACGCCGCCCCGTGCCGTGCCCAGGTCGGTGAGCGCGACCTGCTCCAGCCCGTTGCCCGGGCCGCCGTCGCTGGTCACCGCCAGGGCGAGGGTGTTGCGACCGTGCGGGTCGAGGATCCCGGTGGGCAGCACGAACGTGTGCTGCGGCCCGACGTCCCCGATGTACTGGCCGACGTTCCAGCCGTTGAGGAACACCAGCACGCGGTAGCGGCCGCCCGACCGCGGCTTCGCCGGGTCGCCGATCGTCAGGCCCACCGACGTGTCCTGGTTCCGGGGGACCCGCAGCGAGAACGTCGTGCGGTACCACGTCGTCCCGGGGGCGGCCCCGGCCGCGGGCACCGCCGACGGCGCCCAGGCGCGGTCGGGGAAGCCGGGCAGGTGCCGGCCGGCCCGTTCGCCGGCGAGCCCGCCGCTGTTCAGCGGGCCGCGCACCGGATCGGCCGTGCCGCCCTGGAGCTTCCACGCCACCCCGGTCAGGGACGTGGAGATGAGTCCCCGGCCTTCCTTGTGCGCGTCGTTGACGCCGCCGTCCTGGTTGTGGCCGTTGTTGCGGACCATCACCGACAGCACGTGCGGGCCGTCGCCGCGCAGCCCTTCCGGCACGGCGAACTCCGCGGTGCCGGTCGTCGGCGGCGCGGCCAGCGCGGACGGCAGGACGTGCTGGCCGAGGTACTGCCCGTCCAGCCACGCCTGGACCATCCCGGCGCCCCCGCCGCCGTAGCGGAGGCTGACCCGCTCCCCCGGTGTCCCGGTGAACCGGCCGCGGTACCAGACGTCGCCGACGCCGAAGCCGTAGTCGTCCGCGGTCAGCACCGGCTGCCCGGCCGGCGGCGGGGTGGTGCTGTTGGTCGTGGTCCGGTCCGCGGACGGCCACGACGAATCGTCGTACCCCGCTTCGGCCTCCGGGGAGCCCGGCGCCGAGCGCCAGCCGGTCAGCTCCGGCAGGCGCGGGTCGGCGGGTCCGGGCAGCGGCCGGAGGGCGAGCAGGCTGCCCGACGCCGTGGGCCGCACCGGCACCGGAGTCCCGTTCCACCACAGCAGCGGACCGCGGGCGCCCCACACCTCGAGGTCCCTCGGCGCCTTCGTGTCGCCGGTCAGCGCGAGCCCGGCCTTGGCCGTGCGCACCAGATCCGGCCCGCGCACGAGCAGGCCACCGACCGGCCAGAACGTGTCCGCGGTGGGGTCGTCGGCGAGCAGCAGCGTGACGGGCGGGCGGCCACCGCCGCTGATCCGGACCCGCGCGAGCCCGTCGTGGCGGTAGGCCAGGCGCAGGTCGTTGCCGGACCAGGTGGTCGTGACGGTCCCTTCGAGGACGTCCACGCGCGGCTGCGTCGCGTACCGCAGCACCGTCTCGCCGTCCTCGCCCGGCCGCCCGTGCAGCAGCACGGTCCCGGCGGCCTCGGCCATCAGCTCCGACGTCGAGTAGACGAGGTGCTGGCCCGCGACGTCGAAGTTCGCGACCAGGTACTTGGCGTCCTGGCCGTTCAGCCGGAGCGGCACGGTGTACTCACCGTCCGGTGTGGACAGCGGGAAGGTGAAGGTGTCGTCCGTCGTCGCGTTCGACGGCGAGTGCACCGGGAGGTAGAAGTGCACGCCGGTGTCCGGGTTGACGTTGTGGTAGACCTTCACCGCCGCCGAAGACGGCGTCACGGGGGCCCCGCGATCCATTTTGGCCAGGTCGGGGACGGTGGCCAGGAAGGACCCGAGCTGCTTCATCGTCAGCGCCTTCGGCCGCAGCTGACGTCCTTCGTCGATCGCGGCGCCGTAGTCGTAGGAGCTGTAGACCACCGGCGCCGGGAGCCCGCCCCACGACGTGCCGCCGAAGGTCATGTAGAAGTTCTGGATGGTCAGGCCGTTCGCCAGGTTGGTGCCGTAGAAGACGCGCTCGTAGCCCGGGCCCTGGCGCACCGCGGTGCACGGGTAGGTGCCGTTGCTGCCCCAGTAGTCGAACCAGCCGCCGCCGAACTCGGCGACGAACCCCGGCGTGTTCGGCGACGCGCTGGCGCCGCCCTTCGCCCCGCCCGGTCCGTAGGTCCCCCAGTCCGGCGCCACGTTCGGGTTGCCCGGTGTCGCGTCGGTCCGGCAGGTGCCGCCGGGGTAGCCGTCGAAGGCGTAGAGGTCGACCTTGCCCGGGACGGTGCCGGGCACGCCGGAGTCCGGTGGCACCCAGATGCCGTTGCGGCCCTTGTCGTTGTGGAAGATCGGAACGGTGATCCCGTCGGCCCGCGCCTTGTCGTAGAGGTGCGCGATGTAGTTGCGCTGCGCGGTGCCGGTGGCGGCCAGCTCGTTTTCGATCTGGTAGAGGATCACCGGGCCGCGGCCGTCGGTGTACTGGTGGCGGGCGATGATCCGGTCGATCTGCGTCAGCCACTCGTCGGCCGCGGCGAGGTAGTCCGGCGCGTCGCTGCGCGCCCGGCCGGCCTGGGTGGTCAGCCACGCCGGGAACCCGCCGCCGGTGACCTCGGCGTTGATGTACGGGCCGGGCCGGGCGATGACGTGGAGCCCGGCTTCGGCGGCGAGGTCGAGCACGCGGTCCATGTCCCGCACGCCGGTGAAGTCGTACACCCCGGGCGCGGGCGAATGGTAGTTCCAGTCGAAGTAGATCGAGACCGCCGTGTAGCCGGTGGCCTTCATCTTCTGCAGCACGTCCCGCCACAGGTCCGGGCTCGGCAGCCGGAACGGGTGGAACTCGCCGGACCAGACGACCTCGCGGCGGCCGTCCAGCATGAGCGAGTACTTGTCGAACGTGACCTGGTGTTTCACCGGCGCCGGACCGGCGGCGGCGAAGGCGGGCGCGGCACACAGCCCCGCCGTGACGAGCAGGGCGGCGAACAGAGAAAGGAACCGGCGCATGGATCGTCTTTCCGATCGGCGGGGTATGGGTTGTCTTGTCCGGCGTCAGTACACGTACGGCCAGCCTGCGCTGTCGTAGCCGACGAGGTTGATGCCGAGCTTGCCCGTCAGCGGGGTCGCGTCCGAGTAGTAGTAGTGGTAGACGAGCACGTCGGCGTCCGAGTCGTGGAGCACGGCCACGTGGCCGGGGCCGTGGACCGCGCCGTGGCTCGCCAGGATCTGCGTGCCGCCGCCGGCGGTCATCCGGACACCGTTGCGGTCGGTGTACGGGCCGGTGATCGACGTCGAACGGCCGACCATCACGCGGTAGTTGCTCTTGGTGCCCTGGCAGCAGAGGTCCCACGAGACGAAGAGGTAGTAGTAGCCGCCGCGCTGGATGATGAAGGGCGCTTCCGCGGCCGACGTGCTGCCCGTGCGCTGGGCGATGCTCCGCAGCGCGGTGTCGGTCGTGCTGCGCTTGCCGGTGGCCGGGTCGAGCCGGATCATCTTGATCCCGGTCCACCACGAGCCGAAGCTCAGCCACCAGCGGCCGGCGGAGTCGACGAACAGGTTCGGGTCGATCGCGTTGTAGTCGTTGCTCGTGCTCGTCTGCACGACGATGCCGTGGTTCGTCCAGCTGCCCGGCAGGCCGGTCGTGCTGGTGGCGAGGAAGATCGCCGAGTTGCGGGAGCCCAGCGACGAAGCGGAGTAGTACAGGTAGTACTTGCCGTTGTGGAACGAGATGTCCGGCGCCCACAGGTATTCCGGCTTGGCGGGGTCGGTGAAGGGCGCCGTCCACGGCGCGCCGTTCGGCCAGACCGAGCCGATCTTCGTGAAGTGGACGCGGTCGGTCGACCGGCGGATCTGCAGGTACTGGTCGGTCGAGTAGAGCAGGTAGCTGCCGTCCGCCGCGCGGATCATCGCCGGGTCGTGCACCGCCCCGATGTCGCCGGTCACGTAACCGGGCTCGGGGTAGGTCGCGGCTTGGGCGGCGGGCGCGCTCAGCAGGGCGGCGGCGACGGCGATGAGGGCCGGGAGACGGCGCAGGCGCATGGGGGTCCTCGGTTCGGCGCTGATCCTGGACGTTGTTAACGCTAACAACGTATGCCGGGCAAATGGTCGACGGTCGCGCGCGGGGCGTCAAGGGGCCGGACGGAGGTTCTTCCCCGGCCGGCCCCTTGACGTGGTCAGCGGACGGGGTTCCACCCGTCGCCGCCCGCGAGGTACTTCTGCGCGGTGTAGTTCGCGGCCTGCGCGGCAGGCAGCTGTGGCCGGTTGGTGCCGGTCCCCGCGCCCGGGCCGGTGTTGCGGTACTCGAAGAACCGCGCGTCCTTCCACGAGAAGCCCGACATGTCGGTCCACGGCGCCGGCTTGATCGCCGCCGGCAGGGACGTCTCGCGGATCAGGACCTGGGCGATGGCGTCGACGTCCCCGCCCGGGTGCCACGGACGGCCCAGGTGGAAGCTCGCGTTGGCGGCCGAGCTGAGCACGCGGCTGCCGACGATGAGGAAGCCGTACGGGTTCGACCGCCGGGTGCTGGCCGCGGTCAGGTAGCCGTTGTTGCTGCTCGAGCCGCGGTCGAGCAGCGTGATCGTCGCCCGGTCGAACACGGCCGTCGCGCGGCCGAAGAGGAAGTCGACGTCGCCGCTGATCGCGCAGTTGCGGTAGTACTGGCGCCCGGTCGCGCCGACGGCCGCGGTGTCGGCGTACAGGGTGTCCTGGTGCCCGAGGAAGGTGACGTTGTCGAACACCATCCGGTCACCGGTGGTCTTGACCGCGACCGCCTGGGTGGCGGTGATCTCCGGGTGCGCCTTGCGGTCGAAGGAGTTGCGGAAGGTCAGCGCGGTGGCGGTGAAGCCGTTCGCGGCGATCGTCGCGGTGGCGCTGCCCGTGGTGCCGTACGTCGAGCCGTCGGGTTTCTTCGTCCCGCTGGCGTTGTCGTAGTCGACGACGACATCGGCGGCCTTCCCGGTGGTCCCGCGCATGGTGAGCCCGGTCTTGCTCGCCGGCACCGAAATGACTTCCCGGTAGGTCCCGGGTTTGATCGAGATCGTGCCACCCGCCGAGACCGCGTTGATCCCGGCCTGCACGGTGGTGTAGTTGCCGGATCCGTCCTTGGCCACGACGACGTTCGCCGCCACCGCACCGGCGGGCGGGGCGGCGAACGACGCCCCGGCGAGCACCGACGCGACGAGCAGGGTCTTGAGCATGACGCCTCCACGGTGGAACGCGCCGGGGGCATCGGACGGCGGCCGCCGCCCCCGGCGCGGGTCGGTTACTTGTAGGTGATGTTGGCCGCGGTGTAGAGGCAGTTCGTCGAGTCCGGGCCACTGCCGATCAGCGTCGGCTCGCCGCTGGTCACGCCCTTGTACTTCTGGCAGGGCACGAGCTTGCGGCTGGAGTCGCCGACGATGGTGATCCGCGTCAGCTTGGCCGTGTCGCCGTAGTTGGTGTTGATGCCGACCAGCGACTTGCCGGGCACGGTGGCCGTGACGTTGTCCACGACGACGTTGCGCTTGTGCTGCGTCTTGCAGTTGCCGCAGGAGCGGTACAGCTTGCCGAAGTCGTTGACCTGGAAGTTGCGGATGTACATCGTGCCGGGGCCGTTGTGCTGGAACACCTTGTCCGAGGCCTTGCGCGCGCCGCCACCGTCGATGGTCATCGTCTGGGAGGCGGAGGTGCCCTTGAAGGTCGCGGCGTCCTCGCCGACGTCCTCCCACCAGACGTTGAGCAGCGTGCAGGTGCCGAGGCAGTGCACGCCGTCGGCGGCGGGGCTGCCCAGGACGACGTTCTTCAGCGTGGTGCCGTTGGCCAGCTGGAAGAGCGGGCCCTGGCCCTCGTCCTGGCCGCCGCTGCCGAGGTCGCCGGTGCCGTAGAACCGCTTGAGCCCGCCGTCGTAGGTGCCGCTGGTGACCTTGATCGTCGTCGGCACCGGCACGCTGGTGCCCGGGTTCGGCCACGCGGCGGCCGACGCGGTGGCACCGGTGCCGACCGCCGCCGAGACGACGAGCGCGGCGACCGCCGCCACCCGGATGATCCGGGCCATGGTTGGGGGAATCATTCGTCACTCCCTGGTCTTGTGCTTCAATCGGCGCTGATGGAAAACGTCCGACCGGGTTGTGAAAGCGCTTTCTCGCCACCGAGTTTCGGGTTACGGGCCGCAGTGTGTCAATGTCGTTCGCCGCACCGCCACGCATGTCGCCCGGATGGTCGCCGACGGCGGTGTGTTTTCAGAAAACACTGCCAGAAAACACCGCCAGAAACGCGAAACTGTCGAAGGTCTCAGCGGCCGGGCCCGGCACCGGCCAGTACCAGCGCCGGAACGGCCCACGTGGGGTCGAGGCGCTCGACGAGGCCCGGCGTCCAGCCGACGTCCGCCCCGAGGTCCGGGTCGTTGGCCGCGTTGTACTCGGCCAGCAGGTCGACCGCGCGCGGCCACTGGTTGCCCACGGCCACCAGCGTCCCGGTCGCGTGCAGCACGGTTCCCTTCCAGTAGTGCACCAGCCGGCCCAACGGCAGTGCGGCCGGGATCCGGAAGAAGTTGTTCTCCGCGTAGATCCGGGACTCCACACCGACGCCGAGGGAATACGTGTAGGCGGCCGGGTCCTTGACCAGGTAGAGGTTGTCGTACAGGTGCACTTGGCCGTACCGCACCCGCGGCGCCCGCTGGCCGATTTCGGAGAACAGGTTGTGGTGCAGGGTGACCCGCAGCTTGCCGACGTCGTGGGTGGGCTTGTCGGTGTTGCCGATCAGCATGGTCTTGTCGTGGTCGTGCAGCCGGTTGTACGACACCGTGACCAGGTCCGAACCGTTCACGATGTCGAACAGCCCGTCGTGGACCTCGTACTTCCTGCCGAAGTACGAAGGCTGCTGGTCGTTCCCGCCGTCGCTGAACTCGTTGTGGTCCACCCAGACGTGCGTCGCGCCGACCAGGTCGAGGTTGTCGTACTCGGAGTTCCAGTTCCCGTCGGCGGTGTCGAGGGGATCCCACTGCGGGAAGCAGTCGTGGGCGTCGGAGAAGTGCAGGTTCCGCAGGATCACGTTGTCCCCGGTGACCCGCAGGGTCAGCCCGTGCAGTGTGGCGCGGCCACCGAGCCCGACGATCGTCGTGTTCGGGCCGACGTCGAGCACGACCTGCTTCGCCTGGTTGGCCTGCGACCGCTCACGGGCTTCCTCCAGCGGCCCCGACGGCCGCACTCTCCCCCACGTCGCCGGATCGTACGCCGCCAGGTAGGCCGGCAGGCTGTACGCGGGGTCGGCGAAACTTTCGCAGCTCACCGGCCGGTCCGCGGCATCCACGTTGCCCTCGACGGTGCCGCGGACGTAGACGATCTTCGGCGCACCCGGGTTCGCCGCGAGCGCGGCCGCCAGCTCGGACCGCTTGGTCACCGTGCGGATGTCGCCGGGGGCGGCCGCCGCGCCGCCGGTGGTCCCGGTGGTCGCCGCGGCCCAGCCGTCGTGCGCGCCGAGCACGACGCGGCCGGGATCGCGGCCGTGCGCCTGGGCCGGTGCCGCGGTGAGTGTTACCAATCCGGCCAAAAGCAGGCCGACCCCCGCGCGGCAGGTAACCGTTGCGACGAAAGCTTTCGGCCGTGACTGTGGCCGGGTTGGTAACGATCGGCACAGTAGTCCGAGCAGGGCGAAACATCCCGCGAAAGCCTTCCAGCGCATGTCGGCTCCTCTAGTCGGTTTACGGTCTCCTGAGCACCCGCTCCGCGTGCCGGGCGAGCCCGGCGGCGTCCGGGGCGCCGTCGATGACGACGACGTAGTGGGTCAGGGTCAGCTCCTCGCCCGGTTCCAGCAGCCACGGCCGGTGGTAGGTCGCGGCGAAGCTGACGACGGGGAACGGCTCGGCGCGGACGTACCAGGCCGTCGGGTGGGCCGCGTTCTCCGGGCTGTCGGCGAACAGCAGCGTCGAGGTCCGCAGGCTTTCGTCGTGCCGACCGGTGAAGGCGAGCCAGGGCGCCCGGTGCCCCATCGCGTCGGCCGCGGCCTTCCCGTCCGAGGTCCGGACCGTGCCGCCGACGAAGGACCGCGGCCCGCGCCAGAACAGCCCGCCGTAGCCCGCGGTGTCCCGCCCTTCGGTGACCGGGCTCCCCCAGCGCAGCTCGTGGCCGCTGGTGTTGCGCAGCCGGCTGGACCAGGTGAGCGTCCAGTGCCCGCCCTCGGGTGAGACGTCGCCGAAGTGCAGCGTGCGGTGTTCGGTGAGCCAGCGGCGGCCGGCCGCGGTGCGCCAGGCCAGCTCGTGCCGCAGTTCGCAGTGCCCGCCGGCGTCGTCGATGCGCTCCCAGCGGACGTGGCCGATGGTGCCGTTGTTGTCGAGCGGGGTGTAGCCGCGGCCGCGCACGTAGGTGCGGCCGCCCCAGAAGTTCTCGCCCGAGAGGTGGGCCATGGTGAACTGCAGGCCGTTGTGCCAGGTGTGGTCGTGCGGCCGGACCGCGGTCACGATCTCCCCCGCGGTGGTGCGCAGCGGGTGCAGGTACGGCTTCGGCGAGTCCCCGGCCGGTGTCGGCGGCTCGACGACGTACTCGGCCAGCACGACGTCGCCGAGGCGCACGCACACCCGGCCGTCGGCCTCTTCGGTCGCCACCGGCGTGCTGTCCCCCACCGCGGCCCGGCTCACGCCGGTTCCCCGATCTCTTCCAGCAGCTCTTCGACCGGCACGGGCCTGCCGGTTTCCAGCGACCGGTTCGCGGCCAGCCCGGTGAGCAGCGCCTGCAGGCCGGCGTCGTGGTCGGCCGCGCAGCCGAGCGCGTCCGGTTCGGCGTCGCCGAGCAGTTCGGCGAGCATCCGCTCGTCCCCGCCGCCGTGCCCGTCGCCGAGGAGCCCGTCGAACACGGCTTCCGGCGGTTCCCAGTGCCGTTGCACGGTCAGCCGGGCCCGCGCCCGCTTCGGCACCGGCTCGGCGCCGGACGCGTACTCGTTCTCCCGGACGTCCAGCTCCAGCCGGCCTTCGCTGCCGGAGAACGCGACGCGGTAGCCCTCCCGCGGCGAATACGCGTGCAGGTGGTAGTTCAGCACCGCCCCGCCGTGGTGGCGCACGAGCACCGACAGGTCGTCTTCGATGGTGACGCCGGGCGCGAACACGTCCTGGTTCCGGACGTACCCGTCTTCCCGCTCGGCGTCGCGGTAGAGCGCGCGCAGCTGGGGTGAGGCTTCGAGGTCCAGCGCGAACCGGTCGACGGCGCTGCGGTGCCGGTGACCGTTCTCGTCGCCGTAGAAGAACAGCCGCCCCAGCGCGAACACCGTCTCGGGGCCGCTGCCGAGCCACCAGTTGACCAGGTCGAAGTGGTGGCCGGACTTGTGCACGAGCAACCCGCCGGAGTTCGCCTTGTCCCGGTGCCAGCGGCGGAAGTAGTCGGCGCCGTGCGCGGTGTCGAGCAGCCAGCTGAACTCGACCGAGCCGATCTCCCCGATCGCGCCGCCGGCCAGCAGTTCCCGCACCCGGCGGTGCACCGGGTTGTACCGGTAGTTGAAGGCGACCCGCACCGAGCGGCCCGTCTCGCGCCGGGCCGCCAGGATCCGCCGCGCGCCCTCGACGTCGGTGGTCATCGGCTTTTCCGTGACGACGTCGCAGCCGGCCTCCAGCGCGGCGACGACGTAGCCGGCGTGCGTGTGGTCCGGGGTGCACACGACGACGACGTCGATGCGTTCCTTCGCCAGCATGGCGGTGAAGTCCGCCGGCCGGTAGCACGGGATTTCCGTGCCGAGCCAGTCGTTGTGGACCCGCATGCGGGTTTCGTTGTGGTCGCAGAAGGCCGCGAGCTCCGACCGCGGCGACGCGGCCAGTGCCCGGGCGAACAGCTGGGCCCGGGAGCCCAGGCCGACGATCGCGTGGCGACGCACCGCCATCACCTCTCTCGTTCAGGCGCGTGACGCGGCGCCGGTCCAGGGCAGGGCGAGTTCGGAGAAGAGCGCGAGCCGCTCGGCCGCGGTGTCGACGTCGCGATCGACACCCGGCACGACGAAGTGCCGGTCGGGCCCGGTGCCCACGGCCTGGACCCATTCGGCGGGCAGGGGCAGCGGTTCCGGCGCGTCGCGGACCGCCTCCACCAGCGCGGTGAACGCGCGGGTGGCGGCCAGCGGAGCCAGCAGCGGCTCGCCGTCGCGCAGGTGCGCGACGAGGTTGGCCAGCAGGTCCCGGGGCGGCCCGACCGGCGTTTTCGCGTCGCCCACGAGCACGACGTCGGTCTTGTAGTGCCAGCGGATCCGGCCTTCCGTGCCGTGGACCAGCACGTACGGGTCGTGGTCGGCCTCGGCGTCGAGCGTGGCCGCGACGACGACGTCCGGTGCCCCGGCGAAGCTGAGCCGCGCGCAGGCGGTGTCGTCGGACTCGATGTCCCGGGCCCGGTACAGCTCGACGGCCGTCCGCTCCGGCAGGACGTCGGCGGTGCCGTTGACCAGCAGGGCGGTCGCGACGGCGTGGGCGAACGGGTTGGTCAGCGCCCCGTCCACCACCGGCTGCCCGCCGACGCGGCGGCGGCCCGCCCACTCGGCGCGCGCGAAGTACCGGTCCCGCCGGATCCACGCCCCGGCGGCGGCGATCCCGGTGACCGCGCCGATCCGGCCGGCCTCGATCGCGGCCCGCACCACCGGGACCGCGGCGGACCCGAAGCTCTGGAAGCCGGTCTGGCAGGCGCGGCCGCGGGCCAGCTCCGCCAGTTCGCCGAAGGCCGCGAGGTCGAGCACCGGCGGCTTCTCGACGAGCAGGTGGCAGCCGGCGGTGAGCGCGAGTTTCGCCAGCGGCAGGTGCGTGTGCGGCGGGGTTGCCACCACGGCGATGTCCGGGGTCGTGCGGGCGAGCAGTTCGGCCGCGTCCCGGGTGATCACCGCGCCTTCGGGGAGCAGGGCACGGGCTTCTTCGGAGGGTTCACGGATGTCGCAGGCGCCGACCAGAACCAGCTCGCCCCGGTCGTGCAGCGCGCGGGCCCGGCGCAGGTGCTGGCCCGCGTAGCCGGCCGTGCCGAAGACGACCACCTTCGGCGTCATCGGCGGCCACCGGTCGCGACCGCGGCCAGTGCGAGGGGCCCGGCCACCACGAGCGCCAGGATCGGCAGCATCCACACGAGCAGCACGGCCAGCCCGAGCGCGGCGGCCAGCAGCAGGCCCTTCGTGGGTGCGGCGGCGGTTTCCCGCGCCGCGGTCACGATCGCCCGGCCCCAGGCCAGGCCGCCCGTGGCCACCACCTCGCAGGTCCGCACGGCGACCACCGCACCCGCCACCGCCAGTCCCCACAACACCGCCCGCAGCGCGCCGGACCCCGGCATCGAGGCCACCACCTCCAGGTCCACCGCGACCAGCACCACCGCCGCGAGACACCCCAGCCCGAACGGCACGCCGCCGCGGGCCGCCTCGCGGAAGTCGGCCCAGAAAGTGGTCCACAGTGGACGTCCGAGGTCGTTCCGGGCCCGGTCGAGGACCCGGCAGCCCGCCACGAGCGCCGGTGCCGCGGTCACCACCGGCACCGACGCGAGCGCGACGAGCAGCCCGGCCAGCAGGCAGTCCGAGAACTCCTCCAGCCCGGCGCGCCAGGTCGTCCGCACGGTTGCGCTGCGCATCAATTCACCCCTTCAGACCGCTGGTGCTGACGCCCTCGACCAGCAGGCGCTGGAAGGCGAGGAAGAACAGCACGATCGGGACCAGCGCGAGCGCGGACATCGCGAACATCGCGCCGAAGTTCGATTCACTGCTGGTGTCGACGAACAGCCTCAGCCCGAGCGGCACGGTGAACTTCTCCGTGTCGTTCAGGTACACCATCTGCGTGAAGAAGTCGTTCCACGTCCAGATGAACGTGAAGATCGACGTCGTGACCAGTGCCGGTTTCGACAGCGGGAGCACGACGTGCCAGAACGTGCGGTAGACCGAACAGCCGTCGATGATCGCCGCCTCGTCCAGCTCGCGCGGGATGCCCCGCATGAACTGGACGATGAGGAACACGAAGAACGCTTCGGTGGCCAGCAGCTTCGGCAGGATCAGCGGGACGAACGTGTTGACCAGGCCGGCCTGCTGGAAGATCACGTACTGCGGGATGAGCGTGACGTGGTAGGGCAGCATCAGCGTCGTGATCATGAACGCGAACAGCGCGCCGCGGAACCGGAACTTCAGCCGGGCGAAGGCGAACGCGGCCAGCGAGCACGACAGCACGTTCGCCGCCACCGACAGGCCGGCCACCAGGAAGGAGTTGAGGAAGAAGCGGCCGAACCCGACGCCCGCCGCGCCCTCCCAGCCCTTCGTGTAGCCGTCGAAGACGAACCGGGTGGGCAGCAGCGCCAGCCGCGAAAGGATCTCGTCCGGCGGCTTGACCGACGCGAACGCCAGCCACACCAGCGGGTACAGCACCACGGCGACGATGACCAGGCACAGCACGTGCCAGCCGAACGACCGCGCCGTGCGCGGCAGCACGGTCATTTCTTGCCCCCTGCGTTTTCCGCGTCGTCGTAGAACACCCACAGCTTCGCCGTCCGGAAGACGATGGCCGTCACGATCGCGATGACCACCAGCAGCACCCACGCCATCGCGGACGCGTAGCCCATCCGGAAGTCCTGGAAGCCGACCTCGAACAGGTAGAGCGTGTAGAACAGGTCCGCGTCGGCCGGGCCGCCGCGGCCGCCGCCGATGACGAACGCCGGCGTGAACGCCTGGAAGGCGTGGATCGCCTCCATCACCAGGTTGAAGAAGATCACCGGCGACAGCATGGGCAGCGTGATGTGCCGGAACCGGCGGAACGCACCCGCGCCGTCGATCGCCGCCGCCTCGTGCAGCTCCGCCGGGATCTGCTTGAGCCCGGCCAGGAAGATCACCATCGGCGCGCCGAACTGCCAGACGCCCAGCAGCACGATCGAGGCGAGGCTGAACTGCGGGTCGTCGACCCAGCTCGGCGTGTGCCAGCCGAAGAACGCCAGGATCTCGTTCACCGGGCCGCCGCCCATGAACAGCGCCCGCCACACCAGCGCCGCCGCGACGCTCGCGCCGAGCAGCGAAGGCGCGTAGAACGCCGCCCGGTAGAAGCCGTTGGCCCCGCGGCGGGTGTTGAGCAGCATCGCCACCAGCAGCGACACCCCCAGCTTCAGGGGCACCGAGACCAGCACGTAGATCAGCGTGACCTTCACCGACTGCAGGTAGCGGTCGTCGCCGGTGAACATGTGCTCGAAGTTGCCGAAGCCGACCCACTTCGGCGAGGTGAACATGTCGTAGTCGGTGAACGACAGGTACAGCGAGACCACCATCGGGCCGACGGTCAGCGCCACCGCACCGAGCAGCCACGGGGTGAGGAAGGCGAACGCCTCCGGCTGGCTCTTGCGGCGGCGCCCGGCCGGGGAGTCCCGGCGTCGGACACGCGTGTCCGACGCCGGGGGCGCGACCGGCGGGTCCGGCGTGCGCAGAGTCGTCATCGGCTACGACAGTCCCTTCTGGGCTTCGGTCATGAACCGGTTGACCGCGTCGTCGATGCTCATCCGGCCGAACGCGATTTCTTCGTACGTGCGCTGGAGGAGCTTCTGGATCGCGCCGGCACCCTTCGGCGGCACCGGTGGCGCGGCCCCGAGCTTCGGTTCGAGCGCGGCCTCGTAGTCGTAGAGGGTCTTGTCGTTGCCCTTCGCGCCGGCCGCCAGCTGCTCGCGGACCTTGAGGTTCGGGGCCAGGCCGCGGTCCGTGCCGACGATCTTGCCGACCTCGGGGTCGTTGACCAGGAAGTCGACGAGCTTCGCCGCCGCCTCCTGCTGCTGGCTGCGCGCGGACACGGCCAGGAACATCGACGGCCGCCGGTACTGCCCGGTGTCGCCGTTCGGGCCGCTCGGGTACGGCGCCACGTTCAGCGGCTTGCCGTTCGCCTTCTGGTACGCGGGCAGCAGGTTGTCGTAGGCGAACTCCGAGCTGGTCAGCTTCTTGCCCAGCGGGGACTGCTCGGGCGAGGTGTTGTAGGAGGCCGTGACGTCGGCGGGTGAAGCAGCCTTGGTGTCACGGAACTTGCTCGCCAGCTGCCAGTAGCGGCGCAGGTCGTCGGCGGCGAAGCCCAGCTTGCCCTCGGGCGTGTAGAACTGCTTGCCCTGCTGGCGCAGCCAGATCTCCAGCGACGTGTCGAGGATGCCGAAGTCGGTCACGCCGCGCGTCGAGCCGCCTGCCGCGCTGACCTTCTGGGCCGCCTCGGCGTACTGGTCCCAGGTCAGGCCCTTCGCCGGGTCGGCGCCGGCCGCCGTGAACACCGCGGGGTCGTAGATCATCGCCGGCGTGTTCTGCGCCCACGGCACGGCGAAGCGCTTGCCCTGGTAGACGCCGGTGGCCGCCAGCTCCGGGTTGATGTCGGCGAGCGAGATCGCCTTGCCCGGGCCGGAGTTCAGGTCGGCCAGGACGTTGCGGCCGCCGTATTCGGCCAGGTAGCGGCTGTCGACGTTGAGCACGTCCGGCGGCTTGCCCCCGGCCGTCTGCGTCGCCAGCTTCTCCCAGTAGGCCGCGTACGCCGAGAACGACGTCTGCACCTTGATGGCCGGGTTCTTCTGCTGGAAGAGCTCGACGGCCTTCTTCGTCAGGTTCGCCCGCCCTTCGCTACCCCACCAGACGAAATTGATGGTCACGTCGCCGTCGTTCCCGGAGTCCGAGCCGCAGGCGGCCACCCCGGTCAGCAGCAACGGGACCACCACGGCCAGCGCGGCCAGCCCGCGTCCCTTGGTTCTACGCACAGTTGTCCGCCCCATTGAACTCTCCGTCCTCAGCCGGTCAGCACTTTTCTGAAAACGCTGTCAGCGCGCTCACGGTAGGCAGTGGGACACACCGGTGTCAACGGCCAGTTCGGAACAATAGCCCTTGTGCAGCAACGCTTTCAGCATTCAGAGGGCAGCGCGAGAAAGCGCTTACCGGAACCGGGTCGATGACCGGGCCGTCAGCGCGGTGAGCACCGGCGAGTCGCTAGCCGGTGCGTTCGGCGGCCGCCGCGCCCGGGCTGCCGCCCGGCCGCCGGGCGGCACTCGCCCAGGGAACGCCGATCTCGGAGAACAGCGCCAGCCGGTCCGCGGCGACGGCGACCTCTTCGCCGATCCCGCGCACGACCGGGTGCCGGCTCGCCCCTTCGCCGACCGTGCGGATCCAGCCCGCCGGGATGCGCGACGGCGACGGCGCGTCCCGCACCGCTTCGACCACCGAGGCGAACGCCCGGGTCCCGGACAACGGCGCGAGCAGCGGCACGCCGTCCGGGTCGAGGTGGTGGGCGATCAGGTTGCGCAGCAGGTCGGCCGGTTCGCCGAGGTGGAACCGCTCGTCGTCGATCTCGAGGCGGTGGCTCTTGTACCAGAACTTCGCGCGCCCGCGCTCGCCGTGCACCACGACGTAAGGCTCGTGATCTTGCTCGGCGCACAGCGAAGCGGCGACGACGATCTCGGGCCCGGCACCGAACCGGATCCGCAGGCACGCGGTGTCGTCGGCCTCGATGTCGCGGGTGCCGTAGAGCTCGAGGGCGATCTCCGCCGGGTCGCGCCCGGCGACCCCGCCGACCAGCAGCGCGGTGGCCACCGCGTGGGAGAACGGGTTGGTCAGCGCGCCGTCGACGACGGCCTCGCCGTCGAGCCAGCGGCGGCCGGCCCACGGGTTGCGGCGGTAGTAGGCGTCGGTGCGGATCCACGCTCCGGCCGCACCGACACCGACCACGGTGCCGAGCTTGCCGGCCGCGATCGCCGCCCGGAGCACGGGCAGGACCGGGGAGCCGAAGCTCTGGAACCCGGTCTGGCAGGCCGCGCCGGTCTCCGCGGCCAGCCGCGACAGCGTGGTGAAGCCGTCGAGGTCGAGCACCGGCGGGGTTTCCAGCAGCAGGTCGCTGCCCGCGCGCAGCACCGCGGCGCCGGTTTGGACGTGCGCGTGCGGCGGGGTCGCGACCACGGTGATGTCGGGGCGGCAGCGGCGGAGCAGGTCTTCGACGCCGGCGTGCGCGGTGCCGCCGGGCGGCAGCAGCGCACTGGCCGCGGCCGACGGGGGCCGGATGTCGGCCATGCCTGCGAACCGGACCAGGCCTTCGTCGTGGAGGATCCGCGCGCGGTGCAGGTAGCTGAACGCGTAGCCGGACGTGCCGACGACCGCCAGCCTCGGCGGGTCCGCCACGGTGCGGCTCCGGCTCCCCGACATGGATCTCCGATCGGCGGGACCCGGTGGGCGGCCCGCGCGGAACTGACGAATGGGTCAGGCGTTGGGAGAAACTTCCGGTCGCCACCGTAGGGCGTGCGCGACAAACGTGTCAACGATCAGGACACGCCCGTCGAAATCTTCGAACCACGGATACTCCGAATGGCCGCGTGGGTTTCGAGAGAGCGCTTACTGGAATGACCGCCTCCGACTGCAAGCGGCGATCACTCGTTTGCAGGATTTGTTGACAACGCTCTCAGGCGTTTCCATGATGTTGCTCGGAGCCTGCCGAGGAGTTGCCGTGACCGTGACGATTCACGACGTCGCCCGCCGGGCCAACGTGTCGATTTCGACCGTGTCGCGGGCCTTCACGTCCCCGGACCTGGTCCGGCAGCAGACCCGCACCCGGGTGCTGGCCGCGGCGCACGAGCTGGGTTACCACGCGGCCGGCGCACCGCAGCCGGGGCCCGCGGTCCGCACCGGGCACATCGGGATCGTCGTCTCCGACCTGGGCAACCCGTTCTTCACCGGCGTGCTCAACGGGGTACAGGCCCGCGCGCGGCAGGACGACATCGCGGTGCTGTTCGCCAACAGCGACGAGGACCCGGCGACCGAGCAGAACCTCGTCCGCCGGATGGCCAAGCAGGTCGACGGCGTCGTGCTGTGCAGCCCGAGCATGACCGACGACCAGCTGCGCGCGCTCGCCGGGCAGACGACCCTGGTGCTGCTCAACCGGGAGGTGCCCGGCATCCCGTCGATCGTGATGGACGCCGCGGACGGAATGCGCCAGGCGATCGAGCACCTGGCCGCGCTGGGACACCGCCGGTGCGCCTACCTGGGCGGGCCACGGGCGTCGTGGGCGAACCGGGCCCGCCGGCTGGGCCTGGCGGAGACGGCGCAGAAGCACGGCACGGACGTCGTCGAGTTCGGCCCGTTCCCGCCGGTGTTCGAAGGCGGCCTGCAGGGCGCGGACCTGGCGCTGGCGGCCGACGTGACGGCGATCGTCGCCTACAACGACCTGGTCGCCTTCGGCGCGCTGGCGCGGCTGAACGCCCGCGGGGTCCCGGTGCCGGACGAGATCAGCCTCGTGGGCTTCGACGACCTGGTCTTCGCGGCGATCTCCGCACCCCCGCTGACGACGATCGCGATGCCGACGGAGGCGGCGGGCCGCGCGGCGGTGACGATCCTGCTGGGCCTGCTCGACGGCGAGGCCGACGAGCACACGACGCAGGTGCTGGACACCCACCTCATCGTCCGCGCCACCACGGCCCCGCCGTCGGGCTAGCCGCCGAAGACGTTGCGGTTCAGGAAGGGGTTGCGGAACTTGCCCTGCGGGTCGAGGGTTTCGGCCAGCGCCCGGAATTCGGCCAGCCGCGGGTAGCCGTCCGGGACGCCGTGGAAGAGCTTGCCCCAGTGCGGGCGCGCGCCGAACGGTGCCAGGCGCTCCTCGAGCACCGGGAGAACCGCCTCGACCTCGGGCTGCCGCGGCTGCCACGTGAAGTGCAGGGCCACCCGGTCGCCGCCGTGGCCGGGGCTCAGCCACAGGTCGTCGCCCGCGATCGCGCGGATTTCCGAGACCAGCAGCAGCGGGGCGACGAGGTCGCCGAGCTCGCGGACCGCCCGCACCGCGGCGGTGGCGGCGCGGTAGGGCACGAAGTACTCCGACTGCAGCTCGTCCCCGACGCTCGGGGTGAACGCCAGCGCGAAGTGCGGGAGCCGCTCGTGCCACGGGCCCGGCGCCCCCTGCTGCGGCGTGCAGTTGTCCGCGGGGATCCCGGCGGCGTGCGCCGGGTGGCGCGGCCCGTCCGCGGGAACCGCGCCGAAGAGACCGGCGCGCTCGGTGAAGTCGTCGACGCGGCTCTTGACCCACACCAGGTCGATCGCGTCGTTCGCCCAGTTCGTGAACATGCTGACGCTGTAGCCGGCGTCTTCGATTTCGTCGAAGTGCCGGTACGCGGCTTCCCAGGGCAGGGTGTCGAAGACGTCCTGGCGGACGTCGAACGCGGGGACCACGTCGAGGGTCAGCCGGGTGACGACACCGAACGCGCCGAGCCCGACGACCAGGCCGGGGAACTCGGCGTCGGCGCGGGTGAAGGTCCGCAGGCTTCCGTCGGCGGTGACCAGCTCGATCCCGGAGACGGCCGCGGCGAGCCCCGGCTGCCGCCGCCCGGAGCCGTGGGTGCCGGTCGCCACGCTGCCGGCCACCGTGATGTGCGGCAGCGACGCGAGGTTCGGCAGCGCGAAGCCGGCGTCGTGCAGCTGCCGCGCGAAGTCGCCGTAGCGGGCCGACCCGCCGACGGTCACCGTGCCGTCGCCGATCTCGACCCCGGCGTCGAGGGCACGCAGGTCGAGCAGGAGCCCGCCCGGGGAGTCGGCGATGTCGTTGAAGCAGTGCCGGCTCCCGAGGGCTTTGACGTGCGTCGCGGCCGCGACGGCCGCCCGCACCTCGTCGACCGTCCGCGGGGTCGTCACCGCGTCCGCGCCGTAGGTGTGGTTCCCGGCCCAGTTCGACTCGCCCACCCGCATGTCCTTCCGCCGTACAAAATCCCGCTCCCGACCCTACGTCAGCCGGGGCGGCGCTCGGCGGGCCGTGCCGGGCAGCAGGTGCCCAGCCGCCGCGTCGACGGCGCTGGTCACGCGCGTCCGGCACGACCGTCCCGGTTTTGTCATTCGCCCGCGCGAGAGCGGCGGTGTAGTGGCGGTGTAGCGGCGGCGCGCAGGGTTCTCCCGTCGACGCCGGGACGCCTGCCCCGGCCTACTGAGGGAGACACCCATGCGAATGATCTGCCAGGCGGCCGCGCTCTCGGCGGCCCTGCTCTTCGGCGGCGCGAGCGTCGCTTCGGCCGCCACCGCCGCGCCGTCGGAGGTGTACTCGGAGGTCACGGCCGCCGACATCGCCCAACCGGGCGCGGTGATCACCGACTCGGCCGCCGACCTGGCCGCGGCGCGGACGGCGAACCAGGCGATCGCCTGGTTCGCCAACCGCAACGGCAGCACCGCCTACCAGGGCTACTGCGAGCGGGCGGTGCGCCTGGCGTGGGACCGCGTGACGCACCACGCGAGCGCGATCGAGCACTGGCGCTCTTCGGACGGCGCCCGCCACACGACGGGCACCCCGCCGCGCGGCGCGTTCGTGTTCTGGAACATCTCGGCGTACGGCCACGTCGGCCTCGCCGACGGCAGCGGCGGAGTCTGGGCGACCAGCGTGAACGGCGCGATCGGCCACGCCCGGCAGGGCTACTTCGCCAACTACCTGGGCTGGAAGCCGGGCAACAGCAACTGAGCCGTGCGGGGTGCGGGGGCGGCGGCACTCCGGCCGCCGCCCCGGGCTCAGGGGTGGGTCGCGGCCGACGGGGTCCTGCGGCGCTGGACCTGCTCCAGCAACGCCAGCCCCGTCGTCTCCCCCTGGTGGTTGCCCGTCTCGCGGAACACCCGCAGCGCCCGGTCGCACACCCCGCGCGCCTGGACCGGCTCGCCCGCCGCCAGCAACGTCTGCCCGATGCCCAGCAACGCGTACGCGCTGCACCTTTCGTCGTCGAGTTCCTCCAGGATGCTCAACGCCAGCCTCAAGCACGTCAACGACTCCGGGAGCCGTCCGGTGTCGCGGTGCACCGTGCCCAGCTCCGTCAGGACCTTCGCCTCCCGGTGCGGGTCGCCGATCTCGCGCGCCAGCTCGCGGGCCCGGCGCAGCCACGTTTCCGCCTCGGCGAACGAGCCCAGCACTGCGGCCGTCGAGCCGATCGAGTTGCGCATCTGGGCGACGCCGCTGCGGTCGTCCGCCCGTTCCAGGCCCGAGAGCGCACGGCGGTAGAAGCCCAGCGCTTCCCGGGGGCGGTCGCGGACGCGGGCCACCGTGCCCAGGCCCGCCACCGCCAGTGCCTCGCCTCGGACGTCGCCCAGTTCGGCGAACAGCTCCGCCGACCGCCGCATGTCGCGCTCGGCCGCCGCGTATTCGTCGTGGTAGAGGCGGACCTGGCCGAGGCCGCGGCTCAGCACCGCCGCGCCCCGGAGGTTGCCCGCCGCCTCGACCGCCGCCAGGGCCGTCAGGTGACTGCGTCGCCAGTCGTCGTACGCGCCGCGCAGGTCGTAGAACGGGACCGCGGCCGCGGTCAGCTGCCAGGCCAGTTCGGCCAGGCCCGCCTCCGCCGCCAGCTGGACCGCCGCCGCCAGCAGCTTGCGTTCCGCCGTGAACCAGCCCAGCGGGTCGGCGACCAGCCGGTCCGGGACGGGACCCGCGGCCACCGGCGGCCCGGTCATCGCGCCGAACGCCGGCGGCAGGCCCGCCGCCGCGGTCTTCGCCAGTGCCAAGAGCGTCGCCAGCACCCGGGCGAGCGTCTCGCGCCGGGCCGGAAGGGGTTCCGCCGCAACGAGTTCCGTCGCATAGCACCGCAGCAGGTCGTGCAGGCGGTAGCGCGGGTGCCCGCCGGAATCCCGTCCTGCGAGGGAAACCAGGTTGGCGTCGACGAGCACGTCGAGGACGTCGTGCGTGCCCGCGCGGTCCAGCAGCGCGTCGACCACCCAGCTCGGGAAGTCCTGCGCGCCCAGCACCGCCGCCCGGCCGAACGCCGTCCGCGCGGCCGTCGGCAGCTGACGCAGGCTCAGCTCGAAGCTCGGCCGGACACCCAGATCGCCGACGCGCAGCTCGCTCAGCCGGCTCGACTCGTCGGCCAGCCGGTCGTGCAGCGTGCGCAGGCTCCACGCCTGCCGCCCGGCCAGCCGCGCGCCGGCGATGCGGATCGCCAGCGGCAGGTACCCGCAGCACCGCACGATCGCCGCCGCTTCGGCCGGTTCGCCGACCACCCGGTCCGGTCCCGCCAGCTCGGACAGCAGCTGCGCGGCTTCCCGCTCGCCGAACACGGGCAGCTCGACGTGCTTGGCGCCCGCCAGCTCGGGCAGCCGGCCACGGGTCGTCACCAGCACGGCGCACCCGGCGTCCGCGGGCAGCAGCGGGCGGACCTGCGCGGCGGTCGCCGCGTCGTCGAGCACCAGCAGCACCCGGCGCCCGGCCAGGCGCGAGCGGAACAGCGCGGCCCGCTGGCCCGGCCCGGCGGGGACGGTGTTGCCGGTGACGCCCAGCGCGTGCAGGAAGTCGGCGAGCACCTGGGCCGGGTCCCGCGGTGCGCCCGTGCCGGCGAGGTCGACGTAGAGCTGGCCGTCCGGGAACCGGCTCGCGAGGCCGTGCGCGACGTGCATGGCCAGCGCCGTCTTGCCGGTGCCGGGCGCGCCGGTCAGCACCACCGGCGCCGGTCCCGCGCCGAGGGCCGCGGAGAGTTCGCGGACGTACTCCTCGCGGCCGGTGAAGTCGGGCAGGTCGGCCGGGAGCTGCCGCAGCGGTGACGGCACGGCCACCGCGGCCGGCCCGGGCAGCGGTTCGCCGGTCAGGATCGCCGCCTGCAGGGCCCGCAGCTCCGGCCCCGGTTCGACGCCGAGTTCGGTGACGAGCCGTTCGCGAGCGGTCCCGTACGCCTGCAGCGCCTCGGCCCGGCGGCCCGCGCCGGCGAGCGCGAGCAGGTACTGCTGCCAGAGCCGTTCCCGGTACGGGTGTTCGGCCAGCAGCACGGTGAGCTCGGCGATCGCGGGGTCGTGCCGGCCCCGCCGGACCTGCAGCGCCAGCCGCTCCTCGACCGCGGCCAGCCGGTTCTCGACGAGCCGGCCGAGCTCGGCGTCCCAGGCCGGTGCGGTCGGCAGGTCCTCCAGCGGATCACCGCGCCAGAGCGCTTCAGCCTCGGCCAGCAGCGTCAGCGCCGTTTCGGGCGAGCCGTCCTTGGCCGCGCGGGCCGCGTCGCCGACGAGCCGGGCGAACCGGTGGGCGTCGACGTCGCCGGGGTCGACGACCAGCGAATACCCCGGGTCGTGGGTGCGCAGAGCGGCGCCGTCCGGCAGCAGCCGGCGCAGCCGCCACACGTAGGTCTGCAGGTTGGCGGTGGCCGACGTCGGCGGTTCGTGCGGCCACAGGGTGTCGATCAGCTGGCCGGGCGAGACCGTGCGGTTCGCGTTGAGCAGCAGGTGCGCGAGCAGGGCCCGCTGTTTCGCCCCGCCGAGCGGCAGCGCCCGCCCGCCGACCGTCACGGTCAGCGGTCCGAGCAGGTGAAACCGCACTTCAGGCCCCATCGCGCGCTCCCGTTCCCGCGGCCGCCCCCAGACGGCACCCCGCAGCCGGACTGTAACCGGACGCCCGTGCGGTCCGTGGGGAATTCGCGCACATTCGAGACACCATGACGGCGAACGTCACTCGTTTGCCGGGACGCCGTGCTCGCGCCCCGAACGCACCGAAGGCCACCACGGCGAGCGTGGTGGCCTTCGGGTACCGCCGATCAGTCCGTGCCGAACTCCATCGCGGCGTTGTCGAGCAGCTCGACGTCGTCGGTCTTGCCGCGCGAGGCGATCACCTCGGCGCCGCCCTCGGGCATCGCGCCGATCAGGCCGGTCGACGCGGCCTGGGCGGCGCCGATCAGCTTCGGGTTCGAGCCGCCGACCATGCCGAGGCTCGCGTACTGCTCCAGCTTCGCCCGCGAGTCGGCGATGTCGAGGTTGCGCATGGTCAGCTGGCCGATCCGGTCGACCGGGCCGAACGCCGAGTCCTCGGTCCGCTCCATCGACAGCTTGTCCGGGTGGTAGCTGAACGCCGGGCCGGTCGTGTCGAGGATCGAGTAGTCCTCGCCGCGCCGCAGCCGCAGCGTCACCTCGCCGGTGACCGCGGTGCCGACCCAGCGCTGCAGCGACTCGCGCAGCATCATCGCCTGCGGGTCCAGCCAGCGGCCCTCGTACATCAGGCGGCCGAGCTGCCGCCCGTGGTTGTGGTAGCTGGCGAGGGTGTCCTCGTTGTGGATGGCGTTGACCAGCCGCTCGTAGGCGGCGTGCAGCAGCGCCATGCCGGGCGCCTCGTAGATGCCGCGGCTCTTGGCCTCGATGATCCGGTTCTCGATCTGGTCGGACATGCCGAGGCCGTGCCGGCCGCCGACGGCGTTGGCCTCGAGGACCAGGTCGACGGCGGTGGCGAACTCCTTGCCGTTGATCGTCACCGGCCGGCCGTGCTCGAAGCCGATCGTGACGTCTTCGGCCGGGATCTCGACCTCGGGGTCCCAGAACGCCACGCCCATGATCGGCTTGACGATCTCGATGCCGGTGTCCAGGTGCTCCAGCGACTTGGCCTCGTGCGTGGCGCCCCAGATGTTGGCGTCGGTCGAGTAGGCCTTCTCGGTGCTGTCGCGGTAGGGCAGGTCGTGCGCGAGCAGCCACTCGGACATCTCCTTGCGGCCACCGAGCTCGGTGACGAAGTCCGCGTCGAGCCACGGCTTGTAGACGCGCAAGGAGGGGTTGGCCAGCAGGCCGTAGCGGTAGAACCGCTCGATGTCGTTGCCCTTGTAGGTGGAGCCGTCGCCCCAGATCTGGACGTCGTCCTCGAGCATGGCGCGCACCAGCAGCGTGCCGGTGACCGCGCGGCCGAGCGGGGTGGTGTTGAAGTAGCTGCGGCCGCCGGAGCGGATGTGGAACGCACCGCACGTCAGGGCCGCGAGCCCCTCTTCGACCAGCGCTTCCTTGCAGTCGACGAGCCGGGCGATCTCGGCGCCGTACTGGCCGGCCCGCCCGGGCACCGAGTCGATGTCGGGCTCGTCGTACTGGCCGATGTCGGCGGTGTAGGTGCAGGGGACCGCGCCTTTGTCGCGCATCCACGCGACCGCTACGGAAGTGTCGAGGCCACCGGAGAAGGCGATACCGACACGCTCGCCGACGGGCAGGGAAGTGAGCACCTTGGACATGCGAATGATTATGCACGGCGATGCATCGTCGTGCAATCCGGGGTGCTCCGGCTCACGGAAACCCCGTTGACGTGCGTGGTTCGGTGATCCCATGGGCCGGATGCACGCCGACGAGCACGCCATCGACACCGCGCTCGTGGAGCGGCTGGTGCGCGGGCAGTTCCCCGAGTGGGCGGACCTGCCGGTCACTCCCCTGGCTTCGGGCGGGACGGTCAACGCCGTGTACCGCCTCGGGGACGACCGGACCGTCCGGCTGCCCCTCACCGGGGGCGGCGCCTCCGACATCGCGAAGGAACACCGGATCCTGGGCGCCCTCGGCGACCTGCCGGCGGCGGTCCCGGCCGTCGTCGCGATCGGGGAACCCGCCGCGGGGTACCCGTGGCCGTGGGCGGTGCACAGCTGGCTCGACGGCGAACCGGCGCTCGAAGGCCGGGACGCACCGGCCCGCGAGCTGGCGGAGTTCGTCCTCGCGCTCCGGGCGAACACCGCCGACGGTCCCCCGGCCTACCGCGGGAAGCCGCTGTCCCCCGTCGACGGAGCGGCCCGCCGCGCGATCGAGGAGCTGAGCCGCACCGGCGAGCCGTTCGACGCGGCGGCCGCCCTCGCGGTCTGGACCGAAGCACTCGACGCTCCACAATGGACCGGGCCACCGTGCTGGGTGCATTCCGACCTGATGCCGAGCAACCTCCTGCTTCGGCACGGCCGCCTGAACGGCGTCCTCGACTGGGCGACGGCGGGCCTCGGCGACCCGGCGTGCGACCTGATCCCCGCGTGGAACCTGCTGACCGCGCGGACCCGGCCCGCCTTCCGCGACGCCGTCGGCGCCGACGACGCGACCTGGGCCCGCGGCCGCGGCTGGGCGCTGGCGATGGCGGTGATCCAGCTGCCGTACTACCGGCACACGAACCCGGTCATCTCGGCCAACGCCCGGTACGTGCTCACGGAGCTGGGCTGCCGCCCGGCCCCGTGAGCGCACCGGGTCAGCAGATGTACGCCGAGTGGGCGGCCCACCACTCGAGGTGCGGCGCGGTCCTCGGGCCCACCCTGCCGTCGACCGCCAGCCCCGCTCCCAGTGCGTTGGCACACTGCTGGAACTTGATGACCTTCCGTTCGGTGATCGAGCCGAACTGGCCGTCCTCGGCGATCGGCCCGAAGGTCGAAGGGGCGATCGCCCAGTTGAGCAGGCACTGCACCTCACGCACGTACTCCCCGGTCGAACCACGCCCGACGTCCCGGTTGGGGACGTCGACGCAGTCACGGATCAGGACTCCCGTGCCCGAGTCGGGCTTGGGGGCCGCCGTCGCCGGACCGCTGCCGAGCGCCGCGCCGAGGAGAATTGCTACCGAAACCACGATCGTGGGAATGATCCGCATTGTTTTCCACTCCGTTTCGCCGGCCGATTGCCGAAATCACGGAATCAGCTTGACCCGGCGGCAGGCGGCCGGGCCAGCCTTTGCGGCTGGGTGAAATCAGTGTCCCGGCCGCGCACGGTTCCCCGAAAGCAGTGCCGAGCCGAGCGGGGTCAGCGTGTGCCAGACCGCGGTCCCCCGCCGGTTCGTCGTGATCAGCCCCGCCTCACGGAGGACCTGGGTGTGCCGGCTGGCCGAACCGGGCGAGGTCATCACCCGATGGGCCAGCATCGTCGTGGTCGCGCCGTCGTCGATCGAGGTCAGCACGGTGGCCCTGGTGACGCCGAGCAGGCCCGCGAGCGACGGGTCGGCGAGCGTCTGATCGACGGGGTAGGCCACCGTCGGCGGCAGGCCGGGATCGGCCAGCGCGACCGGACGCCGACGGCAGAAGTACGAAGGCACCAAGAGCAGCCCCCGGCCGTCGAGGTGCAGGTCGCGGTCGACCGGGTACGGCATTTCGAGCACGGGTGGCCGCCACGCCATCATCGGGGCCAGTCCGCGCAGCAGGCCCGCCACTCCGCCGCGGGCCAGATCCCGCTGCCGCCGGGTGCGCTCGGCGGTCATCCTCGCCTCGATCAGGTCGGCGTGCGGCTCGATGGCCGCGGCGTGGTAGGCCCGCAGGGCGGCCACGACGCGAGCCCTGGCCTCGCCCTCGGTCAGGCGCCGCGTCCAGGACGGCACCGGAGACCAGCCGGCCAGCCGGGCCAGTTCGTGTTCGACGCGCCGCCGAGGGGTGCTCAGGATCGCTTCGGCACCGGCATCCAGTCCCCGGAGTCCCTCGTGCGGGGTCAGGAAGTCCGGAAAGTAGGGCCCCTGCGGGCAAAGCGCCGCGAGCACCTCCATGCCCGCCCGCATCCCGCGCGAGGTGGCCCGCACCCGGTGCAGCCAGGGCGTCAGGCCTGGCGACCGGTCGTGCCCGGCCAGCCGGTAGCGGCTGAACACCATTTCCCAGAACGGGTTGGCGGCCGCGGCGATCCGCGTCCGCGAAAGATCCTCCGAAGTGAAATGAATTCTCAGCATTTGTCCCCTCCCCCGCTCATCTGACCACGGAGTGGCCGGACACCGGCAGGGCCGGGCGAGGGAAGAAACCCACCCTACGCCGAAAAAGGCACCCTTACGGCCTTCCCGGCCATGGGGGTGCCTTTCCGGCACCGGGGCGGATTCAGCTCGGCAGCAGCGCCGGGGCCGCGAGGCGGGTGGCGTTCGCCGCCGCGTCGTCCGGGGCTTCCTGAGCCGAGCGCTCCGCCTCCACGCGGGCCAGGTAGTTCGCCACCTCGCGGTCCGTGCGGTGCGCGTCCCAGCCGAGCA
This sequence comes from Amycolatopsis sp. lyj-346, assembly GCF_046548975.1. NCBI lineage: Bacteria > Bacillati > Actinomycetota > Actinomycetes > Pseudonocardiales > Pseudonocardiaceae > Amycolatopsis > Amycolatopsis sp. lyj-346. Next base: position 708,797 of record NZ_JAJPWT010000002.1, read on the forward strand.
GCGGGGCCATCAGGCCGGCGACCACCGGGGCCGCCGCCACGCCGCGGTCGCGCTCCTCGATCGAGATGCGCGTCCGCCGCGTGAGGACGTCCTCCAGGTGCAGCGCACCCTCGTGGGAGACCGCGTAGACGGCCTCCACGCGGAGGTACTCCGAGGTCTCCGTGATCGGTTCCCCCAGCGAAGGCTGCTCCTCGATCAGGTCGAGGAGGTTCCAGATCCGCGTGCCGTACCGCTGCAGCAGGTGCTCGACGCGGGTCAGCGGCAGCCCGGACTTCGCGGCCACGCCGGCGCGGTCCTCCCACAGCTCGTGGTAGCCCTCGGCGCCGGCGATCGGGAGCCGGTCGGTCCACGACGGCGGGGCCGGGCGGCCGAGCTCCTCGACCGCGACGTCGACCGCGTCCGCGGCCATCACCCGGTACGTCGTGTACTTGCCGCCGGCCACGATGACCAGGCCCGGCACCGGGTGCGCCACGGCGTGCTCCCGCGACAGCTTCGTCGTCGCGGCCGCCTTCGCCGCCAGCAGCGGGCGGAGACCGGCGTACACGCCCTCGATGTCGTCGTGCGTCACGGGGGTGCGCAGGACGGCGTTGAGGTGCTCCAGCACGTAGTCGACGTCGGCGCGGCTCGCTGCCGGGTGCTCGCGGTCGAGGTCCCACTCGGTGTCGGTGGTGCCGACGATCCAGTGCCGTCCCCACGGGATGACGAACAGCACGCTCTTCTCGGTGCGCAGGATCAGCCCGGTGTCGAGGTCGATCTTCTCCCGCGGCACCACGAGGTGGATGCCCTTCGACGCGCGGACGGTGAACGGCGCGGGGATGCCGGCCGCCGCCGCCATGTCGTCGCTCCACACGCCGGTGGCCGCGACGACCGTGCGGGCGCGGACCTCGAACTCGACCCCGCTCTCGCGGTCCACGACCTTCGCCCCGACGACGCGTTCGCCGTCCCGAAGCAGCGAAGTGACGCGAGTCCGCGTCAGGACCGAAGCGCCCTGCTCGGCGGCGGTCCGCGCGATCGTCATCGTGTGGCGGGCGTCGTCGACCTGGGCGTCGTAGTACTGGATCGCCCCGATCAGCGCGTCGTCCGCGAGCGCCGGGGCCACCTTGAAGGCGCCCCGCTTGGACAGGTGCCGGTGCCGCGGCAGCGCGCGGGCGCCGCCGAGGGTGTCGTACAGCGTGACGCCGGCGCCGATGTAGCCGCGCTCCCACACGCGGTGCTGCAGCGGGACCAGGAACTTGACCGGCCGCACCAGGTGCGGGGCCAGCTTCTGCAGCAGCAGCCCGCGCTCCTTGAGCGCTTCGCGCACCAGCTTGAAGTCCAGCTGCTCCAGGTAGCGCAGGCCGCCGTGGATCAGCTTGGACGACCGGCTGGACGTGCCGGCGGCGAAGTCGCGGGCTTCGACCAGCGCGGTCGACAGCCCGCGGGACGCGGCGTCGAGCGCTATCCCGGCGCCGGTCACGCCCCCGCCGACGACGAGCACGTCGACCTCTTCGTCGACCAGCTTCCGCAGCGTCTCCGCCCGGTACTGCGGGGAAAGCGGGGTCACGGTGTTCCTCCTCCTGCTGCTCACTGCACGTCCACCCAGTCGAGCGTGCGGCCGACGGCCTTCTGCCAGCCCGCGTAGCCTTCCGCGCGCTGCTCGTCGCTCCACGACGGCGTCCAGCGCTTGTCCTCGTTCCAGTTCTGCTCGAGCTCGTCGGTCGACTTCCAGAACCCGACCGCCAGCCCGGCCGCGTAGGCGGCGCCGAGCGCGGTGGTCTCGGCGACGACCGGCTTCGAGACCGGCACGCCGAGGATGTCCGCCTGCAGCTGCATGCACAGCTCGTTGGCGGTGACGCCACCGTCCACACGCAACACGTCGAGCGGCACGCCGGAGTCGTTCTGCATGGCCTCGACGACATCGCGGGTCTGGTAGCAGATCGCCTCCAGGGTGGCCCTGGCGATGTGGGCGTTGGTCGTGGCGCGGGTGAGCCCGACGATCGCGCCGCGCGCGTCCGAACGCCAGTACGGCGCGAACAGCCCGGAGAACGCCGGGACGAAGTAGACGCCGCCGTTGTCCTCGACCTGGCGAGCCAGGCTCTCGCTCTGGGCCGCGCCGCTGATGATGCCCAGCTGGTCGCGCAGCCACTGCACGGCCGAACCCGTGACGGCGATCGAGCCTTCCAGCGCGTAGACCGGCTTTTCGTCGCCGAACTGGTAGCACAGGGTCGTCAGCAGGCCGTGCTTCGACCGGACGAGCTCCTGGCCGGTGTTGAGCAGCAGGAAGTTGCCGGTGCCGTAGGTGTTCTTGGCCTCGCCGGGCCGGAAGCAGACCTGCCCGACGGTGGCGGCCTGCTGGTCGCCGAGGACGCCGGTGATGACGACCTCGCCGCCGAGCGGGCCGTCCGCGCGGGTGGTGCCGAAGCCCGGGTTGGACGACGGCCGGATCGCCGGGAGCATCTGCCGCGGGACGTCGAAGAACGACAGCAGCTCGTCGTCCCAGTCGAGCGTTTCAAGGTCCATCAGCATGGTGCGCGAAGCGTTGGTCGGGTCGGTGACGTGCACGCCGCCGTCCGGGCCGCCGGTGAGGTTCCAGATGAGCCACGAGTCGGTGGTGCCGAAGAGGGCGTCGCCCTTCTCGGCGTCCTCGCGCACGCCCGGGACGTTCTCCAGGATCCACTGCAGCTTGCCGCCGGAGAAGTAGGTGGCGGGCGGCAGGCCGGCCTTGCGGCGGATGACCTCGCCCTTGCCCTCGCGCTCGAGCGCGGAGGCGATCCGGTCGGTGCGGGTGTCCTGCCAGACGATCGCGTGGCCGTACGGGCGGCCGGTGCGGCGGTTCCACACGACGGTGGTCTCGCGCTGGTTGGTGATGCCGAGCGCGGCCAGGTCGGCCACGGTCAGGTTCGCCTTGTTGAGCGCGGTGGCGATGACCGAGCGGGTGCGCTCCCAGATTTCGGTGGCGTCGTGCTCGACCCAGCCCGGCCTGGGCAGGATCTGCTCGTGCTCGAGCTGGTGGCGGGCGATCTCGTTGCCGCCGTGGTCGAAGATCATGAAGCGGGTGCTGGTCGTGCCCTGGTCCACGGCACCGACGAAGTCCGGCATGGTCGTGCTCCTCAATCAGTTGGCGGGCTCGAGGTCCTTGGCGGGCATGGCGTCCAGCGGGTCCCCGGTGGGGAGGAAGCGCTCGATCAGGAACTTGTAGATCGCGCCGCCGACAAGGGCACCGATGACCGGCGCCACGATCGGGATCCACCAGTAGGGGAAGCCGTACTGGTCGGACCACGCCGTGTCGTAGCCGGTCAGCCAGGAGGCCAGGCGCGGGCCGAAGTCGCGGGCGGGGTTGATCGCGTAGCCGGCGTTCGTGCCCCAGGCCATGCCGATGGCGACGACGAGGAAGCCGACCACGACCGGGGCCAGGTTCGCGCCCGGCGAGGTGTTGCGGAGGTCGGTGATGGCGAAGAGAACGATCAGCAGGATCGCGGTGCCGATGATCTGGTCGCGGAAGGCACCCCAGTCACCCACCGGAAGCGTGCCGTTACCCGGAAGGGTGGAGAACACGCCCTGGGTCTTGATGGTGAGGCCGGGGTCCTTGGCGTTGAGCACCTCGGTGTAGTTCCAGCGCACGAGCAGCGCGGCGACGAAGGCGCCGGCGGTCTGCGCCAGTGCGTAGGGGGCGACCTTGCGCCACTCGAAGCCCTTGAACACCGCGAGGGCGATGGTCACGGCCGGGTTCAGGTGCGCGCCGCTGATCCGCGAAGCGACGTAAACACCCAGCGTGACGCCGAGGCCCCAGGCCCAGGCGATGCTGTCGTGGTCCCCGATGCCCGCGGCGACGACCTGCGCCACCACCCCGCACCCGAACAGGATGAGGATCATCGTTCCCACGAACTCGGCGGCCATTTCGCCGCCGAGCCCGCGGGCCTTGAGGTTTCGCACCATTGCTTTCCTCCACAAAGGACCTTGTCCCCCCACTGATGGAGTGAAGTTAAGTTCGCGTGTCAGGCGGGTCAACGGACGGCGGTCGGCATTGTCGAACGCCCGATGTGGATGTTCGACATTGTCGAATCGGGGCCGGTCGGTTAGGGTCGCGCCGTGCCCGGTCCGATCCAGTCCATCGAGCGCGCCGCCGCGATCCTGCGGTTGCTGGCGCGTGGTTCGGGGCGCCTCGGAGTCGGCGAGATCGCCGAATCACTGGAGCTGGCGAAGGGCACCGCGCACGGGATCCTGCGCACGCTGCAGGGCGTCGGGTTCGTCGAGCAGGACCGCGACACGGGCAAGTACCAGCTCGGCGCGGCGCTGCTGCACCTGGGCACGAGCTACCTCGACGTCAACGAGCTGCGGTCCCGGGCGATCAACTGGGCCGACGCACTGGCCGCGCGCAGCGGCGAGGCGGTCCGGATCGGCGCGCCCCTGGAGGGCCGGGTGCTGGTCGTGCACCACGTGTTCCGGCCGGACGACAGCCTGCAGACCCTCGACGTCGGGACGCTGCTGCCGCTGCACGCGACCGCGCTGGGCAAGGTCCTGCTGGCCTACGACACGACGTTGAAGGCCACGCCGGAGCCGTACACGCGCCGCACGCTGGTCACCCAGACGGCGATCAAGCGTGCGTGTGCGAAGGTGCGCGAGGCGGGCTGGGCGGAGGAGAACGGCGAGATGGTCTCCGGCGAGGCGGGCATCGCGGCCCCGATCCGCGGCCACGGCGGCATCGTGGTCGGCGCGATCGGCGTGTCGGGGGCGGTCGAGCGCCTCTGCGAGCACGACGGCAGCCCCAACCCCCGGCTGCTCGGTCACGTCCGCGACGCGGCCCGCGCGGTGTCCCGCGACCTCGGCGCGTCCCGATGGTGAAGGGAGGACCATGGTCCAGCGGTACGTGATGTCCATCGACCAGGGCACCACCTCCACCCGGTGCATCCTGTTCGACGCCCGCGGCCGGCTCGTCTCCGTCGTGCAGCGGGAGCACCAGCAGCACTTCCCGCGGCCCGGCTGGGTCGAACACGACGCGACCGAGATCTGGCGGAACGTCGCCCGGATCGTGCCGCAGGCACTGGCCGACGCCGGGGCGGGCGCCGAACAGGTCGTCGGGCTCGGGATCGCCAACCAGCGGGAGACCACCGTCCTCTGGGACCGGCGCACCGGCAACCCGGTCGGGCGGGCGATCGTCTGGCAGGACACCCGCACCGACGCCATGCTCGAACAGCTCGCCCGCGAACCCGGCGCCGACCGCGTGCGGCAGCTGTGCGGGCTGCCGCTGGCGACCTACTTCTCCGCGCCCCGCATCCGCTGGCTGCTCGAACGCACGCCCGGGCTGCGCGAGCGGGCCGAGCGCGGCGACGTCCTCTTCGGGACCATCGAGAGCTGGCTGATCTGGAACCTCACCGGCGGCGCCGAGGGCGGCGTGCACGTCACCGACGTCACCAACGCCTCCCGCACCATGCTGATGAACCTGCGCACCCTGAACTGGGACGACGAGCTCCTGGAGTTCTTCGACGTCCCGCGGGCGATGCTGCCGCAGATCCGGTCCTCGACGGAGGTCTACGGCACCACCAGCCGCGTCGTGCCCGGCATCCGGATCGCGGCGGCGCTGGGCGATCAGCAGGCCGCCCTGTTCGGCCAGACCTGCTTCGCGCCCGGCGAGGCCAAGTGCACCTACGGCACGGGCAGCTTCCTGCTGCTCAACACCGGCCCGACGCCGGTGCTGTCCACCCACGGGATGCTCACCACGGTCGGCTTCAAGATCGGCGACGAGCCCGCGGTGTACGCGCTCGAAGGGTCGATCGCCGTCACCGGGTCGCTGGTGCAGTGGTTCCGCGACGGCCTGGAGCTGATCGGCAGCGCACCCGAGATCGAGACCCTCGCCCGGACGGTCGACGACAACGGCGGCTGCTACATCGTGCCCGCCTTCTCCGGCCTGTTCGCGCCGCACTGGCACAGCGAGGCCCGCGGCGTGATCGCCGGGCTGACGTCGTACATCACGAAGGGCCACCTGGCGCGGGCGGTGCTGGAGGCGACCGGCTGGCAGACCCGCGAGGTCGTCGACGCCATGAACGCCGACTCCGGGCTGGCGCTGTCGACGTTGAAGGTCGACGGCGGGATGACCGCGGACAACCTGCTGATGCAGTTCGTCGCCGACGTCCTCGACGTGCCGGTGGTGCGCCCGATGGTGGCGGAGACGGTGTCGCTCGGCGCGGCCTACGCGGCGGGGCTGTCGGTGGGGTACTGGCCGGACCTGGAGGGACTGCGGCGCAACTGGCACCGCGCCGGCCAGTGGCTGCCGGCGATGGACCCGGCCCGCCGCGACTCCGAATACGCGCACTGGCGCCAGGCGGTGGAGCTGACGTTCGGCTGGATGCGCCCGGCCCCGGCCGCCGCGGCGCCGGGGTCGGACCTGGTCGAGGTGCTGCTGGCCGACCACCGCCGGTTCGAGCAGCTGCTGCGCGACCTGCGCAACAGCGAAGGCGACCGGCCCGCGCTGGTGGCGGAGCTGTCGGCGCTGCTGGTCGCCCACGCGACGGCGACCGAGCGGATCGTCCACCCGGCCGCGCCGGGTCAACCGTTCGCCGAAGACCTGCTCGCGGTCCTGGAGGGCGGCGAATTCGAACCGGCCTTGCTGCGCTTGGAGAACGCCGTGGACACGCACGTCCGCGGCGAGGAACGCGGGCTGCTCAACGAACTGCGCCGCACGATGTCCACTTCGGACCGCACGGGGCTCGGCCGGGCGTTCGTCGCGGAGCGCCGCCGCCAGCTCGACCTCGGCTGCGGCGGGGTGGACCACATCCGCGGGCTCGGCGATCGCTTGAAGCTGCCGTAGCGCAGTCGCCTGGCCGGTCGCCGGCGGTTGACAGCGTGACGGTGGACCGGAAATGATCCGCGGACAAGTGAATCCGCAGTCAGTCGGCGCCGTGGTGGTAGGTGGGTGCGCCGGCGTGTTCGCGCACGTCGCGAACGCGCCCGACCCACCCAGGAGGTTTCGTGTCCCCCCACCACCCCGAAGTCGATGTCGTCGTGGTCGGCGCCGGTATGGCCGGTCTCGTGTGCGCACATCGGCTGCGCAGCCGGGGCGTCGGCGTCCTCGTCCTCGAAGCCGGTCCTCGACCCGGCGGCCGGACAGCCGGTGCCGAGGTCGACGGCGAGCCCGTCGACCTCGGCGGCCAGTTCATCGGGCCGGGCCAGGACCGGGTGTACGCGCTCGCCGCGGAACTCGGCATCGCCACCTTTCCGACGTACACGGCGGGCTCGAACGTGCTCGAGACCGGGACCGGCCGGTTGCGGCGGTTCCGCGGCATGGCGCCGAGGCTCGGCCCGGTGACGCTGCTCGACGTCGCGCAGGCGCGGTTTCGCCTGGACCGGCTGGCCGGCACCATCGACACCGGAACACCGTGGCGCAGCCCGGATGCGGCCGCGCTCGACGGGCAGACCCTGCAGTCGTGGATCGACCGCACGGTGCGCACCCGGGGCGGGCGCCGGTTCCTCGCTCTCGCCGTCCGGGCCATCTGGGCCTGTGAACCGGGTGAGCTGTCGCTGCTGCACGCCCTGTTCTACGTCAAATCAGCGGGCAGCCTGTCGGCGCTCACCGATTTCGAAGGCGGCGCGCAACAGGACCGGCTGGTGTGCGGTGCCCATGGCCTCGCCCGCCGGCTCGCCGCCGGCCTGGGCGCCGGCCTGCTCCTGGACACCCCGGTCCGGCGGATCGAGCAGGACGACCGCGGCGCCACCGTGATCACCGAAGCCGGAACCGCCTGGCGGACCGGACAGGTGGTGGTCGCGGTTCCTCCGCCGCTCGCGAGCCGGATCGCCTACCACCCGCCGATGCCCGCCGTCCGCGACAACCTCCTGCAGCGCCTCCCCATGGGCAGCGTGCTGAAGTACATCGCCACGTACCCGGAACCGTTCTGGCGGACGGCCGGTCTCAGCGGCGCGGCCCTCAGTTTGCGCGGCCCCATCACGATGACCGTCGACAGCAGCCCGCAGTCCGGACGGCGCGGCGTCCTGATCGCCTTCGTCGGCGGCCGAGCCGCCCGAGACCTCGCCACCTGCTCCGAGGCCGGCCGCCGGGCCCTCCTGCTCGATGCGCTGAGCCGCCTGTTCGGTCCACCGGCCGCCCGGCCCACGGCCTTCGTCGAGCAGAACTGGAACGACGAGCCGTTCACCCGTGGCGCCTACGCGGCCGTGTTCCCGCCGGGCACCTGGACCGGGCCGGGCTCCGCACTCCGCGCCGCCGTCGGCCGGATCCATTGGGCGGGAACGGAAACTTCACCCCGCTGGTACGGCTACATCGAAGGCGCCGTGCGCTCGGGCGAACTCGCGGCGGACACGGTCATCCGGGCGCTGCGGCCCCGTCCCCCGGCGCCGGCCGGCGAGGCGGCTCGACCGCCTTCGTGACCCTGGCGGTTCCCCTTCGGAGCGGGTTGCCCGTGGCTTCCGGAGCGTTCGGCCTTCGGGTCAAACGCCCCGGAGGCAGCGGCTGCTCTCCCGCACCACCAGCTCCGCCTCGACCGTTCCCCACGGCGGCACCGCCACGCCGTCGATGCGGGCCGCCAGAGTGGCCAGCGTCCGGTGGCCCGCCGCCACGTGGTCCTGGCGGACCGTGGTCAGCGGTGGGGCGAAGTACGCCGCCTCGGGCACGTCGTCGAAGCCGACCACGTGGGCGTCGCGCGGGACGCGCATGCCCGCCTCCGCGAACGCCGCCAGCAGCCCCAGCGCCATGTGGTCGTTCGCCGAAAACACCGCGCCCACGCCGGATTCGACCGCCAGGGACTGGCCGGCGCGGAAGCCCGACCGGGCGGACCAGTCGCCGCGGACCACCGGGGGCACTTCCGCTCCGTGGCGTTCGAGGGTCTCGCGCCAGCCGCGCTCGCGGGCGCGGGCCACCGGTCCGTCCTCCGGGCCGCCGAGGTGCCAGACCGTCGGGTGCCCGAGTGCGAGGAGGTGTTCCGTGGCCTGGCGCGCGCCCGCGTACTGGTCGGTCGACGCCGCGGGGACCAGCGGGATGCCGGCGACCGGGGCCAGTTCGGCCAGCAGGTGCCCGTCGAGCACCACGATCCCGGCGACGCCCTGCAGCTGCAGGCCGGCCACCGCGGCCGGCACCGCCGCGCCGCCGGTGCCCGGCACGCTGAAGACGCTCAGCGCGTATTCCTGTTCGCGGGCGGCCGTGCGGAGGCCGTGCAACACCGGCCCGGACGCCGACGACCCGGTCGCGATCACCCCGAGCGTGCCCCGCCGCCGGAGGGGCCGCGCGCGGAGCGGGCCGTCGGGACCTGCGTCGTCCACGGGCATGGGTCGATGTTAGCGATCACACCGATAGACGTGAGCTTTGTTCACTTTCCATAAATAACGAAACGGCAACGGCCTGAACCGGTTCCCGCCGGCGGCCGTTCCCCCCAACCGCCGGCCGCTCCGCACTTCAACCCGGACAACTTCATCGCCCAGCCCGGCATCAAGAACGGTGCCCAGCACCTGCACGGCTACGTCGGCAACCTCTCCACCAACGCCGACTCGAACAACAAGAGCCTCGCGAAGGCCGGTACCACCTGCAAGAACGGCGACAAGTCCGCCTACTTCTGGCCCGTCGTCCGCATCGACACCGGCGAGGCGGAAAACAACCCGCCCGCCACGCAGCCCGACCGGGCAGGCAGCGCCAAGGACAAGGCGAGCACCCAGATCGAGTGCCCCGACGTCGCGAGCAAGCTGCCCGACGTCCCCGACCAGGCGATGGCCGAGGTCGACCGCAACCTCGACCTGCTGGACAAGCAGATCGACGAAGCCGGCAAGCGGATCGCCAACGGCGACCTCAAGACCCCGCAGGACATCCAGAACGCCGTGGTCGGCCCGCTCAAGGACAAGCGCGCGGCCACCATCGACCGGATCGCCATCACGATCGGCCAACGGCCCGGCCAACGCCCGGCCGAGCTGGACCTGCACCGGCTTCGAGGACCGGCTCACCGACCACTACCCGATCTACCCGCCGAACAGCAAGGTCGAGCGCATCCACGCCTTCCCGAACTGCTGGGACGGCAAGAACATCGACAGCGCCAACCACCGCACGCACATCGTGTTCGCCGACCAGCGGGGCAAGTGCCCGCAGGGCTTCAAGAACGTGCCGCAGCTGGGCCAGCGCCTGATGAACCAGGTCGTCAACTGCATCAACACCGGCAAGCGCTGCAACCAGTGACCCGTTACGGCTGCCGGACCCAGGTCACCGTGTCGGTGTGCAGCCGACCGCCCTGGACCGACGTCGCCCGCACGACGTTGGGTCCCGGTTGCAGGGCGACGCCGGGCCAGACGGCGAGGTGACCGCCCGGGACCCGGGTGCCGAGCGGGACGCCGTTGACCGACAGGCTGACCGGCGCGGTGCCGGCGTAGACCTTGACGTCGGTCGTGGCGGTCGTCCGGACCGAGTCGCGGGCGGACGTGATGTGCAGGACCGGCCGCGCCGACCAGTTCGCCTGGTACCAGTAGAAGGCGTCCTTCCGGGTCACCCGGTCGTCGGTGACGAGCCCCTTGTCGTTGATCCCCGGCCGGTCGCCCTCGTTGCGGCCGTCCGACGCGAAGTCGAACATCACCCAGACGAAGCTGCCCCACAGGTACGGCCGGGACTCGATCGCCCGCCACGACGCCTCGGCGACCTCCGCCTGGTACTCCTCGGGGTGCCAGTGCCCGCCCGGCACCGGCGGCACGGGGTGCTGCTCGTGCTGCCGGACGCTCGCGCCCGCACCGTACTCCGAGACCGAGAACCGGCGGCCCGGATCGGCCCGGTGCAGCTCGTCGGCCCACTTCCCCAGGCTCCCGGCGTCGGGGAGGTACCAGCCGTAGTAGCGGTTGTAGCCGGTGAGGTCCGCGTGCCCGGCCAGTGCGTCGGTGTCGGACAGGCAGCAGTGCGCGTAGCTCGTGAGCCGGTCCGGGTCGTCGGCGCGGAAGACGGCCTGGACCGCGGCGAGCACGGCGTTGGCGGCCGGGCTGGAGACGTACTCCTCGTTGCCGAGGCCCCACAGCGCCACCGACGGGTGGTGCTGGTTCTGCCGGACCAGCTCGTGTGCCTGTGCTTCGGCGTTCGCCGTGAAGGCCGGGGAATCGGTGACGAAGCCGACCAGCGGCACTTCCGTCCACACCACCAGGCCCAGCCGGTCGGCGAGTTCGTATTCGCGGGGCGAATGCTGGTAGTGGGCCATCCGGACGGCGTTCGCACCCAGCTCGGCGATCAGCGCGTAGTCGGCGTCGATGTCGGCGCCGGAGACCGCCGCACCCCGGTCCGGACGGCTGGGCAGCTGGGTGTTCACCCCGTGCAGCGGGTACGGGACGCCGTTGAGGAAGAACCCGCGGTCCGGATCGACGGCGAAGGTCCGCAGTCCCAGCGGGACGGTCACCGCGTCGCCGCCCACCTCCGCGGTGACCGAATACCGGTAGGGATCCCGTACGCCGTTCCACCGGTGCGGGGCACGGATGCGCACCGCGGTCGGTACCGGCACGGTGCGGCCGGCCCCCACGGTGACCGTGGTCCCCGACATCGCCACGACCCGGCCCGCAGCGTCCCGGACCACGGTCCGGACGGGGATCCGCCGCGTCACCGCCGCGTCGTTGGTGACCCGGGTGGTCACCGCCAGGTCCGCCGCCGCCGCGGTGAGCTCCTTCTGGCGCACGGTGACACCGGGGCCGCCGTAGTCGAGCGCGTCGACGTGCACCGGGTCGGTGACGACCAGCCGGACGTCGCGGTAGAGGCCACCGAACAGGGTGAAGTCGCCGTCGAGCGGCGCGACGTCCGCGTTCTTCCGGTTGTCGACCGCCACGGCGACGGGCACCGTCCGCCCGGCGGGCGCGAGACCGGTGATGTCGAACCGGAAGCCGGAGTAGCCGCCTTCGTGCCGGCCGGCGCGGTGGCCGCCGACGTAGACGTCGGTGACCAGGTTCGCGCCGTCGAACTGCAGGAACACCCGCCGGTCCCCGGCCGGGACGGCCAGCCGGGTCCGGTACCAGCCGACGTCGCGCCGGTAGTTGCCACCGCCGTCGGCTCCGTCGGCCGCGTTCCACGTGTGGGGCAGCGAAACCGGCGTCCAGGCCGAATCGTCGAAATCGGGGGCCGCGGCGCCGGGAACGTCACCGAGGTGGAACCGCCAGCCGGTGGCCAGCACGGTTTCGGTGCGGGCGCGACCGGGTGCCGCCACCGCGGCCGGGACGCAGATGCCGCACAGCAGCAGGGTGACCAGAGCGAAGACGAGCCGGCGCATGCCCTGGACTGTCACAGCCCGCGCGGGCACGGTCAATGCGGTTCGAGGACTTCGAAAACGCCATCCGACGAAGGTCGTCACCCACACGAAGAGGGGGCCTCCCCCGCGTCCGGGAAAGGCCCCCTCGGAAAACTCCCGGCGCTCAGGAAGCCGCGCGGCGCTTCGTCCAGATGTCGTAGGCCACCGCGGCCAGCAGCACGACGCCCTTGACCAGCATCACCCGCTCGCTCGGGGCGCCGATCAGGGACATGCCGTTGTTGATCACCGCCATGATCAGGCCGCCGGTGATCGCGCCGACCACCTTGCCGACGCCGCCCTGGACGGCCGCGCCGCCGATGAACGCCGCCGCGATCGCGTCGAGCTCGAAGTTGATGCCGGCCGTCGGGCCCGCCTGGTTGAGCCGGCCGGCGAAGATGATGCCCGCCAGCGCGGCCAGCACGCCCATGTTGACGAAGATCCAGAACGTCACCTGCTTGACCTTGACCCCGGACAGGGTCGCGGCCTGCAGGTTGCCGCCCACGGCGTAGATGTGCCGTCCGAACACCGACTTCCCGGCCACCAGCGAGTAGCCGAGCACCAGCGCCGCGAGCAGGATGAGCACCCACGGCAGGTTCTTGAACCGGGCCAGCTGCACGACCAGTGCCAGCACCAGCACCGCGATCCCCGCCAGCTTCAGCACGAACATCGGGAAGGGGTCCACGTCCTGGCCGTAGCCCAGCCGTCCCACGCGCTTGCGCCACTGCGTGAACACGATCCCGGCCACCGCGGCGACCCCGGCGAGCAGCGACACCACGTCGGCGCCGCCGAGCGGGCCGAGGCCGATGTTGCCCAGGTAGCCGTCGGTGAAGCCGTTCGACAGCGTGCGGATGGTGTCCGGGAACGGGCCGATGCCCTGGTTGCCCAGCACCGTCAGGGTCAGCGCCCGGAACGCCAGCATGCCGGCGAGCGTCACGATGAACGCCGGGATGCCGAAGTAGGCGACCCAGTAGCCCTGCCACGCGCCGATCGCCGCGCCCACGACGAGGGTGATCAGCACCGCCCAGAACCACGGAACGTGCGAGTCCACCATCAGCACCGCCGACACGGCGCCGGTCATCGCGACGACCGACCCGGCGGACAGGTCGATGTGCCCGGAGATGATCACCAGGATCATCCCGATCGCGAGGATCAGCACGTACGAGTTCTGCACGATGATGTTGGAGATGTTCTGCGGTTCCAGCAGCGCACCGCCGGTGAGCACCTCGAACAGCACCACGATCAGCGCGAACGCGACGTAGATGCCGCTCTGGCGCGGGTTGATCGAGATCCTCCGCTTGGAGCGCTCAACCGGGGGCCCGGCGGGCCGCGCTTCGGTCGTGGTCATTCCCGTTCCTTAGTCATGTACTGCATCAGCAGTTCTTGAGTGGCTTCTTCCCGCCGGGCCTCGCCGGTGATCCGGCCCGCCGACAGCGCGTAGATCCGGTCGCAGAGCCCGAGCAGCTCCGGCAGCTCGGAGGAGATGACCAGGACGGCCTTCCCCTGAGCGGCCAGCTCGTTGATGATCGTGTAGATCTCGAACTTCGCGCCCACGTCGATACCGCGGGTCGGCTCGTCCAGGATCAGCACGTCCGGATCGGTGAAGATCCACTTGGCCAGCACGACCTTCTGCTGGTTGCCGCCGGAGAGCTTCCCGGTCACGCTCTGCACGCTCGGCGCCTTGATCCGCAGGTCGCGGCGGTAGCGGTTGGCGGTGTCGTGCTCGGCGTGCTCGTTGACCCAGCCACGCTTGGCCAGCTTGCCCAGCCCGGCCGCGGACACGTTGCGCTGGATGTCCTCGATCAGGTTGAGCCCGTAGCGCTTCCGGTCCTCGGTGGCGTAGGCGAGGCCGTGGCGGACCGCCTCCTGCACCGACCGGATCTCGATCTCCTTGCCGTGCTTGAAGATCCGCCCGGAGATGTCCTTGCCGTACGACCGGCCGAACACGCTCATCGCGAGCTCGGTGCGGCCCGCGCCCATCAGCCCGGCGAGCCCGACGATCTCCCCGCGCCGCAGCGAAAGCGACGCGCGGTCGACGACGACCCGGCCGGCCTGGGACGGGCTGTGCACCGTCCAGTCCTCGATCCGCAGCACCTCTTCGCCGATGTCCGGCTCCCGCGGCGGGAACCGGTGCTCGAGGTCGCGGCCGACCATTCCGGTGATGATGCGCTCCTCGGTCAGCCCCGCCGCGTCGAGCGTTTCGATCGTCCGGCCGTCACGCAGGATCGTGACGGTGTCGGCGATCGCCGTCACCTCGCCGAGCTTGTGCGAGATGATCACGCACGTGACGCCCTCGTCCCGCAGCCCGCGCAGCAGCTCGAGCAGGTGGGCCGAGTCGTCGTCGTTGAGCGCCGCGGTCGGCTCGTCGAGGATCAGCAGCTTGACCTCTTTGGACAGTGCCTTGGCGATCTCGACGAGCTGCTGCTTGCCGACACCGAGCTCCTGCACCGCCCGCGTGGCGTTTTCGGCGAGGCCGACGCGCTTGAGCAGCGCGCCGGCCTCGTGGTTGGTGCGGTTCCAGTCGATCCAGCCGCGCTTGGCCTGTTCGTTGCCGAGGAAGATGTTCTCCGCGATCGACAACTGGCCGCACAGCGCGAGTTCCTGGTGGATGATCACGATCCCGCGCCGTTCGCTGTCGCGCACCGACCCGAACTCGCACCGCTGCCCGTCGAAGGTGATCTCGCCGTCGTACGTCCCGTGGGGGTAGACGCCCGAGAGCACCTTCATCAGGGTGGACTTCCCGGCGCCGTTCTCCCCGCAGATCGCGTGGATTTCCCCGCGGCGCACGGAAAGAGTGACGTCCGACAGCGCCTTGACCCCGGGGAAGGTCTTGGTGATCCCGCGCATGCCGAGCAGTTCGGTCATTTCAGCTGACCTGCCGTGTAGTAGCCCGAGTCGACCAGTTCCTTCTGGTAGTTGGCCTTGTCCACGGTGACCGGCTGCAGCAGGTAGGACGGGACGACCTTCTTGCCGTTGTCGTAGTCCTTCGTGTTGTTGACCTCGGGCTTGCCGCCCTTGAGCACCGCGTCGGCCATCTTGACGGTGGTGTCGGCGAGCTTGCGGGTGTCCTTGAAGACCGTCGAGTACTGCTCACCGGCGATGATGGACTTGACCGAGGCGACCTCGGCGTCCTGTCCGGTGACGATCGCGTACGGCTGGCCGGCGGTGCCGTAGCCGTTGCTCTTCAGCGCCGACAGGATGCCGATCGACAGGCCGTCGTACGGCGAGAGCACGCCCTGGACCTTCGCGCCACCGGTGTAGGTCTTGGTGAGCAGGTCTTCCATGCGCCGCTGCGCGGTGGCCGGGTCCCAGCGGAGGATGGCCGCGCGGGCGAAGTCGGTCTGGCCGCTCTTGACGACCAGCTTGCCGCTGTCCATCAGGGGCTTGAGGACGGACATCGCGCCGTTGAAGAAGAAGGTCGCGTTGTTGTCGTCCGGGGAACCGGCGAACAGCTCGATGTTGAACGGACCGGGACCGTCACCGAGGCCCTTGACCAGCGAGTTCGCCTGCTCGACGCCGACCTTGAAGTTGTCGAAGGTGGCGTAGTAGTCGACGTTCGGCGAATTGCGGATCAGCCGGTCGTAGGCGATGACCGGGATCTTCTTGTCCGCGGCTTCCTGCAGCTGGGTGGTGATGGCGGTGCCGTCGATCGAGGCGATGATCAGGACCTTGGCGCCCTTGGTGATCTGGTTCTCGATCTGGTTCACCTGGGTGGGGATGTCGTTCTCGGCGTACTGGAGGTCGACCTTGTAGCCGAGCTTCTCCAGGGCGGCCTTGATGTTGTCGCCGTCGTGGATCCAGCGTTCCGACGACTTCGTCGGCATGGTGACGCCGACCAGGCTGCCCTCGGCGCTGGCGCCGGGCGCGGCCGTCTGGTCCGCGGTCTTCTGGCTCGAGCCGCACGCCGAGAGCGTGAGCACGAGTCCCGCGGCGGCGACCGCCGCGATTCCTCTGGTGAACTTCATCGTTCCTTCTTCCTTTCTCAACGACCGGGCACTTTCACGTGAAAGTGCCCGGTCAGAAACCCTGGGCGAGCCGGTGGTAGGCCTGGTTCCACCGGATCCGGTCGGCGAAGTCGTGCGGGGTCGTGTCCTTGTCGATGACCAGCAGTTCTACTCCGAGCAGGTTCGCGAAGTCGCGGAGGGTCTCCGTACCCACGGCCTGGGTGAGCACGGTGTGGTGCGGACCGCCCGCGGTGATCCAGGACTCCGCGGACGTCGCCAGCGACGGCGCCGGCTCCCAGACCGCCCGCGCGACCGGCAGGTTCGGCAGCGGCTCGTCCGGCGCGACGACGTCGATCTCGTTCGCCACCAGCCGGAACCGGTCGCCGAGGTCGACCAGGCCGAGCACGACGCCGGGGCCGGGCGCGGCGTCGAACACCAGCCGGACCGGGTCCTCGCGGCCGCCGATGCCCAGCGCGTGGATCTCGCACGACGGCTTGGCGGCGGCGATGCTCGGGCAGACCTCGAGCATGTGCGCCCCGAGGATCTTCGGCTTGCCGGGCCCGAAGTGGTAGGTGTAGTCCTCCATGAACGACGTGCCGCGATCGAGGCCCACGGTCATCGCCTTGACCGCGGCGAGCAGCGCCGAGGTCTTCCAGTCGCCTTCGCCGCCGAAGCCGTAGCCGTCGGCCATCAGGCGCTGCACCGCGAGGCCGGGCAGCTGGCGCAGCCCGCCGAGGTCCTCGAAGTTCGTGGTGAACGCGCCGAACCCGCCGTCGGTGAGGAACTTCCGCAGGCCCGCTTCGATCCGGGCCGCGTAGCGCAGCGACTCGTGCCGCGCTCCCCCGGCCGCCAGCTCCGGAACCACGTCGTAGTCCGCGGCGTAGGCGGCCACCAGCTCGTCCACGGTGTCCTTTTCGGAAACCCGGTCCACCAGTTCGACCAGGTCGTTGACGCCGTAGGTGTTGACCGAGACGCCGAACCGCAGCTCGGCCTCGACCTTGTCGCCTTCGGTGACGGCGACGTCGCGCATGTTGTCGCCGAACCGGGCGAGCCGCAGGTTGCGCAGGTGGTCGGCCCCGATCGCCGCCCGCGCCCACGCGTCGATCCGCGCGACCACGGCCGGGTCGGACACGTGCCCGGCCACGGTCTTGCGCGGCATGCCGAGGCGGGTCTGGATGAACCCGAACTCCCGGTCGCCGTGCGCGGCCTGGTTGAGGTTCATGAAGTCCATGTCGATGGTGGACCACGGGAGTGCCTCGTTGAGCTGCGTGTGCAGGTGCAGCAGCGGCTTGCGCAGCGCGTCGAGCCCGGTGATCCACATCTTCGCGGGCGAGAAGGTGTGCATCCACGCGATCACGCCGACGCAGGCGGCGTCGGCGTTGGCCTCCTGCAGCACGCGGCGGATCGAGGAGGCCTCGGTCAGCACCGGCTTGCCAACGATCTCGGCCGGGAGCGCGCCCGAGGCGGTCAGCAGCTGCTGGATGCGCAGCGACTGGCCGGCGACCTGCTCGAGGGTCTCCTCGCCGTAGAGGGCCTGGCTTCCGGTCAGGAACCAGAGCTGGGGTTTCGATGCCGAAGTCATCGTTCTCCTTGGAAAGTTCAGTGCTGGCCGTAGACGTTCTGGTACCGGGCGTAGAGCCGGTCGACGTCCTCGGGCGGGAGGGGTTCGGGGGTGCCGAGCTCGAAGGCCTTGTGGACGGTGCGGGCCACGTCCTCGACCATCACCGCGGCCTTGACCGCGTCGCGGGCGGTGCGGCCGACGGTGAACGGGCCGTGGTTGCGCATCAGGACCGCGGGCGAGCGGCTCGAGCGAAGCGTTTCGACGATGCCCCGGCCGATGGAGTCGTCGCCGATCAGGGCGAACGGCCCGATCGGGATCTCGCCGCCGAACTCGTCGGCGATCATCGTGAGCACGCACGGGATCGGTTCGCCGCGGGCCGCCCACGCCGTGGCGTAGGTCGAGTGGGTGTGCACGACGCCGCCGATTTCCGGCATGTGCCGGTAGACGTAGGCGTGCGCGGCGGTGTCGGACGACGGCGCGAGGTCGCCTTCGACGAGTTCGCCGTGCAGGTCGGTGACGACCATGGTGTCCGCGGACAGGTTGTCGTAGGACACGCCCGAGGGCTTGATGACCAGCAGGTCCCGGCCCGGGACCCGGGCCGAGACGTTGCCCGCGGTCCAGATGACCAGCTCGTTGCGGGTCAGTTCGCCGTGCAGCTTCGCGACCGTCTCCCGGAGTTCGGCGACGGTGTCGAGCACTTCACCGGTCAGCGACATCAGGACTGTCCTTTCGAGACGGCCTTCGAGACGGCACGGCGGCGCGCGGCGAGGCGGTGCATGACATCGTTGCCGCCGCGGCCGAAGTAGTCGTGGAGCTCGGTGTATTCGGCGTACAGCTCGTCGTAGGCGGCGACGTGGGCGGCCACCGGCCGGTACACCGCGCGCTCGACCGAGCCCATCGCGGCGGCGGCCGCGCGGATGTCCGCGTGGGCGCCGGCGGCGACGGCCGCGTGGATGGCCGACCCGAGCGCGGGTCCCTGCCCGGAGCCGATCACCGACAGCGGGAGGTTGGTGACGTCGGCGTAGATCTGCATGAGCAGCGCGTTCTTCGTCAGCCCGCCCGCGATGATCAGCTCGGTGACCGGGACGCCGGCGGCGTTGAACGTCTCGATGATCTTCCGGGTGCCGAAGGCGGTGGCCTCCAGCAGCGCGCGGTAGACGTCCTGGGCGCGGGTGGCCAGCGTCTGCCCGACGATGACGCCGGACAGCTCGTGGTCGACCAGCACCGACCGGTTGCCGCTGTGCCAGTCCAGCGCGATCAGGCCGTGCTCGCCGATCTCCTGCTGGGCGGCGAGGCGGGTGAGGTGCTCGTGCCCTTCGTAGCCCGCCGGGACGCCGTGCTCGACGAACCAGCCGAAGATGTCGCCGACCCCGCTCTGGCCGGCCTCGTAGCCCCAGAGCCCGGCCACGATGCCGCCTTCGACGACGCCGCACATGCCGGGGACCTCGCGCAGCTCGGCGCCGTTCATCACGTGGCAGGTCGAGGTGCCCATGATCGCCACCATCTGGCCGGGCTCGACGGCCTGGGCGGCGGGCGCGGTGACGTGCGCGTCGACGTTGCCGACGGCGACCGCGATGCCTTCCGGCAGCCCGGTCCAGGCCGCGGCCTCGGCGGTGAGCGAGCCTGCCCGGGAACCCAGCTGCCCCAGCGGGTGTTCCAGCTTGTCGGCCACGAAGGACTCGAAGCCGGGGGCGAGCTCGCGGAGGAAGTCGCGGCTCGGGTACTGGCCGTCCTGCAGGATGCCCTTGTAGCCGGCGGTGCAGGCGTTGCGGACGTAGGTGCCGGTCAGCTGCCAGACGATCCAGTCGGCCGCCTCCACCCAGTGCCGCATCGCGGCGTAGACCGCGGGCGCCTCTTCGAAGACCTCGAGCGCCTTGGCGAACTCCCACTCCGAGGAGATCAGCCCGCCGTAGCGCGGGAGCCACTTCTCGCCGCGGGTGCGGGCCAGCTCGTTGATCCGCACGGCCTGCGGCTGCGCCGAGTGGTGCTTCCAGAGCTTCACGTACGCGTGCGGCTCGGCCTCGAACTCGGGCAGTTCGCACAGTGGCGTCCCGTCCGCGGTCGTCGGCACCATCGTGCACGCGGTGAAGTCGGTGGCGATGCCGACGACGTCGGCCGCGTCGACGCCGGCGGCCCGCAGCGCCGCCGGGACGGCGTTGCGCAGCACCCCGACGTAGTCCGCCGGTACCTGCAGCGCCCATTCCGGCGGCAGCGCGCGGCCCGTGGCGGGCAGCGTCTCGTCGAGCACCCCGTGCGGGTACTCGAAGACGGCGGAGCCGAGTTCGGCCCCGTCAGCCACGCGCACGACCACCGCGCGGCCCGACAGCGTGCCGAAGTCGACGCCGACGGTGAGTGGTTCTCCCACGGTGTCTTCCCTCCTGGTTGGTGACCGGGACGCGGCGCGGGCGGCGGTGAACGCGCCGCGCCCCGGCGTTCTAGCGGCCGGTGAGGACCAGCGTCGTCACCGAGTTGGCGGGCAACGTCAGCTTCGACGTCGCCGCCAGACCGGTGATCTCCCTGGTCTGCGGCACGATGGCGGTCGGCGCGGCGAGGCTGTTGCGCCCCGCCGGGTCGCCGGTGAGCGTGGTGAGCGTGCCGGTGCCGTCGACGGCGGTGACGCCGGTGAGCGACAGCCGTGCGGTCTGCACCTGCCCGGTCGGGTTGACGAGTTTGACCGTGAAGGTCTTCCTTCCGCTCTTCGTGGTCACGTTGACCACCTGCCGCAGGGGGCTGCCCTGGTTGAGGCGGCTGGTCACGATCTGCTTGCCGAGGGTGCTGGAGAACATCTGCTGCACCCAGTACGACGGCGAACCGTAGCTGCTCCCGGCGTCGAGGCCGATCAGGTTGACCGGCCAGTTGGACTGGTTCTCGTGCACCAGCACCGGCGCGTACATCGAGCCGATGACGATATCGCTGTTGCGTTCGAGGCCGGTGAGGAAGGCGGCCTCGCCGATCGCCGCGGCCAGGGTGCCGGTGGGACGGCCGTCCTGGGCGCCGTACTCGCCGACGAGGATCTCCGGTCCGCTGCGGTCGGCGGTGTCGTAGCGGGTCGAGTTGTCGGTGAACCACTGCGGCGACTGGTAGTAGTGGTCGTCCGCGGCGTCCGGGCGCACCCCGGTCGGCGTGCTCGACGCGGCGCCGCCCTGCAGCCCGCCGGTGCTGGCGATGACGGTCAGCTGCGGGTACTTCGCCTTGATGGCGTTGAACATGTCGGTGAAGCGCCAGGCGTAGCTGCCCGAGGTGTCGAACCAGTCCTCGTTGCCGACCTCGACGTAGCGCAGGTCGAACGGCGCCGGGTGCCCGTCGGCGGCGCGCTTGGCGCCCCACGTCGTCGAGGCGTCGCCGATGGCGTACTCGATCTCGTCGAGGGCTTCCTGGACGTACTGCGGGTAGTCGGCCTGGTCGACGTGCTGGCCGTTGAGGGTGTAGCCGGCGAACAGCCCGAGCAGCGGCTGGGCGCCGATGTCCTCGGCGAGCTTGAGGTAGTCGAGGATGCCGAAGCCGTCGGTGGACCAGTAGCCCCACGCGGTGTTCTGGTGGCCGGGCCGCTGTTCCAGTGGCCCGATGGTGTTCTTCCACGCGAACCGGGTGTCGAGGGTGCTGCCCTCGAGGTAGTTGCCGCCCGGGACGCGGAACAGGCCGAGCTTCATCGCCGCGAGCTTCTGCCCGAGGTCGGCGCGGACGCCGTTGGCCCGGTTCTTGAACGTCGGCGGGAACAGCGACACCTGCTGGAACCAGGCGTCCCCGCTCAGCGCGGTCCGGCCCTTGTTGACCAGGGACACGATGATCCGGTTGTCGGTGGACGCCGTGATCGTCGACGGCGTGGTGAAGCTGAACGTCTGCTGCGCCCAGCTCGCCCCGGCCGGCTGGAGGTCCTTGCTCGCCAGCACCGTGCCGTCCGGCTTCTCCAGGCTGACCCGGACACCGCCGGTCCAGCTGCCCTTGGCGAAGAAGCTGCCGGTGTACTTGGTGGACGGCTTCGCGGCGACGCCGTAGAAGCCGACGTTGGCGGCGGCCACCCGGCCGGCGGCCGGCACCGTGTCCGCGTGCAGCTTCAGCGAGCGGTCGAGCGCCGTGTTCAGCGGGTTCGCCGTGTCGACCGAGTAGGTGCCGGTCGCCCCGGCCGAGGTGAGCAGCGACCAGTACGGCACCGGCGTGTTGCCCGCGCCGCTGCCGGGCTGGTAGCCCTCCTTGAAGGTGCGGTTGCGGACGAGCTCGGCGTAGAGCCCGCCCTCGACCGAGTGGCTGATGTCTTCGAGGATCGAGCCGTACGTCGTCGGCCGGGTGTTGGCGCGGACGACGTTGGCGTCCACCGCGAGCTGGTTGGCCCCGGCGAGGGTGCCGATCTGCGCGGCGGTGAGCGGGAAGCGGCGCAGCTCGACCTCGTCGACGGCGCCGGTGAACCCGGAGCCGACGGTGAACGGGGCCGCCGCGGTGCCCGAAGCCGGGCAGGCGGAGACGTCGAGGGTCGTGCCGGCCGGCGTACCGCAGGTGCTGGTGACCGCGGACGCGTCGCCGTCGGCGTAGACGGTGAGCCGCTGCGAAGCGCGGTCGAGGACGAGGGCGGCGTGGTGCCAGTTGCCGTCGGCGAGGCCGCCGCCGTTCGTGGTCACCTGGATCGTGCCGACGCGGGCGGTCAGCTTGCCGCCGGTCACCCCGAGCGCGTAGCCGTCACCGTGGCCGGCGATGGTGCCCGACGCGGTGGTGCGGAACCACGCGGCCAGTGACAGCGAGCCGGTGCCGGTGTCGAACGCGGGCGAGCCGCCCATGTCCACAGTGGACTTTCCGTCCAGCTGGACGGCCTTGCCCGCCGCGCCGGCGGTCCAGGTCGCGCCCTTGAGGGTGCCGTCGGCGGCGTTCGCCGAGGCGTCCCGCGCCACCGTGCCGGCACCTTCGTCGAAGTGCCACGACCCGCTCGCGGCCAGCGCCGAGACGGCGGAGGCGGTCAGCGGCGTCGCATACGCGCGGACGTCGTCGATGCCACCGGCGAACCAGTCGGCGGGGCTGCCCGCCCACTTGCCGCGCCCGATCTCCAGGTGCCCGCCCGCGGTCCACGGCGTGGTGAACGGGACGCTCTGCTGCAGGGTCCCGTTGACGTACAGGGAAAGCGTGCCGGCCGCGCGGTTGTAGACGCCGGTCACGTGCTGCCACTGGTCGGCCTGTGCGGGCAACGTCGACACCGCCGAGGAGGAAGCGGTGTCGCCGTCGCCCGCGCGGCGCGTGAAGGCGAAGCGGCCGTCGGCCGTGCGCTGGAGGTAGAAGCCGCTGATCGTCGAGCCGTCGACGCTGACCGCCGTCCGGAAGCCGGCGGCCGTGGTGGGCTTGAGCCACGCCGACACCGAGAAGCTCTGCGCGGTGTCCACCACCGGGGCCGGGGCGTCGACCGCGGCGTCGGTGCCGTTGAACACGCCCCCGTGCGGGCCGACGACACCGTCACCCCAGGCGGCGCCGCCGGTCAGGGTGGCGGTGCGCGCGTCGAGGGAGCCGTCGGCCGCGGTGGTGCCGGTGCCCTCGTCGAGGCCCCAGTGGCCGGCGATGGCCAGGCGGGCGGCGTCGGCCGCGGTCAGGGCGCCCGAGTAGGCACGGACGTCGTCGATCGAGCCGTCGACGAAGTCCACCGGGTTGCCGCCGTACTTGCCGCGGCCGATCACCAGGTGCCCGGTGCCCGCCCACGCCGTGGGCGCGGCGACGGTGGCCTGGCGGGTGCCGTCGACGTACAGCGACAGCGTCGACGTGCTCGCGTCGAACACGCCGGTCAGCTGGTACCACTGGCCGGCGACCGGGTCGAAGTTCGCCGAGGCGACCACCCCGTCGGTCGGGGCGTCCCCGGCCAGCCGGGTGAAGGCGAACCGGCGGGAGTCGTCGCGGAACTGCAGGAAGAAGTTGCTCACCTGGGTGCCGTCGACGCTGACGAACGTCTGGAACCCGGACGTCTTGCCGAGCTTCACCCAGCTGCTCACCGAGAAGCTCTTGGTCGTGTCGAGCACGGGCGCCCCGGCATCGGCGAAACCGGTGGCCCCGTCCGTCGCCAGTGCCCCGCCGCGGATCCCCGGGCCCCAGGTCGCGCCCCCGGTCAACGTCGCGGGATGGCTGCCCGCGGTGTCGGCGGCGGTCGTGCCGCTGCCGTCGTCGAACGTCCAGTGCCCGGCCGGCGCCGCCTCGGCCGACGCGGCCGGAGCCACGGCGACCGGCACCCCGGAGCCCAACGCCAGTGCCGCCAGCACGGCCAGGGGCCGCCGCAATCTGCGGAGCATGACTCTCCCTCGAGTGTCGAGCGGAAGGGCACTTTCACGGGAAAGTGCCCTTCCGTACTAGCGGGTCCGTCGGGTGACGAGGCGTTGCAGGACGATGAAGACGAACAGGAGGGCCCCGGTGATGATCGAGGTCCACCAGGAGTTGAGGGTGCCGTCGAAGGTGATCAGGGTCTGGATGATGCCCAGCACCATGATCCCGAGCACGGTCCCGAGCACGTACCCGGACCCGCCGGTGAGGATGGTGCCGCCGATGACGACCGCGGCGATCGCCGTCAGCTCGAGGCCGACGCCGTTGAGCGGGTCGCCCGAGGACTTGTAGAGGACCAGCAGCAGCCCGCCGAGTGCCGAGCAGACCCCGCTGATCGTGTACACCGCGATCTTGGTGCGGCCGGTCTTGAGCCCCATCAGCATCGCGGACTGCGCGTTGCCGCCGATCGAGTACACCGTGCGCCCGAACCGGGTGAAGGCGAGGACGTAGGCCGCGGCGGCGACGACCAGCAGGGCGACCACCACGCTGATCGAGATGTGCAGCTCGGGCCCGAGCGGGATCTGGGCCTGGGCCAGCGTCGCGATCGTCGCGTTGTCGATCGAGTACGCCTCGGTGGTGATCGTGTAGCAGAGGCCGCGGGCGAAGAACATCCCGATCAGCGTCGCGATGAACGGCTGGATGTCGAAGAAGTGGATGAGCGCGCCCATCCCGGCCCCGAGCAGCGCCCCGATCAGCAGCACCACCGCGATCGCCGCCCACGACGGCCAGCCCTGCTTCTGCAGCAGGTCGCCGGAGACCACCGTGGACAGCGCGACCACCGAGCCGACGGACAGGTCGATGCCGCCGGTGAGGATCACGAACGTCATCCCGACCGCGACCACGAGCAGGAAGGCGTTGTTGATGAACAGGTCGAGGATGACCTGGCCGGAGCCGAACGCGTCGTAGCTGGACGCGCCGAAGATGTACGCCCCGACCAGCAGCGCCATCGTGGCCAGGATCGGCAAGTGCCGCTGCTGGGGCCGGTAGCCCTTGACACGGGCGAGGGTGGTCATGCCGTGACCTCCACCTTCTCGGGAGCGGGCGTGGCGGCCGGCTGTCCCGGCCGGTGCGTCCGGCGGCGCCGGAGCTTCCGGCGGAAGGCCGGCGACTGCAGGAGGCACACCGCCAGCACGACCAGGGCCTTGAACAACATGATCGCCTCGGGCGGGATGCCGAGGGCGTAGACGGTGGTGGTGAGCGTCTGGATGAGCAGCGCGCCGATCACCGCGCCGCCGAGGGAGAACCGGCCGCCGGTCAGCTGGGTGCCGCCGACGACGACGGCGAGGATCGCGTCGAGTTCGATGAACAGGCCGGCGTGGTTGCCGTCGGCGCTGTGCACGTTGGCGCTGATCATCAGGCCCGCGATGCCCGCGCAGAGGGCGCAGAAGACGTAGACGAGCCAGGTCAGCCGCGCCGAGCGGAGGCCGGCCAGCCGGCTGGCTTCGGGGTTGCCGCCGACGGCCTCGACCAGCAGGCCGAGCGCGGACCGGCGGACGAGCACCGACGCCAGGGCGAACACCGCCAGCGCGATGAGGATGGCGCCGGGCAGGGCGAACAGGAAGCCGCTGCCGATCCACTCGAAGGAGTGGGAGTTGACGGTGATGATCTGCCCGTCGGTGATCAGCTGCGCGATGCCCCGGCCGGCGACCATGAGGATCAGCGTGGCGATGATCGGCTGGATGCCCAGTGCCGCGACGAGCCAGCCGTTCCACACCCCGAGCAGCAGCGAAAGGCCGAGCGCCAGCCCGAACGCGATCAGCGTGGTGCCGATGCCGTCCGGGTTGTCGCTGACCCAGAGACACGCGAGCGCGCCGCTGATCGCCACCACCGAGCCGACCGACAGGTCGATACCGCGGGTGGCGATGACCAGCGTCATGCCGATCGCGATGAGGATCAGCGGGGCGCCGTTCTTGAGGATGTCGATGAGGTTCCCGTAGAGGTGCCCGTCGCGCAGCTCGATCTTGAAGAACGACGGGCTGGCGATCAGGTCGCCCAGCAGCAGCACCAGCAGGGCCACCACGGGCCAGAAGAGCCGGTGTTTCGTCATGCGGGTCATGCCTGCACCCCCTCGGCCATCGTGGCCATGATCTCGTCCGCGGTGAGCGCCTGGTTTTCCCGCTCCGCCACGACTTTGCGGTCCCGCAGCACCACGACGCGGTGGCTCAGCCGCAGGACTTCCTCCAGTTCGGCGGAGATGAACACGACGGCCATGCCGTCGGCCGAGAGCTGGGTGACCAGCCGCTGGATCTCCGTCTTGGCGCCGATGTCGATGCCGCGGGTGGGCTCGTCGAGGATGAGCAGCCGCGGTTCGGTGATGAGCCAGCGGGCCAGCAGCACCTTCTGCTGGTTGCCGCCGGAGAGGTTGCCCACCAGCGCTTCGGGGTTGGCGGGCCGGATGTCGAGCGCCTTGATGTACTTCTCGGCGATTTCGTCCTGGCGGCGGCGGGACAGCGGCCGCGCCCAGCCGCGGGAGGCCTGGAGCGCGAGGACGATGTTCTCCCGGACGGTGAGCTCTTCGACGAGCCCTTCGGCCTTGCGGTTCTCCGAGAGGAACGCGATCTTGTGGTCGAGCCCCGCGCGCGGGGTGCGCAGCGCGGTGGTCTTGCCGTCGACCTGCACCGAGCCGCTGTCGGCGTGGTCGGCGCCGAAGAGCAGCCGGGCCAGTTCGGTGCGCCCGGAGCCGAGCAGACCGGCCAGCCCGACGACCTCGCCGGCGTGGATGGCGAGGTCGAAGGGCGCGACCCCGCCCTTGCGGCCGAGGCCTTCGGCGGCCAGCAGCACCGGCGCGCCGGCGACCTCGGCCCGGCTGGGGCCGGACTCCTCGAGCTTTTCCAGAACGTCGAGTTCCTTGCCGATCATCTTGGTGACCAGCTCGACCGGCGTGATGTCCGCGGTGCGGTACTCGCCGATGAGCTTGCCGTTGCGCAGCACGGTCATCCGGTCGGCGATGGCGAAGACCTGGTCGATGAAGTGGGAGACGAACAGGATCGCCATGCCGCTGTCGCGCAGGGACCGGACGACCTTGAGCAGCTGTTCGACCTCGCCGGCGTCCAAACTGGACGTCGGTTCGTCGAGGACGAGCACCCGTGCGTCGACGTCGAGCGCGCGGGCGATCGCGACCAGCTGCTGCACCGCGATGGAGCAGGTGGACAGCTCGGCCGAGACGTCAACGTGGACGTCCAGCCGGGCCAGCAGCTCCTCGGCCCGCTGCCGCATCGGGCCCCACTGGATGCGGCCGAAGCGGCGGGGTTCCCGGCCGAGGCAGACGTTCTCCGCCACCGACAGGTTCGGGCAGAGGTTGACTTCCTGGTAGACCGTGCTGATGCCGGCCTGCTGGGCCTCGCCGGGCCCGCTGAAGGCGACGTCGTCGCCGTTGAGTTCGATCGTGCCCGCGTCCACCCCGTACACCCCGGTGAGCACCTTGATGAGGGTGGACTTCCCGGCGCCGTTCTCGCCCATGAGGGCGTGCACTTCGCCGGGGAACATCCGGAAGCCGACCCCGTCGAGGGCGAGGACGCCGGGGAACTCCTTGCGGATACCGCTCATCCGCACCATGGGTTGCGGTTCAGGCATTTGCTGTGCTCCGGGGTGGACGCGGGGGTCGTGAGTGGTGATGCGGGCTGGAACCCGCGCTACCACTCACGACCCGCAGGCGGTTGTCAGTACTGGCGCTGCGGAAGCGCGGCCTTGGCCGACGCCTGGTCGAACTCGGTTTCCTGGGTCTCGATGCGGGCGGGCACCTGCTCGCCGGCGGCGACCTTCTTGACCAGGTCCATCAGCTGCGGGCCGAGCAGCGGGTTGCACTCGACGATGTGGTTGATCTTGCCGTCGGCCAGCGCCTGCATCCCGTCCTTCACGGCGTCCACCGAGACGATCTTGATGTCCTTGCCCGGGACCTTGCCGGCGGCTTCGATGGCCTCGATGGCGCCGAGGGCCATGTCGTCGTTGTGGGCGTAGAGCACGTCGATCTTGGGCTGGGACTTCAGGAAGGCCTCCATGACCTCCTTGCCCTTGGCCCGGGTGAACTCACCGGTCTGCGACGCGACGATCTTGTACTTCGGGTCCGCGGCGATGACGTCGCCGAAGCCCTTCTTGCGGTCGTTCGCCGGCGCCGAGCCCGTGGTGCCCTGCAGTTCGACGATGTTGACCTGGCCGGCGGCGCTGCCGAACTCCTTGGTCAGCCACTCCCCCGCCTTCTTGCCCTCGGCGACGAAGTCGGAGCCCAGGAAGGTCTTGTAGAGCGACTTGTCCGGGGAGTCGATCGCCCGGTCGGTGAGGATGACCGGGATGTTGGCGTTCTTGGCTTCCTTGAGGACGGTGTCCCAGCCGGACTCGACCACCGGCGAGAAGGCGATGACCTTGACCTTCTGCTGGATGTACGAGCGGATCGCGGAGATCTGGTTCTCCTGCTTCTGCTGCGCGTCGGAGAACTTCAGCTCGATCCCGGCGGTCTTCGCGGATTCCTGGATGGACTTGGTGTTCGCCGTCCGCCAGCCGCTCTCGGCGCCCACCTGGGCGAAGCCGAGCGTGATCGCCCCGCCCGAGCTGCCGGACGAACCGCCGCTCCCGCAGGCGGTGAGCAGCACCAGTCCGGCCGCCGCGGCCGCGGCGGCGGCCCATCGCTTCTTCAGCACGTTCACTCCTCGATCGACGATGATCTGTGGGAAAACCTTTGTGGGGACTTCGGGTGAAGCAGTGTCAAGCAAAAACTCATTGCGTGTTAGCGCTAACAATCCCTCGGGGACCACCGGGTCCGCGCCGGCCGCCGCGCTACCGCGGTCCGGTGCTCTCGCGCACGATCAACTCGGGGACGACCAGGGCGCGCGCGTGCCGGTCGCCTCCGTCCATCCGCCCGGCCAGCAGGCCGAACGTACGCCGTCCGACTTCGATGAAGTCCTGGCGCACCGTCGTCAGCGGCGGCGTGAAGTACGCCGCCTCGGGGACGTCGTCGAAGCCCGCCACGCGCACGTCCCGCGGCACCGAGATGCCCGCTTCGGCGAACGCGCGCAGCAGACCCAGTGCCATCTGGTCGTTGCCGGCGAAGACGGCGTCCAGATCCTGTTCCTTGGCGAGGGATCGCCCCGCCTCGTAGCCCGACCGCGAACTCCAGTCGCCGCGGATCACCCGCGGGACCCCGACGCCGTGGCGCTCCAAGGTTTCCCGCCAGCCGAGCTCGCGGTCGCGGGCTTCCAGCCAGTCTTCCGGCCCGGCGATGTGCCACACGGTGCGGTGGCCCAGCGCCAGGAGGTGTTCGGTGGCGCGGCGGGCGCCGTCGCGCTGGTCGACGGAGATGACCGGCACCGGCGCCGCCTCCCCGCCGCCGACCGCGACGACCGGGAAGTCCGCCGGCGCGGCTTCCAGGGCCCGGCCCGCGCTGACGTGCGGGGCGATCACGATGACGCCCTCGACCGCCTGGCGGCGCAGGTTTTCCACCGCGTCGGCGATCGACGACCGGCCCGGCCGGCTGACGCTCGAGATGGTGATCGCGTACCCGGCTTCCCGGGCGGCGTTCTCGATGCCGTACAGCGTGCTGGCCGGACCGTACAGATTGGACTCGAGCGCGACGACGCCGAGCGTGCCGGTCCGCCCGGTGACCAGCGCGCGGGCCGCGGAATTGGGCCGGTAGCCCAGTTCCTCGATCGCCGCGAGCACCCGGGCCCGGGTTTCCGGGCGCACCGGTCCGGTCCCGTTGATCACCCGGGACACGGTCATGTGGGACACGCCCGCCACCCCCGCGACGTCGGTCAGGCTCGGCTGCCGCGTCCCGGCCGCGGTCGCCTTGAGGGGTCCGCCGGAGCGGGGTCGTTCGGCCACCGGCGTCCCCTTCCGTCCGCTCCGACATGGGCTGCGTCACTCGTTCCGGTGACGACGAGGAGTTAGTGTTAGCGATAACACCCACGGGGTCAAGAGCGGGTCGCGTAACGGTCTAGTCACATGCCCTTCACACGCCCCCAACGACGAATTCGACGGCGCGACCTGCGCGGAGCGTCGTTCGAAATTCACCGCCCGTCAGCACGGCCCGGTGTTCAACGGCATGTTCGCCGCTCCCGCGGGGCCTCTACCACAGGCCTTCGGCGGGCGCTTCGACAGCTCCGGCTTCGCGGAGATCAGTACGCCACGGTGGCGGCCACGGGCAGGTGGTCGCTGCCGGTCGCGGGCAGCGTCCAGGCCGCCACCGGCCGCACGCCGGAGACGAAGACCTGGTCGATCCGGGCCAGGGGCAGCGCGGCGGGCCAGGTGAAGCCGAAGCCGTCGCCGGCTTCGTCCTGCGCGGCCCGCAGCCGCGCGGTGATCGGCGCCAGCGCGCGGTCGTCGGCGGTGCCGTTGAAATCGCCGACGAGGATCGTCCGCGGCGCGGATTCCGCGGCGACGGCGTCGGCGAGCAGGTCCATCGCCGCGTCGCGGCCGTTCGCGGTGAACCCCGCGTCGAGGCGCACGCGCACCGAAGGCAGGTGCGCCACGAAGACCGCCACCGGCCCCTTCGGAGTGTCCACTGTGGTCTGCAGGGCACGGGTCCACGGCATGATCGCCACCGGCCGCGTGCCGCGCAGCGGGAAGGTGCTCCAGACGCCGACGGTGCCCTGGACGGAGTGGTACGGGTAACCGGCGGCGAGGACGTCTTCGTACTTCGGGACCTCGGACTTCTTCAGCTCCTCGAGCGCGATCACCTGGGCGCCGGCGGCGGCCAGTGCACGCGCGGTGCCCACCGGATCCGGGTTCTCGTCGTTGACGTTGTGCGAGACGACCGTGAGGTCCCCGCCGTGCTCGCGCCGGTCGAAGAGCCGGCCGCCGAAGGAGCCGCCCCAGACCAGTGCCGGCAGCAGGAGGGCCACGAGGGCGAGCGCCGAGCGCCGGACCAGCGCCGCGACCAGCAGCGGCACGACGAGCAGCCCGGTCCAGGGCAGGAACGTCTCCAGCAGGCTGCCGGCGTTGCCCGGCCGGTTGGGCACCAGCGGGTGCGCGAGCGGCAGCAGCGCCGCCAGGACGGCGAAGGCGGCGATGACGCGGCCGCGGCGCCAGGTCCCGCGGGCGGAGGCCGGCCGCTCGGCCGTCACGGTCATCGGGTGGCCCCCGGCAGTTCCCGCTGGATCGCGGCGATGAGCTTCTCGCTGTTCTCGAGCGCGGCCCGCAGCCCGGCCGCCGGCGTCCCGCCCGGGTTCTGGTGGAGGACGACGCCGAGGACCAGGGCCCCGCCGGGCGTCCGCGCGGCCCACATCAGGGCGCCGCCGGCGGCGGTCGACGAGCCGGTCTTCAGCCCGATGACGCCGTTGCGGCCGAGGAGGGTGTTGGTGTTGACGACCGTGCCCGGCACGCCGTCGATCCGCAGGCTCGGGGTGGCGGCGATCGCCCGGATCACCGGGTTCTTCATCGCCTCGCGGGCCAGCCTGAGCTGGTCGGTGGCGGTGCTCGTGGTCGAGTCCTCGACGCCACTGGCACCGGTGTAGGTGGTGCCGGTCATGCCGAGCGCCGCGGCTTCGCGGTTCATCTTCGCGACGAAGGCCTCCTGGCTGCCGGCGTCCCACCGGGCGAGCAGCCGGGCGACGTTGTTCCCGGAGGGGATGAGCATCAGGGCGAGCAGGTCACGCTCGCTGAGCCGCCGTCCCGCGCGGACCGGTGCGCTCGACTCCTCGGCCGAGGTGGACTCGGCCTCGGCCTGCTGGTCGACGGTGATTTCGGGGCCGGCCTCGCCGGGGCCGAGCGGGTGCTCCTTGAGCACCACGTAGGCGGTCATGACCTTGGTGAGGCTGGCGATCGGCACCGGCTGCCGCCCACCGCGGCTGCCGAGCGAGCCGAGGTTCTGCACCTCGGCACCAGCCTGCCCGCCGGACGGCCACGGCAGTGCAAGGCCGGCATCCGGCCGCGCGGCGAGCGCCCGCCCGGCGGTTTCGGGCGGGAAGACGACCCAGCAGCCGGCGGCGAGCACCACGGCCACGGCGGCGGCCACCCCCGCGGCGACGGGTGGGATGCGGGTACGGGCCATCGGTCTCCTCCGGGTGCCGGTGTGCGCTCGGTCAGCGCACACCGGTCACTGTGTCCGGAGAAGATCGCCGGTTCGTCGGGGCTGTTCGACAGGCGTGAACCAGAAATGTCCCGATTTCGTCCCGAAGGCGGCGTCAGGGGTGGCCGGTGGGGCCCGGCGGGTCACTTCGCGGAGCGCTGGATGCAGTCGAGGCCCAGGCCGAGTGCCGTGGCGACGTACTGGCAGATGTGCGACGAGTGCGTCTCGTCGGCCTGCGTGCAGCCGACCGGCACCCCGAGCAGGTCCACCGAACAATAGGCGTAGAACTGGGTCTTGCTGCCCGGCACCATGTCCGCCGACGCCGGTGCGGCCGTGGCGACCGCCGCGGAAACCGTGAGTGCAGCGGCCGTTGCCCAAGAAGCGATCCGGGTGTTCATCGTGCTCTCCTTCCGCCAAGCTTTCCCCTGCGTGCCAAGGGGTTCACCGGAGAGAATTCCCCGCGCGCCACCTCTTCAGCTCGACGTCACCGTAAAGAGTTACCGCCCACTGTTCACATACGTGACCATTGTTCATTCTGTTGACGGCCGTGGGGCCGGTAACCTATAAAGGGAAAGTCCGGGTGTCCGCCGCAACACCTCCGCAGCTCCGCTTCCCGGAGGCCATCGGTGTCCCCACGATCATCGTCGCGCCACACCGTTCTCCTCGGCGCCGCCATCGCCGCCGCCGTCGCCGCCGCCACCATCGCCGCGCTCGGTGGTCCGGAGCCCGCCGGAGCCACGCTCTCGGCTGCCACCACTCCCCCGCCCGACGGCGACGTCTTCGACGTCGCCACGGCCGCCCAGCTCCAGGCCGCCCTCGCGAACGCCGCCCCGGGGCAGGCGATCCGGCTCGCGGCCGGCACCTACCGCGGCTCCTTCGTCACCACGAAAGCCGGCACCGCGGCCAACCCGATCACGCTGTCCGGCCAGGCGAACGCCGTCCTGATCAACGACGGTCCCTCGGGCGACGGGCCCGGCTGCCCGGCACCGGCGGCCGGCTGGGACTCCGGCTACGGCCTGTGGCTCTCCGGTGCGCCGCACTGGACCCTGCGCGGGTTCACCGTGCAGGAGTCCAAAAAGGGCATCGTCGTGGACGGCTCCCCGCACACCACCATCGACGGCGTCACCGTCCACCACGTCGACGAGGAGGCCGTGCACTTCCGCCGCTCGTCGGCCGACAGCGTGCTGAAGAACTCCACAATCAGCTACACCGGTCTGGCGCAGCCGGGCTACGGCGAAGGCGTCTACCTCGGCTCGGCCCACTCGAACTGGGCCTGCCACGGCAACTCCGGCGGCGTCGACCGCAGCGACCGGATCCAGGTGCTGGACAACCACATCGGCCCGTTCGTCGCGGCCGAGGCGATCGACGTCAAGGAAGGCACGTTCACCGGCCTGATCCGCGGCAACACCTTCGACGGCCGCGGGATCACCGGCCAGAACTCGGCGGACTCCTGGATCGACGTCAAGGGCATCGGCTACACGATCGAAGGCAACACGGGCACCTTCGCCCCACCCGGCACGTTCGCCAACGGCTACGAGAACCACAACCCGAGCACGAGCCCGTCGTTCGCCAACGGCTGCGGAAACGTCTGGCGTGGCAACAAGTCCGACCTCGGCGGCGTGGGCGCCTACGCGATCAAGATCAGCTCGGTGTCCAAGTGCGCGGCCGACCCGAACGTGGTGTCCGCGTCGAACACGGTCACCAACGCCCGGTCGGGACTGACGAACGTCCCGGTCACCCCGTGAGGCTCACGGCACGATCGCGTCGACGTACCCGCCGTCCACCCGCACCGCCGCGCCCGTGGTCGCCGACGCGAACGGCGAACTCAGGTACACCACCATGTGCGCGATCTCCTCGGGCTCGATCAGGCGCTGCAGCAGCGACTGCGGGCGGTGCCGCTTCATGAACTCCCGCTGGGCTTCCTCCCACGGCAGGTCCTTGTCGACGAGCTCGTAGACGAAGTCCTCGACCCCGCCGGTGTGCGTCGGCCCGGCGATCACGGCGTTGACCGTGACGCCGGTGCCGGCCGCGTGCTTGGCGAACCCGCGGGACACGCCGAGCAGCGCCGTCTTCGACACTCCATAGTGGAGCATCTCGGCGGGGATGACGATCGCGGAATCGCTGGCGATGTACTGGATCCGGCCCCAGCCGCGGTCGGTCATGCCCGGCAGGTAGGCGCGGGTGAGCCGCACCGCGGCGAGGACGTTGACCTCGAAGTAGCGCCGCCAGTCGGCGTCGGTGATTTCCAGGGGCTCCTGGGCGCCGAAGATGCCGAGGTTGTTGACCAGGATGTCGGCGTCCGGCACCTCTTCGACCACCTGGGCCGCGCCGGCCTCCTCGGAGACGTCGCCCGGGGCCGGCAGGAAGTCCGCGTCCGGCACCTCTTCGCGCAGCCGCGCGATGGCCTTGTGGACGCCAGTCTCGCCGCGGCCGTTGATCGCGACCCGCGCGCCCGCCGCGGCGAGGCCTGCCGCGATCGCCGCGCCGATGCCCTGGGTGGAGCCGGTGACCAGTGCCGTCTTCCCGCTCAGGTCGACCCGCATCGTGAAAGCCCTCTCTCGCTCGCGTGCCTCCTCCGGGGCGATTCAAGCACAGCTCGCCGGAGCTCACCGGCTGGAAAACCCGGTTGCCGCACGCCACCCGCGGCCGCCACGATCTGCGCATGACCACCCAGCGCACCCCGCTCCTGCCGACCGTCGCCGCGACCACCGCGCCGGCCCGGCAGCAGCCGTGCCGCCCGCGGAGGTCGATCGCCCCGGCGCCGTGAGCGCCGCGCTGCTCGCCGGCCTCGTCGCCGGCTACGGCATCGCGATCCCGGTCGGCGCCGTCGGGACGTACCTGGTGGCCCTCACCGCCCGCACGTCGCTGCGGACCGGCCTGGCCGCCGCCATGGGCGTCGCGACGGCGGACGGGGTGTACGCGCTGGTCGCCGTGCTCGGCGGCGCCGCGATCGCGGGCGTCATCGCGCCGTTCGCCGGGCCGCTGCGGCTGCTCTCGGCGACGGTCCTGATCGTGCTGGCCGCCCACGGCACCGTGCGCGCGGTGCGCTCGCACCGCGCGCCGGCCACGCGGCCGGTCACCCCGCTCGCCCCCGGCCGCGCCTACGTCAGCCTGCTGGGCATCACGCTCGTCAACCCGGCGACCGTCGTCTACTTCACCGCGCTGGTGGTCGGCGACCGGGCCGGCGCGGGAGTCCCGGTGCTCGACCAGGCGGTGTTCGTGCTCGCCGCGTTCGCCGCGTCGGCGAGCTGGCAAGCCGCGCTCGCCGGCGGCGGGGCCCTGCTCGGCCGGGTCCTCACCGGGCGGCGGGGCCGGCTGGCGACGGCGCTCGTGTCGAGTGCGGTGATCACCGCACTCGCCGTCCGGCTCGTCCTCACCTGAGGCGGTCACCGGGCGGCCGGCGTGACCTTCGGCGCGGCACTGTCCACTGTGGATGGATGCGTCACGGTCAGTGCGGCCGGGCGCGGGACTGGGCGGCACGGCGCTCGCGGCCACCGCCCCTGCGTCCCGGCCAGCCGCCGCGTCAGCGTGGCCGGGTGCTCTCCCGTACGACCAGCTCAGCCGGCACGAGGTGCCTCGCTCCGGCGTCGCCGCCCGCCATCCGCTCTTCGAGGAGGCCGAACGTGCGGCGGCCGACCTCGATGAAGTCCTGGCGGACCGTGGTCAGCGGTGGGGTGAAGTACTCGGCTTCCGGCACGTCGTCGAATCCGGCGACGTGGACGTCCTCCGGCACCCGGATGCCCGCTTCGGTGAAGGCCCGCAGCAGGCCCAGCGCCATCTGGTCGTTGGCCGAAAACACCGCCTTGAGCCCGCGCTTGCCGACCAGCGTCCGGCCCGCTTCGTAGCCCGAGCGCGGGCTCCAGTCGCCGCGGACCACCGCCGGCGCGCGCAGGCCGTGGCTCTCCAGGGTCTCGCGCCAGCCGCGTTCCCGGTCCCTGGCCTCCAGCCAGTCCTCCGGGCCTGCCAGGTGCCAGACCGTCCGGTGGCCGAGGGACAGCAGGTGCTCGGTGACGAGGCGGGCGCCGTCGTACTGGTCGACCGAGAGCACCGGCACCGGCGCCGACTCGCCGCCGCCGACGGCCACCAGGGGGATGTCCGAAGGCGCCGCCGCGAGCGCGCGCCCGGCCGTCACGTGCGGGGCGATCACGACGATCCCCTCCACCGCCTGGCGCCGCAGGCTCTCCACCGCGTCGCCGATCGACGTCCGGCCCGGACGCGTCACGCTGCAGATCGCGACGCCGTAACCGGCCTCGCGGGCCGCGTTCTCGATACCGTAGAGGGTGCTCGCCGGTCCGTAGAGATTGGACTCGAGCGCGACCACACCGAGGGTGCCGGACCGGCCGGTGACCAGTGCCCGCGCGGCGGTGTTGGGCCGGTACCCGAGCTTCTGCACGGCGGCGAGGACGCGCTCGCGGGTCTCCGGGCGCACCGGCCCGCTCGCGTTGACCACGCGCGAAACGGTCATGTGCGAGACACCGGCCATGCCGGCGACGTCGGCCAGGCTCGGCTGCCGCGGTCCCGGCGGGAAAGTTCTCGTCTGCTCCCCCGGCTTCGCCCGGTCCACCACCCTGGCCCCCTCCACGTCGTACTGCCTCACCCCCGAGACGGTACCGTCGAACCGGCGCTTCCCGGACGTCCCGCGCCGGGCCGGGCCGACCGAGCGGACGAGAGAAGG
The DNA here is from genome assembly GCF_046548975.1 of Amycolatopsis sp. lyj-346. Taxonomy (NCBI): domain Bacteria; kingdom Bacillati; phylum Actinomycetota; class Actinomycetes; order Pseudonocardiales; family Pseudonocardiaceae; genus Amycolatopsis; species Amycolatopsis sp. lyj-346. The sequence goes on from NZ_JAJPWT010000002.1 coordinate 745,467, forward strand.
CTTTCCCCGCCGCCGTGACGGGCCGGTGGCGCCACGACGTCGGCGGCGGCGCCGCGGTCGCCGTCGTGGCCACACTCGTCGTCAACGACGGCGGGACCGGTGGCCCTGCCTCGGCGGGCTCCGGTGGCCGCAGCGCCGCGGCCAGCCCCGGCACGGCCACCACCGCGCCGGCGCACGTCCCGGCGAGCAGCATCGCGTTCCCTCGGTGCATACCGGCTGTTGTCCGCGCGCCGCTCCCGCGTTCGCGCGATGTGGCGTGCGTCTCATCCGGACGAGGGAACGGGGACGCGGGTGGCGGGCCGCGACAACCAGTACCGTGACCAGAATCGTCGAACGGCTGGACCGGCCCGACCTCGCCGCACGGGATCCGAAGGAGATCTTCGCGCGGCTCTTCGACGAGTACGCCCCTCCCCTGCGCGGGTACCTCGCGGGCCGGGTGGGTGCGCACGTCGCCGACGACCTCGTGGCGGAGACGTTCGTCGTCGCGCTGCGAAGACGGGCGAGCTACGACCCGGAGCAGGCGCCGATCCGCGGCTGGCTCTACGGCATCGCCACCAACCTGCTGCGCAACCACGTGCGCCAGGAGGTCCGCGGGTTCCAGCTGACCGCGAAGGCCGGTGCCGGTGACCGCCCGGCCGAAAACCACGACACCGCGGTCGCCGGCCGGGTCGACGCGGCGGCCCGGCTGCGGGTGCTCGCCGCCGAGCTCGCCGAACTGTCCGAACAGGACCGCGACGTCCTGCTGCTCACGTCCTGGGCCGGTCTCGAACCGGCCGAAGTCGCCGAGGCGCTCGGCGTGCCCGCGAGCACGGTGCGCTCGCGCCTGCACCGCGTGCGCCACCGGCTCCAGGCCCTGCTCGCCCCCACCGAGGAGAACCCGTCATGAACGAGCTCGACGAAACTCTCGAGCTGCTCCACCGCGATGCCCGCACCGCCCCGGCCGACCTGTCCGCGGCCCGGGCCCGGCTGCTGGCCGAGCTCGACGCCGGATCCGTGGTCCCGTTGCGCCCCGGACGCCTCCGCCGGTTCGCGCTGCCGGTCGCGGCCGCGGTGGCGGGCGTGGTGGCGGTGACCGTCGTCGTGGTCCAGCCACGCCCGGCGGCACCCGGCCCGGCCGCCGCACCACCGGTCCGGACCACTTCACCGGCCCCGACGGCGGCGGCCCCGGACGTCCGGCTGATGTCGGCGGTCCAGGTGCTGACCCGGGCCGCGGACCTGACCGTCGGCGCGAGCGACCAGCCCGTCGGCCCGGGGCAGTTCCGCTACGTCGCCGAGCACACGTGGGTGCAGCGCGGCGTCCAGACCGGCGACGCCACCGGCTACACCTACCTGTGGGAGCAGGAGGTCGGCCGCTGGATCCCGGCGGACGAGCACGACGTCTGGCAGGAGACGCGCAAGATCCTGAGCACCGGGAAGTTCCTCGGCGGTTCGGTGCCGCAGTCGCAGGCCCCGGAGCCGTCGGTGACGAACACCGACCAGGGCCGGTGGCAGGGCCGCTGCGGCGACTTCTTCCCGAAGTCCAAGCCGGCGAAGAAGTGCGGCGACCCGAGCGACTGGGACAGCCCGGCGTTCTACGCGGCCTTGCCACGCGACCCGGCGGCCTTGTACGCGAAGCTGCAGCAGCTGACGAAGGGCCGCGGCTCGACGCCGTCGGTGATGTTCCACTTCGGCATCGAGATCCTCCGCGCGGGCCAGATGCCGGCGCAGCTGCGGGCGCAGTGGTACCGGGCGCTGGCGAAGATCCCGGGCATCACGGTACTGGCGGCGGAGACGAACCTCGACGGACGGACCGGGGTCGCGCTCGGCCTCGACGACCGCCACGAGATCCGCCAGCTGATCATCGACCCGGTGACCGGCGGGTTCATCGGCGAACGCACGATCGCGGGCGCGGAGCCGCGGCAGCCGTGGCTGAAGCCGGGCACGGAACTCGGCGCGAGCGCGATCACGACCGCGGTGGCCGACCGGCTCGGCGAGATCCCGCCGAAGTGACGAACCGCCCCAAGGTGGCCTTGGTTGCGTTGAACGCACCGAAGGCCACCTTGGGTGCGTCCAACGCACCGAAGGCCACATTGGGGCGCTCGGGTCCGGCGCCCGGGTCCGGCGCCCGGCGAGTGCTTGCAACTTTCATAGGGAAGTGGCGTTTTTTGAGGCTGGTGGGGCTAGTGGGACTGATGTGGTGCTGAGCGCGGCCGGTGAAGCCGGGCGTCGGCTTGTGGAGCCGGGGTCAGTCCGCCGCCAGGCGTACGCAGCACGATCCCGGGCGTGGGTCCAGCCTCGCCCGCCACCCGGGCTCCCCCACCCCCGCCAGCATTCCTTCGACCAGGCCCAGGTTCATCTCGCACATCAGCCGCGGGTGGGCCTGGGCCAGCCGGTGGAACGGGCAGTTGGCGAGCGAGACCTCGCCGTCCCCGTGCCGCGGCTCGAAGCCGTTTTCCTCCAGCGTGCTCACGATGTCCTGGCCGACGGTGGCCAGCTCCGCCCCCTGCTCGCGGGCGCGGCGGGCGAGGATCTCGCGCGCCGAGCCGCCGGTTGCGTCGGCCTCCTCCACCGACGCGGCCAAGAGCCGGCCGGCGAGCTCGTATTGGCGTTCGGGCAGGGAAACGCTCACCTGCCGGTCCGACCGGCGGTACAGCTTCGCCGGGCGGCCCGCCCCCGGGCCGCTGCGGCCGGTCCGGCGCTCGTGGCCCACCACCAGCAGCTGCTCCTCCACCAGGCGGTCGAGGTGGAATGCGACCGTCGCCCGCGGCACGCCGAGTGCGGCGGCGACGTCGTCGCGGCTCACCGGCTCCGGGCGGCGGACGACGTACTCGTACAACCGGCGCCGGGTCGGCTCGTCGAGCGCCGCGACCGCGGTCAGCGCCTGCGTTTGCTGCATCACCGCACTCTAAAACAAATACCTGTTGACGAAAACCCCCGGGAGCTTCTAACGTCGGCCTGACTTGATTTTAGAAGGAGGCATCCCGTGACCGCCGAACCCCTCAGCGCACCGGTCCCCCTGCGGCACCTCGGTGTCGTCCACCACCGCGACACCGTCGACCTGCGCGCGGCCCAGCGCGCGGTCGCCGACCTGTTGCGGGCCCTCGGGAAGGACCCGTCGTCGGAGCACCTCGGCGACACACCGCGGCGGGTGGCCCACGCCTACGCGGAAATGCTGCAGCCGCGCGACTTCCAGCTGACGACCTTCCCCAACGACGAGGGCTACGACGAGCTCGTGCTGGCGAAGAGCATCCCGGTGCAGTCGCTGTGCGAGCACCACCTGCTGCCCTTCCGCGGCGTCGCGCACGTCGGCTACCTGCCCGGCGAGCGGATCCTCGGGCTGTCGAAGCTCGCCCGCGTCGTCGAGATGTTTTCGCGCGATCTGCAGGTGCAGGAGCGGCTGACCAAGCAGGTCGCGGACTGGCTGCAGGAGCACCTGGCCCCGAAGGGCGTCGGCGTGGTGATCGAGGCCGAGCACCTGTGCATGTCCCTGCGCGGCGTGCGGGCGAACGGCGCGCAGACCGTGACGTCGTCGCTGCACGGCATGCTGCGCGAAGAACCCAAGACGCGGCAGGAGTTCTTCGCGCTGACCGGCGTGATCGGCTGAGGGGCCGCGCCGCGCAACGTCTAGTTGTCCCGCCGGTGCCGGCCGCGCCGGGTTCCCACCAGCGCGTGGACCCGGGTCGCCAGGTCGACCCGGCGCTCCCGGCGTGCGTACTCCAGCAGCGCCTGCGCCTGGTCCCGCGGCAGCCAGCCGCGGTCGGCGCCCGCCTCCAGGCGCAGCAGGTGGGTCACCAGCTCGCGCGACTCCTCGTCGTGCTCGCCCGCCAGCTCCGCGAACCGGCGGGCCGCCTCCGCCTCGCCGTCGCACCACGCCGTCATCGCCAGCAGCGTCGCCGTCGCCGTCAGGATGTCGCCGCGGTGGACGCCTCCCTCCGCCGCCAGGTGCTCGGCCAGCTGGAAGCTGCGTGTGCCGACACCGCCGGCCCCCTCGCGGCGCACCGCGTCCGCGAGTGCCCTGATCTGCCGCGTGACATAGTCCCCGCCCGACAACCCCGCCATGTCGTCCCCTCCGCCGGCGCACACCATTCGTGCGTCACCCGGACAGGTGTACTCCATTGGCGGCTGGATACGTCGAACGCCCCACCCGTTTCGTCCGATCGGCCGTGATTTCAGCCGGGTCGTCCGGGTTCGGCCCGCCGCTGGGACATGTACACCGCCGCCGAGGTGCGCCGCTCGACGCCGAGCTTGTGCAGCACCGACGACACGTAGTTCTTCACCGTCTTCTCGGCCAGGAACAGCCGCTCGGCGATCTGGCGGTTGGTCAGGCCCTCCGCGATCAGGTCCAGCACCCGCCGCTCCTGCGGGCTCAGCTGCTCGTACCGCGGGTCGGGCGCCGCGACGTTCTCGCCACGCAGCTTGTTCATCACCGACGCGGTCAGCGTGGCGTCCAGCAGGGAACCGCCGGCGGCGACCGTGCGGACGGCTTCGATCAGCGACCGCCCGGAAACCTGCTTGAGCATGTACCCGGCCGCGCCCGCCATGATCGCGCCGAACAGTGCTTCGTCGTCCGAATAGGACGTGAGCATCAGGCAGGCGGGCGGCGGCTCCATGGTGGACCGGATCTCCCGGCACACCCCCACGCCCTCGCCGTCGGGCAGCCGGACGTCGAGGACGGCCACGTCCGGGCGGGCCTGCGGGATCCGCACCAGCGCCTCGGCCACCGTCCCGGCCTCCCCGACCACTTCGATGTCGGGTTCGGGCTCGAACACGGTCTTCAGCCCGGTCCGGACCAGTTCGTGGTCGTCCAGCAGGAACACCGCGATCGTCATCGTCCACTCCCCTGCTCGCCGGTCGTCACCGGCAGGTCCGCCGTCCACTCCAGCCGCGACCCGCCGTCCTCGCCCGCCGCCAGCACGCAGTGACCGCTCCACCGGGCCGCCCGCGAGGCGAGGTTGGCCAGGCCGCTGATCCGGCCCGCCTCCGCCGGCGGGCCGCCCCCGTCGTCGCGCACCACCAGCGTCAGCCGCCGGCCGAGCCGGTCGACGGTGACCTCGACCGACGACGACTTCGCGCCGGCGTGCCGGGCGATGTTCGTCAGCGCTTCACGCAGCGATGCGATGAGGTCGGAGCGCACCGCGTCCGGTACCGCGGCGTCCAGCGGCCCGTCGAAGCCGACGCGCGGCTCGAAGCCGAGCGCGTCCCGGGCGTCCACGGCCACCCGCAGCAGTTCCGCGCGGAGGCTGCCCTGCGCCTGCGCCGGCGCCTGGAGCGAGAAGATGCTGTTGCGGATCTCGCGGATCGTGCCGTCGAGGTCCTGGGCGAACCCGGCCACGCGGGCGGCGACACCGGCGTCGGCGATCAGCCTGCTGACGCCCTCCAGCCCGAGCCCGGTCGCGAACAGCCGCTGGATCACCAGGTCGTGCAGGTCACGGGCGATCCGGTCGCGATCGGAGAACACCGCCAGCTGCTGGCGCGCCTCCTGCGCCCGCGAGAACTCGACGGCGAGCGCGGCGTGCCCGGCGAAGGTCTCGGCCAACTGGACGTCGGAGGCGGTGAACGGCGAGCGGTCGCGGAACTTCGCGACCACCAGCACCCCGAGGGTCTCCTCGCCGACGATCAGCGGCACCGAGATCGCCGAGTCGAGGTCCTTGACGATCGCCGGCATCGGCCCATCGTGGTTGCGCTGCTGCTCCTGCACGTGCTCGCCGTAGTCGCGGACGACGACCGGATGCCGGGTCGTGAACGCCATCCCGGTGGCGGTGCCCTCGGTCGGCACGGTCAGGCCGGTGAGGCGGTCGGCGTCCTCGCCCGGCGGCTCGACGACGTCGAACACGAGCCGGCCGGGGCCGTCGGGCCGCGCGATCGCGCCGGCCGTCCCGCCGGCGACGACGCGGGCGCGTTCGGCGACCAGCCGCAGCGTGGCCCGCAGGTCCTGGGCCGAGAGCAGGGCGCGGGTGACGTCGTAGGACGCTTCGAGCCAGCGTTCGCGGCGGCGCATCTGGTCGACGAGCAGGGCCTTCTCGACGGCCATCCCGGTCGCCGCGGTGAGCGCGCCGAGCACCTCGCGTGCGGGGCGGCCGAACTCCCCGCCGTCGCCGGGTTCGACCGTGAGCATCCCGAACGTCTGCGTTCCCGCGCAGACCGGCAGCTCGACCGCGCCGGGACCGAGCGCGCCCCGGCCGTATTCGGCGATCCCGTTCTCGGCCAGGTCCAGCCGGCCGCGGCGGGCGCCGAGCAGCTCGCACGTCGCCGTCACCGCGCGGTCCAGCAGCGACGGCAGCTCCAGCTCGCGGGCGATGCCGCCCACCGCCGCCAGAATCGCCGGCATGCTGATTTCGTCCGCCACTTCCCCTCGACCCCGCTGGCTCCGCCGCTGTCCCGGGCGTGCCCCGGGCCGTCAAGGGTCCCACAGGCCACTGCCCGTGTCGGCCCAATCCGGTTCGTCCATCCGGTGGGTCGATGACGGGAGCCACACCGTTACGGCCATCGCGGGATCACTCCGCGTGACAGGCGATCCGGTGGCCGCTGATGGTCTCCGCCGGGACGCGCAGGAACCGGTGGCCCGCACGGGTGGGCGCCGGACACGGGCAGGCTCGCTCGCCGAAGTCGACGGCACCGGACTCGGTGGCGCGCCCCAGCAGGCTGACGTACCAGCCGGCACCCAGGTCGGGCGCGAACTCGTCGGCTTCGAACGCGACGACGGCGTCCCGCGCGCCCGCGTACAGGAGGCTGCCGGGCAGGACGGCGAACACCACGGCGTCGCCGACGACCGTGAACCGCACCGGCCGCACGGCCGGCATGGCCCGGTGGGTGTAGATCACCCGGCCGAGGCTCGCCGTCCGGAGCAAGGCGAGGCACTGCTGCCGGTCCAGCTGCAGCCCGAAGCCCACGTCGTCCACCATCGCGTCCCTGTGTTTCCGCTGTGAATTCCCGGCCACCAGCGTGATCGGGCGCCCGGGCCGCCGATAGGGCCGTTCGGCCCGGCCACCCGCGACGCCGGCCGCCACGCACATCGGTCCACTTCGGACCAGGGCCGGAAGACCCGGTCCGGGACGGCCGCCCGGCCGGTGTGGCGGCCACGCGGAGTGACCTAGCGTCGTGACCGTACGTTGCCGTCGAAGTTGCGAAGAGGGGTGAGGGCCGATGCCACCGAACTCCGCCGAGAGCCGTCCCGCGCCCACGGCGCCGTTCTCCCTGGACCCGGCGCTCGTGCGGTCGGCGGTGCAGGGCGACCGCACCGCGGTGGCCGGGCTGCTGCGGGCACTGCGGCCGATCGTCTTCCGCTACTGTCTTGGCCGGCTGCGCACGTGGCAGGACGGCTCGTCGGACGCCGAGGACTGCGCACAGGACGTGCTGCTCGCGATCGTCCGCGCCCTGCCGGGGTACCGCCTCGCACCCGAGGGCTTCGTGCCGTTCGTCTTCGGCATCGCCGCGCACAAGGTGGCCGACTTCCACCGGTGCCGGGCACGCAACCGCAGCAGCCCGGTCGCCGAACTCCCGGCCGGCCGGGCGGGCGGCGCGGACCCGACGTGCGACGAGGTCGTGCGCTCCGCGGCACTCGACTGGTCGTCCGGGCTGCTCGACACGCTTCCGCCGCGCCAGCGCGAAATCCTGGTCATGCGCATCATCCTCGGCATGACGGCGGAGGAGACGGCCACCGCGGTCGGCCTCGGCAGTGCGGGCGCGGTCCGCGTCGCCCAGCACCGCGCCCTCGCGACCCTGCGGCGCAGCCTGCTGGCCTGCAAAGGGGCGTCCTGACGGATCCGGTGTGAAGGGAAACCGGGGTCACCATTTCCGCATTTCACGGCAATTCACGCCGAGGTCCGCACTGCGGGCATTCGACCGGTCTCACCGGGGGATACGGACGCCGGTTCACTTCGGTTCAAACTTTTTTCCACAAGCTCGTCTCGCGGAGACAATCCGCAGGTCGGAGCCCTCTTCAACTACGGAAGCACGAACCGGCCCTGACCGTTCGTGACGGCCGGAAAGAACTTCTTGCCCGGTGTCAAATGCCGGTGTAGCGTCCATAACGGAACGATAACCAGCCGGTTGACGGCGCGGCCACGGGCAGGTACGGGCGCGCACCCACTGATGTCGGGTCAGTGGACCAGCCGGGCATCGTGCCCTGCCGACGCATCGAAGAAACCCGTGACAGAACCCCGCCTGATCGGGACGAGCCTGGGCTCGTCCCGGCTCAGTGTCGCGCGTTCCCGCCAGCCCGACACCCGGAGGATTTTCCCATGTCCCGCACCCAAGGACGGCATCGCCTTTCCCGCCGGACGAAGATCGCGACCGGGGGCCTCGCCCTCGCGATCGCGGTCGGCGGCATCGTCGTCGCGACGACCACCGGAAACACCGGTGAAGCCAGCGCCGACGAAGCCGACCCCGCCTTCTTCGTCGACATCCTGAAGGTGAAACCGAACCAGTTCGACCCGCGCCCGGTCAGCGGCGCGGCGACGGGCACGTTCACCGTCGACTGCGGCCGCAACGAAAACGGCCACTTCAACCCGGACAACTTCATCGCCCAGCCCGGTGTCCGCAATGGAGCCCAGCACCTGCACGACTACGTCGGCAACCTGTCGACGAACGCCGACTCGAACAACAAGAGCCTGGCCAAGGCCGGGACCACCTGCCGCAACGGCGACAAGTCCGCCTACTTCTGGCCCGTGGTCCGCATCGACACCGGCGAAGAGGAGGAGAACGAGCCCGCCAAGGTGCCCGACGGCGACCGGGCGCAGGCCGACCGCGAGGCCAAGACCGTGCAGGTCGCGTGCCCGGACGTCGCCAGCAAGCTGCCCGACATCCCCGACCAGGCCATGGCCGAGGTCGACGGCAACCTCGACCAGCTCGACACGCAGGCCGACGAGGCCAACCAGCGCATCGCCGCGACGCAGGGCCAGGGCGGTCCGGACTTCGTGCGCAACGCGATCCTGAACCCGCTGAAGGACCGGCGCTCCGCGATCATCGACCGGATCGCCATCGCGATCGGCCGGTTCGCGCAGAAGCCGCGGGACCTGGGTGGTCTCGCACCGTGCGGGACGAAACCGGGCAAGGACACCGGAATGCCGGCGCCGCCGCCGAGCAGCACGGCCGGCGGGGCGCTGCCCGGGCAGGACGAGAACAACGAGCTGCCCGGGAACGACGGCAAGATCCTGCGGCCGCAGCGGGTGCAGCTCACCTTCCGCGGCAGCCCGGTCGGGAAGGTCGTGGCGATGCCGCGATTCCTGCGCGTGCTCTACGGCGACGCGAAGGTCTCGACCAACGGGCCCGCCAACGCCAAGGCGAGCTGGACCTGCACCGGCTTCGAGAACCGCCTCATCGACAAATACCCGATCTGCCCCGAAGGCAGCAAGGTCAAGCGCGTGCACACGTTCCCCAGCTGCTGGGACGGCAAGAACACCGACAGCGCCAACCACCGCACGCACATCGTGTTCCCGGACCGGTTCGGCCGGTGCGGCAACGGGTTCAAGGCGGTGCCGCAGCTGCAGATCTCGCTGACCTACGACATCCCGCGGGACATCCAGCTCAAGAAGCAGTACAAAGTGGACGCTTTCCCGCAGGAGGAGCACAACCCGCTGTCCGACCACGACGACTTCGCCAACGTGATGTCGCAGCGGATCATGAACGGCCTGGTGAACTGCGTGAACCGCGGACGCACCTGCCGGGCGTGACTTCCCGATCGACCCTGAAGGCCTCCGCACCGCCGCCGGTGCGGAGGCCTTCGTCATCGGAGCCGTGCACGCCTCCCGCGGGGGCCATGACGAACGCATGGGCCGGGGTATGCGCACCGCATTCCAGAAGACGTCAGAGTGCCCGCCCGGAACCCAATCTTATTCACGTCACCCCGACCCGGTGGCACCACCGGAAACACTCCACATCCCTTCAGGAGGAACCATGATCTCGACCTTCGAGCGCCCCTCGGCCGTCGTCGTCCACAACCGCGCCGTGGTCCACAACCGCGCCGTCGTCCACAACCGCGCCGTCGTCCACAACCGCGCCGTGGTGCACAACCGCGCTTCCGCCAAGTAGCCACGGCCAAGCCGCCGGCGTGCCGCGGCCCCGCTCCGGGGCCGCGGCACGGCCATGTCCGGCCCGTTTTCCGACCAAGGGGTTCGCCATGTCTTCCGACACCCGCCCGCAGCTGACCGGGATCGAGATCCACGACCTGGAACCCGGCCTTTGCCTGCTCATCACGCCGAACGGCGGCCAGTTCTCGATCACCGCCCCGGTGCGGGAGTTCCGGGCGTGGCTCGACCGGTGCGACGGCACCCGCACCCGCGGGGAGCTGCTGGCCGGGATGAACCCCGACTACGCGGAGGTGCTCGACGTCCTCGAGGCGGACGGCTGCCTGCGCGCGGGGCGGGACGAGGAAGCCGGCGCCCGGCGCCTCGCCGCGACCGCGGTGCTGCTCGCCGGAGCGGCCGAGCTGACCGGCCCCCTCGCGGAGATCCTCGCGCCGTCCGGCTACGCGCGGATCGAAGCGCTCACCGGGCTCGACCACCCCTTCCCGGTGGATCCGGCGGACACCGTCGTCGTCGCCGCGTTCGCCCATCCGGCCTATGCCGAACTCACCGCGCTGGATGCGTTCTGTGCCGACCGCGGGGTGCGCTTCTTCCCCTTCCGCTGTGAACGCGGCCAGGGGATCGCCGGGCCGGCGGTCACGCCCGGCACCGGCCCCGACTTCGCCGACGTGCTCGCCCGCCGCCGGTCCGCGGCGGTCGACCCGCGCGTGATCGACGCCTTCGCCGCCGCCGCGGCCCCGCCCGGCCCGCGGTTCCGGCCGGGGGAAACCCGCTGGCTGCTCACCGCGCTCGCCGTCCAGCTCGAACGCTGGGTCGGTGGTGCACCCGCCGAGACGACGACCGGGGAGCTCGAGCTCGATCCCGTCCGGCTGACCGTGCTGCCCCGGCCCGTGCTGCCTGTGCCCGACCGGCCCCGCCCGGTGGTGGCGCACGGGCCGCGGCCGGACCTGCTCGTCGACGACCGGACGGGCATCGTGACTGCGGTCCACGAACTGCCCGCCGCGCCGGGCATGCCCGCTCGCCTGCGGGTGTGCGCGGTCGACGTCGCCGACATGCGGCGGGTGGTCGACTGGCCCAACGACCGCCAGGCGTTCGGCACGTCGTGGCACGACTTCGAGCTCGCCCGAGACTCCGCGATCGGCGAGGCCGTGGAACGCTACTGCGGCAGCTGGCTCCCGCCGGAACGCCGGATCCGCCACGCCAGCTACGCCCGGCTGTGCCGCGACGGGGTGCCGGCCCTCGACCCGCGTCGCCTGAACCTCTACTCGCCACGCCAGTACCGGACCGCGGGCTTCCCGTTCGCGCCGCTGACCACGGACGTCGAATGCGCGTGGGTGGAAGGCTTTTCGCACACGACGAAGGAGGTCGTCTGGGTGCCGGCCTGCCTCGTCTCGACCGAGGCGGAACCCGGTGGCGCCCGGTTCACCGACCCGCTGATCGCCGGGCTCGCCGGCGGCACCAGCGTGGAGCACGCCGTCACCTCCGGCCTCGAAGAGGTGCTGGAACGCGACACGACCATGCTCTGGTGGGCCAACACGCCCCGGCTTCGCCGGCTGTCGGTCCCGGCGGAGATCCGGGCGCTGGTCGCCGACACCGCCGACACCTACGACGTCACGCTCATCCCCCTGGACAACGAGTTCGCCGTCCCGATCGTCGCCGCCGCGGTGTTCGACCGCACCCGGCGCTGGCTGTCCATCGGGTTCGCGACCCGGCCCGACCCGTTCGAAGCGGCCAAGAAGGCGCTCGCCGAAGGGTTCACCCTGCAGCACACCTGCCTCGCCCTCGACGACGAGCGCGAGCTGGGCGCGATGCAGGCCGACCTGCCGCACCTGGGCAACCTCAAGCCGTACCGCGCCGACCGGCGTTACCTCGACTCCTACCGCGAGGACTTCGCCGACGTCGTGGACCTGCTGTGCCAGCAGCAGATCTACCTCGACCCGCGGGCCGCGGCCCGGGTGGCGCCCTGGGTGCGCGACCTGCCCGTGCGGACCTGGGAGGGCCTGCCCGCGCTGGGCGAGCGGCGGCTCAAGGCCTACCAGGAGCGCGTCGAGGCGCGCGGGTTCGAAGTGATCAGCGTCGACCTCACCACCCGTGACGTCGAGGCCGCCGGGTTCCACGCCGCGCACACGCTCGTGCCCGGGCTGGTGTCGAACTTCCCGGCCGGGTTCCCGTACTGGGGCGACGGCCGGATCAGCCGCGCCGCGGTCGACCTCGGCTGGCGCGCCGAGCCTCTGCCCGAAGAGCGGCTGAACGTCTTCCCGCTCCCCCACGCCTGAGGAGGCCGGGATGGCCGTCACCGAACTGCTCGGGCTGCCCCGGACCCGGGGCCGCCTGCCGCTGGTCGCCGCGCAGGGTGTCGACGCACTCGGCACGGGCCTGTTCCTGCCCTTCGCCGTCGTGTACTTCCACGCGGCCAAGGGCATCTCGCTGCCCGCGGTCGGTGCCGCGCTCTCCGTCGCAGCCCTGCTCGCGCTGCCGGCCGGGCCGTTCGCGGGCCCGCTGGTCGACCGCTTCGGTCCGCGGCGGATCGTGGTCGCCGCCAACCTGCTGCGAGTGGCGACCTTCGCCGGGTACGTCTTCGCCGGGTCCTTGTGGCAGCTGGTGCTGCTGGCCGCGCTGACGTTCTGGGGCGAAGGGCTGTTCTGGCCGGCGTCCGGCGCGCTGGTCGCGCAGGTGGCCGACGACGGTCAGCGGGCCCGCTGGTACGCGATGGAGCGGACGCTGCGCAACGTCGGCATCGGCCTCGGCGGGCTGGCGGGCAGCGCGCTCGTCGTCGCGGGCGGCACCGGCGGCTACACGGCGATCGTGGTGCTGAATGCGGCCAGTTTCCTCCTCGCGGCGGTCCTGGTCGCCGCCTGGCGGGGCGGCCGGGCCGTCCCGCCGCGGACCGCTCGCGGCCCCGCCGCCGGCCGGGGCTACCGGGCCGTGCTCGCCGACCGCGCGTTCCGGCGGGTGCTCGTGACGGTGTTCGTCTTCGCCCTGTGCGACCTGGCCTTGACCGTCCTGCTGAGTGCCTACGTGCTCGGCACGCTGCGGCTGCCCGCGTGGCAGCCCGGGGTGCTGTTCGCCCTCAACACGGTGCTCGTGGTGCTCGCGCAGACCGTCGTGGCCCGGCGCGTGGAACGCTTCGGCAAGCCGCGGACGCTGCAGGTCGCGGCCGCGGTGTGGGCGGTCGCCTTCCTGCTGTTCGCGGTCGTGCCCCTCGCCGCGCCGCTGCCGGTCTTCGCCGTGCTGACCGTCGCCACCGCCGTGTTCACCGCGGCCGAGCTGCTGCAGGCCCCGACCAGCAGCGCGCTCACCGTCGCGCTGGCACCGCCCCACCTGCGCGGCCGGTACCTCGGGCTGGAGGAACTGCTGTGGGGCGTGGCCCGGGTGCTGGCGCCGGTGACGTTCACCGCCCTGCTGGCCGCCGGCCCGCAGCTGCCCTGGCTGGTCCTGGCCGGTTGCTGCATGCTGGCGGTGGTCGTCCTCGCGGGGCTGAAGGCGGTTCCGGAGCCGGCCGCGACCCGGGAGACCGCGGATGCCTGACTGGACCGAGCTCGGCGAGCTCTACCTCGACGTCTACCGCGAACCGCCGTACGGGGAAGGCGAAACCGAGGCGGCCGAGTTCCGCAAGACCGTGGCGCGGCACGCGCTCCTGCCCGGGTTCGCGGTCACCACCGTCCACAAGGGAACAGAGCTGGCCGGGTTCGCCTACGGCGTCGGCCGCGAACCGGGCTGGTGGCACCCGCGGGCCGCGGCGGCCGCACCGGCGTGGCTGGCCGGCCGGCCGGTGTTCTACGTGTACGAACTCGCCGTCCGGCCGGAGCACCGCGGGCACGGCCACGGCCGGGACCTGCTCGACCGCCTGCTCGCCACCCGGTCCGAGCCGTTCGCCGTGCTGGCCGCCTCCCCCGCGGCCCCGGCGCACGCGATGTACCGCCGGTGGGGCTGGCAACCGGCCGGCTCGCTCACGCCGGGCCGCTCCGAACTGCTGGTGCTGGCCCGGTGACCCGTCGTCACCGGGCCCGTGCCGGCTCCCGCGCCGGCACGGCGGGCCCACCGGTCCGGCGCCGGTGCCCCGGTTCGACGCCTGGGCTCCATTTCGCCGAGCCGCGGATTGACCCCGATGCGCGCGCCTTTCCGGATTACGGGAAATCACCGGCCGGGCACCGATCCGGAAATCGGGAAACGTCACCCCTCCCGGGTGTTCACCCGGCGTAACGCGGCGTCCGGTGCAGGCGACTCACCAGGGTCCGGACCGGGGAGGAAACATGGCGAAACGTCTGGTGATCTGCTGCGACGGTACTTGGAACAGCCTCCGTCAGCCGGCGCCGACCAATGTGGGCCGGCTCCAGAAGGTCGTCGCGCCCACCGACCCGGCCGGCACCGAACAGCGGGTGTACTACCGCGAAGGCGTCGGCACCGGAAAGCTGTGGGACCGCCTCACCGGCGGCGCTTTCGGCATGGGCCTTTCGGCGAATGTGAAGCACGCTTACCGGTTCGTCGCCGAAAACTACGAACCCGGTGACGAACTGTTCTTCTTCGGCTTCAGCCGCGGTGCCTACACCGCGCGCAGCACGGTGGGTTTCATCCGCAACTGCGGGGTGCTGCTCCCCGGTGAGCTCGGCAGGCTCGAGGAGGCCTACCGGCTCTACCGCGCCCGCGACCGGGTCACCTCCGGCCCGGACAGCCCGCAGGCCCGGGAGTTCCGCGCGAAGTACGCCCGGGAAGACCGGACGCCCATCCGGTTCGTCGGCGTCTGGGACACCGTCGGCGCGCTGGGCATCCCGCTCAGCGGCGGACGGCTGATCCACCGGCTGAACAAGCGCTGGCAGTTCCACGACATGGAGCTGACGTCGATCGTGCAGGCGGCGTTCCAGGCGCTGGCGGTGGACGAGCACCGCAAGTCGTTCAGCCCGGCCGTGTGGGCGCCGTCGAAGGCGGCGAACGGCCAGGTGCGCGAACAGGTCTGGTTCGCCGGCGCCCATTCCGACGTCGGGGGCGGGTACGGGCAGCCGGCCCTGTCGGACCTCGCCCTCCGGTGGATGGCCGACCGCGCCGAGCGGTGCGGCCTCGCCTTCGCGGACAACGCTTTCGCGAACTTGGCCGCTCGCGACGAACTCGGCGAGCTGCACGACTCGCTCAACGCGTTCTTCCGGTGGTTCGGCTCGGCGAACCGCGCCATCGGCCGGGTCGACCCGGCGACCGAGTTCGCGGGATCCTGCGCGGTATACCGCAGTGAGCGGATGGAGCCGCCGTACCGGCCCGGGAACCTGCTCACGTACCTGGCGGATCCGGTGCACCGGATCATGAAGGTCTGACTGTCCACGACGGACAGCGGAACGGGCCCCCGTCCCGCGGACAGGGGCCCGTGCACGTTCAGCGGGTCAGTGGTTGATCTTGAACCACGGCTGCGCCCAGCCGACGTAGGTCTGGCCCCACTTGCTCTTGATCTGCGCGATGGTCGTCTCGGTGTAGCTGCCCGGGCCGTTGATGTCGTTCGACAGGAACTTGCCGTCGCCGATCGAGATCATCGTGTGGCCGGCACCGCTGCTCTTGAAGTACGCGAGACCGCCGGCCGGGACCTGGTAGTCACCGGCGTGCTTGAACGAGGACGGGATCTGGGTCCAGTGGATGTAGGCGGTCTCCGAGCCGGAGGCGGACCAGCCGTAGTTCTGGGCGTTGATCCGGTCGCACCAGCCGTTGTAGGAGTCGATGTTGCTGGTGTGGACGCGGGTCTTGGCGTAGGCCACGGCCTGCGCGCAGGTCTTCGGGTTCCCGGTGCCCGCGGTCGAGCAGGTCAGCGTCGAACCGGCGCAGTCCGGCGCGACCCGGCCGTCGGAGCCGGTGTAGACGTAGGCGTCGCTGATGTAGCCGTCGCCCACCTTGTCCCAGATGTCCGAGGTGCCGTACTTGCCGTCGACCGTGGATCCGTTGGTCTGGCAGGTGATGGTCACCGCGGTGCCGTCGGCGATGCTGCCGATCGAGCCCGCGGTGGCGCTCGGGCTGGACCGCACGGTCAGCGCCGCACCCGAGTCGGTGTGCACGGTGCCCGTGGCCGCGAACGCCGGACCCGCCCCGGCGACCACGAGCGCCGCGGCGATGCCGGCCACCCCGGCCAGCCGCTTCACGATCCCCATCTTCATGCTTCCGTCCTCCAGTTTTCGGTGTGCGGACAGAATGCAGCGCACCGGTACAAGCCGCGTACAAACCGCGGTTGAACTTCTGGAGATGCGGCAAAGCGGACGAAAATCCGGTCAGGCCAGATATTCCGCCGCGGCGCGCAGGCTGACGTACGAGCCGCTGAACGTGTCGATCCGCGGGCCGGCGTCGCCGCCGGGGCCGGGCGCGCCGGTCTCCACGCGGATGAAGTCCAGCGCCGACAGGGCGGCGAGCAGCGCACGCACCCGCGGGTGCCGGTGCGCCTCCCGCGTCACCACGACGACGCTGCGGAAGCCCTGCGCCGCCTCGAGCACGACGTCGACGTCTTCCGGGGTGACGGTGAGTGTCCGGGTGCCCGGCACGAGCTCGGCCAGGTGCGCGCCGAGGCCCCACGGCACCGGCCCGGCCGCGATGGTCGGCTCGGTCTGCACGTCGACGACCAGCGGCGGCCCGTCCAGGCGCACCTCGCCCCGGATCCGCAGCGCCTTGCGGGCCGCCTCCAGGCCGAGCCGCCGGTCGACCGGGCCGACCTGCGCCGGCGCCGGGTCGGTACCCAGCGCCGCCGTCCGCGAAGCCGCCTCCGCCAGCCGTTCCAGGGGCAGCTCCCCCGCCGCGACCGCGGCCACGATCGCCGAGGCACAGGCGTCGAGCGCGGAAGCTTCGAACGCCGCGCCGCCGAGGCACAGCGCGTCCGCTCCCGCGGCCAGTGCCCGCACCGCGGACCGGCCGAGGCCGTCGTGGCGTCCGTACGCCCCCGACACCGCGCCCATCTCCAGTGCGTCGGTGATCACCGCGCCGGTGAAGCCGAGCTCGCCGCGCAGGACGTCGGTGAGCGCGGTCCGGTTGAGGGTGGCCGGCTCGTCGCCCCAGGCCCGGACGACCAGGTGGCCCGACATGATCGAGCGCACCCCGGCCCGGATCGCCGCGGCGAACGGGACCAGTTCGATCGCGCGCAGCTCTTCGAGGGTGCGCGGCAGCACCGGCAGCGCCACGTGCGAGTCCTCGGTCGCCGCGCCGTGGCCCGGGAAGTGCTTGGCGCACGCCGCGACGCCGTACTTCTGCAGGCCGGTCACGTACGCCGCCACGTGCGGCGACGCCTTCGCCGGGTCGGACCCGAACGCCCGGACGCCGATGATCGGGTCCTCGGCCGCCAGGGTCAGGTCCGCGCAGGGCGCGAAGTTCACCGTGACGCCGCACGCGGCCAGCCGCTCGCCGAGCGCGGCGGCGACGGCCGTCGTCAGCTCCGGGTCGTCCGCCGCGCCGAGGGCGAGCGGCCCCGGCACGAACGAGCCGGTGTTCACGTCGAGGCGGGTGACGTCGCCGCCCTCCTCGTCGATCCCGACGACCACGCCATCGCGCCCGCTTCGCAGCTGCGTGGTCAGCGCGGCGACCTGCTCGTCGTCGACGACGTTGCGGCCGAACAGCACCACCCCGCCCAGGCCGCCGTCGATCCGGCGGCGCAGCCAGTCCGGCGCGGTGGTCCCGGCGAACCCGGGCAGGAGGACGGCTTCGGCGAGCTTCTCGGGCGTGGACAGCGTCTCGGGTGTGGACTGTGTCTCGGGCGTGGACAACGGGGCTACCCCTTCACCGCGCCGGCGGTCACGCCGGACACGAGCTTGCGTTGCACGAGCAGGAAGAAGATCAGCGCCGGGATCGCGTAGATGACCGACGCGGCCATGACGCCGCCCCAGTCGGTGGCGAACGCGGTGCGGAACGACGCCAGCCACACCGGCAGCGTCTCCTTCGGCTTGTCCTGGATGAACACCAGCGCGAACAGGTACTCGTTCCACGCGGTGATGAAGCTGAACACCGAGGTGGTGACCAGCCCCGGCCCGAGCAGCGGCAGCGTCACCCGGCGGAACGCACCGGTCCGGCTGCAGCCGTCGATCATCGCGGCCTCCTCCAGCTCGTACGGGATCCCGTTGACGAAGCCGTAGAGCATCCAGACCGTGAACGGCAGCGTGGTCGCGAAGTAGATCAGCAGCAGCGACGGCAGCGTGTTGAGCAGCCCGGCGTCCCGCATCAGCAGGAACAGCGGGATGAACAACGCCGACACCGGGGCCAGCTGCGCCACCATGACCAGCACCAGGAAGCCCCGGCGGCCGGTGAACCGCAGCCGCGAGAGCGGGATGGCCGCCAGCGTCCCGGCGACCAGCGCGCACAGCACCGAGCCGACCGTGACGATCAGGCTGTTCATCAGGTAGGTCGGGAAGTTGTCCTTGCCCAGCGCGGTGGCGAAGTTGCCGAACGAGAACGACGTCGGGATCAGGTCGTACTTGGGCGAGAGGATCTCGCCCGGCGACCTCATCGACGTGACGAACATCCAGTACGTCGGGAAGACGATCACCAGCGCCACCAGGACGCCGACGACCGACAGCGCGATCCGCTGCGGCAGCGATTTCCTCACTTGAGATCACCTTCCGGGGTCCGGACGAGCAGCTGGATGTACCGGCCGGTGATGAGGGCCAGCACGATCAGCATCAGCGTCGCGATCGCGCCCGCCGCGCCGAAGTGGTTGCCCGCGATGCCCTTGAGGTACAGGACGACGGCCAGCGTGGTGCTCCCGCCGTCGGGCCCGCCCTCGCGGATCGCCCAGATCTGGGCGAAGGCGTTGAAGTCCCACAGGACCGACAGGAACGTCACCATGGTGGTGATCGGCCGGATGGCGGGCCAGGTGACCGCGCGGAACGTCTGCCACGCACTGGCGCCGTCGATGCCCGCGGCCTCGTACTGCTCGCGCGGGACGCCGATGATGCCCGCGTAGAGCGAGAACGTCACGAACGGCACGGCCTGCCACACGATGAGCAGCCCGATCACCGTCAGCGTGCTGGCCCCGCTGGAGAACCAGGAGAACCCGATGAAGCCGGGGAAACCCAGCCGGTCCAGTGTCTTGTTGAGGATGCCGTACTGCTCGTCGAAGATCCACTGGAACACCGTGGTCGTGGCGATCACCGGCGTGGCCCACGCCAGGACCAGCGTCACCTGCACCATGATCCGCACGACCGGGCCGAGGTGGCGCATGAGCACCGCCAGCAGCAGCCCGCCGACGATCGTGGCGGCCACGATGGCGGCGGTGAAGACCAGGGTCCGGACGGTGATCGTCCAGAACTCCGGGTCGGAGAGGGTGTTCGTGTAGTTGTCGAACCCGATCCAGACGGTCTTGCCGGAGACGAGCTGGCCGATGTCGAGCTTGCGGAAGCTGATCGCGAGCACCTGGACCAGCGGCCAGGCGAGCAGTACCAGGATGGCGGCGAACGCGGGGAGGAGGAGCAGGTACGGGAGCACCCGGTCGCCGAACCGGCCGCGCCTGCGCTTCCCGGCCCGCGTGTCGCGCGGCGATGCCGGCGGGGTCGCCCCCGCCGGCATCGTCACATTGGCGGTCGCGGTCATCCGCCGATGAGCTTGTTCAGCGCTGCGTTGGCGTCGGCGGTCGCCTGTTCCAGCGTCTTCTTGCCGGTCAGGTACGCGGTCAGCATGTCCTTGACCGGGTTCTGGCCGGACTCCACGTCACCCCACTTCGGGCTGGCCGGCACGGCCTTGCCGTTGGCCGAAGCCTTGGCCATCACGCTGCCCAGCGGGTCCTTGTCCAGGCCGGTGAGGTCGGTCGACGCGCCGGGCACGACGCCGGCGGCGGCGAGCTGGCTCTGGTACTTCGGGCTGGAGAGCAGCTTGACGTACTCCTTGGCCGCGGCCGCGTTCTTGCTGTTGGCCGGGATCGCCAGGTTCGAGCCGCCCAGGAAGACCGGGGCGCTCTGGCCGGCGGTCTTGCTCGGGATCGGGAACGCGCCGGTCTTCCCGGTCAGGCTCGCGTCGGTCTTCGCCGCCGTCGCCAGCTCCCACGGGAGGCCGATCATC
Organism: Amycolatopsis sp. lyj-346; assembly: GCF_046548975.1. Lineage (NCBI taxonomy): Bacteria > Bacillati > Actinomycetota > Actinomycetes > Pseudonocardiales > Pseudonocardiaceae > Amycolatopsis > Amycolatopsis sp. lyj-346. The sequence continues at coordinate 765,467 of NZ_JAJPWT010000002.1, forward strand.
ATGGCCACCTTGCCGGCGCCGTAGACGGTCGCCTGCTGCGGCTTGGCCTCGTCGGCGTCCTTCGGCGCCTTCGTGCCCGAGGTGTCGACGAGCTTCTTGTAGAACTCGAGGCCCGCCTTCGCGCCGGCGCTGTCCAGCGTCGCCTTGAAGTTCTTGCCGTCGGGCTGGGCGATGTCACCGCCGTTGTCCCAGATGAACGACAGCAGCGAATACCAGTTCTGGCCCGGCATGTAGAGGGCCTGGAAGTCGGGGTCCGAGCCGAACTTCGTCTTCAGCTTGCCGATCGCGTCGATCCACTCGTCGTTCGAGGCGGGCGTCTTGGTGATGCCGGCCTGCTCGAACATGTCCTTGCGGTAGATGACCTCGCGGTTGGCCGCGTAGAACGGGACGCCGTAGACCTTGCCGTCGTAGCTGCCGGAGTCGGCGAGCCCCTTGAGCCACTGCGAGCCGTTGAAGCTGTCCTTGTCGGCGGTCAGGTCGGTCAGCACGCCGTCCTGGGAGGCGAACGCCGCGGTCTGCGTGTTGCCGATCTCGATGACGTCCGGCGGCGCGCCGCTGGCCAGTGCGGTGGTCAGCTTCTGCTGGATGCCGTCCCACTGCTGGATTTCGTACTTGACCTTGACCCCGGGGTGCGCGGCCTCGAACTCCTTGTTGAGCGCGTCGGTCAGCGTGGTCGGCGCGGAGCCGGTCATCAGCCAGACCGTGACGGTCCCGCTCAGCGGTGCGTTGCCGCTCGGCGAGGCCGCGGTGTCCGAGCCGCCGGAGCCCGCGCAGCCCGCGGTCGCGAGCGTGAGTGCGGCGGCGCCCGCCGCCAGCTTGAGCCAGCGTTTCACTCGATGCCGTCCTTTCCATGCCCGGCCACCGCGGCCGAGCGCCCCAAATGGTGTAGACCAATGTTGGGGTTAGAGTGGTACGTACCACAGGCGGTGTCAAGGCGGTTGCCGGAACGTTGTAAACGCATGCGGGCAGTAGCCGGACGGTTACGCCCCAGCCGGAGAGCCGCGTCGGAAGTCGTCCGAATAGGAAGGTGTCCCGGACGTTTCTTTCGACACCGGGGCACGGCTGCGGAACCGGAATCCGGTGCGCCCGCAGTGGCCGGCGACGACGAAAACCGCCCCGGGAAAGGCTTCCCGGGGCGGCGGTGGTGGTCAGGCCGGCGTTTTCACCGGTGGGACCGCATGTCGGCGAGCGCGGTGCGCCGCCATCCGCACCGGTGCGTTGGCCACGCCGAAGCCGCGGTACCCGCCGATCCGCTGCACCACTTCGAAGAACACGCGCGCCCCGGCCAGCGCGGTGTAGAAGTGCAGGAATTCCCCTTGCGCGTCGCGGTCGTAGAGCACCGAACGCTCCCTCAACGCGGCCAGCAGCGCGGGCGGCAGGTCCAGCCGGGCTTCGAGGTCGTCGTAGTAGTTGCCCGGGATGTCCAGCAGGGGTGCGCCCGCCGCCCGCATCGCCGCGGCCGCGGCCAGTGCGTCCGTGCAGGCGAACGCCACGTGCTGCGGCTCGGGGACCGCCGGCGCCCATTCGCCGCGGCGGACCACGGCGGCCTCCAGCGTCAGCCGCACCTCCCCCGCCACCACCGCGCGGCTGCGCACCAGGCCGAACGGCGCCGCGAACTCCGTCACCGGCGACGGCGTCAACCCGAACACCGAGCGGTAGAACAGCGCCGCCTCCTCGAAGTGGTCGAAGGGCTGCGTGAGCGCCACGTGATCGATTCCGAAAACCCCGGTGCCGCCGGCCGTTTCCCCGGTCGGCACGAAGTCGTCGCGCCAATCGTCGCCGCAGAGGAACACCTGGGTGCCGTCCGGCGCCTCGATCGACGCGAGGTCCGCCTCGCGCGGACCGCGCACCCGCGGCAGGACCGGCGCGCACAGCGCTTCCGCCCGGCGGGCCGAGCGGCCGGGATCGGTGCTGACCAGCGCGACCGCGCCGACCGCACCGTGCGCCGCGCCGCCTTCGTTGACCACCACCCGGGCGTCGCCCTGCTCCCACAGCTCGACCGGCTTGGTGCGGTGCACGCCGGTGCGCGCGAACCCCAGCGAGGCCAGCACCTTGCCCGCACCGGGATCGGTGACGACCTCGGCGAACGCGTGCCCGGTCAGCGCGGGCGCGGACGGCAGCTCCCGCACCCCGAGGGCTTCCTTCAGCGCCAGCAGCGACCGCAGCGCGTCGACCGCGGCGGGACGCGGGTCCGCCTGGCGGAACACGTCGTTGAAGACCTCCAGCGACAGCGGCCCGCGATACCCGGTGGCCAGCACGTGCCCGGTGAACGCGGTCAGGTCGAAGTCGCCCTGGCCGGGGAAGAGCCGGTGGTGCCGGCTCCACGGCAGCACGTCCATCGGCAGCTTCGGCGCGTCGGCGAGCTGCAGGAAGAAGATCCTCTCGCCCGGGATCGCGCGGATCGGCGCCGGGTCGTGGCCCTTCGAGAGGATGTGGAAGCTGTCCAGGCAGACGCCGAGCGCGGGGTGCGCGGCGCGGCGGACGATGCGCCAGGCGTGCTCGTACCCGCTGACGTGCCGTCCCCACGCCAGTGCTTCGTAGGCGATCCGCATCCCGCGGGTCGCGGCCAGCTCCGCCAAGGCGTGCAGCTGCCCGGCGGCCAGTTCGTCGTCGTCGATCGCCTCCGGCGAGACCGACGAGCAGACCAGGATCGTGTCGGCGCCGAGCTCGGCCATGACGTCGAACTTGCGCGCCGCACGGCGGAGGTTGGCCGCGTGCACGGGCGGCGGCACGGCTTCGAAGTCGCGGAACGGCTGGTAGAGGTCGATCGACAGGCCGAGGTCGGCGCAGCGGCGGCGGATCTCGGCCGGGCTCGACGGGGAGACCACCAGGTCGTTCTCGAACAGCTCGACGCCGTCGAACCCGGCCGCGGCGGCCGCGGCGAGCTTGTCTTCCAGGGTGCCGGACAGGCAGACGGTGGCGATCGCGGTGCGCGGCTCAGGCAGCACGGGCGGCCTCCCCGTCCAGTGCGTCGAAGTGCCGCAGCATCCGCGCCGGGTCGGGCTCGGCGCCGGTGAACAACCGGAACGATTCGGCCGCCTGCAGCACGACCATGCCACCGCCGTGCAGCACCCGGCAGCCGCGGGCGCGGGCGGCGGCCAGCAGCGCGGTCTCCAGGGGGCGGTAGACGATGTCGGCCACCCACAGCCGCGGGTGCAGCAGCTCGGCCGGGACCGGCGAGCCGGGGTGGGCGGCCATCCCGGTCGGGGTGGCGTGCACGAGGCCGTCGGCGTGCTCGAGCGCGCTCAGGTCGCCGGCTACCGCCCGGCCCGGGCCGAACTTCCGCTCCAGCGCCTCGACCAGGCCGGCGCTCCGGTCGCCGTCGACGTCGTGCACGGTGAGGCGCCCGGTGCCGAGCGAGAGGAGCGCGTGGGCGACCGCCGCGCCCGCTCCCCCGGCGCCGAGCAGGACGACGTCGTCCCGGCGGACGTCCGGCAGGCCGCGGGTGAGGCTGCGCGCGAAGCCCGTCGCGTCGGTGTTGTGGCCGATCGCGCGGCCGCCTCGGAACACCACGGTGTTGACCGCCCCGAGCGCGGCGGCTTCCGGCGAAAGCTCGTCCAGGTGCGCCACGACCGCCTGCTTGACCGGGTGGGTGACGTTGAGGCCGTCGAACCCGGCGAGCCGGGTGGCGGCGAGGACGTCGGCGACCGGGCGGCGCAGCACGTCGAGGTCCAGGAGGCGGTAGACGTAGCGGAGGCCGAGCTCGTCGGCCTCGCGTTCGTGCAGTGCCGGGCTGGCGGACGGCCCGATGCCCGTGCCGACGAGTCCGATCAGGTAGCTGGTCACGCCACACCCTCCCCGCTTAATGTACGAACTAGTACGTTCACGGTAGCGCGGCGTCCGCCCCGGCGGAAGGGCTGAGCTAGAGTGGGGCCGTCCACCTGCAGCGGAGGGAGCCCGGTGGCCGCACCATCGTCGGAGGCCGAGCGCCAGCGCGACAAGGAACGGACGCGCGCCGACATCCTCGCGGTGGCCACGCGGGAGTTCGCGGACAAGGGCTACACCGGCGCCCGGGTCGACGAGATCGCCGCCCGCACCAGCACCACCAAGCGGATGATCTACTACTACTTCGGCGGCAAGGAACAGCTCTACATCGCCGTGCTGGAGCAGGCGTACTCCGCGCTCCGCACGTCCGAAGCACAGCTGGACGTCGAACACCTCGAGCCGGAGGACGCGCTGCGGCAGCTGGCCGCGCTGACCTTCGACCACCACGAGGCCAACCCGGACTTCATCCGGCTGGTCAGCATCGAGAACATCCACCACGCGGAACACCTGTCGCGGTCGGAGATCCTGGCCGGGCTGGCCGACCCGGCGCTCGGCGGGATCACGCGGATCCTCGAGCGGGGCCGGAAGGCCGGCCTGTTCCGGACGGACGCCGACGCGCTCGACATCCACATGCTCATCAGCTCGTTCTGCGTGTTCCGGCTGGCGAACCGGCACACCTTCCAGGCGATCTTCGGCCGCGACATGCTGGACCCGGCCCGGCGGGAGCACTACCGCACGATGCTCGGCGACTTGCTGATCGACTACCTGACCGCGCGCTGAGCCCCCGCTCTGCCCGGCGCTCCGGCCGCCAAAAAGGATCTCTTGACACCCGCGCCCCGGTCTCGCACTCTCTATTAACTAACTAGACCGTACATTGCTTCCGCCACCCTCTTCGGCAGCAGTCTTGAGCACCACAGTCTGCGCAACGAAGCACGGACGTCAGGAGATCGTTCCCGTGACCGGATCGATGCCCCGCAAGGCAGCGCTGGCCGCCTGGATCGGCAGCGCGCTCGAGTACTACGACTTCTTCATCTACGGCACCGCCGCCGCGCTCGTGTTCGGCAAGGTGTTCTTCCCCGCCTCCTCCCCCGCCACCGGCACCCTGCTGGCCCTGGGCACCTTCGGCGTCGGCTACCTCGCCCGGCCGGTCGGCGCGTTCGTCCTCGGCCACGTCGGCGACCGGTTCGGCCGCAAGCGCGTCCTCGTCTTCACCTTGCTGCTCATGGGTTTCGCGACGTTCTGCGTCGGCTGCCTGCCGACGTACGCGAGCATCGGCGTCCTCGCGCCGATCCTGCTGGTCGTGCTCCGGCTGCTGCAGGGGCTGTCCGCGGCCGGCGAGCAGGCGGGCGCGAACTCGATGTCGCTGGAACACGCACCGGAGCACCGGCGCGCCTACTTCACCAGCTTCACCTTGAGCGGCACGCAGGCCGGGCAGATCCTGGCCACCGCGATCTTCCTCCCCGTCGCGGCACTCCCCCCGGAAGACCTGCTGACGTGGGGCTGGCGGCTGCCGTTCTGGGGCAGCGCGCTCGTCGTGGTCGCCGGCTTCGTGATCCGGCGCAAGCTCGACGAGACCCCGGTGTTCGAATCCACCGAGGTCGCGAAACTGCCGGTCGCGCTGCTGTTCCGGCACCACTGGGCCGACGTCCTGCGGGTGGTGGTCGCGGCGACGATCGCCTCGGTGAGCACGATCTTCACCGTCTACGCGCTGAGCTACGCGGTCAACACGATCGGCCTGGCGCGCACCCCGATGCTCTGGGTCGGCGTGCTGGCGAACGTCGTCGCGCTGGCGGCGATCCCGCTGCTGGCCGGGCTCGCCGACCGCGTCGGGCGCAAACCGGTGTTCATCACCGGCTGCCTGGCCTGCGGTGTGCTGATCTTCCCGTACCTGTGGTCGATCTCGATCGGCTCGTACACGCTGTTGTTCGTGCTCGGCATCGTGCTGTTCGGGCTGGCGTACTCGGGCGTGAACGGGGTCTGGCCGTCGCTGTACGGCGAGATGTTCAGCGCCCGGGTCCGGCTGTCCGGCATGGCGATCGGCACCCAGATCGGCTTCGCGGTCGCGGGGTTCGCCCCCAGCGTCGTGGCGGCGATCGGCTCCGGCAAGGACGACTGGCTCGGCGTCGCGATCTTCACCGCGGCGGTGTGCGTGGTGGCGGCGCTCGCCGCGGCGACGGCCCGCGAAACCTACCGGGTGCCGACCGCGCAGCTGGGCGGCGCGGCACCCGCGACACCGTCCACAGTATCCAAGTCTACTGTGGACGGTTAGAACGGGACGCCGGCCGCGGCGGCGAGCGCGCGCACCGCGGTCCACAGCCCGGCGCCGGCGGTCGCGAGGCCGCCGGCGTCCCGGAGCAGGTCCCGGGCCCGCCGGACCTTCGCCCCCGCGTCCGCTCCGCCGTGCACGACGTCCCGGTCGACCTCGTCGAGGGCGTCGTGCACGGCGTCCTTCGTCGCCGGCGGCAGCCGGGCCGCGTCGAGTTCGCCGCGGACCGCCCGCACCAACGAGGCGACCTGCCGCGCGTCGAACCCGCGGTGGATCTCCTGGTGTCCACCGTGGACGGTGTTGATGTCGCCGTGGACGGCGTTGTTGACCGTCCCGGCGCGAACTTCGCCGTGGAAGTGGATGCCGTCCATCTAGCGCCTCCCGTTCCGGCGCCGCTCGCGCGCCGCCTTGGCCATGACCAGCCCGATCGACGACACCACGCCGCCCAGCGCGAACAGCGCGAAGCCGACCGCGCCCAGCGGCACCCCGCCGAAGACCTCCGGGCCGAGCGGCGACGGCGGCGCGGCGAACGAATCCGCCGCCATCGCGTCCGCGCCCGCCTTGATGAACCGGAAGATCCCCGACGCGAACAGCCCGAACCCGACGAGGCTCATGAGCATCCCGAGGAACATGATCGGCCGGCCGAGCCCCTTCCCGGTCGCCATCAGCGAGAGCGCCTCGCCTTCCGGCGTGGTGAGGTCGTACTGGTGGTGCTGGCGGTTGTCGTAGCGGTTGTTGACATCGCGCCCGGCGTTGTTGATCGTCCCGGCCGAAACATCGCCGAACGAGACCCCACCGGACGAAGAACGCTGCCAGGTCCGGGTCTGCGGCGTGCCGCCCTCACCATCGGAGTAGACGGCGGCGACGGGCCCGAACTCCAGCCGGTCGCCGTGGCGGAGCGGGTGGTCCTGCCGCGCCCCCAGCCGCCGCCCGTTGACCCAGGTCCCGTTGCGCGACCCGGCGTCGGCCACCCAGGTGCCGCGCGCGTCCTGGCGGATCCAGGCGTGCCGCAGCGAAACCTGGTCCGACTGCAGCCGCAGGTCCGCGTCGGGCCCGCGCCCCACCAGCCACGAGCCCCGGCGCACCGCCAGGCGCGCGCCGGACCCGCCGAGCGTCTCGATCCTCGCCCCGCCCATCGGCACTCCTCCCGCCGCACGGCTCTCTTTCAAGGAAGAGCCGTGCGACGGGCCGGCGATATAGGGCGAACGGGTGAACCTGTTCAGACCTTCGGCGCTGCGGTGTCCGCTGCCTTCACCCGTTCCAGCAGCAGCTGGGCGACGTCGCGCACGTCCACGTTCTCCGCCTTCTGCTCGCTCTGGCGCTGGACCAGGCCGTCGGTCAGCATCACGCGGCAGAACGGGCAGCCCGTCACGATCGTTTCCGCGTCCGTGGCGATCGCCTCGTCCACCCGTTCCAGGTTGATGCGCTTGCCGATCTGCTCCTCCATCCACATGCGGGCGCCGCCGGCGCCGCAGCAGAGGGCGCGGTCCGCGTGCCGGGGCATCTCGGCCAGCGAAGCGCCCGTCGCGCCGACCAGCTCGCGCGGTGGTGTGTAGACCTTGTTGTGGCGCCCGAGGTAGCAGGGGTCGTGGTAGGTGACCTTCGGGCCGTCTTCGACCGGCTTCACCGGGGTCAGCTGCCCGCCGCGGACCAGGCGGTTGAGCAGCTGCGTGTGGTGGACGACCTCGTAGTGCCCGTCCAGGTCCGGGTACTCGCGGCCGAGGGTGTTCAGGCAGTGCGGGCAGGTCGTGACGATCTTGCGCAGCCGCGGCTCGCGGCCCTCGAACACGGCGTTGAGCGTCTCGGCCGTCTGCTGCGCCATCATCTGGAAGAGGAACTCGTTGCCCGCGCGGCGGGCCGGGTCACCGGTGCAGGACTCCTCCTTGCCCAGCACCACGTACTTGACCCCGGCGATGTGCAGGAGCTCGGCCGTGGCGCGGACGGTTTTGCGCGCCTGGTCGTCGAAGGCGCCCGCGCAGCCGACCCAGTAGACGTACTCGACGTCCTCGGCCAGCTCGCCGTCGAACACCGGGACGTCGAAGCCGAGGTCCTTGGTCCAGGCGAGGCGCTCCGCGTTGTTCTGGCCCCACGGGTTGCCCTTGGTCTCCAGGTTCTTGAACAGCCCGCCGAGCTCGGTCGGGAACGCCGACTCGATCATCACCTGGTAGCGGCGCATGTCGACGATGTGGTCGACGTGCTCGATGTCGACCGGGCACTGCTCGACGCACGCGCCGCAGGTGGTGCACGACCAGAGCACGTCCGGGTCGATGACGCCGCCGTCGTCCTCCGGGCCGACCAGCGGGCGGGCGCCCTCGTGCTCGGTGCCCGCGAGGATGTAGGGCGCCTCCTCGAACAGGTTGTCCCGCAGGTTCATGATGACGAGCTTGGGCGACAACGGCTTCCCGGTGTTCCACGCCGGGCACTGCGACTGGCAGCGGCCGCACTCGGTGCACGTGGTGAAGTCCAGCATGCCCTTCCACGTGAAGTCGCCGATCTTGCCGCGGCCGAACGTGTCGTCCTCGCCCGGGTCCTCGAAGTCGATCGGCTTGCCGGCGGACTCCATCGGCAGCAGCGGGCCGAGCGCGTCCGGCAGCCGCTTCGCCGAGACGTTGATCGGCGCCACGAAGATGTGCAGGTGCTTGGAGTAGAGCACGATCGACAGGAACACCAGCATGACGCCGATGTGCAGCAGCAGGCCGGCCGTCTCCAGCACCTCGGTCGCCGAGTGCCCGAGCGGCTCCAGGAGGTTCCCGACGCCGAGCGAGACGTACGCGCCGGAGTCGTACGGGAAGTTGCCGGACGCCGAAGAGGCGCCGCGGAAGAAGAACATCGTCCAGACGACGTTGAAGATCATGAACAGGATCAGCCACGCGCCCCCGGTGTGCGAACCGTAGAACCGGGACGCGCGGTCCTTGCGTTCGGGCGCCTGCCGGATCCGGATGACCGTGAAGACGCCGAGCGAGACGACCACCGCGACGGCGATGAAGTCCTGCAGGAACCCGAGCACCGCCCAGTGGCCGATCCACGGGATGGCGAACTTCTCGTCGAACAACGCGCCGTACGCCTCGAGGTACACCGAGGCGAGGATCACGAAGCCCCAGAACGTGAAGAAGTGCGCCAGGCCGGGCACCGACCACTTCAGCAGCTTGCGCTGACCGAACACCTCGCGCACCTGCGCGAAGACCCGGGCACCGAGGTCGCCGGACCGCTTGGTGTCGGGCTGGCCGGCCTTGATCAGCCGGTACAGGAAGGCCACGCGCTTGCCGGCGACGGCGAGGCCGACGACGGTCATGAGCAGGCCGAGGATGAGACGAACGAGCACGAGTCCTCCGGTCGTTCTTGAAGGAACGGCTCAGTGCGAGCCGGTGTAGTACCGGCACGCCTTGCACGCGTACCGCATCTTCGCGATCCGCCAGTGTTTCCGGTACAGATCGGGATCGGGCGAGCGCCGGACGCCGAGGCGCTGGTAGCGCCCGGGCCGCCGGCCGGTTTCGTACTGCTCGGTCGCGCGGCCGAGGTGGGCGCGTCGCAGCACGCACCCCCGCGTCCGGCACCGGCCGAGCGCGCTGCGGCAGAACCGGTGCAGCAGCACGAGATCGCCGGTCACTTCTTCGACGACGCCGTAACCGGGGTGGTCGCCCGGCCCGGCGAGCCGCACCGGCAGCCCGCAGTACGCGCATTTGAGCGTGCAGGGAAGGCAGCCGGTGAGGTGCCTGATCCGCAGTTCGCGCCGATCTTCGGAGCCGGGTCCCCGGACGCGCGACGCCATAAGGCCTCCTGGACGACTGTGATCAGCACCACTGCCCTGCTACTGGAGGGTAATGAGGAGATCACTGCACGCGACAGGACCGAACGGCCTGGTTTCCCTCGACCATTCAGGGCAATTTCCGGGGCAAGGATGACCTTACTGTCCGTAGAACGGACGCATAACACCGCGAATCGTACGTTCGGGCCTGCTGCGGCGCCCGTGTCCCCGCCGCGTTGCGCCGGCGGGTGGAAGCCCGGCGCTCGGTGCGCATGTTCTCCCCCGACCCGGTGCCCGAACGCGCGGTGCTCGACGCCATCGCGGTGGCCTCCACCGCCCCGAGCGGGGCGCACCAGGAGCCGTGGACGTTCGTCCTCGTTGCCGATCCGGCGGTGCGCCGCCGGATCCGCGAAGCCGCCGAGGCGGAGGAGGCGGGCCTCGCGACGCTGCCCCACACGCCGTCGCCGATGCGGTTCCTCGGCGAGTTGCTCGGCCGTCCCCGCAACGAAAAGGCGTTCGCGGTGCTGCCGGTCGGCTACCCGGCCGACGACTGCGTCGTGCCGGACCTGCGGCGCAATCCGCTCGACGAGGTGCTCGTGCGGATCTGATTCACCAGCCGGGCAAGCCGCCCGGCAGGTCCGGGAACACCGGGCCCGACAGCAGGTCCGCGCCCCGGTCCTGCCACCACGCGGCCTCGTCGGGCGTCCGCACCCCGGCGACCGACACCGAAGCCCCGGCCGCGTGCGCCGCGTCGACCAGCGCCGACAGCGGTCCGGTCACCAGCGGGTGGTCCCGCTTGGCGGCCAGGTTCGCCGCGATCCGGACCGCGTGGACCGGGAACTCCGTCAGGCAGGTGACATCGGCGAGGCCGTGGACCTCCATCCGGACGCCGATCTCGCCCAGCACCTTGTAGTTGTCCGCCACGTCCCCGGTCGCCGCGGTCAGAGCCGCGGCCGGGAAGCCGGGACGCAGGCCTTCGGGCGTCAGGCCGGTGTCGTTCAGGACGCGGCGGATCTCGCCGACCAGCTCCGGGTCCGCGGCCTGCTGCGCCGTCAGCTCGACGACCAGCGGCACCCCGATCCCCGCCGCCGCCAGCCGCTCGGCCGCCGTGCGCAGCAGCCACGTGCCCAGCGGCAGCGCCAGCCCGGTCTCCGCGGCCAGCCGCACGCACGTCTCGTGCGGCAGCACGCCTTCGGCCGGGTGGTTCCAGCTCAGGCGCGCCTCGACACCTTCGACCACTCCGGTCGTCGCGGACACCAGCGCGCGGTAGCGGGCGTCGATCTCGCCGTTCTCCCACGCGCCCGCCATCGACGCGGCCAGGCCGAAGTCGTGCCGGTCGCGCCGGTCCAGCTCGCGGTCGAACAGGCCCCACTGGTTGCCCGCCCGCTGGGCGCGCCGCAGCGTCAGGTCCGACGCATGCAGCAGCTCCGCGGGCGTGCTGTCGCGCGGCGGCCGGTGGACGACGCCGATGGCGGCCGACACCGCGACCCCGCGCTGCCCGTCGACGTACTCCGCTTCGGCGAGCTCGCGGGTGATCCGGCGGACGAGCGTCACCACGCCCGGGGTGTCCGACGTGTTCTGCACCAGCACGCCGAACTCGTCACCGCCGAGGCGGGCCACGAGGGCCTTCTCCGTGTCGAACACCGTCTTCAGCTTCGCCGCGACACCGCGCAGCACGCGGTCGCCGAGCTCTTGGCCGAGCCCGCCGTTGATCTGCGAGAAGCCGTCGAGGTCCAGGTGGAACAGCGTGACCCCGCGGGCCGGGTCCGCGTCGCGCAGCAGGGTTTCCAGGCGGGTGCTGAAGAACTGCCGGTTCGGCAGCCCGGTGAGGACGTCGTGCAGGGCCTGGTGACTCAGCCGCCGCTGCAGCAGCGACACCTCGGTGTCGTCGTCGACGATCGTGAGCAGCTGCCGGGGCGCGCCGACCGCGTCCCGGATCACCGACGCGGCGAACGTCGCCCACATCGGCTCGCCGTCCTTGCCGACCAGGCGGCGCCCGGCGCGCAGCCGGTGCAGCCGGCCGGCCACCAGCTCGCGGTAGCTTTCCCGCAGCTGCTCGACGTCCTCGGGGTGGATCAGGTCGAACAGGGACATCGCGGCGATCTCCGCCGGCGTGCGGTGGAGCGTCTTGGCCAGCGCCGCGTTCGCCCGCAGCACCCGGCCGTCCAGCTCGGTGAGCGCGACGCCGCTGGCCGAGCCGGCGAACACCTCCTCGAACTGCGCGCGGGTGATGACCTGCTTCTGCCGCGTCTCCTGCTCGACCTTCAGCAGCGCACGGCTCAGGCCCTCCTGCCGCTTCTGGATGTCCTCGCGCAGCATCTCGCCGTACCCGGAACTGAGGGCGCCGAGCACCAGCACGACCCGCTCGGCCAGCCGGTCGACGTCACGCAGTTCCGGTTCGCGCACCAGCCCCTTGCCCAGCACCTCCAGGCTCCGGCGCAGGCTGTCGGGTCCGACGCACCGCAGCTCGACGAGCCGCCCGCCCGCGCTCGCGGCCGCCTCGAGGTCCGGCGGATCGCTCGCCACCGCCGCGAACAGCCGCCCGGCGAGGCCGGCCAGCTCGCGCTCGATTTCGTCGGGCGGGTGCGGCAGGTAGGCCGTCGAGCTGATCAGGTAGCCCCATTTGCGGGCGAGCGCGCCCAGCCGCCTCGCCGCGAGATCGGCGGACGGCTTCTTCCGCGGGGCATCGCCGCGGGGGTGGGGAGCGGTCACCTCAGGCAGTCCAAGGGTTCAGTGCACACCGTTCGGGTCAATCGATCTATCTTGGCCCGGAATTGTGCGACACGCACGGATTCAGTTTCGTCCGATCGAGTGGTAACCCTGTGGAGCGATCCCGAGGCGGTCCTGCAACCACGAACGGGTGGCATTGCGGTATTCGTTCGCATTTTCGTGCAACGCCACGGAATGGCCTGCCCGCGGCAGCACGTACATCGACAACTTCGACGGGTCGGCGTAATAGGGCGCTTCCTGTGCCCGCAGCACCGCGACGTCGGAACAGTCGCGCAGCGCGAGCAGCCCGCAGAAAAGGACGTCCTTTTCCCCGACCACCTGGAAAACCGGTGCCGTGATTCCCCACGTCGCGGGCAACACGATGCCGAACAACGCGACGGTGCCCATCCCGGGCACCGAAACCTGGTCCTTCGTCGCCTCGTCGGCCGCGATCACGGCGGGGTCGGCGTTGCCCGCGGCGTAGAACAGCCCGGCGCGTGCTCCCGGCTTCGTCGTGAAGTACAGCGGGTCGCTGCCGAGGTTGGACAGCCGGCTGTCGAGCAGCGCGGGCTGCAGGCCGAGCGCCGCACCGAGGGCGAGCACGGGCAGCGCGGGCAGGTGCGTGATGCCGGTCAGCACCACGCCGTCGACGTCGTGGTAGGTCGACGCCTCCACCGCGACGATCCCCGACCCGACCGAGTGCCCGACGATGACCACCTTCGCGAACGGCACCCCGCCCACCCGCCCGGCCCGCAGGTGGCCGACCACCTCGTGCATCGACTCGGCCGCCGCCCAGACCGACAGCGGCAGGCTCAGCGGCCGGCTGCTGCGCCCGGCGCCGAATTGGTCGGCGGCGAAGGTCGCGTAACCGTGCGCGGCCATGTCCCGCTGGTAGGAGTAGCGCTGCGGCTCGTGGGGCAGGTCCCAGTACGCGCTGTTGTACGTGCCGCCGTGCACGAGCAGCTGGACGGTGTCCGGCGCCTCTCCGGCGGGCAGGCACAACCGTCCGTGCACGATCGACGGCGCCCCCGGCACCAGCGGTGGCAGGCCGGGCCCGGTGACGGGCAGATCCGTGTCACGGCACGAAATCGCGGCGGCCGCGGCGGGCACCGCCGTGGTCAGCGACGCGAACAGGACACCGCAGGCGAACAACGCCGACGTCAGCTTGAGCGGCCGTCTCAAACCGCACTCCCCTTCCGGAAGAAGCCAGCTGAAGGACCCCGGAACACTACACCCGGTAGTGGATCCGGCACCGTCAGGTCCGGCGGGGCACCACGGTCATCGGCAGCCGGTTCGGCTGCATGGTGGCCTTGATCTGCGCGTACACCTTCTTGCCCGGCACCGGAACCAGGCGCCACCGCGCGCCGATGGTCGCGGCCACGATGCCGATCTCCGTCGGCGCGAACACGTGCCCCGGGCACAGCCGGGGCCCCGCGCCGAACGGGATGTACGCCCCCCTCGGCAGTTCCGCGGTGCGGCCGGGCGTCCAGCGGTCCGGGTCGAACCGGTCCGGGTCGGGGAACCAGCGCGGATCGCGGTGCAGGGTGTGCTGGCTGACCGCGACCTCGCTGCCGGCCGGGATGGCCACCCCGCCGAGTTCGACGTCCTCCCGGGCGCGGCGCATCAGGATCAGCGGTGGGGTGCGGCGGACGATCTCGTCGACGATCTGCAGGGTGTAACCGAGCTTCGGCAGGTCCTCGAAGCGCGCGGGCCGTCCGCCGAGGACCTCGTCGACTTCGGCGTGGAACCGCCGTTCGACTCCCGGGTGCTGCCCGAGCTCGTGGAAGAACCAGGCCAGCGCGACGGCGGTGGTCTCGGCACCGGTGGTCAGGATCGTGATGACCTCGTCGTGCACCTGGCGGTCGGACATGCCCTCGCCGGTGTCCTCGTCGCGGGCCAGCAGCAGCATCGAGAGCAGGTCGCCGTGGTCGGCGCCGTCTTCGCGGGCCGCGACGACGGTCTCGCCGATCACCTCGCGCAGGCGTGCGGCCGCGGCGTCGAACCGCCGGTTCGGCGGGATCGGCAGCTTCTCGACGAACTTCGGCGAGAACGCCCGGATCAGCACGTACTTGAGCATGATCGGGATCGAGTGCCGGATCTCCGCCAGTGCTTCGGCGCCGAGGGCGGTGGAGAACAGCGTCTGCCCGGCGATGGTCAGCACCAGGTCCTGCATCCGCCGGTCGAACTCGACGACCTCGCCCGGGCGCCACGAATCCACCAGCTCGCCGGCCAGTTTCGTCATGGTGGTTTCGGCGTAGCCCGCGATCCGCGTGCGGCCGAAGGCGGGCATCACCAGCCGGCGCTGGCGGCGGTTGAGTTCGCCGTTCGAGGTGGCCAGCCCGTCGCCGAAGAGCGGGCGCATCTTGTCGAAGACCAGGCCCTTGTCGAACTTGCCGGCGTCGGTGGCCAGCACCTGCCAGGCCAGCTCCGGGGTGGTGACCACGTGCACCGGGAGCGGGCCGAGGTGGATTTTGACGACATCTCCGTGCGCGGGAAGGGAAGTGAAGAACTTGAGCGGGTCGCGCAGCAGGGGCACCGTGTGCCCGAGCAGGGGCCGCCGGCCGGGAACGGGACGCGCGTTCGTCATGGCCTCGTCTCCTCGTGACCGGGTCACCCTAGCCGGGCCCCGGGCACACCGGACGCGAGTCCACACGAACGGATGAGGGCGCTAAGCTGCGCCCCCGCAGCGTCCGCGAGGGTGGGAGGTCCCGTGACCGCAGAGCCGAGCTGGGTACCGCCGGAGGTCGACACCACGGTGCCGAACCCGGCCCGGGTGTACGACTTCTGGCTCGACGGGGACCACAACTTCGCCGCCGACCGGGCGCTCGGGGAGCAAATCCTCAAGATCATGCCCGGCGTCCGCGACGCGGCCCGGCTCAACCGCGCCTTCCTGCGCCGCGCCGCCCGGTACATGGCCGGCGCCGGGGTCCGGCAGTTCCTCGACGTCGGGTCCGGCATCCCGACCGTCGGCAACCTGCACGAGATCGTCCAGCAGGCCGACCCGGCGTGCCGGGTGCTGTACGTCGACCGCGAGCCGGTGGCGGTCGCGCACAGCGAACTGCTGCTGCAGGGCAACGACAACTGCGCGGTGCTCCAGGCCGACCTGCGCGACGTCAACGACATCTTCGACTCGGAGCCGGCGCGCCGGCTGCTCGATCCCGGCCAGCCGACCGGCGTGTTCATGTTGCTGTTGCTGCACTTCGTGCCGGATTCGTGGGACCCGGCCGGCATCCTGGCCCGCTACCGCGACCGGCTCGCCCCGGGCAGTTTCCTGGCCGTCACGCACGTCGCCGCGGACTCCGGGTCGGAGCGCCTCGACGAGGCGGTCGAGGTGTACAAGACCGGCCAGAACCAGCAGAACCAGCCGTTCCCGCGCACGCACGACCAGGTGCTCCGGTTCTTCGAGGGTTTCGACCTCGTCGAACCGGGCCTGGTCGGCTGCGCGATGTGGCACCCCGAGGGGGCCGGCGACATGTCCGACGACCCGTCGATCAACTCCCTCCCGTACGCGGGCGTCGGCCGGAAACCCTGATCACCGCAGCGAGAACGTCGCCAGGTTCACCGGGCCGTCGAACGTCAGGTAGACGTCGTGCCGTCCGGTGACCTTGGCCAGGGCCGCGGTCACCGTCGTGTACGCGTACCGGTCGCCGGTCGAAGCCACCGGCACCGTGCCGAGCACGCGGCCGGTCGGCGAATCGAGGCGGACCGTGATCTGCGCTGACGCCGTCGCGGACACCGAGGCCGAGAACCGCGCCGGGCCGGTCAAGGCCACATTGCGGTACGCCACCCAGCTCCCGGCCACGCCCGCGACCGAAGTACCCGAAACCTTCGACGTGTCCGTCAACGTCGCGCCGGAGTAGTCATCGAAGTTCTGGGCCTGCGTCGGACGGGTCAGGTCGCGCGGCAGGGCCCGCTCGCCCGGCACGTAGACCCGCTGCGGTGCCGAAAGCTCGGTGGCGTTGCGGCCCACCGAGAACTCGTAGACCCCCGCCGCCACCACGGACCGCTCCCGCGAGACGTCCCAGGACGCCAGGTCGGCCACGGGCACCTCGAACCGCACAGTGCGGGTCTGCTTCGGCGCCAGGGTCACCTTCGAGAAGTCCCGCAACTTCTGCACGCCGGAGTTCTTCGAATAGAGCTGGACGACGTCGCTGCCCGCGCGGGCGCCGGTGTTCGTCACGTCGACGCTCACCCGGACCTTCCCGCCGGCCTGGGACGTGCGGACGTTGTCGTAGCGGAAACCGGTGTAGCTGAGCCCGTAGCCGAACGGGAACAGCGGCTTCCCGCGGTAGTACTGGTAGGTCAGCCCGGTCTTGGAGATGTCGTAGTCCAGGATGCTCGGCAGCCCCGCGTCGGAGGCGTACCAGGTCTGGGTCAGCCGCCCGCCCGGGTCCTTGTCGCCGAAGAGCACGTCGGCGACCGCGTGCCCGGTTTCCTGCCCGGCGTGGCTGGTCCACAGGATGCCGGGCACGGACAGCGTGTCCCAGCCGGTCGTCGGGTAGCTGTTCTCCACCACGACGACGGTGTGCGGGTTCGCCTTCTGCACCGCCTCGATCAGCGCGCGCTGCGCCGGGGCGAGCTCGGTGCTCGTGCGGTCGTTGGCCTCCCGGCCGTTGATGAACGGCATGCTGCCGACCACGACGACGGCGGTGTCCGCGTCCTTGGCGGCGGCGACGGCGCTGCCGACACCGCTGGTCAGGACGTCACGGCCGAACTTGGTCGCGTGCGCGGCGTCCGGGGCGGAGAACGTCAGTGTCCCGTCGGCGCCGACGACGGCGAACTTGTTCGGGCCGAACCACGGTTCGTTCGCCTCGTTGCCCGCGTACTCGAGCACGTAGCTGCCGTCGGGCTGGGCGTCGAGCTTCAGCTGCTGCTGCACGAACCAGCCGGCCGGCTGGTCGACGTCGTTCACCAGCGCCCCGCCGGAGTAGCTGAGGAACTTGCCGTTCGCGGCCGCGCGCAGCGTGTTCTTGCCCGCGCCCCAGTCGTAGACGTCGAAGGACTCGGCGGTGCCCGCGGCAGTCCCGCCCGCGATCACCTTGCCGGTGGTGGCCGGCGCCGTCAGGTACCGGCCGGTGGACAGGTCCTTCAGCGCGATCCGGTCGACGCCTTCCGAAGACGCGACGGTGCCCGCCGAGCCGAGGCGCTCCTTGATGCCCTGCACCGGCGTGACCTTGTACTGCATCGCGCCGGCGTACCAGTCTTCGTACAGCGTGTTCGAGAGCGGGCCGACGACCGCGATCTTCTTGTTCCGCGCGGCGTCCAGCGGCAGCGCGTTGCCGTTGTTGCGCAGCAGCACCATCTGCTCGACGGCGGTCTTGCGCGCCAGCGCCTGGTGCGCCGGTGAGTTGATGACGGCCGGGGTGATCTTCGCGTAGGGGTTGCGGCCCGGCGGGTCGAACTCGCCGAGCCGGAACCGCAGCGACAGCAGGTGCCGGTCGGCGTTCTCGACGTCGGCCATCGTCAGCAGGCCCTTGCTCAGCGCCTCCTTGACCGCATTGGTCGTGATCGAGCCGTCGGTGTCGTTGTCGGTGAAGCTGTCGAGCCCCGCCTTGATCGCCGCCGCGTTCCCCTCGGCCTTGGTCGGGTAGTACTTCTCCGAGTTGACCAGGTTGGACGGCGCACCGGCGTCGCTGACGACGGCGATGTCCTGCGGCGCCCACTTCCGCAGCGCGTCGTCGAGGTCCGGGCTCACGTGGCTGGGCCGGCCGTTGACCAGGTTGTACGACGGCATCACGGCGTTGGCCGCGCCCGCCTGCAGCGGGATCTTGAACGCCTGCTCGTCGTAGTCGTGCAGGATCTTCGGCGGCACCGAGGAACTGGTGGTGTCGCGGTTGACCTCGTTGTTGTAGGCGAGGAAGTGCTTCAGCGTCGGCGCGGCCTGCAGGTACCGCGGGTCGTCACCCTGCATGCCGCGGCCGTAGGCCACCGCGAGCTCGCCGGTGAGGTAGGGGTCTTCGGAGTAGCCCTCCTCGTTGCGGCCCCACCGCGGGTCGCGCAGCAGGTTCACCACCGGGGCCCACAGGTTGAGGCCCCACAGCGTCGGGTTGCGGGCGTTGAAGCCGCGCGCTTCCTGCCCGACCGCCGCGCCCACCTGCTTCACCAGGGCCGGGTCCCAGGTGGTGGCCAGGCCGATGGCCTGCGGGAACACGGTGCCGTCGGCTTTGACGACGGCACCCTTGTTGTCGTAGTCGGTCGACCAGGCCACCCCGTGCAGGGCTTCGGTACCGGTCTTGAAGACCCCGATGCCGAGCCGCGGGATGGCTGGTTGGTACTGGTGCAGCAGCGAGACCTTCTCGTCCGCGGTCAACCGGGAAAGCAGGTCGTCGATCCGCGCGGCCAGCGGCAGCGACGGATCGCGGAAGGGTGGCGGCGGCGCCGCGAGTGCCGGCGACGGAGCCAGCAACAGGGTCGCGGCCACCGCCGGGACAAGGGCACGGCGGAAGAGGGACAAGCGCACGGACGGCCTCCGAATCGTCGAATCGTTTCGACGGCGTGGCGCGGAACATTCGCGTCGAACGGCGGGGAACGCGACGACTATTACAGCCGGGTGAGCAACAGGTCAAGAGTGCCCGGGAAGGCTCCCAGGCCGCTCGGCCGGACACGGCGAACCCGGCTCTGAGCTGCGACAAGAACGGTCAGCAGGCGCTTTCGATGAATTCGATCGCGAGGCCGGTTGTCGAATAATCGTCGAACGCGGGCGAACGGCAAATGATGCTTGTGTTTCGGGCGGGTGTCACTTACCTTCGTGCCATCGTCGATGCGCTTCGACACCGCACTCCCCGTCCTTCTCCTCCCCGCACCCAGGAGGCCGCCCGTGGTCACGATCAACGACGTCGCAAACGCGGCCGGGGTCGCGCCCAGCACGGTGTCGTACGTGATCAGCGGCAAGCGCTCGATCTCGCCGAAGACCCGGCGCCTGGTCGAGGACAGCATCCGCAAGCTCGGCTACCACCCGCACGCCGGGGCGCGGGCCCTGGCCAGCAGCAAGACCAACGTGCTCGCGCTGGTCGTGCCGCTGCGCACGGACCTCAACGTCGCCGTCGTGATGGAGTTCGTCGCCTCGGCGGTCACCGCGGCCCGCGCGCACGACCACGACCTGCTGCTGCTCACCAAGGACGAAGGGCCCGCCGCGCTGCAGCGGGTGGCGTCCTCCGCCATCGCCGACGCGCTGATGGTGATGGACGTCGAAACCGCCGACCCGCGGGTGCCGATGCTGCTGGCGCTCGACCTGCCGGTGGTGCTCATCGGCGTGCCCGACCACCCGGCCGGGCTCAGCTGCGTCGACCTCGACTTCACCGCGGCGGCCTCCGCGTGCGTCGCGCACCTGGCCGAGCTCGGCCACCGCTCGATCGCGCTGATCGGCCCGTCACCGGCCGTCTACCGGCGCGGCACGAGCTACGCGACACGGTTCCTGCGCGGCTTCGACGAAGCCGCGAAGAGCCGTGACCTGCGCGCGGCTTCCCACGCGTGCGCCCACTCCTACGAGGCGGTGAGCGCCTGCCTCGACGAGCTGCTCGCCGCCGAACCCGGCCTGACCGGCCTGGTCGTGCACAACGAGGCCGTGCTGCCCGGGCTGCTGTCGGACCTGCGCCACCGCGGCCTGCGGGTGCCCGAGGACATCTCGGTCATCGCCGTGTGCCCGGACAGCATGGCCGAGCAGCACGTCGTCTCGCTGACCAACGTGGCCATCCCGGCCGAGGAGGTCGGCACCCAGGCCGTCGAAATGACCATGCGCCGGCTCGCCGGCCACACCACCCCGGAGGTCCGGTTGCTCGGGCCCCGCCTCACCCGGCGCGAGAGCACCACCTCGCCGCGCGCCTAACCCGGTTCTGCTCCGCCGCCGAAGGAGAATCACCATGCCCGTAGTCCGTCGCGCCCTCGTCCTGACCGCGAGCGCCACGAGTGCCGCGCTGCTGGCCGCCTGCAGCCCCAGCCCGGCCCCGTCCGCACCCGGTGGCACCGACGCCCCGGCCGCCACGTCGATCACCGAACTCGACTACTACTCAGACGAGCAGGGGTCCGCCGCCTGGCAGAAGATCCTCGACACCTGCGCCACGCAGACCGGGATCAAGATCGACCGCCAGAAGGTGCCGACCAGCCAGATGCTGCCGAAGGTCCTGCAGGGCGCCAGCTCGAAGACCCTGCCGAACCTGCTCTTCACCGACAACCCCACGCTGCAGCAGGTCGCCGCCACCGGCGCGCTGACCCCGCTGACCGACTACGGCATCGCCACCGACGGCTACTACCCGAGCATCGTCAAGGCCGGGACCTACCAGGACAAGCTGTACGGCGTCGCTCCGGGCGTCAACGGCCTCGCGCTGATCTACAACAAGGACCTCCTGCAGGCCGCGGGCGTCGAGCCGCCGAAGACCTGGGAGGAGCTGAAGGCCGCCGCGGCGAAGCTGACCAAGGACGGCAAGTACGGCCTGGCCTTCTCCGCCATCCCGTCCGAGGAAGGCACCTGGCAGTTCCTCCCGTTCTTCTGGAGCAACGGCGCCGAACTGTCCCAGTTGGACTCTCCGCAGTCGGCGCAGGCGCTGCAGTACGTCACCGACCTGGTGAACTCCGGTTCGGCGTCCAAGTCCGTGGTGACCTGGAACCAGAACGACGTCGCCGACCAGTTCGTCGGCGGCAACGCGGCGATGATGATCAACGGGTCCTGGAACATCGCCCGGCTCGACGAGCAGAAGTCGCTGCACTACGGCGTCGTGCCGATCCCGGTGCCGCAGGCGGGCGGCAAGCCGGTGGTCGCTCTCGGCGGCGAGGTCGGCACCATTCCCGTCACCAGCGGTCCGGCGCAGCAGGCCGCCGCCAAGGTGCTCTCCTGCATCCTCTCCGAGCCGACGATGCTCGAGTGGAGCAAGGCACACGCCTACATCCCCTCGAAGACCGCCACGGCGCAGAAGTTCGGCACGGAGCAGCCGACGATGCAGGCGTTCGTCGACGAGGTCGGCACGGCCCGCTCCCGCACCGCCGAGCTCGGCGAGAAGTACCCGAAGGTTTCGCAGGCGCTGGCCGACGCGCTCCAGGCGGCGCTGACCGGGAAGACGCCGGTCGACCAGGCCCTCAAGGCGGCGCAGCAGGCGAGCGGCTCGTGACGCTCGCCGCCACACCGACGGTCTCGGCGGCACCCCGCGCGAACCGGAAGTCCCACCGGGACAACCGGTTCGCCGCGTGGGGGTTCCTGCTGCCGGCACTGGCCTACATCATCGTGTTCTTCGGGTACCCGCTCGTCGCGAACCTGGTGATGAGCACGCAGGACTACACGGTGAAGTCGTTCTACACCGGCGAAGCACCCTTCGTCGGCATCGCGAACTACTCCGCCGTGCTGAACAACCCGCTGTTCTCGACCGCGGCGCTCAACACGGTCCTGTTCACCGCCGGGTCGATCGTCTTCCAGTTCACCATCGGCCTGGCGCTCGCGGTGTTCTTCAACGGCCGCTTCCTCGGCAGCGCCCTGCTGCGGTCGCTGCTCCTGCTGCCGTGGCTGCTGCCGCTGGTGGTCAGCGGCGCGGTCTGGCGGTGGATGTTCGACCAGGACCACGGCGTGCTCAACGCGGGCCTGCGGTTCCTCGGTTTCGACGCGGTCCCGTGGCTGAGCAGCACGAGCTGGGCGCTGCCGGCGGTGATCCTCACCAACATCTGGATCGGCATCCCGTTCAACCTGGTCATCCTGCACGGCGGGCTGCGCGCGATCCCGGCGTCGCTCTACGAAGCCGCGGCTCTCGACGGCACCGGGCCGTGGCAGCGGTTCCGGCACGTCACCTGGCCGCTGCTGCGCCCGGTCACCGGGATCGTGCTCATGCTCGGGCTGGTCTACACGATCAAGGTGTTCGACGTGATCATGGTCGTCACCGGCGGCGGGCCGGCCAACGCGACGCAGACGCTGACCACGTGGTCGTACCGGCTGTCCTTCCAGGACTTCGCGTTCGGGCAGGGCGCGGCGGTCGGCAACGTCCTCATCGTGGTGGCGACGCTGTTCGGGCTGCTGTACCTGCGTTCGGCGAAGACGACCCTGGCGGAGGCGGCATGAAGACGTCGAACTGGCCGCGGACGGTGGCCGGCGTGCTGATCGTCGCGGTGCTGCTGTTCCCGCTGTACTGGATGGTCAACGCCTCGCTGCAGCCCAGCGGCGCGCTGCTGAGCCCGGACCCGGCGTTCTTCCCTGTCGGCGGCACGCTGGACGGCTACCGGAAGGCCGTCGCGTCGCAGGGGCCCAACCTGCTCTCCAGCGTCGTCGTCGCGCTCGGCACGGTGGTCGTGTCGCTGCTGGTGGCGGCACCCGCGTCGTACGCGCTGGCCCAGCTCAAGGTGCGCGGCGGCCCGGCACTGGTGTTCGTGCTACTGATCGTGCAGATGATCCCGGGCATCGTGATGGCCAACGCGCTCTACACCGTGTTCAGCAACCTCGGCCTGATCGACAACTACCTCGGGCTGGTGCTCGCCGATTCCACCGCGACCATCCCGTTCGCCATCCTCCTGCTGCGGGCCTTCATGATCTCCGTGCCGAAGGAGCTGACCGAAGCGTCCCGGGTGGACGGTGCCGGGTACTGGCGCACGTTCCGCTCGATCATCCTGCCGGTCAGCCGCAACGCGCTGGTGACCGCCGGGCTGTTCTCGTTCCTGTTCGCCTGGGCGGACTTCCTGTTCGCCGTCACCCTGACCACCGGGCAGTCGTTCGAGCCCATCACCGTGGGCATCTACCGGTTCGTCGGCAACCAGTCCGCCGACTGGAACGGGATCATGGCCACCGCCGTGCTCGCCGCGATCCCCGCGGCCGTCCTGCTCGTCGTCGCCCAGCGTTATGTCGTCGCCGGGTTGACCAGCGGCGCCGTCAAAGACTAAGGAGTTCGCTTGATCGCCACGACCGAAGACGGCCGCTCACTCGAGGTCAGGGTGCGGCACGAGGTGCTGCGCATCGAGCCGTGGGGTGACGGCAGCCTGCGCGTGCGCGCCGGACGGCACCGCATCCTCGACGACGTCCCGGGCGCGCTGCTGCCCGCCAAGCCGTCCGCCGCCACCGCGGAGGCCGACGGGCGGCACGGCCGGGTCGTCAACGGCGCGCTCACCGCGATCGTCGAGATCGCCGACACCGACACCGGCATCGACACGCAGCTGAAGTTCGTCCGCACCGACACCGGCGAAGAGCTGCTCTCCGAGCAGCGCGCGCACTTCTGGTGGCCGGGCGCGCGGCTGTTCATGCCCTCGCGCAACGGCTACGGCCGGCTGGAACAGCGGTTCACCGCCTACGACGACGAGCGGATCTTCGGCCTCGGGCAGCGCACGCACGGCCGGCTCGACCAGAAGGGCCTCGTGCTGGACCTGGTGCAGCGCAACGCCGAGGTGTCGGTGCCGTTCCTGCTGTCCAGCCGCGGCTACGGGTTCCTGTGGAACAGCCCCGCCGTCGGCCGCGTCGAGCTGGCCGCCAACGGCACCCGCTGGGTCGCCGACGACGCCCGGCAGATCGACTACTGGATCACCACCGGCGACGACCCGCGCCAGATCCTCGGCCACTACGCCGACGCGACCGGGCACGCGCCGATGCTGCCGGAGTGGGCGGCCGGGTTCTGGCAGTCGAAGCTGCGCTATCGGACGCAGGAAGAGCTGATGTCGGTCGCGCGCGAATACCACTCGCGGGGCCTGCCGCTGTCGGTGATCGTGACGGACTTCTTCCACTGGACGCACCTCGGCGACTGGAAGTTCGACTCGGCCGACTGGCCCGACCCGGCGGGCATGGTGCGCGAACTCGGCGAGCTGGGCGTCAAGCTGATGGTCTCGGTGTGGCCGTCGGTCAACCCGCTGTCGGAGAACTACCGCGAGCTGCACGAGAACGGTCTGCTGGTCGCCACCGAGAACGGCGTTCCGTTCCACGCGCCGTGGAAGGACAAGGGCTTCGACGTCGAGATGCCGGTGGCGTTCTACGACGCGACGAACCCCCAGGCGCGGCAGTTCGTCTGGAGCAAGGTCAAGGAGAACTACTACGACCTCGGCGTCCGCGCGTGGTGGCTGGACGGCGACGAGCCGGAGATCCAGCCCGGCCACCCGCACAACCTCGGCTTCCACGCCGGCCCGGGTGCCGAGGTGTTCAACCTCTACCCGCAGGCGAACGCGCAGACGTTCCACGACGGCATCCGCGCCGAGGGCGACGACGAGGTGGTGCTGCTGTCCCGCTCGGCGTGGGCGGGCAGCCAGCGCTTCGGGGCGGCGCTCTGGTCGGGTGACGTCGGGGCGACGTGGGCGTCGCTGCGCGCGCAGGTCCGGGCCGGGCTCAACGTGGCGCTGGCGGGCATCCCCTGGTGGACGACGGACATCGGCGGCTTCCACGGCGGCGACCCGGACTCGCCGGAGTACCGCGAGCTGATGGTCCGCTGGTTCTCCTACGGGGTGTTCTGCCCGCTGTTCCGCCTGCACGGCTTCCGCGACCCGCGGCCGGCGTTCGGGCCGGAGATGACCGGCGGCCCGAACGAGGTCTGGTCGTTCGGCGAGCCCGCGTACGAGGCGATCACCGCGTCCCTGCGCCTGCGGGAGCGGCTGCGGCCGTACCTGATGGAGCAGATGCGGATCGCCCACGAGCAGGGCATCCCGCCGATGCGGCCCGTGTTCGTCGACTTCCCGGCGGACCCGGCGGCCTGGGACGTGGACGACCAGTTCCTGCTCGGCCCGGACGTGCTGGTGGCGCCGGTGCTGGAGCCGGGGGTCACTTCGCGGCAGGTGTACCTGCCGGTCGGAGCCACCTGGACGGACGCGGTGACCGGCACCCGGTACGAGGGCGGCGACCGGGTCGAGGTGCCGGCACCGGCGGAGCGGATCCCGGTGTTCCTCCGCGACGGGGCGGACCTGCCGATCCGCGAGGGGTAGCGGCTACTGCTCCCGCAGCTCGACCCACGGCTGCGGCTCGGGCTCGCCCGGTGCCCAGCCCGGCGGCCAGGTCCGGATCACGTCGGCGTCGGTCCGGACCTGCGCCCCGGCGAAGTCGAACTCGGCGGCCGTCACGCCCGTGAAGTCCACAGGGCCGGCGAAGTACGCCCCGGCGAAGCTCGCCTTGCCGACTTCGCAGCCGCGCAGGTCCACCGCGTAGAGCACCAGATCGTCGAAGTCGAGGTCCATCCCGGGCCAGAACCGCGGCGACCAGGGACGCAGGTGGGGCAGCAGGCGCCGCCACAGCTCGGCCTGCCACGCCGGCTGGTCCGGCCACTCGTACTCGAACTCGGCGAGGAACTCGTCGACGCACTGCTGGCGGCGGTCGGGGTGGCCATCGGCATGCTCGGCGAAGGAGTCCAGCGCCGCCAGCCGAGCGGTGTAATCGTCGGCCAGGAGCCGGGCTTCGACTTCCTCGGGCACCGGTTCGGGCGGCGCAGACGGCGTGAGCACGTCCACCGGACGGTCCCGGCGGAGGAGCAGCCACGCCGCGACCGCGCCGGAGACGGCGCCGATCAACGCGAGGATCACGAACGGCGTGACGGTCGACATGCGGGAATTGTCCCGTGCCGGCGGTCTTCACGACACCGGTTTAAGGCGCACCCGGCCCGGCGCACGACGCCGGCCGGCCTGCGGGCGAGCGGGAACCGGGGCACCCGGTTCCCGCTCCCGGAAGTCAGGCGGACTTGATCGCGGAGATCTCGAACTCCAGCGTGACCTTGTCGCTCACCAGCACGCCACCGGTCTCGAGCGCGGCGTTCCAGGTGATGCCGTAGTCCTTGCGGCTGATCGTGGTGGAGCCCTCGAAGCCGATCCGGTCGTTCCCGAACGGGTCCTTGGCCGAGCCCTCGAACTCGAACGGGACGGTCACCGAGCGGGTGACGTCCTTGATGGTCAGGTCGCCGGTGACGTCGAAGCTGGTGTCGCCGGTCTGCTTGATCTCGGTCGAGGTGAAGGTGATCTGCGGGTACTCGTCCATCGACAGGAAGTCGTTGCCCTTGAGGTGCCCGTCGCGGTCGGCGTTGCGGGTGTCGATGCTGGTGGCCTGGATGGTCACCTGGACGCTCGACTTCTCCGGCACGTCGCCGTCGATGGTCGCGGCGCCGGTGAACTCGTTGAAGCTGCCGCGCACCTTGGTCACCATGGCGTGCCGGGCGACGAACCCGATCCGCGAGTGGGCGGCGTCGAGGGTGTATTCGCCGGTCAGCTGGGGGTAGGTGGTCGCGCTGGTCATCGCTGTTCTTCTCTCCTCGTGGTGGCGCCCCCCGGTGATTGAGGGTTCAACAAGACTGTACCCGATTTTGCTGGTTGCGCAAGCAAGCTTTCGGTAGACTTGCCGGTATGGGTGATCTGTCCGCGCTCGGCCCCGAGGAAACCGCCTTCTGGCGGCCGCTGATGCGCATCATGACGGCGCTGCCGCGCGCCCTCGAGGACCAGTTCCTGCCCGAGACGGGCCTCGCGATCACCGACTACGGGGTGCTGGTGGCGCTGTCCGAAGCGCCGGGCCGGCTGCTCCGCATCTCGGCGCTGGCCGCCACCACCGGGCTGTCGCTGAGCCGGATCAGCCGGGTCGTCGACGACCTGGCCCGCCGCGGCCTGGTCGAGAAGCGCCGCTGCGCGGAGGACGGCCGCGCGTCCAACGCCGTGCTGACCGAGGCCGGATTGGCCAGACTGGAGGCGGCCTACCCGAGCCACCTCGCCCGCGTGCGGGCTTCGGTGTTCGACCACCTGAGCGCCGAGGACATCCGCACGGCCGGGCCGGTGCTGGCCCGGCTGGCCGCGGCACTGGAGGCCGCTCCCCCGACCGACGACTGCTGAGACCACCGAGACTGCCGAGGAAGCCGATGAGCGACAAGGGCGAGTACAAGCGCGACCTGAACTACCTGCCGGACCGCATCACCGCCGACGGCCGCGACGGCTGGCCGGTGGAGCCGGGCCGCTACCGGCTGGTGGTCGCACGGGCCTGCCCGTGGGCGAACCGCGCGGTGATCGTCCGGCGGTTGCTGGGCCTCGAGCCGGTCCTGTCGATGGGCATCGCCGGCCCGGTCCACGACGAGCGCAGCTGGAGCTTCGACCTGGATCCCGGCGGCCGCGACCCGGTCCTCGGCATCGAGCGCCTGCAGGAGGCGTTCTTCAAGCGCGACCCGGACTACCCGCGCGGCATCACGGTGCCGGCCTTCGTCGACGTCCCGAGCGGCAAGGTCGTCACGAACGACTTCGCGCAGATGACGCTGGACATGTCCACCGAGTGGACCGCGCACCACCGTTCCGGAGCACCGGAGCTGTACCCGGAGAAGCTGCGGGACGAGATCGACGACGTGGCGCAGAAGGTGTTCACCGACGTCAACAACGCGGTGTACCAGTGCGGGTTCGCTCGTTCCCAGGAGGCGTACGAGCACTCCCACCGGAAGTTGTTCGCCCGGCTGGACTGGTTGTCGGAGCGGCTGGCGGACCAGCGCTACCTCGTCGGCGACACGATCACCGAGGCCGACATCCGGCTGTTCACGACCCTCGTCCGGTTCGACGCGGTGTACCACGGTCATTTCAAGTGCAACCGCCACAAGCTGGCCGAGCTGCCGGTGCTGTGGGCGTACACGCGCGACCTGTTCCAGACGCCCGGGTTCGGCGACACGATCGACTTCGCGCAGATCAAGGAGCACTACTACGTGGTGCACGAGAACGTGAACCCGACCGGGATCGTGCCGCTGGGCCCGGACGTGTCGGGCTGGCTGACCCCGCACGGCCGCGAGCAGCTGGGCGGCCGCCCGTTCGGCGACGGGACACCGCCGGGCCCGCCGCCGGAGGGCGAGCGGGTGCCCGCGCTCTGAGTTCTCGGTTACGGTGATCGCCATGGAACGCCTGCGCGATCGCCGAGTCCTGGTCACCGGCGCCGGTTCCGGCATCGGCCGGGCGACCACGTTCCGCCTGATGGCGGAGGGTGCCCGGGTCATCGGCACCGACGTCTCCGAAGAAGGCCTGATCGGCACCCAGCAGGCCGCGCCCCTCGGAGGCTTGACGACGTACGCCATGGACGTGGCCGACGAAGAATCGGTGAACTCCGGGGTGGCCGCGGCGATCGACGTGCTCGGCGGCCTCGACGTCCTGGTCAACGCGGCCGGGATCCTGCTGGCGTCGCACACCCACGAGACATCGCTGGAGTTGTGGAACCGGGTGCTGGCGGTGAACCTGACGGGCACGTTCCTGGTGACGCGCGCGGCCCTGCCGTCCCTGCTGGCCTCGGAGCACGGCGTGGTGGTGAACTTCAGTTCGACATCGGCCTCGTTCGCCCACCCGTACATGGCGGCGTACTCCGCGAGCAAGGGCGGCATCCAGGCGTTCACGCACTCGCTGGCCCTGGAGTACGGAAAGCAGGGCCTGCGCGCGGTCAGCATCGCCCCGGGCAGCGTGAAGAGCGGCATCACGGACTCGGCGGCGAGCTGGCTCCCCCAGAACGTCGACTTTTCCCTGTTCGGCCGGTTGCTCCCACTCCTGCCGACCGACCACACCACGGAGGTGGGCAACGCGGTGGCGGCCCCCGAGACGGTGGCGGGAGTGGTGGCCATGCTCGCCTCGGAAGACGGCAAGTTCATCACCGGCACCGAAATCCGCATCGACGGCGGCACGCACACGTGAGCAGGCCCGCGATGTCTTGATGCCGCGAAGTCCGAGCGCGGCTCGTGGATCCAGGCTGGAAGGGTGCCGGCAATCGGGCCGCGCCGGCGGGGCACCGGCACCGGCTGCCCACCGCTCTGTTCGACGCCTCGGCGCCACTTCATCCGCCTCCGCATCCGCGCCTGAGGAATTGTCAAGACCTGTGGATCGGCGGGGGCGGCGGCGGACCGTCTCCCGGTGGTTGGCGATCTTCCTTCCTGAGTCGGGACGTAGCGGCCAGGCGACGAAGGATGTGCCTGGAAGTCTTACGGCACCGGACGGCAGGACCGCCGAGGAGAACCGCTTGTCGTTGACCCGCGGCTCGTGGTAGCCGTTGCGGACGACCAGACGGTGGCCCTGCTCGTCACGCTGGGCGCGGCCGGACCTACATCGCTCGGGCCGAACGACGAGCACGCCGTAGCGCGTGGGTGTGGGCCCGTAGCCGTGTGGCTGCGGGCCTTTCCCGTGTTCAGGCTGCGAAGGGCAGCGGTTCGTGCAGGTTGTTGCGCCTGGGTTTTCGGCGCCTGTCGATGAACACCGGCGGAAGGAACTCGGGCAGACCATCGGCGGCGATCCGGACCTCCCACCCGGAGCGGTGCAGCAGCCGGTGGTGGTGAGCGCACATCAGCACCAGGTTGCCGAGATCGGTCGGACCACCGTCAGCCCAGTGGCGAATGTGGTGGCCTTGGCAGTGCCGGGGTGGCCGATGACAGCCAGGGAACGCGCAGCCACGGTCCCGTAAGAACAGGGCCCGGCGGAGTCCGGCGGAAATCAACCGCCGGAGCCGTCCCAGGTTGAGAGGTTCACTCTTCTCACCCAGCACGGCGGGGATGATCATGGCGTCGCAGGCGTGCACGCGGGCTTCGGCGGCCGAGATGGTGCCGGTGTCGCCGAGGGTCGCCTGACCGACCCCAGACTTCAACTCCTCCAGAGACACCGCGACCATCACATGCGCTCGCTCCCCCGCCTGCATCGGCAACTCCGGCGAGTTGAGAGCCAGGTCGATCGCGTCGGAGAAGGCATCACCGTAACGCTGCGGCAGCGTACGAAGGTCAGGGCCCTCATCGCTGGTGCGGCGTTCGGCCAGGGCATCCAGCAGGGCGCTGGCGCGGGTGCCGGTCTCGTCATCGAACCTGGCGTTCAACTCCCAAGTGCCGGACCGTCGGCGCCGCAGGAACAGCTCCCGCGGCGGGATCACCGGGTCGGCGACGGCGGGTTCCTCACCGTCAGGGGCCAGGTGGGCAAGGATGCGAGCCCCCAGCGCAGCGACCTGCTTGTGCCCGGCCTCGGCGGCAAAAGCCAGCAGGTCGGCCTCGGCGCGGTCGTGGTGCTCGGGCGGAACCTGGCCGAGGACATCGGTGATCACATCGATCATCGGGTTACTCAACCGCCCCGCCCGGGCAGCAACACCGGTCGCCGGAGCCAAGGCGGAAATCGGGCTGCCGTCGAGGGTGCGGCCGGGGTTGAGAGCACGGGCCCGCTTCACGATCCGTTCAGCGGCGGACTTGGGGATATCGGCCAGCTGCTCCAGCAACCGTGCAACAGAGCGGTAACCGAACAGCTCCATCACCCCACGCCGCTCAACCTCCACCAACACAGCACCCAGCTCCGCCTCAGCAGACCGCATACACGCCACCAGCTCACCGATGCGATCGGCCAAAGCCACCGCATCAGAAGAAGAGGAAAGCACTGCGCTGCTGGTCATACCTCCAAACTACCAACCATCGAACACCCGTTCATCACACGAAAGGGTGCACCTGTGAAGGGAATGTCGATAGTTGTTGGCAGCCAAGGGTTTCCCGCGCTGGGACGCGGCAGCATCCGCGGCACCGCAGCCGGTGCAGGCGATGCTCGGCCACCGACGGACGCACCTCGGGCAGGTCCACCACCTGCCGACAGGTCACCCCGACCTCGTCGCGGGGGCGCAGCCCGGTGCGGCATCCCGAACACAACGATGGCACGTGATCCACGATCTGATCGGGGTCCTCCACCAGCGACAGGCTCACCTCCCGGCGCTCCCGGCTGCTTACCCCGCTTGCGGTTGACCCTGCCACGCAACGACCTCGGTGCCGGCTTGCTGAACCGGTCCGACGACGGCATCGACGAGTTACCCGAATTCACCCCCGAGGCGACGTTTCAGCTGGGCGACCTCGTCCCCCAGCCGGCCGATCTCCTCCCGCGCACGCGTGAGCTCCACCGCCTGCGCTGCAACCAGTGCAACCAGCTCGTCATACGACGGGCGAACACCGAACGGGTACGAACCCACCGACCGTCCGGACCCCAGAACTCCAAAACGCGCCCAGCCGGATCTAGGCCATCAAGTGGCCTAGATCCAAGCCACCCTGACAACCATGGATCCCTTCCACATCACCATCCCCCAGCAAGACCTCGACGAACTGCGCCGCCGTCTGGCGACGACCCGCTGGCCCGGCGAACTTCCCGATGCCGGCTGGGACTACGGCGTCAGCGAGTCCTACCTGGCTGAGCTCGTCGGCTACTGGCAGGACGGTTTCGACTGGCGGGCACAGGAAGCCCGGCTCAACGAGTACCCGCAGTTCACCACCACCATCGACGGCCAGCGCATCCACTTCCTGCACGTGCGCTCCCCCGAACCCGACGCCAAGCCACTGATCGTCACCCACGGCTGGCCGAGCACGGTCGCGGACTTCCTGAAGATCCTCGGCCCTCTCACCGACCCGCGGGCCCATGGTGGTGACCCGGCCGACGCTTTCCACGTCGTCGCGCCGTCGGTGCCCGGGTTCGCCTTCTCCGGTCCGACGCGCGAACGCGGGTGGAACACGCACCGGACCGCGCGGGCGTGGGCCGAGCTGATGAACCGGCTCGGCTACGAACGTTACGGCGCCCACGGCGGGGACTTCGGCAGCATCGTCTCCCCCGAACTCGGCCGCGTTGCGCCGGCGGCGGTGGTGGGTGTGCACGTCAACGCCGTGGCGAACGCCGGGGTGCCGACCGCGCCCGGCGATCTGGACCGGCTGTCCGAAGAGGACCGGAAGCGGGCGCAGGAGAACGAAGCCTGGTGGTACGGCCACTCCGGCTACGCCACCCAGATGGCCACCCGTCCGCAGACCCTCGCCTACGCGCTCAACGACTCCCCCGCCGGGCAGCTCGCCTGGAACCTCGAGTGGTTCGTCGACTGGGATCCCACGGCCACGAACCAGACCCCGGTGAGCCGGGACGCCGTCCTCACGAACGTGACGATCTTCTGGCTCACCGGCACCGCCGGCTCGGCCGCACGCCTCTACCTGGAGGCCGGTCAGGACGGCTGGGGTGAGCGGCCCGCGCCCTCCGGTGTCCCGACCGCCGTGGCGAACTTCCGGGGCGACCACGCGATCCGCGGGCTGGCCGAGCTGTCGAACACCGTGACGCGCTGGTCGGAGTACGACACCGGTGGGCACTTCGCGTCGCTGCAGGCGCCGGACGTGCTCGTCGACGACATCCGGGCGTTCTTCCGGGAGCTCTAGTCCGCAGTGGAGGCTCGGCGGCGGCGTTTGTCCACGGCGCCGTCGAGCAACGGCCGCAGTTCCTCGACCACCGTGTCGAGCGGGGCGACGTCCCGGTGCGCCCGGGCCAGCACGATCGCGCCCTCCAGTGCGCTGAGCACCAGCACGGCCAGCGACGCGCTGCGGGCCGGGGGCACGCCCAGCTGCTCGAGGGTGGCGGCGACCGGGCCCTGCCACCCTTCGAACGCCTTGCCGACCGCCTCGCGCAGGCTGTCGCTGGTGGCCGCGGTGTCGGCGACCGTGGCCACCAGCGGGCAGCCGGCGTCGAACCCGGACGTGGTGAACTCGTCGGTCCACTGGGCGGCCATGGCCGCGAACAGCTTCCCCGGAGTCGGGTCCTCGAGCTTGGCCGCGACGCGCGCCACGCGCCGGGCTGCGTAGTCGCCGGCCCAGGTGACGGCTTCGGTGATCAGCTGGTCCTTACCGCCCGGGAAGTAGTGCTGCAGGGACCCCCGCGGGGCTTCGGCGTGGGCGACCACGTCCCGCATGCCGGTCGCCCCGACACCGTGGATCCGCACCAGCTGCGCGGCACTGAGCACCATCCGCTCGCGCGGTGTCCTGGTCATCGGCTGCCTCCTTCATGACGTCCGTCATGGTAGCCCAGTCCGGCACGACCAGCGCGAAGTCGCGTTCGCCGCGCTCGTACGACGGCAGCGGCCGGAAGCCCTGGCCCAGCAGCAGCGCCTCGGCGCCGGCGTTCCCGGCCTGCACCGTGGCGCGCACGGTCCAGCCCGGCCAGCGCCCGGACGCCCACAGCCACCGGCTGAGCGCGCTGCCGATCCCCCGCCGCTGCCACGCATCGGCGACGAGGACCCCAACCTCCGCTTCCCCCGGCGTCTGCGAGACGAAGTTGAGCAGCCCCACCGGAGTGCCGCCGCGGACGGCGAGCAGCGCGACGCCGTCGGGGGGCCCGGCGAGCAGAAAGCTCTGGTAGCGCTGGAAAACCTCGGCCGGGCGAGCCGGTCCGCCCATCAGGAACCGGCGCCGGAGACTGTCCGGCGAGCAGGCCGCGACGAGGGCGGCGACGCACTCGCGATCCGCGGAGCGGACCTCTATGACAGTGGTCATA
Organism: Amycolatopsis sp. lyj-346; assembly: GCF_046548975.1. NCBI lineage: Bacteria > Bacillati > Actinomycetota > Actinomycetes > Pseudonocardiales > Pseudonocardiaceae > Amycolatopsis > Amycolatopsis sp. lyj-346. Next base: position 799,114 of record NZ_JAJPWT010000002.1, read on the forward strand.
GACCCATCAGACCACAGTGGCGCGAAAAACTCCATGACAGCCGTCATAGCGCAGTGCGGACCCCGCGATTCGCCCGGCGGAGCCGCGGGTACGTTGCCGTGGCCGCGCTCCCCCACCGCGAAAGGCGTCCGACGATGCAGCTCTACGCCGAACGGCCGATCCGCCGTACCGCCCAGCTCGTCAGCGATCTGCTGGCCGTGCTGCTCGTCGTCCTCGCGGTGTGGCTGGGGACTTCGGTGTACGACGAGGTCATGAAACTGCGAGCACCGGGTGACGGGCTCGTCGACGCGGGCACCGGCCTGCGCGGCACCTTCGACTCCGCGGCGAACTCCGCCGACGGGATCCCGCTCGTCGGCGACGCGCTCGCGCGGGCACTGCACGGCGGTTCGGACGTCGGGACCAAGCTCACGGACGCCGGCCGCTGGCAGATCGAGGCCGTCGAAAACCTGGCCTGGTGGATGGCGGCGATCATCATCGCCCTGCCGGTGCTCGCCCTCGTGGTCACCTGGCTGCCGCTGCGCTGGCACTACACCCGCCGCGCCACCGCGGCCGCGCGGCTGCGGGCCCTGGGCGACGAAGGGCTCGACCTGCTCGCGCTGCGGGCGCTCGCCACGCAGCCGTTGGGACGCCTGGCTTCCGTGGGCGAGCCGGCCACCGGCTGGCGGGCGCGCGACCGGGACGTCATCGAGAAGCTCGCCGGGCACGAACTGGCCCGGCACGGGCTCGCTCCCTGAGCCGGAGGTCTCCCCGCCGGCGCTCGGGACACCCCGGCCCGGTGGCCGCCCGGATCCCCGGCGGGCGGCCACCGGGTCTGCCCGGCGCCGGCGTCACTTCGCCGGCGGGTTCACCGCCGCGGCGACGTCGGCGATCGTCTTCGCGTCGACCAGCCCGGTGTCCTCGAGGACCGTCATGTGGTCGAGGACGGTCTGGTTCGCCTGGGTCGCGTGCCGCCGGATGACGTCGTTCTGCGTGCCCGCGCGGACTTCGGCGATGGTCGCGAAGATCTTGCCGTGCGACTCGCGCAGCACGTTCGCGAACAGCTTGTCGAACTCCGCGCCCTTGGCGTTGGTCAGCTGGCGGACCCAGTCCTGCTGTTCGGCGGTCGCCTTGTCCGGCAGCGCCACACCGAGCATCTTCGCGTCCTCGCGGACGAGCTGGTCGAGGTGCGAGTGCCCGTCCAGCAGGTGCAACCCGGCGCGCTTGACCTGTTCACTGCTGGCGTTGGTCTGCGCGAGGTCACCGGCGGGGATCTCCCAGAGCCCGGCTTGGCGGACCTTGACCAGGAACGTCTTGTCGAGCTCGGTGACCGGGCCGGCGCCGGCGATGTTCTCGGCCCCGGCCTGGGCGGCCGAGCCCATCTGCATGCCGGGCATGTTGTGCGCCGGGACCTCCGCCTGCGTCGAGCCGGGCGTGGTCTGGGCGTTGGCGTTCAGCACCATGACCGAGCCCACGCCGAGCACGGTGAGCGTGGCCACGACGACCAGCGCGGTCCGGACTTTGGCACGGCCCGTCATGCCACGGTGATCCGGCATGCTTCCTCCTTTTGACGGCAGTTCGGTACCGGGTACACGGATGCCGCCGCGGGGAGGTTCAGCGAATTCCGGGGAATTTTCGTTGCGCACCAACGTAATCAGTACGTAAGGATTCGCCGGGCAGCGAAAAGGGAAGAGCGGCCACGGTCGGCCGGACCACCACGGCCGACGCCGGGGATGTCCATCTTGACCGATGCTCTTGCGGTTGGCAAGTATTGCGCCATGCAACCCCCCGAAGACGCGGCGCCGGACGCCGACCCGGACGTGGCCGCCCTCGACGGCCTCACCGTGGTCCTGGTCGGGATCGCGTGGGAATGCGCGCACGCGGCGCCGCCCGAGGTGTCCTTCCCGCAGTCGAGGCTGCTGCTCGTCCTCGACCGCCTCGGCCGGGTCCCGAGCTCGCAGCTGGCGGCGGCGATGGGGGTCAACGCGTCCTCGGTGACCAGGCTGGCCGACCGCCTGGAAGCCATGGGGTACGTGGTCCGCGGCCGCAGCCCGGGCAACCGCAGCGTCGTCACGCTGGAGGTGACCGAGGCCGGGCACGAGATCGTCGCGCGGATGCTCGCCCTGCGGCACGCCGCGCTGGGGGCGCTGCTGGACAAGCTGCCGCCGTCGCAGCGGAAGGCCGCGGGCACGGCGGCCCGGCAGCTGCTGCACGCGGCCGCCGCCACCCCGGCGCTCGGCCCGGGCGCAATGTGAGGGCGGGACCGGCAGCGGGCCGCGTGCCGGGCACGAGCCGAACCTGCGCGAAGTGTCCGATGTGGACGGCGGAGGCCGCGGCCGTCCGGCCGCGGCCTTCGCCGTCTCCCGAGGTCAGGAACCGGTGGGACCGGTCCAGCCGTCGGGCACGTGGCCGACGCGGACCCGCTGCGGGTGATCACCGACCGGCACGGACAGGAGCTTCCGTCCGGTCGCGAAGTCGATCGCGGTGACCTGGTCGGCGCCGGCCTCGGAGATCACGCAGGCGCTGCCGTCGCCGCTGACCGTCGCCCAGTACGGCTTCGACGCGGACACCAGCGTGCCCTGCTGCAGGGACGCGCGGTCGACGACCGTGGCGTAGTCGTCCATGGTCCCGGCGACGCAGAGCTTGGTCCCCGCCGGGTTCATCGACATGCCGTGGTGGCGGGAGTCGTTGACGTAGGTCTTGCGATCGTTGCTGGTGGCCGGGTTCTTCGGCAGTTCCTTGATCCGCGTGATCTTGTCGGTGGCCACGTCGTACTCGGCGAAACCGTTGAAGAACGACACCTGGAAGTACAGCTTCGACCCGTCCGGGGTGAACGCGACCGGGCGCACGGCGTCCGAGAGGTCGCTGCGGCCGAAGGCGTCGAGCCGCTGGCGCATGTCGATCACCTTGACCTGGCGGAAGGTCGCGGCGTCGACCACGGTGATGCGCCGGTCCCCCTTGGTGAAGTCCCAGCCCGGGTCGTCGAGGTCGGTGTTGACCTCGCCGATCGACATGTTCCACAGGTACCGGCCGCCGTCGGTGAACACGTTCTCGTGCGGCTTGTCCCCGGTGGCGAAGGACCCCACCTGCTGCCCGGTGACGATGTCCAGCACGTGCACGGTGTTGCCCGTCGAGGCGGAGACGGCGACGCGGCGGCCGTCCGGCGAGACCGCCATGTGGTCGGAGCGGAAGCCCGACACCGGGAAGCGCCAGTTGATCCGGCCGGTGGTCAGGTTGATCGAGACGACGTCGGCGAAGCTCGGCCGCGACGCCACCACCGAACCGCCGTCCGGCGTCGTGTACATGTCGTCGACGAACTGGTCGTGCCCTTCGCCGGGCCCGTTGCGGATGCCGAGGAAGAAGGCCAGCTTGATCGGGTTGAGGTAGATCTCCGTCAGCCGCTGGTCCTTGTCGGGGATGATGTTCACCCGCCCGACGCGGGCGAACGAGCCGCGGGACTGGATGACGTCCGCCGTGCCTTCCCAGTTGTTGCCGACGAACATCACCTCCCGCAGGGCCGCCGGGGCGCCGGTGGCCGGCACCGCGGCGCCGGTCGCCAGCAGGGCGACGGAGGCGGTGAGCCAGGCCAGGCGGGAGAGGTACGACCGATTCCGACGGGAGTTGCGCACGGGGAACACCTTTCGGCACTGAAGAGGTGTGGTGACCTTCGGTCGATGGATTTCGCGAAGGAACGGGGTTACTGTCCGGTATCGTCACGATAACCGGCCACCGGAGCCGCTCCGGTAGGGCCGCTCGCCCAACATCGCGGCCGCGGTGTTGTGGCCTTGCCACAACGGGAGGGTGCCGTGCCGGCCTCGCCGCTGCTCCGGCAGGTGCTGGACGCGATGGCCGCGGACGAGACCGTGCTCGACGAGCTCGTGAAGGCCGCGCGCAGCCAGTCACCCGAGGTCGCGCGGCTGCCCGAGGCCGAGAACCGGCGGCACGTCCAGTTCCTGCTGTCGGCCGCGCTGCGCGCGACCACGAACCCCGACAGCGCCGACTACACCACCGCCGAGGCGCTCGGCGCCGACCGGGCCGCGCAGGGTGTCCCGCTCACCGACCTGCTGCGCGGGGTCCAGGCCGGGCGCACGCTCGCGGCCCGCTTCGCCGTCGAACGCGCGCGGGCCGCCGGCCTGCCCGACGACGTCATCCTCGAAACCGTCCTCGACGCCGAGCGCTACACCGGCGCGCTGGAGCGGCACATCGTCAAGGGCTACCACGCCGCCGAACTGCAGCGGTCCCGGACGGTGCGCGACGCGCGAACCCAGTTGCTGCGCACTTTGCTGCTCGCCGGGGACCCGCCGGCGCCGGAGGAGCTCCGGCAGGCGGGGCTGCGTCCCGAAGGCCGGTACTCCTGCGTGGTGTCCGACGTCAGCGACCCGGCGCGGGCGCGCACGCTCGAACAGGCACTCCTGGAGTTCGGCGGGGTGTACGGGCTGGTCGAGGGCAGGCTCACCGGCTTGGCGGCGCGCCCGCCCACCGGCGTCGCGCTCGCCGACGGCGTCCTGGTGGTCGTCGCGCCCCCGGCCGCCCTGTCCGAGCTGCGGGAAGTGCACCGGCTCGGCACGGCCGCGGCGCGCATCGCCGGTCCGGGCTACCACGACCTCACCGAACTGGCGGGCGAGATCGCGCTGACGGCCCAGCCGCTGCTCGCGGACCTGCTCGCGACCGGCCTGCTCGGTGCGCTCGACCCGGGCAACGCGTTCCACCGCGAGCTGGCCGCGACGGCGCTGGCCTACCTCGACCACGGCCAGCGCCTGCGCCCCACGGCCGAAGCACTGCACCTGCACCCGAACACGGTCCGCTACCGCCTCGACCGGCTGGCCGAGCTCACGCCGGTGGCCCTGCTGGAGCACAGCGGCGGCCGCGTGCTCGACGCCGTGCGCTGGTGGTGGGCACTGCACCACTGGCTCGCCTGCCGATAAGGTCGCCCCCCATGGCAGAGCTCCGCCGGATGCCGGCGTCGCTCGAGGAGCTGACGGAGGTCGCGGCGAAGGTCCGGGCGGCACGTCAGACCCGGTGATCGCGGTAAAGCGGGTCAGCATCTCACTTACCGCTCACGACGGCCACGGCAGACCGCGCACCCGCGCCGAGGAACGCCAGCAGCCGTTCGCCCTCCTCGGTGATTTCCGCTCGCTCCCGCGCCGTGAGCCGGTCGTGCGCGGTGACCTCCAGCCGGTCGGCGTGCAGCCGCCAGTCCGCGCGGAAGAAGCCGTCCACCAGCAGCGTCCCCCGGGAAGCGCCGTTGCCCGGCGGCAACGGGACCCGGCGCCCGGGCGGGAGGACCCGGGCGCGGTCGGCGTGGGCGAGCAGGACGTTGTCGTACTCCGGCAGGAACCGCGCCGGAGCCGGGGTGTCCGGGTCCGGGAGCAGACCGTCTTCGACGTCGTGGAGCACCTCGCCGGACTCCGCGCGGAACGTGCGCAGGCCCATCGGCTCCACGATCTCCCGCAGCTTCGTCAGCCCCGACCACGCCTGGACGTCGGCGACCGAAGCCGGGCCGAACGCCCGCAGGTACCGCCGGACCACGTCCTCCAGCGACGGTGCGTCGGCCAGCGGGCGGCCGAGCCAGCCTTCCAGGGTGGTCAGCGTGGCCGGGCCCGTCGAACCCCACACGCCGCGGGGTGTCACCTGCGCGGTCGGCACCAGGTAGCCGACCGCGTACGAGAGCGCTTCGGCGTCGTGCTCCGGCCACCGGGTGGCCAGCGCGTCCTGCAGCTGCCGCCGGGTGCGGGGCCGCTCGTCCAGCAGCCGACGGCCGAAGCGCGCCACCTCGCCGAGGTCGGCGTCGCCGATGCGGCGGCCGAAGTGACCGGTGTAGCCGCCGGCCACCACGCGCTGGACCAGCGGCCGCAGCACCCGTGCGTCCTCGGCGAGGACCAGGTGGACGGTCCCCCGCATCAGCAGCCCGCGCACGGCGTGGCGGCCGGTGATCAGGGACGCCAGCTCGTCCGGCCGGAACCGGGCGAGCCGCGTCCACAACCCGACGTACGGCGCGAGCGGCGCCTGCGCCTGCATCCCGACGAGGTGCCCGAGCACCGCCGCGGCGGGCAGCGACGCCCGCTCGAGGAGGTGCTGCCGCGCGAGCAGCGCGCGGTTGAGCGCGCGGGCGTTCACGGCCGCAGCCCGCGGAAGAACGCGCGGACGTCGGCGACGAGCAGCTCGGGCTCCTCCATCGCCGCGAAGTGACCGCCCTCGGCGAACTCCGACCAGTGCGCGATCTTCTCGTCGGGGTCCATGATCCGCCGGACCACCGGTGAGGTGTTGAACACCGCCCAGCCCGCCGGGACGTCCGAGGGCGCCAGCCACCCGTGCGCCGCGTGGGCGGCCTCGTAGAGGAACCGGGCCGCGCTCGCGCCGCTGCGGGTGAACCAGTAGAGGCTGACGTTGGTCAGCAGCCGGTCGCGGTCGACGCCGCCGGTGCCGGTCCACGCCTCGAACTTCTCCGCGATCCAGGCCAGCTGCCCGACCGGGGAGTCGGTGAGCGCGGCCGCGATCGTCTCGGGCTTGTGCGACTGGAGGTCGAGGTAGCCGCGGCCGGCCCGCCAGGCCGCGCGGGCGGCGTCCAATTCGGACTGTTCGGCCGCGGACAGGCCGTCCGGCAACGGCAGCTGCTCGCCGGCGAGGGCGATCGTGCCGCGGTCGCTGTTGACGTGGGTGCCGATGACGCGGTCCGGGTACAGCGCCGCCAGCCGGCCGGTGACGCCCGCGCCGAGGTCGCCGCCCTGCGCGGCGAACCGGTCGTAGCCGAGCCGGGTCATCAGCTCGGCGAACGCGCCGGTCGTCCGGGCCAGCTCCCAGCCGGGGCCGCTCAACGGCGTCGAGAACCCGAACCCGGGCACCGACGGGACGACGACGTGGAACGCGTCCGGGCCCGGCTCGGTCAGCGGGCCGATGACGTCGAGGAATTCGGCGATCGAGCTGGGATAGCCGTGCGTGAGCAGCAGCGGCATCGCGTCGGCCTGGGCCGAGCGGACGTGCAGGAAGTGGATGGTCTGGCCGTCGATCACGGTCGTGAACTGCGGGAACGCGTTGAACGCCGCTTCCTGGGCCCGCCAGTCGAAGCCGTCACGCCAGTACTCGGCCAGGGCCTGGACCTCGGACGCCGGGATGCCGCGGGACCAGTCCGGCTCGTCGCCGGGCACCGGCGCGGCGAACCGGGCCGAGGCCAGGCGGCGGTGCAGTTCGGCCAGCTCGGCCTGCGGGATGTCGATGCGGAAGGGGCGGATTTCGTTCGTCATGGGAAGCACGCTAGGAGCCATTGCGGAAGACTTCCTTCCGCGATTCGTGCGATCCTCGAAGAATGTTGCAGACCTCCGCCCGCCTCCTGCGGCTGCTGTCGCTGCTCGAAACGCGGCGCGACTGGACCGGCGCCGACCTGGCCGGACGGCTCGGTGTCACCACGCGCACCGTCCGCACCGACATCGGCAAGCTGCGGGAGCTCGGCTACCCGGTCGAAGCCGCACCCGGCGTGCAGGGTGGCTACCGGCTGGGCGCGGGCGCGCAGCTCCCGCCGCTGCTGCTGGACGACGACGAAGCCGTGGCCGTCGCGGTCGGGCTGCGGACGGCGACGGGGGTCGCCGGCATCGCCGAGACGTCGGTGCGGGCACTCGCCAAGCTGGAGCAGGTGCTGCCGTCGCGGCTGCGGCACCGGGTGCGGGCGCTGCAGACCGCGACGGTCGCGGTGCCCGGGGCCGGCCCGGCCGTCGACGCCGACGTGCTGACCGCGATCGCGGCGGCGATCCGGGCGAGCGAGCGGCTGCGCTTCGACTACACGAGCCACCAGCGCACGCCGAGCCGCCGCGACGTCGAGCCGCACCGGCTGGTCAGCTGGGGACGGCGCTGGTACCTGGTCGCCTGGGACACCGCCCGCGACGACTGGCGCACCTTCCGCGTCGACCGGATGACGCCGAAGGTGCCGAACGGCCCGCGGTTCGCCCCGCGCGAGCCGCCGGAGGGCGACGTCGCGCAGTTCGTCCAGCGCAGTGCGGGCGCGGCGACCTGGCGCTTCCACGCCCGGGTGCGGCTGCACGCGCCGGCCGGGCACGTCCGGGCGCGGCTGCCGATCGCCGTGGACGTGACGCCCGAGGGCCCGGACCGCTGCGTCGCCGAGGTCGGGTCGGACAACGCGTCGATGCTCGGGCTGTACCTGGGCCTGCTCGACGTGGACTTCGAAGTGCTGGACGCGCCGGAACTCGCCGCGGCACTGGCGAAGACGGGCGAACGGTTCCTGCGGGCGGCTACCGCAGCGAGTCCGCCAGCTCCTGGATGATCGCCAGCTGCTCCCGCACGCCGACCTCCATGCCGGACTGCAGGATCGTGTCGCGCAGTTCCTTGCTCCCGGTCTCGGTCAGCAGCTCCACGCGCGTGCGGTCGCCGTCGAGGGCGGTGAAGGTGACCGTGTTGAGCGGGCCGTCCACGGATTCGAGGTCCACCCCCGGCATCTCGAACACCTCGGTGTAGACGATCCGTTCGTCCGGCACGATCTCGCGGTACTCGCCGTGGAAGCCGACCTCGGCGCCGTCGCCGGTCTTCAGCACGTACCGCCAGCGGCCGCCGGGCCGCAGGTCCAGCTCGACCTCGGTGGTGGTGCCGCGGTGGCCGCTCCACCAGCGCCGCACCAGTTCCGGCGTGGTCCACACGCGGTAGACGAGGTGCTTCGGCGCGTCGAATTCGCGCGTGATGAGGATGCGGTCGTCGGCGGGGGTGCTGATCTCCACGTCACTGCTCCTGTTCCTTGAGTTCTTCGAGGACCTCGTCCATCAGGTCGAACCGCTCCGCCCACGTCCGTTCGTAGCGCTTGACCCAGTCGTGGATGGGCTTGAGCGCGGCGCCGTTGAGCCGGTAGAGCCGCTGGCGGCCGTCGCCGCGCACGTCCACCGCGCCGACTTCGCGCAGCACCCGCAGGTGCTTCGACACCTGGGGCTGGGCCAGGCCGAGCAGGTCGACGAGGTCGCCGACCGACCGCTCGCCGCCCATGAGGACGTCGAGGATCTGCCGCCGCCGGGGTTCGGCGACCGCGTTGAAGGTGTCCGCCGTCGTCGCTGCTCGTGCCACGCGGTCATCATATTCCCATATGGGTATACGTCAAGCCCGCATCCTGGGCACGCTGGGCGCGCGCCGGTTCGCCTGCTCTCGGCGTCGCACCACCGGCTGCCGCGGCACCAGAGGCCGTCGATGGCGCGGCCGCCGCGCAAGATCAGGCGGCGGGTCGGCGTCGAAGAGCATGAGGTGCGCGGCTTCCCCTGCTTCACCGTCCGCCGCGCGGGGAGCAGGCGTGCGATCTGCACGTCGTTCACCTGCACGGCGGTGGTTACGTCGAACAGGTCGAAAAGCACCACTGGCAGTACGCCGCCGATCTGGTCGCCCGGCTCGGCTGCGCGGTGACGCTGCCGGTGTACCCGCTGGTGCCGCACCACGACCACACCGCCACCATCCCGGTGGTCCAGGCCGCCTACGACGAGATCGAGGCCGAGCGGGTCGTGGTGACCGGCGACTCCGCGGGCGGGGCGCTGGCACTGGCGATCGCCCAGAACCTGCGCGCCGACGGGCGGCCGCAGCCCGAACGGCTGATCCTGTACTCGCCGTGGCTGGACGTCCTGCTCGAGGACCCGGTTTCGGAACTGCTCGACGAGACCGACCCGATGCTCGGCATCGCCGGGCTGCGCGAGGCCGGCCGGATGTACGCCGAAGGCACGAACCCCCGCGATCCGCTGGTCAGCCCGATCCACGCGGACCTGACCGGGCTCGCCCCGATCACGCTGTTCATCGGGACCCGGGACGTCCTGCTGCCGGACGCCCGCCGCTTCGCCGAGCGGGCCGGCGAAGCGGGCGTCGAGCTGGACTACCGCGAGTACCCCGGCATGTTCCACAACTGGCTGATGCAGGCGATCCCGGAGGGCCGCGAGGCGATGAACCACGTCGAGCGGCTCCTGCGGCGGCGGCCGGTCACCGCCCGTTCCGCGCCAGGCCCCGGAAGCAGTCCCAGGCGCGGCTGACCAGCGCCGGGTGCGTCCGCAGGTCGATCACCGTGCGCGCCAGTGCCGCCGCCGAGGCCAGCATCGCCACCCGGCCGCGCGGACCGGCCGCCGCGGCCGCGAACTCCGGGGTGTGGTCCGACATCTCCTCCGCCGTGATCGCCACGAACGGGTGGATCGCCGGGACGCGGACGCTGACGTCGCCGATGTCCGACGACCCGAGGAAGACCCCCGGCGCCGGCGGGGTCGCGTGGATCCCGCACGCCGCCAGGTGCTCGGTGAACCGCTCCGAGAGCACCGGGTTGTCGCGGAAGTGCGCGTACCCGCGCCCGAGGCGTTCGACGTCGACCTTCGCCCCGGTCGCCAGCGCCGCGCCGTCCGCGCACGTCGTCACGTCCTCGACCAGCCGGTCCAGCGCGTCGGTCGTCAGCGCGCGGAGCCCGAACCGGGCTTCGGCCCGGTCGGGGACGATGTTCGTCGCCTCGCCGCCGTGGGTGATGATGCCCTGGACGTGCGCTCCGGCGGGCAGCCGCTGGCGCAGGGCCGAGATGGCCCCGAACGCCTGGATGAGCGCGGCGAGGGCGTCGATGCCGTGCTCCGGGTCGCCGGTCGGGTGCGCGGCCCGGCCGTGGAAGGTCACCTTGAGCTCCACCTGCGCGGTCAGCGGGGCCCACGACCACGAGTGGACGCCGGGGTGGACCATCAGGGCCGCGTCGACGTCGTCGAAGACGCCCGCCTCGGCCATGGCGACCTTGCCGCCGCCGCGTTCCTCGGCCGGGGTGCCCACCGCGAGCAGCGAGCCCGGCGCGTCCCCCAGTACCTCCTTGGCGGCCAGCGCGGCCCCCAGGCCGGCCGCGGCGATCAGGTTGTGCCCGCAGGCGTGCCCGAGGCCGGGCAGGGCGTCGTATTCGAGCAGCAGCGCCACGCACGGCCGCCCTTCGCCGGCCCGCGCGACGAACGCCGTGGGGAGCCCGGCGATCCCGGTTTCCACCTCGAAGCCGTCCGCGGCCAGTTCACCGGTGAGCCGCTCGGCGGCGGCGTACTCCTCATAGGACAGTTCCGGCCGCTCGTGCAGCGCGGTGGCGACGGCCCACAGCCGCTCGTCCAGGTGCTCGATGCGCTCGTCGGCCCGCTCGTGCAGCTCCTCGTGCCACTCCATGCCCTCCGGCATACCCCAACCACGCACGGTCATGCCACCGCGTGTTTCACGCGGGCCGCGTCTCGCCGTCGCCGGCCCGCACGAAAAGCGGCTGGTGCCGCGGCACGTCCACAAGTCGGTGATCTCCGGGCTGATCGTCAGCGGCGTCCGCCCGGTGTGGGTGCGGCCGCACTGGGACGGCGAGCAGCACCTGAGCCACCCGCCGGGCCCGCGCGAGTTCGCGGAAGCCTACGAGAGCGACCCCGAGGTCAAGGGCGCCCTGCTGGTGACCCCGACCGACTACGGCACCTGCGGTGACATCGCCGCGGTGGCGCAGTGGTGCCACGAACACGGGCTGCCGCTCATCGTCGACGAAGCCTGGGGCGCGCACCTGCCGTTCCACGACGGACTGCCGCAGTGGGGCATGGACGCGGACGCCGACGTGTGCGTGACCAGCGTGCACAAGATGGGCGCGGCGGTCGAGCAGAGCTCGGTGTTCCACCTGCAGGGCGACCGGGTCGACCCGGACGTGCTGAAGGCGCGTGAGGACCTGCTGGGCACGACCAGCCCGAGCTCCCTGGTGTACGCGGCACTGGACGGGTGGCGGCGGCAGATGGCCGAACAGGGCAAGGAACTGCTGGACGGCGCCCTCACGCTCGTGCAGTCGGTGCGCGGCCGGCTGACCGAGCTGGGCCTCACGGTGCTGCACGACGAGTTCCTCGGCCCGGACCTCGCCGACTCGGTGGATCCACTGAAGGTCGTGCTCGACCTCGACCCGCTGGGCATCAGCGGGTACCAGGCCGCCGACTGGCTGCGCGAGCACCGGCGCGTCACCGTCGGCCTCTCCGACCACCGCCGGATCGTGGCCCAGTTCAACCACGCCGACGACGCCAAGACCGCGGGCACGCTGATCGACGCAGTCGACGCGTTGCGGAAGGTCGCGCCCTCGTTCGAGAAGCCGCCGAAGGTGGACCTGCCGTCGCCGCGGGAGCTGGAACTGGAGACGGCGATGCTGCCGCGTGACGCGTTCTTCGGCGAGGCCGAGCAGGTGCCCGTGACGGAGGCGGCGGGCCGGATCGCGGCCGAGATGATCACGCCGTACCCGCCCGGATCCCCCGGCGTCCTGCCCGGCGAGGTGCTCACCCGGCCGATGCTCGACTACCTGCGCAGCGGGCTCGGCGCGGGCATGCAGCTGCCCGACCCGGCCGACTCCGAGCTCAAGTCGATCCGGGTCGTCGCGAAGCACTGACCCCCGCAGAGGAAGAGGGGGCACTTTCACGTGAAAGTGCCCCCCTCTCTCCGGGGTTTCAGGCTTTGGCGCTCTTGAGGTCCAGGGGGTTCTTCGGCGCCTTGGAGCGGGCGTCGATCATGCGCTGCCCCAGCTCCTGCAGCTGCTTGCGGCCCAGCGCCGAGCGGACCTCGGGGAACCACTCGTCCTCTTCCTCTTCGACGTGGTGGCGGACGTTCTCGGTGAGCACGGTGACCTTGGCGTCGAAGGTCTCGTCCTTCGGGTCCATCCCGAGCAGCTCCGACAGCATCCACACCACGACGTGGTGCTCCTCCACGCTTTCGAGGACGTGGTCCTTGGTCTCCGGCACGGCTTCCCGCGCCGCCGGGTAGAAGATCTCCTCCTCGATGTAAGCGTGGACGGTCAGCTCTTCGATGATGGAGTCGGCGATCCGGCGCTTCTCGTCGTACGCGTCCTCCCCCGCCTTCTCGAATTGCTTGAAGAGCTTCTCCACGGTCTTGTGGTCGTTCTTGAGCAGCACGATCGCGTCGGTCGACATGAGCGGGCGAATACCCGCTCACCACGCCGGAAAACGCGTTTGCCGGAACACCCGTACGGGTATCCAGGCGGTCCCCGACCCCCAGGAGAACACCGGTGAACCAACCGACGGGCGACGTGCTGACGTTCGGCATCGAAGAGGAGTTCTTCGTCGTCGATCGCCGTGGCCACCTGTCCCACGCCGGCGACGACGTCGTCGACGCGGCCGAAGCCGCCGGCGACGACCAAGGCGAGCTGCAGCACGAACTCACCCGGTCACAGGCGGAGGCGGCCACCGACGTCTGCCGGACCCACGCCGAAGCCCTGCGCCAGCTGCGCGGGCTGCGCGAAGACCTCTCCGGGGCCGCCCGGCGGCGCGGGTACCGCCTGCTGCCCGCCGGGTCCCCGCTGCTGTTCGAAGCCGACCCGCCCGTCATCACGCCGAACCCGCGCTACGAGCGGATGGCCGAGCACTTCGGAGCCACCGCGCGGACGTCGCTCACCTGCGGCTGCCACGTGCACGTCGCGATCCCGGACAAGGAAACCGGCGTCCAGGTGCTCAACCGGGTCCGGCCGTGGCTGCCCGCCCTGCTCACCGTGACCGCGAACTCGGCGATCGCCGACGGCTACGACACGGGCTACTGCAGCTGGCGCTACCAGCAGTGGAGCCGGTGGCCGTCGGCGGGACCGCCGCCGCGGTTCGCGTCACTGGACGAGTACGAAAGCATCGTCGACGGCTGGCTGCGCGCGGGCTCGATCCTCGACCGCGGGATGATCTACTGGGACGTCCGGCTGTCGGACAAACAGCCGACGATCGAGTTCCGCATCGCCGACGTCGCGGCCGCCCCGGAAGACGCGGTGCTGCTGGGCGTGCTGGCGCGCGGCCTGGTCGCCACCGCGCTGGCCGAGGACACGCCCGCACCGCACCTGTCGAACGAAGTCCTGCGCGCCCAGCTCTGGCGCGCCTCCCGGGAAGGGGTCACCGGCTGCTGCCCGCACCCCAAGAGCGGCGACCTGGAACCGGCGAAGGCGGTCCTCGACGACCTGGTCGAGCTGACGGCCCCCGCGCTGGAAGCCGCCGGCGACCTCGACTTCGCGCGGGAAGGAACGGCGCGCCTGGCCGCCGAGGGCGGCGGCGCCGACCGCCAGCGGCGCCGGTTCGCGGAGCGGCAGCGCGCCGAAGACGTCGTCGACCTGCTCACGGGAAGTTAGCGCACCATCCCCTGCAGGCGGTCGAGCAGTTCGAGGGCCCGGACCGCGGCGCGCGACTCGCCGGGGTCGACGACCAGGTGGACGCCGGCGGCTTCGGCGTGGCGGTGGGCGCGCAGCAGCACGCGGATGCCCGCGGCGCCGAGGAAACAGACGTTGCCGAGGTCGACGCGCAGGACGCCGGGGCGCGCGCCGATGTGCTCGTCCAGCACGGCCGCCAACCGGGCCACCGTGCTCAGGTCCACTTCGCCCGTGACCTCCACGACCACCGCGTCGGGGCTCTTCCAGCGGATGCGGCTGGCCAGGTCACCGTCGGACGGGGCGCGGGGCGAAGGCAGGCGGTGCACCGGCGGGGTGGCCGTCCCGGCCACCCGCAGCCGCTCGTGAGTCGTCATGGGTGCGAAGTACCCGCCGCGCGCTCACCGCGAAACAAGCCGGGCGCATTTCCACCGCCGGAGCGGGTACCCCCGCCGGACGCCCGTCCGGAAGGAGCCCGCCCATGGCCGACGGCCCGCCCACGATGGGTGTCGAAGAGGAGTTCCTCCTCGTGAACCCCCGCACCGGGCACGCTTCGCCGTGCGCCGAGCCGGTGCTGGCCCGGTACCGCCACCACGGGCCGCTGCCCGACGGCGTCCGGATCCACCGGGAACTGCGGCTCACGCAGCTCGAAGCCGCCAGTGGCGTCTGCACGACGGCCGACGAGCTCCGCCTCCAGCTGACCGTGGCGCGCCGCGTGCTGGCCGGCGCCGCGGCGGCCGAGGACTGCGCGCTCCTGGCCACCGGCACCCCGGTCGGTCCCGGGCCGGCCGCGCCGCCGCCCGCGAGCACCGGCCGCTACGCCGAAATCGACGCCGCCTACGGCGCGGTCGTCGCCGACTACGAGGCCTGCGGGTGCCACGTCCACGTCGGGGTCCCGGATCCCGACACCGCGGTCGCCGTCGTCAACCACCTCGGCCGGTGGCTGCCGACGCTGCTCGCCCTGTCGGCCAATTCGCCGTTCGACCACGGGCGTGACACCGGTTACGCCAGCTGGCGGATGGTCCTGCAGTCCCGCTTCCCCGGCTCCGGAGTCGCGCCGCACCTGCGCGGGTACGCCGAATACCGCCGGGTCGTCGAGACGCTGGTCGGCTGCGGCGCGCTCGTCGACCCGGACCAGACGTTCTGGCTGGCCCGCCCGTCCGGGCGGTTCCCCACGGTCGAGTTCCGGGTCGCCGACACCGGGCTGACCGTCGACCACGCCGTGCTGCAGGCCCTGCTGAGCCGGGCGCTGGTGCAGCGGGCCCTGACCGACCTCGCCGACGGCCGCGAGGCCACGCCGCTGTCCCCGCAGGTGGCCGCGGCGGCCGTGTGGGCCGCGGCGCGCCACGGGCTCGCCGGGGACCTGGTGGACGTCGCCGGCGAGACTCGGCGTCCCGCGTGGACTCTCGTCGACGAGCTGTTGACGCACGTCCGGACGCCGCTGGAAGAAAGCGGTGACCTGGCCGAGGTCCGCAAGATCGTCGACGCGGTGCGCGCCGACGGCACCGGGGCCGCCCAGCAGCGCGCGGTCGCCGAGCGCGGAACGGCGGCCGCCGTGCGGTGGCTCACCGCGGCGACCGTGCCCGCGGGGCATGGAACGCTGCTGACGGGGTAGCCGGGGTCATGACGACTTCCACCAGCGTGCCGGGCGCGGCCACCCTGCCGTCCGCCCGTGGCCCGCTTTCGGAGTCCGTGCTGGGGACTCTCCTGCGTGCCCGGCCACGGGCGGACCTGGGCTTCGACGGCCTCGCGGACGCCGACCCGCTCGGCGACGACCTCCAGCTGGCTCTCCACCTGTGCTACGAACTGCACTACCAGGGCCTGCCCGGCGTGTCCGCCGACTGGGAGTGGGACCCGGAACTGCTGCGCCTGCGCGGCGCGCTGGAAGCGCGGTTCCTCGCCGCCCTGCGCGAGAACGTGGCGGGCGGCGACGACGTCACGGCCGGACTCGACGCCCTGCTGGTCGAGCCGATCGACGTCGAAGGGGTCTCGCACTTCCTGCGCGACCACGGTGACTGGACGCAGGTGCGGGAGTACTTCACGCACCGCTCGATCTACCACCACAAGGAAGCCGACCCGCACGCGTGGGTGATCCCGCGGCTGCGTGGCCGCGCCAAGGCCGCGCTGGTGGCGGTGGAGTTCGACGAGTTCGGCGGCGGCCGCGCGGAGTTCGTGCACGCACGCCTCTACGCCGATTTGCTGCACGCCGCCGGCCTGCCCGACGGTTACCTCGAGCTCATCGACCAGGTTCCGGGCGCGATGCTGGCGGTGGTCAACATGATGTCGCTGTTCGGCCTGCACCGATCGCTGCGGGGGGCGCTGTGCGGGCACTTCGCCGCGGCGGAGATCACCACGGCGCCGTCCGCGCAGCGGATGGACCAGGCCCTGCGGCGCCTGGACGCGCCGGAAGCGTGCCGGTTCTTCTACACCGAGCACATCGAAGCGGACGCGGTCCACGAGCAGGTCATGCGCCACGAGGTCCTCGGCGACCTGCTGGAGCACGAACCCGGGCTGGCCGCCGACGTCGTCTTCGGCATCCAGGCGACCGAGTTCCTCGAGGGCCGCTTCGGCGAGCAGGTGCTGAGCAGCTGGAAGGCCGGGAAGTCGTCACTGAGGACCTGAACCCGCCCCGGTGGGCACTTTCACGTGAAAGTGCCCACCGGAGGCAGCTCAGCTGTCGTCGTCCGCCTGCGTGCGGACGCGTTTGCGGTGACTGGTGTCGCAGAACGGGAACCGCTTGCTCCGCCGGCACGCGCACACCGCGACCAGGAAGCGATCCGACCGCACCAGCTCACCGTCGGGGGTGCACAGCTCGACCGGTCCTTCCACCAGGACCGGGCCGCCCGCGACGACGGTCACGCGCCGGGGCCCCCGCTCAGCGGTCGGCACGGAGCACCACCAGTTCTTCCACCCGCTGGCCGGGTTCGACCAGCCCGGCCGCCTCGAGGAACTCCGTCCGTCCGGAAAGGACCGGCCCGAACGGGATCCGGGCGCGCCGGGCCACCGAGGTGCGCAGTCCGTGCGCGGCCAGCAAGTCCAGCGACTTGTCCACATCGGACAGTGCGGACTGGACGAGCAGCATCGTCCCGCCCGGGCGCAGCAGCGTGCCCGCGGCGGCGCACAGCGGATCCAGCAGCGCGCGGCCGTCCGGGCCGGCGTCCCAGCCCCGGGTGGACCGGACCGCCGGCGCCGGGGACGGCACGTACGGCGGGTTCGCGACGACGACGTCGAACGGGCCTTCGCGCAGTGCTCTGGCGAGGCCTCCCCGGCACGGGCGCACGGCGAGCTGCCGGATCAACGCGTTGAGCCGCGCCGAGGCCAGCGCCCGGCGCGAAAGGTCCACCGCCAGCACGGTTCCCGCACCGCGGCGGGCCAGGGTGATCGCCTGTGCGCCGGTGCCGGTGCACAGGTCGAGGGCACGTGCCCCGGCCGGGATCGGCAGCTCGGCGATCGCGGAGGCGAGCAGGGCGGTGTCCTCCTGCGGGCGGTAGACGCCGGGCAACCGCAGCATCCGCGGAGCGGGCGGCACGGGCCGGTGGACAACGGACCGGGCGGCCAAGGGGCCCGGGCGGAGGGGTTCCGCCGACGTGGTCATCTGGGTCTCCTTCACTCGCCGCGGTCCCGGCGCGATCGCCGGTGTGCCAACCGCGTCGCCCCCGGCTACCCGGCGATCATCGCGGCAAACGCCGCGGTTGAGCGGGACCCAGCGGGGTATCCGGTCCGGAAAGGACCACGAACAGGAGGGTTCCGGATGACTTCCGAGGAACGCACGCAGCACCCCACCGAGCCCGCCGAGGGCGCCCGCGGCGACGACCCGCACGGCGACACGCCGGAGGCGCAGCGCGAGACGCTCCGCGGCGAGCAGGGCACGTCGGGCGGGAACGAGCACGACGACAGCGACCCGCAGTCGGGCTGAGGCCGAGCTCGAAACGACGACGGGGGTCGCGTTCGGACTGTCCGAACGCGACCCCCGCCGTCTTGCGGCTCACTCCGTGTGGCTCACTCTGTGCGGCTCACTCCTCGGCGAACTCGAACGGCAGCGCGTCGACGCAGGCCTGGTACTTCTGCACCATCTCGTGTTCGGTGTGCCCGGCGACGAACAGGTGCGCCAGCTCGAAGCTGTAGCTGTCCTGCTCCGGAAGGTCCGACAACCGCTGCCCGACCTCCGGCACGATCTCGATCTGGGTGCCGTCGATCCGGTCCTGCACCGCCACGATCTCCTCGGGCGTCGGCACCCGCGTCACCACGCCGTCTTCGAACCGGCGCAGGTACCACTTGCCGGCGATCTGGTAGGTGCCCTTGCTGGGACGGCGGCCGGGGTCCTGACCCAGGCCGAGGCGCACCATGATCTCGTGGTTGGCGACGCCGTCGACGAACTCGAACAGCTCCGCGTGCGACTGCGAGTGCCGCGGGTTGATCTCCAGCAGGCACACCTGACCCGACTCGGGGTCGCAGAAGAACTCGATGCTGAAGGTGCCGTTGTCGAAGCCGATCTGCTTCATCACCCGCGTGGCGACGTCCCGCATCCGCTGGACGGGCTCCTCCCCCAGCTGCGAGGGGTACTGGTGCCGCAGGAAGGACGAGCTGTCCGGGTAGTTGATGGAGTCCAGGGCACCGTAGACGGTCACCTCGCCCTGGTAGACGTAGCCTTCGACGGCCGCTTGGACGCCGTGCAGCGCTTCTTCGGCCAGGCAAGCCGCGCCACCCACCCGGGCGATCTCCGGCGGCAGCTCGACCTGCTCGAGCACGTAGCCGAACGGCTCCCCCACCCGGCCGACACCGGCCCGGATTTCGGCCACGGCGTCGGCGAATTCGGCGTCGTTCTCCGCCTTGAAGGCGAGTTCGGAGGAGAAGGACTTCACCGGCTTGAGCCACATGGGGTAGCCGACGCCCTCCGGCGGGGCCGGGTGCTCCGCGTCCAGGTCGACGATCCCGAAGTTCGGCAGCTCTTCGATCGCCTTTCTCTGCTCGAGCCGGCTCCAGTACTTGTGCTCGCACTTCAGCACCGCCTCCAGCGAAACGCTGGGCAGGCCGTAGCGGCCGCACAGGATGGGCACCATCGACGCGGCGGGGAAGTCCCAGTAGCTGACGATCGCGCCGATGTCGCCGTCGAACGCGTCCAGTTCGTGCTGCGCCGTCTTCAGGAGCGCTTCGAAGTCGATTTCGCCGTGCTGCAGCTCTTCGGGGGTCAGCAGGCCGTGGAACCGGTAGTTCCCGGCCCACGGCAGCCGTTCCAGCACACGCTGGTTCTCCTCGTCCAGGCCGATCACGAAGATGTCGGTACTCATGCGCAGGGGCTACCCGAGGCGCCGAGCGGGTCAAACGGGCCGGATGGCCGGTTTGACCCGGCCGTCAGCGGGCATCCGCACGCATGGCTGTGCCGTCCGAACCGCCCGTCCTGCCGGAACCGCTCTCGCTGTGGGTCGAAACCGCTCCGTCCCCGGATCGCACGGCGGTGCCGGTGCCGGAGTCCGCCGACGTCGCGGTGCTCGGCGCGGGCATCGCCGGGCTCACCACCGCGCTGCTGCTCGCGCGCGCCGGCCGGTCGGTCGTCGTGCTCGAGGCCGAGCGGGTCGCGGCCGGGGTGTCCGGCCACACCACCGCGAAGGTCAGCGCCCAGCACGGGGCCAAGTACGCGGACCTGACGTCCCGCCACGGCGCGGGCGCCGCGAAGGCCTACGCCGGAACGCAGGCGGCAGCCTGCGAGTGGATCGCCGCCACCGCGGCCGAGCTCGGCATCGACTGCGGCTTCACCCGCGCGGACAGCTACGTCTACACCACGCGGGCAAGAACCGTGGACTCGCTCAAACGGGAGGCGGACGCGGCCGCCGCGGCGGGGCTGCCGGCGTCGTTCACCGAGGACGTCGCCCTCGACGTGCCCGCGCTCGGGGCCGTGCGGACCACCGGGCAGGCGCACTTCCACCCGCGCCGGTGGCTGCTCGGCCTGGCCGCCGAGATCGAGCGGGCGGGCGGCACGATCCTCGAACACGCCCGGGCGACCGCGCTCAACGGGCAGACCGTCCGCACTTCGCGGGGCGACGTCGTCGCGGGCGAAGTCGTCGTCGCGACCCACTACCCCGTGCTCGACCGCGGCCTGTACTTCGCCCGGCTCGACCCGGTGCGCGACCTCGTCGTCGCGGGCCCGGCGGCCGGGAACGCCGCGCCGGCGGGCATGTT
This sequence comes from Amycolatopsis sp. lyj-346, assembly GCF_046548975.1. NCBI lineage: Bacteria > Bacillati > Actinomycetota > Actinomycetes > Pseudonocardiales > Pseudonocardiaceae > Amycolatopsis > Amycolatopsis sp. lyj-346. The sequence continues at coordinate 819,374 of NZ_JAJPWT010000002.1, forward strand.
CCTCGACGCCGACACGCACCACTCCGTGCGCGGGTACACCGAACAGGGCACGCCGATGGTGATCGCCGGCGGCGAGCACTACCGCGTCGGCGCGCACGTCAACGTCGAATGCCGGTACCGGCGGCTCGCGGAGTGGGCCGACGCGCACGCGGGCCTGCACCGCGTCACCCACCGCTGGTCGGCCCACGACATGTCCACGCCCGACCTGCTGCCCTACGTCGGCCGCTACCTGCCGGGGACGAAGAACCTGTGGGTGGCCACCGGGTTCGGCCAGTGGGGCATGACCGGCGGCACGGCCGCGGGCCACGTGCTGGCCGCGCGGATCCTCGGCGAACCGCACCCGGCCGCGGACCTGTTCGACCCCAACCGCTTCGACGCCCGCTCGGTGCTCGAGGTGGCCCAGGACAACCTGACCGTCGCGAAGTACCTCGTCGGCGACCACGTCGCCGCGCTGTGGCGGTCCGAGAAGCTCGACGACCTGCGGCCCGGCGAGGCGGAGGTCGTGCGCGTGGGCGGCGAGCTCGTGGCCGCCCACCGCGACGAGGCCGGGAAGCTGCACACGGTCGGCGCGCACTGCACCCACCTGGGGTGCCTGGTTTCGTTCAACGACGCCGAGAAGACCTGGGACTGCCCCTGCCACGGCTCCCGGTTCGGCGTCGACGGCGAAGTGGTGCAGGGCCCGGCGGTCCGTCCGCTGCGCCGCGGCCCGGAGTGAGCCGGCGGGGACGTCCCGCCGGCTCGTCCGGCTCGCTCGGCTACCGGGACGCGAGTTTCTTGCCCGCGTCGTAGAGCAGGTGCAGCGCGTCCGCCACGCCGACGGCTGTCAGCACGGTGGCCGCCAGGCGGGTCGCGCGCGGCGCGATCACCAGGCCGGCGGCCAGGCCGGTGCCGACCCAGACGTTCAGGCAGAACGGGCACGACACGAGCTCGCCGACCGCGTGCTCGACGTGCCCCTTCGCGGGCACGGACTCGTTCAGCTCGTCGTCGCCGGCCGGTTCTTCGTACCGGGTGAACGGGGCACGCAGCGGGCTGGTCACCGCGTCCTTCGCCAGGAGACGGCTGGCCTTGAACGTCGCCGCGCCCAGCAGGACCGTGTCGCCGGCACCGAACCGCTGCGGCAACCGGGCGCCGACGGCCCGGCCGAGCAGCGTCAGCCCGCCCACGAGCCCGCTGTAGGCCCCCATCGCGACCACGTACCCGGCCAGCGGCCGGTCTTCCTTGCCGGCGTAGCTGCGCTGAACCTGCTTCGCCTTCTCGGTGACGTCTTCGAGCACGCTCATGCTTCCGCCGATCCGGGCTCGCTCGGCTTGCCCTGCTGCTTCGCCTTGACCTCGCCGGCCATCAGTGCGTCGAACCCGGCTTCGGCCGCCGGGTCCTGGGGGCCGGCACCGAGTTTGGTGTCCGTCATGTCCGCGCGCTCGAAGAACTCGGCGGCGTGGACGGCGCCGCACGCGCGGACCTCGTCGGCGGCCGTGGCGGGCTCGGCGTCTTCGGTGGCCGGCACGAGGTCGAAGTCGTGCCGGGCGAACTGTTTCGCCGGCTCGAGCCCGATTCCGCTCGACGCGCCGGTGACGACGGCCAGCGGCCTGGTTGCGGTGGTCATCCGTGCTCCTTCCGGTGCTTTCCCACTGGCTACCCGCCGCCACCGGTGGCAATCATGGTTTCCCGGTACGCCGGGCGGGTATCTCGCGGCGGTGGGACGCACCAGACTCCGGCGCAGTGACCTGCGCGGCCCGGGCATCAAGCGGATCCGCCGCGGCCGCGGGTTCTCCTACGCCATGCCCGACGGCTCGCCGGTGACCGACGCCGAGCTCCTGGCGCGGATCAAGGACCTCGTCGTCCCGCCGGCCTGGCGGAACGTGTGGATCTGCCCGTACCCGAACGGGCACGTCCAGGCGGTCGGCACCGACGACGCCGGGCGGCGCCAGTACCTCTACCACGAGCAGTGGCGGCGCGACCGCGACGAGGAGAAGCACGACCGCGTGCTGCAGATGGCCCGCCGGCTGCCCCGGTGGCGTGCTTCGGTGGCGGACGACCTCGCCGGACGCGGCCTGACCCGGAAGCGGGTGCTCGCCGCCGCCCTGCGCATGCTCGACCGGGGGATCTTCCGCACCGGCGGTGAGGAGTACGCGGAGGAGAACGGCACCCACGGCGTCGCGACGCTGCTGCGGGAGCACGCGGCGGTCCGCGGCGACGAATGCCGCTTCTGCTACGTCGCCAAGGGTGGCTTGAACCGCGAGGTGGCCATCCGCGACGCGGAGCTGGCGGCGGTGGTGAAGTCGCTGCTGCGCAGCCGGTCCGGGAGCGACCGGCTGCTGGTCTACCGCGAGGGCGGCACGTGGCACGAGGTGCACGCGGCCGACATCAACGAGCGGTTCAAGGAGCTGGCGGGCGAGGACTGCACGGCCAAGGACATGCGGACGTGGAACGCGACGGTCCTGGCCGCGGCGGCGTTCGCGGCGGCGTTCGCGGCAGCGGACTCCCCGACGTCGGAGACGGCCCGCAAGCGCGCGGAGGCGAAGGTGATGAAGGAGGTCTCGACGGCGCTCGGCAACACCCCGGCGGTGTGCCGGTCGTCCTATGTGGACCCTCGGCTGGTGGAGGCGTACCGGGCCGAGCGGACGATCGCCCCGGCCCTGAAGCGCGCGGCAAACCTCGACGGCGACGAGGCACGGGCGGTGCTGGAGAAGGCCTGCGCGCGGTTACTGAACGCGTCGTGACGGTGTGGAGTGGGAGGCACGGTGGGATCCATCCGAACGTGTACTGGCAGGCAGCCGCGGTCTTCGGGGAACCTGGAGGGGATGACTTCCTCCGCAGTCCGCTGGCGCGCCTCGATCGCCCTCACCGTGGGTGGCGACGGGACGGTGTCGAGCATCGTCGAGTCCGACCACGGGAGTGAGGGATCGGCGCGGGAGTGGATCGAACGGAAGCTCCCCCGAACACGGTTCCCGGCGTGGATCCCGGCGTCCCGCCGGCGGGACGGGGTCGAGCTGTTCGGCCGGGTGGCCCGGGGCAGGATGGTGACGGACCAGCTCCTCCCGACCTGGGAGCCGGAGGCGACCCCGGTGTGGCACGCCGACCGGGCCGGGGACGCGGTGCAGTGGCGCCGCTGCGCGGCCGACGGTCACTGAGGTACGGTCCGCGCAGCCGGGAATGCGCCCCAATGTGGCCTTCGGTGCGCCCAACGCACCGAAGGCCACATTGGGGCGCTGGCGACCGGACAACAAGCGGACCGACGTCAGGCGCGGCCGGGTCTCAGGGCGCGGCCGGGCTCAGGGCGTGCCCACGTCCTTGCGCAGCAAGCAGAACTCGTTGCCCTCCGGGTCCTGCAGGACGACCCATGACTCCTCGCCGGTCTGGCCCACGTCCGCCGGGCGGGCACCCAGGGCCGTCAGGCGTGCCAGCTCCGTTTGCTGGTCCACCCCGGCCGGGCTGACGTCGATGTGCAGCGGCAGCTTTCCCCGGCGGGTGTCGTCCGTCTGGGCCAGGATCAGCGTCGGCGGGCCGTCGCCGAACCGGGTGCCGGCCGGGCCCAGGGCCAGGCCGTCCGGCTCGTGGCCGATCACCTCGTAGCCGAGGACCGCGCACCAGAACTCCGCCAGGCGGTCGGGGTCGCGGCAGTCCAGCACCAGTTCGGTGATCCGGCAGGCCATCCGCTCACTTCCGTTCCGACTCCGCCACCGCCGCGGCTTCGTCGTCGTCCATTGCCTTCGTGTCCCGCGGCGGCAGGAACGGCTCCGCCTGGTCCTCCTCGCGCCCCGCCTCGATCGTGCGGCCGCGGGCCAGCTCCGCGTCCAGCTCGGCCCCCAGCAGCACCGCGAGGTTGAAGATCCACAACCATACAAGGAACACGATCACCCCGGCCAGCGAACCGTAGGTCTTGTTGTAGGAACCGAAATTCGCGACGTACAGCGCGAAACCGGCCGAGGCCAGCACCCACAGCAGGACAGCCAGCAGCCCGCCCGGGGTGAGCCACTTGAACCCCGGCTGCCGGACATTGGGCCCCACCCAGTACAGCAGCGCGAACGCCACGCTGACCAGCAGCGCCATCACCGGCCACTTCGCGATGTCCCACACCAGGACGCCGGTCGAGCCGAGCCCGATCAGGTCGCCGATCCGGCGGGCGACCGAGCCCGTCGCGACCACGCCGAGCGCGCACAGCGCCAGCAGCACCACGATGGCGATCGTCAGCGCCACGCGCAGCGGGACGACCTTCCAGATCGGCCGCCCCTCCGGCATGCCGTAGATCGCGTTCGACGCCCGCATGAACGCGCCGATGTACCCCGACGCCGACCACAGGGCGCCCAGCAGGCCCAGGATCGCCAGCGGGCCGGCCAGGCTCCGCGAGCCCGTCAGCTCCTTGATCGCGCCGACGAGGATGTCCTTGCCCTGCCCGGGGACGACCTGGTTGACATTGTCGATCACCGTCTGGATCTTGTCCGGCCCGAGCAGCCCGAGGATCGCGGTCAGCACGATGATGCCCGGGAACAGCGACAGCACGCCGTAGTAGGTGAGCGCCGCCGCCCAGTCGGTCAGGTTGTCCCGGTTGAACTGCTTGAAGGTCCGCTTGAGCACCGCGCCCCACGACCGCTTCGACAGCTCTCCCGGTCCTTCGGGTTCTTTGCCGTGTCTGGCCACCATTGCCACCTTCCACCGAGTTGTGGCCACGCATACCCCGTCCGCGAATGGGTATGCCTGGTTCGTCACCGGAAGCAGGAGGAAGCCGTGCCCGAGGTCAGTCGCGTGATCGACGTACCGCCCGACGCCGTGTTCGCGGTGCTGGCCGACGGCTGGCTCTACGCCGGCTGGGTGGTGGGCAGCTCCCACATCCGCGACGTCGACGAAGACTGGCCCGCGGTGGGCTCCCGGATCCACCACAGCGTGGGCCCGTGGCCCTTCCACATCCAGGACGTGACGGTGGTCCGCGCGGTCGAGCCGGGGCTGTCCCTGTCGCTGGAGGCCCGCGGCTGGCCACTGGGCGCCGCCGCGGTCGGCCTGACGCTGGTCCCGCACGGCGGCGGGCAGACGCTGGTCCGGATGACCGAGCACATCATCCGCGGACCGGGCAAGGTGCTCCCGGCGGCGGTGCAGGCGGTCATCGCGAAGCCGCGCAACACGGAGTCACTGGCCCGGCTCGCGGACCTGGCGACGGGCAAGCACTCCCGCGCGCAGCACGGCCACCCGAAGCCGTAAGCGTCAACGCCCAGCCGGGGGCACCCTGCGGACCGGCGCGGCCCCGGCCACGCGGGCGCAGACCGCGTGGTGGATGCCCGGCCACCGTCGCACGCCCACGAGGCGCAGACCGCGTGATGGATGCCCCGGCCACCGCCGCCGAAGCCACAACCGGCGCACGCCCGCGCGGGCTCAGCCGTAGATCGCGCGGTGGGCTGCCCGGATCACCGCCGCATACCCGCCGCCCAGCAGGCCCGACCGGGCCAGCGCCGCGCGGGCCGCGTTCGCTCCCGGGCCGCCGTGGACCGCTCCGCCCGGGTGGGCCGATGCGCCCGCCAGGTACAGGCGGTCCACCGGGGTGTCGGCGCGGCCCGTGCCCGGGACCGGGCGGAAGAACAGCTGCTGGTGGATCGCCGTCGTTCCCGCGTTGATCGCCCCGCCGATCAGCCCCGGGTTGTGGCCCGCCAGCTCCGCCGGCCCCTGCGCGTACCGGGCCTTGATCAGCCCGGTGAACCCCGGGGCGTTCGCCTCGACCGTCTCCTCGATCCGCTTGACCCGCCGCTCCAGCGCCGCCCGGTTCTCCATCGTGCCGCGCGGCACGTGCGTGTACGCCCACGCTGCTTCCGTGCCCGCCGGTGAGCGCGAGGGGTCGCTCGTGGTCATCTGGCCGAGCAACAGGAACGGACGGCGCGGAGTCCGGCCGCGGGCGAGCTCACCCCCGAACGCCGAGAGCCCGTCGAGATCCGTGCCGAGGTGGATCGTGCCCGCGCCACGCGCCGCTTCGGCCGTCCACGGGATCGGGCCGGACAGGGCCCAGTCCACCTTGACCGTGGCACTGTCCCACTCGAACTTGCCGAGGTCCTCCACCAGCCGCGACGGCAGCCACTCCTCCCCCACCAGCTCGCGGTACAGCACCGGGGCCGGCACGTCGGCGAGCACGGCCTTGCGCGCCCGCACCGGGTCACCGGCCGCGTCCCGCACGCCCAGCGCCCGGCCGTCCCCGATCAGGATCTCGCGCACCGGGCGTCCACAATGGATTGTCCCGCCCCGGGATTCGAGCCGGCGGACCAGCGCCGCGGCCAGCTCCCCCGCGCCGCCTTCGGGCACCGGAAAGCCCTCGTCCTGGCCGATCATCGCGAGCAGCCAGCCGAACACCGCGCTGCCGGCGTTGTCGACGGACAGGTCGCTGTGCGCGGAATTCCCGGCCACGAGCAGCTTCGCGCCTTCGCCGTCGAACAGCTCGTCGCCGAAGCGGCGCGCGGGCAGCGTCAGCATGCGCGCCAGCCGCAGCGCGTCTCCGGTCCCGGTGCGGCGCAGCAGCTTCATCGCCGGCCGGACCGGCGGGAACGGCGTGAACAACGCGTTCAGCAGCGGCTCGCGGAGTTCGCGCCACTGCTCGAACAGCCGCCGCCACGCGTCGCCGTCGCCCGGGGCGAACTCGTCGGCCGAGGCCGCCGTGCGGTCGAGGTCACGGGACAGCACCGCGCACCGGTCGTCGGGCAGCACGTGCGCCAGCACGTCGGGCGCGTGCCGCCAGCGCAGGCCGTGCTCGGCCAGCCCCAGGCCGCGGATCACCGGCGACACCGCCGAGAGCGGGTAGAAGGCGCTGAACAGGTCGTTGCGGAAGCCCGGCTCGGTCACCTCGGCGGTCCGGACCGAGCCGCCGGCGTACTCCGTCGCCTCCAGGACCAGCACCGACCAGCCCGCATCGGCCAGGAGGTTGGCCGCCACCAGTCCGTTGTGCCCGGCGCCGATCACCACCGCGTCGACGGCTTCCGTACTCACTCCGGCCTCCTGGCTGGTCAGGCTTGCGACTGGTGGCTCGGCCCGACCCGGGTGAGCGAGCGGAGCCGGGCCAGGACCCCGTCGCGGCGCGGCGGGGCCAGGGGCGGGCTCGCCGCTCCCGCGCCCGTCCGGAGCCCGGTGACCAGGTCGGCGAGCGCGGCCGCGGCGTCATACCGAGGTTGCCAGCCCAGCGCGGTCTCCGCCAGGGTGGTGTCGGCGAGGGCCGCCCGGTCGGCCAGCTCGAGCCAGCCGGGGTGCACCGGCAGCACCCCGCCCAGCCAGGCCGCCCGGGTCGCGAGCCGCACCACCGGCTTGGGCACCGGGACCCGGCTTCCACCCAGGACACCGGCCAGCGCGTCGGCGTCGAGCACTTCCGGCGCGGCCAGGTTGACCGCGCCGGTGAAGCCCGTGTCGAGGATCAGCCGGATCGCTTCGGCGACGTCGGTGGTGTGCACCACCTGGGCCCGCAGGTCCGTCCACAGCGGAACCGGCAGCCGCCGCCCGCCGACGAGGTGAGCGGGTACCGCCGGGCCGAGCAGCCAGCGCGCGAACTCCCCCGCCGCGGCCCGGTGCAGGATCGCGCACGGCCGGATCCGGGCCACCCGGACCTGCGGGTACTTCTCTTCGAACCGGTCCAGCAGGGTTTCCAGCGCCGCCTTGCCGCGGCTGTACGCACTGCCCGCGATGCCGTCGCACGGCCAGTCCTCGGCCACCTTGTCCCAGCGTGGTGTCGGCCCGTAGGCGGCCACGGACGAAGCGACGACCAGGTGCGGCACGCGAGCGGCCGCCGCCGCGGCGAGCACGTGCCGGGTGCCGTGGTCGTTGGTGCGCCCCATCGGCGGGTCGCCGCGCACCGGCGAGATCGCCCACGCCAGGTGCACGACGGCGTCCGCGCCCGCGAACACCGCCGCGAGCTCCTCTTCCGCGCCGGGGGCGCCGACGTCGACGGACCGCCAGCCCGCCCGGCGGTACGGCTCGGCGGTCGTGTCCGGCAGCCGCCGCGCCAGCCCGGCCACGTCGTGGCCGGGCTCCAGCGCGGCCAGCAGTGCCGTTCCGACGTTCCCGGTCGCCCCGGTGATCACGATGCGCACCCGAACGGCTTACCCCGCGTCGCGAACGTGAAACTTAGACGAGGTCACGCGGAATCCGCCGGTGCCAGTTCCGCGAGACGATCCGGCGCGCCCCGTCGTAGCCGTCGAGCTGCGCGTCGATGACGAACTCGGTGTCGGTGCAGGACACCCGGGTGCGGGTCTCGCTGCGCGCCACCCAGTCGCCACGCGCGAAGGTGACGTCCCACGCGGTCTCCGCCACCGGGGAGCAGAAGTCGTCGGCGACCCAGCTGTAGCGCTCGCGGACGTCCCGGGTGACCTCCAGGTCGAGGTCGTCGAAGCGGACGGTCCCCGCGTCCTTCACGATGTCCAGCGCCGACTGGTAGCCGATCAGGTCCCGGGAGACGGTCCAGCGCTGCTCCCCCGGTGTCAAGGCGGTCACCGGCATCGGCGGCGCGCCCTCGGGTTCGCCGAACGGCCGGGCCGGCAGCTCGTCCGGTTCGGCGACCGGGCGCACCGGCAGCTCGAGCGCGCTGTGTCCGGTGTGGACGGACAGCAGCACCGGTGTCGGCGGTGGCCAGGCCAGCGGCCAGTACGACGTGGACAGCGAAAGCCGGATCCGGTGCCCGGCCGGGAAAGCCTGCGCCACGGCGTTCAGCTCGATCTCGACCGGGCACCGCTCCCCCGGTTCCATCGGCGACGGCTCGTCGTGGCCGTCGCGGTGGGTCAGGTTGAGCAGCCCGTAGGTGACGCGCGTGGCCCGGCCGTCCGGGGCGACGTCCGAGATCCGCGCCGCGACCATCGCGACCGGCTGATCCGCCGAGACCTCCAGCCGCACCTTCGGGGAGCCGAGGATCTCGCAGCGCTCGGTGAGCACGTCGGTGTCGAAGACGAGCGACCCGCCGTCCTCTTCGCGCTGGTCGTAGGGCAGGTCGGGCGGGGCGCTGTAGGACGCCCACTTCCCGGAGAACTGCCCGACCGACAACGGCGACGACACGGTCAGGGCCTCGTCGGCGACGGTCTCGCCCGGCCGCGCGAGGCGGTGGCGGGCCAGGGGCAGCTCCTGCGGCGCGACGTGTGGCGACGGCCAGGTGGCCTCTCCGACCCAGCGGCCGGGGCGGTCCTCGTACGACGTCGACGGCGGCACGCTCTCCTGCATCCAGGTGCGCAGCATCGGCCCGTCCATGGCCCCGTTCTCCTCGCCACGCAGCCAGTGGTCCCACCACCCGACGACCTCCTGGAGGTAGCCGATCGCCGGGCCGGGCTCGCCGAGGTGCGGGTACTTGTGCGACCACGGGCCGATCAGCCCGCGCCGCGGGACGTCCAGGTGGGCCAGCAGCCGGATCACGGCGTTGGAGTAGCCGTCGGCCCAGCCGCTCGAGGCCAGCACCGGCACCTGGACGTCGCTGTAGTTCTCCGACACCGACGCGTGCCGCCAGTAGTCGTCGCGGCGCTGGTGGCCGAGCCAGTTCTCGATCCACAGGCTGCAGTTCTCCAGCCGCACCAGCCACATTTCCCGCCACCGCTCGCCGACGACCGCCGGGTCGGGCGGCAGCGTGGCGTAGGCGAACATCGTGCCGGACTCGGCGACGTTGTCCGACAACAGGCAGCCACCCATGTAGTGCATGTCGTCGGCGAAGCGGTCGTCGGTGAACGACGAGATCACGATCGCGCGCAGGCTCGGCGGTTTCCGCGCCGCGACCTGCAACGCGGCGAACGCGCCCCACGAGATGCCCATCATCCCGGTGTCGCCGGTGCACCACGGCTGCCCGGCGATCCATTCGAGGACCTCCTCGGCGTCGAGCTGCTCGCGTTCGAGGTACTCGTCGGCCAGGACGCCCTCGGACTCACCGGTGCCGCGGATGTCCACGCGCACGCAGGCGTACCCGTGCCCGGCGAGGTAGGGGTGGTGGATGGAGTCGCGGGGCGCGGTGAGGTCCCGCTTGCGGTAGGGGATGTATTCGAGGATCGCCGGCACCGGTTCGGCGTCCGACGAGACCGGCCGCCAGATGCGGGCGGACAGGACGGTCCCGTCGGACATCGGGATCCGGACGTGGTCTTCCTCGGTGATTTCGTACGGCAGCGAGGTGACGGCTCGCAAGAGCACTTCCTCCCAGGGGTTACGCGGTCGGCTGCAGCAGGATCTTCTGGGCGCCGTCGAGCTTCTTCTGGAACATCTCGTACGCGCGGGGCGCGTCTTCCAGCGGCAGCTTGTGCGTGGCGAAGCCTTCGACGCCGAGCGGGTCCCCGTCGGCGGTGAGCACCGGCATGATGGCGTCGAGCCAGTGCCGGACGTTGGCCTGGCCCATCCGCAGCTGGACCTGCTTGTCGAACAGCTCCATCATCGGCATCGGGTCGACCATCCCGCCGTAGACACCGGACAGCGAGATCGTGCCGCCGCGGCGGACCGTGTCGATGGCGGCGTACAGCACGCTGAGCCGGTCGATCCCGGCCTTCTCGGTGATCTTCTCGCCCAGCGGCTGCGGCAGCAGGCCGACCAGGGTGTGCGCCAGCTTGCCGACCGGGGCGCCGTGCGCCTCCATGCCGACCGCGTCGATCACCGAGTCCGCGCCGCGCCCGTTCGTCAGCTGCCGGATGGAGTCGCCGATTTCCTTGTGGTCACGCGTGTCGAGCGCGGTGGCGCCGTGTTCGCGGGCCCGCGCGAGACGCTCGGGCACCAGGTCGACGCCGATCACCTGACCGGCCCCGCGGTGCCGGGCGATCCGGCAGCACATCTGCCCGATCGGCCCGAGCCCGAAGACGACGACCGTGCCCCCGTCGGGGACGTTCGCGTACTCGACGGCCTGCCAGGCGGTCGGGACGACGTCGGAGAGGTAGACGAACCGCTCGTCCGGCGGCCCGTCCGGGACCTTGATCGGCCCGTAGTGCGCCTGCGGCACGCGCAGGTACTCGGCCTGGCCGCCGGGCACCTGGCCGTAGAGCTTGGTGTAGCCCAGCAGCGAGGCACCCTTGCCGTGCGCTCTGACCTGGGTCGTTTCGCACTGCGACTGCAGGCCGCGCTCGCACATCCAGCAGTGGCCGCAGGAGATGTTGAACGGGACCACCACGCGGTCGCCCGGCTTGAGGTTCGGCACCTCCGGCCCGACCTCCTCGACCACGCCCATCGGCTCGTGGCCGAGGATGTCGCCCTCGGTCATGAACGCGCCCAGGACTTCGTAGAGGTGCAGGTCGGAGCCGCAGATCCCGGTCGAGGTGATCCGCACGACCGCGTCCGTGGCCTCCTCGATCTTCGGGTCCGGCACCTCCTCGACGCGGACGTCGCGTTTGCCGTGCCAGGTCACTGCCTTCATGGCTCTCCCTTTCCGCGGTCGGGCGTCTCCGCCCCGGCTTCCCACGGGCGGCGACGGGCAAACCCGTCCGGTGCTCAGGTGAGGGCGTCGGCCACCAGGTACACGGCGGCGGCCACCGCGGCGGCGGCCGGGAACGTCAGCACCCAGCCCATGACGATGTCGCGGGCGATGCCCCAGCGGACCGCCGAAAGCCGCTTGGTCGCGCCCACCCCCATGATCGCCGCGGTGATGACGTGCGTCGTCGAGATCGGTGCCTTGACCGCGAACGCCGTCACGTACAACACCGACGACGCCACCGATTCCGCGACGAACCCGTGCGGCGGGTCGAGCGGGAAGACGCGCCTGCCGAGCGTCCGCATGATCCGCAGGCCACCCGAATAGGTGCCGAGCGACAAGGCCAGGGCGCACGCCAGGCTCACCCACACCGGGACGGCGAACGTCTGCTGCTGCCCGGCCGCGACCAGTGCCAGGACGATCACGCCCATGCCCTTCTGGGCGTCCTGCAGGCCGTGGCCGAGCGCGAGCGCCGACGCGGACACGATCTGGAAGCGGCGGAACACCCGGCCGCTGCGGTGCGGGTTCGCCCGCCGCAGCAGCCACAGCGCGGCGACCATCGCGAGGTAGCCCAGCACCAGCCCGAGCAGCGGCGACGCCACCATCGGGATCAGCACCTTCTCGGCGATCCCCGCCCAGTGCACGGTGCTCGCGGCGGCCAGCGCCGCGCCGACCATGCCGCCGATCAGCGAGTGCGATGACGACGACGGGAGCCCGAAGTACCAGGTGATCAGGTTCCACGTGATGGCCCCGGCCAGCGCGGCGAACACCACGGTGAGCGCGTCCGGCCCGACCGGGACGTCGATGATCCCCTTGGCCACCGTCGCGGCGATGCCGGTGGACAGCAGCGCGCCCGCCAGGTTCATCACCGCCGCCAGCACGAGCGCGGCCCGCAGGGTCAGCGCCCGCGTCGACACCGCGCTGGCGATCGCGTTGGCCGCGTCGTGGAACCCGTTGGTGTAGTCGAAGACGAGCGTCAGCACGACCACGGTGACCAGGGCGGCGGTCCCCGTCACTCAGGACTCCTTGACCGCGATGGTCTGCACCACGTCCGCCACGTGCTCGAACGCGTCGGCGGCCAGCTCGAATTGCTCGACGACTTCCTTGGTCTTGAGCACCTCGAGGGCGTCACCGCCCGGCTCGAACAGGTGGGCCAGTATCCGCCGGTAGACGCGGTCGGCCTCGTTCTCCAGCTCGTTGATCTCGATCCAGAACGGCTCGAGGTCGCCCACCTTGGCCAGGCCGGGCATCGACGAAGCCGTCAGCTCGGCGGCCCGGCAGAGCACCCGGACCAGGACGTCGATGCCCGGGGGGAAGGTGCCGATGCGGTAGAGCACGGCCAGGTCCGCGGCGGTGTCCATGAAGTCCAGCACGTCGTCGATCTTGGCGGCGAGGGCCTGGATGTCCTCGCGGTCGAACGGCGTCACGAACGAGCTGTTGAGCTCCACCATGATCGTGTGCGTCAGCTCGTCGCCCTGGTGCTCGACCTCGTGCAGGCGCTTGGCGATCGGTTCCCGCTCGGCCGGTTCGGCGGCCACGAGGTCTCTCAGCAACGCGGTCGCGGTGACGAGGTTCTTCGCCGCGTCGGCGAGCAGGTCGAAGAACCGGGTGCCCCGTGGGGTGAAGCGCATGGATCGCAGTCCTTCGTCGCGCGCCCGTCGAGGGCCGGGTACCCCGCCCGGCCGGACGTTTAACGGCCGGTCTCCGGGAAATCAGGAGTCATGACCGATCCCGGATCCCGGCGCCTGAGAGTTCTGCTCTGGCACGTCCACGGCTCGTGGACCGACGCTTTCGTCCGCGGCCGCCACGACTACCTCCTGCCGGTGTCACCCGGCGGTGCGCCCTGGGGCCTCGGCAAGGCGGGGCGGAACTGGCCGTCGGTGACCGAGGTTCCGCTCGACCGGCTGGCCGAGGCCGGGCCCGACGTCGTCGTCCTGCAACGCCCGGAGGAGCTGGACTTCGCCGCCCGGCTGGGCGTTCCGGCCGTCTACGTGGAACACAACGCGCCCCGGCCGTACGCCGCGTCCAGCGAACACCCGCTCGCCGGCCGGTCCGACATCACCGTCGCGCACGTGACCCACTTCAACGCGGCGATGTGGGACTGCGGCCGCGCGCCGGTGACCGTCGTGCCGCACGGCATCCCCGATCCGGGACCGCGCTACACCGGTGAGCTCGCCGCCGGGGTGTCGATGATCAACGAGCCGGTGCGGCGGCAGCGCGTCACCGGCGCCGACCTGCTCGGCACGCTCGCCGAGGCCGCCCCCGTCGACGTGTTCGGCATGGGGACCGAGGAGCTCGGCGCGCCGCTGCGCGGCCTGGGCGACGTCCCGGCGCCAAAGCTGCACGACGAGATCGCCCGCCGCCGCGTCTACCTGCACACCGCCCGGTGGACGTCACTGGGACTGTCCCTTTTGGAGGCCATGCACCTGGCCATGCCGGTCGTCGTCTTCGCCGCCACCGAGGCGGTCGAGGCGGTCCCGGACGACGCGGGTGTGCTGTCCACCGACGTCTCCGTGCTGGCGCGGGGTTTCCGCGAGCTGCTGAACGAGCCCGACTTCGCCGCGCTCGCGGGCAAGAACGCCCGCGAACACGCCCTGAAGCACTACGGGCTGGACGCCTTCTTGACCGCTTGGGACCACCTCCTCGCCGAGACGGCCCGTCGAACCGTGAAGGGAACGCCTCACCGATGAAGATCGCCATGGTGTCCGAGCACGCCAATCCCCTCGCAGCCCTGGGCGAAGCCGACGCCGGCGGCCAGAACGTGCACGTCGCGGAACTGTCGGCCGCGCTGGTGCGCGCCGGGCACGACGTCACCGTCTACACGCGACGGGAGAGCCGCGACGAGCCACCGGAGGTCCGGACACCGCAGGGCTTCCGCGTCGTGCACGTACCGGCCGGGCCACCCCGCAAGGAGCCGAAGGACCACCTCCTGCCCCACATGGGCGAGTTCGGCAGCTTCCTGCGTGACCAGTGGGCGATCGAGCAGCCGGACGTGGCGCACGCGCACTTCTGGATGTCCGGCCTCGCCACTTCGCTGGCGGCGAGCGCGACCGGCACCCCGGTGGCCCAGACCTTCCACGCCCTCGGCGTGGTCAAGAAGCGTTACCAAGGCGACCAGGACACCAGCCCGGCCGACCGCATCCGGCTGGAGCGCATCATCGGGCGGCAGGCCGGGCGCGTGATCGCCACCTGCTCCGACGAGGTCTTCGAGCTGTCCCGCCTCGGCGTGCCGCGGTCGCGGATCTCGATCGTGCCCTGCGGCGTCGACCTCGGCCGGTTCTCCCTCGACGGGCCGGTGGCCCGCCGCCGGCTGCCGCACCGGCTGGTCGCCGTCGGCCGGCTGGTCCCGCGCAAGGGGTTCGACATCGCGATCACCGCCCTCGCGCAGCTGCCGGACGCCGAGCTCGTCATCGCGGGCGGCCCGGAGCGCGGGCGGCTGTCCCAGGACCCCGAGGCGGGCCGGCTGCGGCAGCTGGCCGAGCGGCTCGGCGTCGCCGACCGCGTCCGCTGGCCCGGCCAGGTGTCGCGCGACGACATGCCGCCGCTGCTGCGCTCGGCCGACGCCGTCGTGTGCACGCCGTGGTACGAGCCGTTCGGGATCGTGCCGCTGGAGGCGATGGCCTGCGGCGTCCCGGTGGTCGCGGCCGCGGTGGGCGGCCTGACCGACACCGTCGTCGACGGCGTCACCGGGCTGCTGGTCCGCCCGCACCAGCCGAAGGAGCTCGCGTCCCGGGTCCGGCGGCTGCTCGACGACCCGGCCCTCTGCCACGCCTACGGCACCGCGGGCCACGACCGCGCGGTGGCCCGCTACTCGTGGGACCGCGTCGCCGCCGACACGCTGCGCGCCTACCACAAGCTCGTCCCCCAGCAGGCCGCCACCGCCGAGGCCCGCTGACCGCCGCAACGGTCGGCTCACGCACCACGAGCCACCCGTCGCCGTCCCCCTCGACCGGTTCTCAGAGAGCTCTGAGAACCGGTCGCTAGCGTGCACCGAGGCATGTTCACGCCAGTTCCAGGAGGGATTCGGTGAGAGTGATGTTTCGGATCGCCAGATCGGTGCTCGTCTCGGCCTCGGTGCTCCTGCTGTCCCTGGCCGGCACATCCGTCGTCGCGTCGGCGCAGACGGCGTCGCAGCCCCAGACGTGGCAGCTGGAGCAGTTCGACCGGACCAGCCGGATGTGCGTTCAGTACGGTCCCGACGGGAGGACCCACGCCTCTTACTTCATCTTCGTGGTGAGCGGGAAGTGGACCACCGACCTCGAGTTCGGGATGCGCGACCTGCCTCCCGGCTGGACCGCCACCGAGCACCACCTCCCACCGGGCGCCAACTTCCACGCCCCTGACGGCTCGATCAACGTCAACGGGTTCGTCGGCGTGCGAGGAGCCGCATCGGTGCCGATGGCGACCTACCACGCACACATCCGGGTATCGGACGGGACCGTGACCGAAACCCTCCCGACCGACATCGTGGTGACCACCGAGTCCTGGGTGGACTGCATGAATCGGGGGTGAATCCCCGGCACCGGGCGCCGGACGGCCCCACCACGGCACGACGGCCCTCAGCCGACGTAGCGGCGGGCCTTCGACTCACGTTGCGGGGCTTCCAGGAGGCGGAGGCCGTGCTCGACGTGCGGCGGGACCACGCGGCGGTCCGCGAGGACCCACGGCAGGCCGCGGAGCACGTCGAGCAGCGCGGCAGCGGTGGCGGAGTCGCGAGGAGCCGTACGCAGCACGTCACGGCCCCGGCGGAAGACCGCCGGCCAGGGACGGCGCAGCAGCAACGTCCACAGGGTGTTGCGGATGCCGAGGCGGCGGCGGTGGCGCGGGTCGCGCAGCTTCGACGGCGCGTGGTGGATGACCACGTCCTCCGCCCAGCACATCCACCACCCGCGTGCCGCGAGGTCCAACGCGAACAGCTCCTCCTCGCCGCCGAGCCACATCCGCGTCGAGAAGCCGCCGGCCTCGCGGAACGCGCTGACGCGCACCGCCGTCAGGCCCGCCATGATGCCGAGCAGCGCCGGCCCCGGCAGCCAGTCCGGGCCGGGCACCGGCGACTCCCGCAGCTCCGGCGTGATCGGGTCCTCGGCCAGGCCGGGCTCGACCAGGCAGCGCCCGGTCACCGACCCGAGACCCGGGTACCCGTCCAGCAGGTCGGCGGCCCGGGTGAGCGCGCCCGGCTGCCACGTGGTGTCGTCGTCGCAGAAGGCGACGTACGGCGTCGTCACTTCCTCGACGGCGATGTTGCGCGCCACCGCGCCGAGGTTCTCCGCCAGCCGGAACAGGCGGACACCGGGGAATTCCCGGGCGACCATGTCGGCCGTGCCGTCGGCGGACCCGTTGTCCGCGACGAAGACCGGCGCGGCGTCCGGCAGGGACGTCATGTGCGCCAACGTCTCGCGCAGCTGCTCGCGACGGTTGCAGGTGATGATCACGACCGAGATTCGCGCCATTCGGCGGTCCTTTCCAGAGTCCGGGCCTGGTGTTCGACGTGGGCGGGCAGCACACGGCGGGAGCTCAGCGCGCGCGGCAGGTGCGGGACCGCGCCGAGGACGGCGCCGGGCGCCCGCACCAGCGTCCGCGCCACCTCGCGGCGGCACACGCGCGGTGGGCGGCGCAGCACGGCGATGAGCAGCCGGTTCCGCAGTTCGGCCCGGCGGCGCCACGACGACGGCGGCCGTGACCGGGAGGGGTGGTGGTGGGCGCGCAGGCGCCCGACGTAGCAGACCTCCCAGCCGTGCGCGGCCAGGTCGTAGGCGAGCAGCTGTTCCTCCGCGCCGAAGTGCAGCAGCGGGCTGAATCCGCCCACCTGCAGGTACGCCGTGCGGCGCACGATCGCGGAGCAGGCGAGGAAGCCGAGCACCAGCGGCCCGGGCGCGCCGTCCGGGTGCCCCAGCGGGCTGCGCTCCATTTCGGGCGTCACCGGGTCGTCCCGGCATTCCGGGCCGACGAGGGTGCGCGCGGCGAGCAAGCCGGTCCCCGGGTGCTCGTCGAAGATCCGCTCCGCCTCGGCCAGTGCGTCCGGTGCCCACCACGAGTCGTCGTCGCTGAAGGCGATGTAGGGCGTCTCGGCCGCGATGACGCCGAGCGTGCGGGCGGCGGCGCCGAGGTTCTGCGGCAGGCGGATCAAGCGGACGCATCCGAACCGTCCGGCGACTTCGGCCGTGTCGTCCTCGGAAGCGTTGTCCAGCACGATGACCGGCGGTCTCGGGTCCAGCGAAGACAGCCGGCCGAGGGTGCGCGCGAGCTCGGTGGCGCGGTTGCGGGTGGCGATGACGACGGTCGTGCGGGCGCTCATCGCGGCCGCACCAGTTCGTCCACCAGCGCGGCCAGGGCGGGCGGGTGCGCGGGTGGCCGCACCGGTGCCGTCAGGCACCACTTCAGGCGGGCGTCGAGCAGCGCGGGGTCCGCGACGTCCCCGGCGGCCACCACCGGCCAGTCCAGTGCCTTCCCCTGCGCGGTCACCTTCCCGCCGCCGGCCACCGGGTCGACGGCGAGCACCGGCACCCCGGCCTTGAGCCCGAAGACCAGGCCGTGCAGCCGGGTCGTCACCACGGCGTCCATTTTGGACACCGCGGCGGCGAACTGGTCCGGGGTCGCGCACCGCTCCCAGTCCGCGTGCGCGAGCCGCGTGTCCAGCGGAACCCGGGCGCAGTCCAGGCCGGCGAGCCAGCCGGTCAGTGCCTCGTGGACCTCGGCGTGGCGCCCCGCGCTGCCGTACTCCGGCTGGTGCGGTGCCAGGATCACGCCGAGCACCGGCGTGGGCGACACCGCGGCGCCCAGCGACAGGTCCGGTTCGGCGGTGGTGCCGTCGTCGCGCGGGATGACCCGGTGGAACCCGGTCACCGCCGGGTCTTCGGCGTCGGGCACGGACACCCCGACCGCGATCCGGCGGCAGGCGGCGTAGCGCTCGTGCAGCGAACGCACCTGCGGCCCGTGGACCGGGCCGCAGGCGAAGACGACGTGCGTGTAGTCCCCGGGTGGCGCGTCGGGCAGGTGCAGGGTGCCGGGCCGGAAGCCCGGGCTCCAGGCAATGCGGTGGTCGATCCCCGCTTCCGCCAGTGCGGACGCCGCCGCGCGCAGGCTCAGGACGTCGCCCGCCGTCGCTTCTCCGTGCAGAAAACTGGCCCAACCGGTGAGCAGAACTCGCATGGCAGGGCGCTTACCCGCTCCTCACCCCCTTACACGGGTTTGCGCCCACCGGGGCCGGGTAGCCGCCACGGCATGACGAATCCGGGAGTGATCAGGCGGTTCGAACGTGCGGTGGTGACCGGGGGTGCCGGCTTCGTCGGCGCGCACCTGTGCGAGCTGCTGCTCGAAGAGGACATCGAGGTCGTCGCCGTCGACAACCTCGCGACGTCCTCGGCGGACTCACTGGAGCACCTGCGCCGCCACGCACGGTTCCGGTTCGTGCGGCACGACGTCACGCTGCCGATGCCGCTGAGCTGCGAAGCCGACGTCGTGTTCCACCTGGCTTCGGCCGCGTCCCCCCGCGACTACCTGGCGCTGCCGATCGAGACGCTGCGCGCGGGCTCGCACGGCACCGAGAACGCGCTCGAACTGGCCCGCCGCGACGGCGCCCGGTTCGTGCTCGCCTCGACCAGCGAGGTCTACGGCGATCCGCTGGAACACCCGCAACGCGAAGGGTATTGGGGCAACGTCAACCCGATCGGGCCGCGCAGCGTCTACGACGAAGCCAAGCGCTACGCCGAAGCGCTGACGTCGGCCTACCGCCGCGAATTCGGCGTCGACACGGCGATCGCGCGGATCTTCAACACCTACGGCCCCGGCATGCGCGCCCACGACGGCCGGATGATCCCGGCGTTCCTGGACCAGGCGCTGAAGAACGAGCCGATCACCGTCACCGGCACCGGTGCGCAGACCCGGTCGATCTGCTACGTCGAGGACACCGTCCGCGGCCTGCTCGCCCTCGCGCGGGCGGACCACGCCGGACCGGTGAACCTCGGCAACCCGGACGAGCTCACCGTCCGTCAGGTGGCGGAGCGGATCAAGGACATCACCGGGTCCGGCTCGCCGATCGAGTACATCGACGCGGTGGTCGACGACCCGCAGCGCCGCTGCCCCGACATCTCGCTCGCCCGCGACGTCCTCGGGTGGGAACCGAAGATCGACGCCGACGACGGCCTCCGTCGCACTGCGGCGTGGTTCCGCCGGGCGCCGTCGCGCTGAGTAGCGACGCCCAGGGCTTTTGCGCCGCCATCGTTTATCAACGACTTCGCCGGGTAGCGCTATAGGCGAGAGCGGGCCTCACGAGTCCGCACCGGAACGCCAGAGGCAGGTCGATGCGCATACTCGGGATCAATGCCGTCTTCCACGACCCGGCCGCAGCGCTGGTGGTGGACGGGGAGATCATCGCCGCGGCGGAGGAAGAACGCTTCAGCCGCCGCAAGCACGGCAAGCAGGCGGTGCCGTTCTCCACTTGGGAACAGCCCGCCCAGGCCGCCGCCTGGTGCCTGGCCCAGGCGGGACTGTCCGCGAAGGACCTCGACGCCGTCGGGTACTCCTACGACCCCGCGCTGGTCGAGCCGGGCCTGCCCGGCCACGACCCGAGCGGCGAGGAACTGCGGACGGAGTTCGCCAAGCGGGCACCCCTGTTCCTGAAGTCCGCTTTGCCCGGACTCGACCCGGGCATCGTCAAGTTCGTCCGGCACCACGTCGCGCACGCCGCGTCGGCCGCGCTCGCCGCGCCGTTCGGCGACTGCGCCGTGCTGGTCGCCGACGGACGCGGCGAAAGCACGTCCTATCTGGCCGGTGAGTACCGAGACGGGCGGTTCAAGGAACTGGCGGCCCAGAAGCTGCCGCACTCGCTCGGCCTGCTCTACGAAGACCTCACCGAGCACCTCGGCTTCGCGCGGTCCAGCGACGAGTACAAGGTCATGGCGCTCGCCTCCTACGGCAAGCCGGAGTTCCTCGACGAACTCTGCGAGCACGTCCACGTCACCGGGGACGGCGGGTTCCGCGCCTCGGGCGTCGACCTCGCATCGCTGGCTCCGCGCCGCGAAGCCGGCGAGGAGCCGACCCGCCGGCACGCCGATCTCGCCGCGAGTGTCCAGAAAGTCCTCGAGGACATCCTGCTCGAGCTGGCGGACTGGCTGCACGAGGCCACCGGCCAGCGCGATCTGGCGATGGCGGGCGGGATCGCGCTCAACTGCGTCGCCAACAGCCGGCTGCACGCCGAGGGCCCGTTCGACCGGATCTGGGTGCAGCCCGCCGCCGGGGACGCGGGCACCGCGCTCGGCGCCGCGTTGCAGCTGGCCGCCGACGCCGGGGAACGCGGCGCGCCCATGGGCGACGCCGGGCTCGGTCGCGGGTGGACCGACGAAGAGCTCGAAGAAATCCTGATCAAGGCCAAGCTGCCCTACGAACGTCCGGACGATCTCGCCGAGACGGTCGCCGAAGCACTGGCGAACGACGAGGTGATCGCCTGGTTCCAGGGCCGCGCCGAATTCGGCCCGCGGGCGCTCGGGCACCGGTCGCTGCTGGCCCACCCGGGCCGCAAGGCGAACCTCGAGCGGCTCAACGACGTCAAGGGCCGCGAGCAGTTCCGCCCGGTGGCGCCCATGGTCCGGGCCGAGCGGGCGGCCGAGATCTTCACGCGCGGCCCGCTGCCCAGCCCGTACATGCTGTTCGTGCACGACGTCGCCGAAGAGTGGCGCGACCGCATCCCGGCCGTCACGCACGTCGACGGCACGGCCCGCGTGCAGACCGTCGAAGAACGCGAAAACCCGGTGCTGGCCCGGATGCTGGCCGGCTTCGAGCGCCGGACCGGCCTGCCGGTCGTGATCAACACCAGCCTCAACACCGCCGGCCGTCCGATGGTCGACTCGCCCCGGGACGCGCTGGAGTGCTTCGGCTCGGCCCCGATCGACCTGCTCGCGCTCGGGCCGTTCGTGCTCCGGCGTCCCCGACCCACCCGAACCGGCGCGGCGTCGCCGGAGAAGAAGGAGGTGCCGTGATGGAAGACCATCTCGCCGCGCTGGCCGAAGCCGCCGGCCGGGCCCGTGAATCCGCCCCCAAGATAACCGCGTGGGGACGGCACCTCGCCGGCGTGTTCGAGGCCGGCGGACGGCTGCTCGCCTGCGGCAACGGGGGCAGCGCCGCCGAAGCCCAGCACCTGACCGGTGAGCTCGTCGGCCGGTTCCGCCACGAACGGCAGCCGCTCTCGGCCATCGCGCTGCACGCGGACACCTCCGCGACCACGGCCATCGTCAACGACTACGGCGACCACGAGGTCTTCGCCCGCCAGGTGCGCGCGCACGGGCGGCCGGGCGACGTGCTGGTCTGCCTGTCCACCAGCGGCACCAGCCAGAACGTCGTCGCCGCGGCCAAGGCCGCGCACGAACTCGGCGTGACGACGTGGGCGCTGACCGGACCGGCCCCGAACCCCCTCGCCGCCCTGTGCGACGACGCCGTGACGGTCGAGGCGCCGACCGTCGCGACCGTGCAGGAGATGCACCTGGCGCTGGTGCACGGCCTGTGCGCGGCGCTCGACGACGCGCTCGGGGTGACTGCGTGAAGCCGCTGGTCGTCCTCGGCGACACGCTGCTGGACGTCGACGCCGAAGGCACCGCCGAGCGGCTGTGCCCCGAGGCGCCGGTGCCGGTGGTCGACCTGACGGCCCGGCGCCGCCGCCCGGGCGGGGCCGGCCTGGCCGCGCTGCTGGCCGCGCGGTCCGCGGCCGAGGTCGTCCTGGTCACGCCGCTCGGCGACGACGAAGGCGGCCACGCGCTCACCGGGCTGCTCGAACCGGACGTGACCGTGCTGCCGCTGCCGTTGCGCGGCACGACGGTGTGCAAGACCCGCGTCCGCGCGGGCGGGCAGTCGCTGCTGCGCCTGGATTCCGGCGACGGCACGGCGACCACCGACCCGCTGCCCGCCCGGGTGCACGACGTGCTCGCCGACGCCGGCGCGATCCTCGTCGCCGACTACGGCCGCGGCCTGACGCGCAACGCCGAAGTCCGGCGGCTCCTGCGGGAACTGGCCGAACGGATCCCGGTGGTGTGGGACCCGCACCCGCGTGGCGCGCAGCCCGTGCCCGGCACGCGGCTGGTCACGCCGAACCTCGCCGAGGCGCGCGCGGTGCTCGCCGGGCACGAGGAACCGGGCGAGCTCGCCAAGCTGCTGCGCGGCCACTGGCACGCCGACGCGGTCGCGGTGACCGTCGGGTCCCGCGGCGCGGTGCTGGCCGACGGCCTCGGCGAAACGACCGTCCCGATCCCCGCCGCGGCGCGGACCCCGGGCCACACCGCGCCCGACACCTGCGGGGCGGGCGACCGCTTCGCCGCCGCGGCCACCGCCGCGCTGCTCCGCGGCGCGGACACCACCGAAGCCGTGGTGACCGCGGTCGAGGCGGCCGCCCGGTTCGTCGCCGCCGGCGGCGCGACCGCGCTGTCCACGAACGACGGCCCGGTACCCGACCCGCAGCCGGCGACCGACGCCTTCGGCCTCGCCGGACGGATCCGCGAGACCGGCGGCCGCCTGATCGCCACCGGCGGCTGCTTCGACCTGCTGCACCCCGGGCACGTGAGCCTGCTGCGGCAGGCCCGCGCCCTCGGCGACGCGCTCGTCGTCTGCCTCAACTCCGACGCTTCGGTCCGTGGCCTCAAGGGGCCCGGCCGCCCGCTGGTCCGCGACCGCGACCGGGCCCGGCTGCTGACCGCGTTGTCCTTTGTGGACGCCGTCGCCGTCTTCGACGAGGCCTCGCCCACGGCCGTCCTGGAGAAGCTGCGCCCGGACGTGTGGGTGAAGGGCGGCGACTACGCCGACGCGGACCTGCCCGAACGCGAAGTGGTCGAACGGCACGGCGGCGAAGTCGTGCTCGTCCCGACCGTGCCCGGCTACTCGACCTCCCGGCTGGTCGCCGCGGCGGCCAGTGCCTGAACCCCTCGCCCGCGAAGGAGAGCGATGCGACCCCTCGGCAACGTCCTGATCACCGGTGGCGCGTCCGGACTCGGCGCCGCCACCGTCGACGCCGTCCGCAAGGCGGGCGGGACCCCCTACGTCCTCGACCGGGTCCGCCCCGACGACCCGGCCGAGTACGTCGAAGCCGACCTGACCGACACCGCCGCCACCGAGGCCGCGGTGCGCGAACTCGCCGAGCGCGCGGGCGGCCTGGACGGCGTCTTCACCGCCGCCGGCACCGACGCCTGCGGGCCGCTCGCCACCGTGTCCACCGAGGACTGGGAGCGGGTGGTGAAGGTGAACCTGCTCGGCACGGCCGCGGTGATCCGCGCCGCGCTCCCCTACCTGGAACGCTCACACGGCACGGTCGTCACCGTCGCGTCCACCCTGGGCGTCAAGGCGGTGAGCGACGCGACCGCCTACTGCGCCTCGAAGTTCGGCGTCGTCGGCTTCACCCGGGCGCTGGCCGCCGAGCTGGCCGGGCGCGTCGGCGTCACCCTGCTCGTCCCGGGCGGGATGTGGACGCACTTCTTCGACGACCGCACCGACCAGTACAAGCCGCCGCCGGACGCGAAGCTCAACCAGCCCGAGCACGTGGCGAGCACCGTCGTGTTCGCGCTCCAGCAGCCGGCCGGCGCCGAAGTGCGCGAGATGGTCGTGTGCGCGTCGGAGGAGGGATCGTGGCCGTGAGCTCCGCGGTCCTCGTCCTGCGCGCGCTCGGCGTCGGGGACCTGCTGACGTCGGTGCCCGCGTTGCGTGCCCTGCGCACGGCCTACCCCGACGACCGGCTGGTGCTGGCCGCGCCGGAAGGCCTGCGGGACCTGGTGGAACTGATCGACGCGGTCGACGAGCTGCTGCCGACGCCCGCGCTCGGCGAGCTCGCCTGGCCGGGCCCGCCGCCGCGGCTCGCGGTCAACCTGCACGGCAGCGGCCCGGAGAGCATCCACGACCTGCTGGCCGCCGACCCGGCCGAGCTGCTGACCCACCGCCACCCCGACTTCCCCGACGTGTCCGGCCTCGACTGGCGCGACGACCTGCACGAGGTGGACCGCTGGTGCCGCCTCGTCGAGTACGCCCACCTGGAAGCGGATCGCTCGGCCCTGCACCTGCCCGTGCCGCCGGGCCCCAGCCCGGCCCCGGACGCCGTCGTGGTCCACCCCGGCGCGGCGTTCCCGGCCCGGCGCTGGCCGCCCGAGCGGTTCGCGACCGTCGTCCGGGACCTCGCCGCCGACGGCCACCGCGTCGTGCTCACCGGCAGCGCCGGCGAACGCGACCTGGCGCTCTCGATCGCCGAAGCGGCCGGGCTCGGCGACGACGCCGTGCTGGCCGGACGCACCGACCTGGCGGAGCTGGCCGCGCTGGTGGCCGGCGCGGCGCTCGTCGTCTGCGGCGACACCGGCGTCGGGCACCTCGCCACGGCGTTCGGCACGCCGTCGGTGCTGCTGTTCGGCCCGACCCCGCCGCGGCTGTGGGGACCGCCGCCGTCCGCGCGGCGGCATGTCGGTGACATCCGGGGCTCCGCCCCGGGCCGGGGGCTCCGCCACCCGGACCCCCCGCCACTACACATGGTGCTCTGGGCCGGCAACGTCGGCGACCCGCACGGCGAAGAGCCCGACGGCGGGCTGTTGCTGCTCGGCGAGGAGCGCGTGCTGGCCGCGACGCGCTCGGCCCTGGAAATGCGGGTGGCGCATGGCTGAACACATCGGGATCGTCGGCGCGGGCTACGTCGGGTTGACCAGCGCTGCGTGCTTCGCGCGGCTCGGGCACCGGGTCACCTGCGTGGACGCCGACGAGTCCAAAGCAGACGAGCTGAGCCGGGGCGAGGTGGCCATCGCCGAACCCCGCCTGGCCGAGCTGGTCGCACAGGGGCTCGCCGACCGGACACTGAGCTTCACCACCGCGCAGGCCGAGCTCCACGGCGCGGACCTCGTCTTCCTGTGCCTGCCCACGCCACCCGCCGAGGACGGCCGCCCCGACCTCGGCGTGCTCGAACACGTGGTGCCGCAGCTCGGGCGGCTGCTGCGGCCCGGCTGCGTGGTGGTCACCAAGTCGACCGTGCCGGTCGGCACCGCGGCGCGGCTGCCCCACCTGCTGGGCCGGGACGACCTGCCGGTCGTGGCCAACCCGGAGTTCCTCCGCGAAGGGCACGCCGTCGAAGACTTCCTGCACCCGAACCGGGTCGTGGTCGGCACCGACCCGGCGGACTCGCCGCCCGCCCGGCGGGTCGCGCGGCTGTACGAGCCGACCGGGGCCCCGGTGGTGGCGACCGACTCGGCCAGCGCCGAACTCGCGAAGTACGCGAGCAACGCGTTCCTCGCCGTCAAGCTGTCTTATGTGAACGTCCTCGCCGAACTGTGCGAGCGGTTCGGCGCGGACGTCCGCGAGGTCTCGCGGACCATGGGCCTCGACGCGCGGATCGGCCCCGGGTTCCTCGCCCCCGGCCCCGGCTGGGGTGGCTCGTGCCTGCCGAAGGACACCTCGGCCCTGCTGCACGCAGCCGAATCGGCGGGCGTCGACTTCGCCATCCTCCGCGACGCGGTCCGCGTCAACGCCCGGCAGCGCGCCCGGGTGGTGCGGGCCGTGCGGCAGGCGGTGACCGGGTCGCCCGCCGGCTCCCTTTCCGGAGCCCGCATCGGCCTGCTGGGGCTGGCCTTCAAGGCAGGCACCGGCGACCTGCGCGACTCCCCCGCCCTGGCGGTGGCCGACGACCTGGCCCGCGCGGGTGCGGAGTTGACCGCGCACGACCCCGCGGTCGGGTGCCTGCCCGGAACGAGCTCGGTCCAGGTCGTCGACGACCCGTACTTGGTGGCCAAGGACGCCGCGGCCCTCGTCGTGCTCACCGAGTGGCCCGAGTTCCGGGACCTCGACTGGCCCCGGCTGGCCGCGGCCGCCGACCGGGCGGTCGTCGTCGACACCCGCAACCTGCTCGATCCCGACGCGGTGGCCGAGGCCGGCTTCGCCCACATCGGCGTCGGCACCCACCCACGGAGGCAGTCATGACCCTGCGCGTCCTCGCGCTGGCCTGCACGCTCAAGCCGTCACCCGCGAAGTCGAGCAGCGATCTCATCGCGCGTCAGCTGCTCGACCTCTTCGCCGAACGCGGCGCCACCGGCGAGCTGGTCCGGGTGGTCGACCACGACGTCCGCCCGGGCGTCGAGGCCGACATGGGCGACGGCGACGCGTGGCCGGGCATCCGGCGGAAGATCGCCGCCGCCGACGTCCTGCTGATCGCCACCCCGACGTGGGTCGGCCACATGTCGAGCGTCGCGCAGCGGGTACTGGAACGCCTCGACGCCGAGCTGTCCGAAACCGACGACGAAGGCCGCCCGGCGATGTTCGGCAAGGTCGGGGTGGCCGCGGTCGTCGGCAACGAGGACGGCGCCCACAAGATCATCGCGGACCTGTTCCAGGCGCTGAACGACGTCGGCTTCACGGTGCCGGCCCAGGGCGCGACCTACTGGAACGGCGAGGCCATGCAGGGCGGCGACTACCAGGACCTGGACGAGACGCCGGAGGCCGTGGCCTCGACGAACGCGACGCTGGTCCGCAACGCCGTCCACCTGGCCACCCTCCTGCGCGAGCAGCAGTACCCCGCCAAGTGACTACGCCGTTCGAGTGACATCACTGCGCCGGACGAGTGTGGCGCAGGCCACCTGGGTAACTAGGCGGGACCGCCGATCCTCGTCAGGGGGCTTCACTATGCCGAACCGAGTCATGATCAGCCACGACAGCAAGCCCATCCCGTGCGAGGAGTGCGGGCTGCCCACGTTGCACGTCGCGCGGCTGGTGTCCGGCGACGGCACGTTGCTGGGCCAGACGATGGTGTGCACCGCCTGCCGCCGTCACCGCTCCGAAGCCGACCCGGTCGCGGTCCAGTAGTCTCAGCGCCTTTCCAGCTGTTCCAGCAGCAGCCGCGCGGGCAGCGTCATGGCGCCGAGGCCCAGCCGGGCCGGGACGCCGTCTTCCTCGGCGGTCACCAGCCGGTGCTCGAGCTTTTCGAGCAGGGCCCGGCATTCGTCCAGCTCGACCGGCTCCCCCGCGACCGCCACCGCCTGCACCGCGCCGGCGAGGTGGTGCATCAGGTCGGCGAGTGCTTCCCTCGCGTCCGGCCAGGGGTACTCGAACGGGTGCTCCCGGCGGCCCGCCGTCGTCCGCACGGCGGCGATCAGCTGCGACACCGCCGGCCACAGCCCGATGAGTGTCCGAAGTGGACGTTCGTGGTGCGTCCCGGCGGCGGGACGGCCGCGGCGGAGGTTCAGCAGCCGGCCTTCCCGGGTCAGGCCGGCGGCTTCTTCGGCCGCCAGCACCTGGCTCCGGGCGTCCTGCTCCTGCGACAGCAGCCCGTCCAGGTCTTCCGGCGGCTCGTCCCGGCGGATCAGATCGGACAGCGACTCCAGCAGCGCGGCCACGGCCTTCCCGAGCCGCCCGGCGGCCGCGGCCAGCCGTTCGCCGTAGAGCGGCGGGAAGATCAGCGTGTTGACCGCGACGCCGATGGCCGCACCCAGCGCCGTTTCGAGCAGGCGGTCGCCGAGCAGCGCGGGCTCGCGGGCGGTGCCGTAGCAGATCAGGAGCATGCCGGTGACGCCCACCCAGACGCCGGAATCCCCGAACCGCCGCCAGCTGCCCGCGAGCAGCCCCAGGAAGACGACGGCGGCCAGCGCCACGGCCTGCCACGGGATGAACTGCCCCGCGACGGCGGCCAGCAGGACACCGCCGGCGACCGAGCCGACCTGCTGGAGCCAGCCGCGCAGTGATCGGTACACGGTGGCTTCGACGAGGAAGACGGCCGCGTAGGGAGCGAGAAAGGGTTGCGGCAGCCGCAGGACGAGGGTGGCGAGCAACCAGGCGCCGGTCGCGGCCAGGCTGGCTTTGGCGCTCTGGACGAGAATGCGGCGCTCACGGCCGGGGACGCGCAGAGCACGGGCGAACCAGCCGACCGGCGTCCGGTCGTGCTGTTCGTCGCCCGAGCCGGCGCCGCTTTCCGACCGGAGCACACGAGCCGGCCGGTCCGCCGCGGTCCGGTCACGCCGGGCGGCCTCCGCCGAAGAGCCCTGCGCCTCCCCCACCGTCGGTCTGTCCCGCTGTCCGGTCATGCGGGCGGGGCGATGTGCACGAGCTTCGTCTGGGTCATCTCGTCGAGCAGCTCCGGCCCGTAGCCGTACCCGTTGCCGCTCCGGCCGCGCGGGTGTGCCGCTCCGCCCGGGGCGCCGCCGAACACGTTGTTGACCTTGACCGTGCCTGCCTGCAGCTCGCGCCAGGCGCGCTGGGCGTGGGCCATCGAGGCCGTCAGCACCGTCGCCGCCAGCCCGTACTCACCCTTCGCCGCTTCGGCCAGTCCCTCGTCGAAGCTCTCCACCACCCGGACCGGCGCCACCGGGCCGAACGTCTCCTCCGTCATCACCCGCAAGTCCGGCGCGCACTCGGTGAGAACCGTCGCCGGGTAGTGCGCGCCCGGGCCGTCCGGGACCGCGCCGCCGGTCAGCAGCCGGGCACCCCGCTCGAGCGCATCCGCCACGTGGGAGTGCACGTGGTCGCGGTGCCGCCGGTCGACCAGGGGGGCCACCGTGCGGGTCTCGGCCTCCTTCACCAGCGCCGCCAGGAACGGTTCCGCGATCGCCGAGCTCACGTAGATCCGCTCGACCGCCACGCAGATCTGCCCCGAGTTCGCGAACGCCCCCAGCGCCGCCTGGCCCGCCGCCCACACCGGGTCGACGTCCTCGTCGATCACCAGCGGGTCGTTGCCCCCGTTCTCCAGCAACGTCTTCGCCCCGGTCGCGGCCGCGCTCGCGGCGATCGACCGGCCGGTCGCCGTGCTGCCGACGTGCGCGATGACGTCGATGTCGGAACGCATCGCGAGGAGCGCGCCGACC
This sequence comes from Amycolatopsis sp. lyj-346, assembly GCF_046548975.1. Classification (NCBI taxonomy): domain Bacteria; kingdom Bacillati; phylum Actinomycetota; class Actinomycetes; order Pseudonocardiales; family Pseudonocardiaceae; genus Amycolatopsis; species Amycolatopsis sp. lyj-346. The sequence goes on from NZ_JAJPWT010000002.1 coordinate 848,534, forward strand.
CCGCCGTCCCCGTGCAGCGTCTGCAGCACCCCGTCCGGGAAGATCCCGCCGAGCACCTCGCCGAGCAGCTGCCCGGTGTGCGGCGCGCGCTCGCTCGGCTTGTGTACCACCGTGTTCCCGGTGGCCAGCGCCGCACCGAGGAGACCGCAGGCGACCGCGACCGGGTCGTTCCACGGCGTGAGCGCGACGACGACACCGCGTGGTTCGGGCACCATCAGGTCCGTCGCGCCGACGGCGCCGAGCAGGCTGCGGCCGCGGTGGACCGGGCCGAGTTCGGCGTACTGGTCCAGGGTGCCCGCCCCGGCGAGCACGCCTTCGCGGGCTTCGTCGCGGGGCTTCCCCGTCTCCGCTTCGTTCGTCTTCGCCAGCTCGTCGGCGTGCGCCCGCAACCGTTCGGCCGCGGTGTGCAGCAGCGCCCCGCGTTCGGCGGCCGGGGTCCGGGCCCACTGCGCCCGGGTCCGGCGGGCCAGCGTGAGCGCCGCGTCGATCTCGGCTTCGCCCGCGGTCGGCACAGTGCCCACCACGCTGCCGTCGGCCGGGTTCCGGATTTCGATCGTCCCCGCGGTCATCCGCACCTCCTTGTCGTCGCCCGCCGTCGTCGCCCGCCGTCGTCGCCCGCCGTCGTCGCCCGCCGTCGTCGCCCGCCGTCGTCGCCCGCCGTCGTCGCCCGCCGTCGTCGCCCGCCGTCGTCGCCCGCCGGTTACCCGGGCACGGGGACTTCGACACGCCGTTTGATCACCCCGGCCCCGGGTATCCGGTGCCGGTGACTGCTTCGCTCGACTACACCGTGGTGATTCCCACGACGGGCCGGGAGACGCTTCGGCCACTGCTCGAAACCCTCCTCGGCGGACCGGATCCGCGGCCGGTGGAGATCCTCGTCGTCGACGACCGCCCGGACGGGTCCGCACTGGACGTTCCCGACGGCGTGCGCGTGCTCCGCTCCGGCGGCCGGGGACCGGCGGCGGCGCGGAACCTCGGCTGGCGCACCGCGAGCAGCGAGTGGATCGCGTTCGTCGACGACGACGTCGTGCTCGCCCCGGACTGGCCGCGGCAGCTCGCCGCCGACCTCGGCTCGCTCCCGCCGGACGTGGCCGCCTCCCAGGGCCGGATCACCGTTCCGCTGCCGCCGGACCGGCGCCCCACCGACGACGAGCGCGGCACCGCGGGTCTCGAACACGCGCGGTGGATCACCGCGGACATGGCCTACCGCCGTCGCGCGCTCGTCGAGGCGGGCGGCTTCGACGAGCGGTTCCCGCGTGCGTTCCGCGAGGACTCCGACCTCGCGCTGCGCGTCGCCGAAGCCGGGCACCGGATCGACCAGGGTGAACGGCTGACCACGCACCCGGCCCGGCGGGCCGGGTTCTTCTACAGCCTCAAAGCCCAGCGCGGCAACGCCGACAACGCGCTGATGCGGGCCAAGCACGGCGTGCTCTGGCGGCAGCGCACCGGCGCCGGGCCCGGCAGGCTCGGCCTGCACGCACTGTCCACAGTGGCCGGTCTGGCCGCGCTCGCGCTGCCGGTGCTGCGCCGGCGCGGGAAAGCGCGGCTCGCGGCCGGCGTCTGGGCCGGGCTGACGGCGGAGTTCGCCACCCGGCGGATCCTGCCGGGCCCGCGGACCCCCGGCGAAGTGGCGCGCATGGTCGTCACCAGCGCGCTGATCCCGCCCGCCGCGTGCTACCACCGGCTGCGCGGGGAGATCGCGGCCCGGCGGCCGCGGCCTCCGGTCGCGGTGCTGTTCGACCGGGACGACACGCTGATCGTCGACGTCCCCTACCTCAACGACCCGGACGGCGTCCGCCCGGTGCCCGGCGCGGTCGAACTCGTCCGCGGGCTGCGGGAGCGCGGCATCCCGGTCGGCGTGGTGAGCAACCAGTCCGGTGTCGCGAAAGGACTGATCACCCCCGAGCAGCTCGACGCGGTCAACGCCCGCGTCAAGGAGCTCTTCGGCCCGTTCGGCACCTGGCAGGTCTGCGTCCACGACGACGGCGACGGTTGTGCGTGCCGCAAACCCGCCCCCGGCATGGTGTTGCGGGCCGCCGGCGAGCTCGGCGTCGACCCCGCGTCCTGTGTCGTCATCGGCGACACCGGAGCCGACGTCGACGCCGCGCTGGCCGCCGGGGCCCGCGCGGTGCTGGTGCCGACCCAGCGCACGCTCGAACCGGAGATCGCCCGGGCCCGGCGGCACGCCGCCGTCGCCCACGACCTGTCCGAGGCGCTGCGCGTCGCCGGGGTCGCCGGATGACCCGGGTGCTCGTCGCCCGCCAGGACAACCTCGGGGACGTCCTGCTCGCCGGCCCCTGCCTCCGCGCGGTCGCGGCGTCCGGGGCCGACGTGACGCTGCTGACCGGGCCACACGGCCGCGCCGCCGGGGAACTGCTCCCGGGCGTGACCGGCCTGCTCACCTGGACCGCACCGTGGATCGACCCCGAGCCGCCGCCGGTGACCGCCGGGGACACCGGCGCGTTCGTCTCGCTGATCCGGTCGAAGCGGTTCGACCGCGCGCTGATCCTGACGTCGTTCCACCAGTCCCCGCTGCCGCTCGCGCTGCTGCTGCGCCAGGCCGGCGTGCCGTGGATCGGCGCGATCTCCGAGGACTATCCGGGCAGCCTGCTCGACCTGCGTCACCGCGTCGACGGCGATCCGCCCGAGCCGGTCCGCATGCTGTCGCTCGCCGAAGCGGCCGGGTATTCGCTGCCGCCGGACGACCACGGCGCCCTGGCGCTGCGGCGCCCGTTGCCGGACATGGCCCGGCTGACCGGTGGCGGGGCCTACGTCGTCGTGCACCCCGCGGCGTCGGTGCCCGCCCGCCAGCCGTCGGCGGCCTGGAGCCGCGAGACGGTCCGGGCGCTGGCCGCCGACGGGCACCGGGTGCTGGTGACGGGCGCGCCTTCGGAGCGCGCGCTGACCCAGGAGGTGGCCGGGTCGTCGGCGGTGAACCTCGGCGGCCGGACATCACTGGCGGAGCTGGCGGCGGTGCTGTCCGGGGCGCAGGTCGTGGTGGCGCCGAACACCGGCCCCGCCCACCTCGCCGCGGCGGCGGGCGCCCCGGTGGTCTCGCTGTTCGCCCCGGTCGTGCCGCAGGAACGGTGGGCGCCCTACGGCGTTCCCACGGTGGTGCTCGGCGACCAGCACGCTCCCTGCCGCGCCAGCCGCGCGAGGGTTTGCCCGGTCCCGGGCCACCCCTGCCTCGACACGATCGACCCAGCCGACGTCTGCCGCGCGGTGACGGCCCTGGCCCAGCCCGGCGCCATCGTTCCGGAGACCGCCGAAATATCGCGGTGATCGCGGCCCGGGCGCGCGGCCCGGGCCGCGGGGGTGTCAGCCGCCGATTTCCTTGCTCACGCCGCTGGGTCCCTCGTAGGTCCGGTCGGGCAGGCCGCGCACGACGCTCAACGTGTCCGAGTCGGCGCCGTTCCTCTCGGCCGCCTGCACCAGGTCGTCCCGCTCGGCCGGGTAGTCGACGCCGGACAGGTACTTCTGCAGTTCGATCGGGTTCGGCTTGCTCACGGGAGCTCTCCTTCCGTTCGGGGAACCGCCCGATTACCCCGCCCGCCGCCCGGCACACGCTCAGGACGGCACCGGCTGCTCCCCCGCCGGGCGAAGGTGGCGGACCACCGCGGCCGGGTGGCGGGTCAACGGCTGCAGCGGCAACGGCGTCGATTCGGCCAGCTGTTCCAGGTGCCGCAACAGGATTCCCTCGCGCAGCGCCCACGGGCCGTACCAGCGGCGCGCGGCGAAGTACATCAGCCGCGCCCTCCTCGCCGGAGAGGAACTGCGGCCGGATCCCGGCGCCCGCCTGGATCCGGTCGATCACCTCGTCGCGGTTCACCGCGTCGCGCACGGCCGCGGTGACGAACGGGTACAGCTGGTCGACGCCGAGCCGCACCGCCGCGTCCACCGCCCGGCCCACCGCGGCGGTCACCCGCTCGATCCCGCCGTCGCCGAGCGTCCCGTCGGGCAGCAGCTCTTCGGCGAGCAGCGCCGGCTCCTTCGCCGCGTGCGCCGGCAGCGGCGGTGCTCCGCGTTTAGCCCCCGGTGGGGGTGGTAGCCGACCGGGGACGAAAGGAGACGCTCGTGTCGCTCCCGGCGCCCCTGCCCGCCGACGCCGCTTTACCGCGGCGCGCCGTAGTCACCGGTGCCGACTCCGGCATCGGCCGCGCGGTCGTCGCCGCCCTCGCCGGCGGCGGCCTGGATGTCGGCATCACCTACCACTCCGACGCCGACGGCGCGGAAGAAACCGCCGCCGAGGCCCGCTCGCACGGGGTGAGCGCGCACGTCCGGCAGCTCGACCTGACCGGCCTGCCCGGCGCGGCCGACGTCATCGACGCGTTCGCCGAAGACCTCGGCGGCATCGACGTCCTGGTCAACTGCTCCGGCACCGGCAGCAGCGAGCTCGCGGTGGACCTCGACTACGAGAAGTGGCGCCAGGTCCTCGACATCGACCTCGACGGGGTCTTCCTGCTTTCGCAGCGCGCCGCCCGGCACATGATCGACGCCGGGCACGGCGGCCGGATCATCACCATCACCAGCGTCCACGAGCACGTGCCGCGCGTCGGCGCCGCGCCCTACTGCGCCGCGAAGGCCGGGGCGGGCGCGCTGACCCAGGTGCTCGCCCTGGAGCTGGCCGAGCACGGCATCACCGTGAATTCGGTGGCCCCCGGCGAAATCTCGACGCCGATGACGGGCCAGACCGACGCCGACCCGCGCGAGCAGGACCGGCCCGGCATCCCGCTCGGCCGCCCCGGCCACGCGGCCGAGGTGGCCGCCGCGGTCGCGTTCCTGGCGACCCCGGCGGCCGGCTACATCACCGGCACGTCGCTCGTCGTCGACGGCGGCCTGCTGCTGATGGGTGCCCAGCACGGGACCGCCTACCGCGGTCACGACTGGCGTTCCCCCTGAGACTGAGTTTCCCGAGACTGAGTTTCCCTGGGACTGAGTTTCCCTGGGACTGAGTTTCCCGAGACCAGGGGCCCGCGTCCGGCTGCAGGGACCGGCGCGGGTCCCGGCCGCGGGCCGGACGGCGGATCCCCCAGCCCGCCGTCCGGCCCCCTTCCACTTGTCCGTTTTCCGCACGCGTGACGGGGTATCCGGCCGCGGAGGGAAGGAGAACCCCATGTCTTCCGCTGAACCTCGGTCTTCCGCTGAACCTCGGTCTTCCGCTGGATCCCGGTCGTCCGCCGAAACCCGTTCCCGGCCCGGAGCTTCCTGGCTCCGGCCGGTCGTGGCCGTCCTCGGGCTGCTCTACCTCGCGCTCGGGATCGCCGGGTTCCTGACCCCGGAAACCGCCGCGGTCGGCCACGAAACCAGCCGCGCCGTCGGGATCTTCAGCGTGACCCCGCTGCTCAACCTGGTCCACACGGCGGTCGGGGTGCTCGGGCTGCTGGCCGCGACGCGGCGCACCGGCTCGATCATCTACTGCTGGGTGCTGTTCGTCGGCTTCACCGGGATGACCGCGTACGGCATCCTCGCCACCGCGATGGTCAACCCCGAGGACCCGATCAACCTGAACTGGGCGGACAACTGGCTGCACGGGCTGACCGCGGTCGCCGGGCTGGTGCTCGGCATCGCCGGGGCGCGGGCGGTCAACCGGTCCGCCGCGCGCACCCGGTGATCTCGGTCGTTTTCGCGAGGGCAGCGGGTAGCCGGGAAGGACACCGCGTGAAGGAGGTTCCATGCACCGCGAAAGCGACCGGCATTCGCCCCGGGAGGACGACGCGCTGAAGGCCGAGCTGCGCGGGACCCTGCAGGGCAACGGCCCGTCCCGCGCCGAGGAGTGGCGAGAGCCCGAGCTCCCGGCCGACGACGAATCGGACGTCCCGCCGTTGGGCGGCGGCGCATGACCACGGGCGAAGCGGCGGCGGTGGGTGAACCCGCCGTCGTCGTGCACCACCGGCTCCACGCGGACTTCGCGGCCGGGTTCCCCGGGCTGCGCCGGCTCCTGGGTCCGCGTGCCGGGCTGGAATTGGACGTCACCGGCCTGCGCGTCCGGTTCGGGCCGTGGCTGGTCGAGACCCCGCTGAGCAACCTCGCCGGGGCCGAGGCCACCGGCCCGTACCGCGCTCTTCGCGTCTTCGGCGTCCGGCTTTCCCTGGCCGATCGCGGCCTGACCTTCGGGACGACGACGCGGGGTGGCGTCTGCCTCCGGTTCCGGGAACCCGTCCGGGGCATCGCCCCGTGGGGGCTGATCCGCCACCCGGGACTGACGGTGACGGTGTCCGAACCGGAACTGGTCGCCGAAGCCGTCAACCGGATCGTGGCGGCGTCGTGACGGCGGCGCGCATCCTGGCCGTGACGGTCGACTGCCGTCAGCCGGACCTGCTGGCGGAATTCTGGGCAGCGGCGCTCGGCAACGGGAAAATCCGGACGTGGACCGACTCGCACGGCCTGACCTACCGCCAGCTCGAGTTCGACGACGGACCAGCGGTGCTGTTCCAGCCGGTGCCCGAGGAGAAGGCCGTCAAGAACCGGCTGCACCTCGACCTGGCGCCGGTGGCCGGCGATCAGCGGGCGGAGGTCGAACGGCTGGTGATGCTCGGGGCGAAGGTCCTCGACGACCCGGACGACGACCCGTGGATCGTGCTCGCCGATCCGGAGGGCAACGAGTTCTGCGTGCTGCCCGCCCGCTGACCCCGGTGGCTCAGGGTTGACCGACGGTGTCGCCGGCGTAGGCGGCCAAGCGCTCGTCGAAGCCGTCGGCGGTACCCGGTCTCCGGAAGTCCGGGGGATCCGGACGGCCGGGGTACTTCTCGCCGTAGAGGCCGGCCACGAACTCCACGACGGCTTCGGGCGGGGGCAGGACGTCTTCACCCAGATAGGCGAGCACGATGACCTCGTCGCCGGCCGCCGACTCGACCGCCACGGCCCAGCCGTCGCGTTCGTCCCACAGCAGTGCCGTCTCGTGACCCGGGAACCGCGCGAGCCGCCGCTCCAGCGCCACATACGCGCCGGCAGGCACGTCCACCTCGCAGAACCAGGCGGGTGCGTCCAGCTTGGCCGCGACGGCCAGCAGGTACTGCCGCAGCCCGCGCGCCGCGGCGCCGAGCCCGTCCCGTTCGCTCATCCGCTCCCGCCTCTTCGGTCGGTGCCCCCATCGGGTGATACCCCGTCACCCACGCGGTCAACCCGGCCCACCCCGGGTGGAGCAGGACGTCACCGCGTGTCCTCTGTGGAACCCGCGGTGTCACCGGATGAGCAGGTCGAGGACGTCGTCGTCGCCGAGCTGGCGGAAATCGGCGTACCACTGGCCGACCGCGCGGAAATCCGGCGGTTCGGCAACGCAGACGACGTCGTCGGCTTCACGCAGCATCCGCGCGGCCGCGCCGGGTGCGGCGACGGGCGCCGCGAAGACGAGCGTCCGCGGGTGGGCGGCGCGGACGTCACGCAGCGCAGCCGTCGCGGTGACGCCGGTCGCGAGCCCGTCGTCGACGAGCAGCACGTCACGGCCGGTGAGCGCGGCGGGCGCCCGGCCGGCGCGGTAGCGCTCGAGCCGGCGGCGGGCCTCGGCCCGTTCCCGGTTCTCGGCCCGGGCCAGCCCCGCGGCGGTCAGCCCCAGCGCGCGCAGGCCGGTTTCGTCGTAGATCGCCGGGCCGTCCGGGGTGACCGCGCCGACGCCGTACTCGCGGTGGCCGGGAGCGCCGATCTTGCGGGCGACCGCGACGTCCAGTTCGGCGCCGAGCCGTCGCGCGACGACGGCCGCCACCGGCACCCCGCCGCGGGCGAGCCCGAGCACGACCGGGTCGGCCCAGGCCCGGCGCCGCAGTTCGCCCGCGAGCCGCCGTCCGCCGTCCTCCCGGTCGGCGAAGATCCGCGGACGAGCCGGCCACGCGGGCATCAGGTCACGGGCGCCATTCGTCGCGCCAGTCGGGGTGGGCTTCGTACACCGAGGCGATCAGCTTGACGGACGCGTCGTCGTGGGCGTCGCGGATCTCGCGGCGCAGGAACTCGGCCTTTTCGGCGAAGGGCACCGGGTGCCGGTCCTCCATCGCCTCGACCGGCCCGCCGGCCAGCAGCAGCCCGTCGCCGTCGTCGGCGTACATGATCCGCAGCCGTCCGCGCCGTTCGGCCTCGTCGATCAGCGGCAGGTTCCCCGCCCGGACGCGCTCTTCGTCCTCCGCGAGCCGGGCGAGCACGAATTCGTCGAGCTTCGCGGTCGTGGTGTCGTCGAGATTCGTCATGGGCCCGGGATACCCGCCCGGCGGCGGCCTCAAGCGTCCGCACGGCTCAGGTGTCTGGCCACCGCGAACCCGGTGCCGAGCAGCACGGCACCCCCGGTGATCCACGGCCACAGCGGCACCGGGCCGTCCTCGCCCGGGCGCGCCGCCGCCGCGGCGGCCGGCACCGCGGCGTCTCCCCCGCCCGCCGCGGTGAGCCGGAACGGGATGGTGCCGGAGACCGGGTGGCCGTCGGCGGAGGTGACGCGGTACCGGATGGTGTAGGCCCCCGCCGGGCCGAGGGGGCGCAGCGGCGCGGAGACCCGGGTGTCCACAACGGACACCGGGCCGGCCTCCCAGTGCGAGGCGCCGTCCGGTCCGAGCACCGTCAGTTCGGTGAACCGGTTCTCCACCGGCTCGTTGAACTCGAGCACGGCTTCGGCCGGGGTCACGGCGAGTGCCGCGTCGGCGGACGGGGAACTGGACACCAGGACGCTGTGGGCGGCCGCCGCGGGCGCGCCGAGCACTGCCGCCGCACCGATTGCCGCCAGCACGGCGGCCATCCGGACGGCGAAAGAGCAGCGGGAAGTCATGTTTTCTCGCCTTCTCGGGAATTCGAGCGACGATCCGAACGTAGCGAGCACATTCGGCGCCGCGGCGGAAGGCCGTGAAACGGCTGTGTTAAGCAATTCTCACCGCCGCGGCGGATCGCCGTCTCCCAACCGGGCAAAACGGGCCACTACTCCGGTAGTCCGCGCCTCCGGCCACCCGAACGGCGCAGCGAACCCGGCTTTCGGCGCAGCTTCTCACCGCCGCGCGCCGTCAGCGGGACACTCGACTTTACCTGTCCTTCACGTGGAGATCACCCCGCGAAACGTGGCGGCTGCTTTATTGCTCCCACATCCCGTTCTTTCCCCGCCGCTCCGGAGTTTCCGGCGCAGCTCTTTCCGGGAAGCGCATTCCCGTTCTCTGGAGGCCAAAACCGTGCGAGGACCCGCCCTGCGCCGTGACCACGTCATCGCCGCGAGCCTGGCCGGCGCGGTCGTGGTCGTCGTCGGCTACGCGTCCGGCATCGGCCTGCGCCCCGGCACCGCGGCGGCGACTCCGCCCGTGGTGGCGGACGGCGGGCACCCCGCCACCCCGCACCCCCCCGGCGCGCAGCCGCCACCGGCCGGCCGGCTGCCCACCGGCGGCCCGGCGTCGCCGCTGCCCGCCGTTCCGGTCGGCGACCTGCCGTCGGTTCCGATGCCGCCGATGCCCGGCGACACCGGCGTGGTGGTGCCGGTCCCGGATCCGGGTTCCCCCGGCGCCGGCACGCCGCCTCCGCCGTCCCCGCCCGGATCGGCGCCACCGGTCCCGCCGCCACCCGGCACCGCCGTGCCCGCGTGCCAACCCGGTGTGCCGCAACAGGTTCTGGACACCGTCGGCGGGCTGCCGCTGCTCGGCGCCGTCACCGCCGGGCTCGGGGTGACCGGGCCGTCCGGGGTCGGCGCGCTCGTCCTCGGCTACTGCCTCACGCCCGACGGCGGACTGGAACCCGCGATGGTGCCCGCACCGGCCCCGACCGTCCCCAGTGGACAGTGAGCCGTGGAACCCGTCAAGGCGTGGTACGTGCTCGCGCGGACCGTCGACTACGCCGGTCTCACGCTGTTCGCCGGTGGGCTGCTGTTCCTGGCCGCGCTCTGGCCCGCCGGCGCCGGCCACCGCGGTGCCCGCTCGGTGCTGGTCACCGGCTGGGTCCTCGGCCTGCTCGGCACGCTCGCCGGCCTGGGCCTGCAGGCGGCGTGGGCCGCGCAGCGCCCACCCGGCGACTTCCTGGCCTGGGACCTGCTCGGCCAGGCACTGGACAGCCAGTTCGGGCGGATCTGGTTCGCCAGGGCGCTGCTCTGGCTGCTCGGCGGGGTGGTGCTGGCCTGGCTGCTGCAACGCGGCCGGGACGCGGCCACGGCGTTGCCCTGGCGGGTCGGCGCCGGAGCCATCCTCGTCGGGCTGCTCCGCACGACCGGGCTCACCGGCCACGCGGTGGAGAGCACCCGGCCGTGGTTGACGCAGCTCGCGGACTTCGCGCACCTCGCGGGGGCTTCGGCCTGGATCGGCGGGCTGGCCGTGCTGCTGTTCGGCGTCCTGGCCCGCCGTGACCCCGAAGAGCTCGCCTCGGTGATCCCCCGCTATTCGAAGCTGGCGATGACGTCGGTCGCCGTGGTGGTCGTCGCGGGCGTGGTGCTCGCGTGGCAGACCGTCGGCAGCGTCAGCCGGGTGTTCGGCACGACCTACGGGCAGACGCTGCTGGTCAAGCTGGGCGTGCTCGCCGTCGTGCTGCTGGCCGCGCAGGCCAGCCGTCGCTGGGTGGGCCGCCGCCTCGACTTCGCCGTCGTCCTGCGCGGGGACGCCGGCACCGTCCGCCCCTTCGTCCATTCCGTCGCCGCCGAGACCACGCTCGTGCTCGTGGTCCTCCTCGCGGCGAGCTTCCTCGTCACGGCCAGTCCCGGCCGCTGATCGCCCTGCGAAAAAAGGAGTCCTCGATGGACAACCCCACCCCCACCGCCCCCGAGCAACCGGAGGTGGTGCGGCGACGGCGGAACTGGCCGGTCGCCGTGGCGATCCTCGCACTGGCGGCGGCGTTGTTCAGCCTCGCCACGCTGCGCGGCGGCCAGGCCGAGCAGGCCGCGCCGAGCCAGTCGACGAACGTCGACCTGGCCGCCTTGGCCCAGCAGGGTCCCCTGGCCGTCCCGCTGTACCAGGGGCTCGCCCAGGAACAGGCCGGCGGGGCCGCCCCGGCGGCCGCGTCCGCCGCCAAGCCGGTCGAGGCCATGGGTTACAAGTTCTCGCCCGCCGACCTGACGATCGCCGTCGGGGACACGGTGACGTGGACCAACCACGACACCGCGCCGCACAACATCGTCATCACCGACGGGCCGGAGAAGTTCACCTCGCCGACCCTGCAGACCGGCCAGACCTTCAGCCACACCTTCACCAAGGCGGGCAAGTACTCGTACTACTGCTCGATCCACCCGACATGAAGGCGACCGTCACCGTGACCGGCGCGGCCCCGACCGGTGCCCCGCCGACCTCGGCCCCGACGTCCGCCCCCACCTCGGCCCCGAGCCACACGATGCCCGCGCCGTCCACCCCGGCCGGCGGCAGATCCTGCGTGCCGAAGGCGGTCCTGCAGCCGATCCTCGACCACATCAAGAGCGCGCACCTCGAGACCTCACCCGGCCAGCAGGTGCAGGACATCCTCAACCTCGACCAGTACATCAAGACCCACACGGTGTGGCTGGAAACGGTGCTCGCCCCGGCGTTCGACGGATCGGGCAGCCAGGTCGTCACCGACACGCTCGCGCCGATCATCGCGCACATCAAGAGCGCGCACCTGGAGACGTCGCTGGGGCAGCAGGTGACCGACCTGCTGAACCTCGACCAGTACATCAAGACGCACACGGTGTGGCTCGAGACCGTGCTCACGCCGTTGCTCAACCAGGCGAGCTGCTGACCCCGCGGGTGGCCCGGTCCGCCGGGCCACCCGCTCCCTTCCCCGGAGGCCACCGCCCCATGCCCGACACCGCTTTGCTGCCCGCCACGACCGGCTACACCCTGCGCCGCGATCGCTGCGTCATCGAGATTTCCCCGCGCCCGCCGGTGATCCGCGGCCGCCTGACCGCGACCGGCGGGCACTGGACACCCGGCTCCACGTTGTCGGTCACCCTCGATCCCGGCTCGCTGCGGACTCCGATCCCGTTCCTCGGCCGGGTGTTCCGCGGCGGCGAACTGAGTTTCACCGCCGCCGAGGTCGAAGAAGACCCGTTCGTCGTCGAAGGCAGCGTGGCCGGGCGAGCCGTGCGCCTGCGCGGCGACGTCCGGCACCGGGACTCCCGCAGTGTCGTCGTGTGGGCGGCCGGGTTCGTCCTCCCGCCCCGCCGGAAACCGGCGCACGCGGGGCGGCTCGTCCGGCTGCCGGCCCGGCGGCGGCTGCGCGTCGAGATCGCGATCGAGTTCGTCCGATGAGGCGCGCCGCCCTGGCCGTCGCCGGCCTGCTGGTGTTCCTGAACCTGCCGTTCGCCGGCCCGGCCGCCGCGGCGACGCAGCAGGTGATGGTGCAGGGCTACGCCTACTCCCCCGCCACGCTGACCGTGCGCGTCGGCGACACGGTCACGTGGATGCAGCACGACGAGGCCCCGCACGACGTCGTCACGACGAGCGCGCCGGTCGCGTTCCGCGGCCCGCAGCTGTCGGCCGGGCAGAGCTGGAGCTACACGTTCCGGCAGCCGGGCACCTACCAGTACTACTGCTCGGTGCACCCCGACATGCGGGCCTCGGTGACGGTGCTGCCCGCGCCCACGACGGCGCCCCCGAAACCGGCGAGCACGGCGCCCAAGACCACGCCGCCGCGGACCACCGGCACCGGCACGACGGCTGCCGCGGTGCCGGTGACCACGCCGCCGGCCACCACGCCGCCGGCCACGGCCGCACCCGCCGCGCCCGCCGGCGAGCCGCGGCCCGCGGTTCGGCAGCAGGCGACCTCGGCCGCGCCGTCGACCCTGGACCCGATGCTGCTGGTCGCCGGGCTCGTCACCGGGATCGCGGTGCTGTGCCTGCTCCTGCTGAGCTCGCGGCGGGCGTGAATTCCTGTCCGGAACCTGTCCGGAAAAGGACTGGACCAATAATATCGGCTCGCCACAATGGAAGCATCGCCCTTCAGCGCGGAAGGTGACCGATGCACTTCCTTGTTGCCCTGCTGACCGCCGTCCTGGCGGCCACCCCGGCCGCGGCTCCGGCCGCCGCCCCGATCTGTGCCAAGTACTGCGATGCCCGGGACCCGGCGCTGTCCCCCGGCGATCGCGAAGGCGTCGCCGTGACCACCGGGGCTCGCCGGATCTCCCTGCACCTCGACGACGGCGACGACATGGGGTGGGCGGCGATCACCGGGGGCGCGGCCGGCGACCACGTCTGGCTGGACCGCTCGTTCGACGCCGGGCGCACCTGGGCGTCGGGCAGCAAACTCGGCGACACCGCCACGCCGCCGGGCGCGACCGGCTGGCGGACGCTGATGTACAACGCCGACGACTGGGCGAACAAGGGCGTCGGCCTGCTGCGCGCCTGCGGGCAGCCCGTGGGGTCGGGCACGATCGCCTGCACCGGCTGGGCCCGCCCGACGTGGAACGCCTGGGACCGGCGCACCGCGGCCGCCACGGCGCTGATGGAGCGGTACAACCTCGGCACCGGCCTCTTCGACACGACCGGGTGGTGGAACTCGGCCAACGCGCTCACCGCGATCATCGGCAACATCCGGGTCAGCGGCATGGGCAGCTACCGCTACGCGATCGACACGACGTACACGAAGAACCTGTCGGCACAGGGCGGCAGCTTCCGCAACGACTACCTCGACGACACGGCGTGGTGGGGCCTGGCGTGGGTGGACGCCTACGACCTGACCGGCGACAGCCGCTACCTGAACACCGCCCGCGCCGACGCCGACCACATGCACGCCCACTGGGACGGCGTCTGCGGCGGCGGGGTCTGGTGGAACACTTCGCGGACGACGAAGAACGCCATCCCGAACTCGCTGTACGTCCAGCTGAACGCGGCCCTGCACAACCGCATCCCGGGCGACACGGCGTACTTGGCGAGGGCGCGCGCGGGGTGGACGTGGTTCTCGGGCAGCGGCGTGATCAACGGCGCCAACCTCGTGAACGACGGCCTGAACATGTCGACCTGCACCAACAACGGCCAGCCGGTCTGGACGTACAACCAGGGCGTGCCCTTGGCGGCGCTGACCGAGCTGTACCGCGCCACCGGCGACGCGGGCCTGCTGACGAAGGCGCGGGCGATGGCGAACGCGTCGACGACGAACGCGGCGTTGAACCCGGGCGGCATCCTCCGCGACCCGGGCGAGACGGCCGGCGGCGGCGGTGCCGACGGCCCGACGTTCAAGGGCGTGTACGTCCGGGACCTGGCGGTGCTGAACGCGGCCCTGCCGGACCACCCGTACACGGCCTACCTGCAGCGGCAGGCGAACTCGGCGTACGCGAACGACCGCACCAGCGCGGACGCGTACGGACTGCTGTGGGCGGGCCCGCTCGACCAGTCCGACGCGGCCCGCCAGCAGAGCGCACTGGACCTGATGAACGCGGCCCCGTGACGGAAGCCGGAACCCGCGTGATCAGAGCCGGATCTCGCGTGATCGGAGCCGGAACCGGCGAGTTCCGGCTTCAATCACGCCAGTCACGGGCCCGATCACGCGAGTTCCGGGCTCAATCACCGCTCAGAGGGTCTTCTCCAGGCGGCCGGCCAGGAGCTTGATGAACCGCGACGGGTCGGCCAGTTCGCCGCCCTCCGCCAGCAGTGCCATGCCGTAGAGCAGCTCCGCCGTCTCGGCCAGGCCCTCGTCGTCCGGTCGGGAGGCGTGCGCCTCGCGCAGCCCGGTCACCAGTGCGTGCTCCGGGTTGAGTTCGAGGATCCGCTTGATCGGCGGCAGCTCCTGCCCCATCGCGCGGTACATCTTCTCCAGCGTCGGGGTCAGGTCGTGCGTGTCGCCGACGATGCAGGCCGGCGACGTCGTCAGCCGCGACGAGAGGCGGACCTCCTTGACGGTCTCGCCCAGCGCCGTCCCCATCCACGTCAGCAGGGTCTCGAAGTCCTTGTTCTGCTGCTCGCGGGCGACCTCGGTGGCCTTCTTGTCCTCTTCCGACTCCAGGTCGACCTGGCCCTTGGCGATCGACTGGAACTGTTTGCCGTCGAAGCCCGGCACCGAGTCGACCCACATCTCGTCGATCGGGTCGGTCAGCACCAGCACCTCGAACCCCTTGGCGCGGAACGCCTCCATGTGCGGCGAGTTCTCGATCGCCGACCGTGATTCGCCGGTCATGTAGTAGATGTGCTGCTGGCCGTCCTTCATCCGCTCGACGTACTCGCGCAGCGAGGTCGGCTTCTCGGCGTCGTGCGTCGAGGCGAACGAGGAGATCTCGAGGATGGCTTCGCGGTTCTCGAAGTCGTCGAGCAGGCCCTCCTTGACCGCCCGGCCGAACTCGCGCCAGAACGTCGCGTACTTCTCGGCGTCGGCGGTCATCATCGTCTTGACCGTCGAGAGGACCTTCTTCACCAGGCGGCGGCGGATCAGCTGGATCTGCCGGTCCTGCTGCAGGATCTCCCGCGAGACGTTCAGCGAGAGGTCCTGCGCGTCGACGACGCCCTTGACGAACCGCAGGTACTCGGGGACGAGCGACTCGCAGTCGTCCATGATGAAGACGCGCTTGACGTAGAGCTGCACGCCGCGCTTGCGCTCCCGCAGGAACAGGTCCATCGGCGCGTGCGAGGGCAGGAACAGCAGCGCCTGGTACTCGAACGTCCCCTCGGCCTGCAGCCGGATCGTCTCCAGGGGGTCCTGCCAGTCGTGGCTGACGTGCTTGTAGAACTCGTGGTACTCGTCCTCGGTGACCTCGCTCGACGACCGCGCCCACAGCGCCTTCATCGAGTTGACGGTCTCGACCTCGGCGTCCTCGCCGTCGCCCGTCATCCGGATGGGCCAGGTGATGAAGTCGGAGTACCGCTTCACGATCTCGCGGATCTTCGCCGCGGACGTGTAGTCGTAGAGGTGGTCCTCGGTGTCCTCGGGCTTGAGGTGGAGGGTCACCGCGGTGCCCTGGGGCGCGTCTTCGACCGGCTGGATCGTGTAGGTGCCTTCGCCGGTCGATTCCCAGCGGACGCCCTCGGCCGTGCCCGCGCGGCGGGTCACCAGGGTGACCTTGTCCGCGACCATGAAGCTCGCGTAGAACCCGACGCCGAACTGCCCGATCAGGTCCTGCGACGCCGCCGCGTCCTTCGCCTCCTTCAGCTTGGTCAGGAAGTCCGCGGTGCCGGACTTGGCGATCGTCCCGATCAGGGCGACGACCTCCTCGCGGGTCATGCCGATGCCGTTGTCGCGCACCGTCAGGGTCCGCGCGGCGGGATCGGTCTCGATCGCGATGTGCAGGTCGGCGGTGTCCGCCTCGAGGTCCTTGTCGCGGTAGGACTCCAGCCGCAGCTTGTCGAGGGCGTCGGAGGCGTTGGACACGAGTTCCCGCAGGAAGGTGTCCTTGTTCGAATAGATCGAATGGATCATCAGCTGGAGCAGCTGACGCGCTTCCGACTGGAACTCCAGCGTCTCGATCGGGGCAGTCACTTCCGTTCCTTTCCGCATGTCAAAGCCGAGGTGAGTCGATCCTATCCGGCGGTTGTTCCGCCACGCATCCGCTGTGGTGAAACGCGATTGACGCAGGTCACACCGCTCGGCGACGATGCTCCGCACCAGCCGGAAAGCCGCTCGCCGGGCGGTTTTCCACCAACGAAAAGGAGTGCACTGTGAAGGTACTCGTCCTGAACGCCGGCTACGAGCCGCTGCAGACCGTTTCGGTCCCGCACGCGATCCGCATGCTCGTGCGCCACGTCGCCGAGATCCACGAGGCCGAGGAGGGCCTCGCCTACGGGCTGTTCCCGCGCCCGAAGATCGTGCGGTTGCTGCGGTACGTCGTCATGAAATGGCGATATACGCAGCCGCCGCGCTGGTCCCGGCGCGGCGTGCTGGTCCGTGACGGCTACCGCTGCGCCTACTGCGGGCAGCGCGCCACCACGATCGACCACGTGACGCCGCTGAGCCGCGGCGGCGCCCGGACCGAGTGGCTCAACACGGTCGCCGCGTGCGGCGGCACGGCCCGCAGCTGCAACGCCCGCAAGGCGGACAAGCTGCCGGGCGAGGCCGGGATGAAGCTGCGCTTCACGCCGTACGTCCCGGCGTGGGACCAGCTGCACCGGCCCGGCGCGTGAGCGCGGCCTGTCCGTCGGCACACCGGCGGGCAGGCCGTTAAGCTCGAACCGATCGCCACCCGCATCCGTGTGTTCCGGGGAAGGCCGGGGAGGTCGCCGTGACCGACGCAGGAGAGCTGATCGCCGGGCGCTACCGGCTGGCCGAACGGATCGGCCAGGGATCGATGGGCGTCGTCTGGCGCGCCCGCGACGAGCGCCTCGACCGGGTCGTCGCGGTCAAGCAGCTGGACTACGACGCGGCCATCGGGCAGGCCGCGAGCGACCAGGCGAGCCTGCGTGCGCTGCGCGAAGCGCGGCTGACCGCGCGCCTGCGGCACCCGCACGCGATCACGGTCCACGACGTCGTCGAGGCGGACGGCGGGCCCTACCTGGTGATGGAGTACCTGCCGTCGCGCAGCCTGGCGGAGATCCTGCTCGACCGGGAGACCCTGCCCGCCGAGGAGGTGGCGCGCATCGGCGTGCAGGTGGCGTCGGCGCTGGCCGCCGCGCACGCCGAAGGTGTCGTGCACCGGGACGTCACCCCCGGCAACGTCCTGCTCGGGGAGTCCGGCGTCGCCAAGATCGCCGACTTCGGCATCTCGCGGGCCACCGGCGAAGGCACCGTGACCGGCGGCGGGTTCATCGCCGGCACACCGGCCTACCTGGCACCCGAAGTCGCCGGCGGCCGGGAAGCCGGCTTCCCGGCCGACGTCTTTTCCCTCGGGGCGACGCTGTACCGCGCGCTGGAGGGCACGCCCCCGTTCGGCAACGACGACAACGCCATCACGCTGCTGCTGCGCATCGCGAAGGAGGAGATCGTCCCGCCGCGGCACCGCGGGCCGCTCGCCGAGGTGCTGACCCGCATGCTGCACCGGGACCCCGAAGCACGCCCGTCGATGGCGGAGGTCCAGGAGCTGCTCGAAGCGGTCACCGGCGGCCGTCCGCTGCCGCCGCCCCGCCCGCGGCCCCGGGCCGGCACCAGGCTCCTGCGCGTCCGCCGTCCGCGGCGACGGCTCGTCCTGGCCGCGGCCGCCGGCGTGGTGCTGCTCGCCCTCGGCGTGGTGATCGGCACGGCGCTCGTCCCGGACGGCACCACGACCGTCGCCGCACCGATCTCGTCGGGTCCACCGGTTCCGTCGGCCCCGACGACCTCGAGCCCGGCGCCGACGACACCGGCCGACCTGGGCTGCGCCGCCCGCTACGAGGTGACGAACTCGTGGCCCGGCGGCTACCAGGTCCAGGTGACGGTGCGCAACGACCGGGCCGCGGACCTGTCCGGCTGGAGCGTGCGCTGGCAGCTGCCCGCCGGTCACCGCATCAGCGGCTTGTGGAACGGCACCTTCTCCGTCGATGGTTCGACGGTGACGGTCGAAAACGCCGCGTGGAACGCGAAGCTCGGCGCGGACGCGACGACGACGTTCGGCCTGACCGCACTGACGCAGAACGGAAGTGACGACGCCCGCCCGGCGCTCACCTGCCGGACGCTGTGACCACCGGGAGGCGACCGTGAGTACCGCACGCGTGGACGCAAGGCGCAGATCGCTGCGTTTCGACGGGCGAACCGTCACTCTCCGGATCGATACGAAGACCATGGGCATCGTCCCCGACCGGGCGGACCACAAGTTCCCGGTCGCGGAGATCACCGGGATCCGGCACCGCCCGGCGACCACGTGGAAACGCGGTCAGATCGTCTTCGAGAAGGCGGAAGCCCCCACGGAGGTCGTCACCAACGTGCCGCTCTTCGCCGACAAGCTGCCCGGCAACGTCTTCGAGTACGAGTACCCGAAACTCGCCAAGGTCAAGGAGTTTCTGGAAGCCGTCGAGCAGGCGAGGAAGAAGTAGGGCGTTGGGCCGATCAGGGTAATTCGCGGAAGTTCGGGATCCGGGCTCAACTCCTCCGGCGGCTGGCTCGTCGGTAGTGGTGATCGATCACCACACGGAGGTGCCAGTGCGAAGAACATTTTCGGTGCTCGCGGTCCTGCTCGCCGGTTCGGCGGGCGTGGCCGCGATCGCCCCGCCGGCCGCGGTGGCCGCGGTGCCACCGCCGACCGTCACGCTCGTCACCGGGGACCGGGTGACCGTCCGGACCGCCCCGGACGGCCGGGACACGTTCGAGGTGCAGCCGGCCGCGGACAAGGGCATGGCGCGGGCGCTGGTGCACCTGCGGCTCGGCGGCCGGGACTACGAGGTGCCCGGCACCGCGCTGCCCTACCTCGGGCGCGGCCTCGACCTGAGCCTGTTCGACGTCAAGGCGCTGCTGGCGGGCGCCAAGGCACCGGTGGACACCGCGACGTTCGGTGCGGCACTGGCGAAGCAGTTCAAAGAGGACAGTGCACGCGGCCGGTTCGGCGACCGGGGGCTGTTCGCCGGCGGCGTCCGGTACGCCCTCCCGGGCGCGCCGGAGCGGCAGGTGGCCCGCCCGCGGTCGGTGATGCGGACGGTGTCGGTCGACGCCACCGACATCGCGGGCAAGCCCGCCGACACCGGCATCGCGTTCCTCTACAACACCGATGACGGCAACGCCCTCGCCGCGGACGAGAACTTCAACTACTTCTTCGGCGGCACGGCCAAGTTCAGCGTGCCGGACGGCAACTACAGCGCGCTCGGCGTGTTCTGGACGACCGACGCCGACGGCAACCCGACCGAGCTGCGGTTCAGTGCGCAGCCGGAGTTCGCGGTGAAGGCGGACGCAGGAGTCCGCGTCGACGCGAAACGGGCGTCCAGCAAGCTGACCTGGGTGACGCCGCGCCCGGCGTTGCTCGACGACACCGGCTTCCTGTTCCGCCGGGCCGCCAAGACCGGGCCGGCGCTGCTCGTCGACTTCGACGCCGGGCCCGGCGTGCCGATCTCGGTGTCGCCGACGAGTGTCCCGGTGCGCACCGGGGCGTTGCAGACCTATCCGTACAGCAGGCTGGTGTCCCCGCCCGGGCCGGGCACGCCGTACGAATACGTGCTGCAGAAGGCGAGCACCGGGGTGATTCCGCAGCAGCGGTACGTGATCACGGCGAAGGACGTCGCCGCGGTGGACGCCACGTACTTCAGCGAGTACTCCTCGCTCGGCCTGCGCCAGCGCAGCGGGATGTTCTCGTTCGAGGACGTCAGCGGCCGGCCGTCGCACCCGATCCAGCTGCCCCGCAAGCAGACCGAGTACGTCTCGGCGTCGCCGGACCTGGGGTGGTTCGGCGGGTTCTCGAAGTACGTGCTGCCGGGACCGTTCCCCGGCTGGGCCGGCGGCCAGCGCGAGGCGATGCACACCTACCAGGGCGGCACGTCGGTCACCGAGGACTGGAACCGCTTCCCGCTGCACCCGGCGGGCGAGGTGGCGCTGCTGCCGCTGACCGACGGCCGCGCGTACACGCTGCCGGGCGCGACGCGGGCCGGCGACGTGGTGCGGGTCGCGATCACGCCGTTCAGCGACAACCAGCCCGGTCACACCGGCTTCGGCTTCTACGGCGAGCCGCGGGACACCATCACCGGGTCCTACCGGTTCACCCAGGACGGCACGACCCTGGCCGAAGGCACCCCGCAGGGTGCCACCGCGGTCGGCTTCGCGCAGGAGGTCGCGCCGGGCCCGTCGACGCTGGGCCTCACGATCGACGCCGGGCGCACCGGGCCGATGTACCGGCAGAGCACCGCGACCCACACCGAGTGGACGTGGCCGTCGCGGCACGTCGAAGGCGTGACCCTGCCGCCGACGCTGTACTGCGGCGGCCGCGGCGCGGACGGGCCGGACCGGGAGTGCGCGGTCGAACCACTGCTGACGCTGGGGTACGCGGTCGGCGGGCTGCGGCCGGACGGGTCCACCGCGTCCGGTCCGCAGGGCCTGGACCTCACGGTGGGGCACCTGCAGCAGAGCGCCGGTTCCCCGGTGACCGCCGCGACCGTGCAGTACTCGACCGACGGCACGACCTGGCAGGACGCGACCGTCACCGCCCGCGGCAACGGCGTCTTCCACGCGGACTTCGCCGTGACGACGGAGGCGTTCCGCGGCACGGACGTCTCCCTGCGGGTCACCGCGGCCGACGCCGCCGGGGCGACGATCGCCGAGACGATCACCGCCGCCTACCACGTCTACGCGTCATGAGGGGAATGTCCACAGTGAACAGAAGATGGCTGGGCGTGCTGGCGGCCGCGGTGGCGGCCGTCGGCCTGGTCACCCCGGTGGCAAGCGCGGCACCGGCGCCGCGGGCGGCGTGCCCCGAACGGCCGGGCGTGCTGCACTGCCTCACCACCTACACGCCGGGCGCGGCGCGCGCCTTCGGTCCGGCCGGCTGGGGTGCCGACGACCTGGCGTCGGCCTATGCGTTACCCGCCTCGGCGGGGCCGGACGCCGTCGTCGCCATCTCGATCGCCTTCGACGCCCCGAACCTGGAGGCCGACCTGGCGGCGTACCGGGCGGAGTACGGCCTGCCGCCGTGCACGACGGCGAACGGCTGCTTCCGCAAGGTCAACCAGCAGGGCGCGGCGGCGCCGCTGCCGTCGGTGAACTTCGGCTGGGCCCTGGAGTCCACATTGGACGTCTCGATGGTGTCGGCGGCGTGCCCGTCGTGCCGGATCCTGGTCGTGGAGGGCAACTCGCCCGGGTTCGCCGACCTGGCGGAGACGGTGGACACGGCGGTGCGGCTGGGCGCGAAGGTGGTGTCGAACAGCTACGGCGCCCGTGAAGGCGGCGCAGCGCTGGCGTACGCGAGCCACTACCGGCACCCGGGCGTGACGGTGGTCGCTTCCTCCGGCGACAGCGGCTTCACGGCGGCGAGCTACCCGGCGGTCCTGGCCTCGACGATCGCGGTCGGCGGGACGTCGCTGGCCCGCGATCCGGACTCCCCGCGCGGCTGGGCCGAGTGGGCCTGGACCTACGGCGGCAGCGGCTGTTCGGCGTACATCGCGAAGCCGAAGTGGCAGCAGGACACCCACTGCGGCAAGCGAACGGTCGCGGACGTGTCGGCGGCGGCCGAGGACCTCGCGATCCACTTCGCGGAGGCCGGCGGCTGGCTCCCGGTCAGCGGTACGAGTGCGTCGGCCCCGTTCGTCGCGGGCCTGATCGGCCGTTCGGGGCACGCCGGGGTCACCCAGCCGGCGGGCCTGTACGCGAACGCGGGCTCGTTCACCGACGTCACCACGGGCCACAACGACCCGGCGGGCGGCGGCCAGAAGTGCGGCGGGGACTACCTGTGCGTCGCGGGCCCGGGCTATGACGCCCCGACGGGTGTCGGGGTGCCGAACGGCCTGGCGGGCTTCTGATCGCATGACGTGAACGACTCTTTCCCGACGTCGGACGTCGGGAAAGAGTCGTCCACGTCAGTTCGGACCGGTCACGCCCGGGCGGCACAGTCCGCGCTCGTAGGCCAGCAGCCCCGCGCCCGTCCGGTGCGCGCACCCCAGCTTCCGCACCACCTTCGCCACCTGCTCCCGCACCACCGGCTCCGGCAGCTCCAGCCGCGCGGCGATCTCGGCGTTCGTCAGCGCCGCGCCCACCGCCGCGAGCACCTCGGTCTCCCGGGCCGTCAGGCGGTCCACCGCCGCCAGCCGTTCGTCACGCGGGCCGGACAACCGGGTCGCCGCCGACACCCACCGGCGGGCGGCGTCCGGGGACAGCACCACGTGACCGTCGGCGGCCAGGCGGACCACCTTGATCAGGTCCCGGCGGCGGGCCGACCGCAGCACGAACCCCGCGGCGCCGTCGCGCAGCGCGCGCAGGATGCCCGCGTCCGAGTCGAACGTCGCCAGCGCCACCACCGCCGGACGGCGGGTCAGCGCGTCCGGCCAGTTCAGGCGCAGGTCGAGCAGCAGCACGTCCGGCAGCCGCCGTCGAAGGGTCACCCGCGCGGCCGTCGCGTCGGGCGCCGCACCGACGAGCTCGATGCCGTCCGCCTCGTCGAGGATCGTGCTCAGGCGGGCTCGCACCGCCGGGTCGCGCTCGGCCACCAGGACGCGAACCGGCAACGGTGCGAGCACCGCGTCAGTCCCGGGGTCGCAGGCGGATCAGCGGCAGGTCGGTTTTCGACGCCCCGACCAGGTCCCGGCCGCCGGGGCCGCGCAGCCGCACCTCGCGGAACCGCACCGACGAAAGCTGCGCGGCTTCGATCGGGTAGACGTCGCCGTAGCGCTTGATCTTGTCCACCAGCTCCTTGCCGAGCAGTTCGACGAGACCGGCGTGCCGGGTCGCGCCGCCGCCCAGTGGCACGTCCAGCTGCTTGCGGACCTCGGGGAACCGCTGGTCGAGCTCGACGGCCAGCTGGTGGATCGTGACGTAGGCCCGGCCGAACTCCGCGGCTTCGGGACCAGGCGGGATCTCCTGCAGCACCTTGATGAGCTTGTCGTCCATCCCGAGCTTGTCCCACAACGTCACGTCTTTTCCTCCGCTCACGACCGCCGTTGGTCTACCAGAGGACCGGCACGCGGTCCACTCCCCCGGTGACACGGTTGGTCCGGACCTGGAGTTCATCGACGCCGACGGCCAGGCGCAACCCCGGGAACCGCCGGAACAGCGACCCGAACACCACGCGCAGATCGGTGCGGGCCAGGCTGGCACCGATGCAGAACCAGCCACCGTGGGCGAAGGCGACGTGCGCGTTCGGCTTGCGCCCGGGATCGAACGTCCCGGCGGCGGGGAACACGGTTTCGTCCCGGTTGGCCGCGGCGATCGACAGCACGACCGCGTCCCCGCGGGCGATCGTCACGCCACCGAGTTCGACGTCGTCGTGCGCGTACCGCAGGACGCCGAGCCCGCTCGGGGCGGACAGCCGCAGGATCTCCTCGACGACGCCGTGCACGCGCCCTTCGGGATCGGCGGCCAGCGCGTCCCGGCGGGCGAGATCGGTGAGCAGGTAGAGCACGCCGAGGTCGATCCGGTTGGACGTCGTCTCGTGGCCGGCGAACAGCAGGCCGGCGGCGAGCCGGGCGAGGTCGTCGTCGCCGAACGACGGGTCCCCGGCCTGCGCGCGCACCATGTCCGAGACGACGTCCTGGCCGGGAGCACGCCGCTTGGCCGCGGCGAGCCGGCTCATGTAGGCGGTGAACTCGTCGAGCGCGGCGGCCGCGCCGTCGCCGATGTCCATCCGCCCCATCCGGTCCGACAGCACCCGGAAGGTCTCGCGGTCCTCGTACGGGACGCCGAGGAGCTCGCAGATCACCAGCACCGGCAGCGGGAACGAGAGGTGCTCGTGCAGGTCGACCGGGCCGTCACCCTCGCGAGCGCGTTCCATGGCGTCGAAACAGCCGTCGGCGAATTCCCGGACGTGCCCGACGAGCCGCCGGATCCGGTTGGCGGAGAAGGCGGGCACGAGCATGCGCCGCATCCGCGCGTGTTCGACGTGCTCGGTTTCGTGGTCACCTTGCGGACGGCTGAGGATCGCGGCGTCCGAAAGCGCCGACGCCTCTTCCGGCGCCGGGTGCGAGCGCCCGAACCGCGGATCGGTGAACGCGGCGCGCACCTGCTCGAACCCGGTGACCAGCCAGGCGGGATCCCCGGCCGGGGTGGTGACGGCCACGACCGGGCCCTGCCGGCGCAGCACTTCGAAGAGCGGGGCGATTTCCAGGACGTTCGGCCGTTCGAACGGCAGGCGCGGCGTCTCCGCGGTGGCGGTCATGGGTTCTCCTCCCGGGTGCGCGGCCGATCGGCGCGGACACGGGCGGGCCGGTCACCGGCCGCTCCCCGGTCCCCCCGGGAACCACGGTACTCACGAACGCAGGCCCCTGTGTGCACGTCGTCACGGACGGTGGATCGGCGTGGGTGTCCCGGATCGGTTCCGGCGGTTCGGCGTCGCCCGGCCGGGGTAACCCACCCGCGCTCAACCTTCGGGGCCGTTCACCCGTACTGATCCTTGGCAAGACCTTCGACGAGGGGGCGATGGATGCGCAGGACCGGGGTGGTGACCCTGCTGGGGACGGTGCTGGTCACGGCGGCCTGCTCGGCGCCGCGCACGACGACGCCGAGCCCGATCGCCGAGCCGGTGCCGCTGACCACGGCTCCGGTGCCGACCACCAAGACCGCCACTCCCCCGCCGGCGCCGCCGTGCGCCGTGACGACCGGTGCCTGTGTGAGCCTGACGCAGCGGCTGGCCTGGCTGCTGCGGGACGGCCGGGTGGTCCGCGGCCCGGTCCCGGCCGGGTTCGGGTCGCCCGATCAGGCGACGCCCGCCGGGTCGTTCCACGTCGTGTGGAAGGACCGCGAGCACCGCAGCAGCGAGTACGGCACCGACATGCCCAATTCGGTGTTCTTCGCCGCCGGCGGCATCGCCTTCCACGCCGGACCGCTCGACGCGCCCTCGCACGGCTGCGTCCACCTGAACGACGCCGATTCGGCGGCGTTCTTCGACGGGCTGAACGTCGGCGACAAGGTGCAGGTCTTGTAGGCTGCCACCCTGTTGGACACTCCCACCGTCGTTTCCCGGCTGCGCGCCGCGGGTTGCGTGTTCGCCGAAGACGAGGCCGATCTCCTCGTCGCCGCGGCCACGACCCCCGCGGAGCTCGACGCGCTCGTGGAGCGCCGCGTCGCCGGGCTGCCGCTGGAACACCTGCTGGGCTGGGCGGAGTTCCACGGCCTGCGCGTCGCCGTGCGGCCCGGGGTGTTCGTGCCGCGGCACCGCACCGGGTTCCTCGTCGACGTGGCCGTCTCACTCGCCCCGCCGGACCCGGTGGTGCTCGACCTGTGCTGCGGTTCCGGGGCGCTGGGTGCCGCGTTCGCCGCCGCGCTCCCGCCGCGTGAGCTGCACGCCGCCGACGTCGAACCCGCCGCGGTCGGGTGCGCCCGGCTGAACCTGCCGGACGCCCACGTCCACCAGGGCGATCTCTACGACGCGCTGCCGTCGTCCCTGCGCGGCCGGGTCGACGTCCTCCTGGCGAACGTGCCGTACGTCCCTTCGGCCGCCGTCGCGACGATGCCGCCGGAAGCTCGCCTGCACGAGCCGCTGGTGGCGCTCGACGGTGGCGCGGACGGCCTCGACCTCGCCCGGCGCGTCGCCGCGGGTGCGCCGGGCTGGCTCGCTCCGGGCGGGACCCTGCTGATCGAATCGAGCGAGCGGCAGGCGCCGGTGCTGGCGGAAATCCTTGCCGCGGCGGGATTGTCGCCGCGGGTGCACTCCTGCGACGAGCTGGGCGCGACCGTGGTGACCGGTACCGCGGAACCGTGATCTCACGTTCCGCCGCTCCCGGACGTCTACCAGGTGTGATCGCGAAACCGTTCGAGCAAGTCGTGGCCGAGCACGGGCCGATGGTCCTCCGGGTCTGCCGGGCCGTGCTCGGGCAGGCCGACGCCGAAGACGCCTGGTCGGAAACCTTCCTGGCGGCGTTGAAGGCGTACCCGGAGCTGCCCGCCGACGCGAACGTGCAGGCGTGGCTCGTGACGATCGCGCACCGCAAGGCCGTCGACGTCACCCGCGCGCAGGCCCGCCGTCCGGTGCCGGTCGGGGAGGTCCCGGACCGGCCCGGCCGCGCGGACGCGTGGAGCGGCGACCTGTGGGACGCGCTGGCGAGATTGCCCGGCAAGCAACGCCTCGCCGTCGCCTACCACTACCTGGCCGGGCTGCCGTACCGCGAAATCGCCGAGATCACCGGAGGCACCGCCGACGCCGCCCGCCGGGCCGCCGCCGACGGCGTCAAGACGCTGCGGGCGAGCTATCCCCTGGAAGGAGCGCACTCATGACGGACGTGTTCCGGTTCTTCACGGACGAGATCCTGCTCGACTCGAGGGTGATGCACGAGCGGCTCGTCGCCGACGCTTCCCGCCAGGGCCTGCTGGACGTCGCCTACCACACGGTCGACTCCCCGGTCGGGTCGCTGCTGCTGGCCGCGACCGAGCAGGGCCTGGTGAAGGTGGCCTTCGACCGCCAGGACCACGACGCCGTGCTGGCCGAACTGGCGGCGCTCATCAGCCCGCGGATCCTCCGGGCCCCGGCCCGCCTCGATCCGGTGGCCCGGCAGCTCGACGAGTACTTCACCGGCGAGCGGCACGGCTTCGACGTCCCGCTGGACCTCCGGCTGGCGCGGGGCTTCCGCCGGGCGGTGCTGGACCACCTGCCCGAGATCGCCTACGGCCACACGGAAAGCTACGCGCAGGTCGCGGCCGCCGCCGGCAGCCCGAAGGCGGTTCGAGCGGTCGGCACCGCGTGCGCGCTCAACCCGGTGCCGGTGGTGGTGCCCTGCCACCGGGTCGTCCGGTCCGACGGGTCGTACGGCCAGTACGCCGGCGGGGAGGACGCCAAACGGGTCCTGTTGACGATGGAGGCGGCCTGATGTTCCCGTCAAGCCGAGGTAACCGTGTTGGCCCGGTAGCCGGCTCGGAAGGGCCGGCGGGGCGCAGAATCGCGCGGAGGTCGCGGACGCGACGCCGTGCGAGCGCGATGAACCAGCCCGGGCACGTGCACCAGGCGGATCCCGGCATCAGTCAGCATCGCGGTCAGCTGGCCGTCCCCGTCCCGCCTGCACACCCCGATCATTCCGGACGACCGGGGGCGCACCTGAAAGGCAGGACGGCATGACGAGTTTCGAGGAGCGCGTCGCCGCGGCGGACTGGGTGGCGGTGGCCGCCGAGGTCGACGACTACGGCTGTGCGCTCCTGCCGCGGCTGCTCACCCCGGCCGAGTGCGCGCGGCTGGTCGCGCTGTGGGACGAGCCCTCGCGCTTCCGGGCGACGGTGAACCTGCGCCGTCACCGCTTCGGGGACAACGGCGACTACCGCTACTTCGCCTCGCCGTTCCCGGAACCGGTGCACCGGCTGCGGCAGGCGCTCTACCCGCGGCTGCTGCCGATCGCCCAGGACTGGTGGGCCCGCCTCGGGCGCCCGGCCGACTGGCCGTCCACTTTGGACGAGTGGCTGGCGGAGTGCCACGCCGCGGGCCAGCAGCGGCCGACGCCGATCCTGCTGCGGTACGAGCCGGGCGGCTGGAACGCGCTGCACCGCGATCTCTACGGCGACAAGGTGTTCCCGCTGCAGGTGGTGATCAACCTCAACGACCCGGGAACCGACCACACCGGCGGCGAGTTCCTGCTGGTGGAGCAGCGGCCACGCGCCCAGTCCCGCGGCACGGCAACGCTCATCCCGCAGGGCCACGGCCTGGTGTTCACCACCCGCGACAGGCCGGTCCGCTCGGCCCGCGGCTGGTCGGCGGCCCCGGTGCGCCACGGCGTTTCGGCGGTCCGTTCGGGCCGCCGTCACACGCTCGGCCTCGTGTTCCACGACGCGGCATGACGCCCCCCGAACTCGAGGCGCTGCTGCGCCTGCTCGGCGGGGCCCGGCACATCGTGATCGGCACCGATTCGTCCTCCCGCGCGGACGGCGACCAGATCGCCGCGGCCTGGGGCGGCCTGGTGCTGGCCACGGTGACCTGGCCCGAAACGGCGGCGTCGTGGCTGCGCCAGGCGCGTCGCTTCGCGGCACCGGAGCCGGACGCATGGGTGGTCTGCGCAACCCCCGCGGGCTGGGCGGGAATGTGCCGGCGCCTGCAGCTGTCGACGTCCTGGAGTCCACATCGGACCGTCGCGACCGCGGCGCTGGCGGGCTTCCCGCTCTCCGGCCTGCGCGGCGCCCGCGCCGACGGCACCACGTGGGAAAGCTGACGGAGCACGCAGTACTGGATTCCCCGTTCGGCCCCTGACGTGGTCGCCGACCGCGACGTACGGCGCCTTGCGCACTCCTTCAGGGCGTTGGCCCCGCGAGGCCGGCGCGGCGGCCAGGCGCATCAGACGCGGCTGAGCAGCAGGGTCACCCCCAGCCCGGTCATGGTCACGGCGATCACGACGTCCAGCACGCGCCACGCCATCGGCTTCGCGAACACGCCGGCGAGCCGTTTGGCCCCGAACCCGAGCGCACTGAACCAGACAAAGCTGGCAATCCCGGCTCCGACGCCGAACAACCAACGACCGTCACCCTGCGCCACGGCGACCGAGCCGAGCAGCAGGACGGTGTCGAGGTAGACGTGCGGGTTGAGCCAGGTGAAGGCAACGCAGGCCAGAACGGCCTTCCGCAGCGGCGCCCGGTCCTCGCCGACGGTCATGACGGACGGCCGAAAAGCCCGCCGCGCGGCCAGCGCGCCGTACCCGAGCAGGAACAGCCCACCCCCGACGGCGATGACCCCGACGGCGGTCGGCCACTGCTCCAGCACCGCCCCGACCCCGCTCACCCCCAGCCCGATCAACACGAGATCCGAGACCGCGCAGATGACGACCAGCGGCGCCACGGCACCACCGCGCAGGCCTTGTTGGAGCAGAAAGGCGTTCTGGGAGCCGATCGCCACGATCAGCGACAGGCCGGTTCCGAATCCGGCCAGCAGGAGAGGAAGCACCCCGCCACGGTATGAGCGGCCGGTGCATTACTCCAGCTAAAGGTTCTTACGTAACGTTAGCGTCCTTAATGATCCGCCGTACCGGGAAAGCCGTCCACTCCGCGCTCCACCAGATCGAAGGCCTGGTCGATCACCGCGGCCTGCTCCCTTCGCACGACTTCCGCGTCGTCCCCCGCCACGATCCGGCCCATTGCGTGGGCGAAGACCGTGGTGATCGCGGTTGTCAGCAAGCCCGCCACCATGCGGGAGCGGAACGCGTCGCCCGTCTCCTCGAGCAACACCTCGGCGAACGCGTCCGCGATCTCGCGCTCCTGCTCGTACCAGCGCGCCATCAGCGCCGGGCTCGACGTCAGTACCCACCAGAACCCCGGGCCGCCCGCGATTGCGCCGGACAGGGGATGACCGGACGCCAGCAGGGCGTGCTGGTGGTGACGCAACGCCGTGCACGGCGAAACTCCGGCGGGCCGGGACCGGAGCACCGACGTCAGCTCCGCCAGGCGGTCCGCGTGGCGGTCCAGGAACAGGTCCTCCTTGCGCGGGAAGTAGTTGAACACCGTCATCTTCGAGACACCCGCCGCCTCGGCTATCTCCGCCACCGTCACCTCCTCGAAGCCCCGCTCGATGAACAAGCCTGTGGCCACGTTGGAGATCAGCAGGCGGGTGGCCTGCTTCTTCCGCTCGCGCAGTCCCGGGTCCGGCATGCGGCAAGTATAGACCGGGCTCAAAGTTTGACTCGGTAAAAGTTTCCCGGCATCATCGGACGCATGAACAGGGATGTGGTGATCTCCGGGGGCGGACCGGTCGGCTTGATGCTGGCCTGTGAACTGCGGCTGGCGGGCGTGGACGTGCTCGTCGTCGAACGGCTGCCCGAGCCGGACCAGACGATCAAGGCCGGGTCGGTCAACCTGACCACGGCCGAGGCCTTCTACCGGCGGGGTCTGCTGCCCGCGATGGACGAGGTCGTGCAGCAGAACTCCGCGCAGATCCGGAAGTTCCTCGAGTCACGCGGCGGGGGCGGGCCGAGAGCCGTTCCGGTGGGCCACTTCGCCGGGATCATGGTGACCTCGGACGGGGTCGACTTCGACGACCCGGCCTTCCGGGACGTCGGGCCCGCCGCCCGGGTGGTCGTCATCCAGCAGCAGGCCGTCGAGGCAATCCTCGCCGGACGCGCCGCCGAGCTGGGGGTCGAAATCCGGCGTGGCGTCGAACTCACCGGGTTCGACGCCGACGACGACGGCGTGACCGTGCGGCTCGACGAGGGCGATCCCGTGCGCGCCGGCTGGCTCGTCGGGGCCGACGGCGGGCGGAGCCGGGTGCGGAAGCTGGCCGGCTTCGCCTTCCCCGGGACCGATCCGGCCATCACCGGGCGGCAGGCGATGGCCGACCTGACCGGCGCCGACGTGCTGCCCGCCGGGTGGCAGCACGGGACCGGCGGGCTCTACGTCCACGGGCCGATGCCCGGGCGGATGCTCACCGTCGAGTTCGACGGGCCGCCCGAGGACCGGGACGCGCCGGTCACCGCGCAAGAGCTCGAAGACAGCTTCCGGCGCGTCTCCGGTGCGGACATCCGCGTCGGGAAGGTCCACAGCGCGACGCGCTTCACCGACAACGCGCGCCAGGCGGCCACCTACCGCCGGGGCCGGGTGCTCCTGGCCGGGGACGCGGCGCACGTCCACTCCCCGTTCGGCGGGCAGGGCCTCAACCTCGGCATCGGCGACGCCGTCAACCTCGGCTGGAAGCTCGCCGCCACCGTCCACGGCTGGGCGCCCGGCGGCCTGCTCGACACCTACACGACCGAACGGCACCCGATCGGCGAGTGGGTTCTCGAGTGGACCCGGGCGCAGGTCGCCCTGATGCGCAGCGACGTGCGGACCAAGGCGCTGCGCCGGGTCGTCACCGAACTGCTGTTCACCGGCGACGGCGCGACGTACCTAGCCAAGAAGCTCTCCGGCGTCCTGCACCGCTACCCGATCGACGGCGAGCACGACCTCACCGGCCGCGCCGCGCCCGACTTCGCGTTCGCCGACGGCACCCGGCTCGGCGACCACCTCCACGACGGGAAGGCCCTCCTGCTCGACCTCGCCGACCGCGGCGACCTGCGGGAGACGGCGGCCGGCTGGGCCGGGCGCGTGAACGTGCTGACGGCGAAGTGCGAGAGCGAGCCGGCACTCACCGGCGTGCTGGTCCGGCCGGACGGGCACATCGCCTGGGCCCGTGACGACGATGCGACGGCCGGTCTCGAAGCGGCGCTGCGCAGGTGGTTCGGCGAACCCGCCTGACAGGATGGAACCGGTGAGCGGACTGCACCCACCGATCGAGCCCTACGACCACGGGCTGCTCGACGTCGGCGACGGGCACCACGTGTACTGGGAAACCTGCGGGAACCCGGCCGGAAAGCCGGCGGTGGTGCTGCACGGCGGCCCCGGCCAGGGCTGTACGTCCGGCATGCGGCGGATGTTCGACCCGGCCCGCTACCGCGTCGTGCTGCTGGACCAGCGCGGCTGCGGCCGGAGCCGTCCGCACGTGGCCGGCCCCGCGACGTCGCTGCGGCACAACACCACGAGCCACCTCGTCGCCGACCTCGAACGGCTGCGGGAGCACCTCGGCATCGAACGCTGGCTGGTGACGGGCGGCTCGTGGGGCACGACGCTCGCACTGGTGTACGCCGAGCGATTCCCGCACCGGGTGACGGAAATCGTGGTCAGCGCGATCAGCACGACGCGCCGCTCGGAGATCGACTGGCTCTACCGCGGCGCCGGCCGCTTCTTCCCCGAGGCGTGGCAACGCTTCCGCGACGTCGCCGGGGACGACGACGTCGTGGCCGCCTACGCCCGGCTGATGGCGGACCCGGACCGGCGGGACCGCGCCGCCCTCGCCTGGAACGCCTGGGAAGAAACGGTCCTGTCCCTCGAACCGGGTGCCTCGGCGGAGGTCCGCGGTGGTCCGCCGGACGACGCGCTGCTGGCGTTCGTCCGGCTCACCACGCACTACTACGCCCACGCCGGCTGGCTCGAGGAGGGCGCGGTGATCCGCGACGCCGGACGCCTGGCGGGCATCCCCGGCGTGCTGATCCACGGCCGGCTCGACCTCAGCTGCCCGGTCACGACGGC
This sequence comes from Amycolatopsis sp. lyj-346, assembly GCF_046548975.1. Lineage (NCBI taxonomy): Bacteria > Bacillati > Actinomycetota > Actinomycetes > Pseudonocardiales > Pseudonocardiaceae > Amycolatopsis > Amycolatopsis sp. lyj-346. Next base: position 880,853 of record NZ_JAJPWT010000002.1, read on the forward strand.
GTGGGAGCTGGCCGAGGCGTGGCCGGGCGCCGAACTGCTCGTCGACGACCGGTCCGGGCACGGCGCGAGCGACGTCAAACGCGCCTGGAAACTCGCTGCCCTGGACCGGTTCGCCGGTTAGGGGAGCATGGTGGCGACCGTCACGAGCAGCCCGTACAGCCAGCCGAAGGCGAGCCGTCGCAGGGTCGGCGGGCGGCCCGTTCTCGGGTCCGCGCAGCGCAGGCCGATGAGCAGCCTGCCGATCGTGGCGCCCCACCACCGCTGCAGGAACACGCGGTGCACGAAGGAGATCGCGAGGTAGGTGGCGAACAACGTGACCGTGTAGGCGATCCCCACCTCCGGGTCGACCTCCGCCGCGGCCACGGCCGCCACCACGAAGTGCAGCACGATGTCCGCGGAAACCGCCGGAAAGCGCCGCCACCGCGACGCCCGCCGGATCGGACCCGTCCGCAGCAACCGGCGACGCACGGGCCACGGGATGTCCGGCGCATCGTCCAGGGTGGGGTCGACTTCCATGCCCTCCCCACGCGCGGAGCCGGTGATCGGTTGCCTATCCCTCCGCCGCCAGTTGCACCGCGACGTCGATGATCATGTCCTCCTGCCCGCCCACCAGGGCGAGCTCGCCGCAGCGGCGCAGGATCGCCTGTGCCGGGACGCCGTAGCGCTCCGCCGCGCGCTCGGCGTGCAGCAGGAAGCTCGAGTACACCCCGGCCCAGCCCTGGACGATCGCGTTGCGGTCCATTTTCGGCCAGCGGTGCAGGTACGGGCGGACGACCTCCTCGGCCGCGTCCAGCAGGCCGCCGACGTCGAGGCCCGTGTCGATCTCCAGGCGGTCGAACACCGCCGCCAGCACCTCCGTCGGCGAGTTGCCCGCGCCGGCGCCGAGGGCGCACAGCGACCCGTCGATGTACCGGACACCCGCTTCGTAGGCCAGGACCGAGTTGGCGACGCCGAGCGAGAGGTTCTGGTGCCCGTGGTAACCCACCCACGCCGTGTCGCCCACCTCGGCGACCAGCGCTTCGAAGCGGGCGCGGGCCTCGTGCATCAGCAACGCGCCCGCCGAGTCGGTCACGTACGCCGCCTGGCAGCCCGCGTCCACCATGATCCGGGCCTGCTTCGCCAGGTCTTCCGGCGGCGTCCGGTGCGCCATCATGAGGAACCCGGCCGTCTCCATGCCGAGTTCCCGCGCCAGGCCGAAGTGCTGCGGCGAGACGTCGGCTTCGGTGCAGTGCGTCGCCACCCGGACCATCTCCGCGCCCGCGTCGAAGGCCCGCCGCAGGTCCTCGGCCGTGCCGATCCCCGGTACGAGCAGCACCGCGATCTTCGCCTGTTTCGCCTCTTCGCGGGCCGCGGAGATCAGCTTCAGCTCGTCGACGGCGGAAAAGCCGTAGGTGAAGGACGACCCACCGAGCCCGTCGCCGTGGGTCACCTCGATGACCTCGACGCCCGCACGGTCGAGCGCGCGGACGGTGTCCCGCACCTGCTGCTCGGTGAAGCGGTGCGCCATCGCGTGGCTGCCGTCGCGCAGCGTCGTGTCGACGATCCGGACGTCGTGCCGCAGTTCCGGGCGGCCGGTGACACTCATGCGGGCACCTCCTGCTTCGCGCGCGCCATCAGCTCGCCGACCCGGGCGGCCGCGGCGGTCATGATGTCCAGGTTCCCGGCGTACTCGGGCAGGTAGTCGCCGTTGCCGCGGACCTCCAGGAAGATGCCGACCCGCGCGTTCCCGTCCCACTCCTCGCGCGCGTCGTCGAACTGCGGGTCCGCCCGCAGGCTGTACCCCGGCACGTACTGGCGGACCTCGGCGGCCATCTCGTGGATCGACGCGGTGATCGCGTCGCGGTCGGCGTCCATCCCGATCGCGCAGAACACCGTGTCCCGCATGATCATCGGCGGCTCGACCGGGTTGAGGATGATGATCGCCTTGCCGCGGCCGGCGCCGCCGATCTCGGCCACCGCCTGCGACGTCGTGCGCGTGAACTCGTCGATGTTCGCCCGTGTCCCGGGCCCCGCTCCGCGCGAAGCGACCGACGCGACGATTTCGGCGTACGGGACCGCGGTCACCCGGGAAACGGCGTGCACCATCGGGATGGTGGCCTGGCCGCCGCAGGTGATCATCGAGACGTTCGGCGCGTCGAGGTGCGCGCCGAGGTTCACCGGCGGGCACACCATCGGGCCGAGGTGGGCCGGGGTCAGGTCGATCGCCTGGATGCCGGCCGCCTCGTACCGCGGGGCGTTCGCGGCGTGCGCCTTCGCCGACGTCGCCTCGAACACCAGTTCCGGCCGGGGATCCTGGCGCAGCAGCCAGTCGACGCCTTCGGCCGACGCCGCGATCCCCTGTGCGCGGGCGCGCTCGAGGCCGTCGGACTCGACCACACCGACCACGTAACCGACTTCGATCACTTCACTGCGTCGCAGCTTCGCCAGCAAATCGGTGCCGATGTTGCCGGGGCCGACGATCGCCGCCATCACGGGAGCCATGTCCCGACCGTCGCACCGCGCGGGCCGGTCGGAACAGCCCGGTGTTCCGTTCAGTGGAACGCAGAGACCGGACGGCGGACGCCCCCGATCACCGCCGCGGCCACCAGGGCGATCACTCCCCCGCAGGTCATGACGGCCGGGACCGACCCGGCGTCGACGACGAACCCGCCGGCCAGGGCACCCGCCGAGATCGTCGCCTGGAACGACGCGGTGAACAGGACGGTGGCCGCCTCGGGTGCGTCCGGCGCCGCGCGGGCGAACCAGGTCTGGGCGTGCACCGGCACCGCGCCGTAGGCCACGCCCCACGCCACGAGGGCCAAGAGCGCGCCGACCGGCCCGGTGTGCGGCAGGGCGAAAACGGCCACCGCGATCACCGCCGCCGCGAGCGCGAAGCCCCTCCGGTGCCGCCCCGCCAGGAAGGTGCCCGCGATCCCGGCGACGCCGTACGCGAGCAGGTAGCCGCTGAGCACCTCCGGGCGGACGACGTCCCGCAGCAGCGGCGTGACGTAGGTGTAGGTGCCGAAGTGGGCCAGGACGACCAGGAACGTCACCAGTAGTCCACTTCGGACAGCGCGTCGCCGCAGGAGTCCATTAAGGACGCTCGGTCGCGTGGCTTGCGCCGTCGGCAGGGGCGGCATGAGGAGCACGAGGGCCACGGCGGTGCCGAGACTCAGCACCCCCAGCAGGAGGAACGCCGTCCGCCAGCCCGCGAGCTGCCCGACGAGGGTGCCCAGTGGCACGCCCAGCACCGAGCCCAGCGGCACGGCGGCGAAGATCACCGAGGTCGCGCGCGCGGCGGCCGCCGTCCCGACGAGCCGGGGCGCCAGGCCGGCGCCGACCGACCAGAAGCCGCCGATGACGACGCCGACGAGGAAGCGGCCGGTCAGCAGCACCCAGAACGCGGGGGCGGCGGCCGAGAGGAAGCCGGCCACCGCGAGCAGGACCATGAGGCCGCCCAGCAGCGGCCGCCGGTCGATCCGGCCGGCCGCGACGGTGACCACCGGCGCGGCGACCGCGGCGACGAAGCCGGGCACGGTCATGGTCCAGCCGGCGGTCCCGGCCGAAACGCCGAACCCGGCCGCGATCGGCGTCAGCAGCCCGATCGGCAGGATTTCGGTGGTGACGATGGCGAAGATCCCGACGGTGACGGCGAAAACGGCCGGCCACCGCGGCGCTGGAGCGGTCATGGGCCCAGTGAACCGGCGGCGGCCCGTGAGGGCTGGCCGGTTTGCGACGGCTTGATCGCCGGGCGCGGGTCATGGCGGATTCCCGCCGGTTCGCCGACAGCTCCTGGAGATGAGCCGGGTTCGTCCCCGCCCGCGGGCGGGGACGAACCCGGTCTTCAGTCCAGCACCTCGCGCACGGTGCCCGCGGCGACCGTCAGCCGGCCTTCGCGCATCGCGAACCCGAGACCCGGGCTCATCGCGACCGGCTGCCCCAGCTCCACCGTCAGCGAAGCCGCGTCGCCCGGCCGGACGACCGTGACGCCCTCGGCGAGGGCGACCACCCCGACGACGTCGCTGGTGCGGAAGTGGAACTGCGGCCGGTAGTTCGCCGCGAACGGTGTCCGCCTGCCGCCCTCGGCGGCCGACAGCACGTGGACGTCCGCGCGGAACCGCGTGTGCGGCCGGACGCTGCCCGGCAGGCAGACGACCTGGCCGCGCCGGACCTCGCCGCGCTTCACCCCGCGCAGCAGCACCGCGGCGTTGTCGCCCGCCTCGGCGCGGTCCATCGGCTTGCCGAACGTCTCGAGCCCGGTGGCCACGCTGGTCACCGCCGGCCCGAGGCCGATCACCTCGACCGCGTCGCCGACCGCGAGGGTGCCCTGCTCCACCGCGCCGGTCACCACGGTGCCGCGGCCGGTGATGGTCAGGACGTTCTCGATCGGCATCAGGAACGGCAGGTCGAGCCGCCGCGGCGGGATCGGCACGTGCTCGTCGACGGCGGCGAGCAGGTCGAGGATCCGCTGTGTCCACCGCGGGTCGCCGTCGAGTGCGCGCAGCCCGGACACCCGGACCACGGGCACCGCGTCACCGTCGAACCCGTAGCGGGTCAGCAGCTCGCGCACCTCGAGCTCGACCAGGTCGAGCAGCTCCTCGTCGTCGGCGAGGTCGGCCTTGTTGAGCGCGACCACGAGGTGCTCGACCCCGATCCGGCGCGCCAGGACGACGTGCTCGCGGGTCTGCGGCATCGCGCCGTCCTGTGCCGAAACCACGAGCACCGCACCGTCGAGCTGGGCGGCGCCGGTGATCATGTTCTTGACGTAGTCGGCGTGCCCCGGCATGTCGACGTGCGCGTAGTGCCGGGTCGGCGTCTCGTACTCGACGTGCGCGATGTTGATGGTGATGCCGCGCTCGATCTCCTCCGGCGCGCGGTCGATGCGGTCGAAGGCGACGTAGCGGTTGGTGGTCCCGCTCTGCTCGGCCAGCACCTTGGTGATCGCGGCGGTGAGGGTGGTCTTGCCGTGATCGACGTGGCCCATCGTGCCGATGTTCAGGTGCGGCTTGGTCCGCACGTACTGTTGCTTGGTCATGAGTTTTCCCTGCGCTGGAACGAGAATGCGCGAAACCGGCGGAGCGCGTCGACCCTCCCCCGACGGTTTCGCGCCCAGGGCGGGGAAATCGGGGAAGGGTCAGCTTCGAGCGCCGCTGGACAGGGCCGGAAGCGGCCGTGCCGAAAGGGCGCTCGGCAGGGACAGCCCTGCGAGCGTCGCGCTATCGGACACGGGGAACATGCCCCGGAGGGTGTCACGCCCGCCGGCGCGGTGTCATCCGGTTTTCCGCGGCCGCATGATCAACGCCGCAACGTGGTAGACACAAGGCTTCCCGGTGCGGTTCGCGTAGGAATGCCGGGTATCGGCGGGAAAGTACACCGAATCGCCCGCCGCCAGGACGTACGACGCCTCGCCGACGCCCAGGCACAGCTCACCCGACTCGACGGCGACGAACTCGTGGGAACCCGGTGCGTACGCGGGGAAACTGCCCGCGTCACAACCGGGCGGCAGGGTGGTGCGGATCCACTCGAAGTTGACGCCGGGGACGACCGGCGTCAGCACCGTGCGGTGCCAGCCCCCGGGTTCGGCGACGTGGTCCTGCTCCGCCGCGCGGCGGACGATCACCCGGTCGTTCTCGAGGTCGGCGAGCAACCGGGAAAGGGACAGCCCGAGGCCGTCGGCGATGCGGGACAGCACCACGACCGTCGGTGTCTTCTCGCCGCGCTCGATGGCCGACAGCATGCTGACGCTGACGCCCGCCCCATCGGCCAGTGCGCTCAACGCGAGACCCCGGGACCCGCGCAGCTCGTGCAGGTGACGGCCGAGCAACACCGGATCAATCATTCCTCTATAATACCTGTCATGTCCACTATAGCGGAAGCCACGGCGGCCGACGCCGAAGGCATCGCCGCCGTCTTCGCGCCCTACGTCACCGACTCCGTCGTCACCTTCGAAACCACGCCGCCGACCGCCGGGCAGTGGCACGCGAAGATCCGCGACCGCACGTGGCCCTTCCTCGTGCTCGCCGAAGAGGGCGAGGTGCTCGGGTACGCGCTGGCCGCGCCGTGGCGGCCGAAGCCGGCGTACCGGCACTCGGTGGAGACGACGATCTACCTCGCACCGTCGGCGGCCGGCCGCGGCCACGGGCGCCGGCTGCTCGACGAGCTGCTGAAGCGGTGCGCCGCCGCCGGGGCCCGGCAGGCGATCGCGGTCATCGTCGACTCCGGCAACCCGGCGTCGCGGAACCTGCACCGGGCGGCCGGGTTCACCGACGCGGGCGTGCTGCGCCGCGTCGGCTTCAAGCACGACCGCTGGCTCGACACCATCCTGATGCAGCGCGAACTGGGCTAACGGGACTTCGCGCGCAGGTGCAGCCGCTCCCCCTGCTTGCCGAACAGGCTGAGGATCTCCGCCGGACGGCCGCCGACCGCGCCGAACCAGTGCGGGAGGCGGGTGTCGAACTCCGCCGCCTCGCCCGGCCCCAGGGTCATGTCCCGGTCGGCCAGGATCAGGCGCAGCCGTCCCGACAGGACGTACAGCCACTCGTATCCCTCGTGGACCTGGGGATCGGGTTCGCCCGTCTCCGGCTCGAGGATCATCTTGAACGCCTGTGGCGCGCCCGGCTGGCGGGTCAGCGGCAGCACCGTCATCGTCGCGCCGTTGTGGCGCGGGATGCGGCGCGCGGTCAGCCGGACGCGGGGGTCGCCGACCTCCGGCGCGCCCACCAGCTCGTCCAGCGGGACCTGGTGAGCCTGAGCGATCGGCAGCAGCAGCTCCAGGCTCGGCTTCCGCTGCCCGGACTCCAGCCGGGACAGCGTGCTCTTCGAAATGCCCGTCGCCGCCGACAGGTCGGCCAGCGTGACCCGCCGCTGCGTGCGGACCCGCTTGAGCCGGGGGCCGACCTCGGCCAGTGCCTGGGTGATCGCGTCCGTCATGCCTCCAGGAAACCCCGTTGTCCCGGAATCGGCAACAATGGTTGTCGAATCCGCCAAGCCGGGTTCATGGTGGCGACATGAGCGAAAACAACAGCTTCGACGTACTGGTGGTGGGTGGTGGCGCCGCGGGACTCAGCGCCGCCCTGATGCTGGGCCGGGCGCGGCGGCGCGTCGCGGTCGTCGACGGGGGCGCGCCGCGCAACGCACCGGCGTCGCACATGCACGGCTTCCTGTCCCGTGACGGCCTGCCGCCGTCCGAACTGCTCGGGATCGGCCGCGGAGAACTCCGCGGCTACGGCGTGGAGCTCCTCGAAGACCACGTGACCCGGCTCGAGCCGGGCTTCACCGCCCGGCTGGCCGGCGGCCGGGAGCTGACGGCCCGGCGCGTCCTGGTCGCCACCGGCGTCCACGACGACCTGCCGGACGTCCCCGGCCTGCGCGAGAGCTGGGGCACCGACGCGGTGACCTGCCCCTACTGCCACGGCTACGAAGTGCGCGACCAGCCGCTCGGCGTGCTGGGCACCGAACCCGCGAGCGTCGAGCACGCGCTGCTGGTCCGCCAGTGGTCGCCGGACGTCGTGTACTTCCCGCACACCACGCCGGTGTCCGAAGAAGACCGTGAACGGCTCGACGCCCGCGGGATCCGCGTCGTGGACGGCGTCGTGACCGCGGTCCGGCGGGCAGGCGGCCGCCTCACCGGCGTCGAGCTCGGGGCCCGGTTCGTGCCGCGGACGGCGCTGTTCCTCCGCACCCGGACCATCCCGCACGACCAGCTGCTGCGCGACCTCGGCTACGTCGAAGGCGACGTCGACCCGTCCGGGAAGACCGGCGTGCCCGGGGTGTGGGCCGCGGGGAACGTCGTCGACGCGCGGGCGACCGTGATCGTCGCGGCGGCCCAGGGCGCGGCCGCCGCCGGGGCGCTGAACCACGACCTCGTCACCGAGGACGTCCGGCGGGCGGTCGACGCGCTCGGCGGCTTCTCCCCCGCCGCGGAACGCGCGGCCGCCGGGGCGCGCTGAGGTCCTGGCTTCCGGTGGCCCGGCGTGCCAGGCTCGGCGGGTGCGCCCGACCCTGTACGACTTCGCCGGCGGCGACCCGGCGTTCCTCGCGCTGGCCGCCGCGCACCACGAGCGCTGCCTGGCCGACCCGGAGCTGAACCACCCGTTCTCGCACCCGGGTCAGCACCCGCGGCACGTCGAACGGCTGGCCTGGTACTGGGCCGAGGTCATGGGCGGCCCGCCGCGGTTCTCCGCGGAGTGCACCGACCACTCGGCGATGCTCCGGCTGCACGCCGGCAACGGCGACATGAGCGACCTCGGCCGCCGGTTCGTGACCTGCTTCGTCCGGGCCGCGGACGACGCCGGCCTGCCCGCCGATCCGGAGTTCCGCGCCGCGCTGCGGTCCTACCTGGAGTGGGCGGTGGCCGAGGTGCTCACCTACCCCGGCCCGCCCGCCGAAGTCCCCGCGGGGCTGCCGGTGCCCCGCTGGACGTGGAACGGGTTGCAGCCGCTGTAACGACCGGGGCGGCCACCGCGTCTTGCAGGCGACGACCGGCTGTGGAGGTCCGTCGCCAGAGCCGGTCCGGGCAGGTTCCCCCCACCCGCCCGGACCGGCTCGTGCCCCGCCGGGCGGCCGCTCAGGCGGTTCGGCCGGGCTCCTTGCCGAGGCGGCGGACCAGCTCGGTCAGCGCGGGCCCCAGCGGCCGGTCGACCCGCACCGCGGCGTAGCGGTCGCCGCGGGTTTCGCCGCGGTTGACGATCACCACCGGCTTGCCCGCCTTCGCCGCGTGGCGCACGAACCGGAGCCCGGACATCACCGTCAGCGACGAGCCGAGCACCAGCAGCGCGGCGGCGTCGTCGACCAGCCGGTAGCACTGCTCGACGCGGGGCCTAGGCACGTTCTCGCCGAAGAACACGACGTCCGGCTTCAAGACGCCTTCGCACGCCTCACACGGGACCGGCCGGAAGCCGCGCACGACGTCGGCGGGCAGCTCGACGTCGCCGTCGGGGTTGATGCGGGTGGCCGCACCGGTGAAGCCGGGGTTGGCCGCGCGCAGCCGCCGGTCGAGCTCGGCGCGCGGGCTGGTGCGGCGGCAGTCCAGGCAGACGACGCGGTCCAGGCTGCCGTGCAGCTCGACGGCGTCCGCGGTGCCTGCCGCCTGGTGCAGGCCGTCGACGTTCTGCGTGATGACGCCGGAGACGTAACCGCCGTCGCACAGCGCGGTCACCGCGCGGTGACCGTCGTTGGGATCGGCGCGGGCGATCGTGCGCCAGCCGAGGTGGCTGCGTGCCCAGTACCGCTGCCGCCCTTCGGCGCTGGTGACGAACTCGTCGTAGGTCATCGGCGTGTGCCGGCGCAGGCTGCCGCTTTCGCCGCGGTAGTCGGGGATCCCGGATTCGGTGGACAACCCGGCCCCGCTGAGCACGACAACCCGCCCGCGGGCGACGACGCGGGTCAGCTCGTCGAGGCTGGACGTCCGCGGCAGCGGCGCCTCCGCCGACGTCCAGGAGAGGGTGGGCCGGGTCCGCACCCAGCCAGGGTACGTGGGCGGAGTCAGCCTCCGGCGATGTCCAGGTGGTTCGGCCCGTCCCAGACGGAATCGGCGTCCACGAACGACCTCAGCAGTGTGGTCAGCCTCGGGTCGCCGCGGCCGTTGAGGTCGTCGGAGGCGATGCGGCGGGCCACGCCGGCCAGGAAGTCGGCGATCTGGACCCGGGCGTCGGTGCGGGAATCCACGAACCGCACGTCGGCCAGGCGGGGGCCGAGCGTCGCCTTGAGCTGCAGGATGCGCTCGGCCGTGAGGGCCAGCTGCTCGTCGTGCACCAGGGCGACCGGGGTGCCGCCGGCGCTCCAGTGGCGGACCGTGTGGACGACCGCCGGCACCAGCGGGTCGAGCACCGGCACCAGGCCCGGATCGCCCGCCAGCCGCGCGCGGTAGGCGGCCACGCGGTCGCCGCCGTCGCGGAACCGGGCGACGACTTCGCCGGCTTCACCCGGGACACCGGCGAGCTCGCCGACCAGGGCGAAGAATTCTTGCGGCGACGTCGTCACGCCGCGACGGGGGTTCAGTCGCAGCACGCTGGTGAAGGCGGTCAGGAAGAACTGCCAGCGGACGGTGCCGAACGCGGCCGGGCCCGTGCGGTGGAGGGTGCGCGCCATCGCGTCCGTGCCCTGCTCGGCCAGCAGGGAGACCGCCGCGCGCACGGCGAAGAACGTCTTGCCGGTCAGGTGCACGTGCCCGCGGCCGTCGAGCGGGCCGTCCGGGGCGAGCAGCCATTCGAGCACCGCGCGGTGCTTCGCGCGCAGCAGGTGGTTGGCCTTGTACTCCTCCGCGGGCGAGCCGATCCGGGCGCGGATCTCCCGCACGCACGCGGCCGCCTCGGGCCAGGACATCCGGACGCCGGTGTGGGCGAAGACGTCGGTCTCGCCGCCGAGCAGGTTCTCGCCCTCCGAGCCCGACTCGTCGCAGGCGATCTCGACCGGGCGCACCTGCCCGATCGTGCCAGAGGGACCGGGCCGCGGGCGATCGGTTTACCGGCCCGGCGTGGCCGGTGACTACCCCTGAGCCAGGGTGATCCGGCCGCCCGTGACCGTGATCGCCTTCTTTTCCAGGGGCTTCGACGCCGGCCCGTTCGCCACCGCACCGTCGGCGACCTTGAACTTGCTGCCGTGGCACGGGCAGTTGATGGTGCCGTCGGCGACGGCGTCGACCGCGCAGCCCTGGTGGGTGCAGATCGCCGAGAAGGCCGCGAACGTCCCCGCCGCCGGCTGGGTCACCACCACCTGCCTGTCCGCGAACACCTTGCCGCCGCCGACCGGGACGTCCGCGGCCGCGCCGAGTTCGGTGCCGGCGGGCGCCGGGGCCGTCGGCGTCCCGCTCGTGCTGCCGCCGTAGGTGCTGCAGCCGGCCGCCAGCCCGGCGCCGAAGACCGCGAGTGCCGTCCGGCGCGCCAGCACCGGGTCCACGTCGTCGTTGCGCACGTTTCGTCCTCCGAGAGCCATACCGCTAGAAGGTCAAGCCGAACTGGGTGAAGAACCACAGCGAAGCGCTCAGCCAGAGCCCGACCAGCGCGGTGAAGGCCAGGCCGCCCACCAGCGGCAGCGACCACGCCGGCGCGCCGTCCTTGCGCAGCAGGAGCATCTTCGCGACGAACACGCCGTAGAAGAAGCACCCGAGCAGGGAATGCAGGAGAACGCGCGGGCCGGACGACTGGAACCCGAGCGCGTAGAGGCAGTGCATCGCGACCGGGATCGACACGAGGAAGGCCAGCCGTCCCGACCACCGGTGCACCGGTGCGACCCACGCGGGCGCGCCGCCGAGCTTGCCGTACATCGCCAGTGCCGAACCGAACTGGACGAGGGCGAGCACGACGACGACCGTGGCGAGCCACGCCTTCACCGCCTGCGGACCGGAGAAGCCCGCGACGTTCACCGCGACCCCGGTCGGCGTGTGCAGGCCGCCGTAGACACCGAGCACGACCGAGACGACGGCGCCGGCCACCAGCGGCACCAGGAGCGCGACCGCGGCGCGGTGGCCCGCTGCCGGGGCGGCCATCAGAAGTCACCGGTCCCGGCCAGGCCGCTGATCGCCTCGGCGGTCACCGAGGCGCCGTCGACGGTCGCGGTGGCCGCGGCCGGATCGAGCGGCGGGGCGGCCGCGGGGCCCTCCTCCGTCGTGAGGATGCCGACCTGGCTGCCGTCGGGCTGCACGATCCAGCCGACCTTCGCCGCCTTGCCCTTCACCTTCGGCGCCGCCCGGTAGAGGCCGGCGGGTTTCTTCGCCGCCGGCACGGTGAACCGGTACGTCTTGCCTGCCGCCGTCACGGTGCCGGTGGCCGAAGTCGGGTCGAAACTGCCCGCCAGGCCGGCGTCCGGGGCGCCCTTGAGCTCCAGCTTGCCCCCGACGGCGACGCCCTGGAGCCACGCTTCGAGCTTCTTGCCGTCGCAGAGGTACGCGATGGCGTGGCCGTCCCGCGCCGACACCGCGATCGACGCGCCGCCGCCGGTCACCTTCCCGGCGTAGTCCGCCCGCGCGGGCGCTTCGGGCTTCGGCGGCTCCGATATCGTCGCAGGCGTCGCAGGCGTCGCGGTCGCCGTGGTGCTCGCGGCACCCACCGCGCTCGCGGTTCCGGCGACCGACGGCGCACCGGTCCCGGTCGCCAGGTTGGCGATGCCGATCCCGCCGGCGAGCAGTGCGCCGGCGAGCAGCGTGAACAGCGGCCCCGGATGTTTCATGGTCTGCCCCGCTTCTCCCGGTCCACCACCGTGTCCGCAACGCGGACTTCGGGCCGAAACGGCTCCACGCTACGCGCCGGGAAGAGGTATTGCTTAGCGTCGGCAACCGGGTGGCTCGTGGTTGACTGGCCGCATGCTTCCCTGGGACGGCGAACTCGCCGGACGAATCGACCGGCACACCGTCGATTCCGCGCTGCTGCGCGGCAATCCGCTCGGTGACCCGCACGAACGCCCGCTGTGGGTGTACGTCCCGCCCGGCTACGACGACGGCGACGAGCGCTACCCGGTGGTCTACGTCATCCAGGGCTACACCGGGCACCTGACGATGTGGGCCAACCGGACACCGTTCCGGCAGCCGTTCGTGGAGACGGCCGACGCCGTCTTCGCCGGAGGGGTGCCGGGCTGCGTCGTGGTGTACGTCGACGCGTGGACTTCGTACGGCGGCTCGCAGTTCGTCGATTCGCCGGGCACCGGGCGGTACCACTCGTACCTGTGCGACGAGATCGTGCCGTGGGTCGACGCGCACTACCGCACCCTCCCCGACCGCGAATCCCGCGCGATCGCGGGGAAGTCGTCGGGCGGGTTCGGCGCGATGATCACGCCGATGCTGCGGCCGGACGTGTTCGGCGCGCTGGCCACCCACGCGGGCGACGCGCTGTACGAGCTCTGCTACCTCGCCGACTTCGGCAAGGCGGTCCGCGCGCTGCGCGGCTACGGCCAGGACATCCAGGCGTGGTGGGCGGATTTCCGCAGCCGTCCGGCGTTCACCAAGCCCGAGGACGACACCCTGCTGACGGTGCTCGGCGTCGCGGCGTGCTACTCGGCCCGGGAGGACGGGACGCCGGAGCTGCCGTTCGACCCGCTGACCGGCGCGCTGCGGCCACGGCAGTGGCAGCGCTGGCTGGACTGGGACCCGGTCCGGATGGTGCCGGACCGGGCGGAGGCGGTCCGCTCCCTGCGCGCGGTGTGGATCGACGCGGGCACGAGCGACGAGTACTTCCTCGACGTCGGCGCGGAGGCGTTCCGGGCGGAGGTCGCCCGCGCGGGCCTGCCGGACGACCGCGTCCACTTCGAGCTGTTCGACGCCGGCCACGGCGGGATCGACTACCGGTACCCGCTTTCGCTGGCCTGGCTGGCGGAACGGCTGGCCCGCTGACGCCATGATCACCGAGACCGAACTGGCCCTGCCCGGCGGGCGCAGCCTGCACGTCTACGACACCGGCGGCCCCGCGCGGTGCACCGTGTTCTGGCACCACGGCACGCCCAACACCGGTGCGCCGCCGGAGCCGTTGCTGCCGCTCGCCGCGGAGCTCGGGGTCCGGTTCGTGTCCTACGACCGGCCCGGCTACCGCACCTCGACCCCGGTTCCGGAGCGGACCGTCGGGAACTCCGCCGAGTGCGTTGCCGCCGTTGCCGATGCGCTCGGGGTCGGCGCGTTCGCCCTGATGGGGCACTCCGGTGGCAGCTCGCACGCGCTGGCCTGCGCCGCCCTGCTGCCGGACCGGGTGCTCGCCGTGGCGAGCCTGGCCGCCGTCGCGCCGTTCGACGCCGAGGGGCTCGATTGGTTCGGGAGCATGGCCGCCGCGACTGCCGCGTCGCTGCGGGCCGCCACCGAAGGCCGGGCAGCCAAGGAAAAGCACGAGGCCGCCACCGAGTTCGATCCGGACGTCTTCACCGACGCCGACACGGCCGCGCTCACCGGGTCGTGGTCGTGGCTGGGCGAGGTCGCCCGCGCGGCCATCGCGGACGGGCCCGGCGGGCTGATCGACGACGACCTCGCCTACGTCACGCCGTGGGGCTGCGACCCCGGGCGGATCACCGCGCCCGTCCTCCTCGTGCACGGCGAACAGGACCGGATGATCCCCGCCACGCACAGCGCGTGGCTCGCCGGGCGGCTCCCGGCCGCCGAATACCGGCCCGCGCCCGGCGAAGGCCACCTGTCCGTGCTGCACCACGCCGCCGACGCCCTCACCTGGCTCGCCGGGGAGCACCCGCCCGGCACGTGAGCCGTCACTCCCCGAAGTGCGCCACGACCATGCCGGCCAGCGCGGCGACGTCCGCGTCGACCATCGGCTCGCCGGTCATGCCCATCCGGTGCAGCAGCGCACCGACCACGACGTCGATGAAGAACAGCACCCGGTGCTCCGGTTCGCCGAGGGCCTCCTGGAGCGCGAGCCGGTACGGGTCCTGCAGCCGCGAGGACAGGACCACGCGCAGCGCCGGATCGCTGACGGCGTCGCTGAACACGCCGGCGAACGCGTCGCCCACCCCGGGTTCGCCGATCTTCGCGGCCGCCCAGCGGATGGCCGCGGTCAGGACTTCCGCGCGGCTCCCGCCGGCCAGCGGTGCCGGGCCGAACGCGTCGAGGAGGCAGTCCACGATCAGCTCCCCCTTGGACGGCCAGCGCCGGTAGATCGTCGTCTTCGCGACGCCGGCCGCCGCGGCGATGCGCTCGACGGTGGCGCGCGCGTAGCCCAGCTCGTCGACCGTGCTCAGCGTCGCGGCGAACACCACGCCGTGGAGGCCGGCGCGGGGACGGCCCGGCGGCCGGGCGGAGGGGGACGAAGCCATGGCGCGAGCCTACCGGTTTTCGCTACCGTAGGTTTCGATACCTCAGGTTTCGAAACTAGGGAGTGACCATGACGGCCGAACCGACCGTGCAGCGTCCGCCGGAGCCGGACTGGCTCGCGATGACCACCGAGGAGCTGATCGCCTACCGCGAGGCCGAGAACCGCTTCCGGGCGTCCGCCGCCGCGCGGGCGTTCACCGGGGAGCCGCACCCGGACGTCGTGATCGAGTGGCGCGAGCCGGCGCTGCCCGGCCGCGTGCTGCCGGTCCGGGTGTACCGGCCGGCGGGCCGCGACGACGGCGCGCTGCCGCTCGTGGTCCACGTCCACGGCGGCGGGTTCGTGGGCACGGCCGTGCAGAGCGACTGGGTCAACAGCCGGCTCGCCGCCCGGCTGCCCGCGGTCGTCGTCTCGGTCGAACACCGGCTCGTCGCCCCGGACCACCCGCTCCCGGACGCGGTCGACGACGGCTGGGACGTGCTCCGGCACCTGGTGCGGGACGCCGGGACGTGGGGCATCGACCCGGCGCGGGTCGCCGTCTTCGGTGAAAGCTGCGGTGGGTTGATCAGCGCGCTGGCCGCGATCCGGGCCCGGGAGGCCGGGTTGCCCCTGCGGGCCCAGGTGCTGGTCAACCCGGCGGTCGACGCGACCGACGCGATGTTCGACCACCCGTCGGTCACCGAGTACGCCGCCACGCCCACCCTCGGCGTGCCGGTGCTGCGGCTGTTCCAGCGCCTCGCCGTCCCGCCGGGCACCGACGCCCGCGCACTCTCCCCGCTGCACGCCGGCGATCTGAGCGGGCTGGCGCCGGCGCTCGTGGTGGTCCCGACGCACGACCCGCTGGCCGATCACGGCCGCCGCTACGCCGAACGCCTCGCGGCGGCGGGCACCCCGGTCCGGCTCGCCGAGTACGCCGGCGCCGGGCACGCCTTCCTCAGCCTGCCCGGCCTGGTGCCGCAGGCCGAGGCGGCGGCGACGGACATCCTCGGCTTCCTCCGGACCTCACTCGCCGCGGACCGGGCCTGACGCCGCCGCGATGAACCGGAACGCCTCCGCGTGAGCCATGCCGGCCTGCCACGGCTCGTCGTGAGGGGTAACGCGGGCCATAACCCGCGTTACCCCTCACGACCCGGAACAGTCCACTGTGGATGGTCAGCGGGCCGGCAGCAGCGGCAGCAGCTCCTGGTGACGGCCGGCGCGGCGCAGCACGGGCGAGCCCGGCCCGGCCGGCTCCCGCGCGCCGGCCCGCAGCGCGGTCAGGAAGCGCACGACTTCGGGCGGCGGCGGCAGGATGTCCGCGCCGCCGAGGTAGGACAGCACGATCATCTCCTCGCCGCAGGCCGCCTCGACCGCGACCGCCCAGCCGTGCACCTCGTCCCAGAGCAACGCCACGTCGCGCTCGGGGAACCGGCGCAATCGCCAGTCCACCGCCACGTAGGCCGACACCGGGACGTCGACGTCCACGGTGCAGGACTCCAGGCCGAAGCCGAGCGCACGCGCCACCTCGCCCAGATACGCGCGCAGCCCGCGCTGGAACCAGAATTCGAGATCGGTGTCGATCAGGCCGGACACCCGTTTCCTTTCGCCACGTTCGACAAGACCGGCAACGGCCGCCGAATCATTGTCTTTCGCCACCGCGACGGCTGTCGCGCTTCGTGCATAGACCGTACCGACTTCGCGGACTTCGGCCCACCGCCGGACATCCGCATTTGCGGGCCGTGCAGTCACACGGTCGCCTGCACGTGCAGAGCACCACTGTGGACGATCAAATCCCCAGGTGAAGACGTTTTCCCGCAATTCGACGAAATCCCGGCCGCGCACTCGGCGGAATGGTGGTTGCCGAAGTTCAGCCGAACGCAGGAATCGGCACCCGGGTGCGTTCCAGATCGGCGAACAGATCTCCGAGCTCGTCGACGCGCGCCAGGACTTCGCCCGCGGTGAACCTCAGGTGCGTGACGTGCCGGCAGGCGCGGACCTCGTCCCAGGTGACCGGCGTCGACGCGGTCGGTTCGTCGCGCCCGCGCAGCGAGTACGGCGCCACGGTCGTCTTGAACGGGTTGTTCTGGCTCCAGTCGATGAAGACCTTGCCCGGGCGCAGGTTCTTCGTCATGCGCGCCACGACGAGGTCCGGCGTCTCGGCGGCGAGCCGCTCGGCCAGCGCCTTCGCGTACCGCGACGGCTCACCGCCGTCCGTCGTCACCACCCCGGCGTAGAGCTGCATGCCCTTGGAGCCGCTGGTCTTCGCCACCGGGGTCAGCCCGTCCGCGACGAGCACGTCGTGGAGCCGTTCGGCGACCCGGCAGCAGTCGACCACCGTCGCGCCGGGGCCCGGGTCGAGGTCGAACACCAGCCGGTCCGGGGTGCTGCGCTCGTCGCCGGGGCCGACGGTCCACTGGTGGACGTGCAGTTCCAGCGCGGCGAGGTTGGCCGCCCACACGAGCTCGGGCAGGTCGTTGATCAGCGGGTACGCGACGATCTCGGGGGCCTTGCCCCGGCCGCCGCCGACGGTCAGGCGCGCGGTGCGGACCCAGTCCGGGGCGTGCCGGGAGACGTCCTTTTCGAAGAACGAGCTGCCGGTGACGCCCTCGGGGAAGCGCACGAACGTCATCGCCCGGTCGCGGATGTGCGGCAGCAGCACCGGCGCGATCCGCGTGTAGTAGTCGAGCACCTCGCCCTTGGTGAAGCCGAGCCGCGGGTAGAGCACCTTCTCGAGGTTCGAGAGCGTCAGCTGCCGCTCGCCCACCCGTACCGTGATCCGGCTCCCCGCCACCCGTCCACGTTACCGCGGCGGGACGTGCCCGGAGACCACCCGGTCGACGAACCGCCCGGCGACTTCGCGCAACTTGACGTTCTCCCGCTGCGACTGCTCCACCAGCAGGGCGAAGGCGTCGTCGGCACCGACCTGGCGGATCGCCATCAGCATGCCCTTGGCCTGGTCGATGACCGCGCGCGAGGTCAGCGCGGCCCGGAGGTGCTCGGCGGTCTCGCGGGCCTGCAGGTACCGGTGGTACACGCGGAGGATCGCCTCCACCGCGGCCGTGTAGAGCTCCAGCAGCCGGCCTTCGACCTCCTCGAAGCCGCCGTCCTGCCGTCCGTAGCAGTTGATCGCGCCGGAGAACCGCTCGTCGGCCACCAGCGGTGCGGCGAGGAAGCTGCCGAAGCCCGCTTCCCGGGCGCCACGGGCGAAGCGCGGCCAGCGTTCGAGTGCGTCGGACACCGTGGTGCGGACGATCTTGCCCCCGCGGATCGCCTCGAGACAGGGGCCGTCGCCGAGGTGGTACTGCTCGCGGTCCAGCTCGTCCACCACGCCGCTCGTCGCGGTCGCCGTGTGCGGCACCTCCCCGGTCACCAGGGTCACCGAAGCCTCGTCGACGCCGGGGACCGCGTGGCGGACCTGCAGGCACACGTGCCGCAGCAGGATCCGGAAGTCGTCTTCCTCCCGCAGGACCGCGGTGAGGGCCTCCAGCGCTCCGGTGACCTCGTCGAACAGCGGCGAAGCCGGGGCGGTGGGATCCGGCCGTTCCATGTCTGCTCCTCCCGGTCGGGCGCGCGAAGTGCCCCCGGGTACCCACTCCGCCCGCGATCCATGTCCGCCGGCCGGTCGGCGTCCGCCCTGGTCACCGCGCGGCGGCCGCCCGTTCGCCGAGGAGCGCCCGCCGCAACGGTTCGCGCCAAGCGGCCCGCTCGAGGTCGAAGGCGCCGAAGTCCGTGCCGAACTCCCAGTAGGCCCAGCTCATGCCCAGCCGCTCGGCCTCGGTCCGGACGAAGGCCGTCCACCGGGCGCGGGACGCCATGTCCGCCGCGGAGAACGCACCGAACTCCCCGATGAACAGGGGAAGCCCCCGCTCCCGCCCCCAGGCCGCGGCCTCGGCCAGATCAGCGCGGACGGCGGCCTCGTCGGCGGCGCCACCCCAGGTGCGGCCGAGCCACCGCCCGGCCCCGGTCACCCAGCCGGCGCCTTGGTGGGTGAACTCGAACGGGGCGTAGTAGTGGATCGTGGCGATCAGCTTGCCGTCGTCGGGCACGGCGAGCGCGGGGAGCGCGTCGAGGCCGTTCATCCCGGCGGGCCCGACGAGCACGGTCCGCCCGGGGTCGGCCGCGCGGACGACGGCGAGGGCGTCGGCCAGCACGGCGTTCCACCGGGCCGCCGTGAGGTGGTCCCGTGGTTCGTTGAGCAGCTCGAAACAGAGCCGTCCGGAACAGCCGGCGTAGCGTGCCGCGATCTGCCGCCAGAGCGCGAGGAAGCGGGGAAGCTGTTCGTCCGGCGCCGCACAGAGCTCGTGGTAGTGGTGGACGTTCACCACCACCTGCAGGCCGCGGTCGAGGGCCGCGCCGATGCCCGCGTCGACGCGCCGGAAGAACGCCGGGTCGATCGCGTACGGCGGTGCGACCCCGGCGTGCGCCGACCACCGGACCGGCAGGCGGACGGTGTCGAAGCCGGCCGCGGCCACCTGGTCGAAGTACTGCGCGTCGAGCGGCAGCTCCGGCCCGTCACCCAACGCGTCGAGGGCGTTGCCGAAGTTGATTCCCCGCCCCAGCCACCGGTTCACTGTGCCTCCCGGGTCAAGATAGCCGCTCCGGGGGATCCTCCGGACGGGTTTACCGGCCGGGCTCACGCGCCGGCGAGGGCGGCGTCGCGCAGCTGACGGCGTGAGCTGATGCCGAGCTTGGTGAAGATCTTGCGCAGGTGCCATTCGACCGTGCGCGGGCTGAGGAACAACCGGGTGCCGATCTCGGGGTTCGAGTAGCCTTCGGCGGCCAGCCGGGCGATCTGGAACTCCTGTGCGGTGAGCTCGCCGGTCGGCTCCGCCGTGCGCTTCCGCGCGGTCTCCCCGGTGGCCTGCAGCTCCCGCCGGGCCCGGTCGGCGAACGCCTCCAGCCCCATCGCGGACAACCGCTCGTGGGCCGTGTGCAAGTGCGCGCGAGCGTCCGCACGGCGGCCCGCACGGCGCAGCCATTCGCCGTACAGCAGGTGGCTGCGGGCGAGGTCCACCCGGAGCGGCGTCCGTTCGAGGTGGGCGATCGACTCGCGGTAGCGGCCCTCGGCGTCGGGTCCGGTGCCGCACAACGCGCGCACGCGGGCGTCGATCCCCCTCGCTTCCGCGGTCTTGGCCGCTCCGGCGCGTTCCGCCGACCGGGTGGCCGCGGCCAGGAGCTGGGCCTCGTCCCCGGTCCGCGATGCCGCCTCGGCCAGTTCGGCGGTGGAGAGGGCCTGGAACCCCACCACGTCGTGGTCGAACACCCGGCGGGCGGCGGTCAGCGCGGCGTCGTGGCGGCCGAGGCCGTTGTACAGCACCGCCCGCCCGTAGTCGGCGAAGGTCACCAACCGGAGCTGGCCGCGCTCCGAGGCCTGGCGCGCGGTGTCCTCGAACAGCTCCGCCGCCCGTGCTTCCCGGCCGCGGAACGCCTCGAGCAGCATCGCGGCGTAGCCGACCGGCGCGTTGCCGGTCACGCCGGCGATCACGCGGTCTTCCTCGGCCGACGCGGCCGCCGCGGTGAGTTCCCCCGCGAGCAGCTCGTTGACGCCGAGGAAGTTGAGCGCGAACTGCAGCTGCACGAGGGCACCCGCGTCGCGGGCGAGCCGGACCTGACGATCGGCGAACTCCCGGGCCGCCGCGAAGTCCGCCGCTTCGGTGGCGATCATGCCGCCGGCCCGGTTGCCCAGCAGCCAGAGCACCCGCGCGGGGTCCTCCGTGCCGGCGTCCAGGCCGCGCACGGCCGCCAGTGCCTTGGTCAGCAGCGGCGACGCTGCCTGGTAACCATCGGTGAACCGGGTGGCCAGGGCATCGAGGACGAGGTCGACGGCACGGGGCGGCTCGTGCGCCGGGGGCGCGGCACGGCTCGCCTCGGCCGCCGCGGCGAGGACGCTCCGGTCCGCGCCGGCCCACAGAGCGGCCGCCAGCGCTTCCAGGTACGTCTCCCGCGCCCGGTTCACGTCCAGCGGGACGAGCTGCCCGGCCGCGCGCAGCAGGAGCCGGGCCGCGTCGCCACCGCGCCGCTGGTCGAACGCGATCTGTCCCCGCAGGTGCCCGGCTTCGGCGGCGCGTCCGGCGTCCGGCGGTCCGCTCGCCGCCGAGTCGAGGAGGTCGAGCGCCTCGTCGAGCGCGCCGGCATCGCGCTTGACCGCGGCCGCCGCGAGTTCGCGTTCCGCGCGCCGGGCGGGCTCGGGTGTCAGGAGCGCCGCCTGCTCGAGGAACGCGGCCGCCGCGACCAGGCCGCCGCGTGCCCGGGCTCGGCCCGCCGAGCGTTCCAGACCGGCCGCGACGTCCTCGTCCGGGGAGACGGTGGCCTGGGCGCGGTGCCAGGCACGGCGGTCGGGATCACGGTCGGGGTCGGTCACGTTCGCCAAGGCCCGGTGCACGTCCTGCCGGTCCGGGGCCGGCGCCGACCGGTACACCGCCGACCGCACCAGCGGGTGCCGGAAGCGGATGCGGCGGCCGAACTCGATCAGCCCGGTCGCTTCGGCCGCGGCCGCGGGGTCGGCGCCGAGCCCCAGCCGTCCGGCCGCGCCCCAGAGCAGGGTGGCGTCGCCGAGGGGCTCGGCGGCGGCGATGAGCAGGAGCCGCCGGGTGTCGGCGGGCAGCGGCTCCAGCTGCTTGACGAAGGACTGTTCGATGCGCCCGGCGAGCGGCACCGCCCCGGGCGGCCCGAAGCCGTCGGCCAGCTCGGCTGCCGTCCACGCGCGGGGCAGTTCCAGCAGCGCCAGCGGGTTGCCGTGGGCCTCGGCGATGACCCGGTCGCGGACCCGGCCGTCCATCGGCCCCTTGAGCACCGAGGCCAGCAGCGTGTCCGACGCGGCCTCCCCCAGGCCACCGATGGCGAGCTCCGGCAACCCGGCCGGATCGGGCTCGTCGCCGCCGTCGCGCACCGCGAAGACCATGGCGATCCGCTCGGCGAGGAGCCGGCGGGCGACGAAGGCGAGGACCACCGCGGACATCCGGTCGAGCCACTGCACGTCGTCGACCAGGCAGAGCAGCGGCTGTTCTTCGGCCACGTCGGCGAGCAGCGTCAGCACCGCCAGCCCGACCAGGAACCGGGTCGGCCGGGCCCCGGAACTCAGCCCGAACGCCGTGCCGAGCGCGTCGCGCTGGGGTTCGGGAAGGCGGTCGAGCCGGTCGAGGAACGGCGCGCACAGCTGGTGCAGCCCGGCGTAGGCCATCACCTGTTCCGACTCGACGCCGGCCGCGCGCGCGACGCGGAATCCCCGCGCCTGCGCGTCCACGTGGTCGAGGAGCGCGGTCTTGCCGATCCCGGCCTCGCCGCGCAGGACCAGCCCCTGGCCCCGCCCCGACCGGGCATCGGCCAGCAGGCGATCGAGAGCGGCGCATTCGCTGTGCCGGCCGATCAGCGCCGGCCCACGCCCCGGCATCCGCACCTCCCACGACCGGCCGGCGACAGCGGGACGACCGTGCCGGGCGAGGCGAACGATAGCGCAGCGGGGTCGGGGCGATCACGCGTCGTCGTGGCCTCCCGCGTGCGCGGCCAGGTACCGGGCGTACCAGACCGGCCACTCCTCGTCGTACTGCCCGGTTTCCTTCTCGTGCTCGCCGTGCGCGGCCGCGGCTCGCCGCAGGGCCCGCTCCAGCTCTTCGGTGGAGCGGTAGGTCACCCCGGCGGTGCGGCCGGGGAACCGGGTGGTGATCTCCTGCAGCAGCCAGGTGTTTCCGTCGGGGTCGCTGAAGGACGCGAACGACGAGTAGGTGCCGCGGCCGGGGTGCACGCCCGGGGCGAAGGCGCCGGTTGCGTCGCGGTGGAACACCTCGCCGACGTCGACGCCGTGCCCGGCCAGCTCGGCGCGGGCGGCCTCGATGTCCTCGACGACGAGGTAGGTACCGCGGACCGAGCCGGGGGCGGCATCGGTGATCCCGGTACCGAAGTGGACCGACGCCGACGATCCCGGCGGGGTCAGCTGGACCACCCGCGAAGCACCGAAGACGATGTCGGCGTCTTCGCGCCAGCCGAGTGTCTTGTAGAAGTGCTTGGTCCGGTCGACGTCGGCGACGGGCAGGACCACGACCTCGAGTTTCATGTCCATGATCGGCAACTCCTCAGTGTCTCGCGGCGGGGTTCGCCGCTCGAGATTCAGCGTGGCCCCCGGCGGGTCCCGTTCGCCCCAGGGAGACACCCTGGCCGGGCCCGGGCCCGGGCGGGTGCTCGGCCGGACCCGGCGCAGATCACTCGTGACCTGGAGAAACCGGCACATCCCCGCACCAGGTTTACCGGGGACGCCGGAAAGGTATACAGCGGTCATGTCGTCGGAACAGGCCGCGCCGGGCGAGCTGCCGCTGGACGGTGAGCTGGCCGCGGTCGCCGCCCGGATGTCCGGGCTGCTGCTGTCGCGGGAATCCGTGGAGTCGGTGCTGGAGCTGATCGTTTCGCTGGCCGGGACGACGATCCCCGCCGCGGCCGGGGCCGGGGTGACCCTCGTCGACGCCGACGGCGGGTTCGTCACGACGAGTGCGTCGGGCCCGCTGGTGCGCGAGGCCGACACCCTGCAGTACGAGCTGGGCGAAGGCCCCTGCATGACCGCGCTGGCCGGGGGTTCACCGCAGCGGATCGACGACGTCACCACCGAACGGCGCTGGACCCGGTGGTGCGCCGCGGTCGCCGGCTCGGGCCTGCGGTCGGTCGTCACCGCCCCGATGGTCACCCGGGACGGCTGCCACGGTGCCATCAAGATCTACGCGACGGCTCCCGGCGCCTTCGGACCGGTCGACGAGCGGGCGCTGGTGACGTTCGCCGACCGCGCCGCGGTCCTCGTCGCCAACGCGCGGGCGTACGAACGGGCCGGCCGGTTCAGCGAGCAGTTCAAGGGCACCCTCCGCGACCGGGACCGGGTCGCCATGGCGAAGGGCTTCCTCATGGGCCGGGACGGCCTCCCCGAGGAAGCCGCGTTCGACCGCCTGCTCGCGCTGGCCCGCGCCGACGGCACCAGCCCCGCCGAAGCCGCCGCCCGCCTCGTCGGCCCCGCGCCGCGGGAAGGGTGAGCGCATGCCCTTCCTGCCCGAGGAGGAACAGCGGCGGCTGATCGCCGCCTGCTTCGCCCGGAGCGACCTGACGCTGGAACAGCTGTGGATGCGCTACTTCGCCCTCGGCGGCAGCCTGAGCCTGCTGGAACTGGACGCCTACCTCAACGGGCTGGTCCCGCTGCCCCGGGTCGACCGGGACATGCTCGCCCACGCCGTCAACGAGCGGCTCGACGAGGTGACCGGGCCGGCCCGCGCGCCCTACAGCCACTCGGTCCAGGACGCGAAGCCGTTGCACGGTCCGCTGAAGGCCCTCGTCGACCTGCTAGAAGGCGCCCACCGCGCCCCGCCCGAGCGGCTCCCGGCCGTCGTCGCCGAGGCGGGCCGCGCACTCGACCTGACGATCGACGTCTACCTGGCCGACTACGACCAGTGCCGGCTGGTGCCGCTGCGGCCGGGTGCCGCGGAACTCGACATCGAGACCTCCGTCGGCGGCGACGTGTACCGCCGCGCCGGCACCCTGACCCGCGACGGGACGCTGTGGACGGTGCTGCTCGACGGCGTCGAGCGGCTGGGTGTCCTCGAAATCGTCCCGGCCGGCGACGCCGACCCGGACGACCCGGCGCTGCGGGAGCAGTGCCGGTGGCTGGCCGCGCTGCTCGGGCACCTCGTCACCATCACGACCCAGTACGGCGACGGCCTGGACCGCCGTCGCCGCCACCGGCGGCGCGGCTCCCCCGCCGAACTGCTGTGGCAGAGCCTGCCACCGCTGACCGGCGCGACCGAAAGCGTCGTCGTGGGCGTCAGCGTCCAGCCGGCGCACGACCTCTGCGGCACCGTGTTCGACTACGCCCTCTCGGAGGAGCGGGCGCAGCTGGCGATGTTCGACGCCGGCGTGCGCACCCGCGGCGCGAACACCGCGGTCGTGACCGCGCTGGCCGCCTACCGCGCCGCCCGCCACGGCGGCGCGTCACTGGGCGAGCAGTTCGCCGCGGTCGGCGCCGAACTCGAAGGCAGGCCGGACACGCCGGCGGTCAGCGGCGTGCTCGCCGAGCTGGACCTGAACACCGGCGTCCTGCGCCTGCTCGGCGCCGGGGACGCCGCGCCGCTGGTCGTCCGCCGCGGCGAGGCGCTGCCGGTCACCGGCCCCGCGGCCCCCCGGTTCGCCGCGGCGGGCGAGGCGGCGGTGACGGAGCTCCGGCTCGAATCGGGCGACCTGCTCGCGCTGTGTTCCCGGGGCGTCGCCGAGACCACCGACGGCGGCGGGGAGCCGTTCGGCCGGCCCCGGATCACCGGGCACCTCGGGCGCGACGCCGGCGAACTGCCCCCGGAGATCGCCCGCCGCCTCACCCGCGCCGTCCTCGCCCACGGCGGCGGCGCGTTCCGGCAGGACGCCGGGGTGCTGGTCGCCCGCTGGGTTCCGCGCTGAGCGCCGAACGCCGTCGGCAGGCGGTGCCGCACGCCTCGACCACCGGGATGCCGACCGCCCACTGGAACCCGCCGAACGCCGTCAGCAGGCGGTGTCGCGCGCCTCGACCGCCGGGGTGCTGGTCGCCCACTGGAACCCCGCCGAGCGCCGGCAACAGCCGGGCCGCGTGCCTCGGCCGCCGGGTCTTCGGCTGCTCGCGTGCCGATCCCGCTGCGCCCACCGCCGGACGCCGTCAGCAAGCCGTGTCGTGCACCTCGGCTGCCAGCAGCTCTCGCAGCGCGTCCGACAGCGATGCGAACATCGGGACCACCGCGGCCAGCCCGGTGATGCGGAACAGGCGTGCCAGCGTCCGGCTGTTCGCCACCACCCCGAACCGGCGGCCCGCGGCGCCGGCCCGCTCGGCGGCGGCCGCCAGTGCGCGGGCGCCGGCCAAACCGATGAAGGCCACCTTGGTGAGGTCCACCACGGTCGTCCCCGGTGGGGCCGTACCCAGCTCGCGCTCGAGGATCGGCAGGGTCAGCGCGTCGATTTCGCCGGCGAAGGTGAGCACCAGGAAACCGGGGCGGTACTCCGTCCGGCGCGCCGTGAGGGGCGCGGACCGGGCAGGGACCGGAAAGGTGGGGGACACGGGTTCGATTGGCCTTCCGCGCCGGCCGGGGCCGGCGACGCAGTGACGGATCAAGGGCAGTGACGTGATCAACGACGGGGTCTTGATACCCAAACGGCCGGTCCGGAAACGCTCTCTTTCACGGCGAGACGCTCGTGAAAGCCGACCAGAGCCGTTCCGCGGCGTGGCGGGCCGAAGTGCCGGGCCGGATCTCGCGGGTGCCGTCCGCCGGGGCGGGCACCTGGCCCCCGAGGTACTCGATGAGGGCGACGGCCAGCTCGCGGACCTTGACGTTGAACTCCTGGCTGGCGCGGCGCAGCGTCTGCCAGGCCTCCTCCGGCGGGCACCGGCGGACCGCCATGATCGCGCCCTTCGCCTGCTCGATGGCGGCGCGGGAAGCCAGCAGGTCCAGCATCTGGTCGGGGTCGCCCGCGGTGGCGGTCTCGGCGACCACCAGGGTCATCTCGGTGAGCTTCGCGTAACGCCGCAGGACAGCCAGGGTTTCGGCACCCGGCGCCCGGTCGAGCGTGACCGACAGCACGAACGCCCCGTCCTCGTCCCAGAACCCGGGCAGCGCGACGGCGCCGCGGATCGCCGCGGTCGCCGGACCGCCGTCGAACACGGTCTCGCGGGTCAGCGCCGGCCAGCGCTCGTCGCCGAAGAGGCGGTCGGTGGTGACCGGCTCGCCGGAGGCCTCCGCGGCGGGGACCGGCCCGCCGTGGGCCAGCTGGGCGGGGAGCACGTGCTCGGCGACGCCGGCGGTGGCCAGCACCCGCAGCGGCCGGTCGCCGCGGCTGACGGTCAGGCCCGCGCCGAGCCACCCGGGTAGTTCCCCGGCGATCCGCTCGAGCAGCGCCTGCAGCAACTCGGTCAGCGGTCTCCAGCGATCCGCCGCGTTCATCAGTGTCTCGGTCACCGAACCTCCACCGGTCTTGGTTCCCTTGATTTACCGCACCCCACGGGTCTCCGCTCGCGACGGCGCACCGGTTTGTGGGACCGGTTACGCGGAAAGACGAACCGGTGCGCCGTCCGGCGGAACCCGATCACCCGGCTGCGCTCGGCAACCCGCAACCGCCGACCCGAACGAGCGGTTTACCCGCCTCCGTCTCCGGGGTAGCCGATCGGTGATCCGAGGAGGCGCCATGACCCACCGGTGGTCCCGATGATGTTCAGCGAAGTCGTCGTCGCCGGGCAGATCGCCCGCGACCTGGTGATCGAGGTGCCGGACGCGCCCGACGCGGACTCTTCGGCGCCCGTGCGGCACCGGCAGGAGCTGCTCGGCGGGAAGGGCGCCAACCAGGCCGTGGCGCTGAGCCAGCTCGGGATGTCGGTGTCGCTGGTCGGCGTCGTCGGCCGCGACCGCACCGGGGACTCGCTGCTCGCCCAGGCCCGGGCGGACCGGATCGGCACCTCGCACGTGATCCGCCGGCCGGGTACCGAGACAGCACTGCTCGTCGACGTCGTCGACGACCACGGCCGCCGCCGCTACCTCGAGCACGTCCCGGACGGGACGCTGCTCACCGAGAACGACGTCTTCGCCGCGTCCGCCCCGATTTCGGCCGCCGCCTCGCTGATCGTGCAGCTGCAGCAGCCCGCGCCGGTGGCGCTGCTGGCGGCCCGGCTCGCGCACACGGCGGGCACCCGGGTCGTGCTCGACGGGGCACCGGAGTCCGACACGCTGACGGCCGAGCTGCTCGCTCTCGCCGACGTCGTGCGCGCCGACGGCCACGAAGCCGAGCTCCTCACCGGGCAGCCGGTGGACGACGTCGCCGCGGCCGCCCGCGCGGCCGCGGACATCCGGCAGCGCGGGCCGTCACTGGTCGTGCTGGAGGTGTCCGGGCAGGGCAACCTGTTCGCCGGACCGGAAGGCACCTGGTTCGTGCCGAACGTGAAGACCGACGTCGTCGACCCCACCGGTGCCGGTGACGCGCTCGTCGCCACCCTGACCGCGGCGCTGACCCGCCGTCGTCCGCTGGCGACCGCGGCGAGCCTGGCCGTCGCGGCCGCCGCGGCGACGACCGGGCACGCGGGCGGGCGCCCGCACCTGTCCCGCGCCGAACTCGACCGGCTGCAGCCGCGGGAGCTGGAAACCGTCCAGGCCTGAGGGGCTTACAGGCCGGGCAGCTTCTGTTCGAGGCCCAGCAGCACCGAGAACGGGTCGCCGCGCTCGGCCAGGCGGGCCGGCACGTCCCGGATCGTCCACCGGTCCGGGGCGAGTTCCGGGTCGTCCAGCTCGTCCCACTCCAGCGGCACCGAAACCGGCCCGCCGGGCCGCGGGCGGACGCTGTAGGGCGCCACGAGCGTCTTGTTCAGCACGTTCTGCGTGTAGTCGAGCCGGGCGCGGCCGCGGCGCTTGTCCTTCGTCCAGGCCCAGCTGACCAGGTCCGGCAGCACCTTCCCGATCGTCCTGGACACCGTCTCCGCCCACGCGCGCGTCTGTTCGAAGGTGCAGTGCGGCGCGATCGGGACCCACACCTGGACACCGCGCTGACCGGTCACCTTGGGCCGGCCGGTGAGATCGAGGTGCTCGAGCGCGGTGCGGTGCAGCCGCGCCAGGTCCAGCACCTGCTCGAACGTCGTCTCCGGGCCCGGGTCGATGTCGAACAGCACCCACGTCGGGTGGTCGACGTCGGCGGCGCGGGAGGTCCAGGCGTGCAGCTCCAGCGCGCCGTAGTTCGCCAGCCAGGCCAGCGTCGCGACGCTGTCGGCGACGACGTACCGGCTGGTCTCCCCCGGCTCGGCGCGGTCGTTGCGCCAGGTGGTCAGCCAGTCCGGTGCGTGCTGCGGGACCTCCTTCTGCCAGAAGCCCGGCTCGGTGACGCCCTGCGGGAACCGGTGGGTGTTGAGCGGGCGGCCGGCCAGGTACGGCAGCATCACCGGCCCGGCGGTGACGTAGTACCGGACGAGATCGCGCTTGGTGACCGGCTTTCCGCCCCGGGCGGCGGGGAAGAGCTCCTTGTCCAGGTTGGTCAGGGCCAGCTCGCGGCCCGCCACCGACCACCGGCCCTTGGCGCCCAGTGCGTCGAGGGCGGCCAGTTCGTCCTCGGTGGGCGCTTGCCAACCACCGACGGGCTCCTCCGCTTCCGCCGCCGGGCGGTCGCCGTGCCACAGAGCGTCGGGTGCGGCCGCGACCTCGTCGTTGGTGCGGCCGCTCTTCACCGAGCGCGGGTGGTCTTCGGCGTCCCAGCCGGGCTGCGCGTGCTCGTCCTGCTTGTGCAGGAGGAACCACTGGTCCTTTTCGCCGCGGCTGGTGCGGACGAGGACGAACCGCCCGGCCAGCTTCTCGCCTTCGAGGTCGAAGTGCAGCGTCCCGGCCTCGATGGCACGCGCCGGATCGGCTTCGACCGGCCGCCAGACACCACGGTCCCAGACGATGACGTCCCCGCCGCCGTACTCGCCGCGCGGGATGACGCCCTCGAACCCGGCGTACTCGATCGGGTGATCTTCGACGTGCACCGCCAGCCGGCGGGCCTTCGGGTCCAGCGTGGGTCCCTTCGGCACCGCCCAGCTGACCAGCACGCCGTCGAGCTCGAGGCGGAAGTCGTAGTGCAGGCGGCGCGCCCGGTGCCGCTGCACCACGAACCGGTGGCCGTCCGGACCGGCGGGTCCGCCGGCCGGCTCCGCGGTCCGGCCGAAGTCACGCATCTCCTGGTAGCGCCGCAGTTTGCGGGCCGGGTCTGCTGCCATGCTCCGGGAGTACCCACTCAGTCCGGCGACGACCAGGGCGGGTTCTTCTTCGCCAGCTCTTCGTATTCGGCGACCTCCTGCGGGGTCGGGTCGAGGCCGGCTTCTTCGGCAAACCGCTCCGGGTCGGTGACCTCGCCGGGTTTGCCGGGCTCCTCCGGCTCGGTGCCGTCGTCGGGGTCGGTCATGGCGGTCAGCCTCCCAGCGCGCCGCGGATGAGGTCGCGCGCGCGGTCCATGATCGCCGCGGGCGGGCCCAGCAGCAGGTTCGCCTTCGCGCTCTCGACGCCGGGGTGCGGGCGCGTCGGCCCGACCGCTTCGGCCACCTTGGCGGTCGCGGCCATCGCCCGCAGCCGCTCCGGCGGGCGGTGCGCCCGCAGCAGCGGGAACTCCTCGCGCTCCTCGTGCTCGGCGTGCGCGAGCACGTCTTCGCGCAACTGGACGAGCAGGGTGTCGAAGCCGTCGGCCTCCGGGCCCATCTTCTGCAGGGTGGTCAGCAGTTCCTTGGCCCGGTGCTCCTCGCCCAGCCGCGCCTCGACGACCGGCTCCGCCGCCGGCTCGAGGTCGCGGATTTCGGGGTGCACCACCAGTTCTTCCGCCGTCTCGTGCACGGCCAGCAGCCGCACGAGGTCGTGGAACAGCTCCTGCCGCCGGTCGTCTTCCGCGGTCTCCAGCGCGGCGAACAGCTCGCGGATCTCGCGGTGCTGGCGCTGCAGCAACTCGATGACGTCCTCGTTCTCCGCCATGGTCGGCCTCCTCCTCGGTCTCGGTCTCGATCCTCGGTCGGAAGCGGCGTTCCCCGTCCCGGACGGGTTACTCGTCCCGATGGGCGGCTGTGAGCCACAGCGCGCCCGCACCGGCCAGGGCGAGACCGGCGACGGCCCACCAGGACCACCAGCCGAAGAAGGCGACGACGAGCCCGACGGCGAGCAGCACGCCCCCGCCGACCGAGGCGGTGTCATCGCGGGCGGGCCGTGCGGTGAACGCCATCAGCCCACCGGCCCGTCGACGGCGGCCACGACGAGCGCGGCGCACCGCGCGACGGTCACGCCCCGTTCCTTCGCCATGGAGACCAGGGCGGCGTGCGCGGCCGGACGGCTGAGCCCTTGCGCGGCAAGGACTTCCAGGGCCAGGCCGACGACATCGGTGGCGGGCGGGGTGACGGTTCGCACGGGCATCGGAAGACCTCCGGCTCGGTCGGCGGCGCAACGAACGCGACCGGATACCCCGCCGCGCCGGGTTTCACACCTTCACCGAACCCGTTGGAGTGGCGCGGTTCAACTCCCGGCGAGCCTTCCTCCGGCGGGTGACCGCGCCGCGGTGGCTGCGCCTCGAGCCGCCGGACGCCGCTCACGGCCGGGCGAACCACACCGCCGTGTCCGGAGGCACCCGGCCACCGTCGAGCGGCCCGCTCGCCAGCAACACCCGTGCACCGCCGGGCAGCTCGCACGCCTCCCCCGCCAGATTCACCACACACCCGAACCCCGGCTCGCGCGTGAACGACAGGACTCCCTCCGGCGCGGGCGACCACGTCAACGTCCCGTCCCCCAGTGCCGGGTGCGCGCGGCGCCGGGCGAGCGCCGCGCGGTACAGGGCGAGCATCGAGCCCGGATCGCCCGCCTGAGCCGAGGCCGTCAGCGTCCGCCAGCGGGCCGGCTGCGGCAGCCACGTCGGCGCGCCGTTGCCGGTGAACCCGAACGGTGGTTCCGTTCCCGACCACGGCAGCGGTACCCGGCAGCCGTCGCGGCCGCGGCGGGTCCGGCCGGACCGCTCCCAGGTCGGGTCGGCCAGCACTGCCTCCGGCAGGTCCTCGACCTCCGCCAAGCCCAGTTCCTCGCCCTGGTACAGGTACGCGCCGCCGGGCAGGGCGAGCATCAGCAGCAGCGCCGCGCGGGCCCGCCGGATGCCGGGCCGTCCGCCGCCGAACCGGGTGACGTGCCGGACCACGTCGTGGTTGGACAACACCCACGTCGCCGGCGCACCGACCGCGTGCAGCGCCGCCAAGGTCCGGTCGATCACCTCGCGCAGGGCCGCCGGATCCCAGGCGCAGCGCAGGAAGTCGAAGTTGAACGCGGTGTGCAGCTCGTCCGGGCGGACGTACCGCGCGAGCCGGTCCGGGCGGTCGACCCACGCCTCGGCGACGAACACCCGGTCCGGGCCGAAGCCGGCCGCGACCCGCCGCCACGAACGGTAGATCTCGTGCACGCCGTCGCGGTCCCAGTGCGGGTGGCGGCTGCGGTCCGGCGGCCGCACGATCTCCTCGTCGTCGGCGCCGAGGTCGGGGAAGGCCGGGTCCTTGAGCAGGCCGTGGGCGACGTCGATGCGGACGCCGTCGACCCCGCGGGCGAACCAGAACCGCAGCAGGTCCTCGAAATCGGCGCGGACGTCCGCGTGCTCCCAGTTCAGGTCCGGCTGCTCCGGGGCGAACAGGTGCAGGTACCACTCGCCGTCCGGCACGCGGGTCCACGCGGGCCCGCCGAAGACGCTGCGCCAGTCGTTCGGCGGCCCGTCGCCGCGACCCGGCCGGAAGTGGTAGCGCGCGCGTTCGGGCGAACCGGGGCCCGCGGCCAGCGCGGCGCGGAACCACCGGTGCCGGTCGGAGGTGTGGTTCGGCACGACGTCGATCACGACGCGCAGCCCGAGCCGGTGCGCCTCGGCGATCAGGGCCACGGCGTCGGCGTCGGTGCCGAACAGCGGGTCCACCGACCGGTGGTCCTCGACGTCGTAGCCGCCGTCGACCATCGGCGAGCGGTACCACGGCGTGGTCCACACGGCGTCGACCCCCAGCTCGGCCAGGTAGCCGAGGCGGGAGCGGAGACCGGCGAGGTCTCCCGTGCCGTCGCCGTCCGCGTCGGCGAAGCTGCGGACGTAGACCTCGTAGACCACGGCGTCGCGCCACCAGTCGTCCATGCCACCGAGTATCTACGCTGGAGCCGTGACCGACGCGTGGGAATGGGACCCGTCCCTCTATTCGGGCAGCGCGCAGTACTACGCGCGGGGCCGCGTGCCGTATCCCGCGGACCTCGCCCCGGCCTTCGCCGCCGAGCTCGGGCTGGACGGGTCCGGACGGCTGCTCGACGTCGGCTGCGGTCCGGGATCGCTGACCCTGCTGCTGGCCGGGATGTTCGAGGAGGCGGTCGGGCTCGACGCCGACGGGGACATGCTCGCCGAAGCGGCCCGCCTCGCGGCGGCCGCGGGGATCGGGAACTGCCGGTGGGTGCACCGGCGTGCGGAGGAACTGCCCGCCGGGCTGGGCCGGTTCCGGCTGGTCACCTTCGCCCAGTCGTTCCACTGGCTGGACCGGCCCCGCGTCGCCGCCGCGGTGCACGGCATGCTCGCGCCGGACGGGGTGTGTGCCCACGTGCACGCGTCGACGCACGGGACCGTGCACCCGGCGATCGCGGAACTGGTGCGCGAGTACCTCGGCCCGGTGCGGCGCGCGGGACGCGGTTCGCTGCCGGACGGCACGCCCGGCAGCGAGGCGGCGGTCTACCGCGCGGCGGGTTTCCACGGCCCGCGGCGGTTCGAGGTGCCGGGCCGGGTCGTGACCCGCACGGTCGACGACGTCGTCGCCGAGGTGTTTTCGCTGTCGAGCTCGGCGCCGCACCTGTTCGGCGAGCGGCGGGCCGAGTTCGAGGCGGAGCTGCGGCGGCGGCTGGCCCCGGCGGAGACGTTCACCGTGCGCCTGCGCAAGCTCGCCGTCGACCTGTGGCTCACCAGGGGTTGTTGAAGTCCTCTTCCTCTTCGACGGCGGCACGGGGACGGCGGACGGCCCGCGGCTCGTCCCGCACGGGCCGCGGCGCCGGTTCGAACCCGCCGGTGTACTCGTCCGCGGCGAAGGCGGAGGCCGGTTCGGCGTGCGACCGGTCGGTGCTCCAGCCGGACTTGGTCTTGCGCTGGGCCAGCTCGCGGACGTGCTGGACGTACCGCTCGGCCGCCTGGACCTGCTTGGTCATGTACTCCTGGGAGCGGGCCTTGATCTCCTCGCCCTGCTGTTCGCGCAGGGCACGCCGATCGGCCTGTTCGCGGACGAGGCCGTCGAGCTCGGCCTTCATCCCGGCGATGTCGGTCATTCGTCCTCCTACCAGGTCCGGACGGACGGCGGCTCTTCGTCGTCGAGCGAGCCGATGATCCGCCGCCCGGGCTCACCGAGGTTGTCGAAGACGGCGCCTTCGATCCGGTAGGCGGGCGCGCGGCGTTCGGTGTCGCCGCCCCCGCCTCCCTGGGCACCGCCCATGGCCCCCATGCCGGGCATCCCGGACATCGACGAGCCGGGCGCACCGCCCGCCCCGGACGCACCGGCCGCCGACGCGAACGCGGGCTGGGCCGACGCGGGACCGGCGCCGGTGTGGGCACCGCCGGACACGGGTGACTCGCCGAGCCCGGCGCCGGCCGGGTCGAAGCCTGCGCCGGAGAACCCGGAGCCACCGCCGATGCCGGCCGCCGAGGGGCCGGGGTGTGAGCCGCCACCGCCGCCGCCGGGCGAGCCGCTTCCCCCGCCCGGGGTGCCGTCCCCGCCGCCGGGCGAACCCGGCCCGCCATCGGGTGCGCCGGCCGTGTTGCCGGGCGAGCCACCCGCACCATCGTGCGAACCAGGCCCGCCGCGGGGCGAGTCGTCTCCGCTGGCGGGCGAGCCCGGGTCACCGGAATTGCCGCCGTGGTGCGAGCCGTCGCCGCCACCGGGTGAGCCGCTCGCGCTGTCGGGCGAGCCCGGGTCGCCGGAGCCGCTGTCGTGCGGCTTCAGGTCCTCGAGGGTGCCCCGGTGGGTGGGGAGGTCGTCGAGCTGCTTCTCGGGGGTGGTGCCGAGGGCCTTGTCCGGCTTGTCGTCCTCGCCCAGGGTGTACGTCGTCGGGGTGCCCTTGCCGTCGTCGACGGTCACCACCGTCGGGCCGTCCGGGCCGTCGGGGCGCTCCGCGGTGATCTCGAGGTCGCCGTCGCGGATGTGGATCTTGCCGTCCGGGCCGGGGCGGTAGGTGTCCGTGTCCGTCCCTTGTGGACCGTCGGCGGGCTTGCCGTCGGACCAGTCGAGCTTGAAGTCCTTCGGGTCACCCGGTCCGTCGCCGACCTTGATGTCCATCTTGCCGTCGTGGTCCGGCTCGGTCATTTCGAAGGTCTTGTCGCCCTGCTTGACCTTCAGGACTTCGGGATCGTCGTCACCGAGCAGGCCGTCCGGCTTGCCGCCGGGATCCGTCTCGATGCCCGGGCCGCCGAACTCCTTCAGCGCGTCCGCGGCCTTCTTCTTCGCTTCCTCCGCGGCCTGTTCGGCGCCGGCCTTGCCGTCGTCGCCGGAGCCCGTGTCACCGCCACTGCCGCCGAGGCTGCCGGCACCGTCGCCGGACTCCGTCTCGATACCCGGGCCGCTGAACTCCTTCAGCGCGTCCGCGGCCTTCTTCTTCGCGGCCTCGGCAGCCGCGGCCGCGGCGTCCTGGCCGCCGTCGGACGGCGACGGCACCGAAGACGGCGTCGTGCCGTCGGATCCCGAGCCACCGCCGGAGCCGCCACCCGAGCCCAGTCCGGCGCCGGCGCCGGATTCCGTCTGGATGCCCGGGCCGCTGAACTGGTTCAGGGCGTCCGCGGCCTGCTTCTTCGCCGCCTCGGCCGCTTCCGCCGCCTGCTGCCTGGCCGCCTCCGCCGCGGCCGCTCCGTCGTCCTGGCCGGTCGGCGAACCGGAGCCACCGCCCGCGGAACCACCGCCCGCGGCACCGCCACCGGACGGCGTGGACCCCTCCGGGATCGACGGCACCGGACCGCCACCACCGGCCCCCGAGCCACTGCCGGAACCCGAGCCACTGCCGGAACCCGCGCCGCTCGGCAGGTCGCTTCCCGCGCCGCCGCCGGACCCAGCACCGCCGCCCGGCACACCGGACCCGGAACTGGTCTCGGGGATCGACGGCACCGGACCACCGGTTCCCGAGCCACCGGACCCGCCCGAGCCGGAACCGGACCCACCCGGACCGGAACCACCACCCGAGCCGGAACCACCCGAACCCGAACCCGAACCGTCCCCGGAACCACCGGGACCACCGCCGGAGCCGCCGGCCGACCCGGAACCGGCGCCCGCACCCGCGCCACCACCCGGCGCGCCGGGGCCATCGCTGCCACCCGCACCCGGCAGCGAAACGCCCTCGAACTCGTTGCGGATCCCGCCCATGACCTTGTCGAGCGCGTCATACGCCTGGTCGACCAGGTCCTTCGTGTCCTTGCAGGTCTTCACGAAACCCTGGTACAGCCGGTCCCACATGTCGGGGTTGAACTGGTTCTGCACCCACTGCTTGGCGAGGTCCTGGCCGTGCTTCTTGATCTCGTCGCCGTCGCAGCAGCCCTGGTCGTTGAGCGTGTCGACCAGGTTCGTCCCGAAGTTGAGGTCCATCCAGCCCGCGATCTGGGCCAGGTCCTGCTCGTTGCCGCGCTCGCCGTTGGCGACGGCGACGACCTTCTGCGCCATCGTGTAGTCGGCCTTGCCGACCAGATCGGTGTACATCCCGATGACCGCGTCGGCCTTGCCCTTGCACAGCTGGAACACCGTCGTGGCCGTGCTCAGCGTCGCTTCGCTCGCGTTGCCGAGCGTCTGGGACAGCTTGGCCGCCTTGGGCTGGATCTTGTCGTTGTAGGTGTCCGACGCGGCATCGGCACCGGCGCCGCTCCAGCTGCGGTACAGGGTGCCCAGCTGCGAACCGGTGTCCTGCACCGTCCGGTCCACCGTCTCCGAACCGCGTTTGAAGTGCCCGGCGTCGGCGACGAAGTCCGCGAAGCTGATCCCGCGCTGCTCGTCGAACGGCGTGCGGATGTCCTTGTCGAGGTCGAGCGCGCGGGTGTTGCCGCGGCAGTCGGCCGGGATCTTCGCCAGCAGCGACCCGAACGTCTCGAACAGCTTGAGCGCGGGCGCGGCGGCGTCGAAGATCTCGTCCGACGTCTTCGTCCCGCCGCTGCTGTCCGCCGCGGGCGGCTGCGTCTCGTCGAGCTTCTTCTTGCCGTCGTCGACGGCCTTCTTCTCTTGATCCTCGTTGTAGCTGTTCTGGTCGCCGCTCTTCTTCGCCTTGTCAAAGGCTTCGTCGACCGACTGACCGGCGAACAGCGGGTTCGCGTTGTACGCCTGCGCGTACTTCTCGGCCTCCGCCCGCTTCTGCTTGATCTCGTCCGGCTCCTGGTCGGACAGGAACGGTGGCGGGTTCTCCCGCAGCCAGCTGCTGATCAGCGCGCTCTTCTGCGCCGGCGGAACACTCGGGTCGTCCAGCAGCGCCTTGACGTCGGACCAGGTCTTCTTCTCGGCCATCAGAGCGGGCCCCCGGCGTTCGTGATCGCGCCCGCCTGGCTGTCTTCGTTGGCGCCGTAGCTCGACCCGGCGGTCCCGAGGTTCGTGCCGAACGAGCCGAGAGTGCTGCTGTAGCCGGAGACCGCGGCCCACAGCGCCTGCGCGCCGGCGGTGTACTTGGCCGCGTGGGCGCCGTGCGCCCGGCCGAACTTCTCCGCCGTCACCTGCGGCGTCTGCAGGTCCGGGTTGTCGTCGAGCAGGTGTTCCGCCAGGTCCCCGATGGTCTTGGCCGCCGCCGACAACGCCTCGGTCGTCGCGGTGTACCCCCCGCCGCTCATTTCAGCGCCTCTCCTGAAGATCCTCGAGTTCCCAGTGCTTCCGCCAGCACGCCGGCCACGGATCCCACGTCGGTGAACCGGTCGAGCCGGTCCAGGTCGATCGTCACCCCGTAGTAGATCTCCAGCGCCGCCAGCAGTTTGATCCGGCCCTTCGAGTCGATGCCCAGCTCCTCCAGCGGAGCGTCGGGCTCGACGAGAGCCGGGTCGAGCCGGAAGGTGTCGCAGACGACCTTCGTGACCTCGGCGCGGTGATCACCCACGGAAGTCACCATACTGCGCCTTGGCGGCCGACCGGGCGACCTTGCCGCTCGATGTGCGCGGAAGTCCACCGGAAGGGACCAGACGTACCGCGCGCAGCGTGAGACCGTGTTCGCGCGACACCGCGCGCAGCACCGCGCGGGTCACCTCCCGGTCGTCGGCGACGGCGCCGCGGACCCGTTCGGCCACCACCACCGCGCCCTCGCCGCGAGAGTCGGCGACGCCGAACGCGGCGACGCGGTCGCGGCGGACCGCGGGGTGGGCCTCCCCGGCCGCCGCTTCGATGTCCTGCGGGTGGAAGTTGCGGCCGTCGACGACGATGAGGTCCTTGAGCCGTCCGGTGACGTACAGGTCGCCGCGGTGCACGACGCCGAGGTCGCCGGTGCGCAGCCAGCCGCCGAGGCCGTCGAGCTCCGCGCCGAACGCCGTGGCGTCGCCGCGGCCCCAGTAGCCGTCCGCGACGTTCGGGCCGTGCACCCAGATTTCGCCGACCAGGCCGTCGGGTTGTTCCCGGCCGTCACGGACGATCCGGACGAGCTGCCCGACGGGACGTCCGACCGACAGAAGTTCCTGGCCGCCCTCGGTTTCGACCGCCCGGCCCTGCGCGAGGGCTTCGCGGTCGAACACCGCGCCGCGGGGCCCTTCCTCGCCCGCGCTCGCGACGTACACGGTGGCTTCGGCGAGCCCGTACGACGGCCGGTGGGCGGCACGCCGGAAGCCGCGCGGTCCGAACACCTCGTGGAAGCGCTCGACCGTGCGCGGCCGGACGGGTTCGCTGCCGTTCAGCGCGACCCGGACGCCGGACAGGTCGAGGTCTTCCCCCGTGTCGGCGTCGGCGGCGAGGTCGTAGGCGAAGTTCGGCGCGGCGGTGAACACCGCGGGGTGGTCCGCGAGCTGCCGCAGCCACCTCGACGGCCGGTGCACGAACTCCGCCGGCGCCATGAACACCGACCGCCCGCCGGCGAAGACCGGCAGGCACAGCAGCTGGATCAGGCCCATGTCGTGGAAGAACGGGATCCAGCCGGCGCAGGTGGTGCCCTCGTCGACGGCGTACGCGAGGCTGCCCTGCCAGCAGGCGGCGACGATGGCGCGGTGCGGGATCACCGCGCCGGCCGGCTCACGCGTCGAGCCCGACGTGTATTGCAGGTACGCCGGGCTGTCCGGCGTCACCGGCACCGGATCGGCGCCGGGCCCGGTGAGCTCGTCGACCACCACGACGTGCTCGTGCGCGGGCAGCCCGCCCGCCGCGGCCGACGACGTCAGCCACACCCGCGCGCTCGCGTCGGCCAGTACCCCGGCGAGCCGGCCGGCCTGCGCGGGGTTCGACGGCACCATCAGGGGGACGGCGATCAAGCCGGCGGCCAGCGCGCCGAAGAACGCCAGCGGATAGGCGAGCTCCTGGCCCGCGAGGATCGCGACCCGCTCCCCCGGCGCGGCGACGCGGCGCAGCTCGCCCGCCACCACGCGGACGCGGGCGGCGAACTCCGCCCACGTCAGCGTGTGCTCCACGCCGTGAACGTGGTCCTGGTGGGTGAACAGCGGACGTTCGTCGGCGTCGCGGGCGAACAACCGCTCCACGATCGACGTGCGCAGCACGGCCCCGGGCACGGTCGCCGGCGCGGTCGGACGAGGCACGCTGCGCAACCTACCGGCCCGCGGAAACCCGGTTCACCCCCGGGGCGAGCGCGGGTACGGTCGCAGACCATGGTCAAACCGGAAGCGCTGGTCTCCGCTCTCGCGGATCCGGACCGGCTCCAGCTCTTCGCCCGCATCTGCGCCGCTCCCGACGGGCTCGAGACGTCCGCGGCCACCGCCAAGCTCGCCAAGCGGCTCGTCGACGCCGGACTCGTCACCGTGGCCGGGGACCGCTACCGGGCCGTGCCGTCGGTGTTCCGCGAAGCGCTCGCCAAGGCTCCGGTCGATCCGCTCGACGCGCTCTTCCGCCACGGGCGGCTCGTCTCGATCCCGCACTCCGGCCGGCGGCGGCAGCTGTTGCTGGCCTACCTCGCCGACCGCTTCGAACCAGGCCGTCTCTACACGGAGCAGGACGTCCGCGAGAAGCTCTCGATGGTCCACGACGACCACGCGACGCTTCGCCGCTACCTCGTCGACGAAGGCCTCCTGCAGCGCAGCAACGACGGTGGCGCCTACGGCCGTCCGGCGGAAGCCCGCGCCGCCGGCTGAGCGGCAGGTGTCCCGGCGCCGCCGGACTTCACCGCCGTCGGGAGAACCCTTCTACAGGTCGTCGAAATCCTCGGGCCGCAGGTCGTCGAGCTCGGCGCGGAACCGCTCGACCTCGGCCTCGGCGTCCAGCACGTCGGCGGCGGGCCCTTCGGACTCCTGCTCGACCTCGAGCTGCACGGACGCGACGTCCAGCACCTCTTCGGCGACCCGGATGGGCGCGCCCTGGCGCAGGCCGAGCGCGACGGCGTCACTCGGGCGGGCCGACACGCGGGTGCCCGAGGCGAGCACGAGGTCGGCGTAGAAGATCCCGTCCCGCACCTCGGTCAGCTCGACCGCGGCGAGGCCCTGGCCGAACGCGGCGAGCACGTCGCCGAGCAGCTCGATCGTGCCCGGGCGCGGCTGCGCGATCTGCTCCCGCGCCCGCACGAGGGCTTCGGCCTCGCCGTAGCCGATCATGATCGCCAGCCAGCGGCGAGCACCCTCGGGCTCGCGCAGCAGCATCAGCGGCGCCTCACCGGGCACCGGCACGGCCATCCCCACCACTTCGATCGGGATCACGCTGACCACCGCACCCTCCGTGTCGTGGGACTCCTCCGCGCGCGTAATACCCACAACGGCGGCCCGGCAACCCGATCCGGCGGCCGGGTTTTCGCAGCCGGGCTCTTCCCGGCTGCGGACTACACCCCGGCGCCTTGCCCGGCCGTGGCGAGCGCTGTCACCGTCGACGGCGTGGAACCGACGATTTCGCGCAATGTGACCGTGTCCGCCGACCCGGACACGGTGTGGTCGTGGGTCACCGACCTGCCGCGGATGGGCGAGCTGAGCCCGGAGAACGTCGGCGGCCGCTGGCTGGACGGCACCGGGCCCGCCCTCGGCGCGCGGTTCCGCGGCCGCAACCGCAACGGCGAGCTGCAGTGGTGGACGCGGGTGCGGGTGGTCGCGTTCGAGCCGGGCCGCCGGTTCGCCTTCGACGTGCGCACGCCGTTCGGCTCGCGGGTCTCGCGGTGGGAGTACGTGCTGGCCCCCGCCTCCGGCGGCTGCGTCGTCACGGAGAACTGGTACCGGATCGGCAGCTGGGTGGTGCGGAAGTTCCTGGGGCCGCGGGTCACCGGCCGCGCCGACCGCCCGGGGTACAACGTCCGGTCGATCGAGCACACCCTGGCCGCATTGAAGGCCCGCGCCGGCTCAGTCTCTTGATAAGACTGGCATCTTCCAGCTAGGTTGCTTTTTAAGACCTAGGAGGAGCATGCCCGACAGCGCGCCCAAGCCCGGCCTCGTGCTCCTGGTCGTCTCGACGGCCGCGTTCCTGGCCGGTCTGGACACGTTCATCGTCACGATCGCCTTCCCCGCGATCCGGGCGGCGTTTCCCGGCGGCGACCTGGCGACGCTGTCCTGGGTGCTGAACGGCTACACGGTGCTGTTCGCGGCCTGCCTCGCCCCGGCCGGACGGCTGGCCGACCGGTACGGCCGCCGCCGGCTGTTCCTCGCCGGCGTGGCGGTGTTCACGCTGGCCTCCGCCGCCTGCGCGGCCGCCCCCACGATCGGGGTGCTGATCGCCTTCCGCGCGGTGCAGGCGATCGGCGCCGCACTCGTCATGCCGACGTCGCTGGCGCTGCTGCTGACGGCGTTCCCGCCGCACCGGCGTCCGGTGGCGGTCGGGGTCTGGGCCTCGGTGGGCGCGGCGGCCGCGGCCCTCGGCCCGCCGGTCGGCGGGCTGCTCGTCGAGGCGTCCTGGCGCTGGGTGTTCCTGGTGAACCTGCCGATCTGCGCGCTGACGCTGCTGGCCGGGCCGCGCGTGCTGCGCGAATCGCGGGACACCGGCGGCGGCGTCCCGGACGTCCTCGGCGCGGCCGGGTTGCTGGTGGGCGTCGGCGCCCTGGCGTATGCGCTGGTCGAAGCGTCCGACCACGGCTGGGGTGCCGGGCCGGTGCTGCTGGCGTTCGCGGTGGCCGCCGTCGCGCTGGCCTGGGTCCCGCTGCGCTCGTCGCGGCACCCGGTACCGGTGCTGGACCTGCCGGCGCTGCGCGTCCCGACGTTGTGGCTGGCCTGCCTGACCACCGGCGTGTTCGCCGCCGGCTTCGCGGCGATGCTGTTCGGCAACGTCCTGTTCCTGACGTCGGTGTGGCACGACTCGATCCTGGTGGCCGGGCTGTCACTGGCGCCGGGCCCGCTGGTGGTGATCCCGGTGTCGATCCTCGGCGGCCGGTTCGTGCACCGCTTCGGGCCGGGCCCGGTGGTCGCCCTCGGCGGCGTCTCGTTCGGAGCCGGGGTGCTGATCTGGTTGCTGCGCATGGGATCCACACCCGACTACGCGGCCTCGATGCTGCCCGGCCAGCTGCTGACCGGCCTCGGCGTCGGGCTCGTCCTGCCGAGCCTGTCGGGGGTGGTGGGCACGGTCCTGCCGCCGCCCCGCTGGGGCGCGGGCTCGTCGATGGTGAACACGGCCCGCCAGATCGGCACGGTCCTGGGCATCGCGGTGCTGGTCGCGGTCTTCGCGGGAACGCCGGACCTGGCGGACTTCCAGCGGGGCTGGCTGGTGATCCTGGCGACGGCGGCGGCCACCTGCGCGGGCGGGTTGCTGATCGCCGCGCGACGGCGGACGGACCATCACGTCGAGGAGCCTGCCGCCGCCGTGCGTGGTAAGGCGGGTTAGTTGTTCTGTCTTGGGAGGTTGCGATCGTGGCGACGCGTGACCGGATGATCTTGCTGTAGGGAAGGGCCTCCGGGTTCGGTGTGGATTGCGACGTCTACACCGATCAACGGAGGCCCTTCGTGACCCACGCCAACGCACCCCTGACCCCGACCGGGAGACTGCGGCTGGCCTGCTGCGTCGTCGAAGACCGGTGGCCGTTGCGGCGGGCCGCGGAACGGTTCCAGGTGTCGGTCTCCACCGATGCCGCTGCTGAGCGTCGCGATCCCGCTGTGGATCGTCGAGCGCACCGCGGCGCCGGGCTGGACGGTGTCGGCGTTGTTCGTGCTGAACACGGTCGCGGTGGTGGTCCTGCAGGTCCGCGTCGCCGGGAAGCTGACCTCGCTCGGCTCGGCGGCGCGGATGGTGCGCCGGTCGGGTGCGGTTCGCTGCCCCCCAGCGCCCCAATGTGGCCTTCGGTGCGCTCAACGCACCGAAGGCCACCTTGGGTGCGTCCAACGCACCCAAGGCCACCTTGGGGCGCTTGAGCCGGGGGTTACTCGCTGGCCTGGGCCGCCGTGGTCTGGTGCAGGGAAAGGTCCTGGCCCGCGGCCGGATCCTCGGCCCACGCGCCGGACTCCGCCGTCCAGGTCTGGCCGGCGAAGCTCACCTTGTCCACGCCCAGCGCCTCGGCGCGGCCGACCAGCCAGGCGGCGTACGTCCAGCCCTGTGCCGCCGGGTGGGGGCCGCTCAAGCGGGACGTGCCCAGTTCCTCCGTCGCCGCCGCCGCGAGGTCCGCGGGGGCCGCCAGGGTCAGGTTGCGGCAGGTCAGCACCGCCGGGAACTGGCCGTTGAACGCCGCCGCCATGGTGCGGGACTGGGGCTCCCACTGCGCGTACGCGTCCGGGTGGCCGGATCGCTGGACCGCCTGGGCCGCCTGAGTGATCGGCAGCGTCTCCCAGTTCGGCAGCTTCTCGAGCTTCTCGTAGAACTCCGTCGCCGCGTACACCGGGTCGCGCAGCTGGGCGATCGTGCCCCAGCCCTGGCTCGGGCGCTGCTGGAACAGGCCGACCGAGTCGCGGTCACCGCCCTCGAGGTTGCGCAGCTTCGACTCCTGCAGCACCGTCGCCAGCGCGACCGTCGTCGCGTGCGCCGGCAGCCCCCGCTTGATGCCGACCGCCGAGATCGTCGCCGCGTTGTTCATCTGCTCCGGCGTGAACGTGTAGGCGGACGCGCCGTCCCCCGGCAACGCCACCGTGCACCCCGGCGTCCGGACCGAGCCGCGCGTCAGCGCCACCACCACGACGACCCCGGCGGCCAGCACGATGACCGCCCCCAGGACCATGGCCAGCTTCAGGCCACAACCGCGCACCCTGCCTCCCCGTCACCCGTTGGCACCAGTCTGCCAAACGGAGGACGCGGCGCACCGGGTGCGGGTTCAGTGGCCGGGGCCGAGGAAGATCGGGTTGGACATCGCCACCATGGCGTTCGGCACCGTGGTGTTCGGGCCACCGGACGGGCGGCGGACCTCGACGCGCACCCAGCGGCTGTAGCGGGGGTAGGTCGTCCAGGTGACCGTGGCCGCGCCCGAGTCGCCGATCGGCTCGGTGCGTTCCGGGCCGAGCTGGTCGAGGAACGTCACCGTCGTCCCCGGCACGCCGGCGACCACGGCGTTGATGGTCACCGGTGTCCCGGTGCCCACGGCGAGCCGCTCACCGATGCCCGCGCTGGTGCCGCCGCCGGAGGCCGTGAAGTCCAACTGCACGGACGCCGACTCGGCCAGCCA
Source organism: Amycolatopsis sp. lyj-346 (assembly GCF_046548975.1). Classification (NCBI taxonomy): domain Bacteria; kingdom Bacillati; phylum Actinomycetota; class Actinomycetes; order Pseudonocardiales; family Pseudonocardiaceae; genus Amycolatopsis; species Amycolatopsis sp. lyj-346. The sequence continues at coordinate 924,696 of NZ_JAJPWT010000002.1, forward strand.
CGAACGTCCCGCCTTGAGCCCGGCCAGCAGTTCCCGGCGGCGCAGCCGGTCGGCGAGCACGACGGTGTGCGGCAGGGCCACGCGCTGGTCCGGGTGGTGCGCGTCCGAGTCGCCGATCGCCGGGATGAAGCGGCCGCCGCGCAGCAGCCCGTCCCAGTGGATGACGCTCGCCTCGTCGTCCTGGGTCCACGGGCCGTTCCACACCTCGACGAGGTCGGCGATCTCGTAGGCGAATTCGTAGGTGCACCCGAAGCAGTTCGCGAACGGGTGCGCCGCGGTGACCAGGCCGCCGGCGCGGTGCACCTGGTCGGTGAAGCGCCGGAAGTCCCGCGGATCGGCCGCGCGGTAGCGCCAGTCGATCCACGTGCCGGCGGGCAGGCCGATCGCGGGCCAGTGCCCGGACCGGGTCGTCACCTCTTCGCCGTTGAGGATCAGCAGGTCGTCGACGGCGTGGTCCCCCCAGACCAGCTGTGAGCTCGAGGTGTTGTGGTCGGTGGAGACGATGAAGTCGAGGCCGGCCGCGCGGGCGTCGGCGACGAGCTGCTCCGGTGTGCGGCGGCCGTCGGAGTGGACGGTGTGCAGGTGGCTGTCGCCGCGGTACCAGGCGCGGCCGCGCTCGCGGGCGGGCGCGGACTCCGGTGCCGGGTTCGGGGTGAAGGGGGTGCCGTCCGGACCGAAGGTGAGCGTGATGTCGACCCGGTAGGTCAAGCCCTGCGGCGCGACCGTGTACGGCCCGAGGATGACGTGCCACCGGCCGGGCCTGATCGGACCGGCGAGGTAGCCGGGCGTGGCCTCGGACGCGCTGATCGAGAACCGGTCGCGGAAGCCGCCGGACCAGCCGCGGAAGCCGCGCGCGTTGCCGAGGTCGTGGCCTTCCGGGCCGAAGATGCCGATGTCGCAGGCGTTCCCGCGGGTGCCGGCCGGCACCGGAGGCCGGTCGTAGGAGTACCCGACGTCGATCTGCCGCACGCCGCGCGGGACGTCGACGGGCAGGTAGTACCAGTCCGGCACGTCCGGGTTCAGGGTGCCGGTGACGGTCTGCGTCCGGCTGCCCGAGCCACTGGGCTGTTCGGCGAACGCCACGCCGGGCAGCATCCCCGCGGCCGCCGCCACCCCGCCGGCCCGCAGCAGCGTCCGCCGGCTGAAGTCCCCGGAATTCATGCGCACCTCCGCATCGAAAGACACCCCGACGCTAGGCCGCCGACGCGAACATCGGTGCGAACCGCCGGTGAACTTTCGCCGGAACCCCGGTCAGGCTCTGGCCCGCCTGGCCAGGATCCTCACGAGCGCGGCGACGCCGAGGGCGGCCAGCCCGAGCCGCGTCACGTCCACCGCGGGCACCCAGGTCACCTCGCCACCATGGACCACGAACGCGCCGACGGGCCGGGCGAACATCCCGAAGCCGGCCCCCTCCCGCACCGGAAGGGCGCCGGTGTCGTCCCCACCGCCGCCCCCGCCGCCGAGAACGGCCGCGGCCGGGATCACGACGGTCCCGGCGCGCTCGACCGGTTCGCCGTAGACCAGCCGGGCCGAGAAGATGTCCCGCGCGGCCGACGCCACCTGCCCCAGTTTCATCCGGACAGCATGACGGGGCGACGGGCCGACCGCGCCTTGCCGGTGGCGGATTTCGTCGGTGCCTGCCGGTAGCGTGGTGACCGGGGGCGGCGCCCATCGCCCGCCGTCCACTGTGGCCGGTGCCGCCTGCCCGGTTCCCCGCCTCGCGCAAAAATGGGCCACGGAATCGGTGCAGCGCTGAAAAAATTGCGCTGAAGGTGTGGCAAAAAGATGTATCCGATTGTTTTCAGCGCTTTGACGACTACCGTCCGATCGCTGCATTCTGCCACCCACGGGGAGGAATCATGGCACTGCTCAAGAACGGCGCGGTGGCCGCGCCGGCCGGTGCACCCACCGGCGCTCAGGCGCTGACCTCGGCCGATCCGTTCGGCGGGACCGGCACGGCCGCCGATCGGGGCGCGAACCGGTACGGCGTCTGCTCCATCGAAGACTTCCCGTCCGGCATCAACGACCTTTCCCACACCCACGACGACGCGGGTGGTTTCTACAATTACGTCAAGCAGTTCACCGCGCCGAACTTCTGGTACACCGACGGCGGTGTGCTGTCGTGGATCTACGGCGAGCAGTACGACGACTGGCAGGGCACCTACGGCTTCGACGCCTGCGTCGCCGAGTACCACTCCGGGCACGGGACGATGGACGGCAATGGCGTCTTCTGGATGCCGATGGGCGGCACCTGGGGCGGGTCGGCCTGGGCGAGCTCGGCCGACATGCGGCTGGGCAACGAGGTCGCGCGCTACCTGTTCTTCTCCACCTGTCTCTCGCTGCGCATCGGCGGCGGCCACAGCCCGATCCGCACCTGGGAGGCGGCCAACCTCGGCCTGCGGATGATCTTCGGCTTCGAGACGACCAGTATCGACAGCCCGCACTACGGCGCCTACTTCTTCAGCAAGTGGAACGGCAACGGCCACAAGTTCAGCAAGGCGTGGCTGGACGCGTCGTGGGACATCGACCACCACCAGGCACCCTCGGCGGTCGCGTGCGGGGCGACGCAGGCCGAAGCGCAGGACCGGCTGTGGAACGAAGGGACCTTCTCGACCGCCGCCGCGTCGAAGAACTGGTGGTGGTGGACCTGGTACGACGCCGCCAAGAGCATCCGGGCGGCGCAGCTGGAGCTGCCGGGCTCGACGCAGACGGCCCGGTTCGCCCCGCAGCGGCTTTCGCCGGCGCGGCTGACCGAGCTGGCCGGCCACTACGGCGTCCGGCTCGGCGGCGGGGTACCGGCGGACGCGATGGGCCCGCACGGCGTCGTGCTGGGCGACGGCCAGAGCGGGCCGCGGCTGAGCGTCGACCACCGCGGCGTCCGCGAGATCACCTTCGCCGACGCCGACGGCACCGGCCGGGACGCGCCGAGCGCGGACGAAGCCGTCCGGATCGCCCAGGACGCCATCGAGACGTTCGGCCTGGCCGACCGGGTCGACCTGGTCGCGGACAAGGTGCGCCACCAGTACCACGCCGGCGGCACGGCAGGCGACATCGCCGACCCGCGGGTGCGGGAGACCCACGTGGTGTTCACGCAGCTGGTCGACGGCCACCCGGTCGTCACGCCCGGCCTCGGCGAGGTGCGCGTCGGCATCGACGGCAGCGGCACGGTGACGACGATCGTCGACGCCACGCGCGAAGTCGACCGGCTGAGCGAAGGCGCGCCCGCCGCGCCGCCGTCGGCCGGGGAGTCCACCCGCGAGCCGTCGACGGTGGACGAGGCACTCGACGCGCCGCTGCAGCGGCTGCTGCGCCGGCTGTCGGCCGGCGGGCGCGTCCCCGCCGAGGTCCGCACCGTTCCGGACTCGACGGCGGTCGGGTATGCGCTGCGCGGCGACGACGGCGTCCCGGTCGTCCGGCGGACCGTCGAAGTCGACTGCGGTGCGGGGCTCGCGAAGCGGTACGTCGTCGAGGCGCCCCTGCACTGACCGGCGGAAACAGCGGGCGGGCCGTCACCACGTCGGGGGGTGCCGGCCCGCCGTTTCGCTCGATCGGGTGTAGATCCGCGGTATCCGGGGCACCCGCCAGCGACACCTGTGCTCCAGGGGGAGCGCGCTGGACCAAGGGGAGACCGCGATGACCTTCGATTTCGTCGGCCGCTGGCTGGGCAGGCATCGCGAGCGCCCCGGCATCACCGTCGACCTGGCGTGCGGTGGCCGCGTGACGCTGCGTGAGGTCGACGGCCGGCCGGTGCTGGTGGTCACCACCGCGCCCGGACCGAACGGCCGCAGCGACGTGGCCGCCGTCCCGCTGTCGGAGGCCGAACGCCGCGAACTCGGCCAGGTCCTGGACTCGGACGCGCTGCTCGCCTCCTGATCGCCTCCCCGCCACCCGCTGTTCGCCATCGCGTTGCGTGCTTTGTCGCGAACCTCGCGTGAAAGCCGGTCCGGACGGTGTGGCGCGGGTCGCTTTTTGTGGGGTTCCCACAACTCAGCCGCCCCGGCATGCGCCATCGCGGACATTGGTCCGACCCGTCGTCATCCACCAGGGTGTAGACAAGTGCAGGCGACGTTCCAGGACAGGTACGTCGCCTTCTGCGCGTGGGTACTTGGGAGGCTCAGCCGGTGTTCAGTCGTGTCGCCATCGTCAACCGCGGAGAGGCCGCGATGCGGCTCATCCACGCCGTCCGGGATCTGTCGGCGGAAACCGGGACGCGGATCGAGACGGTCGCCCTCTACACCGACGCCGATCGCACCGCCACGTTCGTCCGCGAGGCGGACCTGGCCTACGACCTGGGCCCGGCCTCGGCGCGTCCCTACCTCGACCTGGCCAAGCTCGAGAAGGCGCTGGTCGAGACGAAGGCCGACGCCGCCTGGGTCGGCTGGGGCTTCGTGGCCGAGGACCCGGCGTTCGCCGAGCTGTGCGAGAAGGTCGGCGTCACCTTCGTCGGGCCGAGCGCGGACGCGATGCGCAAGCTCGGCGACAAGATCGGCGCGAAGCTGATCGCCGAAGAGGTCGGCGTGCCGGTCGCGCCGTGGAGCCGCGGCGAGGTCGCCACCCTCGAAGACGCGCTGAAGGCGGGCGAGCAGATCGGCTACCCGCTGATGCTCAAAGCCACCGCGGGCGGCGGCGGGCGCGGCATCCGCATGGTCGCCTCCGGTGAGGACCTCGCCGACGCCTACGAGCGCACCAGCTCCGAAGCGCTGCGCGCGTTCGGCTCCGGCGTCGTGTTCCTGGAGCGCCTGGTCACCGGCGCCCGGCACGTCGAGGTCCAGGTCATCTCCGACGGCGCGACGGCGTGGGCGCTCGGCGTCCGCGACTGCTCGGTGCAGCGGCGCAACCAGAAGATCATCGAGGAATCCGCTTCCCCGGTGCTCTCGCCGGCGCAGACGGCCGAGCTGAAGGCGTCGGCGGAGCGGCTCGCGGTGGCCGTGGGCTACCGCGGCGCGTGCACCGTCGAGTTCCTGTACCACCCGGGCGAGCGGCTGTTCGCCTTCCTCGAGGTCAACACCCGCCTGCAGGTCGAGCACCCGATCACCGAGATCACCACCGGCACCGACCTGGTCAAGCTGCAGCTGCACGTCGCGGGCGGCGGGAAGCTCGAAGGCGACCAGCCGGTCGAGAGCGGCCACGCCGTCGAGGCCCGCCTCAACGCCGAGGACCCCGACCGCGACTTCGCCCCCTCCCCCGGCCGCATCGCGCGGCTGGCCCTGCCCGCCGGCCCCGGCATCCGCGTCGACACCGGCGTCAGCGAAGGCGACACCATCCCGGCCGACTTCGACTCGATGATCGCCAAGATCATCGCCTACGGCCGCGACCGCGACGAGGCCCTCGGCCGGCTGCGCCGCGCGATGGCCGAGACCACCGTCATCATCGAGGGCGGCGCGACCAACAAGAGCTTCGTGCTCGACCTGCTCGACCAGCCCGAGGTGATCGACGCGAGCGCCGACACCGGCTGGATCGACCGCGTCCGCGCCGAGGGCCGCCTGGTCACCCACCGCCACTCCGCGATCGCGCTCGCCGCGGCCGGCATCGAGGCCTACCAGGACGAAGAAGAGGTCTCCGTCCAGCGGCTGCTGTCCACCGCGCACGGCGGGCGCCCGCAGGTGCAGCACGAAAGCGGCCGCCCGCTCGAGCTCAAGCTCCGCGGCGTCGGCTACCGCGTCTCCGTCGCCAGGGCCGGGCGCAGCCGCTTCCGCGTCGGCATCTCGGCCGGGGCGTCCGACGTCCACCACGCCGACATCGAGATCGACCGGTTCGACGCCCACAGTGGCCAGATCCTGGTCAACGGCAGGCGCTTCCGGCTCATCTCGGCCACGCACGGCCCGATCCACCTCGTCGAGGTCGACGGCGTCACCCACCGCATCAGCCGCGACGAAGGCGGCGTCGTCCGCTCCCCCGCGCCCGCGCTGGTCGTCGCCACGCCGCTGGCGGTCGGCGACGAGGTCGAGGCGAACGCGCCGATCCTCGTGCTGGAGAGCATGAAGATGGAGACGGTGCTGCGCGCGCCGTTCCGCGCCCGCGTCCGCGAATGCCCGGTTTCCGTCGGCAGCCAGGTCGAGACCGGCGCACCGCTGATGCGCCTGGAACCCCTGGCCGACGGCGCCGAGGACGCGGCGGCCGAGGAGACCGAGACCGTCGAGATCGAGCTGCCCTCGGTGCCGGACGGCGTTTCCGCCGCCGAGCGCGTCGAACGCGGCCTGCAGGATCTCCGCAGCCTGCTGCTCGGCTTCGACGTCGAGCCGGCCGAGCGCAAGCGGCTCGTCGCCACCTACCTGGAGGCGCGCACCGAGCTGGGCAACCGGCCGGTCGAGGGCGAACTCGAGCTGCTCACCGTCTTCGCCGACCTGTCCGAGCTCAGCCGCAACACCCCGGGCGGCGAGCTCGACACCGAGCCGGGCAGCCCGGTGCACAGCTCGCGGGAGTTCTTCCACAGCTACCTGCAGAGCCTCGACGTCGAACGCGCCGGCGTCACCGAAGGCTTCCAGGCGAAGCTGAAGCGCGTGCTGGCGCACTACGGCGTCGACGAGCTCGAGCGCACGCCGGAGCTCGAAGCCGCGGTCTTCCGGATCTTCCTGGCCCAGCAGCGGACGGGGGCCGACGTCGCGGTCGTCTCGGAGCTGCTGCGGCAGTGGCTGACCGGCGCGCCGCCGGCCGAGTCGCTGAGCGAACGCGCCGGGCTCACCCTGGAACACCTGGTCGAGGCCACGCAGGTGCGCTTCCCCGCGGTGTCGGACCTGGCCCGTGGCGTGGTCTTCCGCTGGTTCGCCCAGCCGCTGCTGCGCCGCAACCGCGCCCGCGTCTACGCCGCCGTCCGCACCGAGCTGACCTACCTCGACCAGCACCCGGACGCACCGGACCGCGCCGAGCGGATCCAGGCCATGATCACCGGCTCGCAGCCGCTGGTCCGGCTGATCGGGCAGCGGATCGGCCGGCCGGGCCGCGACCACGCGCCGCTGCTGGAGGTGCTGACCCGCCGGTACTACGGCAACCGGCGGCTGTCCGCGGTCGCCGTGCGCGAAGCCGGCGGGCACCGCTGGCTGACCGCCGAGCTGAACACCCCCGAAGGCGGGCTGCCGCTGGTCACCACCGCCGTCGACATCGCCGCCCTGCCCGACGCACTCCGCGCGCTCGGCGAGGTGGCCACCGAAGGCGTGGTCGCCGACCTCTACCTGCGCTGGGAGGACCAGCCGGACGTCGACGCGACCGCCGGGCGGCTCGGCACGCTGCTGGGCGAAACCCCGGTCCCCGCGGGCGTCCGCCGGATCGTGGTCACCGTGGCCGGCACCGGCGGCGCGGTGATGCACCACCACTTCACCTTCGAGCGCGGTGGCAGTGGCTCCACCGCCTTCACCGAAGACCGGCTGATCCGCGGCCTGCACCCGCAGATCGCCCAGCGCCTGCAGCTGGAGCGGCTGCGCGAGTTCGACCTCACCCGGCTGCCGTCGGCGGACGAGGAGATCTACCTCTTCAAGGCCGTGGCGAAGACCAACCCGGCCGACGAGCGGCTGATCGCGATGGGCCAGGTCCGCGACCTGACCCCGCTGCGCGAGGCCGACGGACGGCTGGTCGCGCTGCCCGCGCTCGAGGACGCGGTCACCGCCTGCCTCGACGCGATCCGCAACATCCAGGCGCAGCGGCCGCAGAACAAGCGGTTCGACACGAACCGGATCATGATGTACGTCTGGCCGCCGACCGACCTGACCACCGAGGAGCTGAACACGCTGGTCCAGCGCATCCTGCCGACTTCGGTGGGGGCCGGGCTGGAGGAGGTCCAGTTCCTGGCGCGGCGGCGCACGGACGCGGGCAAGCTGGCCGAGCTGGCCGTCCGGATCACCCTCGACCCCGGGCACGGCGCGCGGCTGCACGTCGAGCCGCCGTCGACCGAGCCGGTGAAGCCCCTGGACGACTACCGCCTGAAGGTGCTGCGTGCGGCGCGGCGGGGCACCGTCTACCCGTACGAGCTGACCGGCCTGCTCTCCGGCCCCGCTGGCACCTTTGTCGAGCACGACCTGGACTCCTCGGGCGGCGGCGTCCTGGTCCCGGTGGACCGGCCGAAGGGCAAGAACACCGCGGCGATCATCGCGGGCGTCGTCACGACCCCGACCGAACGGCACCCCGAGGGCGTCACCCGCGTCGTGCTGCTCGGCGACCCGACGAAGTCGCTGGGCGCCCTCTCGGAGCCGGAGTGCTCGCGCGTGATCGCGGCGCTCGACCTGGCCGAGCGGATGCAGGTGCCGCTGGAGTGGTTCGCGCTGTCGTCCGGGGCCCGGATCTCGATGTCGTCGGGCACCGAGAACATGGACTGGGTCGCCGCGGCGCTCAAGCGGATCGTCACGTTCACCCAGGACGGCGGCGAGATCAACATCGTGGTCAACGGCATCAACGTCGGCGCCCAGCCGTACTGGAACGCCGAAGCCACGATGCTCATGCACACCAAGGGCATCCTGGTGATGACGCCGGACTCGGCGATGGTGCTCACCGGCAAGCAGGCACTCGACTTCTCGGGTGGCGTGTCGGCCGAGGACAACTTCGGCATCGGCGGCTACGACCGCGTCATGGGCCCGAACGGCCAGGCGCAGTACTGGGCGCCGAACCTGCCGGCCGCGCGGCAAGTGCTGATGGCGCACTACGACCACACGTACGTGGTGCCGGGTGAGGCCGGCCCGCGGAAGGTGGCCACGAGCGACCCGGTCGACCGGGACGTCTCGCCGTTCCCGCACGCGATCGTCGGCAGCGATTTCACGACGGTCGGGGAGATCTTCTCGGCCGAGCACAACCCGGACCGCAAGAAGCCGTTCGACATCCGCACGGTGATGCGCGCGCTGTCCGACCAGGACCACCCGGTGCTGGAGCGCTGGGCGGGCATGGCCGACGCGGACACCGCGGCGGTGCAGGACGTGCACATCGGCGGCCGCCCGGTCTGCCTGATCGGCATCGAGTCGCGGTCGGTGCCGCGGCGCGGCTTCCCGCCCACCGACGGGCCGGACACCTACACCGCGGGCACGCTCTTCCCGCGGTCGTCGAAGAAAACGGCGCGGGCGATCAACGCGGCGTCGGGCAACCGGCCCCTGGTGGTGCTGGCGAACCTGTCCGGCTTCGACGGCTCCCCGGAGTCGCTGCGCAAGCTGCAGCTGGAGTACGGCGCGGAAATCGGCCGGGCGATCGTCAACTTCGAGGGCCCGATCGTGTTCTGCGTGATCTCGCGGTACCACGGCGGCGCGTTCGTGGTGTTCTCCAAGGCACTCAACCCGAACATGACGGTGCTGGCCCTGGAAGGCTCGTTCGCTTCGGTGCTGGGCGGCGCCCCGGCGGCGGCGGTGGTGTTCGCGGGCGACGTCAACAACCGCACGGCGAACGACCCCCGCGTGACGGAGCTGCAGGCCCAGGTGGCGGCGGCGACCGGCGCCGCACGGGCGGCGTTGAACGCCCAGCTGGCGGAGGTCCAGTCGGCGGTCCGCGCGGAGAAGGTGAGCGAGGTGGCGGCGGAGTTCGACCGGGTGCACAGCATCCAGCGCGCGGTCGAGGTCGGTTCGGTCGACGCGATCATCAGCGCGGCCGAGCTGCGCCCGCGGATCATCGAAGCCATCGAACACGGCCTGAAGAAGTAGCGGGACCCGAGCGCCCCAATGTGGCCTTCGGTGCGTCCAACGCACCCAAGGCCACATTGGGGCGCTCGGCGTTTCGCGACTTTCGGGGGTATGGCCCGTTTACCTCCGGCCGACACACTGTGCGTGCCGGTACGGTGACCACGGGTTCCGACCGGACCTCCATCCGTGCGGCGTGAGGAGATCCCCCGATGGCGTCAAGGTCCCTGTCCCGGCTCGCCCTCGCGGCGTCCGGGGTCCTGCTCACCACCCTGCTCGGCGGCACCGCCACCGCACAGGCGGCCGACACGCCGGTGTTCTGGCGCGTCCCGGCCGGCGCCGCCCAGGCGCAGGCGCTGGCCGAAGCCGGGTTCGACGTCGAAGAAGGGGACGACGACGCCAGCGTCAACGTCGTCGGCGGGCGAGCCGTCGCCGCGAAGCTGCGGGCGCTCGGCTACCGGCCCACCTTCTTCGACACCGTCTACAAGGAACTGCCCGCCGACGCGAACCGCCTGGCGGCGGACACCTACTACGGCGGGTACCGGACCGCCACCGCGCACGAGAACCACCTCACGCAGGTCGCGTCGGCGCACCCCGATCTGGCCACGAAGTACACGATCGGCCAGTCGTGGAAGAAGACGAAGGGCCAGGGCGGCCACGACATCCAGGCCCTCTGCCTGACCAAGAAGCAGACCGGCGACTGCACGCTGTCGACGACGTCGCCGAAGCCGAAGTTCTTCCTGGTGGGCCAGATCCACGCCCGCGAGCTGTCGACCGGCGAGCTCGCCTGGCGCTGGATCGACTACCTCGCCGACGGCTACGCCACCGACGCCACCGCGAAGTCCATTCTGGACACCACCGAGGTGTGGGTGGTGCCGGTCGCCAACCCCGACGGCGTCGACATCGTCGCCTCCGGCGGCAACTCCCCCAAGCTGCAGCGCAAGAACGCGAACAACTCCCGTGGCAGCTGCACCGGCACGAGCATCGGCGTCGACCTCAACCGCAACTCGACGTTCAAGTGGGGTGGCGACTCCAACTCCGCCTGTTCCGAGACTTACCAGGGCGTGAGCGCGGGTTCGGAGCCGGAGGTGCAGGCGCTGGAGAAGCTGGCCCGCGCGATCTTCCCGGACCAGCGCGGCACCGGGAACAACGACCCGGCGCCGTCGACCGCCAAGGGCACGATGATCACGCTGCACAGCTACGGCAACGACGTCATCATCCCGTGGGGCTTCACGCCGGCGACCTCGCCGAACGACGCGCAGTACCGCAAGCTCGGCGCGAAGTACGCCGCGTCCAACGGTTACCTCGTCGGCACGAACGAGGAAACCGTCGGCTACGACACGACCGGCACCACCGACGACTTCACCTACGGCGAACTCGGCGTCGCGAGCGTGACGTTCGAGGTCGGCAGCTCGAGCGGCACGTGCGGCGGCTTCCTGCCGCGTTACACGTGCGTCGACAGCACGTTCTGGCCGAAGAACAAGGGCGCGTTCATCACCGCCGCGAAGGCCGCCGCGGCGCCGTACCGGCAGTGAGTCACGGCCGGCAGGCGTAGATGCAGTTCTGCGGGCGCGGGGAGCCGAGCACTTCGACGTGCCGGAACCCCGCGTCCGCCAGCATTTCCGCCGCCTTTTCGGTACCCCACACGGCGCCGAGCGCGGCACCGCCCTCGGCCAGCGACGTCGTGGTGCAGTACATCAGGCTGATCGAGTAGGTGAGCGCCGCCAGCGGGTTGCCGATGTTCTTCTCGAGGTGGCTGGAAAAGTTGGTGTCCACCATGAAGAACAGGCCGTCCGGGGCGAGCGCGTCCCGGATCCGGCGCAACACGACGTCCGGACGGTCCTGGTCGTGGACGGCGTCGAACGCGGTGATGACGTCATACGGCGGGTCGGCGCTCAGCTCGGCGGCGTCCCCGACGGCGAACTCGGTGTTCGGGAGGCGGTGTTCCCTCGCCTGCTCGACGACGTTCGCGTTGATGTCCAGGCCGGTGAAGTGCGACGCGGGGAACGCACGGGCGGCGACCGCGATCGCGTTGCCGGTGCCGCAGCCGAGGTCGAGCACGCGCACGCCGGCCGTGAGCCGTTCCTTGAGCCCGGGGACCGCGCCGAAGAAGCCGTCCACGAGGTGTTCGCGGTAGATGTGCTTCCAGCTGTCCCCGGTTTTGGCGCCGAGGGTTTCGAGGTAAGGGCCGTAAGCCGACCGCGGGACACCGCCGCCCTCGGCGAACGCGCGTTCCAGCTCGGGCAGCACGCCGGTGAACGCCGACAGCATCAGCAGCGACGGCATCAGGTTCGCCGCGGTCTCGCCGAGCAGGAACTTGGCGTGTTCGGGCGGGAAGGTGTACTCGCGGCCGTCGTAGGTGAAGATGCCGCCGGTGACCATGGCGCCGAGCCACTCGCGGACGTACCGTTCCTGCAGCCCGGCGCGCTCGGCGAGCCCGGCACTGGTGGCCGGCCCCCGTGCGGCCGCGGCGAGCAGGCCGGTGCGGTGGCCGACGCCGATGAGCATGGTGAGGGCGCTGCCGGTCATGGTCGCGGTCAGGTGCGCGGCGAAGTCCTGCTCCTCCATGGGATGCAGCCTACCCGCCGACCGGAGAGTCCGAAGTGGACGATCCGGCCGGCGGGGGCGGGCGGCGCTGCAGGTCAGGCGTCGTCTTCCTCCAGATTCGCGTCCGCCAGCACCGCGTACACGCGGCGGCGGGCGTCGGCGAGGATCTTCTTCACCTCGGCGACCTGGGCTTCGTTGCCGCTGTAGCCCACCTGGGCGGCCGCTCCGGACAGCTCGCCCAGCGCGTGCCACAACGCCGTGAACCGGTCTGCGCCCGGCTCCTCCGCCGGTTCCTCCCACAGCGCCGCGAACTCCGCCTCGCGCCCGGCCACGTGCTCGCGCCCGGCGTCGGTCAGCTCCGCCACCCGGCGACCGGCCGTCTCGACCGTGTGGACCAGGCCTTCGTCCTCGAGCTGCTGCAGGATCGGGTACACCGATCCCGGGCTGGGCCGCCACCGGTCGTGCGTGCGGCGGCGGATCTCCTGCATCAGCTGGTAGCCGTGCATCGGTTCCTCCGCCAGCAGCGCCAGCACCGCCGGCCGCACCGGACGGGCCGGTGGACGGCCGCCGCCGCGGAACTCGCGGACCCGCTGGAACGGCCCGCCGCCGCCGAGCCAGCCACCCGGGCCGCCGAACGATCCCGGGCCGCCCGGGAACCCGGGAAAGCCGGGCCCGCCCGGGGGCTGGGGTGGGTGCGGCGGGTGGGGTGGCGGCGGCGGGAAGCCGCGCGCCAGCTCCGGCCCGCCGTCCCAGTCTTCGTGCCCCGGCACGGCGTGCCCGGGGTGCCCGGGGTGCCCGGGGTGATGCTGCTCGAAGTGCCCCCCGAACCCGGCGAAGATCCGGCCTGCTCCCGCGCTCATCTCCATGATGACCTCCCAGTCGTATCGGCGACATTCACACGATATATCGCCGCTCGATCGACGGCAAGGTGGCCGGTCGTCAGCCGAAGTAGTGCCCGGCCTTCAAGTCCGCGAGCAGGCCGGGCCATTCGGGCACCCAGCCGAGCCGGTTCCGCGTCAGCACGCTCGACGCCGGCGCGTCCGGCCCGGCGAAGTGCGCGAGCCAGCCGAAGTGGCCCGGGACGTCGGACACCGACCGCACCGGCAGGCCGAGGTGTTCCCCGATGACTTCGGCGAGCACTTTCAGCGGCACGCCTTCGTCGCCGACCGCGTGCAGGCGCACACCCGCGGGCGCCGCCTCGACGGCCAGCCGGTACAGGCGCGCCGCGTCGAACCGGTGGACCGCGGCCCACCGGCCGGCGCCGTCGTCCGGGTAGGCCGAGACCCCGGTCTGCCGCGCGAGCCGGATCAGGGCCGGGACGAACCCGTGCCCGTCGCCCTCCCCGTGCACCGAATGCGGCAGCCGCAGCACCGACGCGCGCACGCCCCGCCCGGCCAGCGCGAGCGCCGCCGTCTCCGACGCCGCGCGCGGGAACGCCGGGTCGGCCGCGTCCTCCTCCGTGGCCAGCCGGCCCGGCGCCACCGGGCCGGTCGCGGCCGTGATGATCAACGCCTTCCCGGTTCCTTCGAGCGCCTCGCCGAACGCCCCGATCGCCGCGCGGTCGGTCGCTGCGGCGGCCGTGAGATCGGCGAAGTCGTCGTGGACGTAGGCGGTGTGGACGACCGCGTCCGCTTCGGCGGCTGCCGAGCGGAGGCCGTCCAGGTCGGTCAGCGTTCCGCGCCGGACCTCGGCGCCGGTGGCCGCGAGTGCCGCGGCCTTGTCGTCCGAGCGGGCGAGGCCGAGGACTTCGTGCCCCGCTTCCCGCAGTTCCCGGACGACGGCGCCGCCGACGAATCCCGTCGCACCGGTGACGAACACCCGCATGGTCGTACGCCTCGTGGTTCGGTGACAGTGGCTCCATCGTTGGGCCGCGGCGGCGCGGGCGTCCAAAGCCTGGTTCTCATCGAGCGATACGCTTCCGGCATCACCGCAGGTAGGCTGCGGTCATGGCGGACCTGGACCTGCGGCTGGTGCGGTACTTCGCGGCCGTGGCCGAGCACCGGCACTTCGGGCGCGCGGCGGCCGCGCTGCACACCACGCAGCCGTCGCTGAGCCGGCAGATCCGCCGCCTCGAGGGCCAGCTCGGCGCGCGGCTGCTGGACCGCACGCCGCAGGGTACGCGGCTGACCGAAGCGGGCGAAGTGTTCCTGCCCCGCGCCAAGGCGCTGCTGCGGTCGGCCGAGCAGGCGGCGGCGAGCACCCGCGCGGCGGCCGCGCCGAGCCGTATCACGATCGGCTACCGCACGAACCTGTTCGTCACGCCGGCGGTGCGCGAACTGCGCCACCGCCACCCGGAGGCCGAGGTGCTGACCCGGCACCTGGGCTGGACCGAAACCCGGGAGGCCCTGCTGGAGCACCGGGTGGACGTCGCGGTGACGCGGTTGCCGCTGCGGGCCGACCGGCTGCGCGTCACGGTGCTCTACGACGAAGAGCGGGTGCTGCTGGTGTCAGCCGATCACCGCCTGGCCGGCCGGGAGTCGGTCACGCTGGCCGACATCGCCGACGAGCCGCTCCCCCGCGTCGACGACCCGGAGTGGAACGCGTTCTGGCGCGTCGACCCGCGCCCGGACGGCAGCCGCGCCCCGGACGGCCCGCTGGTCAAGGAGTTCGAGGAGAAGTTCGAGCTGATCGCCGCGGGAGAACTTGCGGCGATCGTCCCGGCCGGGGTCCGGTTCAGCCGCCTCCGGTCCGACGTGACGATCGTCCGGCTGGCGGGCGTCGAGCCGTGCCAGGTGGCCCTCGCCACCCGCGCGACGGACGACAACGACCTCCTGGCGCCGGCGTGCAAGACGCTGGCGGCCCATCTGACCGGCCCCGAGGCGGCGGGGCTGGAGCCTTCGAGGGTCTGACCGCCCGGGTCACGCCGGGCCGGACTTCACCGCCAGTGCCAGCAGCTCCGCCGCCGGGCCCGTCAGGCGCCGGCCCGCCGGCCACACCGCGCGCAGCACCCGGCTCAGCTCCATCCCCGCCACCGGTACCGGCACCAACCGGCGGCCCGCGACTTCGCGCACCACGTCGAGGTCGCTGATCACCGCCGGCCCGGCGCCCGCGATCACCGCGTTGCGCACGGCCGAAGCCGACCCCAGCTCCAGCAGCGGCTTCACCGGCCCCGCACCGGCCCGGCGCAACGCCGCTTCGACCGTCTCGCGCGTTCCCGAGCCCGGCTCGCGCACCACCAACGGGGTCGCCGCCAGCTCGTCGGCCCGGAGCGGACGGCGGCGCCGGGCCCAGGCGTGCCCGGCCGGGACCACCACGACGAGCCGGTCCTCCGCGACGCGACGCGTGGCCAGGCCCCGCCACGGCCCGGGTGACTCGACGAACCCCAGGTCCACCCGGCCGCGCGCGACCAGGTCGGCGACCTGCTCGGAGTTCACCACCTCGAGCCCGACGTAGGTGTCCGGCCCGGCCCGCTTGACCTCGCCGATCCACGCGGGCACGAAGTGCTCGGCGAGCGTCATGCTCGCCGCGACCCGCAGCTGCGCGCCGCGCTGGGTGCGCAGGGCTTCCGCCCCCGTTCGCAGACCGTCCACTTCGGTCAGGACGCGGTGGGCCCAGCCCGCGATCACCCGGCCGTCCGGGGTCAGCGCCGAGCCGCGCCGGGTCCGGTCCACGAGGGACAGTCCCAACTGGCGCTCCAAAGTGGACAGACGTTTGCTCGCCGACGGCTGGGCGATGCCGAGCGCCCCTGCCGCCTGGCCGATGCTGCCGAGGTCGTCGACGAGCACCAGCAGGCGCAGTGAGTCCAGATCCGGTCCGGTCATAGCTTCAGTCTATGACCTCACCACGGATCACCGGCTACCGCGCAGGCCCGGCACCGGCGACGCTGGAGGCATGGCACTGACGACGGCGAAAACCTCCGGCCTGGCGATCACCGGGCTCGGCGTCGCCGCGGCGTACGCGCTCAGCTCGGCGTGGCCGGTGGCCGGCGCGCTCACCGTCGCCGTCGTGCTGGGCGTCGTCGCCGGGAGCACGCCCGTCCTGACCGGCGAGCACCGCCGGGCCGTCGCCGCCCTCACGAAACGCCTGCTGCGCGCGGGCGTCGTCCTGCTCGGGCTCCAGCTCGCCGTCCCCACCGTGCTCGCGCTCGGCCCCGGCACGCTCGCCGCGGTCGTGGTGACGGTCGCGGTCACCTTCGCCGGCACGCTCGGCCTCGCCCGGCTGGCCCGGGTGCCGCGCGCCCTCGCCCTGCTGGTCGCCACCGGCTTCTCGATCTGCGGCGCCTCGGCGATCGCCGCGGTGGAGGGCGTGATCGAGCGCGACGACGAAGACGTCGCCACCGCCGTCGCGCTCGTCACCTGCTACGGCAGCTTCGCCTTGGCCGCGCTCCCCCTGCTCGCCCGCGCGCTCGGCCTCGACGCCGCCAGGACCGGCAGCTGGGCCGGGCTCTCGGTGCACGAGGTCGCCCAGGTCGTCGCGGCGGCCGGGCCCGCGGGCGCCGCCGCGGTCGGGATCGCCGTCGTGGTGAAGCTGAGCCGAGTCGTCCTGCTGGCCCCGGTGGTCGCGCTCGTCGGCGTGACCCAGCGCGTCCGCCGTGACGCGCACGCGCCGCTCGTGCCCCTGTTCGTCCTCGGCTTCCTCGCGATGGTCGCCGTCCGGAGCACCGGGCTCGTCCCGGCGTTCGTGCTCGACGTCGCGAAGACCGCGTCGACGCTCCTGCTCGCGGGCGCGCTGTTCGGTCTCGGCTGCGCCGTCCGGCTCGGCGCGTTGCTGCGCGGCGGCGGCCGGGCCTTGCTCCTGGGTCTCCTGTCCACGCTTCTGGTGCTGGCGACCGGGTTCGGCACGCTGGCCGCGTTCACCTGAAATTTCCCCGCCGGTCACGTATAGGTCGTTATACGCGAGATTGTACGGGTCTTGTACGGATTGCGTCGACGCTGCTGCCGAGACGTGAAACGAATCCGTAGGGAGCTCGAACCGTGAAGATCACCCGAATCGCCCAGGGCTTGCTGGCCGGGCTCCTGGGGTGCGCCACCGTCGCCGTCCCGGCAGCAGTCGGCGCCGCGACCGCTCAGGCCGACGTGGCCAGCTCGGTGGTGTTCGCCAGGAACACCGACGGCCATGACTGTTACCGCATCCCCACTATCGTCAAGGCGAACAACGGCGACCTGCTCGCCTTCGCCGAAGGTCGCAACGACGGCGCCAGCTGGTGCAACGACCTGGGCAAGATCGACCTCGTGATGAAGCGTTCCACCGACGGCGGCAAGTCGTGGGGCGAGATGAAAACGGTCATCACCGCCTTCGGCGACGTGAAGGGCAACCCGGCGCCGATCGTCATCCCGAACAGCAACCGGATCGTGCTGCTCTCGACCATGCAGTGCTTCACCAGCCCTGACTGCAACCGGGTCCCGCGCGTGTCCATCAGCGACGACAACGGGAACACGTGGGGCGCGCCGAAGACGCTGACCACGGAACTCGGCTTCTCGGCCGCGCCGGACTGGCTGGCCACCGGGCCGTCCCACGGGATCGTGCTGACGCGCGGCGCCCACGCGGGCCGGCTCGTCGCCGGGATGAGCTACTCGAACATCGGCGCTCTGATCTACAGCGACGACAAGGGCAGCACCTGGCACCTCGGCGCCAAGGACAAGCCGACGTCGAGCGCGATGAACCCCCAGGAGATCAGCGTCACCGAGCTCAACGACGGCCGGGTCTACGCCGCCGCCCGCAACCAGGCGAACGACGGCAACAAGTGCCTGGCCGACGGAACGCGCAACCGGGCGTTCGCGATCAGCTCGGACGGCGCCGAGACCTTCAGCCAGAACTTCACCTTCGCCACCGACCTCGTCACCTCGGTCGTCGAGGGGTCGACCGGCCGCATGAGCGCCACCGACACCGGCGGCAAGTACAACCGCCTCCTGTTCGCCGCGCCGTCCCTCTGCGGCGCACGCAAGGAACTCCGGATCCACTCGTCGTTCGACGAGGGCGCCAACTGGACCGGCACCGCAGGCAGCTTGCTCGTGTGGGGCCAGGACGCGGCGTACTCCGACATGGTGCCGCTGTCCCAGTCGTCGGCCGGAGTGATCTTCGAGGCAGGCACCGGGGGCGAATACCGCAACTCGATCCGCTACGCCACGATCACCGAAGCCGCGCTCGGCGCCCCGGCCTGCGGTGGCGGCTACAGCGTGATCGATTCGAAGGCGCTCGGCACGGCGGGCACGGTTTACCTGTCGTACAACGCGGCCAACGGAAAGAACTGCGTCAGCACGATGAAGAGCGCGTCCACCGGGACGGGCACGGCGACCTCGGCCTACCTGGAGGTCAAGGGCGCGGCACGGGTCACCGACTCCGGCTCCTTCTCCTACTTCGCCGGCCCGGTCTCGGCGGCCGCGGCGGACAAGTGCGTGAAGTGGGGCGGCTCGGCCGGCGGCGCGTCCTTCGACAGCGAGTTCGAGCACTGCAGCTGATCGGAGGGTGGGACCCGCCCCCTGGCCGGGTCCCACCCTCTTTCCCCGTGCCACCCGGCCCCCTCGCCCGGGTGGCACGGGTGGTTTCAGAAGCCGGTGCAGCCGGCGACGGCACCGGGCCCGGCCGCGGTCGCGGTCTTGGCCTCCTTGCCGTCCACGACGACCTTGCAGCTGACCGAGCCGCCGTCCGGGCCGGCGGTGGCGGTGAACTGGGCCCCGGCGAGGAACCCGGTGGCTTCGACGGTCTTGGTCCACGGCACGGCGGCCGACGTCTCGGTGTTGATCAGGATCGTGTTCCGGTCGAAGGTGCTGTAGACGACGTCGACGGCCTTCGCGTCCCCGCTCACCTCGTAGACGATGGTGTGGTGCTGGGTGGCCTGCTCGTTCACGTCGTCGACCACCTTGCCGATCACCACCAGCCACAGGACGCTCACGATCAGGGCGAGCAGCGACAGCACGACGCCGGCGATCGAGAGTCCCTTGTTGGTCGCCTTCCGGGCACGCACTCTGGCGACGCCGGCCGCCGACAGGATCAGGCCGAGCACCGCCAGCGGCCAGGCGACCACCCCGGCGACCGGGATCGGCGCGATCACCAGCCCGATCAGGCCGAGGACGAACCCGGCTGTGCCCAGGCCGTTGCGCGGCGGCGCGGCAGGCGGAGCCGCGTGCTGCTGGAGCGGGGTGTAGTCGGTCATCGGGTTTCCTTTCGCCGCTGCTTGACGACGAGCAGACAACCAGCCACGCGACCGCGGCCGCGTCGTCCGCAGGCCTCGACCCCGTACGACCAAAGTCGTCACCGCACCGGCGTGGACGAGCGGAACGGCCGATGGGGACGTGACCGTGACCTCGTACGCTGCCCCTCATGGGACGGTCCGTGCTGGGCGTGGTGTGCACCGTGCTGGCGGTCATCGCGAGCTTGGTGAGCGGGTTCGGGAACCTGGCACTGGAAATCAGCCTGCCCGGGACGGACGACCTGCAGCCGTCGGCCGGGGCGGTGCTGGGCTGGCTCCTCGGGGTCGGTGCGTCCGTCCTCCTGGTCTGGCGGTGGCGATGGCCGTTGGTCGTCACGGGTGTCGCGGTGGTGCCGCCGCTGCTGCTGGTGGCCGACTCGCTGCCCGCGCTGATCGCCCTCGCCGCGCTCGCGACCCGGTTCACCGGCTGGTGGCGCTGGAGCGCGGCGGCGCTGGTGTTCGCCGCGACCGGGCTCGCGGTGTGGCGCGACGTGAGCCGGTACCCGGACGCGTCGCTGGCCGAAGCCTGGGTGTCGACCGGGACGACGGTGGGCAAGCTGATCGGCGTCGTCGTCACCGCGGCCGTGTACACCGCCGTCCCGCTCACGCTGGGCATCGTCCGGCACAACGTGACCGAGAAACGCCGCCGGCTCGCCGAAGAGGCGGCCCTGCGCGACCAGGTCGCGCGCCGCGAGGAGCAGGCGCGGATCGCCCGCGAGATGCACGACGTCCTCGGGCACCGGCTGTCCCTGCTTTCCCTGCAGGCGGGTGCACTGGAGGTCACCGCCACCACGGCGCCGGAGGCGGCCGAGGCGGCCAAGACCGTGCGGACCACCGCCCGGCAGTCGCTCGACGACCTGCGTCAGGTGATCGGCGTGCTGCGCGGCTCCGGTTTCCCCGACCGGGCGGCCGGCGGGGCCGCGGAGCCGCCCCAGCCGACGCTGGCCGACATCCCCGACCTGATCACCGGCGCCCGCCAAGCCGGCCTGGCCGTCAACGTGACCATCCTGCTCGACCAGGCTTCGGCGGCCCCGGCCCCGCTCGCCACGGCGGCCTACCGGATCCTCCAGGAGGCGCTGACCAACGTGCTGCGGCACGCCCCGGGGGCGCCGGCGGAGGTGCTGGTCCGCGGCGGGCCGGGTGCCGGGCTGTCCGTCGAAGTGGTCAACCCGCTGCCGCCGCACCCGGTGCCGTCACCGGGCTCGGGCACCGGGCTCACCGGTGTCAACGAGCGGATTTCCCTGCTGGGCGGCACCCTCTCGGCAGGCCCGTTCGACGAGCGGACGTTCGCACTGCGGGCCTGGCTGCCGTGGGTGGCACCCGCGCCCTAGCATGGGCAGGTGAGCGTGCGCGTACTGCTCGTCGACGACGACCCGCTGGTCCGCACCGGACTGTCCATGATCCTGGCCAGCGCACCCGATCTGACAGTGGTCGCCGAGGCCGGCGACGGCGACGAAGCGGTCCAGCAGGTCGCCCGGCACGCGCCGGACGTGGTGATCATGGACATCCGCATGCGCCGCATGAACGGCCTCGTGGCCACGGCGGCGGTGCTGGCCCAGCCCCGCCCCCCGAAGGTCCTGATCCTGACGACGTTCGATCTCGACGAGTACGTGTTCGAGGCGCTGGCGGCGGGAGCGAGCGGCTTTCTGCTGAAGGAAGGCTCACCCCAGGAGATCATCGAAGGCGTCCGGGTGGTGGCGAACGGCGACGCGATGTTGTCCCCCCGGACGACGAAGCAGCTGATCGGCCAGTTCGTGGCTTCGCGGGCGAATCCGCGGCGGAGCCGGGCCCAGGCGAAGCTGGAGCTGCTCAGCGAACGGGAACGCGAAATCGTGACGGCGGTTGCGCAGGGAAAGCCGAACGCACAGATCGCGGCAGAGCTGTTCCTGAGCGAGGCGACGGTGAAGACGCACATCACCCGGACGTTCGCGAAGCTCGATGTGAGCAACCGGGTCCAGTTGACGATCTTCGCGTACGAAGCGGCGCTCGTGACGCCGTGAGTCGCCGCCCGGAAGACCGCCGCTCGGTTCGGCATCCACCGCCCCGGACGGGCAACGGGATCAGAGCGCGACGCGCGTGCGGACCCGGCGGCCGACGTCGCGGGCCCACGCCTTGATCCGGTCCCAGTCGCGGAAGTCGCCGGCGCGACGGCCCGACGCCACCAGCTTCGGGATCAGGCCGTGCACCGTCGCCGGGTCCAGCCGGCCGCCGAAGGTGGCGGTGCGCTCCGCGTCGATGCGCGCGGCCAGCAGCGCCACGTTCGCCGGCAGGCTGACCTGGTGCGTGGCCGCGCCGGGGCCGCACGGTCCGCTGTGGAACAACCACACCGGCCGCTCGGCGAGCACCCGGGCGTTGCGTTCCAGCAACCGGACGGCTTCCGGCCGCCACCGGTGGTAGTACAGGGCGCTGCCGACGACGACCGCGGCGTAGTGCTCGACGCCGGCGACGTCGGCGGCGTCGCGCACGTCGACGGTCAGGCCCGCTTCACCGATCTCGGCGGCGATGACCTCGGCGATCTGCCGGGTTCCGCCGTGACGCCCGGCGTAGGCGACGAGGACTGCGGTCATGCGCTCCATTGTCGGCCCTCGCGGACCGGACTGCCCCGTGGGTTGCGCACGATCCGCCGAACGGGCGCTTCCACGCTACTCTCCGCGTTTTCACGGCGGCGGCAGGAACGCGGGCCGCTGCGCCGGGTCCGGTTCGTCGTAGTAGCGGTGGAAGACCGCGGTCTGCCCGCCGGACAGCGGCGGCACGATCCAGCTCCACTCCGCCGGGCACCGGCGCCCGGCCCGCTCCTCGCGTTCCAGGTGGGACAGGAACCGGTGCGACTCGGTGTGGTGGTCGGCCATCGTGACGCCGGCCGCGTCGAACGAGTGCTGCACCGCCAGCGTCAGCTCCACCAGCGCCCGGTCGCGCCACAGCGTGCGCTCGGACGCGGTGTCGAGACCCATCAGCTCGGCGATGACCGGCAGCAGGTCGTACCGCTGTTCGTCGGCCAGGTTCCGGGCACCGACCTCCGTGCCGAGGTACCAGCCGTTGAACGGCGCCGCCGGGTAAGTGACGCCGCCGATCTCCAGCGGCATGTTGCTGATCGCCGGCACGGCGTGCCAGCGCAGGCCCAGCCCGGCGAACCAGCGGTGGTCGGGATGGGTCAGCGGCACCTCCAGGACGGCGTCCGGCGGCAAGGTGAACAGCCGCGGCTCACCGGGCGCGGCCTCGATCAGCAGGGGCAGCACGTCGAAGGAGCCTCTTCGCTCCGGTGGCCGCCAGCCGAGTCTTCGCACCTGCTCGGTGAACTCGGCGTACCGCGGGTCGCCGAGGACGGAGCCGTCCTCGAACCGGTACCCGGCGTAGCGGATGAGCTGCTCGTTGTGGATGCGCGGGCCCGGCGTGGCCGGGGTGTCCGGCGCGAAGACGGTGACGGTCGGCCGGATCCGCCCGACCCGGGTGGCCTGGCGGAGGTGGGCGACGCACTCGCCGGCGATCGCGGCGGGATCGGTGACCCGGCGGCGGTCCCGGATCCGCAGGCTGCGCCAGTACAGCCGGCCGATGCAGCGCGCCGAGTTGCGCCACGCGACGCGCGCGCCGTACGCCAGCTCGGCCGGGGTGTGCCGGTAGGTGCCGGTTTCCTGGATTTCCGCGCGAACCGCCGCCAGCCGGGTCTCGAACCGCTGACCTTCTTCCGCGGCGCCTTCGGCGAACATCCGGTCCAGGAATTCCTCCGCTGCCGCGGAATTGACGCTTTGCTCCTCCGAGACGCGCTGGGGGCAGAGCGGCAGCGAGGACGTCACCCGCTCGGGTGTAACGGTCATCGGGGTTCCCCACTCTCCGAAATCGCGATCTGCAGCCCGACGAAAAGGTTCACCGTTCCTCCGAAGGTCGCCGACGACACTGCCGGCCCGAAACCCCACTGCCCTGGGAACTCCGGCCAGGCGGGGGAGGATACCCCACGTTTCGCGAGGTCGGCTCCGGCGGTCGGGAACGGCGTCCCGGCGATCCCGGAATTCCAGCGCAGACCGGGTCCGGCTGAAAAAATAACTGCTACCAAGCGTTATTCGGACATGGCACAGCGCGTTTTCCGTCAATCGATCACGACGGGTGGCAAAATCCGCGTGATCCTTTCCCGCGCATCCGGTTGCGTCTTTTCGTGGACATTCGCCGAACGGCCTTCACCGGGGGCGGTCGCCCGTGTATGGCCCCCGGCGTTAGAGTCGCGGGATCGGCAGAGGAGGGAGGAGTTTCGTGAACGCCAGGCGCATCCCCGTGGTCCTGGTCGCCGGGTTCCTCGGCGCGGGCAAGACGACGCTGCTCAACCACCTGCTCGCCAACCGCGAGGGCGCCCGGGTCGGCGTCGTGGTCAACGACTTCGGCCAGGTGAACGTCGACGCGCTCGCCGTCGCGGGCCAGGTCGACACGATGGTCTCGCTCGGCAACGGCTGCCTGTGCTGCGCGGTCGACGCGAGCGGCCTGGACGCGATGCTCACGAAGCTGTCGAGCGCCGAAGCGGGCATCGACGTCATCGTCGTCGAAGCCAGCGGGATCGCCGAGCCGCGCGACCTCATCCGGCTGATGATCGCCAGCGAGAACCCGGACATCCGCTACGGCGGGCTGGCCGAGGTCGTCGACGCCGCCGAGTTCGAGGCCGCCCGCGAACGCCACCCCGAACTGGCCGGTCACCTGCGGCTGGCCGACCTCGTGGTGCTGAACAAGGCCGACCGGGTGCCCGCCGGATCGCTCGCCAAGCTCATCGCGACCGTCGAGGAGCTGGCGCCGGGCCGCCCGCTGCTGGTCACCGAGCACGGCCGGGTCGATCCGCGGCTGTTCTTCGACCCCGAGCCCCGCGGCGAACGGGCCGGCCAGCTGTCGTTCGACGACCTGCGCGAGGACGACCACGACCACTCGCGGCACCTGCACGCCGAGTACCAGACGGTCACCTTCACCGCCGGGACGCCGCTCGCGCCGCGTGCCTTCGTCGAGTTCCTCGAGCGGCGGCCGGCCGGGCTCTACCGGATGAAGGGGCAGGCCGACTTCGGCCCAGCCGGCCCGAAAGCGCGCTTCCACCTGCACACTGTCGGCGGGTTCGTGCAGCTGGACCGGTCGGCCTGGCCGCCGGGCGAGCCGCGGCGGACCGAGCTGGTGCTGATCGGCGCCGGCATCGACACCGACGCCGTGCTCGCCGACCTGGGCCGGTGCCTCGCCGAAGACCCGGACACCGTGGACGAGCGCGGCCTCCTGCACGTCCTGCGGTACCTGCCCGACGAGGCCTGAGGCGCGCCGCCACGCCGAAGATCGGCAAATGCGGTCCGGTCCCGGGCACCGCGACGGACACTGACCGCCATGACGACCACCGCGGTGAGCGCACCACGCTGGTACCTGGTCGGCGTGCTGCCCGAAGACGTCCCGCTGGCGCACCTGATGACCCGCTCCGGCGACCTCCGCTACCGGCGTTCGGCCTGCGGGGAGCGCGAGTCACGCAGCTGGAAGCCGGTGGACCTGACCACGTCCGAGCTCGCGCCGTGCCCGGCGTGCGTCGCGACGCTCTCCGGCGTCGGCGAGGACCGGGGTCAGCTCGCCCTCGACCTGCAGGTCTAGACCAAGGTCCGCGCGAGCCGCTTCGCCGTGTCGAACGGCTGCGGGCCCTGGGCGATCACCGACGTGACCGCGGCGCCCTCCAGCAGGAGCATCAGCTCGTCGGCCAGGGCCTCGGCGCGATCGGGTTCGCCGCGCCGGAGCTGTGCCCGCAGGTAGCCGTGCATGGCGGTCTTGTGGTGACGGACCACTTCGCGGACCGGGTCGGCGGGGTCGGGGAACTCCGAGGTCGCGTTCAGGAACGCGCAACCGCGGTAACCGTCGTGCGACAACGAGGCTTCGTAGGCGTCGAAGACCGCCAGCACGCGCTCCCTCGGATCGGTGTGCGCGGCGGTGATCCGGTCGATCTCTTCCTGCCACCGCCGGTCGCGCTCCCGCAGGTACGCGACGACGAGCCCGCTCTTCGACCCGAAGTTGCCGTAGAGGGCCGCCTTCGTCACCCCGGCTTCGGCCGCCACCGTGTCGACGCCCACGGCGTGGATGCCGTCGCGGTAGAACAGCGCCGACGCGGCCTTGAGCACTTTCGCGCCCGCGTCGCCGGGACGGGTCCGGCCCACAGCAGTCCTCCGAACAGATCAGTATGGCCTCTACCTGCGTCGACCTTACCATCGCTTGACACCAGACAGACCTGTCTGTTTGGTGGGGGTGATGGTGACGCAGACGAAGACGGACAGCTGGTGGTCCACGGCCGCGGCCGGCGCGGTCGTGATCGCCCTCTGCTACGGGTTCGCGCGCTACGCGTACGGACCGTTCGTACCGCGGTTCAGCGAGACGTTCGGGCTCACGACGATCGGGGTCGGCGTACTCGGCGGCCTCTCCACCTCGGGGTACGGCCTCGGGCTGGTGCTCGCCCCGCGAACGTCCGCCCGGTCGGCACGCGGCACCGTGCTGCTGGCCGCGGCGGCGGCCACGCTCGGGCTCGGTCTCATGGCGCTGGCGCCGCACGTCGCGGTGTTCGGCGCCGGGATCACCGTCGCGGGCGCCGGCGCGGGACTCGTCTCCCCGGGCGTTGCCCAGCTGATCGGCGAAACGGTCGGGGCCGGCCCTCGCGACCGGGCGCAGACCTGGGCCAACACCGGGACCGGCCTGGGGCTGGCCGCGTCGGCGTTCACTCCCCTGCTGGCGTTCGGCTGGCCGGTGATCTGGTCGGCGTTCGCCGCCCTCGGCGTGGCCGTGACGCTGATCGTGTGGCGCGCACTGCCGCATTCAGCCGGTCCCGCCGACGTCCCGGCGGCCTCCGGTCCGGTCCGCGGGGTAGCTCCGCTGCTGGTCAACTCCGCCCTCGTCGGCGTGACGAGCGCGCCGTACTGGACGTTCTCCACCTCCCGGCTCGCCGAAGCCGGGCTGAGCCCGGTGGCCGCGACCTGGTGCTGGGCCACGATCGGCGTGGCCGGGCTGCTCGGTGGCCTGGCCGGACGGGCGGCCGGACGCGCGGGCCTGCGGACGGTCAACCTCGCGACGTGGACCCTCTCCGCGGTGGGCATCGCCCTCCTGGCCCTGCCGAACCCGGGGGTGCCCGCCGCCCTGCTTTCCGGTGCCCTGTTCGGCAGCACCTACATGGCGCTGACCGGGCTGTGCATCCTGTGGGCGGCGCGCCTGTTCCCCGGACGGCCCGCGCGGGGCATCACGTGGTCGTTCGCCGGGCTCGGTGTCGGCCAGACCGTGGCCTCACCCCTGGCCGGCGCGGCGGCCGCGGGCATCGGATCCGCGGCGGTGTTCGGGCTGACCGCGTTGGTGGCGCTCCTGGCGTGGAGCCAGCTCCACCCCCGGCTGGGGCCACCCTGATCACGCTTTCTTCGCGCGGCTCGGCGCCACCCGCGGCGGTTCGTTGGGCATCTTCGGGTAGACCGGTGGCCACGGCGCGTCCATCAGCCCGGCCGCCATGTCCTGTCCGGACATCTCCAGCAGCGGCTCGATCGACTGCGGCCGCTCCCCCGCGCCGGCCCACGGATCGCCGCGCTCGGCCACCCGCGCGGGCACCGTGCTCAGCGTCAGCGTGCCGGGTTCGACGGTGCCGAGCTCGTCCCAGCCGATCGGCGTCGACACCTGGCCGCCGACGCGCGGGCGCACGCACCAGGCGCCGAACACGGTCTTGTGCGGGGCGTTCTGGTTGAAGTCGACGAACACGCGCGTGCCGCGTTCTTCCTTCCACCACTGCGCGGTGATCTTCTCCGGGTGACGGCGTTCCAGCGCCCGCGCCAGCGCGACCGCGGCCGCCCGCACCTGGAAACTGTCCCAGCGCGGCTCCAGCAGCACGTACAGGTGCAGCCCGCGCGAGCCCGACGTCTTCAGGTGCCCTTCGATGCCGTGTTCGGCCAGGAATTCCCTGGTCAGCACCGCGGCTTCGCGCAGTTCGTCGAACCCGACGCCGGGCGACGGGTCGAGGTCGACGCGCAGTTCGTCGGTGATCTCGGGCGTGTCGGCGAGGTAGGGCCAGACGTGGAAGCCGAGGCACCCGAGGTTGACCGCCCAGAGGATGTGGGCCAGGTCCTTCGCCACCAGCGCGTCGCTCGTCGTGCCGTTCGGCGTCGAGACGACCGCGGTGGTCAGCCACGGCGGCGCGCCCTTCGGCACGCGTTTCTGGTACCAGTTCTTGCCGCCGGCGCCGTCGGGGTAGCGCTCCAGCAGCAGCGGACGCCCGCCGAGCCGGGCCAGCAGCGGCCCGGACACGGCCCGGTAGTACTCGACGAGGTCGAGCTTCGTCTCGCCGCGTTCCGGGAAGTAGACCTTGTCCGGGCTGCTGATCTTGACCTCGACGCCGTCGACGTCGAACACGACCGCGCCGCTCACCGGGCCTCCCCGAACAGCTTCGCCAGCTCGGCGGGCGGTGCCTCGTCGAGCTGGGCGTACGTGCACGACTCCGGCGTGCGGTCGGGCCGGAAGCGGACCAGCCGCCCGCCGTGGCGGAACCGGCCGCCCTGCAGGTGCTCGTAGCGGACCTCCGCCACCCGTTCCGGGCGCAGCGGCTCCCACGAGAGGTCTTTCTGCGGGGCCCACCGGCTGTTCGCACCCGGTTGCCGCCCCGGTTCGGGCTCGTATCCCGCCGACGTGCTCTCCCCCGCGGAGGCGGCATGAGACTCGGCCCAGGACCGCCACGGGTGGTTCTCGAGCGCGTTCTCGCGCAGCGGTGCCAGCTCCTCGACGAGCTCGGCCCGCCGCGCCTTGGTGAAACTGCTGGCCACCCCGACGTGGTGCAGGACGCCCTCGTCGTCGAACAGCCCGAGCAGCAGCGACCCGACGCCGGCGCCGTCCTTGTGCCAGCGGAACCCGGTGACGACGCAGTCGGCCGTGCGCTCGTGCTTCACCTTCAGCATGACGCGCTTGTCCTGCTCGTACGGCAGGTCGCCGGGCTTCGCCATGACGCCGTCGAAGCCCGCGCCCTCGAACCGGGTGAACCAGTCCTCGGCCTGCGCGGGATCCTCGCTCAGCGGCGTCAGGTGGACGCGCTGCAGCCCTTCGGCCGCGGTGCTCAGGACGCTTTCGAGCTGCTTGCGCCGCTCGCGGAAGGGCTGCTCGGTGAGGTCGGTGTCGCCGAGGGCGAGCAGGTCGAAGGCGATGAAACTGGCCGGCGTCTCCCCGGCGAGCTTGCGCACGCGCGAAGCCGCCGGGTGCAGCCGCAGCTGCAGCACCTCGAAGTCGAGCCCGTGCGGCGTGACCAGCACGATCTCGCCGTCCACGACGCAGCGCGGCGGCAGCGCGGCGGCCAGCAGCTCCACCAGCTCCGGGAAGTAGCGGGTCAGCGGGCGGTCGTTGCGGGAGCCGAGCTCGATCTCGTCGCCGTCGCGGAACACGACGCAGCGGAAGCCGTCCCACTTGGGCTCGTACAGCAGCCCCGGCGCACGAGGCAGTTCGTGCACGGCTTTCGCGAGCATCGGCCGCACGGGCGG
Organism: Amycolatopsis sp. lyj-346; assembly: GCF_046548975.1. NCBI lineage: Bacteria > Bacillati > Actinomycetota > Actinomycetes > Pseudonocardiales > Pseudonocardiaceae > Amycolatopsis > Amycolatopsis sp. lyj-346. The sequence goes on from NZ_JAJPWT010000002.1 coordinate 953,432, forward strand.
CATCACGGGCAGGTCCACCGCGCGAGCTTAAAACACGGGTACGACAGTTCTGGGCGTGATACACACTGTTCCGTGACCACCGAACGCCCCGCACCGCCCCTGACCGGGGGCGAGCGCGAGATGCTGCGCACGTTCCTCGACTTCCACCGCGCCACCCTCGCGATGAAGTGCGACGGACTGTCCGACGAGGACCTTCGCCGGGCGTCGAGCCCGCCGTCGGCGCTTTCCCTGCTCGGCCTGGTCCGGCACATGGCCGAGGTCGAGCGCACCTGGTTCCGCCGGGTGATCGCGGCCGAGGACATCCCGCTGGTGTGGTCGGACGAGGGCGACTTCCAGGCTGCCTACGACGCGAGTTCGTCGACGCGCTCCGAAGCCTTCGCGGTGTGGCAGGCCGAAGTCGAGCAGTCGCGCAAGATCGAGGAAGCGGCCGAGTCCCTGGACGTCACCGGCCACCAGGCGCGCTGGGGCGAGGACGTCTCGCTGCGGCTGGTGATGCTGCACATGATCCACGAGTACGCCCGGCACAACGGCCACGCGGACTTCCTGCGCGAGGCGATCGACGGCGTCACCGGGGCGTAGCGGACCGGGACGCCCGCTAAAGCTCCGCCAGGACGAGCCCGCTGCGCGGCTTCGGCGTGAAGTAGGTGGCCTTGCGCGGCATCCGGCGCCCGGCCGCGTGCACGGCGAGGACGTCGGCGAAGCTCACCGGGGCCAGCTGGACCACCGCGTCCGCGTCCGGCGGCAGCGGGCGTCCGGCCGGCAGCGGGCGGACGCACGGTCCGTCCGGGTCGATGCCGAGCGCGCCGGCGAACAGGATCTGCTCCACGATCTCGTGGTCGATCGCCGGCCACGGCCCGGCCGGCGCCGGGAGCGGCACCCGCAGGACGGCCGGTCCGGCACGCACCACCGCCTCGCCGGTCACCGGCACGGCGTGCTCGTCGTAGCGGACGTCCAGGCCGGCCGCGCACCAGCGGGACACCAGGTCCTCCGGGCCGAGGCCGGTGCCGGTGAGGACGCGGTGGATCGCGCCGATCTTCAGGTCCGGTCCCGCGGTGACCAGGGCCAGCAGCGCGCCGTGGCCGGCCGCCGCCGCGGCGGCGACGCGGTGGTTGCCGTCGGCGACCAGCAGGTCCGCATCGGCGACCGCGGCCAGCAGCCTGCGCTGCAGCGGGCCGTCCGGCACCACCCACAGGTCGTGGCGCCGGCCGGCCGCGTCCGAAGTGGACAGATCGGGCAGGCCGAGGCCGGCGCAGGCCTGCTCGACCTGCCCGGTCAGCTCCGGGCCACCGGCGGCGGGGACGAGCAGCGCCGCACTCGTCGCGCAGCCCAGCCCGGCGAGCACGGCGGCCCGTTCCGCGACGACGTCCGGGTAGACGTCCTCGGTGTGGCGGACGCGCGCGGCGCCGTCGTCGGCCACCGCGGCCGGGTCGACCAGGCAGAGGAGGCCGAGCGCCGCGCCGTCCGGCCCTTCGACGCGGTACGGGGCGACGATGTCGCGCACGGGCCGGTAGAACCGCCTGCGCAGCCGTTCGAGGACGGCGCGGGCGACCGGGACGGCGGCCGTCAGGTCGAGGCCGCGGGCCAAGGCCGCGGGCGTGCGGGCCGGGTGCTGCACGGCCAGCAGGCTGTCGGCGGCACCGGGCGCGGCCAGTGCGGCGATCACGTGTTCGGGCTCGGCGAACTCGTCGACGTCCGGGCCGGGGACCGCGTCGCGGATCACCCAGCCCCGCTCGATCGGCCGGATCCAGTCGCTCATCCTGCCCATCTTGCGCCACGGGCGCCGGGAAATTCGCTGGGGCCGCCGTCGCGGGAATGGAATGCTTAGGGCTGCAAAGTAGTTGACCCCGGTCATGACCGACCCGAGGAGCACCCCGCCGATGACGACGTCCGCCGCCGCGAAAGGGGTCGGCTTCCGGTCCGAACGCGGCCCGGTCCTGATCGCGGTCATGCTCAGCACGGCTCTGGTCGCGCTGGACAGCACGATCATCGCGACCGCCGTCCCGTCGGTGGTGCGCGACCTCGGCGGGTTCGCGCAGTTCCCGTGGCTGTTCTCGATCTACCTGCTCACCCAGGCCGTGACGGTGCCGCTCTACGGCAAGTTCGCCGACGTGCTCGGCCGCCGTCCGGTGATGTTCTTCGGGATCGCGGCGTTCCTGGTCGGCTCGGTGCTGTGCGGCGCCGCGTGGAGCATGCCGGTGCTGATCGCCGCCCGCGCGGTGCAGGGCATCGGCGCGGGGGCGATCCAGCCGATGTCGATGACGATCATCGGCGACCTGTACACGGTGGAAGAACGCGCGCGGGTGCAGGGCTACGTCGCCAGCGTGTGGGGCGCCGCCTCGGTGGTCGGCCCGACGCTCGGCGGCCTGTTCGCCGAGTACCTGGACTGGCGCTGGATCTTCTTCGTCAACCTGCCGCTGGGCGCGATCGCGGCGCTGATGCTGTTCCGCGGTTTCGCCGAGCGCGTGGAGCGCAAGCCGCACAAGGTCGACTACCTGGGCGCGGCGCTGCTGACCGTCGGCTGTTCCCTGATCATCCTCGGCCTGCTCGAAGGCGGCGTGGCCTGGGCGTGGGGCTCGCTGCCGAGTGTGGCGATCTTCGTCGCGGGCGCGGTGCTGCTGGTGGCGTTCGTGCTGGCGGAGAAGCGCGCCGCGGAGCCGGTGCTGCCGCTGTGGGTGTTCACCCGCCGCGTCCTGGTGGGCGGCAACCTGGTGGCGCTGGTGGTGGGCGCGGTCCTGATGGGACTGACCTCGTACCTGCCGACGTACGCGCAGGGCGTGCTCGGCGCGGGAGCGCTGGTGGCCGGGTTCGCGGTGGCGGCGCTGACGGTGGGCTGGCCGATTTCGGCGTCCCTGGCCGGCAAGATCTACCTGCGCATCGGCTTCCGCGACACGGCCCTGATCGGCAGCGTGTTCATCATCGCGGGCGGCGTCCTGGTGGCCCTGCTGGGCGCGGGTTCGTCGCTTTGGGCGGCAGCATTCGCGGCGTTCGTCCTCGGGATCGGGCTGGGCCTGGCGGCCAGCCCGACGCTGGTGGCGATCCAGTCGGTGGTGGGCTGGGACCGCCGCGGCGTGGTGACGGCGACGAACCTGTTCAGCCGGTCGCTGGGAAGCGCGGTGGGAGCGGCGGCGTTCGGCGCGATCGCCAACGCGACACTGGCGTCGAGGTTCGCGTCCCCACCGCCGGGGGTGGGACCGCTGCCGCCATCGGTTGATGCGACGAGCCTGGTGCTGGGCGGGCACGCGGACAACTCCCCGGCGGCGGTGTTCGTGCGCGGGGCGCTGGCGGAGGCCACGCACTATGTGTTCTTGGGCTTGCTGGCGGTGGCCGTGTTGTCGGTGGGGGCGTTGCTGCTCATGCCGCGGAAGACCGAACAACTGGAGTTCTGAGCTGATTTCCGGCCGCGGCAAACCCGATTCGACGGCACGTTCGTTTGCGCACGCCACGTGCACGTGCAGCCGGATGAGCGCCCGGCCGATCCCCTTGCTTCGCAAGGAAACCCGGCGGAGCGGACGTCCAGGAATTGTCACTTATTTGACCGGGAATCACCGAGCAACTGCACAGCCGGACGTGCGTTATCCTGCTCTCGGCGGTGTCGAGCCGTCACGTTCCGCAGTTAACCTAAACGGACGCCTACGCGACGTTCCGGCCTTCGATGCCGTAGCCGGCCGACCGGAACGCGCCCGTCGAGAACCAGGGGACGCACGTGGCCGAACAGGACGGGCCTACGGCCGAGACGGACTCCGTCGGCCTCACTTGGGTGAAGAGTTCGGCCAGCGGCACCGGTACGGACCCTGAAAAATGCGTCGAGGTCGCCCGGACACGTGAACACGTCCTCATCCGGGATTCGAAGCACCCCGGCGCCTGGCTCTCGATACCCCCGGCAACCTGGCAGGCTTTCCTTCGCGGATGCCTCTGAAGAACGCCCCCTCGCCCGGCTGGACCTGATCAAGGTCCGGCCGGGTTTTCCGTTCCGGGGGCGACGCTCCTCGGAGCCACCTGGCAGCACTCCAACACGCTATGAAGGTGAACGCAAGGTGCTCTATGACAGTCAGAGTGCTACCGTTCTGCCATGTGGCACATCGACAGCCTGCCACCTGAAACGTGGAGGAGTGAAGACAATCATGACTAGGGCGCACTCGCCAGTGGTCAGCCAGCGACGTGTGCTGGCGGAGATAAGGGAGGCGCGTGAGGCCCTGCAGCTCACTCAAAAGGACGTCGCCGAGGCGCTGGACTGGTCGACTTCGAAGCTCATCCGCATCGAAAACGGCACAGTGGGCTTGTCGATCACCGACCTCAAGGCGCTCCTGCTGCACTACGGCGTCACCGACCGGGATCGCGTCGAAACCTACGTCGCGATGGCCAAGGCAGGCCGGGAACCCGGCTGGTGGGACCAGTTCAAGCGCACCAGCAGCCCGGAGTTCGTGAAGTTTCTCGGTCTCGAGTCGGCCGCGGTCATTCTTCGCCAGTACCAACTGCACCTCGTACCAGGGCTGTTGCAGGTGCCCGAGTACACCCGTTCCCTGGTGACGCGGGCCACCGGGGACCCCGACGTCCAGGCGCGGGGAACCAAACTCCGCGCGCAGCGGCAGGGGCGGCTCGAAGACCCCGAACTCGAGCACTTCTTCATCCTCGACGAATCGGTGCTGCACCGCCGCGTCACCGACGGCGAGAGCTGGCGAACCCAGCTGCGCCACCTCCGCGAAGTGGCCCGGAAACCCAACGTGACCTTGCAGGTCCTCCCGTTCGAAGCCGGCTGGGTCGAAGGGATGCAGAGCTCCTTCGAGCTGCTGCAGCTGTCCGACCAGTCCAACGACCTGTTCCTGAACCTGGAACAGCCCGACGGGGACCTCTTCTTCGACGACGTGATCGGCGCCGAGAAGGCCGCCCAGTTCATCCAGATCTTCTACCGCTTGGAAGATGCCGCACTCAGTCCCGGCGAAACACCGGACTTCATCGACAGCATGCTGCAGAAGCTGGAGGACTGAATGAGATTCGCGTAGGGAAGCGGCCCCTGGCTGGTACCCAGGGACCGCTTCGAAGGCAATACCTCCGACCCACCCAGAAGCAAGCGCGGACATACTGCCGAGGCGCCAGCATACGACCCGGCATCCGGGGAACGGTCCCGCCGTACGGGCTCATGACCTGAGTTCACTCTCCGGAGACCCGGCGTCACCCTCGCTGGTGACCGAAAGCTGCCCGGGCGAGCGCGGCCACGAGCCGTGATCAGCTCGCCAGGCGCCTCTTCTCCGGAAAAGGGTGTCCGTGACGCACCGCCCGGCCCGGCCGGTGGTGCACCCGGTCGCTCACGCGACCCACCCGACCCGTGTCCGGCAGGTCGATGCCGGCCAGTTCGAGGAGGCACTGGTGAACTTCGAAGTCCGCGCCGCCCACAGACCGTTCCCCCTCCCGTACCCGGCGCTGGCCAGCCGAGCCGGTGCCCTCTGCTACGCCTCGGGTGAGGGGTGGCCACGGTGAACGGCGACGACGGAGCACGCGGGGACGCCGATCGGCACTGGGCGACCCGGCTCGGCAAGTCCGTCCTGGTCCTCGCCCCGCACATCGTCGCCCTTGCCCGGCTGGACGACCTCCTTCCGCTCCTCGAGGCCGACCACCGGCTGCAACGCGTGTACGCCATCCCGGAGAACGGCGAGGACCGGCCCGACGCCGCCGAACTCATCCGGGCCCGAGGCGAGGTTCTCCTCTCCGCGACGCAGGCCGCACAGACCACCCACGGCCTCATCCTCGCCGGGAGCAACCGCGGCCTCGACGACGTGCGGGGGCCCGTCCTGCTGGTCCCCCACGGTGGCGGCCTCGGGCAGTACCGCTCCGGTGAACCCATCACAGGCCTGGACCCCACCCAGCTCATGCGGGCCGGGCGGGTGCGCGCCGACCGGATCGTGCTCACCCACGGTCGCGAGCTGGACCTCCTCGCCGAGGTCTGCCCGCAGGCCGTTCCGCACGCCGTCGTCGCCGGGGACATCGCCTTCGACCGGCTCGTCGCCGGCGCTCCCTATCGCGATCAGTACCGGCAGGCACTCGGTGTCACGGACGACCGGGAGATCCTCGTGGTCACCGTGACCTGGTCCCCCAGGTCGGGGTTCGGCATCGACCCGCACGTCTTCCGGCACATCGTCGAGGCGGCACCGCGCGACCTCCAGGTGGTTGCTTCCCTGCACCCGCAGATCTGGTCGCAGCACGGCACCGGCCAGGTGCTCGGCTGGCTCTCCGACGCCGTCGAAGCCGGACTCGGTGTGCTGGCTCCGCACAGCGACTGGCGCGGCGCGGTCACCGCCGCCGACTACGTGCTGGCCGACTACACCTCGGTCGGTGCGTTCGCGGCCGGGCTCGGCACCCCCGTCCTGCGGATTCCGCACGACCCTCAGCCGCTGTTGCCCGGCAGCCCCACCGCGGTGCTCGCCGACCACACTCCCCTGTGGAACCGCGAGCGACCGCTGCTCCCCCAGCTGGACGCCGCCGGGGAAGCGCAGTCCGGCGAGCTCGGCGCCCACATCGCCGGCCTGCTGACCTCCCGGCCCGGACAAGCCGGGAGGATCCTCCGGAAGGCGATGTACGACCTTCTCGAACTCGGCGAACCGGCGCGGGCCGTGCCGCTCTCCCCCGCGCCGCTGCCAAGGCTCATCGAGCGGCCGGTGATCCGGGCGCCCCGAAGCCGGCCGCGAACGTGACGACCCGGCCGCTGCTCTGGACCTACGCGCTCGCCTCCGGCGCGCAGGGCAGCTTCGCCACCGCCGGATACCACCGGTGTCCGGCGCTGGCGGACGTCCTCATCCATCCCGGAACCCTCGTCCTCGCCGACGCCCGTGCCCTGATCGCCCGGTCATTCCGCGACCTGCCCGGGCTCTCCGTCGCCGCCGTCGGCCACGTCGTCGGGGACCGCTCGGGAGCCTTCGCGATCATCGACGGCGACCTCGCCGGTGTGGCCGCCCACGTCTGGGTTCTCGGCGGCCGGCGGCTCGGCGAGCTCGGCTCCGTGCGCTTCCAGCCGGGCCCGGATCCGGTCCACCTGCGGCCCCCCGACCTGCTCGTACAGCTGCAGTGCCTCGGTGAGGTAGCCGCGCGCCGCGGCCGGGTCGTGGCCGTGCTCCGCCACGTCGGCGAAGCCGACCAGGACGTCCGCCTGGTAGAACGGTGAGCCCGACTCCGACAGCACCGTCCACGCCCGCTGCAGGTGCCGCACCGCCGAAGAAACGTCGCCGCCGCGGGCCTCCAGGCGGGCGAGGCCCACCAGTACCTTCGCCTCGTCCTTTTCGTCCCCCATGTCGGCGAACATCCGCCGGGCGCGCTCGAGGTGCGACGCTGCTTCGCCGTCACGGTCCGCCTTCGCCAGCACCTCGCCGATCCGGCGGTGCCGTTGCGCGACACCGCGATCGATGCCCAGCTCCGCTTCGATCGCCAGGCTGCCGGTGTAGAACGCGATCGCCGCGGAGACGTCACCGCGTCCATGCGCCGCCGTGCCCAGCTGGTCCAAGGCCACCGATTCGTTGTGCCGGCTTCCCGCCGAACGCGCCAGCTCCAGCGCGCGGCCGCACTCCTGCTCCGCCGCCTCGAACCGGCCCAGGTCCAGGTAGGCGCGACCCAGCTGGCAGCGCAGCCGCGACTCCGCGACGGCGTTGCGGCAGCGCTGCGCCGCGGCGATCCCGAGCTCGTGCGAACGCAGCCACCGGGGGAAGTGCTTCCGGTTCAGGAACAGTTCCCACAACGCCTCGCACAGCTGCCACGCCACCTCGTCGTGCCGCTGTGCGGCCGCTTCCTCGAGCACCGCCAGCACGTCCGGCAGCTGCTCGTCGAGCCACTCGAGCGCGGCCCGTCCCGAGCCGAACGCGGGCGGGGAATTCCGGTACTGCTCGCAGACCGGGCTGATCCGCCAGCGGATCGGGATGACGACCATGTTCGCCCGGGTCATCGTGTGCAGGTACCAGGTCGCCACCCGCGGCACCACTTCGGCACGGTCGTCGTCACGCTGGGCGCGGGCGTGCAGCCGGACGAGGTCGTGGAAGCGGTAGCGCAGCTCGTCGACCTCCTCCAGAAGACTCGCGTCGACGAGCAGCTGGAGGCCTTCGGCGGGTTCGGGCAGTTCGGTTGCCGCCGCCGCCACGTCGACGCCGAACGAAGCGCCCGGGAATTCGCCCAGCAGCCGGTACAGCTTCGCCACCGGATCCGGCAACGCCAGGTAGGACCAGTCGAACATCGCCGCCACCGGGGCGCCGCCCTCCGCTGACAGCCTCCTCAGCCGCGAGCGTTCGTCGCCCAGTTCGGCCACCACCCGCGCCACCTGCCACCGGGGCCGGGACGCCAGCCGGGCGGCCGCGACGCGCAGCGCGATCGGCAGCCGTCCGCACAGCGAGGCCAGCTCGGCGACCTCGTCGAGCTCACCGGCCACCCGGTCGCGCCCCACCGCCTTGACCACCAGCTCCACGGCGTGCGGCTGGGAAAGCGGTGCCACGTCGAGGAACCGCGCGCCTTCGGAGACCAGCCCGTCCAGCCGCAGCCGGCTGGTCACCACGACCGTGCAGCCGGCGGACGCCGGGATCAGCGGCCGGACCTGGGCCGCCGAAAAGGCGTTGTCCAGCACGACCAGCAGCCGACGGCCCGCGGTCATCGTCCGGAACAGCGCCGCCTGCTCGGCCAGCTCGATCGGGACGCGTTCGGGTGTGACACCCAGCGCACGCAGGAACGCGCCGAGCGCCTCGTCCGGGAGAACCGTGGTCCCCGGCGAGAACCCCCGCAGATCGGCGTAGAGCTGGCCGTCGGGGTAGCGCCCGGCGTGCCGGGCGCCCCAGGTGACGGCGAGGGCGGTCTTGCCCACCCCGCCGGGCCCGACCAGCACGGCGAGCGCGGGCTGTCCGCCGGTTCCCGGCCCGGCGACCTCGTCCAGCGCCGCGAGCTCGTCGGCCCGGCTCGTGAAGTGCGACGGCGCCGCGGGCAGCTGCCGGGGTACCGGGTGCGGCGACCGCGGGCCGGCGACCCAGACGTCACCGGTGATCGTCCCGGCCTGCAGCACCACCCCGGCCGCGCCACCGTCGATGTGGTTGTGCACTTCGGATGGTGATCCGGCACCGCTCCGAGACGTCATCCGAGAACTCCCGCCCAGAGTCGAACTTCTCTGTGTACCTGTCGCCCGCTCGCGACGGCACGGGAAGCGGGCGGAATTACCTCGAACGTACGAGGATGGCGGGGCCGCAGTCCGTCAGAATCGGAGGCCACCGGCAACCAGGAAGGCATCACCTTGTCCGTCGACGAACTCCCGCCGTACCGCGCCCTGCTGGTGGTCGACGCCAAAGGCTTCGGGGGCAACTCCGATGCCACCCAGGCGCTGGTGTCCGCCGCGATCCCGGACGTGCTCTCCCAGGCTTTCGAGCGCGCCGGGCTGCGTGTGCTGTGGGAAACCGCCCTGTTCCCGCACGGCACCGGCGACGGCTACGGCCTGGGTTTCGACCCGCGGTTCCTGCCCGCCGTGGTGACGAGGTTCTTCGACGAGCTCCAGGCCGTGCTCGCCGAGCGGGACGCGCGCCTGCGGTCGGTGGCGCGGTCGGTCCGGCTGCGGATGCGGGCCAGCCTCAACGTCGGTCCGATGCTCGAGCCCGCTCCGGGCACGACGTCGGCGGCCGCCATCGGGAGCGCGGTGATCACCACCCACCGGCTGCTCGACGCCGCCCCGGTGCGGGCGGTGCTGGAGCGCTCGGACCCCGACCAGACGTTCCTCGCGGTGGCGCTGTCCCAGCGGGTCTTCGAAGACGTGCTGGCCAGCGAATACGCGAAACTGCCCGCGACGAAGGTCGTCCCGGCGGACGTCGGGATCAAGGAATACCGCGGCACCGTCTACCTCTACATCCCGAATCCGAGCGGGGACCTGCTGCGCCACGGCGTCGGCGGCGACTACACCGAAGACCTGGCCCTGGCCAAGGCCAAGATCGGGCCGCCGGCGCCGGGCAGCACCACGAACGTCATCAGCGGACCGGTGAGCGGCACCGCGTTCCAGATCGGCCAGGTGCACGGCACCATCCACCACGGGGGACGGCCCTGATCCTGCAGCGGCACTAGTTCTGCAGCGGCACCAGTTCCGCCTGGAACCTGTCCAGGAAGCCGTCGAAATCGCCGTGCCCGGGCCGGATCACGAACTTCGACAGCCCGGCTTCGATGTGCTGCTCCACCAGCCGCCGGGCGTCCGGCCAGCTCGTCGCCACCAGATCGGTCAGCGGGACGCCGGGCCGCCGCCGGGCCGCCACCGCCGCGAGTTCGTCCGGGATGCCCCGGTCCGCCACCATCAGGCTGAGCCCGAAGTGGTCCTCCTCGATCTCGCGTCCCGCGTCCGCCGCGGCCCGCTGGATGGCGATGCGGGCGTCGCGGGCCTGGGACGGCGTGTGGAAACTGCCCAGCCAGCCGTCCGCGAGGCGGCCCGTCCGGCGCAGGGCCGCCGGAGCCGCTCCGCCGAGCCAGACGTCGAGGCGCTTCGCCGGGCGCGGGCCCAGGCGGACGCCGTCGACCTGGAAGAACTCGCCGTGGAAGGAGACTTCGTCCTCCTCCAGGAGCCGGCGCAGCAGCACGAGCGACTCGTCGAACACGGCGGCGCGGCGGCCGTCCGGCACCGGGAACAGGCCGGTCTCGGCCGCGCGGGCCGGGCGGAGGCCGAACACCGGCAGGACCCGCTTGGGCGCGAGCCCGGCCAGGGTGAGCAGCTGCTTGGCGACCAGCACGGGGTGCCGTCCCGGCAGGATCGCGACGCCGGTGCCGACCTTCAGCTTCGCCGTGCGCGCCAGCGCGTGGGCCATGCCGATCATCGGGTCGACTTCGGGCGAGTGGACCAGCTCCGACAGCCACAGCGAGTCGACGCCGGCGTTCTCCAGCCGGGCCGCCAGCCCGGCGAACTCCGCCGGCCCGGTACCGGCCGCGGGCGCGACGCCCAGCCTGATCTTCAGCAAGGTTCCTCCCGGATGGCTCTCCGGGAGCAACGCACCGGGCGGCCGGGAATTCCTCAGGCCGTCGCGTCGATGACCCGGGTCAGCACGCCGTGCAGGGCTGCCAGCTCGGAAACGTCCATGCCGAGCGTCTCGACCACCTTGTACGGGATCTTCTCCGCCTCCGCCCGCAGCGCCCGGCCGGCGTCGGTCAGCTCGACCGTCAGCCGTCGTTCGTCCGAGCGGCTGCGGCTGCGCGTCACGTACCCGAGCGCCTCCAGCCGCTTGAGCAGCGGCGACAGCGTCGCGGGTTCGTGCCGCAGGGCCGCGCCGAGGTCCTTCACCGACCGGGGCGACCGCTCCCACAACGCGAGCATCACCAGGTACTGCGGGTGGGTCAGGCCGTACGGCTCCAGCAGCGGCCGGTAGATCGCGATCACGCTGCGCGAAGCCACCGACAGCGCGAAGCACACCTGCCGGTCCAGCTTCAGGGGGTCCTCACCCAGGTCGATCATGGTCCGATCCTACCGTGTCGTCGATCGCACTAATGATTAGCACACTAAGCATTAGTGTACTGTCGTCAACATGGAACGACCGAACGCGCTCCGCTGGTTCGGGTACGCCGTGGGCGTGCGGCTCCCCGAGCGCTACAACGACTGGGCGTTGCACGACGCGACGTCGAAGCACTGGCGGGCCCGGTACGTGCTCCAGCGGTCGGTCGGCATCGTGCCGCTGTGCGCCGTCTGGCTGCTGCTGCCCGGTTCGATCTGGCTGCGGCTCTCGCTGGTCCTGATGGCCGCACTGGTCGCGTATTTCTACTCGTGCGCGTACATGGACGAGAGCGTCGAGCACCGGCTCGGCCGCCAGGGCTTCCCGCACCACACCGGCCGCCGCATCCGCGCCGAGGCCGCCGAAGCGAAGAACGCCGAGGCGACCGCCCGTTACCTCGCGCGCTACCGGACGCCGTCGGAGGGTTAGCCCCGTAGGCAGGGTTGTTACTGTCGGGGCACGATGAGACGCAAGCTCCGCCCGCCGATCCCCCCTCGCCACGGACTGGACCCCGCCCGGCTGAAACTGCCCGACGGCGAGTGGCCGACCCTGCTGGCGCACCTCGTCGACCGGCTGCCCCGCGTCGCGCCCGATCGCATCGAACAGATGCTGCGCGAAGAGCGGATCCACGGCACCGACGGTCCGCTCGGCATCGACACGCCGTACGCGCCCGGCTCGTTCATCTGGTTCCACCGCGACCTGCCGGACGAGGTGCCGGTGCCGTTCGCGATCGACGTCGTGCACCGCGACGAGCACCTGCTCGTCGTCGACAAGCCGCACTTCCTGGCGACCATCCCGCGCGGGCAGCACATCCTGGAGACCGCACTCGTGCGGCTGCGCCGCGACCTCGACCTGCCGCACCTGTCCCCGGCGCACCGCCTGGACCGCGTCACCGCGGGGCTCCTCATGTTCGTCATCACGCCCGAGCTGCGGGGCAGGTACCAGACGCTGTTCCGCGACCGCCGGGTACACAAGGAGTACGAGGCGATCGCGCCGTACGACCCGTCGCTCGCGCTCCCGCGGACCGTCCGGAGCCGGATCGTCAAGGACCGCGGGGTGCTGGCCGCCCAGGAGGTACCGGGCGAACCGAACGCCGAAACCTACGTCGACCTGCTCGAACACCGCGACGGCCGGGGCCGGTACCGGCTGGTCCCCTCGACCGGCCGCACCCACCAGCTGAGGGTGCACCTGAGCGGCCTCGGCGTCCCGATCCTCGGCGACGACTTCTACCCGGTGCTGCGCGAGAAACCCCTGGGCGACTTCACGAAACCGCTGCAGCTGCTGGCGAAGGTCCTCGACTTCGACGACCCGCTGACCGGGGCGCACCGCCGGTTCACCAGCGGACGGCGGCTGTCCGCCTGGGACGACCCCGAAGCCTGGGCGGCGTCCCCGGCGTGAACCCGGGGACGCCACTGCGTCACTTGCGCCAGAACTTGATGCCGCTCCACTGCACCGTGATCGGCCCCGCGCCGCTGGCCGTGCGGTAGCTGCCGAACTTGTCGTAGTAGCTGCCGCCCGGGCTGGAGACCGAGTCCTTCTGCGAGCCGTTGACATACACCTTGTGGGTGCTGCCGACCTGGTTGATCGTGTTCACCCGGACGCTCGTGCCCACGGTCGCCCCGGTGGCGATGGTGTTCCCGCCGTGCACGGCGTAGAGCCGGCCGCCCTTTTCCACCGCCAGCATGAAGAACGGGCCGGCGTCGGAGCCGTCCCGGAACGTCTGCTTCAGGCTGATCCGGCTGCCACCCATGCCGGTGATCTTGAAGGAGCCCTCGAACTGGTGGGTGCCGCCGCTGTAGGTGGCGTAACGGCGTTCCGCGCGCTGGTCGCCGCTGCCGGTCGAGCAGGTGAGCTTGAAGGTCAGCCCGGAGATGTCTCCGCAGCCCCGCTCCTGCTCGGAGTAGCCCGGCGACTCGGCGGTCCAGGGCCCGGTTCCGACCTGGGCGTCCGCCGCCGGGGTGAGCACCGCGAGCCCCAGTGCCGCCACCGCGAGCACGCCCGCACCGTGAAGTCTGCGCACCGTCAACCTCCTGTGTCACTCGAGGCGGCGGTGGCCCGGATAAAGGTCCAGACCTTTATCCGGCGTTACCGTGACTGTACGAGCCCGGGCCGCGCCGGGCAAGACCCACTTTCCGCCCGTGCGGTGTGCCGGAAGTTTTCCGCGGGTGCCGTGTCGAATCCGGTCTCTCCCGTTCGACAGACTGGTGGAAGCAGGATCGACCCACCGAGGAGCACCCCATGCGCACCCTGATCTCCACCTCGTTCGTTTCGCTCGACGGCGTCGTCGAAGCCCCGGGCGGGGAGCCGGGCTACCGCAACACGGGCTGGACGTTCAAGGACATCGAATTCGACCCGGCCGCCTACGCGATCAAGGGCAGCGAGCAGGAGGAAGCCACGGCGCTACTGCTGGGCCGGGTCAGCTACCAGGCGTTCGCGCCGGTGTGGCCGGGCATGACCGTGGAGTTCGCCGGGTACAACGCGATGCCGAAGTACGTCGTCTCGACCACGCTCAGCGAGGCGGACCTGGTGGACAACTGGGGCGAGACGACCATCCTGCGCTCCCTGGACGACGTCGCGGCGTTGAAGGAGACCGAGGGCGGCCCGATCATCGTGAACGGCAGCGCCACCCTGAACCGCGGCCTCGCCGACGCGGGCTTGATCGACCGCTACCACCTGCTGCTCTTCCCCGTCCTGCTCGGCGCCGGCAAGCGGCTGTTCAGCGACACCGACAAGGACAAGCAGAGCCTGAAGCTGGTCGAAAGCGAGGCCTACGGCAACGGCGTCCAGAAGCTGGTCTACGACGTCACCCGCTGATCCTCGCCGGGGCCGGCCGGATTTCACGATGTTTCACGTAGAACATCTGTTCGAACATCGTGTACGGTCGGACCCATGACGACCCCGGCCCTGCAGGCATCGCTGTTCGGCGAGTCCGGTCCTGTCACGCTGCACGCCCTGGCGCCGCGCCGGACCGAACTCGGCGCCGGTGCGTGGGTCGACGTGCAGCCGGGCTGGCTCGCCGGCGCCGACGAGGTCTTCGCCGGCCTCGTCACCGGCGTCCCGTGGCAGGCGGAGCGGCGCCGGATGTACGACCGTGTCGTCGACGTCCCGCGCCTGCTGTGCTTCTACGGCGAAGCGGCCCCCCTGCCCCACCCCGTGCTGGCGGAGGCCCGCGCCGCGCTGAGCGAGCACTACGCCGGCGAACTCGGCGAACCGTTCCGCACGGCGGGCCTGTGCTACTACCGCGACGGCCGGGACAGCGTCGCGTGGCACGGCGACACGATCGGCCGGGGCAGCACCGAGGACACGATGGTCGCGATCCTCTCGGTCGGCGCGGCACGCCAGCTGGCCCTGCGTCCCCGCGCCGGCGGCGGGACACACCGCTACGCACTCGGCCACGGCGACCTCATCGTGATGGGCGGCTCGTGCCAGCGCACGTGGGAACACGCCGTCCCGAAGACGAACCGGGCGGCCGGGCCGCGGATCAGCATCCAGTTCCGGCCGCGCGGGGTGCGCTGAACTCAGTCGACCAGGACCGGCAGCTCGTCCAGTCCGTACACAATGGACACCTTGCGGAACGACAGCTCCTCGGCGGGCACCGCGAGCCGCAGGTTCGGGAAGCGGCGGATGAGGGCCGGGTACGCCGTGCGCAGCTCCATGCGGGCCAGCTCCGCGCCGATGCAGCGGTGGATGCCGTAGCTGAACGCCAGGTGCGACGTCGGCTCGCGGGTCGCGTCGAACGTCTCCATGTCCGCGCCCAGCTTCGGGTCGCGGTCCGCCGCCGACAGCGACACCAGCACGATGTCGCCCTCGGCGATGCGCACGCCGCCGATCTCCACGTCCTCTTTGGCGAACCGCGGGAACGCCATCTGCACCACGGTCAGGTAGCGCAGCAGCTCCTCGACGAAGCGGTGCACGGACTCGTCGTCGCCGCGGACGGCGTCCATCGCCTTCTCGTCGCGCAGCAGCACCAGCGCGCCCAGCGCCAGCATGCTCGCCGTGGTCTCCAGGCCGCCGGTGAGCACGCCGTCGGCCAGGCCGGCCAGCTCGCGGTCGTCGATCTCGTCGCCGTGTTCCTTGATCAGCATGCCGAGCAGGCCGTCGCCGGGCTGTTCGCGCTGCTTCTTGACGATGTCGAGCAGGTACGTCAGCGACTCCGACATCGCGCCGAGCGAGGCACCCGCGCCGCCGAAGAGGTCGAAGCGGGCGGTGCTCAGCCGCTGGAAGGCCTCGCGGTCCTCATAGGACACGCCGAGCAGTTCGCAGATGGTCAGCGACGGGATCGGCAGCGCGAACGCCTGCCACAGGTCGACCGGGCCGTCGGCCGCGGCCATCGCGTCGAGCTGCTCGGCGACGATCTCGTCGATGCGCGGGGCCAGCCGGTTCAGCCGTCGCATGGTGAACTCCGGCGTGAGCAGCTTCCGCAGCCGCGTGTGCACCGGCGGGTCCGCGAAGCCGAGACCGCCCGGGTTCTGGTCGGCGGTCACGCCGGCGTTGCCGACGAGGTTGCCGAAGTCGCTGGAGAAACCGTTCGCCCGGCCGAGCACGGCCTTGGCCTCGTCGTAGCCGGTGACCAGCCAGGCGTTCATCCCGAACGGCAGGTCGAGCTTGCCGATCGGCGCCTCGCTCCGCTGCGCGGCCATGTCCGGGACCGGGTCGAGGCCGTTCCGCTTCAGCGGCAGCAGCGCCGAATCGGGCAGCATGGCCGACATCTTCTCGAGGTCGAAGCCTTTTTTCGACTGCCGGGCGAGGTAGCGTCGGCCGGCCCAGCCCAGGACCCGTGAGCGGAGACTCCCCATGGGACCGACAGTACCGCACTAGCCCGATCGGGTGACGGGGAGCGAGACGGGGTTCACCCCGGCTTGCGGGCCAGCAGGTAAGCCTGGGGCGTCTTCTCGTACGGACCCTGCGGCTCGCGGACCAGCCGAGCTTCGACGACCAGCCCGGCGGCGGCGCACAGTCCGGCCACGAAGTCCGGCTGCAGCCGGTACGCGTCCAGGGAAACATCGTGGCCGTAGCCGTGGGCGATGTGGCGGCGCTCGTCGCCGACCTGGAACCCCGTCAGCAGCCGCCCGCCCGGCGCCAGCACCCGCGCCAGCTCCGCGACCACCGGCGCCAGCTCCTCCGGTGGGGTGTGGATCAGCGAATACCACGCCAGCGCTCCGGCCAGTGCGCCGTCGGCCAGGTCGAGGGCGGCCAGCGAACCGATCTCGAAGCGCAGGCCGGGATGCGCCCGGCGGGCCGCGTCGACCATGCCGGGCGAGAGGTCCACGCCGAACACGTCGAGCCCGAGCGAGGCCAGGTACCCCGTCAACCGGCCCGGGCCGCAGCCGAGATCACCGACCGGTCCGCGGTCCCCGACCAGTTCGGCGAACGTGCCCAGCACCGCCCGGTCCCACGGACTTTCGTCCAGCAGGTCCCGCAGCTGCTCGGCGTAGGAGTCGGCGACGGTGTCGTAGGCGATCCGGGTCTGGCCCACGAAGGAGGGTTCGGTCACGACCCGGCACCCTAGCGGCGCGGCGGCAGCTCCCGGTTCTCGGTGATCAGCCCGTGCTCGCTCGCGACGTGGTGGAAGTACGGCCGCCCGAGGTCGTCCGAGCCGGTGAACAGCGTCTTCGACCGGCCGTCGGCCTCGGTGTTCACGCCGTTCGTGCGGGCCAGCACGCCCGAGGAGCCCAGCCACTCCCGCGACGCGCGCACCGGCCACCAGTTCCGGCCGTCACCGGTGAAGTCGCCGAGGGTCTTCGTCATGTCCACCGAACCCGAGATGCGCAGGTTCTGGTCGTCGGTGACGTTCGCCGTCGCGTCGGTGGTCAGCGGGTAGGACCAGGTGTGCCGGGCCGCCGAGCGCACCCGGCCGTCCACTGTGGACACCGAGGTCTGCTGCCCCGAGTCGGCCTGGACGACGTGCTGGGTGAAGCCGCCGCCGGTGACGTCGTCGCTGTTGCGGTAGTCGCGGGTGCGCTCGACCCGGGTGAACACCCGGCCGGCGGAGGTGTCGACGTAGCCGGCCGTGACGTCGTGGCGCTTTGCGGTGACGGTGACGTTCACGCCGCCGGAGATGTCCTTGACCGCCGTCTGCCGGGCCGGCGCGGCCGCGACGTCGTCCTGGGTGAGGGCGCCGGAGGTCTGCGCGGCGGTTTTGTCGGTGTAGAGCAGTAGCGTCGGGACGACGGTGAATTCGCCGCCGATGTCCGGGAAGGAGAAGGAGAGGTCATGGGTACCACCGTCGACGAGACGGCCGGCGAACGGTGTCACGTCGTAGGTTTCGGCGTGCAGGCTGAAGGTGCCGATCGCGACCACCGGCCGCCACAGCTGCGGCACGATCCCGCCGGAGTAGATGTGCGGGAAGGTGAACGCGCTCCCGGCGGCGATCCCGTCGATCGCGAAGTTCGCCTCGCGGTAGGGCCCCTTCCCGCAGAGGCCGGCTGCGGGGTACTTCGCGGCCACGTCGTCGGGGACGTCGTCGAACCACTGCTCGTCGCAGCCGTGGCCTTCCAGCGTGACCTCGAGGTAGGCGCGGGTGATGTTGCGCGGCAGGCCCTGTGCGGTGAAGTGCACGGTGGGCGCGGCGGGCGTCGCGTCGGCGTGCCCGAACCCGGCGACGTGATCGGGTGTCTCGGGCGCGGGGTGCTTGCGGTCGGCCTGGTAGTAGGTGAGCGTCACGGTCTGGGCGTAGACGCCGGTGTAGATCGGCGAGGTGTAGTTCTCGACACCGCCGCGGAAGGGCTGCGGGGTGCGCAGCAGCGCGCTGTAGGCCGTGAGGTCCTTGTCGAAGTGGTAGGTGATCGCGCGGCGGCCTTCGCCGCTGGGCTCCTGGGTGGTCCCCCACCACACTTCGGTCCCGCCGATCCGCAGATCGCCGATCCGGTCGTACTGCCGCCCGCTCACGGTGACGGTCTGGTCCATGACGACCTTCGCCCACGGCCCGGGACAGGCTTTCGGCGGAGCGAGGGTGCCTTCGTAGAACTGCGGGCTGCCGTCGGCGGCGTTGGAGCGGAAGCCGTCGGCGAGCGTGACGCTGCAGTGCGGCGTGCCGGGCCGGCTGACCGCGGGCGCGGCGGTGACGGGATTGTCGACATCGCCTTCCACCACCGGCGAAGCCGAAGCGACCGCCCCGGAGAGCACCCACGTCAGCACCAGTGACAGGACGATCGTGAAGATCCGCACCCGGACTCCTCCCAGCGGCTGGCCCACCCGGCTGGAGCCTAGCGGCGTGATCATCCGACCAAACGTCGGTAATCTCATGAAACGTTTCAGAACGTGATAGGCTCACGCCCTCTCAGCGAGGGGGTCCGGTGGTCGGCATCAAGGACGTCGCGAAGCGGGCGGGCGTCTCGATCGGCACGGTGTCCAATGTGGTCAACCGGCCGCACGTCGTCGCGGCCGCGACGCGGAACCGGGTGCTTTCGGTCATCGAGGAGCTCGGCTACGTCCGGGACGAGTCCGCGCGGCAGCTGCGGGCCGGACGCAGCCGCGTCCTGGGGTTGCTCGTCCTCGATCTCGGCAACCCCTTCTTCGTCGACGTCGCCCGCGGAGCCGAGCAGGCCGCGCACGCCGAGGGCCTCAACATCATCACCGGCAACAGCGGGCAGCGGTCCGAACTGGAAGCGTCGTACTTGGCGATGTTCGCCGAACAGCGGGTGCGCGGGGTACTGCTGAGCCCGGTCGCGACCTCCGGCGAAGCCCTGCGGGCCTTCCGGCGCACCGGCACGCCGTACGTCTTGGTCGACCGCAAGGCTCCCGCGTCGGAAGCGAGTTCCGTGTCCGTCGACGACGTCGCCGGCGGGGCGCTCGGCGGACGGCACCTGCTGGAGACCGGGCACCGGCGGATCGCGTTCGTCAACGGCCCCGCCATCCTCACCCAGTGCCGCGACCGCGAGCAGGGGGTGCGCAACGCACTGGCCGGCTCCGGAGCGGAACTGACCGTGCTGGAGGCGATCGGCCTCGACGTCTCCTCGGGCCGCGACGCCGGGGCGCGCCTGCTCGGGGCGAGCCCGCGGCCGACGGCGGTGTTCTGCGCGAACGACCTCCTCGCACTGGGCGTGCTGCAGGCGATGGTCGGCGCGGGCGTCCGCGTCCCGGACGAGATGGCGATCGTCGGCTACGACGACATCGAGTTCGCCGGCGCCGCGGCGGTCCCGCTGACGTCGGTCCGCCAGCCGGCCCGCCGCCTCGGCCGCACGGCCGCGGAACTGCTGCTGGCGGAAACGTCGGACGCAAAACCGGAACGGCAGGCCGTGGTCTTCACCCCGGAGCTGGTCGTCCGCGAATCGACCCGGGTGCGCCGCTGACCCCCGCGGCGAGAACACAGCTCACGTGGCCGCCCGCCAAATCGTTTGGAATTCACCGAACCGTTCGGCAAGCTCGTGATCATGGCGTCCAGGTGGGTGCGGCTGCAGGCCGTCGCGGTGTCCGGTTCGTCCGCCGAAGGCCTGATGCTGGCGGCCATTCCGCTGCTCGCGGTGTCCGTCACCACCGATCCGCGCGAGGTGTCGCTGGTCAACATCGCCGGGCAGGCGCCGTGGCTGCTGCTCTCCCTGTTCGCCGGGGTGCTCATCGACCGGGTGCGCCGGACGACCGTGCTGGCGTGGGCCTACGCCGTGCAGATCGCGGCCGCGGTCGTGCTCGCCGCCGTCGCCTCCGCCGGCCTGCTCGGCCTGCCCGTGCTGCTGGTGGTCGCCTTCGTCGTCACCTCGGCGCAGGTGCTCGGGGACGGCGCCAGCGGCGCGCTGGTACCCGAACTCGTCGGTCCCGATCGGCTGGCCCACGCCAACGCCCGGCTCGTGGTGATCGACCGGGGCGTCGTGCAGTTCGTCGTGCCGCCGCTGACCGGGTTCCTGATCGCGACCGGCACCGGCGCGCCCGCCTGGCTGGCCGCGGCCTGCGCGCTCGTCGCGCTCGTCCTGGCCCGCCGGATCCCGTCGCCGTCCGTCGTGGCGGCCACGACACACCCGCTGCGGGACCTCTCCGGCGGGCTGCGGCACCTCGTCCGGACGCCGCTGCTGCGGTCGATCACGATCAACGTCGCCCTCGGCTCGTTCGCCGCGAGTGCCGGCAACTCGATGTTCGTGCTCTACGCGACGCAGGTCCTGCACGTCGGCCCGGTCGGCTACGGCCTGCTGCTCGCCTGCCTCGCCGTCGGCTGGATCGCGTCGTCGTTCGTGGTGCAGAAGGTGGTGGACCGGCTCGGCTACTCGTGGTCGATGCGGTTCGCGCAGAGCTTCGGCGCCGTGGCGACGCTGCTGATCGCGCTCGTCCCGCCGTGGCCGCCGCTGGTGGGCGCCGTGCTGGTGTCCCTGACGGCGTCCGTGCTGATCTGGAACGTCTGCTCGCAGTCCAGCCGCCAGCGCTTCACGCCGGCGCCGCTGCTGGGCCGGGTGCTCACCGGCCACCGGGCACTGGCCTGGGGCCTGACGCCGCTGGGCGCGCTGACCGGCGGCCTGGTCGCGGCGCACTGGAACCTGCGCGCGGTCTGGGTGGTGGCCGCGGCCATCCAGGCGGTCAGCGCGGTCCTCGTGTGGTTCCAGCTCTCCCCCGCGGCGTTCCGGCGGACCGAGGAACTCGCCGCCGCCCGAGCTTGAAACGCTGCCGCCGGGTGACTTGGTGGCAACGGTTACGTGCCGCGTGGGGGTCGGCCTACGTCTGGCCGGATTGGTCACTGCCCAGTGCCAGCGCCACCGCGCCCAGCAGCGCCGCGTCCTGGTCGAAGCGGGCCGCCACCAGCCGGGGCGGGAACGGCACCGCGTGCGCGAGGCGGTCCGCCAGTGCCGGCAGCAGCACGTCCGCCGACCGCACGAGCCCGCCGCCGACCGCGATGCGCTCCGGGTCCAGGGCGATCGCCAGGTTGGCCACGTGCATCGACAGCTCGTCGAGCGCGGCCGTCACCAGCTCCTTGGCCTCGACGTTCTCCTTGGCCAGCGCGAACAGCTCTTCGGCGGTGACCGGGCGGCCGAGCAGTTCGCTCGCCCGGCCGCCCAGCCCACGCCCACCGGCGGCTTCCTCGAGCGGCGCCGCTCCGCTCGCGAAACCCTCGGTGTCCTGCGGCGAGAGCAGGTTGTACCCGATCTCGCCGGCAGCTCCGTTGGCGCCGGTCAGCACCCGGCCGCCGATCAGCACCGCCGCCGCGATGCCGGTGCCCAGGGAGAGGAAGACCGCGGGGTCGGCCCCGTTCAGTGCGCCCCACCGCCACTCCGCGAGCGCCGCCGCCTTCGCGTCCGTGCCGACTTCGATCGGCACGCCGGGGAACTCGGCGGCCACCAGGGCCCGCAGGTGCAGCTGCTCCCACCCCGGCACGTTCGGCGCGAGCAGGATGCGGTCCGGCAGCACGATCCCCGGGCTGACGACGCCGATGCGGGCGGCCACCGCGCCTTCGCCGTCCAGGAGGGCCTTGGCCGCGGCGAGCGCGCGCACCACCACCTGCCCGGCCCCCGCCTGCGCGTCGGTGTCCAGCCGGCGGGTCGCCAGCAGGGTGCCGTCGCGATCGGCGAGCCCCAGCGCCACCTTCGTGCCGCCGAAGTCGATCCCGAGAATCCGATCCCCGCTCACGCGTGCGCCCCTTCCTCTTCGGCGGCGAAGGCTTCCTTGATCTCCTTGGGACCGAAGGGCCAGGTCCGCTCCGCCTTGGCGTAGACGAGGTAGGCGATCGCGCCCACCGCGATCCAGCCCAGTGACAGCCCGATCGAGAGCCAGGTCGCGGAGACGTAGAGGTAGACCCAGCCGACCAGGGCGATGAGCGTCGGCACCGGGTACAGCCACTGGCGGTAGGGCCGCCTGAGGTCCGGCTGGCGGCGGCGCAGCGTCACGATGGCCGCGACCTGCGCCAGCGACTGGATGACGACCAGCGTGGCCACGGCGGCGTTGATGACGTCGGTCAGGGTGAACAGCGAGCCGATGATCGTGATCGCGCCCATGGTGAGCACGCCGGCGGTGGGCAGGTGGAGCTTCGGGTGCAGCTTGCCGAACACCGGCAGGAACACCTTGTCCCGCGCGGCTTCGAACGGCACGCGGGAGCCGCCGAGCAGCCCGGCGAACACCGAGCCGATCGCCGCGACGACGATGAAGACCGTGACGACCTTCGCCGTGGCGGTGCCCCACGCCTGTTCGAGCACGGTCGAGGCCACCGAGGTGGCGGTCTTCAGCTCCTCGAGGGGAACCGAGCCGAGCACGCCGACCTGCAGCAGGAAGTAGAGGCTCATGATCCCGAGGATCGAGAAGAGGATCGACCGCGGGAGGGTCCGGCCCGGGGTGCGGACCTCGCCGCCGAGGTAGGCGGTCGTGTTGTAGCCGAGGTAGTCGTAGATGGCGATGATCAGGCCGGCGCCGAGGCCGCCCCAGAACGTGCCCGCCCCCGCCGAACTGAACGCGCCCGGGGTGAAGGCGAACGCCTGCGCGCCGCTGAAGTGCGTGTACGCGGCGACGACCGTGGTGAGCACCGCGATCAGCATGACCACGAACAACACCGTGGTGAGTTTGCCGATCTGGCCGATCTTGCGGAACAGCGCGGCGACGATGACGACGGTGATGCCGACGCCGATGATCTTGCCCAGCGGCGTCGTGCCCGCGTCGTCGGTCACGCCGGGGATCAGGTAGCCGAGGTACTGGACCAGGCCGATGATGCCGGTCGACATGATCAGCGGGATGAACAGCACCGCGCTCCAGACGAACAGGAACGGCATCAGGCGTCCGCTGCGGTATTGGAACGCTTCGCGCAGGTAGAGGTACGTGCCGCCGGCACCCGGCATCGCCGCGCCGAGTTCGGCCCAGATGAGCCCGTCGGCCAGCGCGACGATCGCCCCGATGACCCAGCCGAACATCGCCTGCGGGCCGCCCATGGTGGCGACCATCGCGGGGATCGTGACGAACGGGCCGATGCCGCACATCTGGGTCATGTTGATCGCGGTGGCCTGCAGTGGCCCGATCTTGCGCTCCAGGGCGGGCGGTTCCCCGGAACGAGGGGGTGAGCTCACGGCGTGCCTCCGACTTGTAGTTAGTAAAGTTTCTTAACATAGAACGACCGGGCCCGGAAGG
This sequence comes from Amycolatopsis sp. lyj-346, assembly GCF_046548975.1. Taxonomy (NCBI): domain Bacteria; kingdom Bacillati; phylum Actinomycetota; class Actinomycetes; order Pseudonocardiales; family Pseudonocardiaceae; genus Amycolatopsis; species Amycolatopsis sp. lyj-346. The sequence continues at coordinate 976,924 of NZ_JAJPWT010000002.1, forward strand.
GTCCGCGGGTAAACTCGCGGCAACTCAGGAGGACGCGGGGGACGAACCGGGCCGCAGGTCGGGACGCCGGCGAACGTGCGGGCACCGAACCAGCGCCTGGTGCTCGACCGGCTGCGCGCGCACGGCGAAGCGACGCGGCCCCGGATCGCGGCCGACACCGGGCTGTCGAAACCCACGGTGGGCCAGGCCCCGCTCGACCTGGAGCAGCACGGACTGGTCCGGACCACTGGGCGCAGACGGCTTTTCGGGGGTCCGGGTGGCGAAGCCCCGGCCCAGGGCGAAGCCCCGACGGGCGGACTTACGTCCATAGTGGACTAGTCCGACGGTCCCCGCAGCGTCAGCACCACGCGTAGCACGTACTCCACCGCCGTCGGGAACGGAGCGCCGCGTAGTTCGCCGCGGTCGGCGAGGTTGCGGGAGGCGAACTCCAGCTCCCGCTCCGGCCCGCCGCGGCGGACGACGAGGGCGGCGATCTCCTCGAAGTCGAGATCCGGGTGGTCCAGGCGCGTCAAGGCGAACTCGATGATCAGTTCTTCGGCCGTCACGTCCACCCCTTTCGCTGTCTCCAGCTTACCTGTGAGGCGCCTCACCAGCGTTACTGTACCGTCCAGACGGTATAGTGAAGTCCATGACCGCCACCCTGCCGGCTTCCGCCCGGCCGTTGAGCCCCCGGCGCCGCTGGGCCGCGCTGGGCGTCCTCGTCGGCGCCGTGCTGCTGCTCGCGGTCGACGGGACCGTGCTGTACCTGGCCGTGCCGTCACTGACCCGCGAACTCGCGCCCACCGCCACCGAAATCCTGTGGATCGGGGACGTCTACTCCCTGGCGCTGGCCGGGCTGCTCGTCACGGCCGGGAACCTCGCCGACCGCTTCGGGCGCAAGAAGGTGCTGCTCATCGGCACCGCGGCGTTCGGGATCGCCTCCGCGCTGGCCGCCTTCTCCCCCAGCGCCGGTGTGCTCGTCGTCGCGCGGCTGCTGCTCGGTGTCGCGGGCGCGACGATCATGCCCTCGACGCTGTCGCTCATCCGGACGCTGTTCGCCGACCCGCGCGAGCGCACCCGGGCCATCGCCATCTGGTCGGCCGGGTCCGGCGGGGGCATCGCGCTGGGCCCGCTGGTCGGCGGGATGCTGCTGGAGCACTACTGGTGGGGCTCGGTGTTCCTGATCAACGTGCCGATCGTCGTCGTCTTCCTGATCGCCGGCGCCTGGCTGCTGCCGGAGTCGCGCGATCCGGACCCGGGCCGGTTCGACCTGCTTTCGGCCGGGCTGTCGCTGGCGGCGATCGTCCCGCTGGTCTACGCGGTCAAGCACGCCGTCAGCGCGGGCCTCGACGTCCAGGTGGGGTTCGCCGCCCTGCTCGGGCTCGCTGCCGGTGTCCTGTTCGTCCGCCGCCAGCGGCGGGCCGCGGCTCCCCTGATCGACGTCACGCTGTTCCGCCACGGCGCCTTCAGCGGCGCGGTGCTGGCGAACTTCATCGCGGTCTTCGCGCTGATGGGCCTGCTGTTCTTCTTCTCGCAGTACCTGCAGCTCGTCCGCGGCTTCTCGCCGCTGCAGGCGGGGTTCGCGGAGATGCCGGCGACGCTCGCCTCGATCGCCGTCGTGGCCGCCGTCGGCGTGGTCGCCGGACGGCTCGGACGGGGCCGGGCCGTCGCGGCCGGGCTCGCCGTCGCCGCGCTGGGCCTCGCGCTGGTCGCGGTCGCCGAACGGGCACCGCAGTACTGGTGGCTGGGCCTGACGCTCGTCCCGGTCGGGCTCGGCGTCGGGCTGGCGCTGACGCTGACCGTCGACTCGGTACTGTCCGCCGTCCCGCGGGACAAGGCGGGCTCGGCGTCGGCGATCTCCGAGACCGCCTACGAACTCGGGGCGGCGCTGGGCATCGCGATCCTCGGTTCGGTGGTGAACCTGGTCTATCGCGCGTCCCTGCCGGCCGGCCCGCTTCCGGGTGCGGTCCGGGACTCCCTCGCCGGCGCCGTCAGCGTGCTGGACCCGGGATCGGACCTCGCCGGCGCCGCCCGCGAAGCCTTCACCGGCGCCATGCAGGTGACGTCCCTCGTGGCGGCCGCCGTCACCGCCGTCGCCGCGCTGGTCGCCTGGCGTACCATTCCGTCCGGAAAGGACTGACCATGCCTCGCAAGGCCGGGCGCAGCCCGGAAGAGACGCGCCGCGCCCTGCTCGACGCCGCCGCGACGGTCATCCGCACCCGCGGCGTTTCGGCCTCCCTCGACGACATCGCCCGGGCGGCCGGCGTGTCGAAGGGCGGGCTGCTGTACCACTTCCCCGCCAAGGACGCGCTGGTGCGCACGCTGGCGCAGGACCTGCTGGACACGTTCCGCACCGAGGTGCTGGCCGCACTCGACCCGGCCGACACCGCCCCGGGCCGGCTGACCCGCGCGTACGTCCGGGCGTCGCTGGACACCTCCTACGACGAGGTGGCGATCCGCGAGAACATCGCCCTGATCGCCCAGCTGATCTCGATCCCCGAGATCGCCGGGCTCGCCCGCGCGGACGCGGAGCGGTGGGAGCGCGAACTCCACGGCGACGGCCTCCCCGACGACGTCGTCACCCTGGTGGTCGCGGCTGCCGACGGCGCGAGCACGGCGCCGCTGTGGGGTGTGGGCATCGACGTGGCAGCGGCGCGGAAGCTGGAGCAGCAGCTCCTCGCCCTGACCCGGACCGCCTGACCTCAGCCGTCGCACAGCCCGAACCGGCGGTTGTCAACCCGACTTCGGTATTGGGAAATCACCAGATTCCGGCCCTACGTTAGTCGGCTCCCATGAAGGTGTCTTGCGGGTAAATTCTCGACAGCGCGCGCAAATCCGGCAAATCCCCGTCCCCCACGAGGAGTCTTCCGATGTCGAGGAAGTTCGCACTGGCCGGCGCTGTTGCGCTCGCCCTGACCTTGACCCCGCTCGCCGCGGGGACCGCGTCGGCCGCCACCGAGCAGGAAGCCGCCGTCACCACGGTCTACTACAGCACCTCCAGCGCACCGACGTTCCGCTCGGTGATCAACGCCGGTGCCGCCAACTGGAACCGCAGCGTCACCAACGTCCGGCTCGTCGAGCGCAACTCCGGCGCGAGCCTGCGCTTCACCGAGGGCAACGACCCCCGTGGTTCCTACGCCTCGACCAACGGGCACGGCAGCGGCACCATCTTCATCGACTACACCCAGGCCCGCCAGTACAACCCGACCCGCATCGCGGCGCACGAGACCGGGCACGCCCTCGGGCTGCCCGACCACTACTCGGGCCCGTGCTCCGAGCTGATGTCGGGTGGCGGCCCCGGCCCGTCCTGCACGAACGCGGTCCCCAACGCGACCGAGCGCGCCCGGGTCAACCAGCTGTGGGCCAACGGGCTCGTCGCGACCAGCGAGCAGCGGGTGTACGAAACCGTTTACGGCTTCTGAGTCCCACGCAGCTGTGGCCCGGGCCCGGTGCCCGGGCCACAGCCCTGACCGGGTCGATCTCGGTGATCATCCCGATGTGCCCCACCACGGCCGTCAATACGGTCGAAGCATGCGAAAACCCCTTGTCGCCGGGATTGCCGGCGTCCTTCTCCTGACCGCGCTGACCCCGCTGACCGCACTGCCCGCCTCCGCGGCCGCGGCCACCCGGCTCGCGTTGCCCGCGCCCACCGGGCCGTACGCCGTCGGCAGCGTCGACCTGCACCTCGTCGACCACGCGCGGCCGGATCCCTGGGTCGCCGGGACGACCCGGGAGCTCATGGTGACCGTCCGGTACCCCGCGCGCTCCGCCACCGGCCCGAAAACTCCCTACCTGGCGCCGGAAGCCGCCAGGCTGATCGCCGAGGACGACGCGCGGACGCTCGGCATCACCGCCGACCGGCTCGACTACACCTTCCCCACGCACGCCCGCGCCGGCGTTCCCGCGGCCGGCGGGCGGCGGCCGGTCGTGCTCTACTCGCCGAGCGCCAAGTACCCGCGCTCGGTCGGCACCGCGCAGCTGGAGCAGCTCGCCGGCGAGGGCTACGTGACGGTGGCGATCGACCACACGCACGAGCCCGCGGCGGTGGAGTTCCCCGGCGGCCGCGTCGAACGGCGGGTGCTCCCATCGGGCCCCGACGCCGGACGGCAGCTGATCGCCACGCGCGTGGCGGACACCCGGTTCGTCCTCGACGCGCTGGAAACCCTGGCCCGCGGCGGCAATCCGGACGCCGAAGGCCGCGCACTCCCGGCCGGGCTGACCCCGGACGTCTCCCGCATCGGCATGTTCGGTCACTCCGCGGGCGGCTTCACCACCGGCGAAACGATGGTCTCCGACACCCGCCTCGACGCCGGGGCCGACCTCGACGGCAGCATGGCGTACTCCCAGTCGGCCCGTCAGTTCGGCCGCGTTGCCGACGAAGGCCTCGACCAGCCGTTCCTGCTGCTCAGCGCGGGCGACCACAGCGCGGCCTCCGACCCGTCGTGGCAGGAGTTCCTCGCCCACCAGCGCGGCCCGGTGCGCACGCAGCACCTGCCGGACGGCGAACACTTCAGCTACACCGACTACCAGGTGCTCCTCCCCCGGCTCGGCCTCGACCCGGCGTCGATCGCGCCGTTCGTCGGAACCGTGGCCCCGGAGCGGAGCCTCGCCACCCAACGGGCGGCACTCAGCGCATTCTTCGGCCGATACCTCACGCGAGGCTGATTCCGTCACGCAGCGGAGAATAGCCGGTTCCCCGAAACGGGAATCGGCTGTTCTGTTGCCTTTTTCTCTGTTCGCGTCGCCATTTCCGGCGTAAGGTCGCAGGCTCCGGGTTCCTCTCCTTCCGTTCGATGATGCGAGGACACGATGCGGCGATCACCCTGGCTGGCGGCGGCAATTCTGCTGACCGGCCTCTTCGTGGCGGCACCCGCGCGGGCGGCCACCACGTTCAGCAGCACGATGGTGAACCAGGGCAGCGGAAACTGCGCCGAGGTGCCCGACGGTTCGAGTGCGGTGCAGCTCGTCCAGCGCGGTTGTTCTTCCGCGGCGAATCAGAGTTTCACCTTCACCCCTCACCAGAACAGCAGCGACGTCTACACCATCGCGACGATGACCGCGGGCAGCTGCGTCGACATCTTCGGCGCGTCCACCGCCGACAACGCGACCGTCATCCAATACGCCTGCCATTCCGGCACGAACCAGCAATTCCGCCTGCAGGCCACCGGCACGAACACGTTCACCGTCGTCTCGGCCGGTTCCGGGAAGTGCCTCGCCCCCGCGGCGAGCGGTGCCGGACTCGTGCAGCTGCCGTGCACGACGGCGGCGAGCGGGATCTGGCGGATCGCCGCCGGGACGAGCGCGGCCACCTTCACCAACCCGCTGAGCCAGCACGGGCCCGACCCGTGGCTGCAGTACCACAACGGCTACTACTACCTCGCCACGACGACGTGGAACTCGACGATCACCATGCGGAAGTCCCGCACGCTCGGCGGGCTGGCTTCCGCGCCGGAGACGCTCCTGTTCACCCTCACCCGGCCCAACGGTGCGGGGACGATGTGGGCACCCGAATTCCACCTGCTCACCGGACCGAACGGGCCGCGCTGGTACCTGTACTACGTGGCCGGCCGGGAACCCTACGACCTCGGGACCCAGCGCATCCACGTGCTCGAGAGCGCCGGCACCGACCCGATGGGCCCCTACAGCTTCAAGGCCGACCTGCTCGATCCCACGCAGGACAACACCTGGGAGCTGGACCCGAGCATCCTGCAGCTGAACGGCAAGCTGTACCTGCTGGGCACGTTCTACAACGGCGCCCAGCCCAACTTCATCCGTCCCCTGTCCAACCCGTGGACGGCGAGCGGGACGCGGCACGTCCTGTCCAGCCCGAACCACAGCTGGGAAACCGTGGGCGGCGCGGTCAACGAAGGCGCCGAAGTGCTGCAACGCAACGGGAAGACGTTCATCGTGTTCTCCGCCAGTCACTGCTCCACTCCCGACTACAAGCTCGGCATCCTGACCTACAACGGCGGCGACCCGCTGCAGCAGTCGTCGTGGGTCAAGTCGGCGCAGCCGGTCTTCCAGCGCAGCAACACGAACTCGGTGTTCGGCCCTGGCCACAACGGGTTCTTCAAGTCCCCCGACGGCACCGAGGACTGGATCGTCTACCACGCCAACAGCTCCGCGAACGGCGGCTGCGACATGAACCGCACCACCCGCGCCCAGAAGTTCACCTGGAACGCGGACGGGACGCCGAACTTCGGCACCCCGGCCGCACTGGGCACCCGGCTCCCGGTCCCCTCCGGCGAACCCGCACCGCGTTCAGCCGACGACGATCCGGTCGATGTCCGGCGCCCACCCCGACGGGTTGCCGAGCCGGATCGTGTTCGCCCCCGCCGCCAGCGTCAGCGTCACCTGCACCGACCCGACCGTGTCCCAGCCACCCGTACTCGGCGTGGCGACCGAAACCGCGGCACCACCGTTGACACTGACCGTCAACGACCGCGCCTCGCTCGAGGCGTAGAAAATCGTCACCGGACGCGCGCCCGCGGCCGCGTTGACACCGTTGAACTGCAGGTGGTTCGCCGAACCACCACCCACGTACCCGACCAAGGCCCCGCCCGAAGCACCGGACGAACTCCGCACCGCGGCCTGCCCGGCCAGGGTCCCCGCCTCGGCCTCGTACGACGTCCCCGTGGGTGGCGTGCCGGTCAGCCGCCAGTACACCGTGTACCGCTGGTGGTGCGTGGCGTACAACGGCAGCAGGGTGACCGCGCCCGTGCTCGCCGTCCCGGTGAAGCGCAACGGGTTCGCGGGGTCCTGCTTCACCGTCCCCGTCTGCAGCGTCGGCAGCGCGCTCAGGTTCGTCGAGCCGTACTGGCCCGCCAGCACGATGGCGCCGTACTTCACCGCGCCGACGCCCGCGTCGTCGTTGGCCCGCGGGAAGGTCAGCGACGCCGGGAGCGAGACGTCGACGACATCCCCGGACGCCCACGTCCGGTCGATCGTGAAGTAGGACCCCGGGGACGGACTGCCCTGGGCGACGCCGTTGACCTTCACCACCGCCCCGGACGTCCAGCGGGGGATCCGGATCTTCAGCGCGACGTGTCCCGAGCCGCCGATCGTCAGCTTCGTCCCGGACGACGCGGGGAACGTCGTGTCCTGCCGCACGGTGATGCCGCGGCCCGGCCAGGTCAGCACCGACGCGATGAACAGGTTGACGTACAACGTCTCGCCGTTGAAGAAGTAGATGCTGTCGGCGAACTTCGTCTGCGACTCCATGCCGGTGCCGTGGTCGCAGCTGAAGTCGTCGTAGTCGTTGGCGTAGGTCTTGATCCCGCCGGCGCGCAACGGCGTGTAGTAGGTGACGAACCCGTGGCCGGAGTCCGGGTCCTGCTCGCCGAGGATCTGGTTGAACAGCGCCAGCTCGTAGTAGTCCAGGTACTCGGGCACCGGACTGGTGAAGAACAGCTGCCGGGCCAGCTTGAGCATGTTGTAGGTGTTGCACACTTCGCACGTGGTGTCCGAAAGCTGGCTCGCGATCGCGTCGGGGGCCTGGAAGTACTCGCCGTTGGAGTTGCCGCCGATCACGTACGAATGGTGGTCCAGGACGATCCGCCAGAAGTTCACCGCGATGTCGCGGTAGCGGGTCGTCCCGGTGGCGTGGTATTCGCGGATCGCGCCGAGGATCTTGGGGATCTGGGTGTTGGCGTGGAACCCGGCCAGGCGGTCGGAGTTCGCGGCCAGCGGGTCGAGGATCTGGGCGTGGTCGAACCGCTGGGCCGTGGCGAGGTGGTTCGCGTCGCCCGTCACCTGGTACAGGTTCGCCAGCACCTCCGGCATCCCGCCGAACTCCGTGCGCAGCGCCTGCTGCATCTGCGCCGTCGACAGCGGGTCGGTGCGGGCCTTCGTCCAGGCTGCCTTGCGCAGCAGGACGTCGAGGGCCTGCTGGTTGCCGGCGAGGAGGTACTGGTCGAGCAGCCCCGCCATGATCTTGTGCAGCGTGTAGTAGGGCGCCCAGACCTGCTGGCCGCTCTCCAGCCGGTCGAAGAAGTTTTCCGGGAACGCCGAGAGGTAGCCGGCGTGGAAGCCGCGGCCCGGGGCGGCCGCCTGACACGCCGCCAGTGCGTTGACCAGGTAGTCGCCCTTGGTCTTGTACGTGGTGTCGCCGGTGTTGGCGTACGCCTGCGCCAGCCCGGACAGCAGGTGGCCGGTCGAATGGCCGCGCAGTTCGGTGCTCGGGCTTTCCCAGCCGCCACAGGGCCGGGCCGAGCTCGCCAGCCCGGCGTTGGTCCGGAAGGTGTGCAGCAGGCGGTCGGCGTCGACGAACCGGAAGTAGGCCAGCTGCCGGTTCATGTTGTCGAGGAACGGGCCGGCCTGCAGCCGCACCGCACTCAGCGGGAACGGGAACACCGAGACACCGATGTCCGGACGGACGGCGGCCGCGGCGGCGGTGCCGGCGAACGCCGGGGCCAGCGCGGCGCTCGCGGAGAGGGCGCCCACGGCTCTGAGCAGCAGGCGTCGGTCGAAGGTGGGTTCGCGCATCATCGGGAGCCTTTCCTTGAGTGCCGAGGCGCGCGGCCGGTCGTGAGCGGGTAAGGCGGGTGGGAACCCGCCTTACCCACTCACGACGGCTGCGGCGGACTCAGCTCGCGAGGGTGATGATCACCGTGTTCGCGCTCGCGGTGACCGTGTGCGTGGCCGCGTCGTAGCTGCCGCCGCTGACCGAGGTGACGCCGGTGGTCAGGAACACCGGCAGCTGGATGGCGACCGCACCGCCGGGCAGGCTGCCCGACAACGACACCGTGACGACGCGTGCGCCGCTCGAGCCGCTCACCGCGAGGGAGACCCCGTAGGTGGACCGGCTGCCCGAAGCCACGTCGTAGGTGTTGGTCAGGTTGCCCACCGAGATCGTCTGGCCGGGGGTGAGCCAGGCGTTCGGGACACCGCGGCCGAGGTAGAGCGGCCGGGTGAACGTGTACGGCCCGGAGCCACTCGCCGCGAGGCCCTCCGCGACCAGCGACTCCAGCAGGCCCTGCTGCTGCCCGGCGATCGGCCACGCGTACGGGCACGCGCCGAACTGCGGGCCGGCGTGGTTGCCGATCCAGGGGTTGGCCGGGCTCGGCCCGCTGCCGTTGGCCTCCCACCAGGCGTTCGGGCCGCCGGTGGTCATCTTGAGCTGCCAGGCGTAGCTGGTGATCGGCAGGTCGCGGTAGTTGTTCGAGTAGAGCCCGTCGGAGGAGTACGACGTGTTGTACGCCGTCGAGTACCCGCTGAACGCCCCGAACGTCGGGAACGGGTAGCCGTTGGCCGACAGCCGGTTGAAGCCCCACTGGTACATCCGGTCGATCTGGCCGGGGTCGCCCATGATGCCGGTCAGCGTGCCGCCGGACAGCATGGTCGACCACTGGTTCTGCCCCACCCACCCCGGGGAGGCCCAGTTGGCGTCGTTGAAGGTGTTGCAGCGGTTGGCGCTGTTGGGCTTGTCCACCTCACAGGGCAGGTAGTTGAAGCCGTTCGCGGACTGGTTGCGGCCCACCACGGTGTTCAGCGCGGTCAGCAGCGTGTTGTAGGCGGTGTTCGCCCACGTCGCTTCGGCGGGCTGGCCGATCTTCGTCGCGATGTACTTGTACGACGCCAGCATCTGCAACGCCGAGAAGTTGCTGAACAGCCAGCGTCCGGTGGAGTCGTTGTCGAAGTTGGCCCGCAGGGTGCCGTCCGAGGCCAGCTGGGCGGGGTACTTCACCCGGGCGATGGTGCGGAGGCTGGGTCCCCACGCACCGGTGTCGTTGAAGTACTCGCTGACGAACGCGGTGTCGTTCGTCTTCGCCAGGTACGTCGCCCAGGAGCCCATCGTCTTCCAGACGCCGTCCCAGTACCAGTTGGCGCCGACCTCGTCCCAGTTGTCCTGCTGGGAGATCCGCGCGGTCAGCAGCAGGTTGCGCGCGTCCCGGAAGTCGCCGGTCTGGAACTTGGCGGTCAGCTCGCCGGGGACGTCGTGGTTGAGGATCCAGTTGTAGTTGTTGGCGCCGGAGAACTGCGCCTTGCCCACCTGCATGATCAGGTTGTAGATGGTGCCCGCCTTGTAGGCGTTCGTCATCGCGGTGCCCGGGTTCGCCAGGCCACCGGTGTTGGGCAGGGTCGTGTTCGGCAGGCTGAAGGTGTTCGTCTCGGCCAGCCGCGAGTTCCAGTACGACGTCATCTGGCCGTAGGCGGTGTCGTAGTTCGGCGCGTTCGAGGACAACGCCGAACCGGTCGGCAGCGCGACACCGCTGCCGAAGTTGTCCACGGCCACCACGAAGTCGTGGTTGCTGGTCTGCCCGGCCGCGACGGTGTCCAATGTGGACGCGGTCAGCCGGACGAGGCCCGGGCCGGAACCACCCGGCGGGACCGTCACCGGGGACGACCCGTTGTTCTTGATCGACACCCGCGTGTAGACGAGCATGACCGCGGAGCCGTTGATGGTCACCTTGTCCGCGAAGTTCTTGATGGTGATCCCGACGTTCCCGGAGGTGCGGGACGTCGTCATCGCCGGCAGGTAACCGTTGTCCTCGGTCCACTGAACCGACTGGGCACCCGGGTTGCCGCCGTAGGTGTAGGCGCTGAACGAGTACATCCCGCCGCACAGGCCGTTGTACGTCGTGTTCACGCCGCGGGCGAAGAACGAGCCCGACAGGTAGCTGAAGACCGGCCAGTAGTTGCCGTCCCAGCCGATCGCCGTGGTGTTCTGGAAGCCCTGGCCGTAGGGGTCGTTCGGCGTCTGGAAGTTCGTGCCGTACGACCGCGGCAGCCCGGAGTTCTTGCACGCGTTCGGCGCCAGGTTCGGGATGCCCTGGTAGGAGTCGGACGGGCCGGAGGGGTAGCCCGGCACGCGCCAGGCGCTCGCGCTCGAACACGGCAGCTGGACGAGCGCGTTGTTCGCCGGGGTGAGGCACTTGCCGGAACCGACGGCGACGACGGTGAACGTGTTCGTCCCGGCCGGCTGCAGCCGGAACTGCTGGTTGGGCTCCCCGTGGCAGGCGTACTGGATCACCGCGGCGCTGTCCGCGGTGGACGCGCCGTAGATGTCCACGCAGCTGCCCGCGGTGAACGTGCCGATGGTGTAGGCGTCGCCGGACGCCGGGGTGAACGTGTACGACTGGCCGGCACCGGAGGTGCAGGCGGTCTGGGTCAGCTGGACGGCGCTGGTGCCGTTGGGGACGGTGGCGCACTGGCCACTCGCCTGGTTGACCATCGTGCTGGTGAAGGTGGTCGCGGCGGTCGCCGGAACCACGACTGCGAAGCCGGCCGCCAGGAGGACGGCGGCGAGCAGGACAGGTCGTCTCATCGGGTGCTCCGATTCAGGGGGCTCAGGGGCTCAGGGGCTCAGAAGAGGAACGAGCCGTACGGGCCGTTGAGGATCGCGGTCTTCTGGCTCTGGCTGAAGTGCGTGTTCGGGTAGTCGTAGAACGACGCCGACATCGGCGTCCCGTCGGTCGAGGTGGAGTCCGGCAGGCCGAAGGCGTGGCCCAGTTCGTGCACCATGCCGCCGTACCAGCGGTTCATCGGGCCGTTGATCCCGGCCGCGCCGTCGGCGTCGTGCTGGCAGAGGATCACCCAGCCGTTGCCTCCGCCGCCGCCCGCGCCCTGGCCTTCGGCGATGACCTCGCCGACGTTGATCCACCGGCGGTCCCCGACCTTGACGTCGAACCGGCGCAGCAGCTCCTGCTGCATGTTGAACACGGCCCACCAGTAGCGGTCACTGCCGTTGGGCGTGTTCTCGTACCAGCTCTTCACGTGCTCGCCGGTGACGACCTGGACGACGGGTTCGGTGAGCCGGAACGTCTTGCCCAGCTCCTGCCGGTAGTACCGCTGGGCTTCCCGCACCACGTTCGCGATGCCGTCCGGGTAGCGCTGGTCGTACGGCACGTCGGACGGCCGCAGCAGCCACACCCGCACGGTCTTCTCCGGCGGGACCTGCGGATCGCCGCCGGACTGGTAGCCGGGCAGCCGCCAGGCGATCGCGCTCGAACACGGCAGCTGGACGAGCGCGTTGCCCACCGGCGTGACGCACTTGCCGGAAGCCACCGCGACCAGCGTGAAAGCGCTTCCCGTGGCCTGCAGGCGGAACTGCTGGTTCGTCCCGGAGTGACAGGCGTACTGGATCACCGCGGCGTTGTCCGCGGTGGACGCACCGTAGACGTCCACGCAGCTGCCCGCGGTGAACGTGCCGACCGTGTAAACGTCACCGGACACCGGGGTGAACCGGAACGACTGCCCGGCGCCGGAGGTGCAGGCGGTCTGGGTCAGCTGCGCCGCGCTGTTCCCGTTGGGCACGGTCGCGCAGTTTCCGGTGCCCTGGTCGACCACCGTACTGGTGAAGGCGGTCGCGGCCCGCGCGGTGCCCACGGAGAGCAGACCGGCCACCAGGCACAGCACCACGGCGGCAGCCAGCCTCAGCACGCCACGGTTCTGCCGGAATACCAAAGGACGCGTCATCGGGTCCTCGCAATCTTCGGTTTTGTTAGCGTTAACAGGTGGCGGCTGGGTGCGCTCCCGAATGCCGACCGGGGTGGGACGGGACTACTCGACGGCGACCGGGATCCAGACCCGCATCGGGCCGGGCTTCCGGTTGCCCCACAGGAAATACGGAACGGCGGTCAGCTCGACCGGTGCACCGGGCACACCGGCTCCGGCGCCGTACAGCTCGTCCGACGCCGGAGTCTCGATGCGGCCGCGGGCGGTGAGGGCCACCGGCACGTCCGGCAGCGGCCCACCGGAAAGCGGTACCGCCGGGTCGATCCGCACGTCCTCGAGGACGACGCCGTCCGGCAGATCGGCCTGCTCCAGGCAGTACACGAGTGGCCCGCGCGTCACGGCGACGCAGCCGCGCACGGCGTCGATCCGCGGGTGCGGCCGGACGACGCGGGCGGGCATCGGCAGCTCGAGCGTCACCGTGGTGCCCCCCGTCCAGTCGCGCCGCACTTCCGCGTAGCCGTCACGGGCTTCGGCGGGCACGCCGTCGATCAGGGCGCCCTCGGCCCAGCCGGGGACGCGCAGGGACAGCATGAGCGGGGCCGCCGTGGTCACGGTCAGCTCCACCCGGCCGTCCCACGGGTACCGGGTGCGGGTTTCGACGCGGACGTCCACACCGTCCACAGTGGTCCGGATCGTCCCGGCGGCGTACAGGTGCACCTGCAGCCCGCCGGAGTCGGTGGTCGCCACGTAGCCCGACAGCGACGCGACCAGCCGGGCGAGGTTGGGTGGGCAGCAGGCGCACGAGTACCACGGCAGGCGCTGCGACGGCGCGTCTTCGTGCGAGCCGTCGTGGCCGGTCCGCAGGTGCAGCGGGTTGGCGTAGAAGAAGTGCGTGCCGTCGAGGGCGGTCGACCCGGCGATGGCGTTGTACAGCGCGCGTTCCATCTCGTCGGCGTACCGGCCCTCGCCGGTGGCCAGCAGCAGCCGCCAGTTCCACTGGAAGCTCGCGATCGCGGCGCAGGTCTCGCCGTACGCCCGGTCGGGCGGCAGTTCGTACGGGTCGCCGAAGGCTTCGTCGCGGTGGCGGGAGCCCTGGGCGCCGGTGAGGTAGGTCTTGGCGCCGAACGCGTCGGCCCAGAGGCGGCGGGCGGCTTCCAGCAGCACGTCGTCGCGGATTTCGACGGCGACGTCCACGACGCCGGCCAGCAGGTAGAGCTGGCGCACGACGTGCCCGGCCACCTCGTCGGCCTCCCGGACTCCGACGTGGTCCTGCAGGTAGCGCGAGCCGAACCGCTCGCCGTTGAGCAGACCGCGTCCCCGCAGGTCGAGGAAGCGCAGCGCCTGGTCGAGGTACGGCCGGTGCCCGGTCACCCGGTACAGCTCCACCAGCGCGGTCTCGATCTCCGGGTGCCCGTCGACGTCGTCTTCCGCGCCGAACCGCTCGACGATCAGGTCCGCGAACCGCCGGGCGACCGTGACGAGCTGGGCCCCGACCCCGGCCCGTGCCGCGGCGACGGCGGCCTGGATCAGGTGTCCGGCGCAGTACAGCTCGTGGCTCCAGTGCAGCTCCCGCCACTTCAGGTCCGGCTTGTCGACGCCGAAGTAGGAGTTCAGGTAGCCGTCCTCCTCCTGGGCCTTGGCCACCAGCGCCGCGGTGGAATCGAGGAAGGCGCGCAGCTCGGCGTCGTCCGGGTCACGGCCGAGCTGCCAGGCGGCGGCTTCGAGGGTCTTGTAGACGTCGGAGTCGGCGAACCACATGTTGCGGTGCTCGCCGTCGACCTCGCCGGTGACGCGGCGGAGGTTGTCCAGCGCGCCCGCCGCGTCGAGCTGCTCGACGCAGTGCGGCAGGGTCCGGGTCGCGTTGCGCGTCTGCCAGCCGCCCAGGAGGCTGTCCGGCGCGAAGGCGACCGCGCCGAGGAACAGCGGCCGCAGCGCCGACTTCGCGGCCGCCGTGGGGTGGACGGGCCCGAGGATGCGTTCGGTCATCGAGGTGCTCCTGTCTCGGCTTTGGGGGGGTCTCGGCTCTTGGGGGGTCTCAGCCCTTGAGGGCTCCCGAGGTGAAACCGCGGACGTAGTACCGCTGCAGGACGAGGAAGACCGCCACGCACGGCAGGGCGGAGACCACCACTCCCGCTTGCAGGGCCCCGAAATCGACCGAGCCGAGGCTGCCGGACTGGAGGTTGAACAGCGCGACCGGCAGGGTGAACTTCTCACCGTCGGTGAGGAAGATCAGCGGGGCGACGAACTCGTTCCAGGCCGCCAGGAACGAGAACAGCGCCACGGTGACGACACCGGGGAGCGCCCCGCGCAGCAGCACCCGCCGCAGCGCGCCGCCGATCGAGCAGCCGTCGATCAGCGCCGCCTCCTCGAGCTCCACCGGCAGTGCTTCGAAGGAGTTGCGCATCATGAACAGGCCGAACGGCAGCTGCAGCACGGCCATCACCAGGCCGAGGCCGAGCAGCGAGTTCTGCAGGCCGAGCCAGCCGAGCAGGATGTAGAGCGGCACCAGGATCGTGGTGTAGGGCACCATCAGGATGGCCAGGGTGAGCAGGAACAGCAGGGTGCGCCCGGGGAAGGCGAGCCGGGCCATCGCGTACCCGCCGAGCGTCGTCGCCACCACCGTGACGCTCACCGCGACCAGCGCCACCACGGTCGTGTTGAGCAGGTAGGTGCCGAGTCCGCTGCCGTAGTCGGCGAGCCGCCGGTAGTTGTCCGTGCCGGAATCCCCGGCCTGCCGCCCGGTCAGCGACGAGTACAGCGTCCACAGCAGCGGCAGCAGGAACAGCACGGCCAGCGCGGCGCCGGTGACGCCCGCGCCCGCGGCCCGGAGGCGGTTCACTTCCCCTCCCGGCGGATCAGGCGCAGCTGGGCGAAGTTGAGGACGATCAGCACGGCGAGCGTGGCCACCGAAACCGCGGCCGCGCGCCCGAGGTCCTGGGACAGGAACGCCTCGCGGTAGATGTCGATGACGACCGTGGCGGTGTCGTGGCGGCCGCCGGTGAGGATGAAGAACTGGTCGAACGCCAGCAGCGAGCCGGTCAGCGACAGCACCATCGCCAGTGCCAGCGTGGGCCGCAGCAGCGGCAGCGTCACCCGCCACAGGATCTGCCACCGGTTCGCGCCGTCGATCCGCGCGGCCTCGTACAGCGCCGGGTCGATGCCCTGCAGGCCGGTCATCAGGATGAGCATGTAGAACCCGGCGAACCGCCAGGTGATCATCCCGACCGTCGAGCCGAGTGCGTTCCCGCCGGAGCCGAGCCAGTCGACCCGGCCCAGCCCGAGGAAGTCCACGAGGTGGTTCAGCGCCGAGGAGTCGGTGTTGAACAGGCCGTAGAACAGCAGGCTCGTCGACGCGAGCCCGACCGCGCTGGGCAGGAAATAGACGGTGCGGGCGAAGCCGGTCCCCCGCCGCTCGTGCTGCACCAGCAGCGCGAGCCCGAAGGCGACGAGGCTGAGCACGACGGTCGTGACCAGCGTGTACTTGAGCGTGAACCACACGGCGCGCAGGAAGAGCGGATCGCCGAGGGCGTCGTAGTTCTCGACGCCGTTGGGGTGGGACGCGCCGACCAGCGGCCAGTGGCTGACCGACATCCACAGCATCAGCCCGAGCGGGATGACGAAGAAGACGGCGACCAGCACGGCCATCGGAGCGGCGTAGGCGATCCCCAGCCGGCGGCGGCCGCGGGCGATCGAGCCGCGGCGGCGGGGTGCCGGCGCCGGGGCCTCCGGCGCCGACACCCGCGGGGGAAGCAGCGACACCATGATCAGCTGCCACCGGCGAGAGACTCGGTGACGGCCTGGTTGTGCTGCTTGAGGATCGATCCGGCGTCACCGCCGCCGAAGACCGCGTCGATCACCGTCGCCGTCCAGGGCCCGTTGGTGTCGTTGAAGGTCTTGCCGAAGTTGACCGAGATCGGCGTCTGGCCCTGGCTCGCGAGCCGGTTGAACACCCCGAGCCGCGGATCCTGCTTGGCGTGGGTGTTGTCCGCGAGATCGGACCGGACGGTGATGTTCTTGCTCTTCGCGACGACGTCGACCTGGGCCTGGTCGGACAGCGTCCAGGCGATGAAGTCCCACGCGGCCGCGGCGTGCGTGCTGTTGCTGCCGATGCCGATGACGTCCCCGCCGACGAACGACGAGCTGCCGCCGGTCAGGCCCGGGATCGGGGCGACGCCGACCTGCAGGTCCGGCCCCTCCTTCATGCCCTGCAACGCGGTCGCACCCATCGGCTGGATGCCGATCTTGCCGTCGAGGAAGGACTGCGTCCAGGTGGGCCCGGACTCGTTCTTCGCCGACGCCGGCACGACGCCGTCGGCGTAGAGCTGCCGGAGCCAGGAGTAGACCTGCGCCGCCTGCGGGCTGTCGAGCGTGGCCGCGGTGCCCTGCTCGTTCAGCACCGTGCCACCGGAGGCCCAGATCATCGGCCAGCTGGTGAACAGCTGGCAGCCCGGGCAGGCACCGCCGAAGAAGTAGCCCTTGGTGTCCCCGCCGAGCGCGGCGATCTTGCGCGCGGCGGCGGCGATTTCGTCCAAGGTGGACGGTGGCTTCTCCGGGTTGAGACCGGCCCGGCCGAACAGGACCTTGTTGTAGAACACCGCGGACAGGTCGATGTCGTGCGGCACGGCGTAGTGCTTGCCCCCGGCGGTGGCCGCCTTCATGTGCGCCGCGGCGAGGCTGCCCGCGAACGGCAGCTGCGCCACGCGGGCGGAGAGGTCGAGGAACAGGCCCTTGGCCGCGTAGTTGGGCGCGTAGACGACGTCGGCCGCCAAGAGGTCCGGCAGCTGCTTGGCCCCCGCCGCGGTGCCGACCTTCTGCTGGTAGGAGTCGGCCGGGAAGACCGTCAGCTTCACCTTGTTCCGGTGGCTCGCGTTGTAGGCGTCGACCAGCGTCTGGCTGAACGTCGCCGTCGGCGAGCGGGTCCACATGGTGATCGTGGTGCCGTCGTCCACGCTCGTGGTGTCCCCCGCGGCCGCCCCGGACGGGCCGCTCTGGCAGGCCGCGAGGACGAGTACGCCGGCGACGGCGGCTGCGGCACGCCCCCACCGTGCCCTGGTTCGGAGGTGCGAAGTCATCGACTCTCTCCTATCGGGAGGCCGCCGCCTGCGGTGTCGAAGAAAGCAACCGGGAAACTTTCAGAAACCGGTTTCCGACTCAAGCTAGGACCGTTCGACCAGCCCGTCAAGGGGCCGTTTGCCGTAGTGGACGCGAGTTACCTTGGGTCGCGGCCGACCGCGGAGGTACTGTGCCACCATGCCTCCGCGGAAACTTTCGGAAACTCCCGGCGCCGTTGCGAAGCCGGCCACGATCAGCGAGGTCGCGCTGCTGGCCGGCGTTTCGGTCGGCACCGCGTCGAAGGCCCTCAACGGCCGCGGGTCGCTCCGCGCGGAGACCCGGCAGCGGGTGCTGGCCGCGGCCGAGCAGCTGGGGTTCCAGCCCAACCGCGCGGCCGTGACGCTCAACTCCGGGCGCACCTACACCGTCGGCATGATCACCACCGACACCATCGGCCGGTTCAGCATCCCGCTGCTGATGGGCGCCGAGGACGCGCTGGGGGCCGGGGAGATGTCGGTCTTCCTCTGCGACGCCCGCGACGACCCGATCCGCGAGCAGTACTACCTGCGCACGCTGCTGTCCCGCCGGGTCGACGGCATCATCGTCACCGGCCGCCGGACCCAGGCCCGCCCGCCGATCGGGGCGGGCCTGCCGATCCCGGTCGTGTACGCCTTCATCAGCTCGACCGATCCGCACGACTGTTCCGTCGTGCCGGACGAAGCCGGGGGCGCGCGCAAGGCCGTCGAGCACCTGCTGGCCACCGGACGGCGCCGCGTCGCCCACATCACCGGCCCCGAGCGGCACCACTCGGCGACCGTGCGCGCGGCGGCCGCCGCCGGGCGGCTCGCCGAGGCCGGGCTCGACCTGGCCGGCACCCCGATGTTCGGCGAGTGGAGCGAGACGTGGGGCCGGCAGGCGGCGCGGATGCTGCTGGGCGCGGACACGCCGTTCGACGCCGTCTTCTGCGGCAGCGACCAGATCGCCCGCGGTGCGGCCGACGCACTGCAGGCGGCCGGCCGCCGCGTGCCCGCCGACGTCGCCTTGGTGGGCTTCG
Source organism: Amycolatopsis sp. lyj-346 (assembly GCF_046548975.1). Classification (NCBI taxonomy): domain Bacteria; kingdom Bacillati; phylum Actinomycetota; class Actinomycetes; order Pseudonocardiales; family Pseudonocardiaceae; genus Amycolatopsis; species Amycolatopsis sp. lyj-346. The sequence goes on from NZ_JAJPWT010000002.1 coordinate 995,405, forward strand.
ACAACTGGGACGTGATGGCGCTCGGCTGCCAGCCGCCGCTGACGAGCGTCGACATGGAACTGGAGGCGCTCGGGCGGACCGCCGCCGACCGCCTGCTGGCGGCGATCAACGGCGAGCCCTCCCCCGGACGGCACACCCGGCCGTGCCGGCTGGTCATCCGGGAGTCGACCGCCTGAGCCGGTACCGGGTCAGCGGCGCGCCCACTGCTGGTTGGCGCCGCCGCTGCAGGCCCACAGGATGATCTTCGTGCCGTTCGCGGTCGCCGCGCCGTTCGCGTCCAGGCACAGCCCGGACACCGCGTTCGTGATGGTCCCGTTCGCGTTGAGCGTCCACTGCTGGTTGCGCTGGCCGTTGCAGTCCCAGACGACCACGGCGGTGCCGTTCGCCGTCCCGCTGTTGTAGGCGTCGAGGCACTTGGTGCCGTTGACGACGAGCTGCCCGCGCACCGGCACCCAGGTCTGGTTCGGGCCGGCCGCGCAGTCCCACAGCTGCGCCTGGATGCCGTTGGCGATGCCGTTGTCGTCGACGTCGACGCACCGGCCGGACGGGACACCGGCCACCTGGACGCCGTTGCTGCCGGGCAGCGGCAGGATCGAGACGCCGGACAGCTGCGGCGGGGTGCCGGAGAACGTCAACGTGTTGGTGTTCCCCTTGCCCAGCGACACGACGGCGGAGACGGTCTTCGGCGTTCCCCCGGTCGCCGGGAAGGCGAGGACGGTCGGCTGCTGGCCGTTCACGGCGAGGGTGGCCGTCTGCGTGCCGGTCGCGCTGTAGGAGAACGTGGCGACCGCGAGGCCGGTCGCGGCGGCGGTGACGCCGGTGAACCGGGAGCCGTCGGCCGGGTAGCTCGCCGCGGCGGCGTCGGTGCCCTGGACGGTCAGCAACACGGAGCCGCCGGCCGGGACGGTGACGCTGTAGCCGGTGGCGAAGGCACCGGCATCCGTTGCGGCCCAGACGTTGCGCACGGTGGCCGAGGCCGGGGACAGGCCGAGATCGGCCCACCGCACGGACATCGCCGCCGCCGAGGAGGTCCGGTTGAGCAGCACCACCGCGCGTTTCCCGGCGCCACTGAGGACCTTGGCGTAGACCTGGAGCCCGGCGGCGTCCTCGGCGACCTTGACGCCCTGCAGGCCGCGCGGGTCCTGGTCGACGGCGATGACTTCCCGGTTCGCCAGGATCGACTTCGTGGCCGCGCTCATCGTCGCGAGGTTGTTGCCCGCCAGCAGCGGCGCCCCCGAAACGGCCCACAGGCTCATCTCCGTGCGTGCCTGCGCGTCGGTCAGGCCCGGCATGCCCACGGTCAGCATGTCCGGGTCGTTGACGTAGCCGGTGTGCTGCGACACCGGGTGCTGCGCCTGGTCGAAGTTGGCCAGCACCTGGCCGAGGGTCGCCGTCTGGCCGTAGTAGATGATGTCCGTGCTGGTCCGCCACATCGAAGCCATCCCGGCGCCCCAGTTCCAGGGGTTCTTCTTGCCCCAGTTGCAGATCGAGAGCGTCAGGGTGCGTCCGGTCTGCGCGGTCGCGGCCTTGTTGGCGTCGCTGATGGCCCGGTAGGTGCTCTGCGGGTCGAGGCCCTCGGCGTCGCCACCGCACCAGTCGACCTTGACGAAGTCGAAGCCCCAGCGCTGGAACTGGAGCATGTCCTGGAGGTAGTGGCCTTCGCTGCCGCTCCCGGGCGCCGCGGGCCGCCCGGTCGGGTAGTAGTAGCCACAGCCGTCGCGCCCGGCGTCGGTGTAGATCCCGGCCTTCAACCCCTTGCTGTGCAGGTAGTCCGCGATCGCCTTCATCCCGCCCGGCCATTCGGCGGTGTCCACGGTGATGTTCCCGGCGCTGTCGCGCGTTCCCTGCCACCAGCCTTCGTCGATGTTGACGTGGCTGTACCCGGCGTCCTTCAACCCGGACGAAACGAGCGCGTCGGCCTGCGCCTTGATCGTGTTGTAGTCGATCTTGGCCGCAAAGGTGTTCCACGACGCCCAGCCCATCGCCGGCGGGGCAACGGCCGCCTCGGCGGCGGTCGTGCTCGCCGCGGCGGCTCCGAACCCGGGAAGCACTCCGGCGATGAGCAGGAGCGCGGACAATCCGTGACGCAGCTTCATGGCATCGCTCCGACTTCGTCGTGGAGGATTGTTAGCGTTAACATTTGGGACCAGGTTTGAATTGTCGACGCCCCGCGGAGCCACGTCAAGGGACGGATGGCGGGACTTGCACCGAGGACGGGGACTACGGCCGGGGCTGCTGCCCGAGGTACGCCCGCAGCATCGCCTTGACCGGCTCGAGGAGTTCGGGGTTGCCGTCGCCCCGGAACGCCTCCTGGATGACGGCGTCCGCGGCGAGGAACGCCGTGCGGCACGCCACCGCGGCCGCGTAGTCGTCGCGCAGGAGCTGCTGCGCGACGAGGATGCGGTGCACGCCGGTGGCCATCACGCGCTTGTGCGCGAGGTCGGCTTCCCGGGTGCCGTGGGTGAGGCCGCGGCCGAACCACAGCGCGCGGAACCCGGGCTCCGCGCGGTAGAGCCCGGCGAAGGCGTCGACGAGCAGGCCGACGGGATCGGTCCAGGTCTCCCGCGCCGCCCGCTCGGCGAACGAGTTCATCAGCTCTTCCAGGCGGGTGAGGTAGACCTCGGCCAGGGCCTCGGCGATGGCGTCGCGGTCCGGCAGGTACTGGTACAGGGTGCCCACCGAGACGCCGGCCTCGGCGGCGACCCGGGTCGTCGTCAGCGCTTCGACGCCTTCCGCGCCGAGCAGGCGATCGGCGGCCGCGAGCACCTTGGCCACCTTGTCCCGCGAGCGCGCCTGGCGCGGCACCCGGCGGACCCGGCCGTAGGTCATCCGATCCCCAACCTGAATGTGACTTTGTTTCGGGTTCATCGTAGCCGCGGCCGGCGGCGACGGCGAGTTCACCGCTCGGCCGGACAAGGCCCGCGGCCGGAAAGTCGCTCGCTTGGCGTCCCCTTTGCGGCGTACCGTGCTTTTGCGGGAATGCCCATGGAGTGGATCAGCGGCAGATCGCCCGGCTCGACCGGGGGGCGCGGGTTCGAGTCCCGCCTCCATGTCCCGCAGCTTGGAGTAGTTCAGCAGGCAGAACACCCGGCTGTAACCCGGGAAGGCGCAGGTTCGATTCCTGCCTCCAAGTCTCGTTCGCACCAGGGGGAGTCCACATGGCACAGAAGGCGTCGCCCGGCTACGCCTACGGACAGCTCGAACGGGCACTGGACACCGCTTCGTCCACAGAGGACGAAGCGGTCCGCCGCCGCGCCCACGCCAAGGCCGGGCGGTGGCAGGCGGTGCTCGCCGGCATGGCCGACGGGTCGCTGACGGTCGGCTCGCGGACCCCGGTCGCGGACACCCCGGCGTGGGTGACCCTCGAGGTCGCGCACGGCGGGTTCGCCACCGGCCGGTACCTCGCCGAGGTTCCGGTGCGCCCGGAGGAACTCGCGGCCGTGCCCGAGGGTGCGCCGGGCACCACCGACCGCGAGCGCGTCAACCTCGGGTACCTCACCGACGCCGGGCTCGCCGCCCTGCGCGCGGCGCTGGCCACCGAGGCCTACCGGGTGGAGGTGCCGGAGGACGCCGCCCTGCCCGTGGTCGCGTGGCTGCTCGGCAACGGGCACGCCGAGGCCGCCCTCGACCTGGTGGCCGAGCTGCGGCCGCTGCTGCACCGGCTGCGCCTGGCCCCGCTGCCCGGCGCGGCACCGCGGCCGCCCGGCGCGCTGGTGCGGCTGGCCACGGTCGGCGAGGTCCGCGAAACGCTGCGGTCGGCGACGACCAGGCCCGCGATCGCGGAGATGCTGGAAACGCTGCGCGTCTGGCACCCGCTGTACGACCGGCTGGTCGCGCTCTGGGCGGAAACGGTCGACGGCGAGCTGCCGCGGCTGACCGAAGACGGCGTCACCGGCGGCTGGCCGTGCCGGACGTGGCCGGCCGGGTGGGGTACCCGGCGGGCGCGGTGGCTCGCGGACTACGCGACGGCCTGCGCGCGGCACCACGCGTCGACGTCCCACCGGCAGCCGAAGGGCAACTTCGCGCGGCTGTACCGGGCGCTGACGAGGTGCCAGTTCGCCGGCGTGCAGCTCACCGGCCGCGACGTCGGCTGGATCCGCCGGGCGCTGGCCAACACGATCACCAAGCACGGCGAGCCGGGCTCCGAGCGGCGGGCCGCCCTGCGCGCGGTCCAGGCGGCGGTGGCCGCACGGCCGACGCACGCCGAGCTCGCGGCCGTCCTGGCCGGGCGGCTCGACGCCTACCCGGGCGACGGGGGTCTCCCCGCGCTCGACCCGGTCGTCGAGCCGGCGGAGGTCATCCCGCCGCACCTGGTGGCGAAGGTGGCCCGCGCGGTGGAGGCGCCGGTCGAAGAGCTCGTCGAGCGGGGCGTGATCGCCTCGGGCGAGGTCCTGGCGGCGGTGCTGCCGCAGATCACCGCGCAGCTGATGGCGGCGAACCTCGAGGACGAGCGGCTGGCGGCGCTGTACGCCCAGACGTACGCGGCCTTCCGCCGTCGTCGCGGGCTGCTGCTGCTCGACCTCCAGCACCAGGTCCGGCTGGAGGAGCTGCCGTGGATCCGCGTGCTGGAGCCGTTCCGGGCCCGGCGTCCCGACGTCGCCGGTGCGGCACGGCAGGCGCTGACGCAGACGGTGCTGCTGGCTCTCGGCGCGTTCCCGCAGGCGATCCTGCCGAACCCGCTGGTGCGCGAACTCGGCGCGCTGGCCGGGCAGGCGGGGCTGCCGATGCCGCTGCTGGAGGAGCTGGCGGCCGACATCTTCGTGGGCACCTTCACGGAGAAGTGGCGCACGGCGGCGGCGGCCACCAGCCGCGTCCTGGCGGGCACGCTGTACGCCCGGTACTACGACCTGCCGGACGAGCAGCAGTGGGCGGCACCCCCGCGCCGGCTCCGGTGGCGGACGGCGGACGGCTTCGCGGCGGTGTGCGAGGCCCGGGCGGGCCGTCGGCGCCGCTCGGTGGCGGGCAACGGGATGGTGATCGAGCAGAGCCAGATCCTCACGACGCACAACCTGGCGGTGCTGACGGAGACGCTCGGCCTGGGGCCGCGGCTGCGCGAGTCGGGTCCCGCGCAGGCCGGGCAGGTGTTCACCTGGGTGGTGCGCCGGCTGGCCGGGCAGCGCCACGGCAAGCGGCAGCTGATCAAGAACGTCGCGTACGCCTGGCGGCAGGCGATCTTCTTCCTGAGTTTCTGCGGGGAGGAAGACCAGCGGGCCGCGGTGGCCCGCCTGCGTGAGCTGGTGACCGAGGCGGGCCTGGCCGAGCGGTTCGGCCCGGCGGTGACCGGCCTGGCCGCGGTGGTGGCGGGCGCGAGGTTCCCGGCGGACGGCACGATGCCGGACGGCGGACGACGGCTGCTGGGCTGGACGACCGGCCCGCACTGGTGCCGGTAGCGGCCGCGCAGCGCCGCACTTTCCCCATGAAAGTGCGGCGCTGCGCCCGGCGGCTCAGGCGCGGCCGAGCAACCTCGTTCGCCTGCGCCGCACCGGCAGCCGTCCGGCCACCGCGTCCGCCAGCAACGTCCCGACCGTCTCGCGCGCGCAGGCCTTGTTCGCGCCGATGCCGCCCGACGGCCCGCGCTTGATCCACCCGGCCACGTACACCCCCGGCCGCCCGGGGACCCGGCCCGCCTCGTTCGGCACCGTCCCCGATTCCTCGTCGAACGGCAGACCCGGCACCGGCACCCCGCGGAACCCCGCCGCCCGGACCACCCGGCCCGTCGCGATCTCGACGTCGCCCTCGGGGCCCGACGTCACCACCGCGCGGACCTCCGTGTCGCCGCCGAAGGCCACCGGCGCGGAGTGGAACCGCAGCACGATGCGACGTCCCTCCGGCGGCGGGACCGACCAGTCCACCCGCTCCCGCGGCACGCCCCGCAGCCACGCGGCCTTCTCCCCCGGCTCCGCGCCGTCGATGGCCGCCGGGATGCGCGGGTCGTGCGCGTCCACGACCAACCCGCCGCGGGCCGCCAGCGCCAGGAGCTCCGGGCGCGTGTAGGCCGGCGTCTCCGGGCCGCGGCGGGCCAGCAGCACCACCTCGCGGACCTTGGCCGACCGCAACCGCGCCAGCGCGTCCGGGGCGATCGACGTCGCCGCCAGTGCCTCCGGGTCCGCCGTGAGGATGCGGGCGATGTCCAGTGCGACGTTGCCGGTGCCCACGACGACCACGCGCTCGGCCGACAGGTCGACGGCGTCCGGCTCGACGTCCGGGTGGCCGTTGTACCAGCCGACCACCGTCGCGGCGGGCAAACTCCCGGGCAGGTCCTCGCCCGGGACGCCGAGGCGCCGGGCTTCCGTGGCCCCGACCGCGTAGATCACCGCGTCGTGCCGGCCGGCCAGTTCGGGACCGGCCGCCACGCCGAGCCGCAGGCGGAGCCGCGGGTGGTCGTGGAACCGCGCGAACGTCTCGCCGATCTTCTTCGTCGACGGGTGATCCGGCGCGACGCCGAAGCGGATCAGGCCGCCGGCCACCGGCAGGCGGTCGACGAGCGTGACGCGGGCGTTCGTGTGCAGCAGCAGGTCCTCCACCGCGTACATCCCCGCCGGGCCGGTGCCGACGACGGCGACGTCCAGGGGCGCGAAGTCGCTCGGCAGCACCCGCCCGAACGACGGTGGCGCCCACCGGTGGAAGTTCGGGGCCACCGAGACGTCGGCCAGCACGTCCCGGCCCGCGTAGTACTCCGCGTTGATCTCTTCGTACGCCCGCAGCGGCCCGGTCAGGTCGCCGGCCGGGAAGATCGCGTCGACCGGGCAGGCATCGGCGCAGGCACCGCAGTCGATGCAGGTGGCCGGGTCGATGTAGAGCAGGTCGGTGTGCCCGAATTCGGGTTCGTCCGGCGTCGGGTGGATGCAGTTGACCGGGCAGACCGACACGCACGACGCGTCGGCGCAGCAGGTCTGGGTGATCGCGAACGCCATCTCAGATCAGGTTCGCACGCTTGTAGAACCACAGGGACGGCTTGGTCAGCAGTCCCGCCGAGTGCAGGAACTCCATCAGCCCGGAACAGCTGGACCGCAGCATCGACTTGTGGTGTTCGTTCGCCTTCGCCTCGCGCCGCGCCCGCTTGCCGTCGAGCCCGGCGTTCTCGTACACCTTGCCGTTCACCATGCTCGTGACGATGAAGTACGACGCGATCGCGACGACCAGGCCGTTGATCTGCCGCCGCAGCCACCCGGCGCCCTCGAGCCGCTCGCGGGTCTCTTCGCGGGCGAACTTCATGTGCCGCGACTCCTCCACGACGTGGATGTTGTTGATGGTGCGCACGAACGGGACCACCCGCTCGTCGCGCATCCAGTCGCGCTGCATGACGTCGAGGACCTCTTCGGCGACGAGGATCGCCGCGTAGGCGGCCTCTCCGGTCGCGGTGGCCTTGAAGACCCGGCCCAGTTCGACGACGAACCGGCGCGGCCGGTAGGCGGGCGCCCGCAGCTTCGCCGCACCGCGGGCGAACATGATCGAGTGACGGCATTCGTCGGCGATCTCGGTCAGCGCCCACTGGAACGCCGGATCGGTGGGGTCCTTGGCGTAGAAGTCGCGCAACACCATCTGCTGCAGGATCATTTCGAACCAGATCCCGGTGCTGGCCACCGACGCCGCCTCCTGGCGGGTCAGTTCGCGCTGCTGCCCGGGAGTCATGTCGGCCCAGTAGGAGGTGCCGTAGAGGGTGCTCCACTCCGGACTCGCGCCGTGGTAATCCGTGTCCAGCGGCGTCTCCCAGTCGACTTCCTTGACCGGGTCGTAGGACAGCTGCTCCGACGAGTCGAGCAGCCGCCGCGCCACGATCTCCCGGTCCGACACGCCCGATTCGCTGATGCTCGTCACGACCGACCTCCTCGTCAGGTGTTACTCGAGTTCACTGTTACCAACCGTAACACATACCTCGGCACCCGTCTGCGGGAAGTTCAGTGAACGACCGTACACTCAAATGGTGACCTCAGGACGCTCCCCCGCGGAGCCGTTCGGCTCCGGCCTGCTCGGGCCGCTCGACCAGCACGCCACGGCGTTGCGCCGACGCGTCCAAGGCCTGCTCACGGCCGCTTTGATCGCCACCAACGTGATCGGCGCGCTGGTCGTGGTCGGGCTCGCCGCGCTGCTCATGCCGGCCCCGGGGATGTCCGGTGAACTCGTGCGCGTCACCGCGGTCGCAGTACCCGTGTACGTCGTTTCGGCTGTCGTCGCCGGCACGCTGTGGGGCACGCGTGGTGCCCTCCGGACCCTCCGCTGGGCGGCCGACGGACGCCGTCCGACCGACGCCGAACGCGCCGCGAGCCTGCGCGTCCCGCTGCGGCTGACGTTCGTCCAAGCCGTGCTGTGGGGCATCGCGACGCTGCTCTTCGGCGGGCTTGCGGCGCTGGTGCAGCCGGAGGTCGTGCTCACCGAATTCCTCGTCGTCGCCTTCGCCGCGGTCGTCGTCTGCGCGATCGCCTACCTGTTCGGCGAGTTCGCCCTGCGGCCGTACGCGGCACTGGCGCTGGCGGGCACCGCGCCGTCGCGGCCGGTCAGCGGCGGCGTCAACCGGCGGATGCTGCTGTTCTGGTGCCTGGGCACCGGAGTGCCGGTGGCCGGGCTGGTCGTCACCGCGGTGCTGGCCTGGGTGCGCGGCGACGTCTCCACGACGAAGCTCGCCGTGTCGGTGATCGCGCTCGGGCTGGTCGTGCTCTGCTTCGGGCTGCTGGTCACCGTCTTCACCGCCCGCTCGGTGGTCAACCCGCTCTCCTCGGTGCGTGACGCGCTCGCGCGCGTCCGGGCCGGGGACTTCACCGTCGAAATCCCGGTCTACGACGGCTCCGAACTGGGCCTGCTGCAGGCCGGGTTCAACGACATGACGGCCGGGCTGGCCGAACGCGAACGGCTGCGCGACCTGTTCGGCAGGCACGTCGGCCACGACGTCGCGGTCGAGGCCATGCGCACGTCGGCCGAGCTCGGCGGCACGGTCCGCACGGTGTCGGTGCTGTTCGTCGACCTGGTCGGGTCGACGGCGCTGGCCGCCAGCCGCCCGCCGGAGGAGGTCGTCGGCCTGCTCAACCGGTTCTTCGCGGTGGTGGTCGACGAGGTCGACCGGCACCACGGCCTGGTCAACAAGTTCATCGGCGACGCCGCCCTGGCCGTGTTCGGGGCGCCGGCACCGCTCGGCGACCACGCCACCTGCGCACTGGCCGCCGGCCGCGCGATCGCCCGGCGGCTGGCCGCCGAGGTGCCGGACGGCCCGGCCGGCATCGGCGTGGCGACCGGGGACGCGGTCGCGGGGAACGTCGGCGACCCGCGCCGCTTCGAGTACACGGTGATCGGCGACCCGGTCAACGAAGCCGCCCGGCTGACCGAGCTGGCCAAGAACGCGCCCGGCCGCCTGCTCGCGTCGTGGACGGCCGTCGAATCCGCCGCCGCGGACGAAGCGGCCCGGTGGACGGCGACGGGCGACGTCACCCTGCGCGGCCGCACCCGGCCGACGACGCTCGCCTCGCCCCGGCAGCCGGGCGGGCCTCCCGGCGTGCCCTGACGTACGGTCCGGAGTGGACACCGCAACCGGCGAACAGGGGACACGAATGCTCACGCACCGGACCGTCGAGGCCGGCGGACTCCGCATGCGCATCGCCGAGCAGGGCACCGGTCCGCTGGTGCTGCTGCTCCACGGCTGGCCGGAGACGTCCCACTCGTGGCGGCACCAGATGGGGCCGCTGGCCGACGCCGGCTACCACGTCGTGGCGCCCGACCAGCGCGGCTACGGCGGCACGGACAGTCCCGCCGACGCGAGCCAGTACACGCTCCTGCACCTCGCCGGCGACGTCGTCGGGCTGATCCACGCGCTCGGCGAGCGCGAGGCGATCGTGGTGGGCCACGACTGGGGCGCACCCGTCGCGTGGCACACCGCGCTGCTGCGCCCGGACGTCGTCCGCGGCGTCGCCGGCCTCAGCGTGCCGCCTGCCCTGCGGGCACCGGCGCCGCCGCTGAGCCTGCTGCGCCGCCGGTTCGGCGACGGCTTCTACCAGCTCTACTTCCAGCGCCCCGGCGTCGCCGAAGCCGAGTTCGGCGCGAACCTGCGCACGACGTTCCGCAAGCTGCTCGGCGGCACGGCGGAGGCCCCGGTCGTCCGGGACGGCGAGGGCTTCCTCGACCGGTTCACCGAGCCGGCCGAGCTGCCGTCCTGGCTGAGCGACGAGGACATCGACGTCGCCGTCGAGTCGTTCGGCCGCTCGGGGTTCACCGGCGGGCTCAACTGGTACCGCAACATCGACCGCAACTGGGACCTCCTGTCCGCGTGGCGGGACACGCCGATCACCCGCCCGGCGTTCTACCTGTGCGGCGACGGCGACTTGACCCGCGCGTTCACCGACAGCACCCGCATCGCCGAAGCCGCGGCCGACCTGCGCGGCGTCGTCGATGTCGCGGGCGCCGGGCACTGGGTCCAGATGGAACGCCCGGACGTGGTGAACACCGAACTGCTGACGTTCTTCAAGCAGCTCTGATTTCGAACGGCTCTGATTTCGAACGGCTCTGAAGGATCAGCGGCGCGGGTCGATGTGGACCTTCGGCCCCGCGCCGCCGATCCGCTCGCCCGCCAGCACCGAGCCGGCCTCGCCCAGCCCCACCGTCGCCGCGACGAGCGGCCGAGGGGCGACAGCGCCGCTCGCGTACGCCGCGATCGTCTCCGCCAGCCCCGGCGACGCCGACAGGACTCCGACCGCCGTGACGTCCTTCAGCACCAGCTCCCGGGTGTCCACCCGGCTGGGCTGCCCGGACAGTCCGATGTAGACGACCCGGCCCGCGGGCTCCACCAGCTCCACGGCCAGCGCGGGCGAGCCGGCCGCACCGGTGGCGTCGACGACCGCGTCGAACGGCAGGTCCGGCAGGGTCTCCCGGGTCCACGTGTTCGCGAACCCGAGACCGCGGGCGAATTCGAGGGAACCGACGCCCAGCACGTGCACCTCGGCGCCCGCCGCGCGCAGGAACATCGCCGTCAGGAGCCCGATCGTGCCGGGCCCCAGTACCAGCGCCCGGTCTCCCGGGCCGGCGCCGGCCGCGCGGGCCGCGCGCAGGGCATTGCCGCCGGGCTCGACCAGGGCGCCGAGCACCGCGTCCACCGCGTCGGGCAGCGCGTGCAGCGACCACGCGGGCACGGCGAGGCGTTCGGCCAGGGCGCCGGCCCGGCCGCCGCGGATGCCGACCTCCTGGCGCTGCTCGCAGGTGTGCTGGTGGCCCTTGCGGCAGCGGCGGCACGTCCGGTCGCCGAGCATCGTGTCGCCCATGACGCGGCGGCCGAGCCAGACCGGGTCCACGCCCTCCCCCACGGCCGTGACGGTGCCCGCCCACTCGTGGCCGAGGCGCATCGGGTACGCCGAGTGTCCCTGGTGGAGGTACGCCATCTCACCGGTGAAGAACTCGACGTCGGTACCGCACACCCCGGCGCGTTCGACGTCGACGACGACCTCGCCCGCGACGGCCTCGGGCACGGGGACCTCCTGCACCGAGCACTCGCCCGGCCCGGTGAGCACGAAGGCCCGCATGGTCGAAGACATGCCCGCATGATCGCATCCCGCCGCCGCGGGCGGTTTACCGAACACTTGCTATTTTCTTGACACCTGTCCATTATCGACGGCGTGGACGGCGACTGGACGACCGAAGCACCCGCGAAGGACCGGCGGGTGCGCCGCTCGCGCGCGGCGCTGATGCGGGCCGCGGTCGAGCTCGTGTCCGAACGGGACTCCACCGCCGTCCCGGTGTCCGAGATCGCCGAGGCGGCCGACGTCAGCCGCCAGGTGCTGTACCAGCAGTTCGGCGACCGCGACACGCTGCTGCTGGAGGCCGCGCTCGACCTCGTCCGGCGCGAACTGCTCGGCGAGCTCGGTGGCCTCGCGTCGGCCACCGGCGAGCACGCGTCGCTGCTGGCACTGGGCCGGCACTTCGCCCGGTACCGGCGCTTCTACCGCCCGCTGCTGACCGGGGCGTCCGCGTTCGCCCTCAACAAGGCGCTGACCGGGCTGTTCCTCCCGGTCAACCGCGAGCACCTCGGCCGCGCCCTCGGCGGCCGTCTCGACGCCGAAGGCATCGAGGACCTGGCCACCTTCCTGACCGGCGGCGCCGGCGCGGTCGTCAACACGTGGGTCGTCGACGGGCCGGACCCGCTCGACCCGGAAGAGTTCGCCGGCCGGCTGCTGCGGATGCGCTCGGTCGTCACCGCGATGATCACGAAGGAGGCCGGCCGATGATCAGCCGTCTTGTCGAACGCCTGCTGAGGCTGCCCGCGCCGGCCACCCGGCGCCTCGTCGTCCAGCGGGACCTGCGGGTCCCGATGCCCGACGGCGCCGAACTGCTGGCGGACCACTGGGCGCCGCGCGCCGGGGGTGCGGGCCTGCCGACCGCGGTGCTGCGCACGCCCTACGGCCGCCGGGGCCCGCTCGGGGCGATCCTGGCGCGGCCCCTGGCCGAGCGCGGCTTCCAGGTGCTGGTCCAGAGCACTCGCGGTGGCTTCGGCTCAGGCGGCGTCTTCGATCCACTGCGACAGGAGCGCGAGGACGGCCTCGCGACGTTGGACTGGATCGTGAAGCAGCCGTGGTTCGGCGACGCGATCGTGCTCGTCGGTCCCAGCTACCTGGGTTACGTGCAGTGGGCAGTGGCCGACCGCCTGCCCCCGCAGGTCAAGGCGATGGTCCCGCAGGTCACCGAGTCCGGGCTGACCCTGGAATTCCTGCGGGAGGACGGCCTTTCGCTCGAAACGCCGTTCGGCTGGGGCGTCCAGGTCGCGACCCAGGAGCGCCGCTTCGCGCTGCTCCGGCAACGTAGTCAGGCGAAGAAGCTGGAGCAGGCGCTGAACACGCTGCCGCTCGCCCAGGCCGACGTCGTCGCCATCGGCCACCGCTCCGACTACATCCAGGACGTCATCGCCCACCCGGAAACCAGCCCGCGCTGGGCGGCGATCGACCACCGGAACAGCGTCGCCGACGTCACCGTGCCGGTCAGCTCGGTCGCCGGCTGGTACGACATCTTCCTGCCCGGCCAGCTGCGTGACTTCCGCACGCTGCAGGAGGCGGGCCGCCGTCCCCGGCTCACGGTCGGGCCGTGGACCCACGCCGGCCGCTCCGACCTGCTCGGCAGCATGAGCGAAACGCTCCGGGAGACCCTCGAGTTCGGGCTCGCGCACGCCCGCGGCGAGGAACCGCCGGAGCGCGCGCCGGTCCGGCTGTTCGTCATGGGCGAGGAAGCCTGGCGCGACTTCGCTTCGTGGCCGCCGGAAGGCTATGCACCGCAACGGTTCCACCTGCAGGCCGGGGGCGCGTTGGCCCCGGACGTCCCCGGCGGGTCCGTGCCGGACCGCTACCGCTACGACCCGGCCGACCCCACCCCGGCGGCCGGCGGTGTCCGGATGGCCCCGGACGCGGGCCGGGTGGACAACGCGGCGCTCGAAGCCCGTGCCGACGTCCTCACCTACACCACGGTCGTGCTCGGCGAAGACGTCGAAGTGATCGGTGACGTCAGCGCGGAGATCTGGTTCCGGTCCAGCCTGCGGTTCGCCGACGTCTTCGTCCGGCTCTGCGACGTCGGCCCGGACGGCCGTTCGGTCAACGTCTGCGACGGCCTCACCAGCCTGCGCGAGGCGGACGAACTGGCCGCCGTCACGGTCCGGCTGTGGCCGACGGCGCACCGGTTCCGGCGCGGGCACCGCATCCGGGTCCAGGTTTCCAGCGGCGCTTTCCCGCGCTACGCCCGGAATCCCGGCACGGGCGAGCCGCACGCCACCGCCGTCACGCTGCGCCCCGCGGACCAGGAGGTCCACCACGACCCCGCGCACGCGTCGGCGATCGTGCTTCCGGTGCGGGATTTTCGGGAATAGCTCCGATCGCGCGAAAACACGGCAAGGCGGGGGTGAAAAAGAATTCCCGGCGACGCGCCGGAAATGGTGTAACACGGTCGGCGGGCGGGCGACTAACGCGGTGTTTCCGCCCCGCCCGCCGGGAGGCATCGTGGACGTCAAGACGGACCGGCAGTCCGAGCAAGAGCAGGCCGCGGCCGCGCGTGCCGCCGAGCGCACCGGCGAGCGGCAGGCCAAGATCGCGTTGCTGCGCAAGCCCGGCGGCATCGCCGAGGCCGACGAGCCGAGCCGGGTGGCCACCCGGCTCGACCGGCTCGGCCGCTACTACCCCGACGTCCGGCCGGTGAGCCCGGCGGCGATCGCGGCGGGCGACCCGGCGGCGATGACGGCCGCCGGCGCGATCCTCGAACGCATCGTCCACACGAACGACCTGCTCGGCGTCGGCTACCTCGAGGGCGGCGTCACGGCGTCGGCCGCCGTCGGCCGGGTGAACATCCGCAACGGCCAGGGCCGGCTGGTCGGCTACGGCACGGGCTCGCTGGTGTCGCCGGAGCTGCTGCTGACCAACCACCACGTGCTGCCGGACGCGGCGGCCGCCGGGTTCAGCGTCATCGAATTCCACTACCAGGACGGCATCGACGGCCTCCCCCGGCCGGTGCGGGCCTTCGCGCTCGACCCGGACCGCTTCTTCGCCGCCGACCGGGCGCTCGATTTCGCGCTCGTCGCGGTGAAGGCGACCACCGACGAACTGCACCCCTTCGGCTTCAACCGGCTGATCGGCAGCGAGGGCAAGGCGATCATCGGCGACTTCGTCACCATCGTCCAGCACCCCGGCGGCCGCAAGAAACAGGTCGCCCTGCGGGAAAACCGGATCGTCGACGTCCTCGACGAATTCCTGCACTACGAAACCGACACCGAACCCGGGTCGTCCGGCTCACCGGTGTTCAACGACCAGTGGGAGATCGTGGCACTGCACCACGCCAGCGTCCCGGCGACGGGCCGCGCGGAGTACGGCGGTTTCCTCAACGAAGGCATCCGGGTCAGCAAGCTGCTGAAGTTCCTGCGGGCGCAGCCGTTCGCGCCGGCCCAGCGGGCGCTGCTCGACCGGCTGGTCACCCGTCCCGAGCGCGCGCTCCCGGCCGCCGACGGCGCCGCACCGGTGCTGACGGTCTCGATGCCGTTCGACATCCGGCTGCGCGCCGAACCGGCCACCGGCCGGATCGACCCCGACTACGCGAACCGGGCGGGCTACGACCCGGCCTTCCTGCCCGGGCACGCCGTGCCGCTGCCCGGCCTGTCCGACGCGCTCGCCGGGCTGGCGGCGATCAACCGGCAGGCCACCGGCGAGCCGCGGTACGTCCTGCCGTACCACCACTTCAGCGTCGTCATGCACCGGGAGCGGCGCCTGGCGATGTTCACCGCGGTCAACATCGACGGACGCACCAGCCGGTCGTTGCGGCGCGAGGCCGACCACTGGTCGCTCGACCCGCGCGTCGCGGTGACCGAGCAGATCGGCGAGGAGGTCTACCGCGACAACCCGCTCGACCGCGGGCACCTGGTCCGCCGGCTCGACCCGGCGTGGGGCAGGACGGAGCCGATCGCCCAGCTGGCCAACGACGACACGTTCCACTTCACCAATTGCTCGCCGCAGCACAAGGACTTCAACCAGAACAAGACCACCTGGGCCGGGCTCGAAGACTACGTGCTGAACAACGCCGACAACCACGACCTGCGGGTCAGCGTGCTGACCGGCCCGGTACTGGCCGCCGACGACGACCACTACCGCGGCGTCCGGCTGCCCCGCCAGTTCTGGAAGGTGGTGGCGATGGTGAAGACCGACGGCACCCTGTCGGCGACGGCGTACCTGCTGAGCCAGGAAGAACTCATCCGGGGCTTGGAGACCGCGGCCGGGTTCGACTACGGCGCGTACCGCACGTACCAGGTCCCGGTCCACCGGATCGCCGAGCTGACCGGCCTGTCGTTCGGCGACCTGCCGGCCGCCGACCCCTTGGCCGGCCTGGAATCTACGAGCCAGGCTCAGGAGATCCGCACGCCGGCGGACCTGGTGCTGTGAGTCAGTCCGTCCGTCCACTGAGGATTTCGAACGCGTGGCGGCGGTGCTCGGCGAACAGCGCGAGAGCCGTCTCGCGGTCGCGGGCGCGCAAGGCCGTAACGAGCTCGCGGTGTTCCGCGGGGATGCCCACGAGGTAGCCGTCGGTGGCGACGCCGATCCGGGTCAGCAGGAACAGGTGCACCTGCGAGCGGATCGCCTGCCAGGCCTCACGCAACCGGCGGTGCCCGGCGGCCGCGTAGACCGCGTCGTGGAACTCGAGGTCGCACCGGACCATTTCGTGCTCGTCGAGCGCGCGTTCCATGCGCCGCACCACGGCGTCGATCGCGGCCAGTGCCTCGTCGCCGGCGCGCTCGACCACCAGCTCGACGGCCAGCTGCTCGAGGGCCGCCCGCAGGCTGTCCAGCTCGGCGACGTCCTCGTCGGACAGGGTGGTCACCGTGGCGCCGCGGTGCCACTCGCTGCGGACGAGTCCTTCACGCTCCAGCCGGAGCAGCGCCTCCCGCACCGGCCCGCGGCTGACGCCCAGCGCTTCCGCCAGCTCGACCTCGCGCAGCTGGCTGCCGGGAGCGTAGACGCCGTCGAAGACCGCGTCGCGGATCCGGTCCGCGACCTCGTCGGCCAGTCCACGGCGCCGGGCGGGAACGAGCGAGCCACTCATGTCGTAATGTTAACATTCAGACATGACTTCGGCGAAGGGAGCCCGATGACCCCGACGATCCCCCGCTTCCACCTGGCGATGCCGGTGGACGACCTGACTGCGGCCCGCCGCTTCTACGGTGAGGTCCTCGGCCTCGAGCAGGGCCGCAGCGCGGACACGTGGGTCGACTGGAACCTGCACGGCCACCAGTTCGTCACCCACCTGGCCCCGGCCGGGCCGCGGCGCATCCACAACCCGGTCGACGGGCACGACGTGCCGGTGCCCCACTTCGGGCTGATCCTGACCGTGCCGCGGTTCCAGGCCCTCGCCGACCGGCTGCGCGCGGCGGGCACGGAGTTCGTGATCGAGCCGTACGTCCGCTTCGCGGGCCAGCCCGGTGAGCAGTGGACGATGTTCCTGCTCGACCCGGCGGGCAACGCCCTGGAGTTCAAGGCCTTCGCCGACGATGCCCAGGTGTTCGCGGTCTGACGAGCTCACCCGATCGGGCCGACCGGCGATGCCGGACGTCGCTGTCCCGGTTGCTCGGGGTACCCGGGGTCACACGGAGCGTGCCTGACCCCGGGGAGACCGCCATGGAACCAGCCGACGACGAGCCCGACGCCGTGCTGCTCGCCGCCCTGCGCGCGGGCGATCTCGACGCCGCCGGACGGCTCTTCCGGCGGCACTTCGAGCCGCTCCGGCGGCTCGCCGGGGCCTGGGCGCGGCAGCCCGCCGAACGCGACGACCTCGTGGCCGAGACGTTCGCCAGGGTGCTGACGATCGTGCGCACCGGCGGCGGCCCGCACGGCGACCTGCGCCCCTACCTCGTGGTGACCATGCGCAACCTGGTGTCCCGGTGGAGCAAGCAGCGCAGCCGGGTGGAACTGTGGGCCACGGTCCCCGAAGCGGCCGCCGGGGGTGCCGACGAACTCGCCCTGCACCGGTCGAACGCCCGGCTCGGGTGGCTGGCCTACTGCACGCTGCCCGGCCGGTGGCGGACGGTCCTGTGGCGGACCGAGGCCGAGGGCAGCACCCCGACGGAACTGGCGCCCTCGCTCGGGCTGTCGCCGAACAGCGTCGCGGCGCTGGCGATGCGGGCGAGGGAAGGGCTGCGGCAGGCCTACCTGCAGGTCCAGGTGCCCGAGCCGGACGAGCCGGGCTGCCGCGAACCCCGCCGCCGGATGGGTGCCTGGGTCCGCGGTGCCCTACCGCCGCGCAAGGCCCACGCCGTCGCCGAGCACGTCGCCGGCTGCCCCGCCTGCCGGCTGGTCGCCCGCGGCCTGGACGAAGCGAACCGCGAACTGCCCGGCTCGGCCGCCCGGCTCACGGGCTGAGCGGCAGGTCGGGCCCGCCGAAGAGCAGCGCGGTCCCGTGGGCCCGTTTGAAGTACAGGTGGGCGTCGTGCTCCCAGGTGATCGCGATGCCGCCGTGCAGCTGGATCATTTCTGCGGCCGCGTGGGCGAACGCCTCGCCGCACACCACCTTCGCGGTCGCGACGGCCTCGGGGTCGCCGTCCACCAGGGCCGCGTACAGCGCGGACCGGGCCGCTTCGACGTGGACGTGCACGTCGGCCATCCGGTGCTTCAGCGCCTGGAACGACCCGATCGGGCGACCGAACTGACGGCGTTGCTTCGTGTATTCGACCGTCAGCTCCAATGCCCGCGCGGCCGCCCCCACCTGCTCCGCGGCGACAGCGATCGTCGCCGTGTCGCGCAGGTGCCGCAGCGGCTCGGTGAACCCGCCCGCGTCGAGGCGGCGGGCCGGGGTCGAAGCGCATTCGACGACCGCGAGGCGCCGGCCGGGGTCGAGGCTCGTCACGCGCGAGCGGCGTACCCCTTCGAGGGGAACCTCGAACAGGCCGGCACCGTCGTCCGTGCGGGCCACGGCGAGCAGGACGTCGGCGATGTCGCCGTCCAGGACGTAGCAGGCGCGGCCGTCGAGGCCCGCCTCCGACGCACGCAGGGCCGTCGTCCACTGTCCGTCCACATCGGACCAGGCCAGCGCCGCCAGTGTGGTGCCCGCGGCGATGCCCGGCAGCAGCCGCTCGCACGCTTCGTCGTTTCCGGAGCGGAGCAACACTTCGCCGCACAGCACGGCCGAGCCCAGCATCGGCGCGGGGGTGAGCGTCCGGCCGAGTTCCGCCAGCACGACGCATGCCTCGGCGAGCCCGGCGCCCACGCCGCCGTAGTGTTCCGGGATCGCCAGTGCGGCGACCCCGATCTGCTCGCAGAGCGTCGACCACAGCTTGTCGTCGTAGCCCAGCGGCGACTCCATCGCCGCGCGCACCGCCGGCGGCCCCGACCGGCGCGTCAGCAGGGCCCGGACGGCGTCCCGCAGCGCCCGGGCTTCTCCGGTGTCCATCGGGTCGGTCACCGCAGGACCCGCTCGCGGTGGAACGACCCGGTCCCCCACGCCCCGGCCAGCGCCCGCACCTTCGTCAGCCGGAGCCCGAGGTCGTGCTCGGCCGTGTAGCCGATGGCGCCGTGCACCTGCAGCGCGGTCCGCGCGGCGAGCAGGGCGGCCTCGCCGGCCATGACCTTCGCCGCCGAGACGTCACGGGCGAAGGTCTCCCCCGCGACGGCCGCGCCGTGGAGCAGCGGCCGGGCCAGCTCGAGCCGGGTGACGACGTCGGCGAGGAGGTGCTTGATCGCCTGGTACTCGCCGATGAACCGGCCGTACTGCTTGCGTTGTTTCGCGTACGCCACCGAGGTGTCGAGCAGCCACTGGGCCGCCCCCAGCAGCTGGGCGGCGACGGCCAGCACCCCGCGGTCGAACGCGGCGCCGTCCGATCGGCCGGCCTCGGCGGGGACCCGGAACAACCGCCGCGGCGGATCGATCGAACGCACGG
This sequence comes from Amycolatopsis sp. lyj-346, assembly GCF_046548975.1. Taxonomy (NCBI): domain Bacteria; kingdom Bacillati; phylum Actinomycetota; class Actinomycetes; order Pseudonocardiales; family Pseudonocardiaceae; genus Amycolatopsis; species Amycolatopsis sp. lyj-346. The sequence continues at coordinate 1,014,765 of NZ_JAJPWT010000002.1, forward strand.
GCTCGGTCCGGGCGCCGGGGCACTCCGCGCCGGTGAGGTCGAGGACCACGCCCGCGATGTCGGCGTCGAGGGCCAAGGGCACCTCCGGCGGCGCGACGACGGTCGCCACGAGATCACCCTCGGCGAGGGAGGTGAGCCGGTGGCCGGTCAGCAGCGCCGGGGCGACCGCCGCCGACTCGACGAGCGGGCCGGGGACCGCGTGGTAGCCGAGCGCTTCGCAGGCGACCACCAGGTCCACCAGTCCGGCGCCGAGGCCACCGTGCTCCTGGTCCACCAGCAGCGCGAAGACACCGACGTCGGCGAGCGCGCCCCAGAGCTTGAGGCCGCGGTCGTGTTCCCCCGCCGCCCAGGCCCGGGCGGCGGCCGCGGTGTCCGCGCCGCCCAGCAGCTCGTGCAGCGTCGCGGCGAACTGCCGTTGCTCGGGCGAGAGCCGGAACATCATCGGCGAGCCTCCCTCGGGAGCTTCAGCAGCCGTTCGGCGATGGTGTTGCGCTGGATCTGGTCGGTGCCGCCGTAGATCGGGCCGGCCAGGGAGAACAGGTAGCCGTCGACCCAGCTCTGCGCGGTCTCCGCGGCCGGGCCGAGCACGTCGAGCGCGGTCTCGTGGAGTTCGACGTCGAGGTGCGACCAGAACAGCTTGTTGACGCTCGACTCGGGCCCCGGCTCTTCGCCCTCGGCCAGCCTGCTGACCGTCCCGAACGTGTAGAGCTGGTAGGCGCGGGCGCCGATCCAGGCGTCCGCCACCCGGTCCCGGGTGGCCGACGGCTCGCCGCTGTCGCGCCAGAGGTCCACCAGCCGGTCGGCGGCGGCGAGGAACCGGCCCGGGCTGCGCAGCGACAGGCCACGCTCGTTGTTCGCGGTCGTCATCGCGACCCGCCAGCCCTGGCCGGCCTCCCCGATCACGTCCTCGTCGGGGACGAACACGGAATCGAAGAAGATCTCCGCGAACCCCGGCTCTCCGTCCAGCTGCGGGATCGGCCGGACCGTGACCCCCTCGGCCCGCAGATCGGCCATGAAGTACGTCAGGCCGTGGTGGCGCTGGGCTTCCGGGTCGGTCCGGAACAGCCCGAACGCGCGGTCGGCGAAGGTCGCCCGCGAACTCCACGTCTTCTGCCCCGACAGCAGCCAGCCGCCGTCGGTGCGCACCGCCGTGCTGCGCAACGCGGCGATGTCACTCCCGGCCTCGGGCTCCGACCAGGCCTGGGCCCACACCTGCTCGCCGCGGGCCATCGGCGGCAGGACGCGATCGCGCTGTTCCCGGGTGCCGTGCGCGAACAACGTCGGGCCCAGCATGAAGATGCCGTTCTGCGACACCCGCCCCGGCGCGCCGGAGGCGTAGTACTCCTCCTCGAACAGCAGCCACTGCAGCATCGACGCGTCCCGGCCGTGGTACTCGCGCGGCCAGGACACCACCGACCAGCGTGCCTCGGCGAGTTCGGCTTCCCACTCGCGGTGCGCCTCGAACCCCTCGGCGGTGTCCATCGACGGCAGCACGCGGACGTGCGCGGCCAGCCAGTCCCGGGCCTCGGCGCGGAAGGCCGCCGAAGCCTCGTCGACGTCGAGGTCCATCAGGCCCCCTTGTTCGCGTCGCGCATCGACCGCGCGGACTGCCCACCCAGGGCGTCTTCCGAGGTCTCCGCGTTGTGGGCGTGCGCGAAGTGGTGCAGCCCGAACACCGAATCCATGCCGGACCGCAACCCCATCAGGTCCTCGGCCTGGTTGACCGCCTTCTTCGCCAGCGCCAGCCCGAACGAGGGCATCCCGGCGATCTTCCCGGCGAGTTCCAGCGTGTGCTCCTCCAGTTCCGCGCGCGGCACGATCCGCGTGACCATCCCCCACTCCTTGGCCTGCTGCACCGTGAACCGCTCGCCGGTGAACAGGACTTCCTTCGCGGCGCGGGGACCCAGCACCCACGGGTGCGCGAAGTACTCGACTCCCGGAATCCCCATCCGCACGACCGGATCGGCGAAGAACGCGTCGTCGGAAGCGACGATGAGGTCGCAGACCCAGGCCAGCATCAGCCCGCCCGCGATGCACGCGCCCTGGACGCTGGCGATCATCGGCTTCGGGATTTCCCGCCACCGGCGGCACATCCCCAGGTAGACCTCGGACTCGCGGGCGAACCGCTGGTCACCGCCCGCCCGGTCGGTGTGGTCCCACCACAGCACCGCCCGCCGGTCGAACGACTGGTCCGCGTCCCGGCCCGGGCTGCCGATGTCGTGCCCCGCCGAGAAGTGCTTCCCTTCGCCGGCCAGCACGATCACCTTGACCTCGGGATCGTTCACCGCCTCGGTGAAGGCGTCGTCGAGGGCGTAGGTCATGGCCGAATTCTGGGCGTTGCGGTATTCCGGCCGGTTCATCGTCACCACCGCGACCGGTCCCCGCCGCTGCGACCGGACCACCGATTCACTCATGCGTTCTCCTCGGTCAGCAGCCGCTTCAGCACCTTGCCGGAAGCGTTGCGGGGCAGTTCGTCCAGGAACTCGACGAACCGCGGGGTCTTGTAGTTGGCGAGCCGCTCGCGGCAGAAGGCGACGACCGCCTCCTCCGTCAGCCCGGTGCCGACGACGAACGCCTTGCCGACCTCGCCGAGCCGCTCGTCCGGGACGCCGACGACGGCGACGTCCCGGACGCCGTCCAGTTCGGTCAGCGCGTGTTCGACCTCGGCCGGGTAGACGTTGAAGCCGCCGCAGATGTACATGTCCTTGAGCCGGCCGGTGATGGTGAGGTTGCCGCCGTCGTCGAGCTCCCCGACGTCGCCGGTGTGCAGCCAGCCCTGTCCGTCGACGGCTTTCGCGGTGGCCTCCGGGTCGTCGAGGTAGCCGAGCATCACGTTCGGCCCGCGCACCACGATCTCGCCCGGCGAACCCTGGATCGCCACCTCGAAGCCCGCGGTCGCCCGGCCCGACGTGCTCGCGACGAGTTCCGCGGCGTCGCCGGGGCGGCACATCGTCACCACGACGGCTTCGGTCAGGCCGTAGGCGGTCAGGACCGTCTCGAACCCGAGTTCGGAGCGCATCCGGCGCACGAGCGAGGCGGGCACGGTGGCCGCTCCGGTGACCGCGAGCCGCAGCGACGAGAGGTCGCCCTTGCGCGGTTCGTGCAGCAGGGACTGGAAGATCGTCGGCGCGCCGGGGACCACGGAGATCCGCTCCCGTTCGATCACCTTCAGCGCCTCGCGGACGTCGAAGACCGCCTGCGGGACGATCGTCGCGCCGGTCAGCAGGCCGACCACGATGCCCGCCTTGTAGCCGAAGCTGTGGAAGAACGGGTTGATCACCAGGTACCGGTCGTCCGCGGTGACCTGACCGCACTCCGCCCACGCCGCGGCCACCTCGACCGTCTGGCGGTGGGCCGAAAGCACGCCCTTGGACCGGCCGCTGGTGCCGGAGGTGAAGAGGACGTCGCTGACGTCGTCCGGGCCGACGGCGTCCGCCCGTGCCTCGGCTTCGGACGGCGGGACCCGCTCGGCCGTCGCCAGGAACTCGTCCCAGCCCAGCGTGCCCTCGACCGGCCGGTGCGGCTCCTGCAGCGGCACCCGGACGACGGTGCCGAGGTCCGGCAGCCGCGCGCCGGTCTCCCGGATCGCGGCGTGGCGGTCGGTGCCGAGGAAGTCGGCGGCCACGACGAGCGCCTTCGCCCGGCCGCGGACGAGCAGGTCGACCGTCTCGGTGGCGGTGAAGCGGGTGTTGACCGGGATCAGGGCGGCGCCCGCGTAGAGGGCACCGAGCGCCGCGACGACCCAGTGGTGGGTGTTGGGCAGCGCGATCGCGACCCGGTCGCCCGCACGGACGCCGGCCGCGGCGAACGCCCGCGCGGCGGTTTGAACACGTTCCAGAAGCTGGTCGTAGCCGAGCCGCACCGGGCCGTCGACCAGTGCCTCCGCGGACCCGAACTTCGCGGCGGCATCGCGGACGACGGCCGGGATCGTGGTCTGTCCCACCACAGCCTCCTCTGGACCGGCAAAGTAGAACGTGTTCTCATTACCCTAGGTGCCGGACCGGCCCGGCAGCAAGGAGGCGTGCGTGGCACTTACGCGATTCCGCAGCGAAGTCGCGGGCTGGCTCGCGGGCAACCTGACCGGCGAGTTCGCCCGGCTGCGCGGGCTCGGGGGCCCGGGACGGGAGCACGAGGAGTTCGACCTGCGCCTCGCGTGGGAGCGCCACCTGGCCGCGGCCGGCTGGACCTGCGTCGGCTGGCCGGCCGAACACGGCGGCCGCGGGCTGTCCCTGGCGGAGCAGGTCGCCTTCCACGAGGAGTACGCCGCGTCGGGCGCCCCGGCGCGGGTCAACCACATCGGCGAACAGCTCCTCGGGCCGACCCTGATCGCCTTCGGCACCCCGGACCAGCAACAGCGGTTCCTGCCGAAGATCGCCGCCGTCGAAGAACTCTGGTGCCAGGGCTACTCCGAACCCGGCGCCGGCTCCGACCTCGCCGCCGTCTCGACCTCGGCGGTCCTGCGCGACGGCGAGTGGGTGGTCAACGGCCAGAAGATCTGGACGTCACTGGCCCACGTGGCCGACTGGTGCTTCGTCGTCGCCCGCACCGAACCCGGCTCGCAGCGCCACCACGGCCTGTCCTACCTCCTGGTCCCCCTGCGCCAGGACGGCGTCACGATCCGGCCGATCCGGCAGCTCACCGGCACTTCGGAGTTCAACGAGGTCTTCTTCGACGACGCCCGCACCGCCGCCGGCCTGGTCGTCGGCGAGCCCGGCGAGGGCTGGAAGATCGCCATGGCCACGCTCGGCTTCGAACGCGGCGTCTCCACGCTGGGCCAGCAGATCGGGTTCCGCCGCGAGCTCGACGACATCACCGCCGAAGCGAAGCGGCTCGGCACCTACGACGACCCGTTGCTGCGGGCCGACCTCGCCCGCGCCCGCATCGGGCTGCGCGTCCTGCGCGCGCACGCGGTCCGCACCCTCGGCCGGGCCGCCGGACCGGAGGTCGCCGTCGGCAAACTGCTGTGGGCCCAGTGGCACCGCGGGCTCGGCGAGCTCGCCGTGCGCGCCCGCGGCGCCCGGTCGATGACCGCCGAGGGCGCCGAACTCGACGACTGGCAGCGGCTGTTCCTGTTCACCCGCGCCGACACCATCTACGGCGGCTCGGACGAGATCGAACGCACCATCATCGCCGAGCGCGTGCTCGGCCTGCCCAGGGAGGCCCGCCCGTGATCCCGACCTACCCGCCCGGCCACGACCTGCTGCGGGGGAAGGTCGTCGTGGTCACCGCCGCCGCGGGGACCGGGATCGGCTCCGCCGTGGCGAAACGCTGCCTCGAAGAGGGCGCGAGCGTGGTCGTCAGCGACTGGCACGAACGCCGCCTCGCCGAGAAGGCGGCCGAACTGGCCGAGCTGGGCAAGGTGCACGCCATCACCTGCGACGTCACCCGCGAAGACCACGTCCAGGGCCTGGTCGACGGCGCGGTGGACCACTTCGGCCGCCTCGACGTGATGATCAACAACGCCGGTCTCGGTGGCACGAAGTCCGTGCTGGAGATGGCCGACGAGGAGTGGGCGAAGGTCCTCGACATCACCCTCACCGGCACCTTCCGCTGCACCCGCGCGGCCTTGAAGCAGTTCGTCGCCCAGGGCGGTGGCGGATCCATCGTCAACAACGCGTCCGTGATCGGCTGGCGCGCCCAAGCCGGGCAGGCGCACTACGCCGCCGCCAAGGCCGGAGTCATGGCGTTGACCCGGTGTTCCGCCCTCGACGCCGCCGAACACGGCGTGCGGATCAACGCCGTCGCGCCGAGCCTCGCCATGCACCCGTTCCTCGCCAAGGTGACCAGCGACGAACTCCTCGAAGACCTCACCAAGCGGGAAGCGTTCGGCCGCGCAGCCGAACCGTGGGAAGTCGCCAACGTCATGGTCTTCCTCGCCAGCGACTACGCGAGCTACCTCACCGGCGAAGTCGTCTCCGTCAGCAGCCAGCACCCCTAGGAGCCCCCGTGCCCGAAGCCTTCCTCCTCGACGCGGTCCGCACGCCCGTCGGACGGCGTGGCGGCGCACTGTCCGGATGGCACTCCGCCGACCTCGGCGCGCACGTCATCAAGGCCGTCGTCGAGCGCGCCGGCGTCGACCCGGACCTGGTCGACGACGTCATCCTCGGCTGCACCGACACCCTCGGCCCGCAGTCCGGCAACATCGCGCGCACCGCGTGGCTCGCGGCCGGGTTCGGCGACCACGTGCCGGGCGTGACGGTCGACCGGCAGTGCGGGTCCAGCCAGCAGGCCGTGCACTTCGCCGCCCAGGCCGTCATGTCGGGGACGCAGGACCTGGTGCTGGCCGGGGGTGTGCAGAACATGAGCCGCATCCCGATCAGCGCGGCGATGCTGGCCGGGCGCGAGTACGGCTTCGACGACCCGTTCTCGGGTTCGAAGGGCTGGCAGGAGCGCTACGGCAGTGCCGAGGTCTCGCAGTTCCGCAGCGCCGAGATGATCGCCGGGCACTGGGACCTCAGCCGCGCGGACATGGAGGAGTACGCGTTGCGCAGCCACCGGCGGGCGCTGTCGGCCATCGACGAAGGCCGGTTCGACGCGGAAACCGTGCCGGTCGAGGACTTCCGGCACGACGAAGGGCCGCGCCGGGACACCAGCCTGGAGCGCATGCGCGGCCTGAAGCCGCTGAGCGAGGGTTCACGGCTGACGGCGGCGGTGGCCAGCCAGATTTCCGACGGCGCGAGCGCGGCCCTCCTGGCGTCGGAGGCGTTCGTGGAGGAGCACGGCCTGACGCCGCGGGCGCGCATCCACCACCTGTCGGTGCGGGCGGCGGACCCGGTGTGGATGCTGACGGGCCCGATCCCGGCCACGGCGCACGCCCTGCGCAAGAGCGGGCTCACCGTCGAGGACATCGACCTGTTCGAGGTCAACGAGGCGTTCGCCAGCGTCGTGCTGGCCTGGCTGGACGAGACCGGCGCGGACCCCGACCGGGTCAACGTGAACGGGGGCGGGATCGCCCTCGGCCACCCGATCGGGGCCACCGGCACCAAGCTCCTCGCCACGCTCCTGCACGAGCTGGAGCGCCGCGGCGGACGTTACGGGCTGCAGACGATGTGCGAAGGCGGCGGCACCGCCAACGTCACCATCATCGAACGGCTCTGATCGCCGGGGTCAGCCGAGGGCGCGCAGCTTCGGCAGGACGTCCTCGGAGAACTGGGTCAGGAACCGCTCCTGGTCGTGGCCGGGGCCGTGGAACACGAGGTGGTTGAGGCCCGCGTCGAGGTACGGCTTGATCTGCGCCACGGCCTCGTCCGGGTCCGACGCCACGATCCACCGCTTCGCGACCTGCTCGATCGGCAGCTCGTCGGCCAGCCGCTCCATCTCCTCGGCCGAGGACACCGTGTGCTTCTGCTCCGCCGTCAGCGACAGCGGCGCCCAGAACCGCGTGTTCTCCAGCGCCTGCTCGGCGTCCCGGTCGTAGGACAGCTTGATCTCGATGGTCCGGTCGATGCTCCCGGCATCGCGCTCCGCGGCGGAAGCGCCTTCCTTCACCGCCGGGATCAGCTTCTCGGTGTAGAGGTCCATGCCCTTGCCCGAGGTGCAGATGAACCCCTCGCCCGAACGGCCCGCGTACTTCGCGACGACCGGGCCGCCCGCGGCGACGTACACCGGCACCGGCTGCTCCGGCCGGTCGTAGATCTTGGCGTTGACCAGCTGGTAGTAGTCGCCTTCGAAGTTGACGTTGTCGCTGGTCCACAGCTCGCGGATCAGCTTGATCGACTCCCGCAGCCGGGCGAAGCGCTCCTTGAACTCCGGCCATTCCCGCCCCGACACGGCGATCTCGTTCAGCGCCTCACCGGTGCCGACGCCCAGGATCACGCGGCCGTTCGACAGCAGCGACATCGTCGCGAACGCCTGCGCGATCACCGCCGGGTTGTACCGGAACGTCGGGGTCAGCACGCTCGTGCCGATCTGCACCCGCTTCGTCCGCTCGGCCACCGCCGGCATCCAGGCCAGCGCGAACGGGGCGTGGCCGCCTTCGTGCCGCCAGGGCAGGAAGTGGTCGGACACCCAGACCGAGTCGAGACCCACCTCTTCGGCGCGCACGGCGTACTCGACCAGGTCCCGCGGCCCGAACTGCTCCGCAGACGCCTTGTATCCGACCTTCAACGCCACGCTCTCTCATCCTCCCGTTTGCCGGCCGAGCCGCCGCAGGATCTCACCCGCCTCGGCCACCGTGCCGTCGACGATCTGCGCCACCGTGGGCAGGTCGTGGATCATGCCCACCACCTGTCCCGACGCTAGCACTCCCGCGTCCGTCCGGCCTTCGACCAGTCCCGCCCGCAGCAGCATCGGGGTGTTGGCCGCCATGACCAGCTGGTTCCACGTCAGATCGTTGCCGTGCTTCATCGCGAAGCCTTCTCGCAGCATCGCAACCGGGGACAGGCCGGTGATATTCCGGAAGCGCACGGCGTTGCGGGCGGCCTGCGCCAGGCCGCGGACCCGGCCGGCGCGTTCGAGCTTCTCGACGAGGTCGGTGCGCAGCACGCGGTGCGGGAGCCCGTCGACCCGCCGGGTGACGACCGTCCCGTTCAGACCCTGCTCGAGGTAGCGGCGCTTGACCTCGTCGGGGACCGTGCTCTCCTTGCTCAGCAGGAAGCGGGTGCCCATCGCGACCCCGGCCGCGCCGTAGGCGAGGGCGGCGGCGAGCCCGCGGCCGTCGAAGAAGCCTCCGGCGGCGACGACCGGGATGTCGACGGCGTCCAGCACCGAGGGCAGCAGCAGCGTGGTGGCCACGCCTCCGGTGTGCCCGCCGCCTTCGCCGCCCTGGACGATGACGGCGTCCGCGCCCCAGGCGGCGACCTTTTCGGCGTGCCGGGCGGCGCCGACCGACGGGATCACGACGATCCCGTGGTCCCGCAGTTTCGCGATCATCTCCTTCCGCGGCGCGAGTGCGAACGAAGCGACCTTCACGCCCTCGCGGATCAGCAGGTCGACGCGCGCACCGGCGTCGGCCGCGTCGGCGCGGAGGTTCACGCCGAACGGCTTCTCCGTCCGTTTCCGGACCTCGGTGATGGCCGCTTCCAGTTCGCCGAACGTCATGGTGGCGGAGGCGAGGATGCCGAGGGCGCCGGCTTCCGCGGTCGCCGAGACCAGCCGCGGCCCGGCGACCCAGCCCATGCCGGTCTGGACGACGGGGTGCTCGACGCCCACCAGCCGGGTCAGGGCCGTCTTCACGCGGGAACTTCCTTGTCGCGCAAGCTCTTCGGGTCCAGCACCTCGCGGATCAGCCGCAGTTCCTCGTCGGCCGGTGCGCGGCTGGTCCCGGTGCCGGTGAAGTCGATCTCGAACGTCGTCGCCGCCACGACCTCGTCCCGCGTGACCCCCGGGTGCAGGGACACCGCCCGCATGGCGTGCTCGGGGCCGCCGAAGTCGAACACCCCCAGGTTGGAGACGACCCGGTGCACGTCGTGGTACTTCTGCGCCGACGGACCCGCCTTCGCCGCGTTGTCGTAGCCGACGCCCGACACGACGTCCACTGTGTCCACGAACACCCGCGTGGAGTGCCGGGGCACCCAGTAACTGGTGCGGTGGTTGACGGTGTTGCCCGGCGCGCCCCGCACGCCGAGCAGCTGCTTCTTCGGGCGGGCGTGGTCGCCGATGGCGGAGATGTTCTGGTTGCCGTACCGGTCGATCTGGTTGGCGCCCATCACGACGTGGCGGCCTCCGTGCGGGACGATCGTGTCCAGCATCTTCCGGAACGGCTGCCAGCCTTCGACCACGCCGCCGGTGGTCATCAGGGAGGCCTCGCCGTCGGACATGAGCAGGTCCGGCTCGAAGGTCAGCCGCGCGAGCTTGGCGCCCAGCTGCGGGATGAGGCCCATCGGGCTGGCCACGATCTCGCCGTCGCCGCGGAACACCTCGGCCATCGCCACCACGACGATCTCGGCCCGGGTCGCGCTCATGCCGCCTCCGCCTCGAATTTGTCCACTTCGGACAGATAACCGCGCTCGTCCCCCGACAGGAACCGGTCCACGAAACCCGGCCACGCGTCGAGGTCCTTCGCGCAAGCCGCGTAGTGACGCTGGAACCGTTCATCGCGCCCGTAATCCGGCACTGCCGTGGTGAAGTGCGCGCCCCGCGGCGCCTCCACCACCCCGGCGACGGCTCCGCGGTTGAGCAGCAGCGACTGCACCGGCCCGCCCGCGGTCAGCTCGGCCGTCTCGACGACCTTTTCCACCGACACGAAGCACTTTCCGGCGGCCAGGGCGAACAGCTCGTCGAAGTACGGGTCCGGGCCGAGGTACTGGGCGTTGCCGCGGGCGTCCGCGCGGTTGAGGTGCACCAGCGCCACGTCCAGGTGCTGCGCCGGGACCGCCACCAGCTCCTCGCCGTCCTCGTACGGCGAACGCACCGTGCGGAGGCCGGGGTTGGCGCGCATCACCTCCGAGCCCAGCCCCGCCCGCGTGGGCAGGAACGGAAGCCGCTGCATCGCCGCCGACAGGGCCGTGCCGAACATGCCCTCGTCGTACTCGGTCACCTCGATCGCCCCGGTCTCGCGGGCGCGGCCGAACCACGGGTCGAACGGGATCGAATCCAGCGTGACGAACCCGAACAGGACCCGCTTCACCTTGCCCGCCGCACAGAGCAGGCCGACGTCCGGGCCGCCGTAGGAGACGACGGTGAGGTCCCGCACCGGGCTGCGCAGGATCGCCCGGACCAGGGCCATCGGCTTGCGCCGGGAACCCCACCCGCCGATCCCGATGGTCATGCCGTCACGAAGCTCGGCCGCCACCTCGTCGGCGGTCGTGCGCTTATCGGCCATTCAAGAACTCCTCGCGGGCTTCGTCGGACGCGCCGAGCAGGTTGAGCTCGAAGGTGAAGCCCTGCTCGAAGCGGTAGCTGCGGTGCACCTGCTGGGTGTCGATGCCGTTCAGGGCCTCTTTCGCCGCCCGGATCACCCGCGGGTCCTTCTTCGCGATGTCCCGGGCGATGTCCAGGGCCGCGTCGTCGAGGTCCGCGCGCGGCACCACCCGGTAGACCGAACCGTGCGCGTGCAGCTCGGCGGCGGTGATCTTGCGGGCGGTGAAGTACAGCGTGCGCATCAGGTGCTGCGGGACGAGCCGCGCGAGGTGCGTGGCCGCGCCCAGCGCACCCCGTTCCACCTCCGGGACCCCGAACGTGGCGTCGTCCGAGGCGATGATCACGTCGGCGTTGCCGACCAGGCCGATCCCCCCGCCCAGGCAGAAGCCGTGCACCGCGGCGACCACCGGCACCGCGCACTCGTAGACGGCGCCGAAAGCCGCGTAACAGCCCCGGTTGGCGCCGACCAGTGCGTCGTAACCGGCACTGCGCTGGATCTCCTTGATGTCCACGCCCGCGTTGAACCCGCGGCCTTCCGCGCGGAGGACCACCACGTGCACCTCGGGGTCGCGGCCCGCCTGCGTGAGCGCGTCGGCGAGGTCGAACCAGCCTTGCACCGGCAGCGCGTTCACCGGCGGGAAGTCGACCGTGACGACCTCGACGTGGCCATCACGCTTGGTCAGGATGCCCATCAGTTCGCTCCGTAGACGGGTTCGGGCTCGGGCGCGCGCTCGAGCAGCTCCTTCACCACGGCGCCGAGTTCCGCCGGGTCCCACCGCTCGCCCTTGTCCACGACCGGGCCGTGCCGCCAGCCCTGCGCCAGGGAGACCTTGCCGCCCTCGACCTCGAACACCCGCCCGGTGACGTGCCCGGACTCCGCGCTGCCCAGCCACACGACCAGCGGCGAAACGTTCTCCGGCGCCATCGCGTCGAAGCCGGTGTCCGGCCGCGCCATCGAGGCGAACACCGCCTCGGTCATCCGGGTCCGCGCGGCCGGCGCGATCGCGTTGACCGTCACGCCGTAGCGCGCGAGTTCCGCGGCCGCCACCACCGTCAACCCCGCGATGCCCGCCTTCGCCGCCGAGTAGTTCCCCTGGCCCACGCTGCCGAGCAGCCCGGCGCCCGAACTCGTGTTGATCACCCGGGCACTCGGCGTCCGTCCCGCCTTGGCTTCGGCCCGCCAGTGTTCCGCAGCGTGGCGCAGCGGCGCGAAATGTCCCTTGAGGTGCACGCGCACGACCGCGTCCCACTCGTCCTCGGCGAGGTTGACCAGCATCCGGTCCCGGACGAACCCCGCGTTGTTGACCAGCACGTCCAAGCGGCCGAAGCTCGCCACCGCGGTGCCGATCAGCTGTTTCGCCCCGGCCCAGTCGGCGACGTCGGAGGTGTCGGCCACCGCCTTCCCACCGAGCGCCTCGACCTCCGCGACGACTTCGGCGGTCACGCCCTCCTCCACGTCGTTCACCACCACCGACGCGCCTTCGGCCGCGAACGCCAGCGCGTGCGCCCGTCCGATGCCGCGGCCGGCGCCGGTCACCACGACCACCCGGTCCTGGCACAACCCGCTCACGAATCCTCCCGATGGTTGACGTCGGCCGCGGCGAGGAACGCCGGGAGCTCACCGCCGCCGTGCACGCGCAGGGTCGCGCCGGAGACGTAGGAAGCCAGACCGGAGGCCAGGAACGCGGCGCAGGCACCCACCTCTTCCGGCTCGGCCAGCCGGCCCAGCGGGACGGTCTTCCCGACCGCCTCGACGGCGGCCTCGCTGCCGTAGTGCAGGTGCGCCTGCTCGGTCCGCACCATGCCGACGTCGAGGGCGTTGACCCGGACCTTCGGGGCCCACTCGACCGCCAGGCTCGCGGTGAGGTTGTCCAGCCCGGCCTTGGCGGCGCCGTAAGCCGCCGTTCCTGGCGACGGCCGTGTCCCGCTCACGCTGGAGATCATCACGATCGAGCCGCCGGCGTCCTGGCGCTGCATGACCGCGTTGGCGTGCTGCGCGACCAGCAGGGGGGCCAGCAGGTTGAGCTGGACGATCTTCTCGTGCAGGCGCGGCGGTGCCTCCGCTGCCGGCACAAACGGCGCTCCGCCCGCGTTGTTGACGACGACGTCCAGGCGCCCGTGCCGCTCGACGATCCCTTCGACCAAGGCGGCGACCTGCTGCTCGTCGCGGACGTCGCACGCGACGAACTCCGCCTCGGTGGGTGCTTCGCGCCGCGCGCACACCACGACGTGGGCGCCGTGGGCGAGGAACACGCCGGCGATGCCCCGGCCCACGCCGCGGACGCCGCCGGTGACCAGCACCACCGTCCCGGCCAGGCCCAGCTCCGTCTTCACCGGCACACCACCTTCCGCCCCCAAAACTAGAACATGTTCTCGCCGGGGACAAGGTGGGGAGCCGGGCCGGGACGCCGCCTACTCGTCGGGAGGGGAGAACTCGTTCCGGGCGATCCGCAGGCCGGACGCGCGCAGCGCGGCCTGCATGGCGAACCGCGCGTCGGGATCGTCGAGGCGATCACCGAAGGCCTGCTTCAGCTGACGCACGCGGTAGCGGACCGTCTGGGGGTGCACCGAAAGGTCGACCGCGATCTTCTCGGAGTTGCCGCCGTTCTGCAGCCAGGACAGCAGGGTCTCGCCCAGCCGGCGACGCGTCCGCTCCGGGAACTGTTCGAGCGGGGCCAGTTCCTGCCGGGCGACCTGCTCGGCCAGCGGCGAGTCCGACAGCAGCCACAGCTCCGTCAGGTGGTCGGTGCACCACGTCACCGGGGTGTCCGGGAGCGCGCCGTCCGCCACCAGCCGCAGCGCGGTGCGGGCCCAGCGCAGGGAATGCGCCGCCGCGCCGAGGTCCGTCGGCGGCCCGACCGCGACGCGCGTGCCGAGCCGCGTCAGAGTGCGTGCGTCCACCGGGGCGGGCAGCAGCAGGTACGGCTGTGGTGGGTCGAGGTCGGCGAGGACGTCGGACCCCCAGGAGGTGCCCACCGTCGTTTCCGCGGCGACCGCCGCCACCTCGCGGGGCACCGGCCAGCCCGCCGCCGCCGCGAGTTCGGCGAGCACCGCGTCCGGGATGGTGCCCGGGCCGGTCAGCAGCCGCAGCAGCCGCCGCCGCAGGCCCGCCCGGGTGCCCTCGATCTCCGTCCACGTCTCGCGGTGGCCCCGGCTCGACATCCGGGCGAGCTCGTCCGCGTAGCCGAACAGCATCTCGGCCAGCTGCGCCATGACCGCGGAGGAGAGCCGGTGCCGCCGGCCCAGCCGCATGATCCAGCGCCAGCCGACGCGGGTGCCCACGCGGTAGGCGGCCTGGAGGTCGTCGAGGGTCCGACCCTCGCGCGCCTCGCCCGCGCCGAGCTCGCGGCACGTCTCGTACAGCCGGTCGCGCGAGGCCAGCGGATCCTCGACGAGGTCCACGAAGAGCGCGACGGCGCACTCGACGCCGTGCCGGGCCACGCGGGCGTACGAACCGTCTCCGGGCCGGGCGTAGACCGGGACCGCCCGCAGCACCTCCCGGACGATCCAGTCGGTCAGCGCCGGCAGGGCCGGGCGCATCAGCGCGGCCAGCTCCTTGCGCCGCAGGACTTCTTCGCCGGCGTCCCGGGGAACCGGGACGGGTTGCCGAGCACTGTCGCGGGACACCAGGGTTTCCTCCACCGGGGACGGCGACGGAGCAAGCTTTACCGGTCAGTAAAGCTGGGGAGACCGTAGAGTACACCTCCATGAGCCGGCAGAGTTCCCCTGATCGATCCAGCGCTCGCCGCAGCCCGGCCGCCCGGCCCACCGACGACGAGCTGCTCGACGCCGCGCGCGCCGTCTTCGCCGAGCGCGGGTACGCCCAGGCCACCATGGGGCTGATCGCCGACCGCGCCGATTCCACCAAGCCGACCCTCTACGCGCATTTCGGCGACAAAGCCGCCCTTTTCCGCGCCACGGTCCGCCGGGAAGTCGCCACGTTGCGCACCTGGGTGATCAGCGCGTACGAAACGGCGAACGCGCGCCCGCTCGAGGAACGCGTCCGGCTGTCGGTGATGGCCATGTTCGGCTACGCCGGCGCCCACCCGGAGAGTTTCCGGCTGCTGTTCGATTCGGCCGTCGACGAGATGTCGAACGAGCGCCGCGAGCTGGCCGATTCCATCGCCGCCCACGTGGTCGGCCAGGTGCGCGAGCATCTGCTCGCCCACGGGCGCCCGGCCGGTTCCGGCGCGGACCTGCTCGGGGCGATGATGGTCGGCCTGGTCGGCCGGGCCGCGATGCACGTCTCCCACTCGCCGGGGCTCGACCCGATCGCCGCGGGGGAACTGGCCGCCGGGTTCGTCATGGCCGCGCTGCGCGGGCTGGATCCCGCGCTGCTGGAGCGCCTCGACCGTCCTGCGGGGGGTCCGGGTGGCGGAGCCCCCGGCCCGGGGCGAAGCCCCGGACGTCACAGCCCGCAGCAGGCCCGGCAGTGCGCCACCTGAGCGTCCACACCGGACCGTTTGTCACCGGCTGAACAATTACCGGGCCGCCGGGAAACCGCCTCTTGCCGGGTTCGGCAACCACTGCGACGCTGCGCTTACCGCAAGCGACGCACGTATTTCCGCCCCCCACGGAAAGCGCTTGCCGACCCCTTTTCCCACAACGAGGTGTGATCAGCCATGATTCGCGTCCCCAAGAAACGCCTGCTCAACGCCGCACTCGCCGTCGGCCTCGCCGTCGGCGGGCTCAGCGTGGCCACCGCGCCGGCCGCGTCGGCCGCCCCGTGCACCGACATCGACGTCCCGGTGGCCCGCGGCACGGGCGAACCCGGCACGCTGGGCATCATCGTCGGCGACCCGGTCTTCCGGGCCGTGCAGAACCGGCTGCGCCCGCGGTCGGTGAGCAGCTACCGCGTCAACTACCCGGCCGACCTCGGCCAGCCCGCCTCGGTGCAGCGCGGCAACACCGACCTGGTCAACCACGTGCGGACGCAGGCCGCGGCCTGCCCGCAGCAGCGGTTCATCCTCGTCGGCTACTCCCAGGGCGCCAACGTCGTCGACAACTCGATCGGCATCAGCAGCGCCGGCGCGGTCGTCGGCGGCCCGATCGTCGCGACCATCCCGGCCGACCTGGCGCCCCGGATCGCGGCCATCCTGTTGTTCGGCAACCCGATCCGCGCGATCGGCCGTTCGGTCACCGGCACCTACCAGAGCCGCACCAAGGACTACTGCGAATTCGGGGACCCGGTCTGCCAGGCGGGCGGCTTCAACATCCTCGCCCACCTGAGGTACGGCGACGACGCCAACGACGCGGCCAACTTCGCGGCGGGCAAGGTCTGACGGAACGGTGCGGGCCACCTCGGACTTCCCGAGGTGGCCCGCACGCCTTCCCTCAGCAGTTCGACGGCGCCGGTTCCCCGTTGAACCGCTTCACGATCCACTGGTGCGCGTCGGCGTGGCCGGCGAGGATCCCGGTGGCGTGTTCGGCCAGGTAGGTGGTCCACTGCTCCCGCACACCGGCCGCGCAGTACGCCCGGTGCAGCGTTTCCGCCTGCGGGGTGTTCACGATCTCGTCGACGCTCGCGTGGTACTGGAACACGGGCACCCGCGGCGGGTGCGCGCCCAGCTTGTTCTGCGCCAGCCGCGCCTGCCACTGCGGTGTCCCCAGCGGATTCGACGTCGTGAAATCGCCGATCTTCTTGAAGGAGTAATTGAGCAGCAGTTCCGCGGTGCACGCGTTCTTCTTCGCGTCGGCCAGCTGCCGCCGGCCGGTGTCGTTGAGGAAGGAATCGAGCCTCAGCTCGGGGTACGCGGCGTCCAGCCCGAGCGCGGCGAAGGCCAGGAACCCGAAGCCGAGGTAGCCGTCGAGACCCTTCGCGACCTCCGTCAGGTCGGCAGGCACCCCGCCCGCGACGACGCCGACGACGTGCAGTTCGGGTGCGTACGCGGGCTGCTTTTCGCCGGCCCACATCGATCCGCCGCCACCCTGCGAATAGCCCTGGAAGATCACCTTGGCGCTCTTCGGGAGCCGGGCGAGCGGGAGGTCCTGCGCCGCCCGCACCGAATCGATCACGGCCGGCCCCATGGACTGCCCGGTGATGTAGGTCGGCACGGTCGACGGCGAATAGCCCTCGTAGTCGGTCACCGCGACCGCGTAGCCGCTGGACAGCGAGTCGTTGATGGCGGGCTGGTCGTAGAGCGTGCCGCGTTCCATCGCCTTGGACGCCGTGCACTTGAACGCCGGGCCCTGCGTGCCGACGGCGTAGCCGACGATCGCCTTGGCCGGTTCCACGCCCTTCGGCACGAGGATCGTCCCGGTCACCGCGTTCCGGTTCCCGAGCGCGTTGGTCGACAGGTACATGACCTGCCAGGCGTCGGCGTTGAGCGCGTTCAGCAGCGGAACCGACGGCCGCCAGCGGATGACGTCGCCCGGTTTCCCGGCCGGCAGCGGTGACGGCGGGGTGTAGAACGAGTCGTCGAACGGTCCCGGCAGCAGCGGCGTCGCGCCGGCGGGCGGGCTCGCGGCCACGGCTCCCAGCGCCACCAGGCAACACGTGAGCAGCGCCGAAAGCACGGCGCGACAACGGGCATGCTTCACCACAACCTCCATCGGGGGAAAGGGATGCGCTCAGGCCGGGAGGCCCAGCGCGCCGGCCAGCACCGGCCAGGACCGGTGCAGGGCCCGCTGCCAGTAGGGCCAGCTGTGGGTGCCGGGCCCGTAGAAGTCGACGGTCGCCGGGATGCCGGCGGTCCGCAGGCGGTCGGTGAAGCTGGTGGACGACAGCAACGCCGCCGGCTCGAACGGGTCGCCCTGCCCGGACGTGTCGAGCGGACCGAGTTGCCCGTTGCCGCAGGAGATGTAGAGCGCCGTGCCGCGCAGCTTGCCGATGTTGTCGTGGGGGTTGTTCGCCGACCACATCGGCCGCATCAGCAGGTCGCTGCCCCAGAGG
The DNA here is from genome assembly GCF_046548975.1 of Amycolatopsis sp. lyj-346. Classification (NCBI taxonomy): domain Bacteria; kingdom Bacillati; phylum Actinomycetota; class Actinomycetes; order Pseudonocardiales; family Pseudonocardiaceae; genus Amycolatopsis; species Amycolatopsis sp. lyj-346. Next base: position 1,032,457 of record NZ_JAJPWT010000002.1, read on the forward strand.
TCGAGGTAGGCGAAGATCCCCGCCCGGAGCAGGATGCCCTTGATGAACACCGGGGCACCCCCGGCCAGGGTGTTCGGCACGCCGCTGTAGGACGCGGCCGCGCCGAACATCCCCGGGTGCTTGAAGGCGTACGCCATCGCGCCGTACCCGCCGATCGACAGCCCGGCGACCGCGCGGCGGGTGCCGCCGCGGTAGCCGCGTTCGACGATCTGGCGCACTTCGGCCGTGTGGAACGTGTCCCAGTCGGGGGTGTTCTTCAGGCCGAAGTTCCACCACTTCGTGTACATCCCGGCCGGGCCGTCCGTCGGCATCACGACCAGGGCGTCCTTGGCCGCGGTGAACGCCTTGACGTCGGTGAACTGGTCCCACGAGCGGTAGTCGACCGGCTCGCAGCAGCCGTGCAGCAGGTACAGCACGGGCCAGGTCCGGGTGGGCTGCGCCGCCCAGCCGGACGGCACGAGCAGCCGCACCATCCCGGTGGTGCCCAGCGCCGGGGAGCTGATTTCCAGGTCGACGGTCCGGGAGTCCAGCCAGGTTTCCCGGACGACCTTCGCGCCGTCGTCGGCCACGGCCGGGCTCGCCTGGGCGGGCGCCACGCCGGCACCGGCGATCAGGAGGACGACGGACAGCGCCAGCAGGGCGATCCGCTTCATAGGGGACTCCTCAGAGGGGGATGTTTCCGTGTTTGCGAGCCGGCAGGCTCTGCCGTTTGGTGCGCAGCATCCGCAGCGCCCGCGCCACCTGGAGACGGGTCTGGGACGGCGTGACGACCTGGTCCACGTAGCCGCGTTCGGCCGCCAGGTACGGGCCGCCGTGACGTTTGCGGTATTCATCGGTGAGCCGACGGCGCGCCGTCTCCTGTTCTTCGGCCGGAAGACCGGCCAGCTCGCGCCGGTAGAGCACCCGCACCGCGCCTTCGGCGCCCATCACCGCGATTTCCGCGGTGGGCCAGGCCAGCACGACGTCGGCGCCGAGGTGCTTGGAGCCCATCACCGCGTAGCCGCCGCCGTAGGCCTTGCGGACCACCACGGTCACCTTCGGCACGGTCGCCTCGGCGTAGGCGTAGATCAGCTTGGCGCCGCGGCGGATGATCCCGCCGCGTTCCTGGCCGGTGCCCGGCAGGTAGCCGGGGACGTCGGCCAGGGTGAGCAGCGGGATCGAGAACGCGTCGCAGAAGCGCACGAACCGCGCGGCCTTCTCCGACGCGTCGATGTCGAGCACGCCGGCCTGGTGCCGCGGCTGGTTGGCGACGATGCCGACCGTGTGGCCCTGCACCCGCCCGAAGGCGCAGATCACGTTGCGCGCGAAGGCGCCGTGCACTTCGGTGAACTCGCCGTCGTCGACCAGCGCGGCGATCAGCTCGGCCATGTCGTAGGTCTGGTGCGGCGAATCGGGCACCAGCCGGTCGAGCTCGAGGTCGGCGGCGGTGAGCCCGGGGCTGGTTTCGTCGGCGTACGCGGGCCCGGGATCGAGGTTGTTCGCGGGCAGGTACCCGAGCAGCGTCTGCACCCAGTCGACGGCGTCCTGTTCGTCGGCAGCGCGGTGGTGCGCGTTGCCGGCGACCTCGCTCTGCACGGCCGCGCCGCCGAGTTCCTGCGCGCTGACTCGCTCACCGGTGACGGCGTGCACGACGTCCGGGCCGGTGACGAACATGTGCGAGGTGCCGTCGACCATCACGGTGAAGTCGGTCATCGCCGGTGCGTAGACGGCACCGCCGGCGCACGGGCCCATGATCATCGAGATCTGCGGGATGACCCCGGAGGCGTGCGCGGTGCGGCGGCCGAGCTCGGCGTAGTAGGCGAGCGAGACGACGCCTTCCTGGATCCGGGCGCCGCCGGAGTCGTTGATCCCGACGACCGGGCAGCCGATCGTCATGGCCAGGTCCATCAGCTTGAGGACCTTTTCGCCGGAGACCTCGCCGAGGCTGCCGCCGAAAACGCTGAAGTCCTGGGAAAACACGCAGACCTGCCGCCCGTCGACGGTGCCGTGACCGGTGACGACGCCGTCGCCCCACGGCCGGTTCGCGTCCATTCCGAACTCGGCGCACCGGTGCCGCGCGAGCTGGTCGGCCTCCACGAAGGACCCGGGGTCCAGCAGCAGCCCGATCCGCTCCCGTGCGGTCAGCTTCCCCTTGGCGTGCTGCCGGTCGACGGCCCGCTTTTCCGCGATCCGCACGGCTTCGTCCTGGCGGGCGGCGAGATCGGCGATCCGGAACGCGGTGGTCGGGGTCAGCTCGTCCATCACCGCACCACCGCCCCGAGCCGTTCGGCCAGCACCGCCACGTGCGGTGGATCGATCATCGACACGTGGTCGCCGGGCACCCGCACGACTTCGAGGTCGCCGCAGTGCGCGTCCCACCCGAGGGCGTCGTCCGTGCGCAGGTACCGCGGGTCCAGCGCGGTGGTGAGCGGGTGCGGGTCCCGGGCACGCAGGAGAACCACCCGCCCGTCGTAGCGTTCCGGCGTGTACCGTTCGGCCACCCGTGCGTCCACATAGGACTCGTACTGGTGCCGGAGGACGCCGTCGCCCATGTCCGGCACCTGTTCGGCGAGCCGGGCCATGACCCAGCCGATCTGGGCGTCTTCGTCCAGCTTCGCCAGTTCGTCGCGCGGGATGCCGAACGGCACCCCGTAGGTCCGGGAGATGTGGGCGGCGAACCGGTCGAAGCGGTCCAGCAGTGCGTCCGCCGGGTGGCCCGTGGCGGGCAGCGGCAGGATGGTGTCGATGAGGAAGACGAGTCCGGCGCCACCGAGGCGGCGTGCGGTCTCGTAGGCGAGGCAGCCGCCGAACGACCAGCCACCCAGCCGGTGGGGACCGTGGGGCTGGACGTCCCGGATCAGCTCGGCGTACCGGGCGGCTTTGCCTTCGACGGTGTCTTCGTCGTCGAGGCGTTCGAGCCCGTAGACGGGCAGGCCTTCCGGAAGCAGCCGGGCGAGTTCGCGGTAGACGCTCGCGGTGCCACCGGCCGGGTGGAAGAGGAAGACGGGCTCGCCGGCAACCCCATCCCGCAGCAACCGCACGGGGCCCCCACCGTGGCCTTCGAGCTCGGCCCGCACAAGATCGGCCATGGCGGCGATGGTGGGAGTGGCGAACAGCCGGTCGGTGTCCGGGACGGCGGTGAGGTGCCCGGCGAACGCCGCCCGCAGCTGCCGTGCCCGCGCGAGATCGCCGCCGAGGGTGAAGAAGGAGTCGTGGACGCCTGGGTCGACGGCACCCAGGACGGCTCGCCAGTGCCGGGCAACCCAGCGTTCGGCGGGGTCCCGCGGCCCGGTGACCACGGAGGCGGCCGTGGCGGTTGGGGCGGCTGGAGCGGCTGGAGCGGCTGGAGCGGCTGGAGCGGCTGGGGCATGATCAGCCGCCTCGGGCTGCTGCCGCGAGACGGCGTCATCCGGCCCGGCGGCCTCCCGCGCCTCAGCCACCGGCGCCGCAAGCCCCACACCGGTTTCCGCAGCGACCTCTCGCGCCCCGGCCACCGGCGCCGCGAGCCCCACACCGCTCTCCCCGGCGACCTCCCGCGCCCCATCCCCCACCGGCGCGGCGGGCCCGAACCCCGCCTGCTCCGCCAGGTGCCCGGCGAGCTCGGCCAAACTGGCGCCCCGCAGCAGCAGCGGGATCGGCAACGGCAGCCCGAAGTCCCGTTCCACCGCGCCACGTGCCCGCATCGCCGACAGTGAATCCAGCCCCAGCCGGGTGAGCGGCACCGTCCGGTCGACCTCCGCCAGCCCCAGCAGGTCCGCGACCAGGCCCGCCAGGTGATCCGCGATCGCCGCGCGGGCCGCTTCCGGTGTTGCCGGACGCAGTGCGTCCAAACCGTCCCAAGTGGACGATGTGGCCCGCGGCGAGAAGAGCGTGAAGAACGGCCGCTCCCCCAGCCGGGGGAACAGCTCCAGCACGGTCCCCGCGTCCACCCGGGCCACTCCGGTCGCCGCGCGGTCGCGTGCCAGCACGGCCTCCAGCGCCGACAACGCTTCCTCGGTGCCGAGCGGGGCGAGCACCGGGTTGACCGAGCCGGCCGCCGCGCCCACCTCGCCCCACGCGCCCCAGCCGATCGTCGCCGCCGGGAACCCTTGCGCCCGGCGCCACGCGACCAGCGCGTCGGCCCACGCGTTCGCCGTCGCGTACGCGGTCTGGCCCGGCGAGCCGAACAGGGCCGCCGCCGACGAGTACACCAGCCACCAGTCGAGGTCGTGCCCCGCCGTCGCTTCGTGCAGCCGCCAGGCTCCCAGCGCCTTCGGCCGCCAAGCCGCTTCGAGCGCGTCGCCGTCGAGGCTGATCGCGGCGCCGTCGGCCAGGACGCCGGCGGCGTGCAGCACCCCGCGAAGCGGCACACCACCCTCGACGGCCACCGCGACCAGGGTCTCGGCCGTGCCCGGGTCGGCGATGTCGCCGGGCACCACGCGGACGTCGACGCCCAGCTCGCCGAGGCCGGGATCGGCGGCGTGCCTGCCGTTCAGCACCAGCCGCGTCGCCCCTCGCCCGGCCAGCCACTTCGCCGCCGCCAGGCCGAGGCCGCCCAGGCCGCCGGTGATGACGTACGCGCCATCGCGGACCGGCCGCCGCTCCGGGTCGCCGAGGGTGGGCCGGATCAGGCGCCGCGCGTACCGCACGCCGCCGCGCCAGGCGATTTCGTCGTCCGGCCCGTCGGCGCGGACCTCGTCCCGCAGCCGGTCCGCGCCGCCGTCGACCTGGCTCACCCGCAGCTCGGGGTGCTCGAACGCCAAGACGCGCACGAGCCCGCGCAGGGCGGCCGTCCCGGGATCGCCCCGCTCGCCGGGCTCGACGGCGTGCGCCCCGGCGGTCACCAGCCACAGCCGCGGCGCCACGGGCAGTTCGGCCAGTTCGGCGACGACGCCGGCCAGCGTCTCGACCAGCCGCGCCCCACGCGCCGGGTCGGGCTCGGCGGCGTCGCCCAGCAGGGCGAGGACCGCGGTCGGTTCCCCGTCGCGCAGCAGCTTGGCCAGCTCGGCCCGGTCGCCGAGGCGGGCGGTCCGGACGTCTTCGCCGTCGAACTCCCGGCCGGCGTCGTCGGACAGCACGATCCAGCGGTGCGCCCGTTCCGGCCCGCGGGGGCGCCCCCCGTTTTCCACGTTACCGGCCGGCACCGACAATTCCGGCGCGGCGGGCAGCGGCGCCGGCTGCCAGGCCGCCTCGAACAGCAGCCGCGTCAGTGCCGCGTCGCGGTAGCGGCGGCAGTAGACGTCGCGGAACTCGACCAGGACGACGTCGTCGGCGTCGACCAGCTGGACACTGCCGAGCACGCCGTCACCGGACTCCTCGGCCGGGCCGAGGACGGCGTCCACCCGCACACCGCGGCGCGGGTCGCCGCCGACCACCACTTCACCCACGCTGAGCGGCAGGTAGAGGGCGTCCGCCTCGCCGACCGCCGCGGCCAGTGCGTGCAGGCAGGCGTCGGCGAGCGCGGGGTGCAGCACGTAGGCGGGGTGGTCGGCTTCCGGCTGCGCGATCGACGCCGACGCGCGCCCGGGTGCGGCGGTCACCCGGCGCAGGCCGCGGAAGGCCGGGCCGTAGGACTGCCCCAGCTCGGCCAGCGCCCGGTAGACGTCGACCGGCTCCCCGGCGGTTTCCCCGAACGGTGCCGACGGCGTGCCGCCGGTGCCGATCCGCGCGGTGGCGTGCCGGACCCACCGCCCGGCTCTCGTGTGGACACTCAGTTCGGCCCCGCGGAGGGTGGTGGTCACCTCGGTGTGGTCACCGAGCGGGAGGACCTCCTGCAGTTCGAGGTCGTGGACGCGGCCGCCGGGCCCGGCCGCGGCGAGCGCGAGTTCCAGGAAGCCGGTGGCCGGGAACACCGGGGTGTCCCGGACGGTGTGGCCGGCCAGCCACGGCAGCGCGGCGGTGCCGACGTCACCGCGCCACAGGTGCCCGCCGCCGGGGTCTTCGATGTGCACGCCGAGCAGGGGATGTGCCCCGCCGCCGCGGACGGTCCGGCGCGGCCAGAAGCGTTCGTGCCGCCAGACCGGGCCGGGCAGCTCGACCGGCGGCGTCTGCGGACGGCCGGCCAGCACGCCGGGCAGGCGGATCTTTCGGGGGTCCGGGTGGCGGAGCCCCCGGCTCGGAGCGGAGCTCCGGTTGTCACCGCCGAGCACGTGCAGCCGGGCGAGGCTGGTCAGGAACGCCGTCCGCTCGTCGACCCGGCGGCTCGCCGAGGGCAGGCCGAGCACGCCGGACTGCTCGATCGCGGCCAGCGCCACCGGGTGCGGGGAGATTTCGACGAAGACGGTGTGCCCGTCGGCGGCCGCCGCGGCCAGCGCCTGGCTGAACCGCACGGGACGGCGCAGGTTGGCCGCCCAGTAGCCGACGTCGAACGCGGGCTGGTCGCGCGGATCGTCGAGAACACTGCTGTAGCACCGGATTTCGGGCGTGCCCGGGACCAGCCCCGCCACCGCGGCGCGGAACGGGCCGAGCACCGGCTCGACGGCGGCGGAGTGCCCGGCACCCCCGACCGGCAGCCGCCGGGCGAGCCTGCCGAGGCCTTCGGCGTGCGCGACCACGGCCTCGACGTGGTCCGCGGCCCCGCTGATGGTGCACTGGGTCGCCGACGCGTACACCGCGATGGTGACGTCGGGGAATTCCGCGAGTTCGGCCGGCGAGAGCTCGACGAGGGCCATCGCCCCGCCCCCGCGCCGGTCGAGCTCGGCGAGCAGCCGCGCCCGGGCGGCCATGACCCGCAGCCCACCGGCGACATCGAGCGCCCCGGCCACGACGGCGGCGGCGACCTCCCCCATCGAGTGCCCCAGCACGGCGGCGGGACGGACACCGTGCGCCCGCCAGAGCGCGGCCAAGGCGAGCTGCATCCCGAACAGGGCGAGCTGGGTCGCGGCAAGGTCGGGCAGGTCGTGCTCGAGCGCTTCGCGCAGGGAGAACCCGGCTTCGGCGCGGAAGACGGGATCGAGGGCCTCGATTTCGGCCCGGAAGGCGGGCTCGGAGCGGAGCAGCAGACGCCCCATCCCGGACCACTGCGAGCCATAACCGGAGAACACGAAGACGACACCGTCCCCCGCACCAGCCCCGCTCCCCCAGCGCCCCAATGTGGCCTTCGGTGCATCCAACGCACCCAATGTGGCCTTCGGTGCGTCCAACGCACCCAATGTGGCCTTCGGTGCGCCCAACGCACCGAAGGCCACATTGGGGCGCTCGCGGTCCTCGGCCAGGGCTCGCAGTGCCTCGACCACTTCGGCCCGGTCCTCGGCGACCACCGCACCGCGCACCGGCAGGTGCTCACGCCGGTGGGCCAGCGTCGCCGCGACCGCGTCGAGCGGCAGCTCGCTCTCCGCCAGCCAGTCCGCCAGCTCGGCCGCCCTCGCCCGCAGCACCTCCGCCGACCGGGCCGAAAGTGCGAACACCTGCGGGCCGCCGTCGCCCGGACGGGGCGGGAACGACGCCGCGGGCCACTCCTCCAGCACGACGTGCGCGTTCGTCCCGCCGAACCCGAACGCCGACACGCCCGCCCGCGCCGTTCCGGAATAGCGCGGCCAGTCCCGTCCCGACTCGACCACCCGCAACCCGGTGAAGTCGATGTGCGGGTTCGGCTCGCGGAAGTGCAGGCTCGGCGGCACTCGCCGGTGCGTCATCGCCAGCACCACCTTCACCAGCCCGGTGATCCCGGCCGCGCCTTCGAGGTGGCCCAGGTTGCTCTTCACCGAACCGAGCAGCAGCGGCCGCTCCGGGGCGCGGCCCGCGCCGAGGACCGCGGCCAGCGCGCCGGCCTCCAGCGGATCGCCCAGCGGTGTCCCGGTGCCGTGTGCCTCGACGTAGTCCACCCCGGACGGGTCGACGCCGGCCGTGGCGTACGCGTCGCGCAGCAGCGCCGCCTGGGCTTCCGGGTTGGGCGCCGTCAGGCCGTTGGACCGGCCGTCGGAGTTCACCGCGCTGCCGCGGATCACCGCCAGCACCCGGTCACCCGCCCGCCGCGCCGCCCGCAGCGTCTTCAGCACGACCACGCCGCAGCCCTCGCCGCGGGCGATCCCGTCGGCGCCCGCGTCGAACGGCTTGCAGTGGCCGTCCGCGGCCAGCACGCCCGCCCGGTGGAAGCCGGCGGTGATGCCGGGCGCGAGCAGCACGTTCACCCCGGCGGCGAGCGCGGTCTCGCTCTCGCCGCGGCGCAGGCTCTGCACCGCCTGGTGCACCGCGACCAGCGAAGACGAGCACGCGGTGTCGAGGGTGAGGCTGGGCCCGCGCAGGTCCAGCAGGTACGACAGCCGGTTCGCCGCGATGCTCGCCGCCGCGCCGGTCCCGGACCAGACGTCGACGCCCGCGACGTCGGTCATCGTCAGCGAGCCGTACTCGGTGGCCGACAGCCCGACGAACACCCCGGTCCGGCTGCCGCGCAGCGTGGACGGCGGAATCCCGGCGTGCTCCAGCGCCGCCCACGCGACCTCCAGGAGGATCCGCTGCTGCGGGTCCATCGCCTCGGCCTCGCGGGGGGTGATGCCGAAGAACTCCGCATCGAACCCGGCGACGTCGTCGAGGAACCCGCCGCGCGAGGGCACGCCGGCGAGGTCTTCGGCCGGGGCGAACGTTTCCCACCGGCCTTCGGGGACGTCGCCGATGCCGTCGCCGCCCGCGTCGAGGAAGCGCCAGAAGGCCTCCGGGGACTCGATCCCGCCCGGCAGCCGGCAGCCGAGGCCGATGACGGCGACCGGCTCGCTCTCCTCGCGCAACGGCACGGCCACCGGCACGGCGTCCACAGTGGACAAATGCGCGGCCAGCGCGGTGATCGTCGGGTACTGCCACACCAGGGTCGGGGCCAGCGGCCGGCCGACGAAGCCGCCGAGGTCGGCCGCCAGGCTCGTCGCGTCCCGTGAGGACAACCCGGTCTCGTGCAGTGGCCGGTCGGGGTCCACGTCGCCGAGCCGCGCGGCCAGCCAGGCGCGGATCGCGGCGGCGTCCGGCGCGCTCATCCGAGCCGCCGCGCGGTGAGCGTGCCGTCCGAATAGGACATCCGGCACCGGGCCCGGCTGATCTTGCCGCTGGAGGTGCGGGGCACCTCGCCCGGTGGCAGGAAGACGACGTCGTGCAGGCGCAGCCCGTGCCCGGCCGACACCGCCGCCCGCAGGGCCGCGGTCGCCGCGGCGATGTCGGCCTCGGTGTCCTTCGCGCGTTCGAGGACGACGACCGCGGCTTCCCCGCCGTCGCCGTCGATCGCGAAGGCCGCGGCCGAATGCAGCCGGACGGCCGGGTGCTCCTCGACGGTCTGCTCGATGTCCTGCGGGTAGTGGTTGCGGCCGTCGACGACGACCAGGTCCTTCAGCCGGCCCGTCACGAACAGCTCGCCGTCGAACACCACGCCGAGGTCGCCGGTCGCCAGCCAGCCTTCGCCGGTGTCCGGGTCGAGCGGGGGCAGGCCGAAGGTGGCCGCCGACGCTTCGGCCCGCCCCCAGTAACCGCGGCCGACGTTCGGGCCGCTGACCAGGATTTCGCCGACCTCGCCCGGTTCGGCGGGCTTCCCGGTCACCTGGTCGGCGATCCGCACGCGCTGGCCGACCGGGCGGCCGCACGAGACGAGCGTCGTGGCGGCCTCGCCCGCGGCGGCAGGCACCGCGTAGCCGGCGGCGAGCCGGGCCCGGTCGAACGTGACCTGCCGGGGTGGTTTCCCGGCGTCCGTCACCGAGACCAGCACGGTGGCCTCGGCCAGGCCGTAGGAGGACCGGTGCACCTCCGGCCGGAGCCCGCATTCGGCGAAGGCCGCGTGGAACTTCGCGATCGTGGCCGGCAGCACCGGTTCGCTGCCGTTGATCAGCGAGACGACCCGGCTCAGCTCGAGGTAGGTCTTGTCGGCCTCGGTGACGCGGGAAGCGCAGTAGGCGTAGGCGAAGTTGGGGGCCGCGCTGATCGCGCCGGGACTGGCCGAGAGCGCGCGCAGCCAGCGCACGGGCCGTTCGAGGAAGGCCAGCGGGTCCATCAGGACCGACTCCAGCCCGCCGGCCATCGGCGCGCCGATGCCGAGGATCAGCCCCATGTCGTGGAACAGCGGCAGCCAGCTGATCGCCGACGTGGTCACGCTTTCGGCGCCGTAGGCGGCGCACGCCTGGCGGGCGTTGGCCAGCACGTTGCGGTGGGTCAGCACCACCCCGGCGGGCGAACGCGTCGAGCCGGACGTGTACTGCAGGTAGGCCGGGGCGCCGGGATCGGGCACCGGCCAGCCGGGCGTCCCGGCCGCGATCGGCGGCACGGCGTCGACGTCGACCACCACCGGGCCGATCGCGGCACCGGCGAGGAACCGGGTGACCGCCTCGTGTTCCCCGGCCGTGGTCAGCACCACGCGCGGGCCGCAGTCGGCGAGCGCCGCGGCCAGCCGTCCCGCGTGCCCGGGCAGGCCCGGCGCGAACAACGGCACGGCGACCAGCCCCGCCCGCAGCGCGGCGAGGAACGCGACGACGTAGCCGGTGGACTGCCCCGCCAGCACCGCCGCCCGCTCGCCCGGACCGGCCACTTCGGACAGCCGGGCCGCGACCGCGTCGACCCGTTCGTCGAGCTCGCGCCAGGTGAGCGTGACCGCCCGGCCGTCCGCGCCGTCGCGGTGGTCGAGGTGGGTCACGGCGATGCGGTCGCCGAGGAGGCGCGCCCAGTGACCGAGCAGGGTCGCGAAGGACTCGCCGCCGTCGACGGTGCCACCGGTGACGGGAACCGGCTGGGAAATGGTTTCCATGCATCCTCGCAGAGAGCGTTTACCGGCGCAGTGAATAGCCGCGCCGGTGCGGTTGTCAACGAATCAATCCCGGATACTCATGGGGAAACGGGTTAGGGGACCGCACGTTTGTCACGCGGCGACGAGGTCTCGGCGGGCCGGGCCGCCGAGAGGCGAACGGCCAGCAGCGCGCCGGCGAACGTCAGCCCGGCCGCGGCGAGCAGGCCCGCGGTGTACCCGCCGGCCAGCGCCGCCCCGGCGGGGGCGCCCGCGTCCAGCCGGGCCGCGCGCACCGCCGTCAGCACCGCGCCGATCAGGGCGACGCCGAGCGCGCTCGACAGTTCCCGGGCCGCGGTGAGCAGGCCCGACGCCGTGCCGGCGTACCGCTCGGCCACCACGTCCAGCGCGTGCGACGTCATCGGGACGGTGAAGGCCGAGCCCGCGCCGATCAGGACCATGCCGGCCACGCGCGGCCACAGCGCGGGGACGTGGTTCACCGCGGCGAGGGCGAGCAGCCCGGCGCCCACCACGGCCAGCCCCGCCGCCACCGTCCGAAGTGGACCGTGCCGGGCGACGGCGGACGGCACCAGCGGGGTCGCGGCCACGACCGCCACCGCGACCAGCACCAGCGGCAGCCCGGCACCGGCCGGGCCGAGCCCCAGGAACTCCTGGTGCAGCAACGGCGTGAAGAAGAAGATCCCCGAGATCCCCAGTCCCCACAGCAGCTGCAGCCCGAGCGAGCCGAGGAACACCCGGTTCGCGGTGAGCACCGCCGGGACGAGCCGCTCCCGCGCCCGCCGTTCCCGGACCAGGAACGCGACGCCGGACACGGTCCCGGCGGCGAGCAGCGGGATCCGGAACCGGGGTTCGGCCAGCGCGGTGGTGAGCAGCACCAGGCTCGCCGTCGCCAGGACCATCGCCGACGCCGGTGGCGCGCGGGTCCCGTGGTCGCGGCCGGGCGGCACGGTTCCCGGCAGCAGGACCAGCATCGCGGCCACGAACGGCAGGTTGACGAAGAAGATCCAGGCCCAGCCGCAGTATTCGCTCAGGACCCCGCCGAGTGCCGGGCCCAGCGCCAGCGCGGCCGCCAGGCAGGCCGTCCACACCGCCGCGCCGAGCGTCCGGCCGCGCGCGTCGAGGTTGGTCCGCAGCAGGCTCAGCAGTCCCGGCACCAGGAACGCGGCCGCCACGCCCTGCAGCACCCGGGCGGCGACCAGCAGCCACGCCGCGCCCGCCAGCCCGCCCGCCGCCGCGCCGGCGCCGAACGCGAGAAGAGCGCCGGTCAGGGCCGGGCGGCGCCCCCAGCGATCGATCAGCGCGCCCGCCACCGGCAGCAGCCCGGCGAACGGGAGCATGTACCCGAGCGCGATCCACGACAGGGCCCCGACGTCCAGGGCGAGGTCACGGGCGATGGACGGCGCGCCCGCCGCGACGATCGTGTTGTCCAGCGTCGTGACGAACGCGCCGAGCGCGAGCACGGCCAGGGTCCGGCGGGTCATCGCGGGCTCCCTGCCAGCTCGGCGGCGGCCACGGCCTTCCGGCGCGGGAACCACCAGTTCGCCGCGCCCAGCCGGGCCATCACCGCGGGCACGAGCACGCACCGGACGACGACCGCGTCCAGCAGCACGGCGACGGTCAGCCCGACGCCCGCCTCCCGCACCACCCGGGCGTCCACGAAGGCGAACGACACGAACACCAGCGCCATGATCAGCGCGGCCGCGGTGATGGTCCGGCCGGTCGCCGCGACACCGTCGACGACGGCCGCCCGCGTGTCGCCGTGCCGGCGCCACGCCTCCTGGATGCGGGCGATGAGGAAGACCTCGTAGTCCATCGACAGCCCGAACAGCCCGGCGAACAGGAACACCGGCAGGTACGGCTCGATCGGGCCGCCGAAGGCGAACACCACCGCGCCGGTCGTCGCGGCCGCAGTCAGCAGGTTCATCACCGCCGCGGTGAGCGGGATCAGCACGCTGCGGAACACCCAGGCCAGCAGCAGGACCGAGATCCCGACGACGGAGGCGAAGAACAGGGGCAGGCGGTCGGCGATCGCCGCGGAGAAGTCGGCACGGGCCGCGACGACCCCGCCGACGTGCGCGTCAGGGCTGCCGATGACCCTGGCCATCACCCGCGTCGAGGCGAGCAGCTCGCCGGTGGCCGGATCGCCGGGGCCCGTCCGCGGGAGCACCGTGAGCAGCCACCCTCCCCCGGGCAGCGCGGTGGGCGGCCCGACGTCGGCGCTCGCCAGCAGCGCTTCCCGCAGCTCGCCCACCGAGTCGCCGCCGCCGGTCCCGACCACCAGCAACGGCGCGTCCGCGCCCGGTCCGAAGCCCTCTTCCAGCAGTTCGGCCGCGGTCCGCGTGACACTGCCGGGCGGGTCGAGCGCGGCGTCCGGCACGCCGAGCCGCAGGCCGGTCATCGGGAGCGCCAGCACGGCCACGGCCAGCAGGGCGGCGAGGGTGTACGGGCCGGGGCGCGCGGTCACCGACCGCGCGAGCCGGGCCCAGCGGGCGGCGCCGCCCGCTGGGCGCAGGCTCATCCGGTGGGCGACGGGCCGCAGCAGCGCGGGGAGCAGGGTCAGCGCGGCGAACGCGGTCAGCAGCACCGAGACCGCGGCGGCCACCGCGATCCCGTCCAGGAACGGCATGCCGACGGTGAACATGCCGGCCAGCGAGACGCACACGGTGAGGCCGGCGAAGACCACGCTGCGGCCGGAGGTCGCGGCCGCGACGGCCAGCGCCGCCGCCGGTTCGGCGCCGTCCCGGCGGCCCTGCCGGTAGCGGGTGAGCACGAACAGCGCGTAGTCGACGCCGACGCCGAGCCCGAGCAGCGCGGCGATCTCGGTGCTGATCTTCGGCACGGTCATGACGTGCGACAACAGCGTCACGGCGGCCAGTGCGCAGCCCACCGAAACCGCCGCGGTGAGGACCGGCAGCAGGACGCAGGTCACCGAGCCGAAGGCCACCAGCAGCACCACGGCCGCGGCGAGCAGGCCGATCCCGGCGTTGCCGAGGTCGGGTGCGGCGGCCGTCATCGCGGCGAGTTCCCCGGACGCCCCGGCGGTCAGTCCACCGGCGTCGCGGACGACGGCGGCCAGCGCGTCGGCCGTCTCCTGCCCCAGGTCGGCGGCCGGCGCGTCGAAGCGGACGGTGAGCACCGCCGTCCGCCGGTCGGCGGACACTTCGCCGGGCGGCGGGCCGACGGACACCACGTGCGGCAACGCCGCCAGCCGGGCGGCGAGCGCGTCGAGCCGGGCGCGGCCCGCGCCGCTGTCGACCGGCCCGTCGGGCGAGCGCACGACGACGCGTTCCCCGGCGCCACCGCCACCGGCGGTGCGCAGCAGGTTCGCCGCCGCCGTGCTGTCCGCGGCGGGCAGGTCCACCGTGTCGCGGAAGGTCGCGCCGGTGTGCAGCGCGGCGCAACCGAGCCCGCCCAGCGCCACCAGCCAGAGCACGATCACGACGCCGGCCCGGCGGAAGCACCAGGAAACGAGCGCCGTCATCGGTGTTCTCCTCCCGGGGGCCGGTTGAGCACGCTAACCGCGGGGAGGTCCGCGAAGATACCGCCGGAGTTCACAAATCGGCTTCCGAAAACCTTTGCCGCGGTTAGTGATCCGAGTTTGTCCGGCAGGTGACAAACTCCGGTGCGGCCGTTGACCCCGGCGTGACAGAACCCGCTCCGGGCGCAGGAACGGCGGTTGCCAAGTCCGATCCCGTGTGAGTACATGACCTCCGCGCCGACGACGGTGCGAACCCTTCACGAGGCGCGGCAAGGGGTGTGAGCCATGACCCGGACGATCACGCAGGCGACGATCCCGCACCCGCGGGGCACCGGCCGGGCGCGGCAGCTGTGGTGCTCGCTGCCGACGGAACTGGCGCGGCGGTTCCGGCCGCACGCCGACCCGCTCGCCCGGCGGATCCTCGAGGAGGTCCAGCGGGCGGTCCCCGAGTACGCCAAGCCCCTCGAAGGCGAATTCGGCAAGATGATCGTGCTCGCGATCGAGCAGGCGGTGCTCAGCTGCATCGACAGCATCGAAGACCTGGCGTCCACCCAGGACAATTGGGCGAAGCTGTTCGTGGAGGTCGGCAAGCGCGTGCACCACGACGGCGGCAGCCTCAATTCCCTGCAGGCCGCCTACCGCGCGGGTGGGCGGGCGGCGTGGCGCTACGTGGCCGAACTGGGGCAGGCCCACCGTTTCCCGGCGGCCGTGCTGTGCGTCGGCGCGGAAGCCATTTTCGCATACGTGGAAGAGATTTCCTCGTACTCGGTCGAGGGGTACACCTTGGCACAGGCGATGGCGACCGGCACGGTCGAACGACGGCGGCGCCGGCTGCTCGAACTGCTGCTGGCCACCCCGCCGTCGTCCCCGGCCACGCTGGCGACGATGGCCAAGGCGGCGCAGTGGGCGATGCCGGAGCGGGTCACGGTCGTCGCGCTCGACCCGCGGACCGAGCAGCACCCGCCGCCGTCCCCCCAGCTGGCCGGCGACGTGCTGGTGGACCTCGACGGCCCAGAGCCGTGCCTGCTGACCCCGAACCCCGACCGCGACCTCCGGGGACTCGAAGGCCGCCTGCCGGGCTGGCGCGCGGCGGTCGGCCCCCGGGTCCGCCCGGCGGAGGCGGCGACGTCGCTGCTGTGGGCCCGCCGCACCCTCGACCTGGCCCGCCGCGGCCTGGCCGGCGACGGCCCGGTCACGCACACGGCCGACCACCTGGCGACGCACTGGCTGCTGATCGACCGCTTCCTGCTGGACGAGCTGTCGGCGAAGGCACTGGCGCCGTTCGCGGGCCTGACGGTGAAGCAGCGGACCCGGCTGGCCGAGACGTTGCTGAGCTGGCTGGAGCACAACGGGAACACGCCGGAGATCGCCAAGGCCCTGCGGGTCCACCCGCAGACGGTCCGCTACCGCGTGAGCCAGCTGAGCGAGCTGTTCGGCGACCGGCTGGCGGACCCGGCGAAGCGCCTGGAGATCCAGATGGCGCTGGGTGCCCACCGGCTGCTGGGCACCCAGCCACCGACCGGCGAACGCTGACCGGCCGCCTCCTGCCGCCGGTGTCGCGACCCGGCTGACAGCGGCAGCGCGGTCGGCTATGGTCTTTCGAGGCTGTTAGCGCTAACAGCCGGTGGGAGGAAGCACCGATGACCGCACCCGAGCTCACCCGCGAGTTGTTCGGCCAGGCCGGCGGCAGCGACGTCCACCGGTACACGCTGGGCCGGCCCGGCGGGCCGGTCGTGCGCGTGCTCGACTACGGCGGCGTCATCCAGTCGCTGGAAGCGCCGGACCGCGACGGCCGGCCCGGCAACGTCGTCCTCGGCTTCGCGGACCTCGGCTCCTACGTCGCCAACAACCGGCCCGGGGCGGACCGGGTGTTCCTGGGCGCGGTGATCGGCCGGTTCGCCAACCGGATCGCCGGCGGCACGTTCACCCTCGACGGCGTCCAGTACCGGGTGCCGCTGAACAACGGCAAGAACAGCCTGCACGGCGGCCCCGCCGGGTTCGACACGCGGGTCTGGGCGGCAACCGAACTCCGGGACGGCGACGGCGTCGCGCTGCGGCTCACGCTGGTCAGCCCGGACGGCGACCAGGGCTACCCCGGCCGGCTCACCACCGAGGTGACTTACCGCGTCGACGCGCGCGACCGGCTGCGCATCACCTACCGCGCGACCACCGACGCGCCGACCGTCGTCAACCTGACCAACCACACCTACTGGAACCTGGCCGGCGAAGGGACGGGTGACGTCCACGAGCACCGGCTGGAGATCGCCGCGAGCCGGTTCTGCCCGACCGGCGACGACCTGATCCCGGCCGGTGACCCGGTGCCGGTCGAGGGCACGCCGTTCGACTTCCGCCGGGGTGCGCCGATCGGCGCCCGCGTCGGCGAACCCGACCCCCAGCTGGTGATCGGCCAGGGCTACGACCACAACTGGGTGCTCGACGACGGCGCGCCGTTCGCCGCACGGGCGTGGGACCCGGCGTCCGGCCGCCTGCTCACCATGTGGACGACCGAGCCGGGCCTGCAGTTCTACTCGGGCAACTACCTCACCGCGGACCTGACCGGCACCGGCGGCCGCCCGTACCACCGCGGGGCCGGCTTTGCGCTGGAGGCCCAGCACTTCCCGGACTCCCCCAACCGCCCGGAGTTCCCCAGCACGGTGCTGCGGCCCGGCGAGGTCTACCACCAGGAGACGGTGTTCGCCCTGACCACCGCGGACGAGCCGCCGGTGGCGTGAGCGACAATCGCGGGGCGCCCGCCCAGTCCCGCCGATAGCCTCGCCGGTCATGGGAGAGCTTTCCGCCGTCGCCCGCGACCTCGCACCCACCGGCACCCTGCGCGCCGCCGTCAACCTCGGCAATCCCGTGCTCGCGCACGGCACGCCGGCGGAACCGGGCGGGATCACGGTCGACCTCGCACGCGAAGTGGCCGAGCGGCTCGGCGTCCCGGTGGGGTTCCGCTGCTTCGACGCGGCCCGCAAGTCGTTCGAGGCGCTGACCTCGGGCGCGGCCGACCTGGGCTTCCTGGCGATCGAGCCGGCTCGCGCGGCCGAGGTGGCGTTCACGGCGCCGTACGTCCTCATCGAAGGCGTGTACCTGGTCGCCGACGGCTCGCCGCTCGCCACGCCGGCCGACGTCGACCGGCCGGACGTCCGGATCGGGGTCAAGGAGGGGTCCGCGTACGACCTGTACCTGACCCGGACCCTCCGGCACGCCGCGATCGTGCGCGGCGAGGACGGCGTCACGGCGTTCGAGGCCGAGGGCTTGGAGGCCGCCGCCGGGATCCGCCAGCCGGTGACGGCCTACGCCGCCGCCCACCCGGGGACGCGGGTGCTCCCGGGGCGCTTCATGGAGATCCGGCAGGCGGTCTGCACCACCCCGGACCGTCGCCCGGAGACGGTCGCGTTCCTGCACGAGCTGGTCGAGGAGCTGAAGGCGAGCGGGTTCGTCGCCGACGCGCTGCACCGCGCGAACCAGGACGCCACGGTCGCCCCGCCCGCCTGAGGGCCTCACTTGCCGGTCACCCCGTCGATCAGCTCGCGGCCGACGTCCAGGTGCCCGGCGTGCCGGGCGAAGCTCTGCACCAGGTGGCAGAGGATCCAGGCGAACGTGGGGTGCTCTTCGGCGCCGCCGCGGCGGGTGGTGCGGACGGCCCGGGCCGCCAGCGGGGTGACCGCGGCGAGCCGGGCGCAGTTTTCGCGCTCCGCCAGGAAGAAGGCCGTGATGTCCGCCGAGGGTTCCGCCGGCGCGACGAACCACTCCTGCTCGGCGGTGCCGGGCCACGAGAAGTCGACGTCCTCACCGGCGAACAGGTACCGGATCCAGAAGCGTTCGGTGCAGGCGAGGTGCTTGACCATGCCCAGCGGCGTCCAGCCCGACGGCAGCACGCTCCGGCGCAACTGAGTTTCGGAGAGGCCCTCGAGCTTGCGCAGGACGGCGGTGGCGTTGTGGTCGAGGTAGCCCAGCAGCAGCGCGCGCGGATCGGCCGTGGTGGGTGGGGGTTCGGGCGTCTCGACCATGATCGAAAAGCTAGTGGGCGACCGACGGCGAAGCCGTGTTCCCGCGCGCCCACGACGGGGTGACCCGTGTCAGACCGACGTGGCCGCCCAGTGCTCCGGACGGAGATGCCCCGCGAAGTCCGCCATCTGCCAGAAGATCCAGGACGGGGGTGACGGGCCCGCTGCCGAGGTGGGGTGGCGGTGGGCCCGTCACGTCTGGGGGAGGTCGAGGACACGGCTCTAGCGTAGCCGAGGATTCGAACACATGTTCACGGCCGTTCGGGTGGAGTGCGACTACGAACCGTCACCGCAACCTCGTCTTTCTTCCGCACAGCAACACTTCCGGGTGACACACTGTCCTCAGTGGACACCGCGGGACCCGGCGAACGAGCCACGGGACGCCGTCACCCGGTCGCAGCGTCCGAATCCCCGCCCCCGGCGGCAAAAGCTCCACACCCGCCCTGACCTGCGCCGAGGACCATCACCCTGGCGCGCCCCCGAGGCGGTGACAGCGCCCGCGACCGGACCCCATAAAGTCTTCGCGCAGCCATCGGAGGTGACCGCGTGCCCGACGTCGACTACTACGAGGTGCTCGGCCTCCGCCGCGACGCCACGGCGGCCGACGTCAAGACGGCCTATCGCCGGCTGGCCAAGACCATGCACCCGGACGGCGGCGGCACGGTCGGCACGTTCCGGCTGCTGCGCGAGGCCTACGACGTCCTCGGCGATCCGGTGGCCCGCGCGCGCTACGACTCCGGCGGCGCGACCGTGGTGCCGGTGCCGGTCCGGCCGCGTCCCCGGCGGCGCTTCGGCGACGAGCCCGGCTTCGTCCCCGACCTGCCCGAGCTGGACGCCGAGGACCTGAGCTGGTGGCACTTCGCCGGCGAGGACACCCGGATGCGGCACGGCCGCCGCCGCGGGCCGGGGCACACGCCGGTGGTCGCCGCGGTGGCCGGGATGGTGCTCGTGCTGCTGCCGCTGGTCACCGGGGCCGGGTTCTCGCCGCCGATGCTCGTCGTCTGGCTGCTGCTGACGGCGGGCACGGCGCTGCTGGTCCAGCGGCTGGCGCGCGGGTACCTGCGGGCCGCGAAGGCGCGCGAGGCGTACGCCGAGGAGTTCGGCGGCCGCACGGTGTTCGGCGCGCCCGGCATCGAGCGCGACGAGCTGGCCGAGCGGCTCACCGCCGACCTGCTCGAGGGCTACCTGACCCGGCTGCCGGGCGCCCGCATCTTCCACGGGCTCGCCTGGCCGGGCTCGGTGTTCGCCGACGTCGACCACGCGGTGCTGTGCGGCAAGCGGCTGGTGCTCATCGAGTCCAAGCTGTGGCTGCCGGGCCACTACGAGACGGCGGAGGACGGCAGGCTGCTGCGCAACGGCCGCCCGTTCCGCGGCGGCGGCAGCCGGCTCACCGAGAGCCTGGCGGCCTACCGCGGCCTGCTGCCGGGCGTGGCGTTGCGGGGCGCGATGATCGTGTACCCGAGCCGCAGCGGCGACCTGACGACGGCCGACCCGGGTGACCTGCCGGTCGCCCCGATGACGCCGGAGGAGTTCCTGCACGAGATCGGCGAGTGGCTGGCGGCGGATCCGTCCACAGTGGACCACGAGATCCTGCGAACGCTGCGCGACCAGGTGGTCGGCGGCGGCCGGGCGGCATGAGCCCGGTCCCGAGCGCCCCAATGTGGCCTTCGGTGCGCTCAACGCACCCAAGGTGGCCTTCGGTGCGCTCAACGCACCCAAGGTGGCCTTCGGTGCGCTCAACGCACCCAAGGTGGCCTTCGGTGCGCCCAACGCACCCAAGGCCACCTTGGGGCGCTCGCCGGCGCGGGAGTCCGGTCCGCCTCGACTCGGCGCCGTGAGCCCCGCCGCGACCCTCGGCACCGTCCTGCTCGCCTACCTCCCGGCCGCGGTCACGCCCGGCCCCAACTTCGTCCTCATCGCCCACACGGCGGCCACCGGGACGCGGCGGACCGCGATCGCGCTCGCGCTCGGGGTCGTCGCCGCGGGCGGGCTGCTGGCCGCGGTGGCCGTCTTCGGGCTGGGTGGCGTGCTCGCCCGCACGCCGTGGCTGGCGACGGCGTTGCGCGTCGCCTGCGGCGGTTATCTGGCCTGGCTGGGGGTGCGGCTGTGGTGGCGGGCCCCCAAATCCGTGGAGCCGCCGGGCCGGGACGGTGTGGCAGCCCCGCACGGCAGCGCGTTCGGCCGCGGGGTCCTCAGCAACCTGACCAACCCCAAGGCCGCCGCGTTCTTCGGCAGCGTCCTCACCGCGGCCCTCCCGCCCACCGAACCCACCGCCGTCAAGGCCGCCGCCGTCGCGCTGATCGTCGCCGCCTCGGCCGCCTGGCACCTGAGCGTGGCCGTGCTGTTCTCCTCCCCCGCCACCCAACGCTGGTACACCCGCGCCGAACCGGCCCTCAACCGCGTCGTGGGCACGATTCTCGTCGTCCTCGGCGTCATCCTCGCCACCACGCCGTGAAGGCCTCCCCGCGCGAGCGAGGAGGCCTTCACGGATTACGCGGGAACTACCGGACGCCGCCCGAAGCGCGCTGCTTCTGCGCGTGCGCGGAGCGGGTGCAGACCTCGCCGACGTCGACCGTCTGGCCGCGGTCGACGAAGACGTCGGCCACGCCGACGAGCTTGCCGTTCGGCGACGAGCAGGTCAGCTGGTAGGCCTCCTTCGTCCCGTAGGTCGGCGGGATCGGCGACGAGAACGACACGTCGCCGGTCCAGTCGTCGACCGCATCCGGGTTCGCCTGGTCGTAGTTGACCACCACGGCCTTGTAGTCGCCGGCCGGCGGGTCGAACAGCACGGCGTGTTCGGCCGTCGTGCCGCCGTTGGCCGACGAGCTGACCAGGTTGCCCGCCGAGTCGTAGATGTACAGGTCCCAGTCGGTCGAGGTGCTCGCCCAGTTGATGTTGACGCTGAACTTCCCGTTGTCGACCTTCGGCAGGCCGTCGACGTGGAAGGTGAACGAGTCACCCGCGGGGTCGGCCGGGTAGTTCTGGTTGATCGGCGGCACGCCCGCCGGGTTGGTGACCGCGAAGCCCTGCTGCGCGGGGCCCTGCGGGTCGCGCCCGTACCGACCGGCCACGTACGGCCGCGTCGACGGGTTGACCGACCAGGCGAAGCGCCCGCCGGTGGCGGTGAACTTCGAGGTCAGGTCGTCGGTGATGTAGATCGGCGGCTTGGTGGTGCCGTCGGCCTGGATCACCGGCGACGTCGGCGTCTGGAACGTCTTGTGCAGCTTGAGCTGGTAGTTCTTCGGCGCCGAGCCGATCAGCGTCGAGTGCTGCTGCGGGTCGGCCGCGTTGCCGAGCATGTCCAGGAACGCCTGGCGGTTGCCGCCCTTGCCGGCGCCGGTCGACGGGGCCAGGCCCGCGTACTCGGCCACGACGCTGTCGGCGTAGGGCCCGTGGAAGCCGTTGCCGCCGACCTCGATGGTGAAGCCCCAGCCGCCGGTGGCCCAGTACGACCAGTCCTCGGTCGTGCCGGTGGTGTCGTAGAGCGCCCAGCTCGGCTCGCTGGTGTAGCCGTTGCGCGAGGCCAGCTTGTCGCCGAGGGCCTTGTACTGCGGCTCCTCCAGCGGCGGGCGGACGTCGGCCACGCCCGGCGGGCGCAGCACCAGCGCCGCGACGGTGTGCATCGTGATCAGGTTGGTCACCTGGCGCGAGGACACGATCGAGCGCACGTTGCGCACCTCGGGCTCGCTGAACGGCGCGGACCCGCGGTAGGTGTCGCCGCTCCAGGTCAGCTCGGCACCGGCGCCGCCCCAGAAGCCCCCGTAGTTGCGGTTGGGGTCGGTGCCCCGGACGCGCCCGCCCGGGTTCGCCTTGCACACGCCGGTCGCGAACTGCGGCGGCGAGTCGTTGACGTTGCAGTTCTTGCGCTTCATCTCGTAGTCGAACCGGGTGAAGTCGCCCTTGGGCTCGGCCTCGCGGGAGATCTCGAAGCCGTCCGGGTTGATGATCGGCACGACGATGTTGCGCGTCTTGCTCACCAGCCCGCGGATGGACGCGTCGCGCGAGTAGCCGTTGACCAGCTCGTACGCCCACTCGATGACGTGCTCACCCGCCGGCCACTCGCGGGCGTGGTGCACGCCCATGGTGAAGTTCACCGGCTTGCCGTCGGTCACGTTCTTGACGTCGGTGGCGATCTCGACGCCGACGACGTCACGGCCTTCCCACGTCGGCTCCGGCAGTGTGAAGACCGAGACCAGGCCAGGGTTCTTGCGGGCCAGCTCCTTCAGCTCGAAGTTGTACTCGTAGAGGTGCCGGTAACCGGTGCGCCCGGACGGCAGCGCCGAAGCGGCGGTCTGGGCGGCGTACTGGCGGTCGGTCTTCGCGTCCTGGACGGACTTGGCCGACAGGTCCGCCTCGATGACCTTCGACTTGAAGCCGCTGTCCTTCAGCGTTTTGCGGTCGGCGTCGCCGGCGAGGACGACCTCGACCCCGGTCGCGTCACCCTTCTCCGTGACGTCGAGGCCGAGGGCGGTCAGCTTCTTCTTGTCGGCGCGCGTGGGCGTCTCGACGCGGACGAGCTCCGCGCGCTGGGTCGCCGGCGCGGCGCCGGTCGGCGTGCCCTGCGGCGTCAGCGCCAGGAAGTCGACACCGAGCTGGGCCTGGCCGGCCGAGCCGCCGTACCGGCAGCCCTGGACGACGAGCTCCTGCCCCTTCTTCACGAAGCTTTCGGCGAGTTCGTAGCTGCGCAACGCCGTCGAGGCGGCGACCACGGCGCCGGTGGTCTTGTCGAACACGGCGACGTCCCAGTCGCCCGCCGCACCCTGCGCCGGCTTGAGCCGCGCCTGGACGAGGCCGTCCACGGTGGACGTCAGTTCGCGGCGATCGGTGCCCGCGGTGCCCTTGGGCAGCACTTTCGCGAAGCACGAGCGGGCCACCGGCTTGTCGGCGCGCAGGATGTTCTGCGCCGCGCCCGCCGTGCCCGAAGGCAACGCGACGAACGCTCCGGCCAGTGCGACGGCCGAAGCCAGCATCACCAGCCGTCTTGGTGAATTCCCCACAGGAAGCGACCTCCTTGACAGGCCGGCACGCACGGACGTACCGGTAGCGGAGGACCATAATGGAGGAAATCCGGCCGCGGACACCGCCGTAAGTCGGACAGCGTTCAACCGGATTTTCACGGGGAGTTCAACCACCGGTCGGCTACTGTCGGTCCATGGTCACGTTCCCTGCGCGACGGGTGTCGGTCGCGGTCTCGCTGACGGGCATCGCGGCCTTGGTGATCGGCGCCGGCCTGGTGCTGTTGCTGCAGGTCATCCCGCCGACCGACCAGATCAGCGTCACCCGCCGCACGATCAGTGAATACGGCTTGTCCGACCACAAGTGGGTCTTCGACACCGCGGTGCTCCTGGTCGCCCTCGGCTCGGCGGCCGGCCTGCTGGTCCTGCACCGCCAGCGTCGGCTGCCGGTGCCCGCGGCCATCCTCGGGACACTGTGGACAGTCGGGCTGCTGGTCATCGTGGCGTTCCCCAAGCCGGACTGGGCGACGGTCTCCCGCGCGGACTTCGGCGGCACGCTGCACCGCATCGCGAGCGTGGTGGCGTTCGTGGCCCTGCCGCTGGCGGTCCTGGTCGCGGCGCGCACGGCGTTCCCGTCGTCACCGGGCCGCCGGTGGCTGGCGATCGTGCTGGCCATCGGGTCGCTGGGCTGGTTCGCGGTGATCGTCGGCGCGGTGGTGGTGGCGGCACTGGAGGACGGCCGCTGGTGGACGCTCATCCCGCTCGGCCTGGTGGAACGCGGGATGGCGCTGACGGAGCTGGTCGCGCTGGGCGTGCTGCTGGCGCCGGTGGGCGCACCCGCGGACGATCGGTGATCAGGCGAGATCCGGCTCCACGGTCTCCACCAGCCGCGGGCCGGGTCGCCCGCGTCGGCACTGTGGCGCAGCAGCGCGATCAGCTCGTGGTGCTGGTCCGCGAACGCGGTCATCGTCGCCACCACCTCGTAGTGCGGAAGTGATCGAGCACCAGCTTCTGCCGGGCGATAACCTACGCTGTAGGCACGCCGACCGGAAGGGACGCCATGACCGCAGCACTGGCCTGGACGAAACCCGTCGTCCGCTGGGGCCTCGGCCACGCGCTCCCCCGGACCGTGCTGCGCCGCGAAGCCCGGCGCGGTGACCTGCAGGGACGGATGGTGGTCGCCGCGGCCGAGGGCCGGGACCTGACCGGCCTGTTCGAGGAGATCCGCGACGCCGGCCCGCTCGCGCGCACCCGCTTCGGCTGGATGACCACCACGCACGCCGCGGTCCGGGAAGTGCTCGCGAGCGAGGACTTCCGCGTCGGCGTCCTCGGGTCCGACGGCTCGGCGCTCGGCCGGCTGGTCGAGTGGTCGGCCGGCCAGCACCTGCACCCGGTGCGGCCGCCGTCGCTGCTGGCCGTCAACCCGCCCGAGCACACCCGCTACCGCAAGCTGGTCACCGGCGTGTTCACCGTGCGCGCGGTCGAGCAGCTGCGCGGCCGGGTGCAGGAGATCGCGGACGGCCTGCTCGACGCGCTCGACCCCGGCACCCCGCTCGACCTCGTCGAGGCCTACTGCGGGCTGCTGCCGGTGACGGTCATCAGCGAGATCCTCGGCGTGCCGCCGTCGGACCTCGGCAAAGTGCTTTCACTGGGTGCGGCCGCGGCACCCAGCCTCGACCTCGGGCTCGGCTGGCGCACGTTCCGCCACGTCGAGACGGCGCTGGCCGAGTTCGACACCTGGCTCGGCGAGCACCTCGAGCACTTGCGCCGGAACCCCGGCAACGACCTGTTCAGCAAGCTCGTCGCGGCCCGTGACGGCGGCGTCGGCCTCACCGAGACGGAGCTGAAGTCCACCGCGGGCCTGGTGCTGGCGGCGGGTTTCGAGACGACGGTCAACCTGCTCGGCAGCGGCATCGCGCTGCTCGCGGGTGATCCGGAGCAGCTCGCCGTGCTGCGCGAACGGCCGGAGCTCTGGGGCAACGCCGTCGAGGAGGTGCTGCGGTACGACCCGCCGGTCCTGCTCACCGGCCGCGTGTCGACGCGCGCGACCGAGGTCGCCGGGGTTCCGCTGCCGCGCGGGGCGCTGGTCACGACCGTGCTGGCGGGCGCCAACCGCGACCCCGGCGTGTTCGCCGAGCCGGCCGTCTTCGACGTCACCCGGAGCGGCGCGCGCGACCACGTGTCGTTCGGCGCCGGCCGCCACCACTGCCTGGGTGCGTCGCTGGCGCGCATGGAGGGGGAAATCGGCCTGCGCACGATCTTCGACCGGTTCCCCGGCTTGCGCGTGCTGCCCGGGGGCCGCCGCCGGTCGACGCGCATCCTGCGGGGTTACGAGAACCTGCCCGCGGTGCTCGTCCCGTGACCACCCGGCGTGGCCGGCCACCCAAGAGCGTCTTGTCACGCGACCGGATCCTGCTCGCCGGGCTCACCCTGGTCGACGAGGAGGGCTTGGCCGCCGTCAGCATGCGCAAGCTTGCGCGGCGGCTCGACGTCGACCCGATGAGCCTGTACAACCACGTCGACGGCAAGGACGCGCTGCTGGACGGGATCGCCGAGATCCTGCTCGCCGCGATCCCCGCGCCGCCCCCGGATGCGGGCCTGCGGGACACGATGTCGGCGCTGGCGCACGGGTTCCGGGCCGCGATGCTCGGGCATCCGCGGGCGGCACCGCTCGTGCTCACCCGCCGGCTCGCGTCGGTGACGGCACTGGCGCCGGTGGAGGCGGTGCTCGCCCCGCTGCTCGCCGCGGGCTTCCCGCCCGAGCGCGCGGTGCACGGGCTGCGGGCCGTGCTGGCGTTCCTCATCGGCACGTTGATGCGCGAGGTCGACGCCGCGCCGACGTTCGGCGGCAGCGCCCGCCGGCTCGCGGACCTCGAAGGCTCCGGGCTGCCCGCCGTTTCCGCGGCGGCGCCGTACCTGGCGGTGTGCGACCACGAAGCGGAGTTCGAATTCGGGCTGCGGATCATGCTCGACGCCCTCGGCGAGCCTTAGCGGATCCGTTCGTGCAGCGCGGCCATCCGGCTGTCGAGGTCGGCCGCCGTCCTGGCCGCCGCCGCGAGTTCGCCGGCGAAGTCGGGCGGGACGCTGTCGGGGTACTTGTACGAAAGCTTGTGCTCGACCGCCGCCCAGAAGTCCATGGCGATGGTGCGCAGCTGCACCTCCACCTTGACCTTTTCCACCCGGTCGGACAGGAAGACCGGGATCCGGACGATGAGGTGCAGGCTGCGGTAGCCGTTCGCCTTCGGGCTCGCGATGTAGTCCTTGGTGCGCAGCAGTTCGACGTCGTCCTGCACGGTGAGCATCCGGGCGACTTCGTGGACGTCGGAGACGAACGGGCACACCACCCGGATCCCGGCGATGTCGTCGAGCGCGGCGGCCGCGGAGACCCAGTCACCGGTCAGCCCACGGCGACGCACCTTTTCCTTGATCGCCTCCGGCCGCTTGACCCGGCTCGTGATGTGCTCGATCGGGTCGTGCCGGTGGACGAAGTCGAACTCCTCGCTGAGGATCCGCAGTTTCGTCATCAGCTCTTCGATGGCGAACTTGTACATCAGGAGGAACCGCGGGAGCTGCCCGGCAACGGCGAGCTCGTCGGCCGCCTCGCGCAGGTCCTCGGCCGCCGGGTCGGTGGTCACTCAAGCCTCGTGCTGTCGTCGGTCGTTTCCGGGCGCCAGGGTACTGCGCGCTGCCCGGAGAACGAACGGCGACGGGCCGGAGTTCCCGCCGGTCACCGGTTCGGGTCACCATGGGGTGCACCGTCGGTCCGGCCCCGCGCCACCGGTGCGGCCGGTCCCGGACCGGGGCGTGGGGCCGCCGGTCCGGGTCCGGTGCTGCTCAACGTCCCGCGGGCGCCTTTCCGGCTTCGGCCACCGCGGCGGCGACGCACTGGGCCGCGGCCGCGCCGGCCGCCTCGGCCTTTTCGCCGGCGTTGTCGTCGGCGTTCTCGGCGTCGGCGTTGTTCTCGGCCTTGTTCTCGGCCTTCTGCTCCTGGGCCTTCTGGTCCTGCGCGTTTTGCTTCTCTTCGGCGGCCATGCCCTGCTGCTCTGCGGCAGCGGGATCGACGGCCTGGGCAACGCAGTCCAGGATGCCCGCGCAGTCCTGCGCGGAGAGGACGATCTTGGCCGCGCCTTGCTGCTCACCGGCCATGCCGTGCTGCTTCGCCGCGTCCTTCTGACCGGCGGCTTCCTTCTTGGCGGCCTTGCCGTTCTCGCCGGCACCGTTCTCGTCGGCCCCGTTCTCGGCCGCCATGCCGTTCTCGTCGGCCATGCCGTTCTCGGCGGCAGCGTTGTTCTTGCCGGCCTTGCCGTTCCGGTCGGCGGCGGCGCCCATGCCGTTCTCCGCGGCCATCCCGTCCTGGCCGGCCTCGTTCTCCGCAGCCATGCCGTTCTCGTCGGCCGCGCCCTGCTGGTCGGCCATGCCCTTTTGGGCGGCTTCGCCGTTTTCCTCGGCCTTGCCGTTCTCGTTCGCCATGGCGTTTTCGCCGGCCACACCGGTGGCCTGGGCCAGGCACTTCTCGACCACTTCGCACGCCTGGACGGCAGCGGCGTCCTGAGCAGCCGCGTCCTCACCGGCCATGCCGTTTTCCTCGGCCGCGTTTTCCTCGGCCGCACCCTTCTCGGCCGCACCCTTCTTGCCGGCCGCACCGTTCTCGGCCGCCGCACCCTTCTTGCCCGCCATGCCGTTCTCGGCCGCCGCACCCTTCTCCGCCGCGATGCCGTTCTCGTCGGCCGCGCCGTCCTCGGCCGCCATGCCGTTCTCGTCGGCCGCGCCGTCCTCGGCCGCCATGCCGTTCTCGTCGGCCTCGTTCGCCGCCGCCTTGCCCTTCTGCTGTGCCTTTGCGGCACCGGCTTCACCCTGGTCGGCAGCCTCGTCGCGAGCCTCGGCCGCGTTCCCGGCCTCGACGATCGCCGCGCACTGGGCGGCCACCTCGTTCGCCGCCACCTGGTTGGCGCAGCCCGCTTCCTCGCGTTGCTGCTCGATCTGGTCGACCACCGCCTGGCGGTTGGCCATGCGGGCTTCCGACTGGGCGTCCGGGGCGGTGCGCTGGCTCGCGATGAACGTCAGGTTGTTCCGCAACGCCGTGTCCAGACCGCCGCACCGCTCCGTGGCCGCGTTGCTCGCCGGGCTGGTCAACGCGATCGCCGTCGCCGTTGCGCCCGCTACGCCCACCAGTGCGGCGAGCCCGATCGTCGCGGGCTTGCGGTGTCGTCCGGTCGTGCGCACGTGGGGCATATGCCCCTCCTCTCTGGTCGCCACCTCACCAGGGCACACGGACAAAACGGCGAAGCGGTTCACCCGAAAGGAGAATTCCTCCGGTGTCCATTGTGGACGTCAGAGTTCGGCCAGCTGCGGCACGGCCGGAGCCATGCCCTCGATCCACGCGGCGGGCGAACCCGTGGTCGGGGTGACGATCGCCGTCTGCACGCCGAGTTTCGCGTAGCCTGCCATCGCGCGGACGAAGTCGTCGCGGGTTTCCGGTGCCGGACGCGGGTTGTTGGCCAGGATCGTCTTGCGGATCGCGTCGTAGTCGCGGCCGAGGTCGTCGCAGTGGCGGCGCAGCACGTCGAGCTTGTGCGCGACGTCCTCCGGCGACGTACCGAAAAGGTTGCACGCGTCGCCGTACTGGGCGACCAGCCGCAGCGTCTTGCGCTCCCCGCCGCCGCCGACGAGGACCTTCGGCCGGTTGATCGGCTGCGGCGAGCACAGTGTTTCGGCCAGCCGGTAGTGCTTGCCCTCGAACGGGCCGTTGTCCGCCGGGTCCCACATCTGCGCGCAGACGCGCAGCGTCTCCTCCAGCCTCTCGAACCGCTCGGCGATCGGCGGGAACGGCACGCCCATCCCCCGGTGCTCGCGCTCGAACCACGCGGCCCCGATGCCGAGGACGGCCCGGCCGCCCGAGAGGACGTCGAGGGTGGTCACGATCTTCGCCAGCAGCCCGGGGTGCCGGTAGGTCACCCCGGTGACGAGCAGGCCGAGGTCGATCCGGGACGTGTGCGCGGCGAGGTAACCGAGCGTGGTGTAGCCCTCCAGCATGTTCGACTCGGCGGGCAGGCCGGTGGGCTCGATCTGGAAGTAGTGGTCCATGAAGGACAACCAGGTCGCCCCCGCCTCCTCCGCCGCGGCACCCACGCGGGCGAGCTCACCGGCGATGGCGGTCGTCCCGCCGTCGATGTCGAAAATGGGCAGGTGGAAGCCGAGTTCCATGAAATGCACTCCTGAGGTGGTCGGTGTGCTCCCACGCTAGGACCTGGAGCGCGCTCCAGCGCAAGCCTCAATTCACGGCCGCGGCGAAGAAGTCCGCGACCGCGCGTTCGGACACCGGGCCCTCGGTCACCGGCACCCCCGCCGCACGCAGGCGGGCGGCGAACTCGGCCGACTTCCGGCCGCCGTTGCCCAGCAGGAACGGCGGTGCGCCCGGGCCGGCGTAGGTCAGCGGGCTCGCGGCGCGCAGGGCCGACGGCGAGCGGCCCAGCGCCATGAGCACCGACGCGCGGGTGAGCGGATCCAGGCCGGCGAGGTCGAAGCCCGCTGGAGCCGCCAAAGCCGCCACCGCGCGGACCGTGCTGTCCTGGCCCGGGTACTGGCCGGCGTCCTGACCACGCGCGACGCCGAGCAGCGACGCCAGGGTGCCGCCCGTGCCGGTGCCCGCCACCGCGATCCGGGCCGGGTCGACGGCCAGCGCGGCCGCGTTGGCCTTGAGGAACCGGACCGCGCACCGGGCGTCGGCGAGCGGGGCGGGCCACGGCGCCGCGGGCGCGAGCCGGAAGTCGATCACGGCGACCGCGAACCCGCGGGCGGTCAGCTCGTCGCGCAGCGGGCCCCACCGCGAGCCGGCGAGCAGCGCCCCGGGCCCGGTCGGCTTGCGGTTGCCCAGGACCAGCCCGCCGCCGTGCAGGAGGAGCACCACCGGGACCGGCGGCCCGCCCGCCCGCTGCCGGTGGATGTCCATGGCCAGCGGAACTCCGCCGGGACGGCAGTACTCGACCGTGCCAGGACCCGGGTCGAGCAACGTCGAAGCGGCGGGTCCGGTGCTGCTGTCACCGGCCGCGACGGCACCCGCCACGCCGGTCGCGAGCACCGCCACCAGCACGGGGAACAGCACGATCCACGCCGTCACCCGCCGCGCCGCCGACGGCCACGGGTGCGCCCGCCGCCGGGCCACGACGAGGAAGCCGAACACCGCGACGACCTGCAGCCCGGCGGCCACGTAGTCGGTGAACCCGGCCACCGTGTCCGCCGGCTGCCAGGGGTCGAACCGCGTCAGCAGCCCCAGCGGACGGCTGACCACCCACAGCGCGAGCGCCCCGGCCGCCGCGAGCGCGCCGAAGTGCGCCGTCTTGCGCGTCGGCCACCCGAGCGCCGCGACGGCGGCGATGATCCCGACGGCGGCCACCGCGCCGAACAGCATCGCGTACAGCTGCCAGACCCGCCACAGCGCGGGCAGCGCGGCCGCCGGGACCACCGCGCCGCCGAGAGCCGCGAAGACGGCCGTGACCAGCACCGGACCGCGGCGCAGCGCCGTCGGCACGGTCGACGGCGGGCGGTACGCACCACGCTGCCCGCCGACGACCGTCATGCCGCCAGTGTCACCCCACTCGCGCGAACGCGCACCTACTTGCGGGCCGCCGTGTGGTTCCGGAGCAGCAGGTGGGTGGCGAGCGAACGCGGGGCCGTCCGGCGGGGGCGGGATTCCGGGCATCGTCGGTGTGTCTTTGCCGCGACGGAATTCATCGGACCGCGTAGCAGCCGGCCAGCGCTCCGAACGCCGCCTTCGGCTCCCACGGGACACCCGGGTACGTCGTCCCCGATCCCTCCTCCAGCACCTTCACCACGCCCCAGCTCGCCATGTCCAGGTCGGTCCGGGGATCGGCCCGGTGCACCAGCCCGTAGCACACGAACGTGCAGGCGAACGCCGCGTCGACACCTTCGGCCGTGAAGATCTCCACGAGCTCGCGGAGGTAGCGGGCCTGCTCCCCTTCGTCCCGGACGTAGTCGCCCTTCAGCCGGACCGGGACGCCGTCTTCGTGCTCGAGGATTTCGCCGCAGCGGGCCCCCAGCTCCGCCGCGCCCCGGTAGGGCGTCACGCCGAACTCCGTGATCGCCACCGGCTTGCCCGCCGCGACCAGGCTGCGGACGCCCTCGCGGTAGAGGTGCTCGACCTCCTTCGAACGGTGCGCGTCCACCGAGACGATGTCGAAGGGCGCCCAGTCGACGCGTTCCAGGGGAATCGCGGCGTACGTGACGCGGCCGCCGAACCGGGCCCGCACCACCTCGGCCGCATCGGCCAGGAACGCGTTGATCCGGTCCGGCAGCCCGGCGAGGAGCTCCCGCGACGCCAGGACGTTGTCCAGCCGCTCGGTGATGCTGCCGCCCGGCAGGAAGCCGTGGCAGAACAGGCTCAGCTCGGCGCCGGTGACGAACACGATCTCGGCGCCCGCCTCGCGGAGGCGTTCGGCCCGCGCGGCTCCGTCGGCGAAGAGGGCCAGGAGCTCTTCCGGGCCGCGGTCGCACGGGAACGGCGAGAACCACACCTCCAGCCCGAGTGCGGCCGCCTCGCGGGCGGCGAACTCGATCCGGTCCAGGTCGGTGCCGATCAGCCGCACCGCCGTGCAGTGCAGGTCGTCGCGGATGATCGTCAGCTCGCGGCGCACGAGGTCCGGGTCGAACGGACGGTTGACGCGCCCGCCGAGCTCGAATCCCGTGTCGTAACCGATGCCCTTGGCCCGCATGATTCCTCCGGTCTTTAGGGTACGGTCCGTACCGTACCTTAGAGGGCTAGGATGGTTCCATGGCGACACCGAAGACCCGGCGCCGGGGCACCGAACTGGAAGAGGCGATCCTGCGCGCGGCGGCGGCCGAACTCGCCGAAGCCGGCTACCCCGGCCTCACCATGGAACGGGTCGCCCAGCGCGCCGGCACCAACAAGAACGCGATCTACCGCCGCTGGCCGAACCGCGCCGCGCTCGGCGTCGCCGCCTACCGCCACCTGGCCGGGGACACGCTCAAGCCGCCCGGCACCGGCAACCTCCGCGAAGACGCGCTGACCCTGCTGCGAGCGATCAACTGCGGCCAGACTTCGCCCGCCGCGCGAGCTCTCCGCGGCCTCCTCACCGGCGTGGGCGAAGAACCCGAACTCCGGGAGCAGCTCCACGAACAGGCCGCCGCGGGGGGCGCCGCCGCTTGGCTGACCGTCGTCGAGCAGGCGGTGCACCGGGGCGAAGCCCGGCCGGAAGCCCGGCGCCCACGCGTCGCCACCGCGGCACTCGTGCTGCTGCGCAACGAATACCTCACACACGGACTGACCACAGTGGACGATGACGTCCTCGTCGAGATCGTCGACGAGGTCTTCTTGCCATTGGTGCAAGCCTGACGTCCCGCGCGGCGCACATCACGGAATTCCTGGCCCGCACAGGACCGGGCCCATCCTTCCGGCTCTTGACCACCGGAGGTACGCGACCTAAAGTCAGCGTACCCGTCCGCATGTTAACGTTAACATGCGCAGGTCCCCGACGTGCCCGAAGGAACCGACAACGATGAAGTTGTTCTCCCCACGCCGTTTCGGCGTCGTGCTGGCCGTCGCGGCCGCACTCGTCCCCCTCGGCGGCGCCGGTGCCGGCGCCGCACCGTCCGCCGGCACCGGCGTCCGCGCCGCGGCGAGCACGCTGTCGGTGCCCGGCATCGACGACGTCCGCGGCAATCTCACGCTGCCGGCGAGCGGCCCGGACGGCACGAGCGTGGCCTGGACGTCGTCCGCGCCGTCGGTGATCACCCCGACCGGTGAGGTCACCCGCCCGCCGACCGGCGCGGCCCCCGCGAAGGTCGAACTGACCGCGAAGGTCAGCCTCGGCCGCGAAAGCACCACCCGGCGGTTCACCGCGACCGTGGTGCCCAAGCCGGCCCAGGAACCCCTGGCCGGCTACAGCTTCTTCTACTTCACCGGCGAAGGCACCTCCAACGGCGAGCAGATCTACTCCGCCCTCAGCAAGGGCAACGACCCGCTGAACTGGACCGAGCTCAACAACGGCCAGCCGGTGCTCAAGTCGAGCCTCGGCGAACTGGGCGTGCGCGATCCGTTCATCCTGCGCTCCCCCGACGGCGACAAGTTCTACCTGCTGGCCACCGACCTGCGCATCTACGCCGGCCGCGGCTGGGACGCCGCCCAGCGCACCGGCAGCCGGTCGATCATGGTCTGGGAGTCCACCGACCTGGCGCACTGGTCGCGCCAGCGCAGCGTCCAGGTGTCCCCGCCGACCGCGGGCAACACCTGGGCCCCGGAGGCCTTCTGGGACGCCAAGCGCGGCACGTACGTCGTCTACTGGGCCTCGAAGCTGTACGCGGAGAACGACCCGAACCACACCGGGGACAGCTACAACCGGATGATGTACGCGACCACGCGCGACTTCGTCACCTTCAGTGCGCCGCAGGTGTGGATCGACCCGGGCTACTCGGTGATCGACTCGACGGTCATCAAGAACCAGGACACCTACTACCGGTTCACCAAGGACGAGCGCAACAACACCTCCTCGACGCCGTGCAGCAAGTTCATCACCGAGGAGAAGGCCACCGACCTGCTCGACCCGCGCTACGGCTTCGTCGCCGACTGCATCGGCAAGGCCACCGCGACCAGCCCCGGCCTGTCCGCGGGCGAAGGGCCGACCGGGTTCAAGTCCAACACCGAGAACAAGTGGTACCTGTTCATAGACGAGTTCGGCGGCCGCGGCTACGTCCCCTTCGAGACCACCGACCTGAACTCGGGCAAGTGGACGATGTCGGCCGGCGCGCACCTGCCCGCGTCACCGCGGCACGGCACGGTCCTGCCGGTCACGCAGGCCGAGATGAACCGGCTGAGCGCGCCCCCGGCGCCGGCGAAGGCCGACTCGAACGGGCTCGTCGCGCACTGGCCGCTCGACGCGAAGTCGGGCACGGTCGCGACCGACTCGACCGGGCACGGCTACGACGGCGCCCTCGCCGGTGACGTCTCCTGGGCCGGCGGCGCGCTGGCCTTCGGCGGCAAGAACGGGCACGTCCAGCTGCCGGACAACCTGCTCACCGGGGCCGCCGCGGCCACCGTGTCGGCCGACGTCCTGGTCGATCCGAACCAGCAGACGCCGTACTTCCTGTGGGGCCTGGGCAACACGGCGAAGGACGGCACCGGCAACGGCTACCTCTTCACCACCGGCGGCACCGCGAGCGGCGGGTTCCGCGGCGCCATCGCGACCGGCAACTGGACCACCGAGCAGGCGGCCGGAGCCGGCGGGTTGCCGCGCGGGGTGTGGAAGAACGTGACGCTCACCGTCGGCAACGGCGTCGAGGTGCTCTACCTGGACGGCGTCGAGGTGGCCCGCAACACCAGCGCCACGATCAAGCCGTCGGACCTCGGCGGCGGCGTCACGGCGGCGAACTACCTCGGCCGCTCGGTGTACGCGGGCGACAAGACCCTGACCGGCAAGATGAAGGACGTGCGGCTCTACAACCGGGCGCTGTCCGGGCTCGACGTCGCCGCGCTCCCGTCGAACAGCACCGCGATCCGGTCGGTGCAGCTCGACGCGCTCAAGACCCCGGCCGTCATCGACGCCGGTGCCGGGACGGTCGTGCTGCCGGTCAAGCCGGGCACCGACCTGCGCCGGCTCGCGCCGAAGTTCGGCCTGGCGCCGGGCGCGACGATCAAGCCGGACAACGGGAAGGCCGTCAACCTCAGCTCGCCGAAGCAGTTCACCGTGACCGGCGCCGGCGGCGACCGTCGCGTGTGGACGGTCGAGGCGCACGAGGTGCGCAGCCCGGTCCTGCCGGGCTACCACGCCGACCCGAACATCGTCGCATTCGGCGACACGTACTACCTGTACCCGACGACCGACGGCTTCGACGGCTGGAGCGGGACGAAGTTCTCGGCGTGGTCGTCGAAGAACCTCGTCGACTGGAAGGACGAGGGGGTCATCCTCGACCTGGGCAAGGACGTCAGCTGGGCGGACAAGAACGCCTGGGCGCCGACGATCGCGAAGCGGGACGGGAAGTACTACTTCTACTTCTGCGCCGAGGCCAAGATCGGCGTCGCGGTCAGCGACTCGCCGACCGGCCCGTTCGTCGACTCGGGCAAGCCGCTGATCGCGACGAACCCCGACGGCGGTCAGGCGATCGACCCGGCGGTGTTCATCGACCACACCGGAAAGCCGTACCTGTACTGGGGCAACGGCAACGCCTACGTCGTCCCGCTGAACGACGACATGGTGTCCTACGACCCGGCGAAGATCACCCGCCTGACCGGCCTGAACGACTTCCGCGAGGGCCTGTTCATGGTCGAGCGGAAGGGCACGTACTACCTCAGCTGGTCCATCGACGACACCCGCAGCCCGGACTACCGCGTCGGCTACGCCACGGCGCCGAGCCCCACCGGGCCGTTCACCAACCGCGGCCTGATCCTGAGCAAGGACGCGCACCTGGGCGTCCTCGGCACCGGGCACAGCTCGATGCTGCAGGTCCCGGGCACCGACGACTGGTACCTCGCGTACCACCGCTTCGGCATCCCGGGCGGCGACGGCACCCACCGCGAGACGACGATCGACAAGCTGACGTTCCGCCGCGACGGCACGATCGCCCCGGTCGTCCCGACGCTGGAAAGCGTGCGGCCGCAGCGGATCCCGTGGCACTGCGGAGCGGTCCGGGCCAGCTGACCCGAGGTGGGCCACTCGTCCGGGTGGCCCACCCGATGCGGTGAGACGGAGATCACGAGCGACGGCGTTTACCCCGGCTGGGCCGGGGTAAACCTCCGCCGTTCGGGTTGCTCCAGCTGCTTTCCGCCTCGGGAGTCGTTTGATGACCAGCGTCCTGACCGACAACCTCGGGAACTCGCGTCCGCTGTCCCGGCCGCGCCCGCGTCCGGTCACGTCCGACACGCTCGCTCAGCTCGGCCGCCTCGCCGCGCTGGCCGAGCTCGCCCGGCGCTCCTCGCCGTCCCTCATGCACCACGCGATCCTCGCCGGCACCTCCCCCGCCACGGTGGCGACGGCCGCGAAGATCGGCGTCGCCGAAGCGCACATCCGCCGGCACGAATGGGCCGACACGGCGGTCGGCCGAGACGAGTACCTCCGCGTCCACACCGCCTTCGCCGAAGCCGTCGTCGCCCGCCACACGGCCGTGGAGGAGTAGCCGTGCCCGTCACCACCGAAGAAACGACCCTGGCCGACCTGGCCGCGCTCGGCGACGCGGCCACCGAGCTGCTGGCCGAGATCACCGAACAGCTGGCGACCGTGGCTTCACGGCGCTGAGGCGCTTCACGGCGCTGAGCCGGCCGGCGCCGCCACACGGCGACGTGCAGGATCACCGCCAGGCACCAGCGTGAAAATTCCGGCCGCCGGCGCGCGGATGTCAGGGACGCTGCCCCACCTGGTCGACGTAGGTCTTCACCGTCACCGCGCTGTCGGTCGTGCCCAGGAACTGGTACGTGGTGGCGTCGAAGACCATCACCATCGGCTTGGCCGTCGAGAGCGAGCCGGGGGGATTCGGGAACGTGATCCCGACGCCCGGGCGCCCGGCGCCGTCGGTGACGTGGTCCAGGGCCGTCAGCCCCGGCACCTTCGCCGCCGCCTCGAACAGTGCCGCGTAGGACGCCGGCTGGAGGGCCTGCTCGGAGGCGAGGCCGTACACGTCCTTGCCGATGTAGGTGGCTTTGCCGTCGCGATCGCCGACCTTCTTGTTGAGGTAGGCCAGCATCGCGTCGGCCGTCGTCGGCAGGTCCGTCCGGTAGGCCGGCGAGGGCCGGCAATCCTCGAGCTTCCCTTCCGCGCGCGGGTCGTTCGTGCCGTACATCGGCGCCTTGCCGTCGCGGCAGCCACCGATCTTGGTGGTGCCGATCAGGCCGTCGCGGGTGCCGTCGACCGAGAACCAGACCTCGCGGTGGGGAGGAATGGCGTATTCGGTCTTCACGTACAGGAACTGGTCGGGGCGCGGCGGCTTGGCCGGCTCCTTCAGCGCGGTGCTCGCCGCCGCGGTCAGCACCTTGACCGGGTCGGCGTGCGCCACGCCGGGCCCGACACCGACCTGGTCGGCGGGGCCCAGCGCGACGACCGCGGTGATCGCCGCGGCCAGGCCGATCGAGGCGCCGGCGATCCAGAACCAGCGTCGCGGCCGGTGCCGCCGTTCGCCGCGCGCGGCGGCCAGCAGCCGCTCGCGGGCCGGGGCGAGGTGCTCCGCCGGCGCGAAGCCGACGGTTTCCGCGCGCTCGCGGATCAGGTCCAGTTCATCCATGATCCGAGGTCTCCTTCACGAAGTCGAGGGCGCCGAGCTCGGCGCGGACGCGGCCGCGAGCCCGGTTGAGCCGTGATTTGACGGTGCCGACGGGGATGCCGAGTGCCTCGGCGACTTCCTGGTAGGCCAGGCCTTCCGCGGCGACGAGCAGCAGGACGTCCCGTTCGCGGGGCCGCAGGGCGGCCAGGGCGCGGTCGAGCCGGTGGCCGAGGGCCTGGGCGCTGACCTGGTCGGCGACCCGGTCGGCGTGCCCTTCCTCGGTGGGCGGTGGCCCGACGGCCTGCCGGAGCTTCAGTTCGCGCACTTCGGTCCGCCGCTGCCGCGAGACGAGGTTGGTGGCGATGCCGTAGAGCCACGGTCTCGCGTCGGACCGGGCCGGGTCGAACTTCGCGCGCTTGTCGAAGGCGATCAGGAACGTGTCCGCCAGGACGTCGTCCGCGGCGGCCGGGCCCAGGCGCCGGGCCAGGTAGCGGTGGATGTGCCGGGAGTGGCGGTCGAAGATGACCGCGAACAGGCTCGGCTCGTGCCGCGACCGCGCCATCACGCTCGCGTCGTCGTCGGCATCGGTGTCTTCCGGGGTCATCGCCCGCCTTTCGATCCAGCCAGTGTCATGGGCTGTTCTCAGGCGGCGCGGAACGGGTTCCGGAATTCCCCGGGATCGGCGGCGGAAGTGGCGCAGGTCACTCAGGAGCAGCCGTCGGCGTCCCCGTCCGCGAGCATGCGGCGGTTCGCCTCGCCGAGGCCGTCGGCCAGCGCGCGCAGCTGCTCCGGCGACAGGACGTCGATCAGCAGTTCGCGGACCAGCGCGACGTGCCCGGGTGCGGCCTGCTCCAGCAGGGCCGCGCCTTCGTCGGTGAGCACGGCGTAGACGGCACGGGGATCGCTCGCGCACGCGCGGCGGCGCACCAGGCCGGCCCGCTCCAGCTGGCCGATCTGGTAGGTCAGCCCGCTCTTGGAGTTCGAGACGGCGCAAGCGAGCTCGGCCATCCGCAGCTCGTGGTCCGGGGCGCCGCTGAGCCGGGCGAGGATCACGTACTGCAGGTGGGAGATCCCGGAATCCTGCTTGAGCTGCTGGTCCAGCCGTCGGTTGAGCAGCTCGTAGGTGCCGAGGAACGCGTTCCAGGCGCGCTTCTCCTCGACGTTCAGCCACCGCGGACGACCCATGTCACAACCGTACCTGTTGTTCAAATTCGAACTCAAGGATGCGTTCGGGAGCCGACGACCGGCCCCGGCACGCAACCATTCCGGGCTCCCACCCGTGCATAAGAGTGTGAGGACCTCTTCGGATCGACGACGGCAGTTCCGGGCACGAGCGGTGACGGTCGCGGTGCTGGCCGGAGCGGGCCTCGCGTTCGCCCACGCCGTCACCGGGACGCCGTTCGCGGGCCCCGTCCTGGCCGCGGGCACCGGCGGGCACAGCCTGCCCGACACCGCGGCCCCGGCTCAGGCTCCGGCGCGGGAGCCGGTGACGACGTCCGCCCGGCCGGCCCCGAACCCGGTCCTGCCGTTCAACGCGAAGCTGACGTCCGACGACATCCCCGTCCCGGGCGGCGGGGTGCGCAGCGGCGCCTGCAGCGGGGCGCTGGTCGCGCCACAGTGGATCATCACCGCCGGGCACTGCTTCCACGACCTGGAGGACGCCCGGATCGGCGGGCCGCCGCCGTACACGATGACCGTCACCGTCGGACGGCTCAAGGACACCGACCCCGGCGGGTACACGACCGAGGTGGTCGACGTCCGGCAGTCGCCGGTGAACGACCTCGCGGTGGCGAAGCTCGCCACGCCGATCGACGACATCGTCCCGGTGGCACTGGCCACCACCCGGCCGTCGATCGGGAAGCAGCTCCAGTTCGCGGGCTGGGGTTCGCTTTCGGCCACCGTGCTCGGCCCGTCCGACCACCTCAAACGCGGGCGGTTCACGGTGTCGGGCATCAACCAGGCGACCCTGGAGGCCCAGCCGGTCGGCAGGCGCACGGTCGAAAACGGCCCGTGCCCGGAGGATTCGGGCGGCCCGTTCTTCGTCTCGGACGACGACCGCACCGGGACACTGGTGGCCATCGTCAACTCCGGCCCGCCGTGTCCGCAGCCCGGCGCCGAGACGATCGCCAGGGTCGACGTCGTGGCGGACTGGATCCGCGAACAGACCGGCTGAGTTCACCGCTTCCGCAGGGCGGCCAGTTCCTCGGTGATCAGCAGGTCCGGGTCGAACTTCATGCCGGCGAAGTGGCCGGCCAGCTCGAGGGAAAGCACGCCGTGCAGGCGGGTCCAGAAGGACAGCGCGCGGTGCAGGGCCGCCACCGGCGCGGGGTGGCCGCCGGCCCACTCGCGGTGCGTCTCGAGGTGCGTGCCGAACGGTGTCGGCGGCTCGTCGCCCGCCTCCTCGGCGCAGGCTTCGATCAGCACGGCCATGACCTCGGACGAGATCGCGGTGGTGTCGCCGGGCGCGTGGTAGCCGGGCACCGGCGTCCCGTAGATCAGGAAGTACCGCTGCGGGTCGCTGCGCGCCCATTCGCAGATCGTGCGCGCGAGTCCGGGCAGGCCCGCCCCGGCGTCCCGGGCGGCGCGGACGGTGTCGGCGAGGCTGCGGTAGGCGTCGCGGATGAGCGCGGTGATCAGTTCGTCGCGGCTCGCGAAGTACCGGTACAACGCGGGGCCGCTCATGCCCACCTGCTTGGCGATCGCGTTGAGCGACAGCGCGGGCACCCCGGCCGCGGCGATCTGCTCCCACGCGTGGCGCTTGATCTCCTCGCGCACCTGGGCTCGATAACGCTCTCGCGGGCTCTCGGTCGTCACCGTTAGAGGCTATCACTTTTCCTATTGACACTCACTCCTGTCCAGTTATAACTTCTAACCATCACAACAGGCACTAACCAACGGAGGACACCATGATCGCCACCCGGCTGCGTTCCGCACTGCTCGCGCTTTCGGTCACCGCGGGGCTCACGGGTACCGCCGTCTCGGCCGAGGCCGCCTCGGTGACGGCCCTGAGCTGCCGCGGTGTGGGCATCGATCCCGCCGCGCAGATCCACCACCGCACCGAAAAGCTGATCAAGGCGCCCGCCGCCGCGGTCTGGAAGCTGCACACCGACGTCGCGGGCTGGCCCGCGTGGCAGCCCGCTGTCACCAGCGCGAAGCGGCTCGACCCCGGGCCGTTGCGGCCGGGTTCGCGGTTCCGCTGGACCACGCCGGTGCCGCCGACGCCCACGACGCCGGCGACCACCCTCGTCATCACCTCCACGGTCGAGCAGCGGCAGCCGGGCCGGTGCGTCCGCTGGACCGGGCCCGCGATCGGTGACGGGCTGCGGATCGACCGCGGCGTGCACGTCTGGACGTTCACGCCGGTGCGGGGCGGCGTGCTCGTCCGCACCGAGGAGAGCTGGACGGGCGAACAGATCGAGGCGGATCCGGCCACCGCCGTCCGCTACCTGGCTCTTGGGCTCGACGCCTGGCTCGCCGACCTCAAGACCACCGCCGAAGCCCGCTGAGCCCCTTCCCCGAGGAGAAGACGATGACTGTCACCACCCCGCAACGCACTTCGAAGGCCGTTCTCGTCGCGGCCTGGGCCGTCCCGGTCCTGGTGACCGGCCAGTTCGCCCTGGTGGCCGGCGTGCCCATCGCCGTCGTGCTGATCGGTTCGCTGCGCCGTCGGACGCACCGCTGGTGGGCCGCCGCGCTCGCCGCGGTCTACGCCGCCGCGCTGGTGCTGTGGCTGGCCGGGCCGAGCAGCGCGCCGAGCCTGTCGAAGTACCTGAGCCCCGTGGCCACGGCGTTGTTCACCGCCGTGGGTGTCGTGGTCGCGGTCGCGGTCAGCCGGCGTGCCCGATGACGAAGGCCGTCAGGAAGCCGATGGTCGCCAGCAGGCCGGTGTAGAGCTCGGTGCGTTCGAACGCCTCGGGGATCATGGTGTCGGCGATCATGGCGAGGATCGCCCCCGCGGCCACCGCGGTGATCGCGGCGACGGTCGCGGGGGACGCGGTCCGCAGCAGGAGGTTGCCGGCCAGCGCCGCGGTCCCGCTCGCGAGCGCGATGCCGCTCCAGACGCCGAAGACGTACCGGGCACTCCGTCCGGCGGCCTTCATGCCGGCGGCGCTGGACAGGCCTTCGGGCACGTTCGAGATGAACACGGCCGCGAGCACGGTGACGCCGATCCCCCCGCCCCCGAGCAGGGACACGCCGAGCACCACGGATTCCGGTACCCCGTCGAGCAGGGCGCCGACGGCGATGGCGGCCCCGCTGCCCACGGTGTCCTGTTCGGACGGTTGCTGCCCACCCGAGCGCTTGCGGTGCCGGGCACCCCGCCGGGCGAGGAGCACGTTGATCAGGACGTACACCGCGGCGCCGCCGAGGAAGCCGGCCGCGGTCGGCCAGAGCCCGCCGTCCCGCTGGGCCTCGTCGACGAGGTCGAAGGCGAGCGCGGAGATGAGCACGCCGGCCCCGAAGGCCATGATCCCGGCGACGACCCG
Organism: Amycolatopsis sp. lyj-346; assembly: GCF_046548975.1. NCBI lineage: Bacteria > Bacillati > Actinomycetota > Actinomycetes > Pseudonocardiales > Pseudonocardiaceae > Amycolatopsis > Amycolatopsis sp. lyj-346. The sequence continues at coordinate 1,074,270 of NZ_JAJPWT010000002.1, forward strand.
CCGCGAAACCCGCACCCACCAGGCGACGGCGGCGCCGAGCACCAGCGCCGCCCCGCCGACGAGGCCCCAGAGTCCCGCCTCCACCCATTGCGGCACGAAAGCCACCCTCCGCCGAGTCGATGATCGTCCGGGAAGGGACTACCCACGACGGCCGTCGCGGACACAAAACATTGTCCTGATGTGCGAGGACATTGCCCGGACATTCGCCGTCTTGTCCCGCTTCCCGGCGCGCTGCCAGGCTCCGGCGGCACCGGCACGAACCCGCCGGTCGTCGAGAAAGGAACCGAACAACCTCATGCGCACCAAGAGCAGCAAGCCCGTCCGCGGCCGTGCGGCCGCCGTCGTCGGGACGGCCGTCGCGCTGGCGACCCTGTCGGCGGGCCTGACCGCCGCACCGGCCGGAGCCGGCACGCTCGGCACGTCCGCCCTGTGCTCCGGCACGGCCACCGGTGCGGTGGCCAAGTGGGGCCCGGTGTCCAAGCACTGTTCGTACACCAGCCCGGCGAGCGGCTGGCGCGGGAAGCTGCGGGTCGAGTGGAACACGCAGTCGGGCACCAACCAGGCCGCGTGCGTGGAGGCCCGGATGGGCAAGGCGGCCCACCCCGACGCCTGGCAGGGCATCGGCTGCGGGAAGTCCGGGGTCGGGACGGTCAAGTGGCCCGCCAACACCGCGTCGAACCTCGAGGTCCGGGTGAAGGGCATGGGCACCAGCCTCATCGCCAACGTCGACTACTTCATCTGAGCACTCCGAGCGGCTGACGCCTCCCGGCCTCGCGGGCTCCCGCGGGGCCGGGCTCAGCCCGCCACTTCCACCTGGAAGTAGATGCCGCTCGACTGCGGCAGGTAGAGCCGCCCGCCGGCGTCGACCATCTTCCAGAACACCTGGCAGGGGCCCGGCGTGCCACGGGCCTGGACCGGCACGCTGACCGTCACTTCCGCACCGGGCTCGGCGTCGGGCAGTGGCACGCGCGGCTCGGTGTGGCAGACGTCCAGGCCGTCGAGCGGGGGCAGGCGCTGCAGGAACCGGCCGTGCCACCCGACCGTGCCGGCGTTGCGCAGCAGCCACGTCTTGACGAACCGCTGGTTCACCGAGACGCGGCTGCCGTCCGGGTACGTGACGTCGGCGACCAGGCTGGAGGCGTCGCCTTCGATCGGCAGCGACGGTTCCCCGCCGCCGGACCACGGCCGGCTCACGGCGACCACGACGCCCGCCGCCACCACCACGACGGCCACGGCGGCCGGCAGCCACCCGCGGCGCCGGGGCACGCCGTCCGGCTCGGCCGTTCCGTCGCCGCCCTGCCGGGCGGCGAGCCACCGGGACCGCCACTCGCTCCGGGTCTGTTCTTCGTCCCCGCCGAGCACGGTGACGGCCAGGGGCCGCACGAACTCCCAGGTGGTTTCCCAGCTGGGCAGCTGCACCCCGCGCGCGGCCGCCGCCAGCGCCGATTTCGAAGCCACCGCCCCGAATTCGGTGCGCATCCGGTCGTAGGACGGGTCACCCGCCGTCTCCTTGAGCACCAGCAACGCGTGGGCGAACCCCGCGACCGGGCCGCCGTCCGGATCGGGCCGGTGGGCCCGGCGGCCCCGTTTGCGCACCGGTCCGCCCGCCTGGTCGATCGTCATCCGCCGCCTTCCCCCGACACACCGCTCGCGACGGTAACGCAGCCGCGGCGCCCCCGCCGCCGCCGGTTCCGAAGATCACCTGGCCGGGCGGGCCGCGCCGGCTGGGTTCGGCGAACAACGAAACTTCGGCGCGGCCGAGGGGCGCCGGCCCGAAATCTCCGGGCCCTCGTGTTCCGCCGGCCACCGATCACCGGCTTCGTGCAGCTCCTGGGAGCGTGAGCCGCCTGTGGCGCGCGTCACGGAATGTGCGGCGATCTTCGGCGCTACACACAGGAGAACCCGTTCGTCCACAAGGGAGGGCCATGTCCGCCACCACCACCCCGGAAGAGTCCGTCGCCGTGCCCGAGCTGGAGGACTTCGACTTCCCGCTCACCGACGGTGCCGCCTGCCGCATCGACGACCCGGACTGCGAAGCCTGCCAGTGAAACCCCGGCTCCGGCCACCGCGCGACCCGCGGGGCCGGAGCCTGCCGCCTCAGACGCGCATGGCCAGCCACAACGCCATCCAGGCGAGGCACGCCAGCGCACCGCCGACCCCGAAGGCGAGCAGTACGCGGCGCAGCGCCGCGACGACGCCGGCCCGGCCCGTCATTTCGGTGATTCCCGCTTCAGCCATGGCCGGGGCATGCCCGCGTCCGGGGCCGTCAAACATCAGGCGCCCATCACGAGGCCTTCGATCGTGTGCTTCTGGGTGATCGGCGTCAGGACGTCGACGACCGGGCAGTCCAGGTGCCGCCGCACGGATTCCGGCAGCGCCGCCCAGAACTCCCGCGTCACGGCCGTGTCGTGGCGGGCGTCGTTGCCCGCTCCCGGTGCGTCGAGGCCCAGCACCAGGACGGGCCGGGCCTTGGCCGACTGATTGGCCGTGCCGCGGTGGATCGTCAGGGCCGACCGGATCGAAATGTCGCCCATCTGCGGGAACTTGCGCGTGGCGAGGTCCTGGTAGCGCGGGTAGGCCGCCCGCGGCGGGAACATGCCGTGCTCGAACGCGCTGCCGTCGTCCCAGTGCGTGCCGGGCGCGATCTCGAACGGCCCCATGTCCGGCTCCGTGTCGACGGCGGTCACGTTCACCGCCAGCGACGTCAGCCTGCGCTCGCGGGCGGTTTCGGCAGGCATCGGGAAGTCCCGGTGCCACGGCTGGTCGACGGCGCCGGCGAGCGGGACGTCGAAGCCCACCTCGACGATCCGGTACTCCGGCCCCAGCACCGCCTCGGCGACGGCGGTGATCCACGGGTGGGTGACCAGGTCGGTGAACCCGCGCAGCTGCTCCGGGTGGATCTCGACGTAGAAGCGGTTCGGGCCGCGGCCGACCGCTCCGTCCCGGCGGGCGCGGGCCTCGGCGAACGCGGTGTCGATGTCCTCGCCGAGCTGCCGCACCCAGTCGCGGGGGAACGCCCGGGGCAGGCCGATGATGCCGTCGGAGTCCAGCCGGCCGGTCAGCGCCGCGAGTTCGGCGGCGGACGGCGGCGCGAGGGCGGTCTGGTGTGCGGTCATCCGAACCTCCTGGGGACACACGGCGTGGCAGGCCCAGTTTGCAACGTGGCATGCCACGTTGCAAGAGGTACCATGCGCCGGTGAACCCGAAACTGCGTGACGTGGCCGAGCACGCCGGTGTCTCGGTGCGCACGGTGTCCAACGTGGTCAACGGGTTCCGGTACGTCGCCCCGGCGACCCGGGAGCGCGTGCAGGCGAGCATCGACGCGCTCGGCTACCGGCCCAACCTGGCCGCCCGCACGCTGCGGCGCGGCCGGACCGGTCTGGTGGCGCTGGTGATCCCGGAAATCGACTCGCCGTACTTCGCCGAGCTCGCCGCGCGGACGGTCCGGATCGCCGGGGCCAGGGGCCTGACCGTGCTCATCGACCAGACCGACGGCGACGCCGAGCGCGAGAAGGAGCTGCTGCACGGCCGGCGCAGCCAGCTGGTCGACGGCGTCCTGTTCAGCCCGTGGGCGGTGGCGCCCGCGGAGCTGGCCGCGCGCACCGACACCGTCCCGCTGGTGCTGCTCGGCGAGCACGACGGCACCGCCGGCGTCGACCACGTCGCCATCGACAACGTCGCCGCCGCGCGCGAGGCCACCCGGCACCTGCTGGCCTCGGGCCGCCGCCGCGTCGCGGCACTGGGCATCCAGCCGCGCTCGCTGAACGCGACCGCACGCCAGCGCCTGGCCGGCTACCGGCAGGCGCTGGCCGAGGCGGGCCTGCCGGTCGAGCCGGAGCTGGAGGTGCCGGTGCGGCGCCTGCACCGGGCCGACGGCCACCAGGCGATGCTGCGCCTGCTGGCGCTGCCCCGGCCGCCCGACGCCGTCTTCTGCTTCACCGACGAACTGGCCCTGGGTGCGCTGCGGGCCGCCGCCGACCGCGGTGTGGCGGTCCCGGAATCCCTGGCCCTGGTGGGGTTCGACGACATCGAAGACGGCCGCTACAGCGTGCCGGCCCTGACGACCGTGTCACCGGACAAGGACCGCATCGCCGAACTCGCCCTCGACCGCCTCACGCGGCAGGCGGCCGGCCCGGAACCCCCGCGGTCGATCGTCGCACCGCACCACCTGGAAGTGCGCGAGACGAGCTGAGCGGGTGGGGCGGCCGCCGCCGGGTAACCGCGCGGAAACGACCCCGGAGGACGCGATGGCACGGGACATCCACTCGGCGGAAGCGACGTCGAGCCGCGGCAGCGTCCGGGGCGACGGCCGCGGCGACCTCGCCTACCCGGTGGGCGAGCCGAGCGGCAACGGCACGTCCGACGCGCTCAACCCCGAGCGCCTCTACGCCGCCGCGCCGGCGACCTCTACGACGCGGTCACCCGCGAGGCGCTGTGGCTGCGCCCCCTGGTCGGCGCCGAGGTACCGGTGACCTTCGACCACGACCGCGGGCTCGCCCTGCAGCACCACCACGGCCCCGCCGACCCCGGCCAGAACTGACGGCTTCACCACCCCGCCACCGCCACCCGGTCGCGCCCCGCCTCCTTACCCGCGTACAACGCGTCATCCGCCGCCCGGATCATCTCGTCGAGGTCGGCCCCGGGCTCCGACGGGTGCAGTGCCGCGCCGATCGTTGCCGACAGCCTTACCGGCTCGCCCGTGGGCGCGGTGATGCGCAACGCCCGGATCCGGACGCGGATCCGCTCGGCGATCGCGCGGACCTCGGCTTCGTCGACGTCGGGCAGCAGGACGGCGAACTCTTCGCCGCCGTAGCGGCCGACCGCGTCCCCGCGCCGGACGGCGCGGGTGAGCACCGTGGCCACCTCGGCGAGGACGTCGTCGCCCACCGGGTGGCCGTGGGTGTCGTTGATGCGCTTGAACCAGTCGAGGTCGATCATCAGCACGCCGGTCCGGCCGCGGGTGCGCTCGAGGGTGTGCTCGGCCTGTTCGTGCCAGGCGATCGCGTTGAGCAGCCCGGTGCGCTGGTCGGTGCGGGCGGCGAGCTTGAGCTGGTCGAGCTGGACGCACTGGTGCAGCGCGAACGTCGGGATGATCATCAGCAGCGCGGCGGGCGGCCACCACAGCAACGCCAGTGCGACGAACACCCCGAGCGCGAGCTGGCTGACCTCCAGGAGGTTGTCCGAGGCGCTGCCCAGCAGCCGCCGGGGGTGCTCGACGGTGACCGTCCAGGCGATGGCCGTGCCGACGAGCCCGGTGTTGACCACCCACTGCACCGCGGCCGCGGCGACCACGGCGGCCAGGTCCGCCCCGCCGGGCCGCGCGCCGTCGGCGAGGTGCTCGTGGACCCCGCTCGAGCGCAGCACGGCCGCCGCGGCGGCCGCGGCCAGCGCGAGCGTGGCGGCGGTGTACACGGTGCGGTGCGGCGGCCGGACCGCGTCGAACCGGTTGACCAGCGCCCAGCGGTGGGCGTAGATCACCGCCACCAGCACCAGTTCGAGCACCAGGGGCAGCACGAGCACCCCGGCGAAGATCCAGACGCTGCAGAGGTCGACGTACGGCATGCCCGCGCGGTCGCGGCGCCGCCGTTCGATCAGGTGCGAGGCGTGCAGGTGCGGCAGCGCCGCCGCCGCGAGCCAGCCCGCCGTCACCCATTGTTCCGGTGTCGGTGCCGTGCGGGCCGCGAGCACCAGCACGCCGAACGCCACCAGGTCCACGCTCAGGACGAGGAACCGCACCCGCCCCGGCAACGACCACAGCTTCCACCCCGACGGTGACCGGCCCCCGCCGGTGACCACGTTGTCCCCCATCGCAGCGCCTCCCCGCGCCAGTGATCCCCCGGTCGCCCAGGGTAGTCGTGTTGCGGCCGGATGTCAGGCGTTTCCCGCCATCGCGACCCGACCGGGCGGCTGAGACCATTCCGGGTATCCGGCACCGGACGAACCGCACGGAAAGGCGAGCCGATGAGCGACAAAGGCTGGTGAAACCGCAGTTCCACTCCCCTTGCCACGCTGCCACACTGCCACCGGAAAGGAGCGCGCGATGAGCGACAAAGGCTGGTGACGCATCAGGCCTCGGCCGGGAGCGCGGCCGAGACGGCGTCCGGACTGCGGCGCGCCCAGGCCGCGGCCGCGGCGAGCGCGACCAGCGCTCCCGCGGTCCCCGCCCAGGCGATCGCCGCCGCCGGTCCGACCAGCTGGGCGAGCAGGCCGCCGGCCACGATCCCGAGCCCCTGCCCGGCGATCATCCCGGTCCTGGCGAACCCGAGGGTCCGTCCGCGCAGCCGCGGCGGGGACAGCTGGACGAACGTCGCCCCGGCGGTGACCTGGTAGGCCGAGCACAGGCCGGACACGAAGAGCAGGGCCAGCGCCGTGCCGAGGGTCGGCCGGCCCCAGAAGGCCACGAGCGGCGCCGACGTCCCGACCGCCAGCACACCGAGGGCGCGCACCCGCACCGGCCGGGCGAACCGCCGCAGCAGCAGCGCGCCGGCCACCGCCCCCGCCGGTTCCGCGGCCAGCAGCACCCCGATCCATTCGCCACCCGCCCCGACCTGCTGGGCGTACGGGACCGCGAGCCCCTCGGGGACGACGGTGAACAACGCCAGCCAGCCCAGCCACACCAGGGTGCCCAGCGTCCGGTCCCGGCTGACGGCCACCGCGCCCCCGGCGATCCGGCGCCACCACGTCGCCCCGCCTTCGCCTTCGCCTTCGCCTTCGCCGTCGGCCGGTGGCGGGTGGCGGCCGAGGCCGGCGCGGATCAGCAGCGCGGAAGCGGCGAACGTGGCGGCGTCGATCGCCAGTGCGGCGCGCGCGCCGACCCCGGTGACCACGAACGCGGCCGCGGCGAACCCCAGCACCAGGCACAGCTGCGTGGTGACCTGGTGCACCGCTTGTCCCGCCTCGTACCGGCCGCCCAGCAGCTCGGGCAGGACGGCGCCCTGGGCGGCCGAGAACGGTGCTTCGGCCAGCTGCACCAGCACGAGCAGCGCCGCCATCAGCGGCAACGGCACCGCCGGCACGGCCATCACCGCCACCAGCAGCGCCCGGATCACGTCGCAGGCCACCATCACCCGGCGGCGCGGGTACCGGTCGGCCAGCCACGACAGCAGCGCACCGGACACGAGGGCGGGCAGCATCGACAGCGCGTACGTCGCCGCGCTCAGTGCGGCGGAACCGGTGCGCTGGAACACGAGTATCGACAAAGCGACCCGGGCCAGCTGGTCCCCGGCCACCGACAGCAGGCCGGCCAGCCAGAGCAGGCGGAACCCGCGTACCGCGAACGCGGACCGCGTCGCACCCATTCCCCCACCCCCAGGCCGGCACACTGTCACGCAGAGCGTTGCCCAAGACGCTCACGGTAGCGCGTGCACCGGCCCCTCCTTCGTGTCGACCCTCCAATCACGCGTGTCGTCCCTTCAATCACGCGTGATGCCCGCTCAATCACGGCCGATGCCCCTTCCGGCCCGGCGAGCCGGTGGACGGGAAGGACATCTCGCGTGATCAGGGAGCCATCACGCGTGATCAGAGGGACGACACTCGTGATCGGAGGGACGACACGGGCCGGGCACGGGTCCTTCGGTTCGACTTGAGGCATCCGGATCCGGTCCTACACTCTCCGCATGGGTGCCCGATCCCGCCGAAGCGCCGGCAACCTGCCGGCCGAGCTGACCAGCTTCGTCGGACGGCGCCACGAGCTCGGGGAAGCGAAACGCCTGCTGTCCGCGGCGCGGCTGGTCACGCTGACCGGCTCCGGCGGCGTCGGCAAGACGCGGCTGGCGCTGCGGACCGCCGCCGATGTGCGGCGGGCGTTCCCGGACGGCGTGTGGCTGGTCGAGCTGGCCGACGTGGGTGATCCGCACCTGGTGCCGAACACCGTGGCGACGGCGTTCGGCCTGCGTGGCACCAGCGACCAGGCGGCCGGGCTCGCCGAGTACCTCGAAGACAAGCAGCTGCTCCTCGTGCTGGACAACTGCGAGCACGTCGCGGACGAGTGCGCGACGCTGGTCGCGAAACTGCTCGCGGGCTCCGGCGGGCTCCGGGTACTGGCCACCAGCCGGCACACGCTGCACGTGGAGGGCGAGCACCTCCTGCACGTCGAGCCGCTGCCGGTCCCCCGGGCCGGCGACACCGGCGGCCCGGTCGAAGCGGTGACGCTGTTCGCCGATCGCGCGGCGGCCGTCTCGCCCGGCTTCGCGCTCACCCCGGACAACCGGGCGACGGTGAGCCGGATCTGCCGTCGGCTGGAGGGCATCCCGCTGGCCATCGAGCTGGCCGCCGTCCGCGTGCGCGTGCTGTCGGCCGAACAGGTTCTCGAGCGGCTCGACGACCGGCTCGGCCTGCTCACCGCGCGACCGGCCGCCGTGCAGCCCCGCCGCCGGACCCTGGAAGCGGCGATCGACTGGAGTTTCGCGCTGTGCACTCCCGCGGAACAGCGGCTGTGGGCACAGGCGTCGGTGTTCCCCGGCGGATTCGACCTCGACGCCGCCGAGCACGTCTGCGCGCCCGCGGCGAACGGCGGCGGCAGCACGCTGGACGTCGTGACGGGACTGGTGGACAAATCGATCGTCCGCCGGCAGAACGGCACCTTCGGGCGGCACGCCTGGTACCGCATGCTGGAGACCGTCCGCGAGTACGGCGGCGCCCGGCTGGCCGAGGGCGACGAGGCCGGCGTGCGGGCCCGGCTGGCCGGGTACTACGCGGACCTCGCGCGGCGCTACCGGGCCGAGGGGTTCGGCCCCCGGCAGTCGGAGTGGCTCGGCCGGCTCCGCCGCGAGCACGCCAACCTCCGGGCCGTGCTGGAACACTGCCTGTCCGGTCCCGGCCAGGCGAGCCAGGCGCTGGACATCGCCGCTTCGCTGTGGAACTTCTGGTTCGGCGGCGGCCTGGTGCCGGAGGGCTGCGGGTACCTGCGGCGCGGCCTCGAGCAGTGCGGCGAGCACACCCTGGTCCGGGCCAGGGCGTTGTACGCGATGGCGTTCCTCGCGATCCAGACCGGCGCACCGCACGCGGACCTGCTGGCGGAGCTGACCGAGCTCGCCGAGGAGTTCGACGACGAACGCCTCCGGGCCGGCCACGCGGAGTGCGCCGGCATGGCCACGTTCTTCACCGGCGACCTGACCGGCGGTGAGGAACTGCTGGAGCGGGCGCTGGCCGGGTACCGCACGGCCGGCGACGCGCTGCTGGTGTTCGACACCCTGATCCTGCTGGCCGCCGCGCGCTTCTTCCTCGGCGATCCGCGTGGCGCGGCGGCCGCGGAGGAGGCACTCGCCCTCACCGACCGGTACGAGGCGCGCTGGTCACGGGGCTACGCGTTGTGGGCCGTCGCGATCCACCGCTGGCGCGCGGACCAGCCGCGGCAGGCCGCGGACCTGCTGCACGAGGCCGTCGCCCTGCGGCTGCCCGATCGCACCCTGCTCGCGTTCCTGGTCGAGGCGCTCGCGTGGTGCCACTCCGCCGAGGGCGAGCACGACCGGGTGGCCCGGCTGCTCGGCGGCGCCGGCGCGGTCTGGCGGCTCAGCGGCGCCCGTGTCGGCGAAATGAGCCCCTACCAGGGCATCGACGAGCAATGTGCGGCTTTGGCCCGCAAGGCACTCGGGGACGACGCCTTCGACGCGGCGTTCGCCGACGCGGCCGGCTCCGGCCTCGACGAGGTCGTCCGGTACGCGCTGCGGGAGCGGCCCGCCACGCCGGTGGCGGGCCCGGCGGCCGACCCCGGCGGGCTGACCCGGCGGCAGCGGGAGATCGCCGGGCTGGTGGCGCGCGGGATGAGCAACAAGGAGATCGCGGCCGCCCTCGTCCTCAGCGGACGGACCGTGGAAGGGCACGTCGAGAACATCCTGGTGAAGCTCGGCCTCACCTCCCGCACCCAGGTGGCTTCGTGGCTGGCGGGCCAGCCGGAGCAACCCGCGTAGCCATCCGGGTAGTTTCCCCGGTCCGCTCCGGTCCGGTCCGGACGATCCTCTTTCCCGCGACCAGTCACGGTGTGGAGGAGGACGAGGTGTCCATCGATTCGGTGCCACAGACCTGCCCCCGGTGCCGCCGCCCGACGGTCCTCATGTCCCACGCGTGGGGCCGCCAATGGGTGCACGTCGGCACCTGGCGACCGCAGTGCGGCAACCCGCCCTGGACAGTCCAGGCGGCGGAACCCCGGCCGCGGTAGGCCGGTTCGGACCAGCCGGGCGCGCGGCGGCGCCACCTCGCGTCGCCCGGCAGAACGTGGTGGGGCCGTGCCTTCCCCTCCCCCCAAGACGGCACGGCCCCACCACTCCCCCGGCTCGGCCACCACCCCCTGGGGCGGACGGCAGATCCCGCCGGGCAGCCTCGTAAACCGTTCCAGCCCGCAGGCCGGGCGCCGCTAGGCTGCGGCGGTGCCGGAGACGCGCCTCGACCTCGCCCGGATCCGGGCGGCCCGCCAGGTGATCGACCCGGTCTTCCTGGACACGCCGCTGTACCGCTGCGAGGCGCTGGAACCCGTGCTCGGGTGTTCGGTGAGCATCAAGCTCGAGACGGCGAACCCGGTGCGCAGCTTCAAGGGCCGCGGCACCGAAGTGGTCGCGAGCCGCCTCGGCTCGGGGGCGGTGGTGTGCGCCAGCGCGGGCAACCTCGGCCAAGCCCTCGCGTGGTCCGGGCGCGGCCGGGGCCTCGACGTCACCGTCGTCGCGTCGCGGCACGCGACGACGGCCAAGCTCGAACGCATCCGCGCGCTGGGTGCCCGGCTGGAACTGGTGGACGGCGACCACGAAGTGGCTCGCGAGCGCGCCGCGGCCATCGCCCGGCGCGACGGCATCCGGCTGGTCGAAGACAGCCTGGACCTCGAAACGTGCGAGGGTGCGGCGACCATCGGGCTGGAGCTGGTGGACGCCGCGCCGTCGTTCGACGCCGTCCTGATCGCTCTCGGCGGCGGGGCTCTCGCGACCGGCGTGGGGTACGTCGTGCGGTCCGGTGCGCCCGGCACCGAAGTGCTCTGCGTGCAGCCGGCGGGCGCCCCGGCGATGACGCGTTCCTGGCACGAGCGGCGGGTCGTCACCACCGGCCCGACGAACACGATCGCCGACGGCGTCGCCGGGCGGCGGCCGATCCCGGAGGTACTGGCCGATCTCCTCGTCGTCGCGGACGACGCCGTCCTGGTCGCCGAGGCGTCGATCATCGCCGGGATGCGGCTGCTCCTCGACCACGCCGGCCTGGTCGTCGAGCCATCCGCCGCGCTGGGCATCGCGGCGATCCTCGAAGACCGCGACCGCTTCGCCGGCCGGCACGTGGTGACCGTCGTGTGCGGCGGCAACGTGGACCCGGCCGCCTACCGCGGCTGGGTCGGCTGACGCGGGTTTCCCACGCGCGGCCGTCGCGTGCCGATTACCCCCGTTCGGCGCTCGTGAGCCCTTCAGCCGAGGGCGGCGAGCAGCTCGCGCTCGCGGTGCGGGCTGAGGCCCGCGCGCCGGTCCCGGTCCAGCCCCTGCTCGCGTTCCCAGCGCAGCGTGTCGGCCAGCACTTCCGTCCGGGGCCGGTGCCGCAGCCCCGCGGCACGCGCCGCCGACCCGTCCCGGGCCGACCACCCTTCCCAGCCCGGCTCGACCAGCCACATCGGCAGCGATTCGGGCCCCATGTACTGGGCCACGCCGTGGGCGAGCAGCCACGCCGGTCCGGCGGCGACCACCGGACCGGTGTGCCCACCGGCGGCGCGGGACAGCTCGATCCACTCCCCGAACGGAACGACCGGGCCGACCGCGTTGTACGTGCCGGTGGTGCCGGTCTCCGCGGCGCCGAGCAGCCAGGAGGCGAGGTCCCGCACGTCGACCACCTGGGTGGGCACGTCCGGCGTGCCGGGGACCAGCATCGGCCCGCGCGGATCGCGGGCCGCGCGGGCGACCCAGTAGCCGGAGCGCCCGGTGTGATCGCCGGGGCCGCCGATGAGCCCGGCTCGCGCAATGAGGAGCCGGTCGCCCACCGCGTCCGCCGAGGCCTGCTCGCAGGCGACCTTCGCCTCGCCGTACAGATCGCGGTCGACCTCGCCGCGGTCGGTGGGGGCGAGCAGGGCCGCGGACTCGTCGGCCCCCGGCGTGGCGTGGGAGGCGTAGGCGTTGCCGGACGAGACATACACCCAGTGCCCGGCCTTGCCGCCCAGCGCGTCGAGGGCGCCACGGACGAAACCCGGCTGCCACGACACCTCGACGACCGCGTCCCAGCTCCGGTCGAGCAGGGGTTCGTACGCCGACGGAGCGCGCCGGTCGGCGGCAACCAGCGTCGCTCCGTCCGCGACTTCTCCGCTCTCGCCCCGCGCGAGGCAGGTCACCCGGTGGCCGCGTTCGATCGCCTGCCGCGACAGCTCCCGGGCCACCCACGCCGTTCCGCCGAGCACCAAGATCTCCATCCGCACACACAAGCACGGGGACCGTCGCCTGGCCAGGCGGATTCGCCGACAGCGGAAGGACCGCCGCCGGCTCCCGCCCGCCGCTTTCGGCAATATCACCGCACCGGCTTCCGGTGAATAATTCTTCACCACATTCGGAAAACGCGGGTTCTTAGCCTGACCTCGTTACCCGAACGAGTGAACAGGGGCGGCATTCGGGCGACGTCCACCGCTGAATCCGCTCGTCACGGCAGGTGTCCAACACGGCAGGCGGCCCAGCAACTGCGCTGTTCGCATCGCCTTTTCGGCGCCAGGGTGAGAGTTCTTCAACCACACTGCCGGTGCGGCATAGGATTTTCCCTCGGCCAGGAAAACGTTTCCTGACGCATTCCGACCCGGTGAAGAATCGAGGATCGACCATGCGAAGACGCATGCTGGGGGCACTCCTGCCACTGGTGCTCACGGCGGCCACCGCCGTCCCGCTGCCCGCGGCCGCCGAGACCGCCGCGGCGGTCTCGGCGCTGACGAAGTCCGTGCAGGGCACCGGTTCGCCCGCCGCGCACGGCGCGACCGCGAACTGGGTCGTCGGCTACGAAAACCACGCGACCACGACCGGAACCGCCACCATCACCGACGCCGTCGGCGCCGGGCAGGCCTTCCAATCCGGTTCGCTGCACGTCCCACCCGGCTGGACGCCGGAATGGTCCACCGGCGGCGGCACGTTCACCGGCACCGAGCCGGCGTCCGGCGTCACCGCGGTCCGCGCGACGAACCCCACCGCCGGCCCCGACGCGACGCAGCTGACCGGCGCCCTCACCCCGCCCGTGCAGGCGGTCACCACCGCCACCGGCGGCGACGGCTTCACGCCGATCCTGTACCGCACGCCGAGCGGCGCGTTGCAGGCCTGGAACATCTTCCACCACCTGGGGACCACCGAGCCGAAGGTGGTCTGCACCGATCTCGCCACCGGGACGCGCTGCGGAGGCGGCACGTGGCCGAAGGTGCTCAACACCGCGCCCGGCCCGCTCGGCACGCTGGGGGCCGGGGACATCGCGAGCACGATGGTCGAGCAGTACGTGCGGGATCCCGCCGCGCCCGCGAAGGTCTACTACCCCGCCGTCACGGCCGCGTCCGTCGGCGTCGGCTGCCTCGACATGGCCGCCGCGGCCAACTGCGGGTACTGGTCGCTCGCCGCCGTCGGCGGATCGCCGCCGGTGCGCGGCCTCACCGGGTTCGTGGAAACCGGCGGCAACCTGTACGGCCTGGTCAGCAGCGGCGCGGTGGTCTGCTGGACCATCGCGACCCAGAGCGCCTGCGGCGGCCAGCCGTACGCGCCGATCGCGCCGCCCATCAGCGTGAACCCGTACGTCTACGGCGCGCTGGACGTGGTGGCGGGGAAGGTGTTCGCGTCGTCGTCGGACCCCCACACCGGGCAACAGCCGTCGCTGGGCTGTTTCGACCCGGCGACGGGGACGGCGTGCGCCGGCTGGGCTTCCTGGCGGCCGACGGGACCGGCGGGCAACTACACCTACAACGCCTACACGGCGTTCAGCACGGCCGGCGCCCCGGTGGGCGTGTGCTCGTCGACGACCGGTGGCACCAACGTCACGACGTGCTTCGCGCTCGACGGGTCGGCGCTGCCGGCCCCGCCGGGTGCGGCCGCGCTGACGGCCGGGGTCTACGTCTTCAACCCGGAGGTCGTCACCGATCCGGGCGGCCACGTGCGCAGTTACCTCCCGGTCTGGAACGGGGGTATCGCGGGTGCGGCGCTGTGCCACGACTGGACGACGGGAGCGGCGTGCGCGGGGTTGCCCGCCCAGATCACGCACCCGTCGGTCAACGGCGGCGCCACGCGGGACTACGGCTACACGTTCGACCCGCCGTCGGGTTGCCTGATCGGCCTGGGCGACGCGGGTGTGCTGTTCTCGATGGACCCGGTCACCGGCGCCACCCCGTGCGTCCGCTCCGGCGGGCAGGTGACCCTGCGTCCGGGTGACTTCTACTGCGACGGCGGAAGTCACGTCCAGGGCTACACGGCGGCGCGGCTGACCGGCGTCGATCCGGCGAACGTCGACTTCGCGGCCTCGCGGGTGACGGTCGTCGATCAGGACGGCGCCGTGGTGCCGACTCCGGGCTTCGCCCCGGACGGCTCGGTCGACCTGACCGGCGTCTCGGTGGCGGCGCACCCGTCGATCACCGTGACGACGACGCTGGTGCTCCACAATGCGGCCGGCTTCAGCGGTTCGCTGGTGGTCGACTTCGCGGGTGACGCACCACAGTTGTGCTTCCGCACGACGATTTCGGCGGACTGCGCGGTGACGTCGGTGGCGAACACGGCGACGGGCACGGACTCGACGGGTTCGTTCACGTCCAACACGGTGACGCTCCCGGTGGCCCCGGGCGCGTCGTGCACCCCGAAGGTGACCGTGCAGAAGGAGATCTGCACGGCGGTCCACCCGTCCCAGTGCGGTCCGGGCGGCGCCGGGCCGTGGGCGAAGCAGGCCCCGGTCGGCCTGCTCGGCGTGCTCGCCGCGTCGGCGTACTGGCGGATCACGGTGACGAACGAAGGTCCGGTGGGCATCACGTCCGCACAGGTCGTGGACCCCGTGGAGCCGTCGTGCCAGACGGGTCCGTTCACCCTGGCGGCGGGCCAGTCGAAGCAGGTGCACTGCGCGACGTACGCGCTGCTGAACCTGTTCCCGATCACCAACAAGGCGAAGGTGAGCTACCTGCCGGTGAACGTCCCGCCGGGGACGCCACCATCCACAACGGACTGGTCGTCGGCGAAGGCCTGTTCGCTGCTGTGCAGCCTGTAGGGAGGTGAGAAAGCCGGCCCGCGGGGACGTACCCCGCGGGCCGGCTCACACCGGGACGGCGTCGCCCGCGGCCGGCTCGGGCTCGGTGGCCTCCGGCGCGACCGCCGGTGCCACCAGTACCGCGCACAGCGGCACCGCCATCGCGATCGCGGCCAGCACGAACACCGGGAACAGGAAGGAGAACACCTCCGCGCCCGCCGGGTCCGGGGCGTTCGGGTCCACGGTCATCCGGACCGCCGCCATGCCCGTGTAGTGCATGCCCGTCACCGCCGCGCCCATCACGAAGCCCGCCAGCAGCCGCAACGAGAGGCGGTCGAGGAAGACCGCGAACCACAGCGCCGCCGTCGCCGCCACCACCGCGATCACCACCGAGAGGGCCACCAGGCCGCCGTCGTGGCCGAAGCCGCCCTTCACCCGCAACGCCGACATTCCCGTGTAGTGCATGACGTTCACCGCCAGGCCGGTGATGAGGCCGCCGGCGGCGAGGCGCCACCAGCCGAACTTCGCGCGGCCGCCCACCACCACGAGTCCCGCGAACACCGCCGTCACCGAGAGGATCGCCGACAGGACCGTGCGGAAGATGTCGTAGCGGACCGGCATGCCCGGCGTGCTGAAGCCGAGCATCGCCACGAAGTGCATCAGCCAGATGCCGACGCCGCCGATCGAGACGGCCGCCAGCACCAGCCACCGCACGCGGTGGCGGGGATCGGCCGCGTGGCGGGCCCGCACCGCGCACGCCAGCCCGACCGCGCAGCCGACCACCGACGTCAGGTACGCGAGCACGAGCAGCCAGTGCCCCAGCGCGAAATGCTCCATGGCGAAGTCCTCTCTACAGGTCGCGCAGCCCGTGCAGCACGCGTTCCATCAGGTCGTGGCGCTCGTCCCAGCCGGCGGTGTCCGACAGCGTGTCGCGGACGATCACCAGGTTGTCCGGCAGCAGGTCCGACACGAGCACGCGGACCACGCCGAGCGGCAGGGCCAGCAGCGCGGCGATCTCCAGCACCGACCGCGGCCGGACACACAGCTCGAGCACCTCCGCCAAAGCGCTCGACGGCTGGTAGACGGCTTCGGCCCGGCCGTCGGCAGTGGTCTCGACCAGCGCCTCGACGGCGATCTCGACCGACGGCGCCGTCCGGCCTTCCGTCCACGCGTAGGGGCGGGCGAGTGCCGGGCTGCGGCGCGGCTCGTCCCCGGACGGCGGATCTTCGATCACCGGCGGTCCTGGGCCACCGGTATCTCGCGCGCGGGTACGTCGACCTTCTGCCCCACCCGCTCGACCAGCATCGTCATCTCGTAGCCGACCAGCCCGATGTCGCAGCCGGTCGAGGCGAGCACGACGAGGTTCGAGCCGTCGCCGACGCTCATCAGCAGCAGGAAACCCTGCTCCATCTCGATCACCGACTGCACGACCCGGCCGGCGGTGAACAGCTCGGCGGTGCCCAGCGACAGGCTGGACAGACCGGCCGCGATGGCCGCGAGCTGGTCGCCGCGTTCCCGGGGCAGTGCCTCGTCGGCGGCGACGAGCAGCCCGTCGGCGGAGACGAGCACGGCGTGCGCGACACCCGAAACGTCCTGGACGAACCCGTTGACCAGCCAGTTCAGCGTCGCGGACCGTTCAGGCGGCGCGGGCAGCGTCCCGCCGCGGGACCGGGCCGCCTGCTGGGTGGCGGAGCGTCGGGGGTGCAGTTCCGTCATCGCGGATCCACTTCGTCCTTTCCGGATTGATCGGTGCGCGCCGCGGTCTCCAGCCGGGCCGCGCGCATGCCCTGGTAGTGCCGGGAGAGACTGCTGCGCACGGCGGCGGCGTCCCGGAAGGACCCGCCGGTCTGTTCGCGCCCCCGGGGCGCCACGGCCCCGGGGGCGAGCTGGGCACCGGGCCGCCGCGTGGGCAGCCCGGCGTCGGTGAGCCGCTGGGCGGAGGCGGGCTTGAGAGCGCTTTCCGCGGTTTGCCGTGTGCGGTCGGCCGGGGTGTCCCAGTCACCGACGGGGAGCTGCTCCGGCGGGGTGGTGGGTGACGAGGTGGCGGCCGGCGGGGAATCGGCGGCGGGCGGCTCGGCTGCTCCGGAGTGCCCGGCCGGGGTGGCTTCCGCCGGGATCGCCCGGTGCGCACCGGAAGTCTCGCTCACGGGATCCGCGCGGGTGACTCGTTCGGCAGGCACCGCGAACGTTCCGGAAGCCTCACCCGCCGGATCCGCACGAGCGACCCGCTCGGCAGGCACCGCGAGCGTCTCGGCGGCGGACGGCCACTTCACCGGCCCCGCCGTTCCGTTCCGGCGGACCACCGGCTTCGCCGACGGCTCGGTGAACCAGCTCGTCACCACCTGCTCGAAGATCGGCGTCGAAGCCTGCGCCGGCACCACCGGTGGCCGGTGGTGCCCGGTGCGGTTCGCCGTCGCCGGCCGGCCCGCGCCGATCGGGCGGGCCAGGTCGGCGATCACCAGTGCACCCGGGACGTGGACGCTGGCCGTCACCCCCGCGTGGCGGGCCGCCGTTCCGGTCGCGCGCAGCCGCACCGTCACCCCGTGCAGCGCCGCGAGCCTGGCGACCACGAACAGCCCCATCCGGCGAGTCGTCTCCGGGCCGACCGTCCCGGCCGCCGCCAGCCGGTCGTTCACCGTCGACAGCTCGGCCGTCGTCATGCCCAGCCCCCGGTCGACGACTTCGATGAGGAGGCCGCCGTCGGCGCCGCGGTCGGCCGTCAGGGCCACCTTGTGCTCCGGTGGCGAAAAGCGCGTCGCGTTCTCCAGCAGCTCCGCCAGGATGTGCACCACGTCCGCCGCCGCCTCGGGCTGGACCGAACCGCGCGGTGCGTTGCCCATCGCCACCCGGCGGTAGTCCTTGACCTCCGACGTCGCCGCGCGCAGCAGGTCGCGCGCCGGCACCGGTTCGCGGCCGTGGCGAACCGGGCGCCCGCCCGCCAGGACGTGCAGGTTCTCGCCGTTGCGGCGCAGCCGGGTCGCGATGTGGTCGATGCGGAACAGCTCGTCGAGCCGCCGGGGGTTCCGCTCCTCCGCCTCCAGGTCTTCGATGATCGACAGCTGCTGCTCGACCAGCGACTGGCTCCGCCGCGACAGCGTCATGAACATCTCGCTGACCTGCTTGCGCAGTTCGGCCTGTTCGACGGCGAGCCGGACCGCCTGGCGGTGCATGTCGTCGAACGCCCGCGCCAGCTGCCCGATCTCCTCGTCGGTCCGGACACCGCTGCCGGGCACCGCGCGCCAGTCGACGTCCTGGCCCGCACGGATCCGCCGGACGGTCGCCGGGAGCTGGTCGTTCGCCGCGCGCAGGGCGGCTGCGCGCAGCCGGCGCACCGGCGTGACCAGCGACCGCACCACCAGCAGCGCGATGGCGAGCGCGCCGAGCAGCGAACCGAGCACCAGTGCCGTGTCGCGCAGCGAGTCCGCCCGTGCCCGGTCGGCCGCCGCCGAGACGTCGCTCGCCAGCATCGCCGTGACGTCGTTCAGCACGGCCGTGACGCCGGTCGTCTCGGCGGCGATCGAGGGGGCGAACGACGCCAGCGCCGTGCCGGGCTGCTGCAGCGCGTCGAGGCGGGCTTCGGCCGGGCTCGTCGCGGCCTCGAACCGGGTCAGGAGCTCCCCCGCGAGCCGGTGCCCGGTCTGCTCGCCGAGCACCTCCTGCTCGGCCGCGGTCTGCACGACCGCCGGGCGCAGCGAAGCGTCGTCCGGGCTGTGCTGCGCCGCCCGCGCGTACGTCTCCTCGGTGGCCAGCTCGCCCCGGAGGTGCACCAGCAGCCGGGCGTTCTCCGCGCCGGCCGCGGTTTCGGCGCCCGCGTCGGCCGGGACGAAGGCGGGCACGAGGTCGCCGAGGGTGGCGATGATGTCGTTGTAGCCGGCGGCTTTCGTGCGGACGTCGCCGCCGCCGGCGCCGGCCGCGCGGATCCCGGCGAGCTTGCCCAGCGCGGTGTTCAGCGCCCGGCCGGTGTCACCGGGCAGCGGCGCGAAGCCCGCGTCGCGCTGGACCGCGGCCACCTTCGCGTCGACGGCCGCGGTCAGCGTGTCCGGCGCGCCCGCCGGTACCGCGACCGCGGCGACCATTTCCGCGCCGAGGGACGCGGTCAGGTCGATCGTGTCGCGCAGCACCGGCAGCCGGTCGCGGGCCGCGGTGAGCGCGGTCGCCCGGTCGAGTTCGCCCTGGATCCGGATTTCCGCGAGCACCACCGCGACCAGGACCGGCAGCAGCAGGACGACGCTGATCTTGGTGCGGACGCTCCAGTGCGCCGGCCACCACGCGGCGTCCGCCGGGCGGCGGCGCGTGGATCTGCTTTCGTGCATGGCGGAATCGCTCGATTCCCGGCCGCGCGCGCACGGCCGATGTCGAACTCGGACAGGACGGAGAACCCCAGGAAGACGTGGCGTTGATCGAGCCGATCAGCAGAAGACATCAGGCCCGCCACCCTTGTCAACCCTGCGGACCGGCGTTTCGGAACGCGGAGAGTGAATTGTTTCCGAGACTCACGGATTGTGCTCCGATGATCGCTGCTTGCACACCGTTCAAGCGCGTTCATGCAGCTCGCAGGGCCTACTGGGCAGTAAACAAGACCCGGTTCACACTGGCGGCAGAATTACCGACAGCAGCCGCCGGGGCGAATTCCGCCATTGTCCGGGCAGTGTGTTATTAATTCCCGCGACCGATGTGGACGGACCGCCGCGGGTGTCAGCGGTGGGTCCGGCGATCCAGCGGTCCCCACTCGCGGGATCCCTGCTCGTCCACCAGCCGCCGAGCCTCCTGCAGCACTTCGTCCGCCACCCACGCCAGCGGCTCCGCGTCCACGACCAGCGGCTCGTTGTCCGGGCCGCGGGCGATCTCGCGGCCACGCAGGACCCAGGGCCGCACGCCCGGGCCGCGCAGCTCGCGCAGGTGCTCGTAGTCGTACAGCCGGCGCGCCAGCCACAGCCGCACCGGACGGTCGTGCCACCACGGCTCGCGGCGCAGCGAGTTCGCCGACAGGCCCGGCAGCGCGATCCCCGTCAGCCCGTCGCGGCTCGACGCCTCGTCCGCCAGGTCGACCTCCGGGCCGCGCGACCAGCGGACGTACAGGTCACCGTGGGCCCCCTCTCGCCCGCACGCAGGTTGACGCCGATCGACCGCCCGGTCACCGCGATCCGGCCGGCGCCGGCGGACATCGGCCGAAAGGACGAGGCCGCGGCCGCCGAACCGCCCCTTCGGCCGAGGTGGCCTGCCCCTTCCCTCCCCTAGCTTGATCGTCAGGCGGGAGGAGGGGACCGTGAAGTTCACCGCCAAGCGAGTCGTCGTCTCCGCGGCCGTGGCCGGGGTCGCCGTGGTCGCCGTCGGGGCCACCGTGATCGCCACCGCCGCGGATCCCGTCTCGCCGGAGGTCACCAGCTCGACCCCCGCGGAAGCCGGGCACGGGACCGAAGGCAAGTACACCACCGGGGACTACGTGCTCACCGTGCACGAACTCGACGACGACGGCGACGGCACGAGCACCGCCATCGGGCCGCACACCACGTACTACTCCAAAACCCTGCACGGCAACGGATACCGGCAGCACACGGTCGTCAAGTTCTCGGCCGGGGCGGACGCCGGTGCGCCGATCGTCTTCAGCTACCCCGTTCCCGCGCCCGGCCGGGTCGTCGACTGCGTGGCCTCCGGGACCGACGCCTCGCCGCAAGTGCGGTGTGAAACCAAACCGGCGTTGCCCCGCGGCTGAGACCCCGCGTCACAGGCCGAGCGCGCTGCCCAGCAAGGCCGCCACCGCCGCCCGGTGGTCCGGGGTGTCCGCCCACCGGAGCCGACGGCCGGCCTCGACGACCACGCCGAAACCGGCGTGCACCAGCACCCGGGCCTGGCGGGGGTCCAGGTCCGGGCGGGCCTGGCACAAGTGCTGCTCCCACACCGCGATGTGCTCTCTCTGCGCCGCCACCAACGGGCGGCGCAGACCATCCGGCAAGCCGGCGATTTCCGCGTTGGCCACGCTGTTGAGGGCGCTGTGCTCGAAGCTGTACGCCACGTAGGTCGCCGTCAGCGCGCGCAGGGCGGCGTGCGGATCGGTCGTCCCGCGCAGGTTGTGGTCGACCGCTTGGGCCAGCAGGGCCGCGGCCTGCAGGCACGCCGCCGCCAGGATGTCGGCCTTGCCCGGGAAGTACCGGTAGAGCGCGGACGGGACCAGCCCCACCGCCTCGGCGATCCGGCCGTTCGTCACGGTGGCGAAGCCGTCCCGTTCGAACAGCGGGACGGCGGCCGCGAGGATCTCCGAACGCCGCGTCCGCGGCACCGGCGGCGCGGGTACCTCGACGGCGGGCGCGGGCACCGCCGCGGGGTCGGTGGCGGCCACCCGCCGGGCCGCCGCCTGCAGCAGTTCCCCGACCCGGCGCTGGGCGATCGAGTTGTGGTGCGTCGTGACGGACCCGATGGCGCCCAGCGCCCCCACGGCCCGCAGGTGCTCGCCGGGCCCCGGGTGCTCGCGCCGCACCGCCTCCGCCACGCGGTCGACGACGTGGGCGAACTTGCCCGCGAGCAGCCGCCGGTCGTCGCGCTCGAGGTAGCGGGCCTCCCACCGGTACACGCCACCGGTTTCCCGGTGGGCGACGGTGACCCGGGTGACGGCGGCGAAGATTTCCGCCAGCGCCGCGTCCGGTGGCACGTCGGCGAGCGCGGCGACGAGCCGGTCCGCCATGACGTTCGCGCACTCGGCGAACAACGCGTACTTGTTCGGGAAGTGCCGGTACAGGGCGGCCGCGGTGATGCCCACGCGCGCCGCGATCTCCTCCATGGACGCCGCGTGGTAGCCACGCTCGCTGAACACCGCGGCGCCCGCTTCGACGATGAGCTGCCGTCGGTTGCGGGGCCGGACGGCCGCGGCCGGTACGGCGGTCATCAGGGCCGCCGCCGGGGCCGGGTGCGCGGGAATCGGGCCATGCGTGTCAGTCAACCACAGGCCAGCCGGGTCTTGCCGACGCGCGAGCCACCTTCTATGTTAATGAGGAATCTCCTCTCAAGCACCGCTCATACTCAGTCTGACCGGCTACTACCTATCAAGGAAGCTAGGTAAGTAAATGAGCAATCTCAGCAGGAGAAACGCTCTTTCGCTCGGTGTCGCGCTGGGTCTGGCCGGCGCGGCGAGCGTCGTCCCCGCCTGGGCGTCGACGGCGGGGGCCGACCCGTGGTGGGTCTGGGACGACGAAGCCGACCGCTTGCTGGCGGGGCTCGTCGACAGCGGCCGGGTGCCCGCGGTCAACACCGCTCTGCGGTCGTGGGTGGACAACGACGATCCGCTGCCGGCCGGCCTGCCCGCCGACCTCACCGCCTGGCTCGGGCGCGTCAACCGGCTGCCCGGCTGGGCCGACGCCGCCAAGCTGCGCCGCGCCGCCGACTTCAACCGGCGGAAGGACACCTACCTGTTCGTGCTCTACGGCCTCGGCAGCGGCATCATGAGCACGGTCATCCCGCGCGAAGCCAGGTCGGTCTACTGGTCCGCGGGCGGTGCCGACATGCAGGACCGCGCGGCCAAGACGTTCACCTTCGGCTACGACCTGAGCGAAGCCGGCGCGTTCGAACCCTCCGGCCAGTTCGTGGTCACGGCCAACAAGACGCGCCTGGTGCACGCCGCGGTGCGCCACCTGCTGCCGCAGTCGCCGCGCTGGCGGGCGGTCGCCGACGAGCGGGTGCCGATCAGCAACGGCGACATCCTGGTCACCTTCCACAGCCTCGGCACCTTCGTGCACCGCAGGCTGCGCGACTGGCACGTCCCGATGTCGGCCGCGGACGAGGACGCCTTCCTGCACCAGTGGCAGGTCGCCATCCACCTGCTCGGCGTGCGGGACGAGTTCATCCCCAAGACGTGGGCCGAAGCGGACGCGCAGGCGGACCGGGTGCTCACCCCGCTGCTCGCCCCGACGCCCGAGGGCAAGGAACTGGCCGAGGACCTGCTGGGCCTGACGGCGCAGATCGACCTGGGCGTCACCCGTGGCTTCCTGAACGAATTCGTGCGGTACGTGCTCAGCAACGAGGTCGGCGACTGGCTCGGCCTGCCGCGCGACTACGCGGCGGCCACCCTGATCCGCACCGGGTGGCCCGCCTACATCGCCTTCCGGGAAGGGCTGCTGCCCATCGTCCCGGCGGGCTTCTTCCTCTTCGACCAGTTCGTCCGTGCGCTCGCCATGCTGTTCCTCAACAAGGGCACGTCCTCGACGAGCACGCCCATCACGATCCCGACCGGCAACCGGCCCGGCGCCTGACCGCGCCGGGCCGCCGTCGTCAGGCCGGTCCCCGGCCCCACAGCCGCCAGGTCTGGTTGAGCGGGCTGCTCTGGGTGACCGGCCGGCACGTCCACTGGATCACCGGGCCGCGTGCGGCCGTGGACACCCCGCTGACGTCGACGCACTTGCCGCTGTGCCGGGCGACGAGCTGGTGGTCGTGGGCGTCGTTGCCGCCGTAGGTGACCCGCCGCGGCGCGAACTGCTGGTTCGTGGCGCCGTCGGTGCAGGTCCGCTGCTGGACGGCCGCGCCGTCGTCGGCCGAGGCACCGGCCACCTCGAGGCACTTGCCGCTCTGCTGGTTGACGACGGTGTACGTGCCCGCCACCCCGGGCACCGGGCGGAAGTTCCACTGCTGCTGGCCGCCGCCGTCGCAGAAGTCCTGCTGCTGCCGGTTGCCGTCCGCGGTGCTCAGGTCGGTGTTGTCCAGGCACTGCTGGGAGTGCTGGGCGACGGCGACGGACTGGAAGCCGCCGTCCGACGGGGGCAGCAGGGTGATGCCGAACGCGTCGTCGACCGTCGTGTGCGGGAGGTCGACGGTCACGGCGTTGCCGGCGACCGTGGCCACGGAGTCCCGGATGGTGACCGGGCTCTGCACCGCGGCACCGCCGTTGTACGGGAACCGCTCGACGACGACCCGCACCTGGTTGTTCCGGACGACGCCCGCGGTGGCGTCCAGGCGCTGCAGGGAAACCGCGACGTTCCCTGTCGTGCCGCCCCCGCCGACCAGGACCTTCGCCACCCCGGCCGCCTTCGTGGCGAACGGGTCGTAAGCCGGGCTGGGCTTCGAGGCCACGACCTGCCCGGTCTGCGAGGCGTAGAAGCGGTAGGCCCACCACTCGCCCTTGGGCAGGTGCCGGCCCGCGGAGTTGCGGACGAGCAGGTTGCCGAGGTCGTTGTGCAGGTTGCCGCCGCCGGCCCAGTTGGCGCGCAGCCCATCGGCGCCGGCCCGCTCGAGCCGGGCGATGTACCAGGCGCCGTCGCCGGGGTTCTGCTCGTTCGACGCCCCGTACTCGTTGATCTGGTAGGGCCGCGGGTGCGGAATGCCGCGCGCGTCGAGCGAGGCGTTGGCGGCGGCGACGTTCGCCACCGGATCACCCGGCAGGGAGTGCCAGCTCACGATGTCCGGAACCGTGCCGGAGCCGCGGACGAAGTCGAGGTACTGCGTCCACCAGCTCGTCGAGGTGGACGGGACCCCGGCGAGGCTCGGGCCGACGATCGGCTGTGCCGGGAACGCCGCCCGGATGCGCTGG
The DNA here is from genome assembly GCF_046548975.1 of Amycolatopsis sp. lyj-346. Classification (NCBI taxonomy): domain Bacteria; kingdom Bacillati; phylum Actinomycetota; class Actinomycetes; order Pseudonocardiales; family Pseudonocardiaceae; genus Amycolatopsis; species Amycolatopsis sp. lyj-346. The sequence goes on from NZ_JAJPWT010000002.1 coordinate 1,098,919, forward strand.
TACGTGCGCTGCCACAGGGCGAAGTACTGGCTCTGCGGCCGGTTCCAGAACAGCGTGATGTTGGGTTCGTTCCAGAGGTCCCACTCCACCGGGACGCCGGTGGCCCGCACGTCGCCGATGAGGCGGGTGAGGAAGGCGTCGTAGTCGGACCAGTTGCCGTTGTCGCCGGGGAACCGGGAGATCGGGTAGCCGTCGGCGCCCCACAGGTCGTGCACCAGCAGGACGAACCGGCCACCGAGCGCCTGGGTGCGCAGCAGCTGGGCCCGGGTGGCGTTCCACCGCCGGTCGTACCGGCCCGACACCCAGCCGCCCGGGCTGTCCAGCTGCGCGCCGCCGGCCCGCATCGCCTGGAAGTTCACGTCCCGGAAGAAGTGGTCGGGCGGTGCCGCCGCGTTCTCGGTCATGCCGTAGATCCACCCGGACGCCCGGTACGTGGGTGAGCCGCCGGCGGCGGAGAAGTCGACCGAGATCGACTCGTCCGCGGCACGGGCCGGCTCGGTGAGGGCCACGGCGGAGGCACCGGTCAGTGCTCCGGTGATCAGGAGGGCGGCCAGGCCACGGCGGACGCGGGGCCGCTGACGCGAGAGGTCCACAGACGACTCCTTTGGCGGTGGACGTGCGGAGGACGATCCCGGTCATCGAACCGGTTCGACCACCAAGGAACGTACGCCGCAAGCAATTCACCGACAATCGGCCAAATGGAGGCGAACCGGTTCGGCGACCGCCGAGGTCAGCAAAAAAGGGGGCCTCCCTCGCGTCACGCGCGAGAGAAGCCCCCTTCGGTGCGCTGCGGCGGCTCAGCGGTAGCCGGCGGCGACCACGTTCGCCTGGACCGCGTTCTCGGTCGCGTCCGACGGGTAGCCCGCGACCATCGCCCCTTCGTAGAACGTCCCCGCGCTCAGGTTCGCCCCGCCGCCGGGCTTGCAGCAGTCGCCCCCGCTGCCGAGGATGATCGCGCCCTGCTTCTTCATCGGGCTGTAGCCGCTCGGGAGGCTGCCGTCCCACATCGTCGTGAGGCCGCCCGACTGGGCGTTGCTGCCCTTGAGCGCGAACCGGGACGTGCCGTTGTTCTTCAGCATCGCCGTGACGAACTTGCTCGGCAGCGCCCGCTGGTTCGGGTTCCACTGCTGGCTGCCGCCCGGGTACAGCCCCCACTCGAGATCGGCCTGCACCCACGGCCCGGTGCCGGCGCACCCGCCGAACCAGCACTGCGTGCTGAAGTTGATCGCGTCCATCGCCCCGGCCGCGTCGGCCTTCCTGGTCGTCTCGCTGTTGCCGTAGTCGAAGCAGCAGCCGCTGTTGACGTGCGTCCCGCTCGTCACCATGTACATGCCCTCCGGCGCGCTGCCGGTCGGCACGCCGGTCAGGTGCCCGTCCCGCCAGTAGCTGTTGCCGGGGTTGATGAACAGCGAGTACGCCTTCGCGCCGCCGACCGTGAGCGACTCCGACGTCGCCTTCGCCGGGCTGCTCTGGCTGGACCCGGGGACGACGCTCGATCCCTGGTACCACAGGTCGTTCCCGCGTCCGGACTGGTCGTAGACCACCGTGATGACACAGGACGTGCCCGCGCAGAACGCGTCCTGGGCGGCCGCGTCGGCGGTGCCGCCCGCCGCACGGAGGCCCACGTTCCTGGTCGTGTTGTCGGACGAGCGCCGGACCTGGTAGAGGTTGCCCGCGTAGGTGCCGTACAGGGCCCGGACGGTGCTGTGCGCGGCAACGCACGGCGTGCCCCCGGAGGCGTAGATGTCGCACGGCGCCGTGCCGGACGGGTCCGGCGGGGTCGTCCCGCTCCACTGCTGGTTGCTCTGGCCGTGACAGGTCCACAGGACGACCGCGGTGCCGTTGGCCGTGCCGGCACCGGTCACGTCCAGGCACAGCCCCGACTGGACACCGCGGACCGTCCCGTCGGCGTTCTGCCGCCACTGCTGGTTCGCCCCGCCGTGGCAGGACCAGATGACGACCGCGGTCCCGGGCGCCGTCCCGTTGCCGGAAGCGTCCACGCACCGCGTGCCGTTCACCGTGCGCAGCTCGCCCGCCGCGGTGAACTCGTACGCCTGCCCGGCCTGGCCCGCGCAGTCCCGGATCTCCAGCGCCGTGCCCGGCGCGTCGGTGCCGCCCCGCACGGTCAGGCAGCGTTCCGACGCCGCGCTCACCAGGGGCACCGGCGCCGCCGACGCCGGTGCCGCACCGGCCAGCGCCGTCACCAGCATCGCGGCCACCACCACGAACACGCGCACTGATTCCTCCTCGGTCCTGAGTGGACAGCCAACTCACGCAGACTTGCGCGGCACCAGTTCGGTGTCGAGCACGGTGCACCGGCTCGGAGCCGCACCGTCGATCATCGCCAGCAGCTCGGCGGTCATCCGGGCACCCATCTCCTCGACCGGCTGGCGCACGGTGGTGAGCGGCGGATCCGTCCAGCAGCCGATCGGCAGGTCGTCGAACCCGACGACGGCGACGTCCTCGGGCACCCGGCGGCCCGCGCGGCGAAGCGCGCGCAACGCCCCGACCGCCATCATGTCGGAGGCCGCGAAGATCCCGTCGACGTCCGGACGGCGGCTCAGCAGCCGCGACGTCGCGTACTCGCCGGACCCCTGGCCGAAGTCACCGCACACCACGAGGCTTTCGTCGTACCGGCCGGCCCGCGTCATCGCCTGCCGGTACCCGAGCAGCCGGTCCACGCCCGCGGTCATGTCCTGCGGCCCGGCGACGGTCGCCACGACCTGGCGGCCGCCGTCGAGCAGCCGCTGGGTCGCCAGCCGCGCCCCGCCCTGGTTGTCGGCGTCCACGTACGGCAGCCGGCCCGTCCGGCCCGCCTGGACCGGGCGCCCGCCGAACACCACCGGGATGCCGAGCCAGTCCAGGTCGAGCGGGCGGCGGCCGTGCATGCCGACGACGAGTGCGCCGTCGACGTGCCCGCCGTCGAGGTACCGGACCACCGGCGACTGGTAGTCGTCGGTGGCCGGCACGGTGAGCAGCACCAGCTGCACCCCCACCGCGGTGAGTTCCCGGCCGACCCCCGCGGCGATCCGCGGGAAGTAGGGATCGGTGAACAACCGCGGCACTTCCTCGCACACCACCAAGGCGATCGAGCCGGTGTGCCGCGCGCTGGCCGCCTTCGCGGCCCGCTGCCGGGCATAGCCCAGCGCCAGCATTGCCGACTCCACCTGCTTGCGGCGTTCCGGGCTCACCCGCGGGAAGCCGTTCAGCACCCGGGAAGCCGTGGCGATCGACACCCCGGCCGCCCGCGCGACGTCGGCCAGGGTGGGCCGGAAGCCCGACGGTTCGATTACGGACACGGGCTCAGGCACGCTGGAGCTGGAACCGCTGGTTGGCGTTCCCGGTGAACGTCCACTGGGAGATCCGCGCGCCGTCGGCGGTCGAAACTCCCCAGACGTCCATGGCCAGGCCGCTCAACCGGTTGACCAGGCTCACCGCGCCGCTGCCCTGGTCGACGACCCGCCACTGCTGCGCGGTGGCGTTGGTGTCGGCCTGCTGGCTGATGTCCGCGCCGCTGTTGGCGTTCGCCGCCTGGAGCACCAGGCCGCTGTGGCGGGCCCGGACCCGGTAGTAGCCGTCACCGGAGTCGACGAAGTCGAACTGCTGGTTCAGCCCGCCGGTGGCCGACCACTGCTGGATGAGCGCGCCGGCCGCGGTGGACGAGCCGGCGATCTCGACGAGCTTGCCGCTGTGCTGGACCGTCAGCCGGTAGTTCACGCCGATCTGGACCGGCGCCGTGGGCGTGTTGGGGCCGAACTGCGTGATGAACTTCCAGACCTCGCCCGAGGTCCAGGTCTGCCAGCCGCTGCCGCCACCGTCCCGCGGGCCCGGGTCGTGCCCGCCGTCGAAGGCGGCCCAGACGACCGGGTAGCCGGCCCGGCAGCCGGAGTAGGCGGTGACGATGTGGGTCCGGCTGCCGGCGGCGGGCTCCGGCGGGTTCTGCGGGGTGCAGCCGTTGTTCCGGACGAACTGGTCGCGCAGCGAACGCCCGGACGAGATGGGCAGGACGTTGTCGCCGAGGCCGTGCATCCCGATGTAGGCGACGGGCTGGTTGCCGCCGCTGCAGCCGCTGAGGTTCGCGCCGGAGTAGATGGCGACCGCGCGGAACACGGTGGGCCGGGCGCAGGCCAGAGCGAAGCTCATCCCGCCGCCGTAGCTGAAGCCACCGGCGAAGACCTGCGAAGTGTCGACGCAGAGCGCGGCCTCGACCTGCCGCAGCAGGTCGTCGATGAAGGTGACGTCCTGGCCACCGGGGTTGGCCCAGCCGTTGCCGTTGCCCTGGGGCGCCACGAAAATCGTGTTGTTGCCCGAGCTGTCGGCCAACCGGCGGAGCCCGTAGTAGGACCAGTTGTAGCCGTCGGTCCCGCCCGAGTCGACGTCGTTGGCGGTGCCGCCCCGCCAGTGGAGGCCGACGAACAGCCGGTACTGGTGGTTGTTGTCGTAGTTGGCCGGGACTCGCAGGATGTAACTGCGGTTCTGGCCGCCGCTGGAGATCGTGTGGTTGCCGCTCGCCAGCCCGGGTGCTTTCCCGCAGCCGGCGGTGCCGGCGGCCGCGGCGGCCGGCCGGTCCGCGCCGGCGGGGGCAGCAGGGACGGCTTGCGCGGTGCCGCCTGCGAACAGGGCGAGCACGGCTCCGATCACGGTGGAGGCGAACAGGAATCTCTGTTTCACCATCACACGCTCCCTTCGTCTCGGACGTCGTTGTCCTCCCGGGCCAGTGCGGGATCCCGGGAGCAGAAAGGTCCACAGTGGAACGTCTAGCGCGGTGCGGTCACCGGCCGAAGAGCCGGCGCTGGATCTCCCGGCGGTAGTCCTCCAGGGTGTTGTCCAGGTGGACGCCGGCGGCGTGGGCCGCCGCGTCCGGATCGCCGTCGCGGATCGCCCGGTAGATCGCGGCGTGCTCCTCGACCGCGCCCTCCGCGTGCCCGCCGATCGCGCCGGACATCCCGATGATGTTCGACTGGCGTTGCAGGCGGCGGGCCTCGCGCACGGCCGCGACGAGGAACTGGTTGTGCGACGCGGCGGCGACCCCGGCGTGGAAGTCGTCGTCGCCCCGGTCGAACAGCGCGTACTGCCCGGTCAGGTGGCCGTGCCGGCAGGTTTCGGCGGCGGCCTCGATCGCGCGCAGTTCCGCGGGGGTGGCGTTGGCCGCGGCCAGCCGGCTCGCCGCCGTTTCCTGGATCCGCCGGAACTCGAAGAGCATGTAGACGTGGCCGAGATCGGCGGGCTGGAAGAAGCCGCCCCACCGGGAACCGCCGAGCATGCCCTCGTCGTCGGAGACATACAGCCCACGTCCTTTGTGCGCTCGCACCCGGCCGATGGCCGAGAGGATCTTGACGGCCTCCCGCACCATGGTCCGGCTGGTTCCCATCCGCGCCGCCAGCTCGTTCTCGGTCGGCATCCGGTCGCCGGGCCGCAGTTCCAGTTCGGCGATCAGCCGCAGGATCTGCTCCGCCACGACTTCGTAGCCGGGGCGATACGGGACAGGCGGTGCTACTTCCTCGTCACGGGTCACGTAATGAGTATGACTCAGTAACTCCGGTCAGCACCTTACCTCCTTCACCCGCCATCCGGTCAATCTCGGCCGAAGCGGCTTGAAAATTACACCCCGGGCCCTCTTCACCAGGGCGAGACGGAGCAATGAGCATGCTCCTCGCTTGACGCCGGGCAGGCGCGCTGTTCTCATGGATCACCGAGACAGCAACGGAAACTCGTCAACCAGTGTCGAAACTTTCGATCCCGGTCCGAACCTTTCCGCGTTGAATGAGTCCTACACATACTGCCCGGTCCGCCGCCGGACAGAGGCCGCTCCGCCTGACGCAACCCGGACGGCCGAACGCCGGGCGTCGTCAATCAGTACACAGTGGACGGTTAGCCGCGCCAGCCGCCGGCCCGTCTCCGGAGAGGTCCCCGCCCATGCCGTCGCGCATCGCCGCCGCGCTCGTCACCGCCCTCGTGGTGACCGCGCTCGCCACCCCGTCCGCCCACGCCGCGACCGTCACCATCGCCGTCGCCCCCGACGGCAACGACGCGAACCCCGGCACGCCCGCCCAGCCGGTGGCCACCCCGGCGAAGGCCCAGCAGCTGGCCCGCGCCCAGTCGGCGGGCAACGACGTCGTCGTGCAGCTCGCCGGCGGCACCTACCGGCTGGCCGCCCCGCTGCGGTTCACCAGCGCCGACTCCGGGCAGAACGGCCACACCGTCACCTGGCAGGCCACACCCGGGCAGAAGCCGGTCCTCTCCGGCGGCAGCCAGGTCACCGGCTGGTCGGTGCAGGACGCCGGCCAGAACATCTGGGTGGCGTCGGTGCCGCCGGGCGCGGACTCCCGGCAGCTGTTCGTCGACGGCGTGCTCGCCCCGCGCGCGGGGATCCCGATCTCCCGCTCCGACGTCCAGTTCACCACCAGCGGGATGACCATCACCAACCCGGCGCTGAACTACCTGGCCACGCTGCCGCAGCAGAACCGGATCGAGGTGGAGAGCCAGAACTCCTTCACCGACCGGTACTCCCCCGTCGAGCGCATCAGCGGCACGTCGATCGTGATGCAGCAACCCGCGTGGAACAACAACAACTGGGGTTACGACACCCTCGCCAAGCCGTTCGGCGGCGGCCAGCTGTTCCTCCAGAACTCCTACTCCTTCCTCAAGAACACCGGCCAGTGGTACCTCGACCCGCAGGCCGGGAAGCTGTACTACAAGGCGCCCGGCGGCTGGGTGCCCGGCAGCCACGACGTCGAGCTCCCCCGCCTGACGTCGCTGCTGCAGATCGGCGGCACCTACGACAACCCGGTGCGCGGCTTGACCTTCAAGGGCCTGAACTTCGAGCACACCACCTGGCTCACGCCCAGCACGTCGGTCGGGTACGCGAACCAGCAGACCGGCACGTTCCTCCCGGCCGCGGCGCCGATGCCGGGCGACTTCCTCACCTCCTGCCAGTCGGGCTGCCGCCAGTTCGAGGGCGCCCGCAACAGCTGGGCGCAGGCGCCCGCCGCCGTCCAGGTCTCGGCCGCCACCGGGATCACCTTCAGCGGCAACACCTTCACCCACCTCGGCCAGGTCGCCCTCGGCATCGGCAACGACGCGAACGCGAACGCCTCGGGCGTCGGCCTCGGCGCGTCGTCGATCACCGTGGACCACAACACCTTCACCGAGAACTCCGGCGGTGGCGTCGTCGTCGGCGGGGTGCGCCCCGACGCCCACCACCCGTCCAACCCCGCCATGACGAACCGGGACGTCACCATCTCGTACAACACGGTGAGCCGGGTCGCCCTGGACTACCGCGAGATGGCCGGCATCCTCTCGACCTACGCCACGCACACCGTCATCACGCACAACGACGTCTCGAACCTGACCTACGACGGCATCGACGTCGGCTGGGGCTGGGGTGCCAACGACCAGGGCGGCAGCCAGGACTACCGCAACCGCGGCCTGTACGACTACCAGCCCGTCTACCAGACGCCGACCACGCTGCGGGACACCGTCGTCAGCTACAACCGGGTGCACGGCACGAAGAAGCTGATGCACGACGGCGGCAGCATCTACAACCTCTCCGCCAACCCGGGCAGCTCCATCGACCACAACTACATCTACGACAACAACCGCACCGTCGGCCTGTACCTCGACGAAGGCTCCCGGTACGTGTCCGTCTCGGCCAACGTGATCCAGGACTCCGGGGTCTGGGCCTTCACCAACGCCAACGGCAGCAACAACACCAACGACAACACCTTCAGCGGCAACTGGCTCAACGGGGGTGCCACCCAGGTGGCCACCGGGCCGCCGCACAACAACGTGCTGAGCGGGAACGTCCAGGTCAGCGGCACGAACTGGCCGTCGGGCGCCCAGCAGGTCATCGCCGCCGCGGGCACCGGCGGGACCAGCCCGGCCGCCGGCCCGGTCCGCGCGCTCGGCAAGTGCCTGGACGTCAGCGGCGCCAGCACCACCCCCGGCGCCCAGGTGCAGCTGTGGGACTGCCACGGCGGCACCAACCAGGCCTGGGCCCGGACCACCGCCGGCGAGCTGGCCGTCTACAGCGGCGACAGCACCCGGTGCCTGGACGCCACCGGCCAGGGCACCACCCCCGGCACCCGGATCGTCACCTGGAACTGCAACGGCCAGCCCAACCAGCGGTGGCAGGTCAACGCGGACGGCAGCATCACCGGCGTCCAGTCCGGGCTGTGCCTCGACGTGACCAACGGCGCCACGGCGAACGGCACCGCGATCCGGCTGTGGACCTGCACCGGCGCGAACAGCCAGAAGTGGTCACTGGGCTGAAGGATCAACGGCAGCACGAACAACCAGTGGACCATCGCCGGCGTGTGACGGGCGATCAACGAGGAGGCACGATGCGAAAACGGCTCAGGTGGCTCGCCGCGGCCACGGCGGTCCTGGCCGCCGGCGCCCTCCTGCCGGGCACCGCGACCGCCGCGTCGAACGGCGGGGTCCGGGTCATGCCCCTCGGCGATTCCATCACCGAGGGCACGCAGGTCCCCGGCGGGTACCGGATCGGGCTCTGGCAGCGGGTCACGGCGGGCGGCTACCAGGTGGACTTCACCGGTTCGCAGTCCAACGGCCCGGCCACCCTCGGCGACCGCGACCACGAGGGACACCCGGGGTGGCGCATCGACCAGATCGACGCGAACATCGCCGGCTGGCTGCGCACCAGCACCCCGCACACGGTCCTGCTGCACATCGGCACCAACGACATCCTGCAGAACCACGACGTCGCCCGCGCGCCGGACCGCCTGTCCGGGCTGGTCGACCACATCACCGCGACGGCACCGGACGCCGAGGTCTTCGTCGCGACGATCACGCCGCTGAGCGGTGACGCACGGGAATCCGCGGTCCGCACCTTCAACGCGGCGATTCCCGGCATCGTGCAGCGCAACCGGAACGCCGGCAAGCACGTGCACCTGGTGGACATGCACGCCGCGCTGACCACCGCCGAGCTCATCGACGGCGTCCACCCCACGGCCGCGGGCTACGACAAGATGGCCGCGGCGTGGTACACCGCGCTGCGGGCGGTCCCGGGCAGCATCGGCACACCGGGGCAATCCGCGGCGGCGCAGCTCGTCGGCGCGCAGTCGGGCCGGTGCGCGGAGGTGGCGGATTCCGCCGACGGCACCCCCGTGCAGTTGCGGGACTGCGGTGCGCCGGTGTGGACGCGGACCGGCAGGCAGCTGGCGACCGCCGGGACCAAGTGCCTGGACGCGTCCGGCCAGGGCACGGCCGACGGCACCCCGGTGATCATCTGGACCTGCTCCGGCCAGGCCAACCAGCAGTGGAACGTCAACGCCGACGGGACGATCACCGGCGTGCAGTCCGGCCGGTGCCTCGACGCGACCGGGCAGGGCACCGCCAGTGGTACCCGGCTGGTCCTGTGGAGCTGCCACGGGCAAGCGAACCAGAAGTGGGTGCTGCGGGTGGCGGCGTGATCGGAACCGGGGCCGGACCGGCAATGTTCCCACCTGCGTTCCGGGCGGAACAACGAATGCGGAAAATTGATCACGGGCACCCCCTTTGCTCCGGCTCGCCATTGTGGTTTCATCAATACGACTTCGACTGAGAGCGCTCCCAGAATCGCTCCGGCACCATCGCCACAACGACGTGGAGGAGATCCATGAAACTGAGGAACGCCCTGTCCGCGGCCTTGCTCGCCGCGGCCGGTCTCGCGGCGCCGGTCGCCGTTGCGCCGGCCGCGCACGCGGACACGCTGATCTGTGACCAGTACGGCTCGACCACCATCGGCGGCCGGTACGTCGTCATGAACAACCGGTGGGGCAGCAGCGCTCAGCAGTGCATCAACGTCACGGGCAGCGGGTTCCGGATCCAGACCCAGCAGGGGTCCACCAGCGGCGGCGCGCCGTTGTCCTACCCCGCGGTCTACGTCGGCTGCCACTACACGAACTGCTCCCCCGGCACGAACCTGCCCCGGCAGCTCAGCCGGATCGGCAGCGCGTCGTCGTCGATCAACTACTCCTACGTCGGCAACTCGGTTTTCAACGCCTCCTACGACATCTGGCTGGACCCGACGCCGAAGACCAACGGGGTCAACCAGATGGAGCTGATGATCTGGTTCAACCGCACCGGCCCGATCCAGCCGATCGGCAGCCGGGTCGGCACGACCACCATCGGCGGGCGTGGCTGGGAAGTGTGGCAGGGCAACAACGGCGGCAACGACGTGGTGTCCTACGTGGCCCAGTCCACCATCTCGGGCTGGTCGTTCAACGTGATGAACTTCGTCAACGACGTCGACAACCGCACCCGCGTCGACCGTTCCTGGTACCTCACCAGCATCCAGGCCGGGTTCGAGCCGTGGAGTGGCGGCGTCGGCCTCGCGGTCAACTCGTTCTCCGCCAACGTCAACTGATCCGAAGGACCACGGCCGGGCGCCCTTGGCGGCGCCCGGCCGGCGCTCCGAAGCACCACCCCGTTCCACGGTCCCGATTGTTAGCGCTAACAGAGGTATTTCGCCGCAGAAAGTTTCATCCGGCGACGGAAATGTAAGTTACCCGGATTTCGTGGCCACCGATCCCACCGGCGGATACGCTGGCCGGCCGAGCTGAATCGGCGCGAAATGCCATCCCGCAGCCCACGAATGAAGGTGTGAACATGAAGTTGACATCGCGGTCCTTCTCCCGCGCCGCACTGGCCTCGGCGTTCCTGGCGACGACGCTCGGAGTCTCGCTGGTGCTCGCCAGCTCCGCCGACGGCGCGGCCTCGACGCTCGGCGCGGCGGCCGCCCAGAGCGGCCGGTACTTCGGCACCGCCGTCGCGGCCGGGAAGCTCGGCGACTCGACCTACGTGAACATCCTCAACCGGGAGTTCAACATGGTCACCGCCGAGAACGAGATGAAGTGGGACGCCACCGAACCCAACCCGGGGCAGTTCAACTACAGCAGCGGCGACCGGATCCTCAACCACGCCGTCAGCAACGGCAAGCGGGTGCGCGGGCACGCGCTGCTGTGGTACCAGCAGGAACCAGGCTGGGCACAGCGCATGGAAGGCGCCGGCCTGCGCCAGGCCATGATGAACCACGTCACCCAGGTCGCCACCCACTACCGGGGCAAGATCTACGCCTGGGACGTCGTCAACGAGGCGTTCGCCGACGGCAACAGCGGCGGACGGCGTGACTCCAACCTGCAGCGCACCGGCAACGACTGGATCGAGGCCGCCTTCCGCGCCGCGCGGGCCGCCGACCCCGGCGCGAAGCTCTGCTACAACGACTACAACACCGACGGCATCAACGCCAAGAGCACCGGCATCTACAACATGGTCCGCGACTTCAAGGCCCGCGGCGTCCCGATCGACTGCGTCGGCATCCAGTCCCACCTCACCAACAACGCGCCCAGCGACTACCAGGCCAACCTGCAGCGGTTCGCCGACCTCGGCGTCGACGTCCAGATCACCGAGCTCGACATCTCCGGCGCCAACCAGGCCAACGCCTACGCCGCCGTCACCCGCGCCTGCCTGGCCGTCGCCCGCTGCACCGGTATCACCGTCTGGGGCATCCGCGACACCGACTCCTGGCGCACCGGGCAGAACCCGCTCCTGTTCGACGGCAGCGGGAACAAGAAGGCCGCGTACAACAGCGTCCTCGCCGCCCTGAACGCCGCCACCCCGACCACGCCCACCACCCCGACGACGCCGACCACCCCCACGACACCGACCACGCCGACCACCCCGACGACGCCGAACCCCGGCGGCTGCACCGCTTCGGTCTCGCTCAACTCCTGGAACGGCGGGTTCGTGGCCACGGTGAAGGTCACCGCGGGCGGCACCCCGCTCACCGGCTGGCGGGTGACGACGCCCCTGCCCGGCGGCGCGGCCGTGACCAGTTCCTGGAGTGCCGGCAACAGCGGCACCACCGGCAACGTCTCCTGGTCCAACGTCTCCTACAACGGCAACGTGCCGGCCGGGCAGTCGACCGAGTTCGGCTTCCAGGGCACCGGCAGTGCCGAGGGGCTCACCGCCACCTGCTCGGCGAGCTGACCCGGCCCGTTCCCCGCTACCGACGGAGGTACCCGTGTCCCACCGAAGGCGCCTGTTCGCCTGGATGACCGCGGCCTTGTGCGCGGCGGCGCTCCTGCCCGGCACCGCGCACGCCGACAACCCGATCGTGCAGCACGTCTACACCGCCGACCCGGCCCCGCTGGTGCACAACGGCCGCGTCTACCTCTACACCGGGCACGACGAGGACGGCTCGACCTACTTCACCATGAAGGACTGGCGGGTCTGGTCGTCCGCGGACATGGTCAACTGGACCGACCACGGCTCGCCGATGGGCCTGTCGACGTTCAGCTGGGCCAAACAGGACGCGTGGGCCGGGCAGGCCGTCGAACGCAACGGCAAGTTCTACTGGTACGTCCCGGTGGTCAACCGCGCCACCGGCCGGATGGCCATCGGGGTCGGCGTCGCGGACAGCCCCACCGGGCCGTTCCGCGACGCCATCGGCCGCCCGCTCGTCGAAAACGGGGAGATCGATCCGACCGTCTTCATCGACGACAACGGCCAGGCGTACCTGTACTGGGGCAACCCGAACCTCTGGTACGTCCGCCTCAACGCCGACATGACGTCGTTCTCGGGCAGCCCCACGCAGATCCCGCTCACCACGGCCGGGTTCGGCACGCGTCCCAACGGCGGCAGCCGCCCGACGATGTACGAGGAAGGACCCTGGGTCTACAAGCGCAACGGCACGTACTACAACGTGTTCGCGGCCAAGTGCTGCTCGGAGTTCATCGCCTACTCCACCTCGCCCGGCCCCACCGGTCCGTGGACCTACCGCGGCACGGTGATGCCGACGCAGGGCAGCAGTTTCACCAACCACCCCGGGATCGTCGACTACAAGGGCAGCTCGTACTTCTTCTACCACAACGGCGCGCTGCCGGGCGGGGGCGGGTTCACCCGCTCGGTGGCGGTGGAGAAGTTCGCCTACAACGCCGACGGCAGCATCCCCACCATCACCATGACCAGCGGTGGGCCGCCGCCTGCCGACACGCTCGGCCCCTACACCCGGCAGGAAGCGGAAACCATCGCCTGGGGTTCGGGGATCGAGACGGAAGCGGCCTCCGAAGGCGGCATGAACATCGGGTGGATCGAGAACGGCGACAGCGTCAAGGTCCGCAACGTCGCGTTCGGGGCCGGCGCGAAGTCGTTCACCGCCCGCGTCGCCTCCGCGGGCTCGGGCGGCACGATCGAGGTACGCCTGGGCAGCACCACCGGCCCGGTCGTGGGCCGCTGCACGGTCCCCGCCACCGGCGGCTGGCAGACGTGGACTTCGGTGTCCTGCCCGGTCAGCGGCGTGACGGGCACGCAGGACCTGGTCCTGCGGTTCGCCGGCGGCAGCGGCTACCTCTTCAACGTGAACTGGTGGCAGTTCGCCGCCTGACCTCCCTCGCCGACCGGAAAGGGGCATGCACGTGGTGTCACGTCAACGATCGTGGGCAGCCGCCTCGGCTTTGCTCGCCGCGACCGGCCTCGCCGGCGCCGTCCTGGTGGCGACCCCGGCCGCGTACGCCGCGGCCGGGTGCTCGGTCACCTATTCGAAGACCTCCGAATGGCCGGGCGGCTTCGGCGCGTCCGTGTCGATCACCAACCTGGGTGACGCGATCAGCGGGTGGACCCTCGACTGGTCGTTCGCCTCCGGCCAGCAGGTGGGCCAGCACTGGAACGCGGCGATCACCCAGGCCGGGACCCAGGTCAGCGCGAAGAACGTCGCCCACAACGTCGCCATCCCCACCGGCGGCAAGGCGGAGTTCGGCTTCAACGGCTCGTTCACCTCGGCCAACCCGGTGCCGGCGGCGTTCCGGCTCAACGGCACCACGTGCACCGGGGACGTGGTGCCCACGACCCCGACCACGCCGACCACGCCGACCACCCCCACCACCACGACCACGCCGACCACCACGACCACCCCGAACCAGCCGGCCACCTTCACGAACCCGGTGCTGTGGCAGGACTTCGCCGACATCGACATCATCCGCGTCGGCAACGCGTACTACTACTCCGCCTCGACGATGCACTACTCCCCCGGCGCGCCGATCCTGCGCTCCTACGACCTGGTGAACTGGGAATTCGCCGGCCACTCCGTGCCCAAACTGGACTTCGGCGCCAAGTACGACCTCAACGGCGGCCGTGGTTACGTGCGCGGCATCTGGGCGTCGTTCCTCAGCCACCGCGCCAGCAACAACACCTTCTACTGGGGTGGCTGCATCGACTTCGCCAAGACCCACATCTACACCGCCACCGCCGTGGACGGCACCTGGTCGAAGCACACCACGATCGACAAGTGCTACTACGACGCGGGCATGCTCGTGGACGACGACGACACCATGTACGTCGCCTACGGCAACACGACCCTCAGCGTCGCCCAGCTCTCCAAGGACGGCAAGACCGAAGTCCGCTCGCAGCAGGTCTTCCAGACGCCGTCGAACATCGGCACGCTCGAAGGATCGCGGTTCTACAAGCGCAACGGCAGCTACTACATCTTCGTGACGCGTCCGGCCAACGGCCAGTACATCCTCAAGGCGAGCAACCCCTTCGGGCCCTACACCGTGCAGCAGGTGCTGCTGGACCTGCCGGGCCCGATCTCCGGCGGCGGCGTCCCGCACCAGGGCGGGCTGGTGCAGACGCAGAACGGCGACTGGTACTACCTGGCCTTCGTCGACGCCTACCCCGGCGGCCGCGTCCCCGCGCTCGCCCCGATCACTTGGACGGCCGACGGCTGGCCGCGGCTGCAGACGGTCAACGGCCGCTGGGGCACGACCTACCCGAAGCCGAACCTGCCACCGCCACCCCGGCAGGTCGAGCCGATGACCGGCACCGACACCTTCCCGGGGCCGGCGCTGGCACCGCACTGGGAGTGGAACCACAACCCCGACCCGACCAAGTTCTCCGTCGGCAACGGGCTGAAGCTGAGCACCGCCACGGTGACCGGCGACCTCTATTCGGCCCGCAACACCCTGACCCGCCGGATCCAGGGTCCCAGTTCCACGGCCACCGCCACGCTCGACCTGTCGTCGATGCGGGACGGCGACCGCACCGGCCTGGCGATGCTGCGCGACTCCTCGGCGTACATCGGCGTCAAACGCGACGGCGGCCGCAACCGGATCGTCATGGTCAACGGCCTGACCATGGACGGCAACTGGAACACCACCGGCACCGGAACGGAGGTGGCGAGCGCCGCCCTGTCCGGCACGCGGCTCTGGCTGCGCGCCAACGCCGACATCCGCCCCGGCAGCGGACGCCAGGCCCGGTTCTCCTACAGCACCGACGGGGTGAACTTCACGCCGCTGGGCACGGCGTTCACCCTGAACAACGCCTGGCAGTTCTTCATGGGTTACCGGTTCGCCGTCTTCAACCACGCCACCCAGGCACTCGGCGGCGCGGTCACCCTCCAGCGGTTCGACCTGACCACGCCCTAGCCCGCTGGCCGCGGCGCCCGGTTCCCCGCTTCGGGTGAACCGGGCGCCGTGCCGAGCCGTGCACCACTACAGGAAGTGGATCAACGGCTACGGAGGTCACTGCCATGCGTTCCCGACACCGGAAGATCAGCCGCGGCAAGATCCTGGCCGCGGCCGCCGCCGTCCTGGCGGCAGGCACCGCGGCCATCGCCCTGCCGCAGGCCAATGCCGCCGACTCCGCCGCCACCGCCGGCACCACCGCCTCGGCAGAGGCCATCACCGGGACCGCGTGGGCGGTCGACGCGCGGACCGGCGAAACCGTGGTCACCGCCGACAGCACCGTCCAGGGCGCCAAGTGGGACAGCCTGCTGGCGGCCACCCGCGGCAAGGCGGTCCGCGTCGAGCGGACGCCCGGGGTGCTCAGCCTGTTCGCCGAAGGTGGCGACGCGATCTTCGCCGGCGGCGCCCGCTGCTCCCTCGGGTTCAACGTGACGACGGACAGCGGGCCCGGCATCCTGACGGCCGGCCACTGCACCGCCGCCGGCCGTCAGTGGTCGCTGACCCAGGGCGGCCGGCCGGTCGCCACGGTCAAGCAGTCGACGTTCCCCGGCAACGGCGACTTCGCCCTGCTGACCTACGACAACGCTGCGACCAGCGCACCCAGCGCCGTCGACACCGGCGGCGGCCGGACGGTGACCATCGCCCGCGCGGCGGCGGCCCAGGTCGGCCGGCAGGTGTCCCGGATGGGCAGCACCACCGGGCTGCGCAGCGGCCGGGTCACCGCGCTGAACGCGACGGTCAACTACCCCGAAGGCCGGGTCACCGGCCTGATCCAGACGACGGTCTGCGCGGAACCGGGCGACAGCGGCGGTTCGCTGTTCACCAACGACGGCAGCGCGATCGGCCTCACCTCCGGCGGCAGCGGCAACTGCCGCACGGGCGGCGTGACGTTCTTCCAGCCGGTGACCACGGCACTGGCCGCGGTCGGCGCCCGCATCGGCGGCTGACCGGCCGGGCGGCCACCCGGCCCGATCGGCGGCCACCCGGCCCGATCGGCGGCCACCCGGCCGGTCAGCCGAGCCCGGGGGCGCCGACGAGGACGAGCACGCCGGTGCCGAGCCCGCCGAGCGGGCGGGTCAGCTCGAACCGTCGCGGGCGGCGAGCCCAAGCGCCCCAAGGCCACATTGGGTGCGCTCAACGCACCGAAGGCCACCTTGGGTGCGTCCAACGCACCGAAGGCCACATTGGGTGCGCTCAACGCACCGAAGGCCACCTTGGGTGCGCCCAACGCAACCAAGGTGGCCTTGGGGCGCACGAGACCAGGCGGGCGCGCCGACCCAGCGGCGGGAACCACCGCGTGGGGGCGAGCGACCCCAGGCCGGAAAGTAGGTTGCCCGCGGTAGCGCCGAGCGACCGGGGGTCGCCCGATGTGGGACGGGGTTCCCGCATACTGGTGACGGCCCCGGCGGAAGGAGAGGCGCTTGAGCGCAACCGCGGAGACGGGTACCGGCGCGTTCGGGCACCCTGCGTTGTTCTACCGCGGTGCCGCCGAGTACCTGGCGGGCACCGTGCCCTTCGTGTGGGGCGGGCTCGCCGCGGACGAGCCGGTGGCCGTCGCGGTGCCCGGGGAGAACCTCGAGCTGCTGCGGCGGGAACTCGGCGCCGACGCGGCCCGGGTCCGGCTGCTGGACATGACCGAGGCCGGGCGCAACCCCGGGCGGATCATCCCCGGCGTGCTGCGTGCCTTCGCCGACAGCCACCCCGGCCGCCCGGTGCGGATCATCGGCGAGCCGATCTGGGCGGCGCGCTCGGCCGTCGAGTACCCGGCGTGCGCTCAGCACGAAGCCCTCATCAACCTGGCCTTCGCCGGCCGGGACGGGACCATCCTGTGCCCTTACGACGCCGACGCGCTCGCCCCGGACGTCCTCGCCGACGCCGAGGTCACGCACCCGGTCCTGGTCGACGGCGCCGGGAGCCGCACCAGCCCCGCCTACGACCCGGCGGCGGTGATCGCCCGGTACAACCAGCCCCTCCCCGTGCCCGCGGGGACCTTCGAGCTGACGGACACCACCGACCTCGCGGCGGTCCGGGCGCTGGCCCACGTCCGCGCGGCCGCCTGCGGGCTGAGCGACGACCAGGTCGCCGACGTCGAGGTGGTCGTCACCGAGCTGCTGTCCAACAGCGTCGAGCACGGCAGCGGGTCGGGCACCGTCCGGTTCTGGGGCGGTGACGGCGAGTTTACCTGCGAGGTGCACGACCGCGGCCGGCTCACCGACCCGCTCGCCGGCCGCCACCCCGCGAGCCCCACGCAGCCGCGCGGGCGCGGGCTGCTGCTCGTCAACCACCTCGCCGACCTCGTCCGCCTGCACACCGGCGACGACGGCACTACCTTCCGGGCGTACTTCCGCGCCTGAGCCGCCGGTGCACGAAGCCACCCACCATGGCGCCGATCGCGACGCCGCCGTACACGTCGGTCGGCCAGTGCGCCCGCGTCCGGAGCCTGCTGTAGCACACGGCGGCCGCCAGCGGCGCGATCGCGGCGCCGGTGGCGGGCGCGGTGAGCGCGACGGCCACCGTGAACGCGGCCGCCGTCGTCGCGTGCGTGGACGGGAACGCCGACGACTTCGGCCGTTCGAGCAGCGCACGGTGGGCCGGCAGGTCATCCGCCGCCGGCCGCGGGCGGCGCACCACGGCTTTCACGCCGTGCCCGAACGCCATGCCGGCCGCCCCCGCCACGAGCCCACGGCCCGCCGCCCGGCGCCCGGGTCCCGGCCGCCACGCCAGCACCCCCGCCACGAAGACCCAGAGCTTGCCGCCCTGCGCCGCCGCGCTGAGGGCCGTGACCGGCCACGCCGGCCGGGTGACCGGAAGGTCGTTGTCGTCCGGTCCGTCCTCGGCACGAAAGGGTGATTCGCTCGGCATGGCCCCCAATTGCCCGCGTGGGCACCGGTTCAACCACCCCCGTCTGTCCACCGTGGAGCACCCCGGCGTTTGTCCGGGCCGTGAACGGGTATCCCCCGCGGGTGATTGCGCTGCGGCGAACCCGGCGTGGCGGCCGCGGCGGTGGCGGTGGCGGTCGCGGCACTGGCGGCGGGCTGCGGCACCGACCCCCGCGCCGAGACCGTGCACGCCGGGCGGCAGATCCGCGGTCAGCTCGAACTCCTGCGGCTCGTGGTGACCGCCGACCGCGACGATGTGCCGCCCGTACCCAGCCTCTCGGTCACCGTCCGCGACGCGGCCGACGAACTCGGCGCCGCGGGCCAGGACGTCGGCGAGCTCACCGACGACCGCGCCCGCGCGGCGCTGGCCTCGATCACCGACCGCGCGGTCGCGGTGGCCCACCGGCTCGACGACGGCCTCGGGGACGGCACCGACGAAGGGCTCGACATGATCGACGCCGACCGGCCCTGAGCGCCGGTCGGTGACATCCGGGCCTCCGGAGGGGCACTTTCACGTGAAAGTGCCCGCTTCGGACGCGGCGCGGCGGCTGCGCCCCGAGCCGGGGCTCCGCCACCCGGACCCCCGCAGGAGGTCAGGGCAGGCCGGCGAGGTCGGCCAGCAGGGCCATGTGGTGCTCGAAGTATTCGGCCTGCGCCCGGATCATGGTGTCGAGCCGGTGGAAGACCTCGAAGTTGACCTGGCCGAACAGGTGCGTCCACGCGAGCAGTACCCGGTCCAGGCTCTCCTCCGGCAGGTCGGTGGCCTGCCCGTCGATCAACCGCCGCAGGTCGGTGCGGACGGGCCCGGGCAGCGGCCGGGGTGAGTCCGGCTCCCCCGGGGCGGCGCCGACGACGGCGACGAGCAGGAGGATCACCTTCGACGCGGGCGCCACGGTCTCCGGCGGGGCGGCGTAGCCGGGTACCGGGTTTCCGTAGAGCAGGCCGTATTCGGCCGGGTGCGCGAGCGCCCACTCCCGCACCGCGCGGCACACGGCCAGCCACCGGCCGCGCAGGTCGTCGCGCGGGACCGCCGCTTCGGCGGCTTCCGCGGCCGCGCCCAGTCCGTCGTAGGCGTCGATGATCAACGCGGTCAGCAGGGCGTCGCGGCTCGGAAAGTACCGGTACAGCGCCGAAGGGACGATGTCCATGTCCCGCGCCACGGCACGCAGGGACAGGTTCGCGCCCTCCTCGGCGAGGCGGCGCCGGGCGGCTTCCTTGATTTCCTGGTGCATCTCCGAGCGGACCCGGGCGCGCACCGACGAGGCGGACATGACCCCAGTCTCGCACACGCCGAGAACACCCGAACGTGACGAGAACAGTGTTCTTGACGCCGTCCAAGCGCGCCCAGTACGGTGTTCTTGTTCGAGAACACTGTTCTCCTGGGGTGGAAAAGGTGGTCCCATGTCCCTGCACGTCATCGTCGGAGCCGGCCCGGTCGGCTCGGCCACGGCTCGCCTGCTTGCTTCCCGCGGCGAAGAGGTCCGCCTGCTCAGCCGCAGCGGCGGGGGTCCGGCGGTCGAAGGCGTCCGGCTGGTCGCCGCCGATGCCACCGACCCCGCCACCCTCGCGCGGCACGCCGAAGGCGCGGTCGCGCTGTACAGCTGCGGAGGACCGGCCTACCACCGCTGGGCCACCGGGTGGCCGCCGCTCGGCGCGGCACTCCTGCGGGCCGCCGAGACGAGCGGCACCCTGCTCGTCACCACCGGCAACCTCTACGCCTACGGTGCCGTCGACGGCCCGATCACCGAGCAGCTGCCGATGCGGCCCAACTCGGTGAAGGGCGAGGTGCGGGCGAAGCTGTGGGCGGACGCGCTGGCCGCGCACGAGGCCGGCCGGATCCGCACGGCCGAGGTGCGCGGGTCCGATTACCTCGGCGCGGGCGCGGCTTCGCTGTTCACCGCCATGGTGCTGCCGAAGGTGCTCGCCGGCGAGCGGGCCTCGGTGCCGGCCGACCTGGACGCCCCGCACAGCTGGACCCTGGTCGGCGACGTCGCCCGCACCCTGGTCGCGGTCGCGACCGACGAACGGGCCTGGGGCCGGCCCTGGCACGTGCCGACGGCACCGGCGATGTCACTGCGCCGGCTCGCCGGGCGCGCCGCGGAACTCGCGGGCGCACCGGCGGCCCGCCTCGCCGCGATGCCTGGCTTCGTGCTGCGCCTCGGCGGGCTCTTCGACCCGATCGCCCGGGAAACGGTCGAGATGCAGTACCAGCTGCGGCGACCGTTCGTCCTCGACTCGTCGGCCGCGACGGCGGCGTTCGGCATCGAGCCCACGCCGACCGACGAAGCACTGCGCGAGACGATCGACGGGCTGCGCGAACCGGCCGCGACCCGGTGAACGCGACGCGGCGGCGTGGCCCGGCCGTCAGCTCTGGCCGGGGATCTCCGTCGCGCGTTCCCACCCGGACGGCAGGCGGCTGACGTTGAGCGCGTGGTCGAGGCCGCTGGCCGACAACGCCCGGCGCACCACCCGGTTGTCACCGGTGACGATCCGCAGCGTGGCGTTCTCGCGGACCACCCTGGCCTGGATGCCGCCCAGGGCCGCGAGACCCGCCCCGTCGAGGAAGTCGACCTCGGACAGGTCGAGCACCAGGACCGGGAACCGGCGGTGGGCCCAGGTGCTCACCGCCGAGCGCACCTGGGGCGCACTGTCCGCATCGAGCGCTCCACGGATGCGGACCATGACCGCGCCGAAGTACGGGCGGATCACCTGGATGTCGGACGCACTGCGCTGTTCGCGCTTCGACGGCACTACGGGGATGGCCGTCGCTGGGGGCTGGACGACTAACATTCCACGCCTCATTCGCAGATGACGTGACGAGCGGGCCGATCTCGACCGACCCGCTCGGTCGCTGGCAAGTCGGGGGACGGATGCTGCTGAACCGCACTTCGCAGCGTAGTCCTTGATCCGAACGGCGCAACCCCGCCAACGGCCGAACCCACACCTCCGCACGCGGCCCGCACGCGCACAACTCAAACCACCCATCCAGGTGAACCATTGTGGCGAGCGGCAGCCTTGGCGGCCGGTCACGGTGACACCGCACTCACCGGGACCCGACTGTCCACATCGGATCGGTTGCCGAATTGACACCGCCGCCACCGGCCGGGGCGGCGCCGAGACGGCGGCCTCTTGACACGGACGGACTCCCGCCGCATCCTAGGTGCATCTCAGGGTTCCTGATATACATTCCGCCCTGATGTCCCGCTCAGTTACATCCGCTCAGTGAGGAGTCGGACCGATGACCGCAGTGGAGGAGCGGCCGGACATCCGGCCCCGCCCGGACGTCCCACCGGGCCGGTTGTTCATCGGCGGCCGGTGGATCGAGGCCGAAGCCCGCTTCGACGCCGTCGACCCGGCCACCGGGAAGACCCTCACCTCCCTCGCCCGCGCGTCGGCCGCCGACGTCGACGCCGCCGTGGCCGCCGCCCGGCAGGCGGCCGAAGGCTGGGCCGCGACGCCGGGCCGGGCGCGGGCCCGGGTGCTGCACCGGGTCGCGGACCTGGTGCGAGCCCGCGCGGACGAGATCGCCGCCGTCGAAAGCGCCGACGTCGGCAAGCCGATCTCGCTGTGCCGGGCGGTCGACGTCGAGACCGTCGCCGAGCAGTACGAGTACTACTCGGCGCTGGCGCAGGGCGTGGACGGCGCGACGCGGCCGATCCCGATCCCGTCGCACGCCTACACCCGCCGCGAACCGCTCGGCGTGGTCGCCGCCATCACGCCGTTCAACTTCCCGCTGATCCTGTCCACCTCGAAGATCGCGCCCGCGCTGGCGGCCGGCAACACCGTGGTGCACAAGCCGGCCGAGGACACCTCCCTCAGCGCGTTGCGGATGGCCGGCATCCTCGCCGAGGCCGGCGTGCCCGACGGCGTGCTCAACGTCGTCACCGGCTTCGGGTCGGAGATCGGGGAAGCCCTGCTGAGCCACCCCGGGGTCGACAAGATCGCGTTCACCGGCTCCACCGCGGTCGGGCGGCACGCGGCGAGCGTGGCCGGGGAGCACCTGAAGCCGGTCACCCTCGAGCTCGGCGGCAACGCCGCGCACATCGTGTTCGAGGACGCCGACGTCGAGCAGGCGGTCGGCGCGGCGATCAAGGCCTTCGTGTTCAACACCGGCCAGTTCTGCATGGGCGGGCCCCGGCTGCTGGTCGCCGACGCGCTGTACGAAACGGTGCTGGGCGCACTCGCCGAGGCCGTGCCGCACGTGCCGGTCGGCGACCCGTTCGACCCCGCGACCGTGGTCGGCCCGATGGCGGGCGAGCGGCACCGGGCGAAGGTGGAGCAGTACGTCGAGCAGGCCCGCGCCGACGGCGGCCGGATCGTCGCCGGCGGCGGGCGGCCGGACATCGAGGGCGGGTTCTTCTTCCAGCCGACGGTGATCGCGGACCTGCCGGACACCTCCCGGGTGATCCAGGAGGAGATCTTCGGCCCGGTGCTGACCGTCCAGCGCTTCACCTCCGAAGACGAAGCGGTCGCGCTGGCCAACGGCACGCCCTACGGCCTCGCGGCCGGCCTGCAGACGACGAACCTGGCCCGCGCGCACCGGGTCGCCGCGCGGCTGCAGGCCGGCATCGTCTGGGTCAACGACTGGGCGATGCTCGACCCGGCGATCCCGTTCGGCGGCGTCAAGGACTCCGGCTTCGGCCGCGAATACGGCCCCGAAGCCCTCGACGCCTACACGCGCACGAAGTCCGTCGTCATCTCCCTCGCCTGACCACAGGAGCATCCCCATGCCCACCACCACAGCGGCCGTCGTGGAGTCCGCCGGCTCCGGGTTCACCCTCGGCGAAGTGGCCCTCGACGAACCCCGCCCGGACGAGGTGCGGGTCCGCATCGTCGCGACCGGCGTGTGCCACACCGATCTCGGCGTCGCCGCCGGCGCCCTGCCCTTCCCGCTGCCCGGCGTGCTCGGCCACGAAGGCGCCGGGATCGTCGAGGAGACCGGCGCCGCGGTCACGCGCGTCGCGACCGGCGACCGGGTCCTGCTCAGCTACACCTCCTGCGGCGGCTGCGCGAACTGCCGCGACGGCCACCCCGCCTACTGCGAGACCTGGCTGCCCGCCAACCTGCTCGGCGGGCGCCGCCCGGACGGCACCACCCCGATCTCCCGCGACGGCACCCCGCTCGGCGGGCACTTCTTCGGCCAGTCCAGTTTCGCCGGGCACGCCGTCGCCGACGAACGCAGCGTCGTCAAGGTCGCCGCCGACGCGCCGCTGGAGCTGCTGGCCCCGCTCGGCTGCGGCATCATGACCGGCGCCGGCGCCGTGTGGAACGTCCTCGCCCCGCGCCCGGGCGCCACGCTGCTGGTCACCGGTGCGGGTGCGGTCGGCCTGTCGGCGGTCATGGCCGCGCGGCTGACGCCGTCGACGCGGATCATCGCCGTCGACCGCGTGGCGGCACGGCTGGCTTTGGCCCGCGAGCTCGGCGCCACCGACACGATCGACACCAGCGGCGAAGACCTCGCCGAGGCGGTCGGGAAGCTGACCGGCGGCCGCGGCGTCGACGGCGTCGTCGAGACCACCGGCAACGCGGGCGTCCTGGGGACGGCGATCGGCGCGCTGGCCGCGCGCGGCACCGCGGTCGTCGTCGGCGCGCCCGCGTTCGGCACGGAAGTGCCCGTGGACGTCAACTTCCTGCTCCCCGGACGGCACGTCGTCGGCCTCACCATGGGCGACGCGGACACCCAGGCACTCGTGCCGACGCTGGCCGAACTCGTCGCCACCGGGCGGTTCCCGCTCGAAAAACTGGTCACCCACTACGAGTTCGGGCAGATTCAAGAAGCAGTGGACGACATGCTCACCGGCAAAACGATCAAACCGGTGCTCCGCTGGTGAAGGAGGTGGCAGTGAATCTCCCCGACTTCGGTCTGGGCAGCTGGCCGGCGCGGCGGGCGCGGATCTCGCCGGACCGGACGGCGCTGGTGCAGCACGACCGGTCGCTCACCTACGCCGGGCTCGCCGACCGCGTCGACCGGCTCGCCGGCGCGCTGACCCGGCTCGGCGTGCGCCCGGGCGACCGGGTGGCCTACCTCGGCGTCAACGACATCACCGTGTTCGAGACGCTGTTCGCCGCCACCCGCTGCGGCGCGATCTTCGTCCCGCTGAACTACCGGCTCGCCCCCGCGGAAATCCGGTACATGCTCGACGACAGCGGCGCGTCGGTCCTCGTGCACAGCGCGGACACCGCCGGCCTCGTGGCGGCGGCCGGTTCGCTGCCGGACGGCGTCGTCATCCCGACGGACCCTGCGGAGGGGGGCTTCGAGGCGGAGATCGCCGAGGCCGGGCCACTGCCGGACACCGAGGTCCGGCTGGACGACCCGTGCCTGCTGCTCTACACCTCCGGCACCACCGGACGGCCGAAGGCGGCGGTCCTCACCCACGGCAACCTCACCTGGAACACCGTCAACCAGCTCGCGCACCTCGACGTCCTGAGCACCGACAAGGCGCTGTGCATCGCGCCGCTGTTCCACTGCGTCGGGCTGGGCCAGATCACCCTGCCGACGCTGTTCAAGGGCGGCAGCGTCGAACCGGTGGCGAAGTTCGATCCGGGCACCATCCTCGCCCGGATCGGGGACGCCGGGATCACCAGCTTCTCCGCGGTGCCCACCATGCTGGAGATGATGAGCCGCCACGACGCCTGGGACCGCACCGACCTGAGCTCGCTGACCTGCGTGCTCTACGGCGGGTCGCCGGTGGCCGAGCGCGTCGCCCGCGCGTGGCTCGACCGCGGCGTGAAACTCCTGCAGGGCTACGGCATGACGGAAGCCGCCCCGGGCGTCTCGATGGCCACCCACGAGGGCACGCTCGACCACCCGGTCGCCGCCGGGGTGCCGCACTTCTTCACCGACGTGGCCGCCCTCGGGCCCGAACTGGCACCCGGACCGTTGGGCGGGACCCCCGCCGAGCTGCTCGTCCGCGGCCCGCACGTCTTCGGCGGCTACTGGAACCGGCCGGAGGAGTCGCAGGCCGGTTTCGTCGACGGTGCCTGGTTCCGCACCGGTGACGTCGTCCGCGTCGACGACGACGGCTGGGCCCACGTCGTCGACCGGGTCAAGGACATGATCATCTCCGGCGGGGAAAACGTGTACCCGGCCGAAATCGAAGCGGTCGCCCTCCGGCTCGACGCGGTCGACGCCTGCGCCGTGGTCGGCGTGCCCGACGAGCGCTGGGGCGAAGCCGGCGCGGCCTTCGTCGTGGTCCGGCCCGGTGCGGAGCTGGACGAACCGCGGTTCCGCGCCCACCTCGAACAGCATTTGGCGCGCTACAAGGTCCCGAAGCACGTGCAGTTCACCGACACCCTGCCCCGCAACGCCACGGGCAAGATCCGCCGCGTCGAACTGCGCACCCTGGCCGCCGAAACCTTCACGAACGGACCCGCATGACCACCCCTCTCCTGCCCCCTTCGCTGCGCCTGGAGCTGCGGGACGACATCGCCGTGCTGCGACTGGCCCGTCCCGAGAAGCGCAACGCCCTCGACGACGCGACCGTGCTCGGTCTCGAGTCGTTCTTCGGCGCCCCGCCGCCGGGCGTCAAGGCCGTCGTGCTCGACGCCGTCGGCGACCACTTCTCCGCCGGGCTGGACCTGTCCGAGCTCACCGAGCGCGACGCGTTCGAGGGCCTCGAGCACTCGATGATGTGGCACCGCGCGTTCGAGCGGCTCGAACGCGGGCGGGTCCCGGTGGTCGCCGTGCTCAAGGGCGCGGTCGTCGGCGGCGGCCTGGAACTGGCGGCCGCCGCGCACATCCGCGTCGCCGAACCGTCGGCGTTCTACGCCCTGCCGGAAGGGCAGCGCGGGCTGTTCGTCGGCGGCGGCGCGTCCGTGCGGGTGCCGCGGCTGATCGGCGCGCACCGGATGGCCGACATGATGCTCACCGGCCGCGTGCTCGACGCCGACGAGGGCCACGCCGCCGGGTTGTCGCACTACCGCGTCGAAAACGGCCTGGAGCACGCGCTCGGCCTGGCCCGCAAGATCGCGGGGAACTCCCCGATCACGAACTTCGCCGTCCTGCAGGCGCTCCCCCGCATCGCCGAGGCCAACCCGGCCGAGGGCTACCTGATGGAAGCGCTGATGGCCGCCGTCGCCAGTGGCAGCGCCGAGGCGAAGGAACGGATGCAGGCCTTCCTCGAGAAGCGCGCCGGGAAGGTCGGCCGATGATCCTGCGCCCGGTCGCGCCCGACGTCCGCGAAACCACCGAGCTCGGCCGGTACCTGCGGTGGCTGGAAGACCGCGGCCATTCGTTCGACGACTACGCGGCGCTGCACCGGTGGTCGGTGACCGACCTCGACGGCTTCTGGTCCTCGATCAAGGACTTCTTCGGCGTCCGCCTGAACACCCCGGCCACCGCGGTGGTGCCCGACCGGCGGATGCCGGGCACGGACTGGTTCCCCGGCGCGACCCTCAACTACGCCGAACACGCTCTGGGCCACGGTGCGGACGGCGAAACCGCGATCATCGCGTACTCCCAGACGCGGGAGCGCACCGAGCTCACCTGGGGGCAGCTGCGCGACCAGGTCGCGCGCGCCCGCGCGGGGCTGGCCCGGCTCGGCGTCGGCCGCGGCGACCGCGTGGCCGCCTACCTGCCCAACATCCCGGAAGCCGTGGTCGCCTACCTCGCCGTCGCGAGCCTGGGCGCGATCTGGGCCTCCTGCGCCCCCGAGTTCGGCGCCCGCTCGGTGGTCGACCGGTTCGGCCAGATCGAGCCACGGGTCCTGCTGACGGTGTCCGGCTACCGCTACGGCGCCAAGGACGTCGACCGCCGCGCCGAGGTCGCCGAGATCCGCGCCGGCCTGCCCACCGCCGAGCACGTCGTGCACGTCCCCTACGGCGGCCACGACCTGCCCGGCACGCTCGCCTGGGACGACCTGCTCAGCGAAAGCAGTGACATCCGGGCCTTCGGCCCGAGCCGGGGGCTCCGCCACCCGGACCCCCCGAAGGCATGCGTGTCCGGGTTCGAGCCGGTCGCCTTCGCGCACCCGCTGTGCGTGCTGTTCTCCTCCGGCACCACGGGCAAGCCGAAGGCGATCGTGCACGGCCACGGCGGAATCCTGCTGGAGCACCTCAAGAACCACGGCCTCAGCTGGGACCTGCGCGCCGGCGACCGGATCCTGTGGTTCTCCACCACCGCCTGGATGATGTGGAACGCGCTGGTCTCGGGGCTGCTCACCGGCGCGTCGATCGTGCTGGTCGACGGCAACCCGCTGCACCCGGACCTGGCCTGGCAGTGGCGGCTGGCCCACGAGACGCGCGCGACGCTGATGGGCGCGAGCCCGGGATTCCTGATGGCGTGCCGGAAAGCGGGGCTCGACCCGGCCGCCGAGTACGACCTGTCCGCGCTGCGGCAGCTCGGCGCGGCCGGCAGCCCACTGCCCGCGGAAGGCTTCCACTGGGTGCACGAGCGGTTTCCGGGCGTGCTGCTCAACGTCGGCAGCGGCGGCACCGACGTGTGCAGCGGCATCGTCCAGGGCAGCCCGCTGCAGCCGGTCCGGGCGGGCGAGATCTCCGGCCCCTGCCTCGGCGTCGCCGCGAAGGCGTTCGACGAGCACGGCGCCGAAGTGGTCGGGGAACTGGGGGAACTGGTGATCACCGCCCCGATGCCGTCGATGCCGGTGGGGTTCTGGGGCGACGGCTCGGGCGAGCGCTACCGCGAGACGTACTTCTCAACCTACCCCGGCATCTGGCGGCACGGCGACTGGATCCGGTTCTCGCCCGAAGGCAGCTGCGTCATCGCCGGCCGCTCGGACGCGACGCTCAACCGCGGCGGCGTCCGGCTGGGCACCGCCGAGTTCTACGCCGTCGTCGAGGAACTGCCGGAGATCGAGGACTCCCTCGTCGTGCACCTCGAAGACCCCGCGGGCGGCAACGGCGACCTCCGGCTGTTCGTGGCGCTGCGGTCCGGCGCCGAACTCGACGACACCCTGCGCGGCAAGATCGCTTCGGCGTTGCGGAGCGCGCTTTCGCCGCGGCACGTGCCGGACGCGATCACCGCCGTGCCGTCGATCCCGCGCAACCGCACCGGGAAGAAACTGGAGCTGCCGGTGAAGAAGCTGCTTCGCGGCGCACGGCCGGACGACGTCGCCGCGCGCGACGTCCTGGCCGATCCGGCGTCGCTGGACCCGTTCGTCGCGCTCGCCGGCGGCCCGGCATGACCGTCCGGATCACCTCGTCCCCCGCCGGGCGCGCGGCGAAACCCGGCCGGATCACCACCGTCGCGATCGTCGGGACCGGCGTGATCGGCGCCGGCTGGGCCGCGCACTTCCTCGCCCACGGTTTCGACGTCGTCGCCACCGATCCGGCTCCCGGCGCCGAAGACCGCCTCCGCGCCGACGTCGCCGCGCACTGGCCCACCCTGGTCCGGCTCGGCCTCGCCGAAGGCGCTTCGCAGGATCGGCTCAGCTTCGCCACCGACGCCGGCGCAGCCGTGTCGGAAGCGGATTTCGTGCAGGAGAACGGACCCGAGCGCGAAGACGTCAAGCACCGCCTGTTCCGCGTGCTCGACGAGGCCGCGCGGCCGGACGTGATCCTGGCGAGCAGCTCCTCCGGGCTGCTGCCGAGCGTCATCGCGCAGGGCTGCCCGAGGCATCCCGAACGCGTGGTCGTCGGGCACCCGTTCAACCCGCCGCACGTGATCCCGCTCGTGGAGGTCGTCCCGGGCCGGGAAACCACGCCCGCGGTCGTCGACCGCGCGATGGCGTTCTACACCGCGGCGGGCAAGCGGCCGATCCGGCTGACGCGGGAGGTGCCCGGCCACGTCGCGAACCGGCTGCAGGCCGCGCTGTGGCAGGAGGCGTACTCGCTCGTCGAACGCGGCGTCGCGACGGTCGCCGACATCGACGCCGCCATCGCGCACGGGCCCGGCCTGCGCTGGGCCGTGCTCGGCCCGTTCGCCAACCAGCACCTCTCCGGCGGGGCGGGCGGGCTCGCGCACGTCCTGCGCCACCTCGGCCCGCCCACCGAACAGTGGTGGCGTGACCTCGGCCGCGTTCACCTGACCCCGGAACTCGCCGAGTCCCTCGTCGCCGGGGTCGACGCCGAACTGGCCGGCGTCGACCACGACCGGCTCATCGCCGCCCGCGACGCCGTCCTCGACCGCCTGCTGGCCGCCAAGGCCGAACAGCCCGACCTGCCCTGAACCTGGAGCTCCCGTGGACCTTTCCTCCCTGACCGCCATCGACGTCCACACCCACGTCGAACAAGACGGCCACGGCTGTTTCGCCCTCGACCAGGAACTCCTGGACGCCTCCGAGAAGTACTTCCGCGCCGGGCAGGACCGCACGCCGACGGTGACCGCGATCGCCGAGCACTACCGGGCCCGGAACATGGCCGCCGTGGTCTTCACGGTCGAGGCGCCGGCCGCGACCGGGCACCCCGCGCTGTCGAGCGAAGAGATCGCCGACGCCGCCGCGGAACACGCCGACGTGCTCATCCCGTTCGGCTCGGTCGACCCGCACGCCGGCAAAGCCGCGGTCCTGCGCGCGCGGCGGCTGGCCGGCGAGCACGGGGTGCGCGGGTTCAAGTTCCACCCGAGCCTGCAGGCGTTCGAGCCCAACGACGTCCGGTACTACCCGCTGTACGAGGCGATCGCCGAACTGGGCGTGCCGGCCCTGTTCCACACCGGGCAGACCGGCATCGGCGCCGGCCTGCCGGGTGGGCACGGGATCAAGCTGCGCTACTCGAACCCGATGCTGCTCGACGACGTCGCCGCCGATTTCCCCGACCTGACGGTGATCCTGGCACACCCGTCGGTGCCGTGGCAGGACGAGGCGATCTCGATCGCGACGCACAAGGCGAACGTGTACATCGACCTGTCGGGGTGGTCGCCGAAGTACTTCCCGCCGCAGCTGGTGCGCGCGGCCAACACGCTGCTGAAGCGGAAAGTCCTGTTCGGCTCCGACTTCCCGGTGATCACCCCGGACCGCTGGCTCGCCGACTTCGCCGCGCTGGACCTCAAGGACGAGGTGCGTCCGTTGATCCTCAAGGACAACGCCATCGAAGTACTCGGGCTGGCCTGACCGCCCCGCCACGTTTGTCCGCTACGTCCCCGGGCATCCGCAGCCCTTCCAGGTCTCACGATCGGAGGCGGCGCCGTGGCGGAGGGTGACGTGCACACCTACTACGAAGACGGACTGTGGAAGAACCGCGTCGAAGGCGGCCGCCGGGCGTCCAACACCTCCCCCCGCCGCGTCGACGCCGTGCTGGCGGGGCGCCAGATCGCGCGGAAGCGCCGGGTCGGGCACTTCGTCCACACGCCGGAAGGCGAGGTCGAAACCGAGCGCGACTACCGGCCTCGCCGCACGGAACAGCGGTGACGACCGTCACGGTGGCTGTAACGGATCACCTGTTCAGGCGATAGCCCGTTCGTGTCCGGGGACGCCCCGGGCCTTCACGAACGGACCAACCATGCCTCGCCTCCGCCTGGCCGCGCTCCTCACGGCCGGATCCCTCGCCCTCGCCGGCTGCTCCGGCACGTCGGACACGCCGGCACCGGCCGCCGCCGCCGCTGTCACCACTCCGGCCGCGACGTCCACGACTCCGGCACCCCCGGCCCTCGACGCCGCCAAGGTGGGCGCGGCCGTCTCCGCCGCCGCCAAGCAGGCTTCGGCCGTGCACGTCAAGGGCACGATCGCCCAGCAGGGCAGCGCCATCAACCTGGACCTGCAGCTCAACGCGGACAGCGCGAGCGGCACCGTGGTGAAGGACGGCCTCGAGATCCCCGTCCTGCGGATCGGCGACAAGTACTACTTCAAGTTCACCGACTCCCTGGTGAAGCAGGCCGGCATCCCGGCCGCGGCCGCCAAGCAGATCACCGGCAAGTGGGTGCCCTCCACCGCCAAGATCGGCGCGGGCATCGCGGGCGCGTTCAAGGAGTTCCTCGACTACAAGTCGTTCACCGGGGGCATGCTGGGCGAGCTGGAGAAGGCGAAGTTCACGGCGGGCGAGGCGACCACGCTCGCGGGCGAGCCGGCCCTGACCTTCACGAGCCCGGACGGCACGGCCACGGTGGCGGCGGCCGAGCCGCACTACCTGCTGCGCATGGCGGACCCGAAGAGCGGCGCCATGGAGTTCCGGGACTGGAACAAGCCGACGACGGTGTCCGAGCCGCCGGCCGCGGAGATCTACTCGGGCCCGGGCGCCTGATTCGTTCGAACGGGAAGGCCGCCGCACCGGCGGCGGCCTTCCCGGCGGTGCGGTTCAGCACCGGGCCAGCAGCGCCCACACCGTCTTGCCGCCCGAGCGGGACCGGCTGCTCCCCCACCGCTTCGCGACCTTCGTGATCATCCGCAGGCCCATGCCCGCGCAGGCCAGGTCGAGGCCTTCCCGCAGCACCGCCGGCCGCGTGCTCTCGTCCGAGACCTCCACCGTCAGCGTTCCGCGGCGCAGCTCCAGCCGCAGCCGGGGCGCGGAATCCGTGTGGCGGAGCGTGTTTTCGACGAGCTCGGTCGCGATCAGCTCGGCGTCCTCGGCCAGCTCCGGCACCATCCACTCGGCGCAGACCCCGCGGACGAACCCGCGGGCGCGCGCCGACGTGCGCGGCGAGCGGTCGAGCAGGCGGCCCACCCGCCGCCGGGCCGGGCAGGTCAGCGCCGCCTCCGCCGTGGCGGCGTCCGGGTACACCGGCACACCGGTCCCCGCGAGCGCCGCCCGCTGTTCCGGGCGGCCGGTGACCAGGGCGAACGGGATCGCCGGCCAGTCGCCGACGCGCAGCGCGACCAGGGCGAACACCCGGATCAGCGCCCGGTCGCGCAGTTCGAGGCGCTCGATGTCGATCAGCACACCGTCCTCGGAGTCGACCGCGAATTCGAGCAACCGGTCGCGCAGCTGCGAGTACGTCGTCCGATCCAGCACACCGACGACCGCGGCCTTCGCCGGCGCGCCCTGCCGGGGCACCAGCCACACCGAGTTGTGCCGGGCGAGCACCGGTGACCACCTCCTTCACGACGATCACCCGATCGGATATCCCGCCTGGATCCCGGCAAACACGGCGATCTTCGGATTGATGCGGCCGATCGGGGGAACTCCCCCGGCTCCGAAGGGAGACGACGTGTTCCGTCACACGAAGCTGCTGCAGTTCGAAGCCAAGCCCGAAAAGCCCGACCCCGTCTACGCCCACAAACTCCAGGAACTCATCGGCGGCGCCTACGGCGAAATGACCGTCACCATGCAGTACCTGTTCCAAGGCTGGAACTGCCGCATCGAAGGCAAGGACAAAGACCTGATCATGGACACCGCCACCGAAGAAATCGGCCACGTCGAAATGCTCGCCACCATGGTCGCCCGCCTCCTCGAAGGCGCCCCCGCCACCCTCACCGCCGAAGCCGTCAAAGACCCCGT